>CAVRCL010000013.1:0-257737 GCA_963719555.1 Thermoanaerobaculia bacterium | reverse complement strand
AATTTCGGTGGCATCTTGCCTGCCGATTTCGACGGCACGACAGCCCCGCCGGAAGGCTCACCCGGCTACTTTTTAGAATGGGATGACAGCAGCTGGCTGGGGGATGCCGATGGGCTGCGGCTGTGGGAGTTTCATGTGGATTGGAACCAGCCAGCCCAGGCGACCTTTGGTCTGGCGGGCAATCCCAACCAGTTCATCCCGACCGAGGATGTCAATCCATCGATGTGCGCGATGGCCGCAACTGCATCCCCCAGCCTGGCACCAACACCGGCCTGGATGCGATCTCGGACCGCCTGATGTACCGCCTCCAATACCGCAACTATGGGGGCTATGCCAGCATGGTAAGCAACCATACTGTGGATGAGAATGGGAGCGACCACGCAGGCATCCACTGGTTTGAGCTTCGGAAAGGCAGCCTGGAAAGCAGCTGGTCGCTCCAGCAGGAAGGGGTTTTTGCCCCCGATGCCGCTCACCGCTGGATGGGCAGCCTGGCGCTGGACCACACCGGCAACATGGCTCTCGGCTACAGTGTTTCCAGCAGTACGGTCTATCCCTCGGTGCGCTACACCGGCCGACTGACTGGTGACCCGCTGGGAGCCTTACACAGGGCGAGGTTTCATTGATTGAAGGCAGCGGCTCGCAGACCGGGTCTAACCGTTGGGGGGATTACAGCATGATGGGTATCGATCCGCTCGATGACTGCACCTTCTGGTACACCCAGATGTATGTCGCCACGACCGGCAGCAACACCTGGAGGACGCGGATCGGGGCATTCCGCTTCCCGGGCTGCTCGATCGGCCCGCAAGGCGCATTGCAAGGCAAGATCACCTCCAGCCTCACCAGCGCTCCTATCGATGGCGCCACGATCCAGGCCACTCAAAGCTCCACCCAGACCCTCGTCACAAGCAGCAATTCCGCTGGAGACTACCTCATCGTAGCCCCGGCTGGATCTTACACCGTCACGGCTTCTGCGTACGGCTACTACCCATTGGTTGAAAGCGGGGTGGAGATCCTGTCTGGAACAACGACGCTCCGCAACTATGCCCTTGAAATCGCTCCCAGCCATGTGATCTCTGGTGTGGTGCGGGATGCGGCAAACGGATGGCCTTTGTATGCAAAAATATCGCTCTCGGGGATTGATGCAGGGCCAATCTGGAGCGACCCGCTGTCAGGTTTCTACAGCCTCGAGATACCGGACGGCAGCTCGCTAGATTTCACCGTGGAAGCCTTTCTGGAAGGTTACCAGCCGGGTGAAGCATCGGTTAGCAATATCACCGGCGATATGAGTGTGAATTTTGACCTGCCGGTTGATCCCAGCCTGTGCAGCACACCGGGCTACCAGCCGCAGGTCAGCCCGCTCTTCTCATCCGACTTTGAAAACGGCTCGGGAGGGCTTTCGGTTTCTGGGACGTCCAGCTGGGCCTGGGGAGCAGTCACGAGCGGGCCGGGTTCTGCCCATTCGGGAGTAAACGCCTGGGCGACCAACCTGGATGGACACTATTCAAACTATGAGAACGGCTATCTCAGCCTGCCCGCAATCGATTTGAGCGCATTTTCCGGCCAAACGCCGGCTTTGCGCTGGAGCCAATGGCTGCAAACCGAGGCGTGCTACGATTTCGCCAGCATCGAAGCCAGCAAAGACGGCGGCGGCAGCTGGCAGGTGGTCAATGGCCCGTTGAGCGGCGCAATCGACAGCAGCTGGCAGGAGCATTACCTGACCCTCGACCCAGCTTATGCAGTCGCCAATCTGAGGATTTGCTTTCGCTTCACCTCTGACGCGACCGTCACCTACCCGGGCTGGTATATCGACGATCTTACCGTCGGAATGGGCGAGTGCGTTCCGATCCCAGGCGGGCTGGTCAGCGGCAATGTGCTGGAAGGGAACACGCTGACCGGGTTGAATGGCGCCGTGGTTTCCAGCGACAGCGGGGTGAGCACAACCAGCCTCCCCACGCCGCAGGACCCAAACCTGGAGGACGGCTTTTATACCCTGTTTTTTCCAACTGGAACATACACCCTGACGGCTGCGTATCTGGCTGGATACAACCCGGACGTGAGGCAGGTTGAGATAGAGCAGTTCGGAAGCGTGGGCCAGGATTTCATTCTGCAAGCCGGGATGCTGGGGGTCGAGCCCGGCAAAATAAGCGCAAATTTGCAGATGGGCGATACGGTCACCCGCACATTGACGATCACCAACCAGGGAGGGGCCTCGGCGAATGTTGAGCTGGTAGAGCTGCTGGGGAGCCACCTCCCGATTGGGCCTTTCGAAGAACCAGACTTTGCCACAAAACCTTTCAAGGCTGACCTGCCCAGCGCAAAAGGCCTGGGAGCCCCGGCCGCTGCCGGTGGAGAACCGCTGCAGGCAGGGGATGTGATCCAATCCTGGGTGCCAGGAAACGCGGCGCTCGTGTGGGCTGCAGCTTATGATCCCCAGCACAGCACTGTCTGGGCTTCGAGCCCAAGCCAGTTATGGGGTGGGGTGGACGAAATTTTCGAGTTCGAGCCAGATGGAGAGCCGACCGGCCGCTCGTACACCCACCCGATGGCGCACGTGTCCGGTCCGGCGGACCTGGCATTTAACTTAAATACGGGCAACCTGTGGATCATGAACGTCAACACGGGCTATGACAACTGCATTCATGAAATTGATCCCAACCAGGGCTATACCGGCGAAAAAATCTGCCCGGGTGGAGCGAGCGGCTTCGCAATCTCGCAGCGCGGCCTGGCCTACGACCCCTTCAGCGATACCTTTTTTGCTGGCGGCTGGAACAACCTGATGATTTACCATTTCGATCGGGATGGCAACATCCTGAGCAGCGTGAACAGCGGGCTGGCGATATCCGGGCTGGCATACAATCCTGAGACGAAACACCTGTTTGCGCTGACCAGCGAGAGCGATACCCGGGTCTTTGTCCTGGATGCTGCGCAGGAGTATGCGGTCCTCGGACAATTCAAGGTGAGCAAGGGTTTTGGGACTTATTCAGGGGGCGGGTTGGAGATTGACTGCCAGGGATCCCTGTGGGCAGTGGATATCAACGAGAACAGGGTCGTCCAGCTCGAAAGCGGCGAGCCGGGCGGCTTCTGCCAGACGGACATCCCCTGGATCGCAAGCCAGCCGGTCAGCGCGACACTGGCGGCACACACCACTCTGCCGTTTACGATTACCCTGGATGCGAGCGTCCCCGAGGTCGACCAGCCTGGGCTGTACAGCATGATTTATAGGGTGAATGAAGACACCCCATTTGCAGTTGCAAATATCCCGGTCTCGATGACGGTCAGTGCGCCCGCCAGCTGGGGAAAGCTGGCGGGCAACATCCAGAGCCTGGGCTACTGCGATGCGGATGCATACCCTCTTGCGAATGCAGATGTGACGATTTCCAGCAGCAATGGGCTGAGCTGGACAATGACGACCGATGCGCAGGGGCATTATCAGCGCTGGGTCGACGAGCTTGGCAGTCCGTTTACGGTTACCGCCAGCGCACCGGAGCACTCGGCGGCAATTGCCAATGGTGTGGTCGTGGCAGGAGGCATAACCAGCACGCTGGACCTTGACCTGGTTTGGCTGAGGTCCTGCACCGCGGTTTCACCGGAAGGTATCGATGAGGCAGTGAAATTCGGCCGCCAGCTCACGACGGATCTTCAGGTCAGCAACTACGGGCACCTTGAAACGCCGTATTACTGGAGGGAATATCCGGGCAGCGGGGGGCAGGCCGCGGATTTGGATTGGCTTTCGGTTGAGCCAGTTTCGGGCACGATCCCCATCGGCCCTGGTTTTGTGGGTGCGGCCGTGCGCCTGGATGCCGGCGCTCCTTCCATCACACAAACCGGCGTTTACAGTGCCTGGCTGGTGCTGGAGAATGAAGACCCCATCAAGGGAGGGATCCCGATCGTGGTCAAGATGACCGTTTTGCCACTGGAATACGGGGTCGAGCTGACGTCTCCGATCACGGCTGCAAACGGCATCCCCGGCGAAGCGTTGAGCTATACCCTTTCGATCACCAACTCCAGCGAAGGGCTGACCGACACGATCCACCTATCGCTGGAGGGAGGAGCTGGCAGTTCCCACAGCCACATCCTACGGGCCGCTGGCATCGGGCGAAGAGCTGAGCATTCCGCTTGTGGTGGTCATCCCCGAAACCGGCATGCCCGGCGACCTGGACCACCTGACGGTTACAGCCAGCTCGCAAGGAGACCCGGCGAAATCGGCCGCAATCACCATCACCACAACCGTCGTGGCGCCGTCTGCCGACCTGGATTTGGCGCTGAGCGCAGTTCCTGATCCATATCCAGCGGGAGTGCCGATCACTTTCACGGTGGAGATCAGCAATTTGGGGCCGACCTCCGCCTCGGGGGTGCTCTTCATGGCGCTGCTTTCACCCAGGCTGCAGTATCTTTCCGACAGCGGCGGCTGCACGTGGGACAGGACAATTCTGAACTGCGAGCTGGGCTGGATGGTCCCAGGTGAGAGTCGGGCATTAACCTTCACAGGGGCGCCCATCCAAACTGGAATATTGCTGAACCAGGGAGCGGTCGTCTCTCAGGTCCACGATCCTTTTATGCAGAACAATTTTGCTGCCTTGCAAGGGATCGTAGAAGGATATATTTTCTATTTTCCTCTTTCATTTAAAGAAGTAGCTGTGCGCTGCGCTCGGCTCCTCGTGGCTGCGCGGATGGCTTATGGCAGGGCGAGGCGGATCCGGCTCTCTGCAAGCTGGGCATAATCCTCATTCAGCTCATAGCCCACAAAGTGCCGGCCGGCTTTTGAGGGCAGCCAGGGCGGTCTGCCCGCTCCCCATGAATGGGTCCAGGATGATATCGCCCTGGTAGGAATAGAGCTGGATCAGGCGGTAGGGCAGCTCGAGCGGGAATGGGGCTGGGTGGCCGATTTTGCGGGCCGATTTGGCTGGGAAGCTCCATACGCTGCGCGTACACTCCAGGAATTCGTCCCGGCTGATCGTGGCTTGGCGTCCATCGAGGGGTTTCCGGCGCATAGGTCCGCGAGAAAATACCAGGATGTATTCATGCGTATCGCGCAAGGTGGGGTTGGCAGGCGAACGCCAGCTGCCCCAGGCGGTCGAAGCAGCCGCGCTGGTACCCTTATCCCAGATGATCTCGCCTCGCATCTGAAAGCCAAGCTCAAGCATGTCCTGGATGATGTAGCTGTGGAGCGGGATGTACGGTTTGCGCCCCAGATTGGCAATGTTGATGCACGCCCGTCCACCCGGGGTTAGGACGCGCCCACTTCCCCCCAGACCCGCTTCAAGAATGCCAGGTAATCCTGGAGTGTGAGATCGCGGTCGTATTCCTTACCGACGTTGTACGGCGGGGATGTGACCATCAGGTGGAGGCTGCCATCTGGCAGCTCGGCCATGTGCTCAGATGAGGCCCGGAATATACGGTCCAGGTTTTCGGGCGGGATTTGGTTCTCTGCAAGCTCGGTTTCCCAGGATTTGAACCAGGCTGGCCGGGTAAGGCTCCGTTTTGACCGGGCAATCCCTGATAAAGCCGGCTCCGGTAAAAGGGACTCGCGTCATGGCTCTCCACCTGCCGAGCCAAAAGCGCTGGTCGTGGTGGTTTTTTTGCGGGGCATGCTGGATGTCCGGGCTGTACGGCTGGTCAGCTCTTGTGGTAGACCACCTGGCAGTTATGCAGGGCCTGGTTCAAGAACCCTTTTCGGCTCATTTGGTCGAATTCGATTGGTGTATAGACCAGAAGGTCCAGGTCCACACCCGATTGGAGCTTCTGGCGCAATTTTTCCGAGCGGATCATAAAATCGTCATCAGTTTCCATGACCACCAGGATGTCCAGGTCTGTGAAAAGGTCGCGCCGGCCAGCAGCATAGGCGCCCAACAGCATCACTTGTTGGACTTGTGGCAGCCTGGAGAGAATGCCAATAATCCGGACGAGGGCTGTTGAGAGATCCTCCTGGTAGGCCGTACGGATTTTTAAGAGCTCTTCCTGGTTCATTACGATCTTTCCATTGCGGATGCGCCTGGAAATGATGATAACACACGGAATGGTCGAATGGGGAAGAATTGCCTGCAGCGCAGGGTGAAGGAGGCGCGCGTCTGAGCCAAAAAAGAACCTGCCGGTTCTTGCGAAACCGGCAGGTTTCCAAAGGCGAACTATTTCTATCTCAGGGCTTGAGAAATGTGATCACCACGGTCATGCCCCAGCGCAGGCGAGGTCGGTTTCGTCCAGGTGAACCCGCACCGTGTAGGTGATGTCGCCGCGTTTCTCTGCGAAATCTGGTCTATGTTCGTGCCAACTCGCGCAACGTTCCGGCAGTGGCGCTCCTCGCCCGGCTCGGCCTCGACGAGTCCTACGGCTTCCTCGCCGATCTCGGCCTCCACCGCCACGAACGGCCGGCGAAGCGCTACGGCCTCGGTCTCGCGATCGGCTCGTTGCCGGTCACCCTCGAACGGCTGGTCACCGCCTACACGACCCTCGCCGGCGACGGCACCCTGCACGAGCTGCGCTGGTTCGAGGCGAAGCGGGGGACACCCTTCAGGTTGTCCCGACAAGCACCAAGCGGCTTCTCTCCGAGGAGACCGCGCGGCTCGTCACTCTCTTCCTCGCCGATCCGCAGGCGCGCCTGCCGACCTTTCCGCGCATGGGCTTCGCGGAGTACCCGTTCGCGGTGGCGGTGAAGACCGGCACGTCGTCGCGCTACCGCGACGCCTGGACGGTGGCCTGGTCGAAGCGCTATCTGGTCGGAGTCTGGGTCGGGCACCCGGACGAACGCCCGATGACCGCGCTCTCCGGCTACCGCATCGCCGCGCGGCTCGCGCAGGCGGTGCTCGAACGCCTGCACGGCGACGAGCTCGACGGTCTCGCGGGACTCGACTTCCCGCCGCCGCGCGGCCACCAGAGCGTGAAGCTCTGCGCCCTCTCCGGCGGCGGGCCACGGCCGCCTGCGACCGGGTCGTGCTCGAGTGGCTGGCGGTGCCGGAATGGGCCAGCGACCTCGCCGGAATCGGCGAGTGCACGGCGCACCGGCAGCTGGCGGTCGACCGGCGCAGCGACGCGTCGCCACCGCGGCGACACCGGCCGAGTTCGTCGACATCCGCACCTTCGTCGACCTGCCGCCGCGCTACGCCCGCTGGCTCGCGCGTCGTCGATCCACACGTTCGGCGAGACCGAACGGCTGAGGACACTCTATTGAGTGTCCCCGGAGCACTTGCGCCTCAAGCCCCAGCTCTCCTCGGCGCCACCCTGCCGACGATCGAGATCACTTCGCCCGAGAACGGCCTGCGGCTGCTGCTCGACCCCGAGACGCCGCCGGCGCAGAACACCCTGGCGCTCACCGCGGTCGTCGAGCCGACGGTGGACCAGCTCGTCTGGTACGTCGACGGCCGCCCGTTCCCGACCGTCGACCCGCCCTTCGACCTGCGCTGGCCGCTGGTGCCCGGTGAGCACACCTTCCAGGCCCGCATCCCGTTCACCGCCGCGCGCTCGCGGGCGGTGACGGTGATCGTGGAGTAGGTCCTTCTCTCCGAGCAACGCGCTCAGTTGATCGCGTTGTCGCCTTTCTCGAGCTTGGCGATCAGCGACTTCAGGTTGTCGCGGTTGAGGTCGTCGGGGGCCTGGGCGAGCGCCGCCCGGGCGGCTTTGAGGGCTTCCTTGTTCTTGCCCGCCGCGGCGTAGGCGCGCATCAGGCCGACGTTGACCGGCCACGGTTCGGGAAGCGCTTGGCATTGAGCTCGAAGACCGCGATCGCCCCGGCGGTGTCGCCGCCGCGCAGCAACTGCCGTCCGTACTGGTGGAGGTCGATGACCGTCGCGGTCGGGTGGCGCAGCGCCTTCGCCCGTGTCGCGGCGGCGTCGGCGGCGCCGGCGGGTGTCCCGAGATTCTCCTGGGCGCGCGCCAGCGTCGCAGGGTCTGGAAGTTCTCCACGCCCGATGCCGGGGAGCGCGACCGCGTTCTGGGCCCAGCTCGAGCGCTTCGTCCGCATGCACCTTGTTCGTCAGGAGGTAGTCCGCGGCCTGGTTCCAACCCTCCCAGATGAAGCCCGGCGGCTGCGCAGCTGCTGGCGCAGGCCCTCGACGTAGAGCTCGGTGATGCCGGGCACGGCGATCCGGATCGGCACCGCGAGCTCCTCCCACGCAGGGCGAGCGTCGCGCGGTCGGCGCTGCGGTCGGTGAACTCGTAGGTCAGCCACTCCCTGTAGGCGCCTTCGCCGGCTTCACGGTGACCCGCAGGGCGTCCTCCGTCGCTTACGTTAGCGCCCCCACGAGGTCGAGTTGGTGGAGAAGATGACCCCCCATTCCTCTTTGCCGGGATGAAGTGCAGGCCGTAGGTGCCCGCGGCGAGCCGCTGGCCTTCGACGTCGACGGCGTGCGAGAAGCGGATGGTGGTGTTCTCGTTGGCGCCGCCGCGCCACGGGCACTGCTCGCCGCAGGTGCCGAAGTTCTGGTTCACCAGGCCCCAGGGGACGAGCTCGCCCCAGATCTTGCCGCGCCGGTCGGTGCCGTCCGGCGCGTGAACGTTGGGACTGCTGTAGTCGACCGCGATCTCGACCGGGCCGATCGCTTGGCGAACAGAGGACTTCTGGTTGTCGCCGCTGGGCGAGGTCTTGACGAACTGGGCGTCGGCCGCGCTGCTCGAGAGCAGGGCGGCGAAACCGGCGAGGTGGATCCAGACGGAACGGCTTCGGCGCATGGAATTCTCCTTTACGGAGAACCTACGCGGCCGGCGGCGAAAGGTTCGGGCCCGGGGGACCTACGGCAGGAGTCCGGCAGCCCTCAGCCAATAGCTGCCGCCGACGAAGATCCACCAGATGCCGACCAGACGGAAGATCCACAGGATGGCGCGGAGGCCGAGCAGGTAGAAGTTGTGCGCCGGAAAGGCGGCCCGGCTCTCCCGGCGGAGCGCTCCGAGCCACGGACCGACGGCGGCCAGGTGGACGGTCAAGCCGACCGCCAGCTGGAAGAGGGCCGTGGCGGGTCCGGTCCAGTCCCCCAGTCCGGCGGCGAGAGCGGCGAGCGCACCGAGCAGCAGGCCCAACGGCAGGCCGATGCCGAGGCGCAGCGGCAAGCGGCAGCGGTCGACGAAGGCGAAGAAGCGCTGCGTCGGAGCGACGTGCGCGGCGCAGGTCAGGAGCTCGAGCGGCGGCAGGGCGGCGCCCTGCGTGAGCTCGACGGCGCACTGCGGGGCGCGCTCGCGGTCGGCTGACCGTCGGGCTGCTCTTCGAATACCCGGTTGCACCAGACGCATTTGTACGGCCGCGCCGCCAGCATGTACGGCCGCGCCAGGAAGCGGTGCCCGGCCATGAGCGCCAGGCCGCCGACGAGGCTGCCGGCGACCGGTGCCGGGTGGGCGACGAAAAGGTAGAGCACCAGCGGAATGAAGAGGAAGAGCACGATGCCGAAAATCGTCCCTGCCAGCGGCCGCATGACGCAATGGTACCTCCGGATGCTCCCGCAGGCACTCAGCGCGAATCTGCTTTTGCCGCCGCCGCGCCGCCGAGGGCCGCGAGCAGGGGCGGGGCGCGGAACGCGGCGGCCTGCTCGGCGGCGTAGCGCTGGGTGACCAGATAGGCGCGGGGACCGAGGACGAAGCGCTGGCGCGGGGAAGCGGCGGCTCCGGCGGTCGCACTCGACGAAGCCGCGAGCGCGAGCGCGCGCAGCGAGAGCTCTGCCGCCGCGGTGCGCCGGTCGAGATTCCGCTGGGTGTAGGCCAGCGCCAGGATCAGCGTCGGATCGTCCGGCCAGCGCGCCAGCGCCCTCTCCAGGATCTGCGCTGCGGCTGCGAACTGTCGCCGGCCGAGAGCCTTCCGGGCGCTTTCCTGGCAGGCGAGGATGGCGATCCAGTCGCTCTCCCGGCCTGCGCAGAGGCGCGAGAGCTCACGCTCCGCACGCGCGTCGGCGCCTTCGGCCGCGTCGGCGATGCCGCGCCGCAGTGCCGCCTCGCGACTGCCCGGCGAGACGGCCAGGGCGCGCTCGAGCAACGCCCGGGCCGCGCGGCTGTCGCCCTCCTGCATGCGGACCGCGGCGAGCGCGATCAGCCGCGCCGCATCGTCACCACCGACGACGAGGGCGCGATCGAGCAGAGTGCCGGCGCGCGGGAAGGCGGAGCGCTCCAGATAGGGCAGCGCGAGGCCGGCGAGCGCCGTGGCGGCGAGGCCGCGGTCCGTGCTGCGCGGTGACTCCTTCGCCATGCGCTCGAGCAGCAGCATCGCGAGCTCCTCGTTGCGCTGCGCGAGTCCGGTCTGGCGCAGCTGCCGCTGCGTCAGGCCGGTCTGCTGGTGCAGCAGCGCGAGGACCAGGAGGAGCCCCGGATCGTTGCCGGCAACGGCAGCGGTGACGCGGGAAGTGGCGCGCTCGAGCCGGGCCAGGCCGCGCTTCGGGTCCTTGCCCCCGACCGTCCGTTCGAGGTGAATCAACTGCTGTACGGCTCCTTCGCGGTCGCCGGTGGCGGCCTGGCGGTAGACGGCGCGCAGCGCGGTCTCGAGCTGGTCGAGGTCGGCGACCTCGCCTTCTGCAGTGAGCGCTGCAGGGGGGAGAGATGCGGCAGCCGCAGGGGGAGCCGCAGGGAGAGCCGATACCGCCGCCGGCGCAGGAGCCGCGGCGATCGCGCTGCCCGCGACGCGGCGCGGCGCCGACAGCGGCACGTCGATCCAGCCGGCCGCGGGCACGAATTCCGCGCCGCTCGCGACCGCTTCGCCACCGGCGGCGGGGAGGTCGACCCGGCGCAGCGCGAAGGCGCCGCTTTCGCGGCAGTAGAGGAGGGCGCGCAGCGCGGTTGCGCCGCTCGGGATCGCCAGGCGGTCGAAGATCCGCAACGCCGCCGGACCGGCCTCCACGCCGGGCCGCGCACGGTCGATCGAGATCGCGGTCGACAGTGCGGCGAGGACGTCGCCGGCAGGGCTCGTGGCATAGAGCGTGACCTCGATCGTGGCGCGCGCCGCCTCCACGCCGGCGAAGAGCGCCTGTCCCGGCGTCTCCAGATTGATCTCCAGGGAACCGGGGAGGGCGCTCTCCCGCAGCACCGAGAGCCGCAGCGGCAGGACACCGCCCTCGTTCGCCGAGGCGAGGAGGGCGGCGCTCTGCGGCCGTGAGCCGGGCAGGCGCCGGAACGTGATCGCCGGCGAAGCGGCGCTCGCGGGGGCGGATTCGGCGCTGGCTCCGCTCGCTCCGCGCGCCCCGCTGAGACCGAGGAGGCCGGCGACGCTGAGCAGCGCCGCCAGCGCGAAACCGTGCCGGGCGCTGCGCTTCATCGCCTGGCGGCGACCGTGAACGGCGTCACCACCGTCGAGTGCTCGCCGCCGATGCGGTCGACGGCGACGACGGAGAGGCGGTAGCTGCCCTTCGCGATCGGCAGCTCGACTTCGTAGGTGATGTACTCGGCGAGGGCCTGGACGAGGCGCTGGTTGGGGATCGTGAAGTCGAGGCGCTTCGACTCGGTGCGCGTGAGCCCGGCGTGCTCGTCGATCAGGGCGAAGGTGAATTCGACCTGGCCGCGATGCGCCGCGAGCTCGGGGAGCAGCAGGAGCGCGCCGAGCGGAACCTCGATGGTGACCGGAGTGAGCTTGCGCCGGGCGCGCGATGCCGCCTTGTCGGGCTCGCCGATGCGCACTCGCAGGCCGAAGGCATTCGCCGGCGGCTCGCCGATCAGGGCCGCAATCGCGGCGTCGCCGGCGACCTCGGCCGGGTTGCGCTCGCGGATGCCGTGGCGGTGGCGCGCCGCCAGTCCCGGGCGTCCCAGCCGGACTTCGAGGCGATGGAAGCCGCCGGGAACCGCGCGCGGCGGCTCGTAGCCCAGCGAGTAGTAGGTGCGCAGCTCGGTTTCGGCGCTGGCGAGTTTGTCGGCAAGCCCGGGTGAGGCGGTGAAGGCGCGCCCGCCGGTCGACTCGGCGAGCTCCGAGAGGGCCATGGTCGCCGGCGCCGTGCCGGCGCCGGTGCGCGAACCCTCGTTGATCGCCGGCAGGCCGGTCTCCTCGATCGCGCTGATCCCCATTTCGCGGCCGTCGGCGGCATCGATCGCGAAGACCGTGACGCGACTGGCGTTGGCGCGCGCGAAAATGGCGTCGAGCTCGGCCGAGAGGTCGACCTGCCGGCCCTCGACATCCCGCAGGCGCTGAAAGGCATCGGGGGAGGATCCGACGCGCGCCTGCGCCCGGCGGACGAGCGCGTCACCCGGGCGGACGTCGACCGGGGTGCCGACGAAGAGCAAGGCAACCCGCCCCTCGAGACCGGAGATCATGCCGAGCAGGTGGTCGAGGGCGCGCAGGGCGCCGCGTTCGCGTTGCGCCTCGTCGGCGACGAAGCTCTCGAGCTCGAGCCAGAAACGGTCGGCTTCGATGGCGGGATCGGCGAGGCTCCGGTTCCCCGGCCCCTGCTCGACGCTGCCCCCCTGGCTGCCCGGTGAGCGCAGGTTGAGAGCGACGGCCTGCAGCTGCTGCACCAGGCTCTGCGCGCGGCTGCGCCGCGCCACCGCATCGCTGGCGCCGCGCGCCATCGCGGTGAGGGCGCTTTCGACCGTCGCGCGGTCGGAGGTCAGGGCGGTGTGCAGGCGCAAGGCCTGGCCGTCGAAGCCGGCGACGAGCATGCGGTCGGTCGGTCGGGCCTTCTCGGCCAGGAAACGCTGGAGGTTCCTGGCGGCGTCGTTGCGCGGTCCGGGAGAGACTTTGGCGGAATCGACGTAGATCACCCAGGTGACCGGTCCGGGTGAGTCCAGGGTCGATGCGGCGAGGTTGACCGCCGCGCCGGGCTCGGGCGTCGCCGCCGTCAGGGCGGCTTCGCGGTAGGCCGCGAAGTTCAGGATTTCGACCCGTTTGCCGTCTTCGTAGAGCTCGAAGTCTCCGCGCTCGAGGTCCTGTACCAACCTTCCCGCCGCGTCGGTGACGACGACATCGACGTTGATCCGGCGGACCTCGATCGCCTCGCTGAAGGTCCCCTCCGTCTGCGCGTGAAGCGCCGCAGTGGCGGCGAGCAGGAGCGGAAAAACCAGGCGGTGAAAGCGAGTGAGGGGGTGCCGGGACGAAGCTTTTCGCCTTCGATGAGGGCGTGGATGCATCAGTCGTCGTAATAGCCTTCGCGGGTGCGCAGGAGAACACCCCGGGCGCGACTTCGATCCGGATCGGGTGCCAGGCACCGTCGTGCCGCGCGCGATCGGGATAGAAGCCGAGCACGTACTGCTGGCGCAGCTCGGTGAGGACCTGCTGAAAGGCGCCGGCGGCGTCCTCGAAGCGCTGGATGTCGATCCGGCGGCCGCCGCTCCCGTCGACCGTCGCCGCGAGCTGGCGGATCTCGGCGGAGTGCTCGGCGACGTCACGCCATGCCGAGCGCTGCAGGAGATCGAACGGCTCGGCCGAGACCCGGATCCAGTAGACCAGCGCCTGGCTGCGGACGGCGATCTCGTTCACCTGCGCCGCCTGCAGGAGACTCTCGACGTCGACGCCGTCGGAGAGCAGGATGACCACCCGGCGTCCCTGGCGCTTCTCGAGCAGCTGCAGGGCGAGAAAGAGGTGGTCGTTCACCGCCGAGCCGCCGCGCGCCTCGACGCCTTCGATGCCCGCGAGGAGCTCGTCCGGATCGGCGCTCCACGGCGTGTGGTGCACGACCCGGTCGGAGAACAGGAGCAGCATCGCCTCGTCGAGCGGTGCCATGCCGGAGGCGAACGAGTGAGCGCCGGCGAGCGCGGCGCGCAGCGGCGCGCCCTGCATGCTGAGGCTCGAGTCGATGAGCAGCGCGGCGGTGAGCGGCACGTCACCGTGCTCGAAGGTGACGATGGCCTGCCGGCGCCCCATGTCGAACACCTTGAAGCTCTCGCGCTCGAGGTCGAGTGCCGGCGCTCGGGACAGGGTCGTCCAGGGTGGCGGTGATGTAGAGCTGCTGCAGAGGGAGGTCGATCTCGTCGTCGACGTGGACCGGTCGGCAGGACGATCTCGGCTTCGCTGCGCCGGCCACCGGCATCGCTGCCGGCAATCGCCACGACGTGGAACCGGCGCTCGATGTTCTCTTCGCCGGTATCGATGGTGAGCTTCCAGGGCGGCCGGGTGACCTCGCCGGCCTTGCTCCGTTGAACCAGAACTCCACTCTCCGGGGCGTTTCTCCGCGCGCCTCGACGACGACCTCGAGCACTCCGAAAGCCGGCACGCCAGCCGGCGGCGCGACGATCGCGAGCTCCAGTGTTGGACGATTTCTCCCGCACCCGCGCCGGGTGCGGTCTGCGCGGGCGCCAGCGCTGGCGCGGCGAAAGGCTGCAGCGCCAGCAGCGACGAGAAGCGGCCGCGGCCCGCCGCCAGCCGGTCGGGCGCCCGGATCGCCGAGGCCGCGCGATGCGGGGTCAACGGCGAGGCCCCCTGCCGGCGCCGCCGACGCCGCGGCAGCGGGGCGCCGCGGGCACGGGCGAGCGCCGGGGAATTGCCGGCGATCGCCGCGGCGAGATTCGCCGAGGCGCTCTCGCCAGCCGCCTCGGCGCGCGCCGCCTGCGGCAGCAGAGGCGGATCGGCAGCTCCGCGAACCGCCGGCGCGCGCCCTCTCCCGGGGCGGCCTTGGCCGCCAACGCAGCCTGCGACAGCCAGATTCGCCTCCGCGCGCCGGCTGGAGCGGGCCGACGCGAAGGCGAGCGCCACGCGCAGCGACGAGTCGGCGGGAAAGCGCTCGAGGACGCCATTCGAGGAAGGCGATCGCCTTGTCGTAGTCGCCAGCGACGAGCAGCCGGCGGACCCGCTCCTGCGCGGCGACGAGCGCGATCCAGTCGATCTCGCCGGCAGTGGCGAGTTTCTCGAGCTCGCGCCCGGCGCGGCCATCGGCCGAGAAACCGTCGCGCATCAGGGCGCGGCGCAGCCGGGCCTCGCGGTTGTCGGGGTGCGCGCCGAGAACCCGGTCGAGCCGCGCTTCCGCCTCCGTCCGGCCGGCGGTCGCGCAGCAGCAGTATGGAGAGCGCGATGTTGGCGTCGATGTCGTCCGGCACGAGCAGCAGGCCGCGGCTGAGCATCTCGGCCGCCCGCGCCGGTGCCGGCATGGTCAGCAGGTCGGCGGCGAAGCCGGCGTAGGCCGCCGCCGTCAGCCGGCGCTCGGCCTTCGCTGTCGCCGCGCGCGCCATCTGCTCGAAGAGCCCGTGGCGACGCGCAGCGCGCGGTGGGTCAACCCGTATCGCCGCTGCGCGGAATGCACGAGCACCAGGCGCTGGTAGAAGAGCGCCGAGCGGCAGCGCGCAATCGGGTCGCGCCTGGAGATAGGCGCTGAGCAGAACGCCGTCGGCCATGGACAGCCACTCGATCGCCTTGCCCGGGGTCGCCGCGAACGCCTGCGCCTCGAGCGCCGCCGCGCGCTCGGATCGCCTCGGCGCGACTGCCGGCGGCGAGCATCTGTGAAGATGCCGCGATAGCGGTCGGAGAGCTCCTGCACCTCGCGCGGAGAGGACGACCGGCTCCGGCGCCGGCAGCGGGGCGGCGGCGGGTCGCTCGCTGCCGGCGACGGCACGCCGGTCGCGGCTGAGGCCCGGCAGCTTCGGCGCGCAGCCCCCGCCCCGCGCCATGAGCCCGGCGAAGCCGCCGATCGCGAGGCGATCGAGGGCCACGATCCGGCGCGTCGCAGCAGCGCGCGGAGCCACGCTCGCGAGCGCACGAACATGCTCACCCATTCTAGGGCATCCCGACGCCTGGCGTAGAGTCAGCGAGCGGGAGCCCCGTCCCCGAGGGGGCCGGAAGCTCGCCCGCAGGAGACCCGCCATGCCGCGCTTTCCCGACGCCGCCGGACACCTGGCCGGAATTCCGCCCTCGGTCTACTCCGGGCTCGCCCACCGGCTCGACCGCTTCGCCGGCGAGACCTATCCGCTGCATGTCGGCGACACCTGGATGGAGCCGCCGGAGGGCTGCCGGATGGAGGATCTCCGGGTCGCGGAGCATCCCGGCATGCACCGCTACGCGCCGGTTCACGGCCTGCCGGCGCTGCTCGACGCGATCCTCGAGCGCGAGCGCAAGAAGACCGGCCTGGCGCTCGAACGCGACAACATCCTGGTCGCTGCCGGCGCGACCGGCGGGCTCGGCGCGGTCGCCGGGGCGCTCCTCGAGCCGGGAGACGAGGTGCTGATCCTGGCCCCCTACTGGCCGCTGATCGAGGGCATCGTGCGCTCCTTTCACGGCACAGCCGGTGGCGGTGCCGGTCGATTTCGGCGCCAGTCCGCAGCGATCCGCAGCGGTCCTGGCCGGAGCTGGCGCCGCACTCGGCTCCGATACCGCGCAGAGCCTCGTCGCCAAGCTCGAGGCGCTTTGCACCTCGCGCACCGCGGCGCTCTACTTCTCGACCCCCAACAATCCGAGTGGGCGGCTCCTGCCGCGCGCCTGGGTCGAGGCGATGGTCGAGTGGGCGCGCCGGCGCGACCTGTGGATCCTCTCGGACGAGGTCTACGAGCCGTTCCTCTTCCACGGCGAACACACCCGCGCGCTGCCGCTCGCGCCGGAACGGACCTTCCTCGCGCAGACCTTCTCCAAGTGCTACGGCATGGCGGGGAACCGCTGCGGCTACATGGTCGGCCCGGCGGCGGTCATGGCCGAGCTGCGCAAGGTGGCGACCCACACCTTCTACTCGACGCCGACCGCGGCCCAGCTCGCCGCGGTGCGGGCGCTCGCCGGCCCGGGCGACGCCTGGGCGGCGGCGGCGTGCGCGAGCTACGCGGCGACCGGCCGGGCGGCTGCCGCGCGCCTCGGCGTTCCGGCGCCCGACGGCAGCACCTTTCTGTTCTTCGACGTCGCTGATGATCTCAACGGTCGCGACTTCGCCACTCGCGGGCTGAACGCGCGCGGGCTCGGCGAGCGCGGTCTCGCGCCGCTTCTCGAGGCCTGCGTCGACCGCGGCCTGCTGATCGCGCCGGGCTCGAGCTTCGGCCCTTTCCCGACCCATGTGCGACTCTGCTATACCGCCGTCGAGCCGCAGCGGGCGCTTGCGCGGCGTCGCGGTCCTGGCGGAGCTCCTCGGTCGTTAGCCGCCTACCGCCGGGCTGCTATTGTGTTCAGTCTCGTCGCGGCCGGTGCGCGCCGTTCGCGAGGCCGGTTCCCTCCCGAAAGGAGTCTTCCATGCTCTTCCTGCTCGCCCTCGGTGTGGCTGTCGTCGCCTTCTTCGCCGCCCGCAAGCTCTCGGCCGGCACCGATGATCCGATGCGCGCCGCCGCCATGGCGGCGTCGCGCAAGTTCCTCACCGTCGTCGGCGTATCGCGCTCCTCGCTTCGATCACCCAGCTCGTGCGGATGATTCCGGCCGGACACGTCGGCGTCATCGACCTCTTCGGCGTCGTGCGCACCGAGAGCCTGAAGTCGGGGATCCACATCGTGAACCCCCTGGCGCGCGTCATCCCGATGTCGATCCAGACGCAGGAGCTCAAGGAGCAGATGGAGGTGCCGTCGAAGGAGGGGCTGGCTATGCAGCTCGAGGTCTCGGCCCTCTTCCACCTCGACCCGGAGAAGGCGCCCGAGGTCTACCGCACGGTCGGGATGAGCTACGTCGAGATCCTGCTCGAGCCGCAGTTCCGCTCGGTAGCGCGCGGCGTCACCGCCTCTTACGAGGCCAAGGCGCTCTACACCTCCGAGCGCGAACATCTCGCGGGGCTTCTGGCCGAGGAGCTGCGCAAGCTCGTCGAGCCGCGCGGCATCACGGTCGAGAACACGCCGCTGCGCAAAGTCGGGCTGCCCGCCGGCCTGTCGGCGTCGATCGAGCAGAAGCTCTCGGCGGAGCAGGAGAGCCAGCGCATGGAGTTCGTCCTGATGAAGGAGCGTCAGGAGGCCGATCGCAAGCGGATCGAGGCCCAGGGCGTCGCCGACTTCCAGAAGATCGTCTCGGCCGGGGATCTCGGAGCAGCTGCTCAAGTGGAAGGGAATCGAGGCGACGATGGAGATCGCGCGCAGCCAGAACGCCAAGGTCGTCGTCATCGGCGCCGGCAAGGACGGCCTGCCGCTGATCCTCGGCGGGCAGTAGGCGAGGGCCGAGGGCGCGGCGAGGGGGCCGGCGCCTAGTCGAGGGCCAGGCGCCGCACCGAGGTCGGGGAGAGTTTGGTGACGTCGGTCGGCGCGGAGTCGTCGCCGGGGAAGCTCGGCCAGTGGCTGTTCGCGACGTACCAGAAGGCGCCGTCCACCAGCACACCGAGGGTCGGTTCGTCCCACTCCGCGAGGTTGCGTTCGAGGGTCTTCGCGGCGACGAGCGAACGGCCGTCGGCCGAGAGCTCGAGGCTCAGGATGCGCGGCGGTGCGATGCCGTTCTGGATCGCGATCAGACGATTTCCGTGACGGCGCAGCCCGTCGATGCCGAGCACCGTCGAATCGGCCGGCGGCCGCATCCAGGTCCAGCGCCGAGCGCCCTGTCCGGTCGCCTCGAGGTCGAGGACGCCGAGACCGTTCGACCAGTCGGCGACATAGAGGAGCTTGCCGTCGGCCGAGAGCGCCAACCCGCCCGGTGAACCGAGGTGCTCCTCGCCGGCGAGGAGCGTCAGGATGCCGCCGTCCGGTTTGACCCGCAGCAGCGCCTTTGCCTCCGGGTCGGAGACCAGGACGCTGCCGTCGGTCGCCAGCTCGAGGTCGTTCCAGCCGCGGGCGCCCGGCGGCGCGTCGATCGTCCGCTGCCAGGCGCCGGTATCGAGATCGAAGGCGAGCAGGGCGCTCTTGCGGCGGTCCGCCGTCTTCAGGTCGCGGGTCTGCGGTATCCCCGCCGAGACGACCCAGAGGCGGCGCTGCCCGGCGTCGACCGCTAGCCCCAGCGCCGAGAACAGTCCGTGGGCGCCGCTCGGCACGAAGTCGGAGACCCTTCCGTCCTTCGTTCGCCGGACGATCTTCCGCTGCACCACACTCGAGAGGAAGAAGGCGCCGCTCTGCGGATCGTACGCGATGCCCTCGACGAGATCCCGTTCCGGCAGCTCGAACGCCGGAGACGAGGCGGTGAGCGGACGCTTGAGGGCGTCGAGGCGCTCGAGCACCGCCTGGAATCCGGGCTCAGGCAGGAGGGAAGCCAGCTCGGGATCCTGGCGCGGATCGCGGTACATGCCGGCGTCGACCTGCCGGCGGTAGGCGGCGATGGCGCCCGGAGCGTCCCCGGCGAGGAGACGCGCCACCGCGAGGCGATAGAGCAGCCGCGTCGGATCGGGCAGGAGCTCGACTGCGCGCTCGATGCCGGCACGAAACTGTGCGTAGTCCTGGCGCCCCTTCGCCTCCAGGCCGGCGGCGAACGCCTGCATCGCGCCGGCGAGATCCGGCGCGGGCTGGGCGGAGCTGCCACTGGTGGAAGGCGGGGCAGGCACCGGGGAGGCGGTCGTCGCCGGCACTGCCGCCGTCGGCGGCGCCGGCAGTGAACCTGCCTGGGCATGCAGGCCCGCCGTCGCGGTGAGTGCGGAGAGGCAGAGGGCGGCAGCGAGAAAGACTGGCAGAGGGCGCATCCAGACTCTTACGGAACCAGCGGGGATCGGTTTCCGTGCCGGCACTCGTCCCGCGGGAGTTGGGCGGCTCATGCCGCCGCCGGGAGCGGCAGCAGGAGACGCAGCGAGAACGTCGGTTCGCCGCGACGGATGGCGAGCCAGGCCTCGCCACCCGCGCCGCGCGCCTCGTCGCCCAGCGCCGGCTCGCCGCGCAGTCCGCCGGCGAGCACGCGATGGTGTTCTTCACGCAGACGCGAGGCTTCGGGCTCGCGCGCCGCGAAGGCGATTTCGAGCGCCAGCAGATCGGCATGGCGCCGCGCCGAGAGCTCGACTTCGGAGATGCTGTAGTCGCGGCGCAGGCGGCCGAGCGCGCCCAGGATCGAGCGCGCAAACGACGGCGCGATGGTGAGGCTGCCGTCGATCGGCTCGGCCAGGCGCACGGCCAGACCGAGCTCGGCGGCGGCGTGACGCGTGAGCTCGTCGGCGAGCCTCGCCACTGCGATGGCCCTGCCGCCGGCAGCAGCGGAGCGCGCTGCTCCGCTCTCGTTCAGCGTCGCAGCGAGCCGGTCGAGCGCCAGGCTCGCGCGCTCGGATTCCTCGACCACCGCCTGCAACAGGGCCGCCGGACGCGAGGCGCGCGGCGAAAGCGCCGGGCGCGGGACCGCGGCGAAGGCGAGCGCCTCGGCGGCCGCGCGCAGGTTGCCGATCGACGAGCGTAGCTCGCGCAGGCCCGGTTCGAACTCCGTTTCGCGCTGCGAGGTGGTCGCCGGGGTCGGATCCGCGGCCGTTTTCCGAAGGCTTCGCGGCCGCGAACCCGGCTTTCTGGGCGGGCGGGTCATGACGGTGTCCGCGCGAGGAATCGCCCGACCGTGGCGATCAACTCCCGGGTCGAGAACGGCTTCGTGACATACGCGTCGGCGCCCTCCTCGAGGCCGCGCACGCGCTCGGCCTCGCGTGCCCGGGCGGTGACGACGACGATCTTGACGGCGGCGGTGGCGTCGGTGGCGCGCAGCCGGCGGCAGACCTCGTAGCCGTCGAGACCCGGGAGCATGAGGTCGAGCACCACGAGATCGGGCGGCGTCTGCGCGGCGATGGCGAGGGCGCTCTCGCCGTCGCGGGCGACGTCGATGTCGTAACCCTCGCGCGAGAGCAGAAACTGCAGCGAGAGAACGATGTTGGGTTCGTCGTCGACGATCAGGACTCGCGGCCGTCGGCTCATGGGGCACCTCCAGGTTCGGGAAGACGAAGGATCGGGACTTTCGCCGGGTCGCCGCCGCCTTCGCCGCGCTCGCGGGCAGCCGGCAGGTCGACCACGAAGCGGGCACCGCCGAGCGTGGCGGCCTCGGCCCAGATCCGTCCGCCGTGTTGCTCGACGATCCGGCGCGAAATGGCGAGGCCGAGCCCGGCGCCGTGCCGGCTGTCGGCGCCGCCGCGCGGGACCTGGCGGAAGCGCTCGAAGACCGCCTCGCGGTACTCCTCGGGAATTCCGGGACCGTTGTCGGCTACCGCCAGGCGAACTGTGCCGTCGCGCTGCTCTAGGCTGACGACGACCCGGCCGGACCGCGCCGAGGCGTGGCGCAGCCCGTTCGAGAGCAGGTTGATCACCACCTGGATCAGGCGATCGCCGTCGCCGGCGACTCGCGGCAGGGTCGCGTCGAGGGTGAGCGAGATCTGGGCGCCGCGCGACATCGCGAGCTGACCCATCGACTCCACCGCGTCGTGCACCACGTCGGTGAGCTGCACGGTCTCGCTGCCCTCGAACATTCCCTCGCCCTCCAGTTTGGCGAGGTCGAGGAGGCCCTGGATGAGCCGGGTGAGGCGCTCGTTCTCGCGCGCGATGATGGCGAGGAATTCGCTGCGTTGCGCGAGCGAGAGGTCGGGATTGTCGTGCAGGATCTCGGCGAAGGCGCGAATGGCGGTGAGCGGCGTGCGCAACTCGTGCGCCATCGTCGAGAGAAACTCGTCCTTGCGGCGATCGAGCTCCTGCAGGCGGTCGTTGACCTGCCGCAGCTCCGCCGACGCGGCTTCGAGCTCGCGGGACTTCTGCTCGAGCTCGCGGCTGGCGGCGAGGACGCGTGACGTCTCGTCGAGGAGCTCCACCACTTCGCCGACTCCGAGCGCCTGCTCGCTGGCGACCGACGCCAGCGCGACCCGCGCCGAGGCGGCGCCGGTGGTGCCGGCGAGGAGGCGTTCCGCGAAGGCCAGCAGCTCGGGATCGGCGACGGTGTCGCGGGAGAAGTCCGCGCCCTGCTCTTCCGCGCGCAGGGCGAGCGCCTGGTCGGCGCGCTCGGTGCCGATGAAGCGGCCGAGCAGGCCGCGCACGGCGGCGATCGGCGTATCGGCGGCCCAGGGCGAGGAGTCGGCGCCCGGCTCGCGCTGGAAGGCGCCGACGAAGCGCTGCGCCTGGCGGCGCTCGATGGCGCTCTGGGTGCTGCAGCGAGGAGACGCCGACGTAGAGCAGGAGATTGGCGAGCAGACTCCACAGCAGCGAGTGGGAGAGAGGATCCATGCCCTCGAGGCCGAACAGCGCCTGCGGCCGGAGAAGAGCGATACCAAACGGGCCGTCGGTGACGAACGCGGTGCCGATCAGCCGCCCGCCGGCAAGCGTCGGCAGCGCCAGGGTGTAGCCCCAGAGGCCGGCTCCGCCGAGGATTCCGGCGATCGCGCCGCGCCGGGTCGCGCCGCTCCAGTAGAGCCCGCCGAGCGTGGCCGGGGCGAGTTGCGCGACCGCCGCGAAGGAGATCAGGCCGATCGTCACCAGCGAGGCGCCGGTGGTCGCCGAGACCGCGTAGAGATGGCCGAGGCAGCACTACGCCGGCGATCGCCAGGCGGCGGCTCACGAGGAGCGGGAAGCGGAAATTCTCCGACGGGCCCTTGCGCGCAGAGCAGAACCGGCAGCACGAGGTCGTTGGCGACCATGTTCGAGAGCGCCAGGCTCTCCATGATGATCATGCCGGTCGCCGCCGACAGGCCGCCCAGGAAGACCAGCACGGCGAGCGTCTCGTGGCCGGCGAGCATCGGCAGGGCGAGCACGTAGCCGTCGGCGGCGACCCGCCGGTCTCGACCCAGCGTCAGCCTGCCGGCGAGGGCGATCGGCAGGACGAAGAGGTTGATCACCAGCAGGTAGAGCGGCAGCAGCCAAGACGACGTTCGCAGGTGCCGCTCGTCGACGTTCTCGACCACCGCGACCTGGAACTGGCGGGGCAGGAACCAGAAGGCGAGCAGCGAAAGGAGAGTCATCCAGACCCAATCGCCGTCGCTGGCGTCGCTGCGCGAGAGCATCGCGGCGAGGTCGGGCCGGGCGGCTGCCTGGGTGAAGATGTCGCCCAGGCCGTCGAAGAGTCCCCAGACGACGAAGATGCCGACCGCCAAGAAGGCCACCAGCTTGACCAGGGATTCGAAGGCGATGGCGAGCACCAGGCCGGCGTGCTGCTCCGTCAGGTCGACCGACCGCGTGCCGAACAGGATCGCGAAGAGCGCCAGGACGCCGGCACAGGCGAGGGAGACCCGATCGGCGGCGAGGGGCTCGATGTGCGTGCTCCGCCAGAGGGTGAGGAAGGACGAGGAGACCGCTTTCAGCTGCAGGGCGATGTAGGGCACCGTGCCGACCACGAGAACGATCGCCGTCAGCGCGCCGAGGCCGGTGCTCTTGCCGTAGCGCGAGGCGACGAAGTCGGCGATCGAGATCAGGCGCTCGCTCTTGGCGATGCGCACGATCTTGCGATAGACCACCCAGCCGAGCGCGGCTCCCAGGGTCGGCCCCAGGTAGACCGGCAGGAAGCCGTAGGCGTCTCCCGCCGCCCGTCCGACGCTGCCGTAGAAGGTCCAGGCGGTGCAGTAGACCGCAAGAGAGAGGGAGTAGACCCACGGATTGGCGAGTGGATTGCGCCCGGACACGGCGCGCGCGTCGCCGACCGCGGCGATGAGAAAGAGCAATCCCAGGTAGGCGAGGGCGATCGCGATCAGCGTGCTGGCAGCAGGCACGGGCCTTCAGTCTCCGGGGCGCGTGCGAAGCGCCAGGGCGATGAGCACGATCAGCAGGAGCCAGAAGCCGAAGAAGAAGACGAACGGCAACGGCCAGGCGCCGGGGGAGACCGCGCGCGAGGTCGCGCGCAGGAAGGGGCCGGCGAAGCCGGCGCAGCCGAGCAGGAAGATGGCGACGAGGCGGGTGTTCCGCGTGCGCTCGCGCCGGCGCTCGACTTGCGTCGCGGGCGGCTTGGCCGCGGTTTCTGGGACCGGTTCACCCAAGTTGGAGGCTCGCTCGGGCGGGATCTTAACGCCGACGGGGCGGGAGCGCGGCGTCGGCTTGGCGAAGATGGCGATAGAGCGTCGAGCGGGCGATTCCCAGGCGCCGGGCGGCGAGCGACAGATTCCCGCTGGCCTCGCGGATCGCCCGGGTCACCAACTGGTGCTCCAACTCGTCGAGGCGTTGCGGCGTCTCGAGCGCTGCGAACGGGCTCTGCGCGGAGGAGATCGACGCCCCGTCGGTCGCGGAGGATCCCTTCTTGCCGAGGACGCTCGCGCGGCCGAGGTCGAGCTTCGGCAGGTGCTCGGGGCGGATCTCGCTACCGTCCGCGAGCGCCATCGCGTACTGCAGCGCGGTGCGGATCTGGCGCACGTTGCCCGGCCAGCGCGCCGCGGTCAGGCGCTCGATCACGGCGCGCGACAGGCGGGGCGGCGCCGCGGCGTCACTCTCACTCGCGGAGAGTCCGGCGAAGACGTGGCGCACGAGGTTCGCCACATCCCTGCGCTCGCGGACCGGCGGCAGCGAGAGCACGGCGCCCGCGATGCGGAAGTAGAGGTCGCGGCGGAACGAGCCCCCATCGACCATGCCGGGAAGGTCGCGGCAGGTGGCGCAGATCAGGCGCACGTCGGCCTGCCGCGGCACGCTCTCGCCGACCCGGAAGTAGGTGCCGTCCTCGAGCACGCGCAGCAGCAGGGCCTGCAGGGGGCCGGGCATCTCGGCGACTTCGTCGAGGAAGAGGGTGCCGCCGCGGGCGGCGCCGACCTTGCCTTCGTAGCCTTCGCGGCGAGCGTCGGTGAACGCGCCCGGGGCATAGCCGAAGAGCTCACTCTCGAGCAGGTGCGGCGACAGCGCGCCGCAGTTGATCGCCACGAACGGGCGCTCGCACCGCGGGCTCGCGCCGTGGATGGCGCGCGCCAGGAGATCCTTGCCGGTGCCGGTTTCGGCGAGCAGGAGGATCGGCAGGCGGGTGCGCGCGAAGCGTTCGGCGGCGATCTTGGTCGCCACGACTTCGGGATCCTCGCCGAAGAGGTTGGCGAAGCCGACCGCGGACTCCGGCCGCCGGGTGGCGCCGTCCCGCCGCCCGCCGGGTTCCCTTCGCCCGCCGCCGACGCCGCTCGGTCCCGCGCCTCCGCTGCCGGCGCTCCCTCCCATCCCTCCCACCCCTCCCACAGCCCCGCCGCGGTCGACGGGTTCCTCTAGCCAGGCGACGACGCCGAGCTCTTCACCGCTGGGAGAGCGCAGCAGGTCGGGGCGCAAACGCCAGCCGGCGTGCGCGCGCCCCGGTGCCCGGACGGCGAGAGCGACCACCACGTCCGACTCGGCCTCGCTCGCGACCAGCGCCAGCTCACGCCAGCCGAGGCCGACGATCTCCTGCACCGCGCGGCCGGCCTGCGGTCCGCCGAGCAGCCGGTCGGCACCTGCCGAAGCGGCGGCGACGCGGCCGTCGCGCGCGATGACCAGCGCCGGCGAGGCGCAGGGCGCGAGCGCGCGCCCGACGAGAGCCAGAAGCTGCGCCGGAGCGAGCGGCGGAGGGGGCATGATCTTGAGTGTAGCGCTATGACGCCATTCGAGTCATCTGTAGCGATTCGATACAGACGTCGCTACGGCTGGGTCCCCTGTGCCCTCCCGTGCCGGGCTTCGGTCCGTGGCACGAACCGTGCTGTTGGTCCAGCAGAACTCTGGAGACCGGGGCGCCCTCGTGGCGCCCCCCGCGGACGGGATGAGGCCGACGAAGGACCGCCGCGCGACTGCTTTCGGCCCGAAAGGAGCATCGATGAGGACACGGATGCGAAGTGCGGCGGGAGGACTCCTCCTCGTCACCGCCCTGGGGGTCGCCGCGGAACCGGCGGGCGCCCAGCTGCAGTGGTCTTCGAAGGACGAGAAGCTGAACTTCAAGGTCGGGCTCCTCGGCCAGATGCAGGGCGAGATGGTGGACGTCGCCGGAACGAACGACACGGCGACCAACCTCTTCCTCCGCCGGCTGCGCCTGATCATGGGCTTCACGCTCGGCGAGAAGCTCTCGGTGTTCATGGAGACCGACAGTCCGAACCTGGGCAAGGCGAACAACGCCGGCGTCAAGGACGCGGGCGACGTCTTCATCCAGGATTTCGTCGCGACCTACAAGTTCTCGCAGCAGTTCATGCTCGACGGCGGCATGCTCCTGGTCGAGCCGAGCTACAACCACAACCAGTCGGCGGCGACGCTGCTCGCCACGGACTACGGTCCGTACACCTTCGTCGAGTCCGGCCCGATGGGGGAGCGCGTCGGGCGCGACTACGGCCTGCGTGCCCGCGGCTACCTCCTCGACAACCATCTCGAGTATCGCGGCGGCGTCTATCAGGGCGTGCGCGGCACCAATGCGGCCAACGACCTGCGCTTCACCGGCCGGATGATGTACTCGTTCTTCACCCCGCAGGTCGGCCTGTTCTACCGCGGCACGTCGCTCGGCAAGACGAAGACCCTGTCGATCGGCGGCAGCTACGACGTGCAGGAGAAGTACGACTCGCTGGGCCTCGACCTCTTCTGCGACCAGCCTGTCGGCGAGAGCGGCCTTCGTCTTCCAGGCCGACTACGTCACCCTGGACGGCGGGACTTTCGTCGCCACCCTGCCGGAGCAGACGAACATGCTGTTCGAGGCCGGCTTCTATTTCGCGTCGGTCAAGATCCAGCCCTTCGTCCAGTACGCCACGCAGAACTTCGACGCCGCGTCGCGCGTCGACGAAGAGCGCCTCACGGCGGGCCTGACTTACTACATCAACGGCCACAACAACAACCTGAAGCTCTCGCTACACGAAGATCGAGCCCGACGCCGGCGAGTCGCGCGACCAGATCAACCTGCAGTGGCAGATCTTCCAGTTCTAAGGAGGCCGGAATGTCGGAACTGACCGGAGCAACAGAAGAAGGACTACTGGCGCTACAACCTGCGCCTGACGGTGATCCTGCTGGCGATCTGGTTCGTGGTCGGCTACCTGCTCTCCGGCCTCTGGGCGGCGCAGCTCAACAAGGTGAGCTTCCTCGGCTTCCCGTTCGGCTACTACATGGCGGCGCAGGGCTCCCTGATCATCTTCGTGATCGAGATCGCGGTCTACGCGCGGCTGATGAACAAGAAGGATCTCGAGTACGGCATCTACGAGGAGGCGAAGAAGTGAATCTGCGCAAGATCTTCACCCTCTACACCGTCGGCTTCCTCGGCGTCACCGTGCTCCTCGGTCTCGCCGAGCAGCTTCTTCGATCTGCCGAACCGCTGGATCGGCTGGATCTTCATGGGCCTCTCGCTCGGCATCTACATCGTCATCGGCATCCTGACGCGCACCTCGGACGCCGACCAGTACTACGTCGCCGGGCGCGGCGTGCCGGCGATCTACAACGGCATGGCGACCGGCTCGGACTGGATGTCGGCGGCGTCGTTCATCTCGATGGCCGGCACGCTCTCGGTCCAGGGCTTCTCGGGCCTCGCCTACGTCATGGGCTGGACGGGAGGCTATCTGCTGCTCGCCGTCTTCCTCGGACCGTACCTGAGGCAGTTCGGCGCCTACACGATTCCGGACTTCCTCGGGGCGCGCTACGGTGGCAACGCGGCGCGGCTGGTCGGCGTCTTCTCGGCGATCCTCTGCTCGTTCACCTATCTCATCGCCCAGGTGACCGGCGTCGGGCTGATCGTCTCGCGCTTCATCGGCCTCGACTTCAACGTCGGCGTCTTCGTCGGGCTGATCGGCGTCCTCTTCTGCTCGGTGCTCGGCGGCATGCGTTCGGTCACCTGGACCCAGGTCGCGCAGTACATCATCCTGATCACCAGCTACCTCGTGCCGGTGGTCGTGCTCTCCTGGCAGCTGTTCTCGAACCCGATCCCGCAGTTCGCCTACGGCAAGGTGCTGCAGCTCAACAACGCAGTCGGCCCTGGCGATCACACGCGATCCGCAGGAGAAGGCGACGCGCGAGATCTGGAAGGCGGAGGCCGGCGGCCGCCGACGCCAAGATCAAGGACCCGGCGACCTCGGCCGAGGAGAAGGCCAAGCTGACGGCGGCGCAGAAGACCGCCGACCACCCAGGCGAAGGCGCCGGCGGCTTCGGACGAGCGCGACGGTCGGCAACTACCTGACGGTGCCGAAGGGCAAGGGGATGTGGAACTTCCTCGCCCTCACCTTCTGCCTGATGGTGGGCACGGCCGGTCTGCCGCACATTCTGGCCCGCTACTACACGACGCCGTCGGTGCGCGAGGCGCGTACCTCGGTCGGCTGGTCGCTGTTCTTCATCTTCCTGCTCTACTTCACCGCCCCGGCCTACGCGGCATTCGCGCGCTTCTCGGTCTTCACCAAGCTGGTCGGTTCGAAGATCTCGGAGCTGCCGTCGTGGGTGACGCTGTGGAAGCCGGCCGGCCTCTTCGACGTCGTCGACAAGGCGGGTGACGGCATCGTGCAGCTCGCCGACTTCGTCATCAAGAGCTCCGACTTCGTGGTGCTCGCGACGCCGGAGATCGCCGGGCTGCCGTTCGTCGTCACCGGCCTCGTCATGGCGGGCGGCCTCGCGGCGGCCCTCTCGACCGCCGACGGCCTGTTGCTGACCATCGCCAACGGCATCTCGCACGACCTCTACTACAAGGTCATCAACCCGCAGGCGACGCTCGTCCGCCGGCTGACGATCACCAAGATCTTCCTGATCGTGACCGCGCTCATCGCCGCCTATGTGGCGACCTTCCGGCTCGCCATCATCGTCGAGCTGGTGGCCTGGGCCTTCTCGCTCGCCGGGGCTTCGTTCTTCCCGGCGCTCGTCATGGGCATCTGGTGGAAGCGGACCAACAAGGCGGGCGCGCTCGCCGGCATGGTCGCCGGCCTCGCGGTCACCCTCTTCTACATGGTCGGCAGCCGCTTCTACGGCATGTCGTGGTTCGGCACCGCCACGGTCGCGTCGGGTGTCTTCGGCCTGCCGATCGGCTTCATCGTCATCTGGATCGTCTCGCTGCTCACCCCCGCTCCGGACAAGGCGACGCAGGACCTCGTCGTGAGCGTCCGTTATCCCAAGACCGGTTCGGCCTCCGTGGCGATCAACGCCGGCCACTGAGTCCTTTCCCGCCCGCCGCCGGGGTTCCCACCCTTCGAGTGGAGCCCCGGCGGCGCTTCCTCTAGACTCTCCGCCAACCATGAACCCCGACCTCGTCAAAGTCCTCCTCCTCGGGCGGCTCGTCGCCTTCATGCTGGTGGTCTACGTCGGTTTCGGCCTGGTGGTGGAGTGGCGCAGCCGCCGGGAGGGGAGCAAGCTCAAGGCGTTCGGCCGGCTGCTCTGCCGCCCGCTGGTCTTCCCGATCGCCCGGCTCTCGCCGGAAGGCACGCCGTACCTCACCCTCCTCCGGCGCACCGCGGTCGCCGTCGCCGCCGTCTGGGTCGTCTTCATCGTCGCGAGCGAGGTCTTGCTCGCCAGAGGCTGATGCGGCCGCCCCTCCCGCCATCCTCCGGCCGTGCTGCCGACTTGCCGTTCGGTTCATGACCGAGCCAGGCACAGTGCCGGTCGCCCCGCGAGCCTTTCTCTCTCGCCACGCGCCGTTCGATACCTTCTCTTCGCAGGCGCTCGATCGGGTCGAGAACTTCCTCGAGATGCGCTTCGCTGCCCGCGGGGAAACCATCTTCGCGCGCGAGAGCGCCCCTATCGACGCACTGTGGATCGTGCGCAAGGGGCGTGTGCGCCTCGAGCGCGATGGCGAGGTGCTCGAGGTCGTCGAGCCCGGCGAGTGCTTCGGCTTCCCGTCGTTGATCGCCAACCGGGCGCCGGAACGCGACGCGATAGCGGCGGAGGATGTCCTCCTCTTTCGCCTTCCGAAGGCGGAGTTCCGGCGCTTGCTCGACGAACCGGGCGCCGCGCGCTTCTTTCTCGAAGGACTGGCCTCCCGCCTACAGCTGCAGTCGGCGGTCCACCGAAGGCGCGCCGCGCCCGGCGCTCGCCATGGCGCGCGACCTCGGCCGGCGTCCGCTCGCCACCATCGCCCCCGGCGCCACCGTCGAAGTCGCGGCGCGCCGGATGCGCGACCTCGACGTCGGGTCGCTGCTGGTGACGCGGGAGGCGCATCCTCCGGCCGAGGGGGTGACCGAGCTGCCGCTCGCGGCGGTGCTCGGCATCGTCACCGATCGCGATCTGCGCGACCGGGTCGTGGCCGCCGGCCTGTCGACGGCGACCGCGGTCGGCGAGATCGCCTCTTCCCCTCTGCTGACGATCGGCGCCGGCGCCTCGAACGTCGACGCGCTGCTCGAGCTGGCGCGCCACGGCGTGCGCCACCTGCCGCTGGTCGCCGACGAGCGCATCGTCGGCTTCATTTCGGCGAGCGACCTCGTGCTGCATCAGAGCCTGCATCCGCTCGCGCTGCGGCGCGAGCTCGAGCGCCGGCCCCTCGCAGAGCTGCTGCCGGGCTTCACCGGGCGCCTCCGCCGCGTGGTCGCCGAGCTCGCCGCGAGCGGCGTCGACGCGCTGCGTATCGGGCCGATCGTCTCGACGCTCGCCGACCGGCTCGCCCGGCGCCTTTTCGAGGAGTCCTGCGCCGCGCACGGAATGGAGCTCGACCGCATGGTCTGGATGGTGCACGGCTCGGAGGGACGACAGGAGCAGATCCTGCCGACCGACCAGGACAACGCGCTCGCCTGGCAGCCCGCCGGCGCGCGATCCGGACGGCGCGGTCGCCAGGCGGGTCGAAGGCGTCGCGCGCCAAGTCGTCGGTGGCCTGCTGGCGGCTGGCTATCCGGCCTGTCCCGGCGGTTACATGGCGACCCATTGGCACGATCCGCTGCCGGGCTGGATCCGGCGTTTCGAGCGCTGGATCGCCGAGCCGCGGGAGGAGGACGGCGTCGACATCCACACCTTCCTCGACCTGCGCGTCGTCGCCGGCCGCCTCGACCTCGCCGCGATCGACGAGCTGCGACTGCGCCGCCGGACGGGACCGCCATTTCCTGCGCGCCCTGGCGCGCGAGGTCGCCGGCTGGGCGCTGCCGTTCGGGCTCTTCGGCGCGCTCCGGGAGGGCGACGAGGGTTTCGACCTCAAGCGCGGGAGCCTGCTGATCGTCGCCATCGCGCGTCTCTCGGCGCTCGAAGCGGGGAGCCTCGCCCGCGGCACCCTCGAACGGCTGACGGCGGCGGAACCGGTGCTCGGCCACCGACGCCGCGACGCTCGCCGAGGGCTTCCGCTATCTCGCCGGCTCTGCGTCTCGAGCTCGCGCTCGATCCGGCCCGGCGCGCCGACTCCGACTCCGGGCATCGCATCCACCTCGCGGCGCTGAACGCTCTCGAGCGCCGCTTTCTCAAGGACATCTTCACTCTCGCTGCGCAACGTCCGCGACGGCCTCGTCGCGCGCTTCGCGCTGTGAGACGCTCCCCATGGCGAATTCCGCTCCGCCCGGCCGACTGCTGGCCTTCGATCTCGAGACCACCGGGCTCGAGCCGCGGCGCGACGCCATCGTGGCGATCGGCTGCGTGCCGGTCGAGGAGCGGACGATCCTCTGGGGGCGCGCCTACCGCGCGCTGGTCGACGATCCGCGCTCGCTGCGACCGCGCGACCTCGATGCGCTCGGCACCCACCAGGTGCTGCCGGGCGAGCAGCGCGGCGGCCTCGGCCTGGCGGAGCTGCTCGATCTCGTCGGCGAGCCAGCTCGCGGCGGGCGCCGTCCTCCTGGCGCACGGCGCCAGCATCGAGCGCGGCTTCCTCGCCGAGGCGGCGCGCGCCACGGGCGACCGGCCGCTCGCGCTGCGCACGCTCTGCACGCTGGCCTACCTGCGCGCCATCGAGCGCGTCCGGCCGCATCGTCACCGACCGGCTCCCCGCCGGCGCGGCGCGCCATGCGGCGATCCCCACCGCGCTCGGAGCCGGCGCGCACCTTCTTCGGCCTGCCGGCCTATCCGGAGCACGAGCCGCTCTTCGACGCGCTCGGCACCGCGGAGCTCTACCTGCTGCTCTCGCACCGATTTCCCGGAGCTTCATCCCCGCGTTCAGAGTTGATCGAGGAACGGAACTCTTCCGCAGCCAGAAAGGAACGCCCATCATGATCCAGCCGCCCGCCGCGCTCGCCGCCAAGGCCCACATCCGCTCGCTGGAGGAGTACCAGCGGCAGTACCGGCTCTCGCTCGACGATCCGGAGGGCTTCTGGCAGAAGCAGTCCGAGATCCTGACCTGGTTCCACCCGCCGCAGCAGATCTTCGATGCCGACCTGCGCGAGGTCGACTTCTCCTGGTACGGCGGCGGGCGGCTGAACGCCTGCCACAACTGCGTCGACCGGCACCTCGCGACGCGCGGCGACAAGCCGGCGATCCTCTGGGCCGGCGACGAGCCCGGCGACTACCGCTCGATCACCTACCGCGAGCTGAAGCACATGGTCTGCCGGATCGCCAACGTCCTGCTCGCCCACGGCGTCACCAAGGGCGACCGCGTCGCGCTCTACATGCCGATGATTCCCGAGCTCGCCGCGACGATGCTCGCCTGCGCGCGCATCGGCGCCGTGCACTCGGTGGTCTTCGCCGGCTTCTCGGCGGAGTCGCTGCGCGGCCGCATCCTCGATGCCGGCGCGAAGCTCGTGGTCACCGCGAACGAGGGCCTGCGCGGCGGCAAGCGGATTCCCCTCAAGACGACGGTCGATCGCGCCGTCGAGGGCCTCGCCTTCGTCGACCTCGGTGCTCGTGGCGCGGCGCACCGAGACCGAAGTGCCGATGCAGGGCGGGCGGGACTTCTGGCTCGAAGAAGAGTGCACGCGGCAGCGCTCGACCTGCCCGGTCGAGTGGATGCACGCCGAGTCGCCGCTGTTCACCCTCTACACCTCGGGCTCGACCGGCAAGCCCAAAGGCGTCCTGCACACCACCGGCGGCTATATGGTCTATGCGGCGATGACCCACAAGCTGGTCTTCGACTCTGCACGAGGACGACATCTACTGGTGCGCCGCCGACATCGGCTGGGTCACCGGCCACAGCTACATCGTCTACGGCCCGCTGGCCAACGGCGCGACGACGGTGATGTTCGAGTCGATTCCGGTCTACCCCGACGCCGGACGCTACTGGCAGGTCGTGGACGACCTCGGGGTGACGATCTTCTACACCGCGCCGACCGCGCTGCGCGCCATCGCGCGCGAGGGCGACTCGTGGGTGAAGAAGCACCAGCGCACGACGCTGCGCATCCTGGGCTCGGTCGGCGAGCCGATCAACCCGGAGGTCTGGAACTGGTACCACGACGTGGTCGGCGACGGGCGCTGCGCGGTGGTCGACACCTGGTGGCAGACCGAGACCGGCGGCATCCTGATCACGCCGCTGCCGGGCGCGACGCCGACCAAGCCGGGCTCGGCGACGCTGCCGTTCTTCGGCATCGAGCCGGTGCTGGTCGACGAGCAGGGCAAGGAGCTCAACGGCAACGGCGTGTCGGGCAACCTCTGCCTGAGAGCGCTCCTGGCCCGGCCAGGCGCGGACGATCTGGGGCGACCACGCGCGCTTCCGCGAGACCTACTTCACGAGCTATCCCGGGCTCTACTTCACCGGCGACGGCTGCCGGCGCGACGAGGACGGCTACTACTGGATCACCGGCCGGGTCGATGACGTGCTCAACGTCTCCGGCCACCGTCTGGGCACGGCCGAGGTCGAGAGCGCGCTGGTCGCGCACCCGGCGGTCGCCGAGGCGGCCGTGGTCGGCTTCCCGCACGACATCAAGGGCACCGGCATCTTCGCCTACGTCCTCATCACGCCGGAGTTCGAGTCCTGGGATCCGGAGGAGCTGGTCGGCGCGCTCAAGCAGCAGGTGCGCGAGGCGATCGGCGCGATCGCGACTCCGGACCGCATCGTCATCGCCCCGGGCCTGCCCAAGACGCGCTCGGGCAAGATCATGCGCCGCATCCTGCGCAAGATCGCCGCCGGCGACACCAGCGATCTGGGCGACATCTCGACGCTCGCCGATCCGGCGGTGGTCGAGAAGCTGGTCGAGGCGGCCGCGGGCTGAGACCCTGAGGCGAGGCTTCGCTAGTCGAAGTCGCCGCTCTCGACGCGATTGCGGCCGTTCTGCTTGGCGCGGTAGAGCGCCCGGTCGGCGGCGTAGAGCAGCCCGGCCGCGGTTTCGCCGGAGCGGGGAGCGAACCAGGCGACGCCGACGCTCACCGTGACCACGGGCGCGACGGTCGAGGCGGGGTGGGGAAGTCCCAAAGCCTCCGCGCAGCCGCGCACCTTCTCCGCCGTGGCGAGCGCGGCGGCCCGCGATGCGCCAGGGAGCAGCACGGCGAACTCCTCGCCGCCATAGCGCGCCACGAACTCGCCGGCGCGGCGGCAGGTCTCGGCCACCGAGGTGGCGATGGCCTTCAGGCAGGCGTCGCCTTCCGGGTGCCCCTGGCGGTCGTTGAACGCTTTGAACAGATCGACATCGATCAGCAACATGGCGAGCGGCGAACCCTGACGAATGGCGCGTCGCCATTCGTCTTCGAGCGTCTCGTCGAGCATCCGCCGGTTGGCGACGCCGGTGAGGCTGTCTTCGCGCGCCAGCTGTTCGAGCCGCGCGTTGGCTGCCCCGACCTCGGCGGTGCGTTCGGCGACGAGCCGTTCGAGCTCGGCCTGCCGGCGACGCAGGGCGTGCACCCGGGCATAGTAGAAGAGCGGCCCGAGGATGACGAAGACGAGGACGCCGCCGGCACGAAACCAGATCGTCTCGTGGAAACGGGGCTCGATCTCGAAGTCGACCGACGCACCTTCGTGGTTCCAGACGCCGTCGCTGTTCGCCGCGATCACCCGGAAGCGGTAGCGACCGTGAGGAAGGCTGGTATACGAGATCGTCCGATCCGGTTCCGCAGCCACCCAATCCGGGTCGAACCCTTCGAGGCGATGGCGGAGAACGGTTCCGGGCACCGAGGCGAAGCTGAGCGCGGTGTAGTGGAAGTCGAGCCGCCGGGTGCCCGCCGGCAGGCGCCAGGGACCCTGCGCGGGCAGCGTCCGGCCGTCGGCCACGACCTCTTCGATCACTCACCGGCGGCGGCAGCGGATTCCGCTCGCTCGCTGCGCCGGGTCGATCGTGGCGACGCCGACCCGGGTGGCGAACCACAGCCGGCCGTCGGGGTCCTTGAGGCTCGAGGTCCCGGAGTGGTTCATCTCGACGGTGCGCAGTCCGTCCTCGAGACCGAACGAGCGCGACGAGACGCGGGCGCGGCGGCCGGCGAACAGCTCCTCGATCTCGGCCAGCGGCGAGGCGAAGAGCCCGCGATTGCTGCCCATCCAGATCCAGCCGTCGTCGCCGGGCAGCGCCGACATGAGAGCGTCGTCGAACAGGCCCTGGGCTGCGGTGAGGCTCGCGACCCGACCGTTGCGGATGCGCGCGAGCCCGCCTCGCGTCGCCGCCCACAGGTCACCCTTTCCACCCTCGAAGAGCGCGGTCACGTAGTTGCCGGGCAGGCCGTCGCTGGTCGTGAGCGAGGTCCAACGGCCGTCGGGCTCCCGCCGGTTGATGCCGCCGATCGTTCCGACCCAGAGCGTCCCGTCGGCGACCGGCAGGAGCGCCGTGATCGAATCGTTCAGCAGGCTGTCGGCGGCGGTGAAGGTGCGCAGCTTCCCGTCGCCGAGCGCCAGCAGCCCGTCGCTGACGGTGCCGATCCACAGCGTCCCGCTGCTGTCCTCGGCCAGGGTCTGCAGGATGTCGTCGGCGTGCCCGGCGAGGGGAACGGGCCGGAACCGCTCGCCGGTGAGGACGAAGAGGCCGCGGTCGCCGGCGATCCAGAACGAGCCGTCGGCGCGCTCGAGCAGGGCGCGCGCGGCGCCCGCGAAACCTTCGGCCGCGCCGAAGCGGGTCGTCCCGTCCTCGCGGATGCGCGCCACGCCGGCATCCTCGGTGCCGACCCAGAGGCTGCCGGCCCGGTCGCGCAGCACCGACCAGACGAAATCGCCCGGCAGGCCCTCGCGCGTGGTCAGGGTCCGGACGGCGCCGTTCTTGAGCCGGCTGAGTCCGCCGCCGTTGGTCCCGACCCAGAGGCTCCCTTCGCGGTCTTCGTACAGGGCCCAGACGAAATCGTTGGTGAGTCCGTGCGCGTGTCGAAGGTCGTGAGGGCGCCCTGGCGCAGGCGCGCGAGGCCTCCGCCGTCCGTGCCGATCCAGAGATTGCCGTCGCGGTCGAAGGTGAGCGACCAGACGCGCACGTGCGGCAGGCCCTCTTTCTTGCGTAGGTGGTGACGGTTCCCGCCGCAAGGTGCTTCAGGCCGCCGCCCGCGGTGCCGATCCAGAGCCCGGAGCCGTCGGCCGCCAGCGCCAGGATGGCGTCACCCGAAAGACCCATTTCGCCCGGCAACGCCCGGGCCGTGCCTTCAACGAAGCGGAAGAGGCCGCTCTCGGTACCCACCCAGAGCGTCCCTTCACTGTCTTCGATCAGGCTGCGGACGCTGCGCGTCACGAGGGCATCGGAGCCCGGCGCGCGCACGAAGCGGTCGGCGCGGAACAGGAACAGACCCTCGCCACTCCCGGCCCAGAGGCGGCCGGCGCGATCCGAGTAGAGGGCAGAGACGATCTCGCCGGGAATGCCCTCGTCGGCGCCGAAGCGGGTGAACTTCCCGCTTTCGAGGCAGACCAGCCCGCCGCCGAGGGTGCCGATCCAGAGGCGTCCGGCGCGATCCTCGAGCAGCGCCCGGATCCAGTTGTTGGCGATCGCCGGCGTGTTCGACTTGTCGAAGACGACCGAGCGCACGCCGTCGAAGCGCGCCAGGCCCTCGACCGTGCCGATCCAGAGGTAGCCGTCGCGGGTCTGGAGGATCGCCGTGATGTTGTCGTGCGGCAGCGCGCCCGGCGCACGCCAGACGTTCTGGACATACTGCGTGATCGCGCGTTCCGGATCGAGCGCCCGCAACGGGGAAACGAGGGCCCAGGCGGCACAGAGGCCGCCGAGCCATCGGAGCCGTCGGTGCGATCGGTGCGATCGGAGCCCTCGGGAAGATCGTCGCTTCACCGCCGGATTCTGACACGCAGCGCGCGCGTCTCGCTGCCCGAAGGGCGGCCGGCCGAAGCCGGACTCGGCCTCAGCCCGGCAGACGCCGGTGGACGGCGATCGGAATCGCCGCGCGGACGCGCGCGACTTCGGCGAGATCGAGCTCGGCGAGAGCGATGCCGACGCCTTCGGCAACCTCGGCGAGGATGCGACCCCAGGGGTCGACGATCAGCGAGTGGCCGTGGCTTTCGCGCAGCCCCGAATCGCCATGCTCGCCGTGCTGCCCTGGCGCGACGACGAACGCCTGCGACTCGATCGCCCGCGCACGCACCAGGACCTCCCAGTGCGCCTTGCCGGTCGTGGCCGTGAAGGCCGAAGGGATCGTCACCAGCGAAGCTCCCCGCGCGACCAGCGCCCGATAGAGCTCCCCGAAGCGCAGGTCGTAGCAGATCGACAGGCCGACGCCGCCGAAGCCGGTCTCGGCAACGACGACCTCGGCGCCTGGCGCGACCGTTGCCGATTCGCGAAACGACACGCCGTCCGGCACGTCGACATCGAACAGATGGATCTTGCGATACACCGCGAGGCGAACCCCGTCCGGTCCGAACAGGACACTGCTGTTGAAGCAGCGTCCCTTTACCGAGCTTTTCTCGTTGAAGGACCCGAGCAGGAGATGGATGGAAAGCTCGCGCGCCAACTGCGAGAAGAGTAGGCAGGTCGGCCCGTCGAGCGCTTCGGCCAACCGGACCTTCTCGGCATGCGGTCCGAGGTAGTTGGTGTTCTCCGGCGTCGCGACGAAGGTCGCGCCGCGCGCCGCCGCCGCGCGCACGAGCTCCTCCGCCTGGCGGAGGTTCGCCGCCCCGTCCGAAGTCGAGCGCATCTGGCAGACCGCGGCGAGCAAGGTCATGGGAGGAGTCTATCGAGGAGACGGGAGGGCCGGTGTGCGCGAAGGCCAGATGGCGATCGCCAGGCCGGCGAGGGCGAGGGCGCTGCCCGCGAGCTCGAGCGGAATCCAGCGGAAGACGAAGACCTGCGGGAAGGCGAGCGCAAGGACCAGCTTCGAGAACATCGTGAGCGGCGGGTTGAGGAAGACGAAGAAGGCGACGGTCGAGGCCGCCAGATGACGCAGCAGCCAGCTCCAGACGGCGTACCCGACGAGCGCCGAGAGGACGGTGAGGTGGAAGAGCGCCAGCCAACCGCCCGGCCGGAGCGCGAGCATCTCGCCCCCGCCGTGCCAGGGGAGGAGCGGCGAGGAGCGGCAGGCTCCCGATGCCGATCGTGAGGTAGGTCCAGTCGAGCGGCGAGCTGTTCTCGCGCACCCGGGTCACCCCGTCCGTCGTGCGCGAGCGGCTGGCGAGGCTCGCGCCCACGACCGCCTTGCCGAGGATCGTGTAGACCGACCAGGAGAGCGGCGCGAGGGCGGTGATGGCTAGCAGCACTCCGAAGGTCGGCAAGCCAGCGAAGCCGCCGCGCGACAGCGCGATGATGAAGAGGCCTGCGAGCGCGATGAAGAAGGCCGCGCCCTTGCGCAGCGTGAAGCGCTCGCCGAGGGTGAGCGCTGCGAACAGCAGGAGGAAGAGCGGCGTCAAGGCGCTGGTCAATGCGGCGACCGGCGGCGGGATCCCGTGCTGCTGTCCGAAGTAGAGCGCCAGGTTGTAGGCCGGTACCGCCAGCAGCCCGGCGACGGGCAGCCGGACCGGGTAGCGGCGGAGGAGCTCCAGGCTCTGGCGCCGGCGAAAAACGAAACAGTAGAAGAGGCAGAGCGGAGCGAGCGGGGCGAAACGGGCCGCCGAGAGCCCGTCCCAGGTGAATTGCGCTGCCGAGCGCTCGCCGCCGAGCAGGTAGGAGGCGGCGATGAAGCTGTTGCTCCAGATCAGGAAGAGCGCGACGGCGACCGCGAGATAGCCTCTGGTTTGCGCCTTTCCGGGCGACTCCGCTGGGGCACTCAGTAGCCCTCGCCCTCCTCGGCGGCCTGTGCCCGGTCGCGATGCAGCCGGAAGAGGACGACGTAGTAGAGCCGCTGCCAGCACGAAGCCGATCGGCCACCAGAGGAGCCCGGCGCGCAGCGAGTGCTCGCCGGCGGCGGAGTTCGAGCGCGGTGAGCGAGGCCGCGGCGGAGGTGGCGCGGATCATCGTCGGGTAGACCGCCGCCGCGGTCGCGGCGAGAAGGCCGAGGAGAAAGGCGCAGGAGCCGAGGAAGGCGGCGAGGTCCCGGCCGGCGCGCCGCGCGAGCCAGCTGCCCGACGAGGCCGCCGAGGAACAGGGCGGTGGCGAGCCAGGCGAGCGGCCGGTCGGCCAGGTTGGCGACCGATCTCGCGGCGCGAGGCGCGCGGTGGCGAAGGTGGCGAGCGAGCCAGAGCGCGACGCGTCGCCGGGAAGAGCCGCTGCGCGGCGTCGAGGCTGCGCGCGCGCACCGCGCCGTCGGTGCGCCAGGCGAGGAAGAGCGCGCCGTGGTGGAGGATCGCGACCAGCGCGAAGACTCCGACCAGCACGGTGTACCAGTCGAGGATGCCGAGCGCGCCGGTGGGCGAGAACGACGCGAAGAGCGGCAGCGCGAACCAGCCCTCCGCGGAGAGCGGCACGCCGCGCAGAAGGTTGCCGAGCGCGGCGCCGAAGAGCACCGGCGCGAGCGTCGAGGCGACGGCGAAGGTGGCGTCCCAGAAGGAGCGCCAGAGCCGGTCCTCGACGTGCGAGCGGAACTCGATCGCGATGCCGCGCAGGATGAGCGTCCAGAGCACCAGGAAGATGGCGAGATAGAAGCCCGACAGCCCGGCCGCGAGGACCGCCGGGAAGGCGAGGAAGAGGACGCCGCCGGCGGCGAGCAGCCAGACCTCGTTGCCGTCCCAGAACGGCCCGATCGCGGCGAGCACCTGGCGGCGCTCGCGATCGGTGCGGGCGACGAGCAGGTGAAGCGCGCCGGCGCCGAAATCGAAGCCGTCCATCACGACGTAGAGCGCGACCATCACCGCGGCGATCGACGAACCAGAGCGTCTCCATGGCGGCGGCCTCAGTCCCGAGGCCCGGCGGAGCGCCGGCGGCTCCGGCGGGAGCGGGTTGAGCGGCGCGCGGGCCGTGGCTGACTTCGCGCATGACCAGGGAGAAGAAGAGCAGGCCGAGGACGAGATAGAGGCCGGCGAAGCCGAGAGTCGTGAACAGGGTCGTGCCGCCGTGCACCGTCGGCGATCCGCCCTCCGCGGTGCGCATCAGGCCGTAGACCAGCCAGGGCTGCCGCCCGAGCTCGGCGGTCAGCCAGCCGGCGGTATTGGCGATGTAGGGGAACGGAAAGGCGAGCAGCGAGAATCCAGAGCAGGAAGCGCGACTCGCTCGAGCCGGCCGCGCAGCAGGAGGAGGCAGGCGAGCCCCATGATGGCGATGAACATCGTGCCGAGGCCGACCATGATGTGAAAGGCGTAGTAGAGCAGCTCGATGTTGTCGGGCCAGTCGCGCTCGGGAAAGTCGTTGAGGCCGCGGACGTTGGCCGAGAAGTCGCCGTAGGCGATCCAGGAGAGCAGCGACGGCAGATGGATCGGGTTGTCGAGCTTGCGGGCGGCGACGTTGGGCTGGCCGATCATCGCCAGCGGCGCGTGGCCGCCGCTCTCGAAGCGCCCTTCCATCGCCGCGAGGCTCGCCGGCTGGTGCTCGGCGACCAGCCGGCCCTGGTTGTGGCCGGTGGGAAAGGCGACCAGCATCGCAGCGGCGAGGCCGGCGAGCACTCCCGTGCGCAGCGAGATCGCGGCGACCTCGCGGTGCTCGCTGCGCAGCCGCCAGTAAGGCGCCGACGGCGGCCATGACGAAGGCTGCCGTGACGACGGCGGCCATCTGGTTGTGCAGATACTGGGCAATCGCCCAGGGATTGAACACGAAGGCGCCGAGGTCGCGCAGGCGGAAGATCGCCGTCGGCGCCGAGCTCGTGACCCACCGGGTGCTGCATGAAGGCGTTGGTCGCGATGATGAAGTAGCCGGAGAGCCAGCTGCCGACGAAGAGTGCGACCGCGGCGAGGAAGTGCCTGCGCGGACCGAGCCGGCGCTCGCCCCAGACCAGCAGCGCGAGGAAGCTCGACTCGAGGAAGAAGGCGAAGATCCCCTCCATCGCCAGCGTCTGGCCGATGACGTCGCCGGTGCGGCGCGAGAAGGCCGCCCAGTTGGTGCCGAACTGGAACTCCATCGGTACGCCGGTGACGACGCCCATGGCGAAGTTCAGGCCGAAGATGCGGATCCAGAAGCGCGCGGCGTCGTTGTAGCTGCTCTTGCCGGTGCGCAGAGCCGACGCGTCTTCAGGATGACGATGAGCAGCGCCAGACCCATCGTCAGCTGCGGGAAAGAGATAGTGATAGGTGATGGTGAAGCCGAACTGCAGCCGGTGCCAGAAGAGTGGATCGGTCATGCGGCTCTACCCGCTGGCGGCAACCCTGGAGATCACTCGACGCAGAGCCGCGCCGACCTCTGCAGCCACCTCGTCGAGCGCCGGATTGCCGAGCATCTTCATCGCCCCCTCGGGGTTCATGGCGCGGACGACCGTTTGGCCGTTTTCGACCGCCACGGCGACGTTGCAGGGCAGGAGCACCGAGACCTCGGGCATCGCCTGCAGGGCGCGATGGGCGGAGGGGGGATGGCAGGCGCCGAGGATCAGATTGCGCTCGACGTCGACCCCCAGCTTCTCCTTGAGCTTGGCCTGGATGTCGATCTCGGTCAGGACGCCGAAGCCCTCGCGGGCGAGCTCGGCCCGGCAGCGCGCGACGGCCTCGTCGAAGGGCAGATCGGGTTGGATTTCGAAGGCGATTCCGGTATTCCGCATGCGCATCTCCTGGTCCGGCAACAGCGCTATCCTACGCCTGGGCACGGGGTCGTGCCCAGGTCGGAGTGTTGCGACCGCAACCATGGATTCGTAGACTGAACAACTGTCTTGCAGGGCGCCCGCGGGCGCAGCCCGCAAGGGCCGGGTGGCCCTGCCGGAGGCGCCGATCTGCGCCACCTCTGCCACCCTCAAGGAGGGGGTTTCGAGATGAAGAAACACAGTTCCGTCCTCGTCCGGACGCTGGCGACCTGCACCGCCTGTCACGCCACTTTCCGCCAGAGCGTCGTCGATCAGGCGACCTGGAGCTCGCGGACGACGAAGGCGGCACCGGAAGCTCCGGTAGGGCAGTGACGGACCGGACGCTGCAGGCGCCCGAGAGCTCCATGGCTCCGGCATACGCGGAGCTGGAGGATCGCCGGGAGCGATTTGCCGCGGCCTTTCCCGACTATGCCGCGACCCAGGTCCTCGATGACTTCCGCGCCCGCGAGCTCTCGCGCCTCGACCGGGAGGGCCACGTCTATCTCGACTACACCGGCGGCGGCCTCTACGGCGACAGTCAGGTGCGGCGCCACATGGATCTGCTGCTGGGGTCGGTGCTCGGCAACCCGCACTCCACCAACCCGACCTCGGCCGCGGCGACCCGCTATGTCGAGAGCTGCCGCCGGCGGGTGCTGGCGTTCTTCAACGCCGACCCGCAGGAGTACGTCGCGATCTTCACCGCCAACGCCAGCCAGTCGCTGAAGCTGGTGGGCGAGTCCTATCCGTTCGAGCCCGGCGACCGCTTCCTGCTCACCTTCGACAATCACAACTCGGTGAACGGCATCCGGGAATTCGATCGCGCCCGCGGCGCCGAAACGACCTACGTGCCGGTGCTGCCGCCCGAGCTGCGGGTCGACGAGGCGGCGCTCGATCGCGAGCTGGCGCTGGCGCGGCCGGGCGGACACAACCTCTTCGCCTACCCGGCGCAGTCGAACTTCTCCGGCGTGCAGCATCCGCTGGCCTGGATCGCGCGCGCCCAGGAGCGCGGCTGGGACGTGCTCCTGGACGCCGCCGCTTTCGTGCCGTCGAACCGGCTCGACCTGGGCGAAGTGCATCCCGACTTCGTCGCCCTCTCGTTCTACAAGATGTTCGGCTATCCGACCGGCGTCGGCGCGCTTCTCGCCCGGCGGAGCGCCCTCGCCAGGCTCCACCGGCCATGGTTCGCCGGCGGGACGATCACCGTCGCTTCGGTGCAGGCGGACATCCACACGCTGGCCGAGGGTGAGGCCGCCTTCGAGGACGGCACGCTGAACTACGCGATTCTCCCGGCGGTCGAGTACGGCCTCGATCTGCTCGAGAACGCTCGGGATGGACTGCATCCACGAGCGGGTCCGGTGCCTCACCGGCTGGCTCCTGCAGGAGCTCGCTGGCGCTGCGTCACCCCAACGGCGCCCCGGTGGTGCGGATCTACGGGCCGGGCACGACCGAACGCCGCGGCGGCACGGTGACGCTCAACTTCTACGACGCCAACGGACATTTCATCGACCACCCGGTGATCGAGCGGCGCGCCGGCGAACACCGCATCTCGCTGCGCACCGGCTGCTTCTGCAACCCCGGCGCCGGCGAGCTCGCGCTCGGCCTGTCGAAGGGCGAGCTCTTCCACTGCATGCGCGAGGTCGGCGACAACGTCGCCCACATCACCTACGAGGACTTCCGCCGCTGCATCGACGACAAGTCGACCGGCGCGGTGAGAATCTCGTTCGGCTGGGCCTCTACCTTCGCCGACGCCGAAGCCTTCCTCGCCTTCGCGCGCGAGATGCGCGCGCCCGCAGCCTAGCCGCGGACCAAGCCGTACCGCGGCGGCCAGCGGTCACGGTGCCTCGTAGCACTGGCCTGTCATGCCCACCGAGAAGCGGCCTTCGGCCTGCGCCTCGGAATAGACGACACCGCCGTTGCTGGCGCTGAAGTCGAAGCGCAGGAAGCCGAAGGCGAGGGCGCCGGCAAAGTCCGAGGCCTCCAGCTCCAGGGTCTTGCTGGCGGTGTGGATGGAGAAGGAAGAGCCTTGCGGATTGCCGTTCTCGTCGAAGACCTGCACGGTGAACGACGCCGGGTCACCGAGACCCGCACCCCGGGGATTGACGATCCAAACCGCCAGGCGCGTCCCGCTGCCGGCGAAGGGAAAAGCGAGGAAGCGGATCGAGCTCTCGGTACACAGGTCGGTGGACCTGCGCACCAGCTTGTCGCCGGTGGCGAAGTTGTCGGCCACGTCCACCTGGAAGAAGTCACCCCCCAGGACCGGCGTCTGGTGCGGATCGCCGGCGGTCGAGATCTCGATGTAACCGCGCGCGTAGCCATCCAAGTCGGCGGCCAGGCCGGCGACGTCCCGGACGTTGACCGTTTGTGTCTCGTTCGGATCGAGGGTGATCGAGTCGGTGAGCTGGCTGGTGCCGGCGACGTCGAAGTACTCGACGTTGGCGGTCACGGCGGAGTCGGTCAGGTTGCGCACGGCGTAGAGCGTGGAGGTGCCGCTCGGGCTGAGCGTGTCGACGCGATAAGACGGAACCAGGAGGGACTCGAGAAACACCCCCGGGGTGAAGATGTAGGCGCGAAACATGAGGGCGTTGTAGAAAGGAAATATGGCGGGAACCCAGGCCAGGCGCCGGATTCCTCGTTGCGGTAGTAGGCCGGGTGCACGGTCGCTCCGTCCTCGTCGAAGCAGAACTGAAAGTCGGGGTCGGCGATGGGGCTGTAGCGCACGCCGAGGTAGACCGTCGAGGTGGTCAGCGGGTAGTTGAAGCTGGTGCTGTGAAAGCTCGGTGTGGAGGTCACTCCCTCGGCCACCGCGGCGTAATGGGCGAGCTCGGCCCCGGGGGTGCCGCCGGGACCGTCGGCCGCCCAGACCACGATCTCGAACCGGATCTTCGGGTCGCTGCCGATCTGGCGCAGGCAGACATCGAGGCCACCCAGCGTGACGTCCGTTCCGCCGATGCCGTCGAAGCGCATCGCCAGCTCGAGCGTCCTCACCGTGGAGTTTCCCCAGACGTAGTTGTCGACCTCGCCGTCGTCGTATTGGATGATGGCGGCGGCCTCGGTATCGAAGGGCTCCACCGCGGCTGACGACGAGAGCGCTGCCTCTCCGCTCGAGGCCTGCATCTGCAGGCCCGTCTGTGCCGCGGACGGTACTGCCAGAGACGTCAGAATGAGGCCGAGGAGCGCAGGCACTGTGGACATGGCGCGCATGATGTCTCTCCTGTCCGGCGTGGAAGGGGACCGGAACCCTCGCGGTGAAACGGATCCCACGAGAGCGGGCTAGCCGATTGCCGGGGAAGCGGCTCGCTCGAGGATAGAGGAACCGGGTGAGGCCGGCAAGCTGCGAGCGCGCTGTGCTGCTGCTACTATGGAATTCGCGGCCAGGGGCTTCGTCGCGGTCTGGCCAGGTTTCCTCCAACAGAACTCGAGGTTTCAGATGCGTCAACGATGCTTCCGCCCTCTCGCCTGCCTGGTTCTCGCCGTCGGCAGTTTCTTCTCCGTGGCCGTCGCCGACGCCGCGATCGACGCCCCCTTTCGCGATCTCTCGGCTGAGTCGCTCGCCGGCCTGCCGCCGCGCGGCGAATACGAGGCGCCGCTGCCGCTGCACTTTCGCGCCCTGGAGGTCGACCTCGGAGCCCTCGAGGACCTGCTCGCCCTCGCTCCGGCCGAGGGCGGGGCGGCGGCGCTCGCCGCGCCGCTGATTCTCACCTTGCCCTATCCGGACGGCAGCGACCAGCGCTTTCGCGTCGAGGAGTCGCCGATCATGGAAGCGGCGCTCGCGCGGCGCTTCCCGGAGATCCGTACGTTTACCGTGCAGGGCATCGACGATCCCGCGGCGAGCGGGCGCGTGAGCCTCACCCCCCTCGGCTTCCACGCCATGGTGCTCGCGAGCGCGGGGACGATCTACATCGACCCCTATCGGCGCTGGCAGGGGGAGGTCGTCCTGTCCTATCTTCAGAGCCAGGCCATCCGCAGCCCGGGCGACGCCCACCGTTGCGAGTTCCAGGAGGATGAAGCGCCCGATCTCGGCGAGATCGCTGGGCGCGTCGCGGAGGCGGAGGCCAGCGCCGTCGCCTCCGGCAGCACCCTGCGCACGTACCGGCTGGCCCTGGCGGCGACCGGCGAGTACTCGACGAGGGTCTGCCTGCCCAACCCGGTGGCGGTCGCCTGTGCCATGGACGCCATTGTCGTGTCGATGAACCGGGTGGGCGGCATCTACGAGCGCGAGGTCGCGGTGCGCATGGTCCTGATCGCCAACAACGATCTGGTCGTCTACACCAACGGCACGACCGACCCGTACACCAACAATGACGGCTTCGCCATGCTGGCGCAGAACCAGACCAATCTCACCGCCGTCATCGGCAGCGCCAACTACGACATCGGCCACGTTTTCTCGACCGGCGGCGGCGGAGTCGCGTCGCTCTCGGTGCCGTGCGGCACGGCAGCAAGGCCCGGGGCGTCACGGGTCTGCCCAACCCGTTCGGCGACCCCTTCGACGTCGATTTCGTCGCCCACGAGATGGGGCATCAGTGGGGCGGCATTCACACCTTCAACGGCACGACGAGCAACTGCGGCGGCGGCAACCGCAGCGCCTCGGCGGCCTACGAGCCGGGCAGCGGCTCGACGATCATGGCGTATGCCGGGCATCTGCGGCGCCGAGAACCTGCAGCCGCACAGCGACGACTACTTCCACACGCAAGAGCTTCGACCAGATCGTCGCCTACTCGACCGGCGCCACGGGGAACTCCTGCGCCGTCGGCACGGCCACCGGGAACACGCCGCCGAAGCCGACGCCGGCGCGGCCTTCACCATCCCCAAGCAGACGCCCTTCACCCTGACCGGCTCGGCCACCGATCCCGACGGCGACAGCCTCACCTACTGTGGGAGGAGTACGACCTCGGGGCCGCGGCGCCGCCCAACAACGACATCGCCGCGGCGCCGGCCGATCTTCCGCTCGTTCGTCCCGCTGACCGTTCCGAGCCGCACCTTCCCGCGCTCTCGGACATCCTGGGCAACGTCGCGACGCTCGGCGAGGCGATGCCGACCCGCGACCGCACCATGACCTTCCGCCTGACGGCGCGCGACAACCGGACCGGTGGTGGGGGCGTCGACTGGGATGCGACGACGGTGACGGTGAACGCGGCTGCGGGACCTTTCCTGGTCACCCAGCCGAATACCGCGCTGGTCTGGGCGGGCAACAGCGTCCAGTCGGTGACCTGGGACGTCGCCGGGACCGACGCCGGACCGATCGCCTGCGCCGAAGTCGCGATCGACCTCTCGACCGACGGCGGCGCCACGTTCGACGCAGTGCTCGCGGCCGCCACGCCGAACGACGGCTCGGCCGCAGCGATCATCCCCGACACCCCGACGACGCAGGCGCGGGTGCGCGTCACCTGCGTCGGCAACATCTTCTTCGATATCTCGAACGTCCACTTCACGATCACCGCCGGCGGCCCGGTAGCGCCTTTCGTGGCGTCGGTCTTGCCGGCCAGCGGCAGCGAGTCGGGCGGTACGATCGTCGAGCTCACCGGGTTGAACTTCGTCGACGGGGCGACGGTCGATTTCGGCGGCGTGCCAGCGGCGTCGGTGACCTTCAACAGCGCGACATCGATCTCCGCCACGTCGCCGGTGCATCCGCCGGGAGAGGTCGCCGTGGTGGTGACCAACCCCGACGCCCAGAGCTCGAACCTCGACGCGACCTTCACCTTCCTGCCGGACCTGCCCTGGAGCGACGGCTTCGAAACCGAGGACATGTCGCGATGGAGTCTCTCGGTCCCCTGACCGCCGTCCGGTAGCCGTCCCCGAACCCTGCGGCGCGCAAGGGCTGACGGGCCGCAGGAAGTTCCGTAGTACCCTTGGACGGACTTCAAAGTCCACGCCGTGCCCGACGAGCTCGAGCTCCTCGTTCACCGCCTGCGCTCGGGAATCGAGCGCGAGGAGAGTGCTCGCCGCCTCGACGTTCTGCTGCGTCCCCGCCTGCGGCGGTTCTACCTCTCGCTCGGGTTCTCCTCGACCGAGGCGGAAGATCTGGTACAGCAGAGCCCTGATCCGCGTCTTTCAACATGTGGAGGGTCTGCGGCGAGGAGGAGCGCTTTCTCCCGTGGCTCTTCACGCGTGGCCCGCAACCTGGGCTACTCGGCCATGCGGGACCGCCGCGGACATCGCCTCGAACAGGCGCTCGACGCCGATCTCGAAGCGCCGGGACGCGACCAGGAGTCGGCGGCCCGCGAGGCGCGCGAACGCATCGCACTCGTCGAGCGCCTGCTGCGTGAGCTGCCGGAGCAGCAGCGCCGCTGTCTGGTGCTGGTGGTGCGCGACGAGTTGAGCTATGCCGAGGTGGGCGACCTGCTGGGCCTGAGTTTCCGCTGACCGTGCGCAATCACGTGGCGCGGGCGCGCAGCTTTCTGCGGCGGGCACTTGCCGACGAGGACCACGAGCGATGAAGCCAGACGATGCGACGATCCGATCGATCGTCGAGCTGCGGCGGCACCTCTGCGCGCGTCCCTCGGGACTCGGACTGTCCGCCCGAGCCGAGCGCTGGCTCGCGCTGGTCGACGGCGAGCTCGATGCGGGCGAGGCCGAGGCGCTGCGCGGCACCTCGAAGGCTGCGCCGCGTGCGCTGCGACGTGGCCGCGGACGCCCGCAGTTCCGGCTCGCGATGGGCGCCGCGGAGCCCGCCGGAGCCACGAGCGGCGCGGACACCGACGCCGCGGCCTCCGGCTGGGCCGCGGGCGTCGCTGCCCTGGTGGCGGCTGCCGCCGCGCCTGGCTGACCTGCGCTCCGGCTCGCGCGCGCTCGAACCGAGGCGTCCGTCGGCCGAGCTCGTGACGGCGCTCGAGGTGCCGGCCGCCTGCGCCGCGCGACGGAGCCCGGTGCGCGGGCGATCTGGTCTTTCGCGGTGGCGGCGACCCGCCGCGGCGCGCGCCTCGCTCGCCGCGGCGCTCGGCCCCTACCGCGACCGCCGCTTTGCCGACGCCTGCCGCACTCTCGCCGAGCATGGCCGAGCGTTTCCCGGACGATCGCGAGGCGCGCTATCCTCGCTGCGGTCGCCTGTCTCAAGGCCGGCGAGCTCGACCGCGGCCGAGGCGCTTCTCGCCTCGCTGGCGGCGTCGCCGGAGACCGGCGGGACGACGCGCGCAGGCCTGCTCGACCGGCTGCGGCGGGCCCGCCGGAGCGGGGCCGATGAGCCGGCCGCGGATGACGTCCTCGCCGTCCTGGCGACCGCGGTGCTCACCGCCGTCGGCGCCGGCGACCGGCGCGCGCTGGCCGCGCGGAGCCGGCGCCGCGCCGGCGCGACCGCCCTGCGTCGATCGGGCCGAGGATCTGCTCGCGGTTTCGGCCGGCCGGCTCGACCGTCTCCGCCGCGCGAAGCGGCGCTCGCCGCCGCCCGGCGCGATTTCGACCTCGCCGCTCGAGGTCGCGGCGCTGGCGCTCGTCGGCCGGGCACGAGCGAGTCTCGGCGAATGCGTCGCGGCCGAGGCGTCGTTCGCCGCTCGCGGAGTCGCTTGCTCGCGGAGGCGGCGCGCCGGGTCTGGACAGGCCCTCGTCCTCCTCTATCGCTCGCGCGTGGCCTGGGCGCGCGCCGACTACCGGCGCGCCGCGGCCGCGGCCGAGCGGGCGCTGGCCTTCGCCGAAGGCCGCAGTGATCGCGGACTGCAGTCCGAGGCGCTGCTCGCCCTCGGCCGGATCGAAGTCAAGCGCGGCGCCTACGACGACGCCGAGGCGCGCCTCCAGCCGCGCTCTGGCCCTCGCCGAGCTCGCCGGCGACCAGCGCCGCGCCGCCCGCGCGCACGAGGAGCTCTCCTTCGCCCATCTCGACCGCCGCCTGCTTCGCCTCGGCGCTCGAGCAGGCTGCGGCGGCGCTCGCGATCCACGAGCGCCTGGCGAGCGCCGCCGGCCGGGCGCGCGCGCTCGAGCGCCTGGCCGTGCATCTTTCTGTTCCAGGGCGACGCCGAGGATGCGCTGGCGGCCGCGGAGCGGTCGCTGCGCGGCGGCCGAGGGGCCGGGCGGAAACCTCGCCTCGGCGGCGCTGGCGCGACAGGCGCGTGCCAACGCCCTGCGGCGGCTCGGCCGGCACGAAGAGGCGCGCGCGCGAGCTCGAGGGCGCCCTGGCGATGCCGCCGGTGCGATCGGCGATCCGCGCGAAGAGGCCTGGCTGCTCGCCCGTCTCGGCCAGCTCTGCGGCCGAGCTCGAGCGCCCGGCAGAGGCCCTGGCACGCTACCGCGAGGCGCTCGAGATCTGGACAGGTCTCGAGGAGTGGCGCCCGGCGGCCTGGTACCTGATCGAGGCGGCCCGCGCGAGCGAGCGCCTGGCGCAGATCGACCGGGCGCGCGAGCTCTACCGTGCCGCGATCGAGCTCGCAGAGCGCATCGAGCTGCCGTATCGCAGCATCGCTCTTGGGGGACTCGCCCGGCTCGAGGCGCGCGCCGGAGAGCGCGCGGCGGCGCTGCTCGACGGCCGCCGGGCGGTCGAGGCGGCCTACGGCGACCGACAATCTGGCGATGATCTGGGGCGCACTCTACGACCTCGCCGAGGTCGAGCTCGCCTTCGCCATGCAGGAGTCGGCGCTCGAGCATCTGCGCGCGGCGCTGGCGGCGATCGAGGCGCTACGCGCCGAGTCGGTGCCGAGCGACCGTGCCAAGCGCGCCGAGTCGGAGGAACGCCAGCGCGTCTACGCCCGCACGGTGGGCCTGCTCTTCGACCTCGACCACCAGGCGGAGGCGCTCGAGGTCGCCGAGCGGGCGAGAGCCCGGGCGTCGCTCGACCTCTTCGCGAGCGCCGGCGCGCGCGAAGCGCCGGAGATTGCCGCCGAGCTGGAGCGGACCGCCGCGGAAGCCGTGCCGAGCCCGCGGGCGGCCATGGTGCCGCCGGCGCCGCTGCTGATCGGCGAGGTGCGCGCGCGTGGAGTGACGGCGGTCGAGTACTTCGTCGGCGAGGGCCGGCTGTTCACCTGGGTGATCGGCGCGGACGGCAGCCTGCGCTCCGTGGCCATGCCGATGGCTCCCGGCGAGCTCGAGACCCGGGTACGGGCGGCGCGCGGAGAAGAGGGCCGAACGGAGGCGCTCGCGTCACTTCATCGCCTGCTGATCGAGCCGATCGCCGAATGGCTGCCGGCAGCGCCGTCGCGCACGATCCTGATCGTTCCGCACGATCGGCTCTTCCTGCTCTCGTTCGCCGCGCTCCTCGACGAGACTGGACACCATCTGATCGAGCGCCACGCTCTCGCTTATGCGCCCTCGCTCGCCATGCTCGCCTGGACCGGGCGAGAGCGTGCCGGCGCAGATGCTGAAGCGATGGCTCTGGTCGTCGGCAATCCGCACTTTTCCGGGACTCGAGGCGGTGCTGCCGCCCGCTCGGCGCCGCTGCCATTCCTCCCAGATGCCGAGCGCGAGGCCCGAGCGGTCGTCGCGGCGCTGGGTCGTCGGTCCGAGTTGCTCGTCGGATCCGCGGCCGACGAGGCCACTGTGCGGCGGCGAGCGGCGAGCGCACCGATCGTCCACCTGGCGACCCACGGGGTGATCGATGCCGCGGATCCCTCGGCGAGCAGCGTGGCGCTTGCGTCCATCGGGACGGTTCGGCGTCAGAAGACGGGCGCTGGACGCTGCGCGAGATCCAGCAGGATCGCTTCGACGCCGATCTGGTGACGATCTCCGCCTGCGAGAGCGGGCTCGGGCCGATCTCGGCGGACGGCGTGCTCGGACTCTCGCGCGCCTTCCTGGTGGCCGGCGCGCGCAGTGTCCTGGTCAGCCTCTGGCGCGTGGCGGACGTCCCGACCCGCTACCAGATGGAACACTTCTACCAGGTGCTCGCCGGCAACGGTGGCGACCGCGCGGCGGCGCTCCGCGAAGCCCAGCTCGCCACCCTCCGCGCGCTGCGTGCCGGGCGATCTGCTCGCACCTTCCGGCCGCCCCCTGCCCGAATCCCCCGCCTTCTGGGCCCCCTTTGTCCTGCTCGGTGAACCGCACTGAGGACGCAAGCGCGGCCAACCACTACTCGAACATCCTGCTGGCGAAAGTCAGTGGCCCCGGCGGCGGCAAGATCTTCGACGAGCCGCAGGCGGCTGGCGAGTCGCGGGTCGCCGACTGCTTTCTGTTCGAAGAAGACGCCGCGACTCTCCCGCCGCCGCTCGAATCAGGGCACGGCCAACGACCAGGCGGAAGTGTCGCCGATCTCGAAACCGTCGGCGAACAGAGGACGTCCGGGCACGACGGCGACGAGCCCGACCGGATGACCGTTGAAGAGCTTGTTCGGTGCCGCGGCGGCGAGGTCCATGAGGCCGTCGCCGTCGAGATCGATCGTCGCGAGGATCTGGCCGAAGTGATCCGAGTTGGCGTTCGCTGCGGGCGCCGGCAGCGAGTCTTCGGCGAAGCCCTGAGCGCCGACGGTGAGCAATCCCGTGGCGGTTCCGTAGAGGACATTGACGAAGCCGGCATCGGCGAAGACGCCGACGTTCTCGTCCGGAACGCCGACCGCCAGGTCGGCGCGGCGGTTGCCGTCGAAGTCTCCGGCTGCGAGCGCCTGACCGAAGTGGTCCTGGGCTTCGGCCGTGCCCACGACGCCGGCATTGTCCTGGTCGAAGTACTGACTGGCGCCACCGGTAATGCCGGCGGCCGAGCCGAAGAGAATGTTGACGCCACCGGCCTCGGCGAGCGCCCCGACGTCCTCGCCCGGCACGCCGACCGCGAGATCGTCGTAGCCGTCACCGTCGAAATCCGCGGCGGCGAGGGCAGCACCGAACTGATCCCCGTCCTCCGCTGCACCGGGAACGCCGTCGCTGTCCTGGTACCAGAGCTCGTCGTCGCCGATCCCGAGACCGCCGAGAGCGGCATAGAAGATCTGGATGGCGCCCTCGGGAGTTGCGCCCCAGGTGTTCCCGGGCGCTCCGACCCCGAGGTCGACCCTGCCGTCGCCGTTGAAATCGCCGCCGGCGAGCGCGCTGCCGAAGACATCGCCGTCGTCGGCGAACCCGGAGACCCCACCCACGCCCTGGATGAGCCGGAGTGTGCTGTCAGTTTGGAAGCCGACTCCCGGACACTCGTGCGGGACGACGTAGACGGCACCGGTATCGCTCGCGAGCGGAATGTCGTGCCAGGGCGAAGCGATCGCGAGCTCGGTCACCGTTGCGTAGGCGAGAACCGTGAGGACAGTACCGAAGTCGGCGAAGTTCTGATTGCCGGAGGCGTCGACATCGGCGAGCAGCAGCCGGTCGCCGGCAGCGCTCGGCAGACCTCCGGCCGAGCCGTAGTAGACGAGCACCGCGCCGGTGTCGAGGGAGTTGCCGACATCCTCCCATGGGATACCGACCGCGAGGTCGTCGTAACCGTCGCAGTCGAGGTCCCCGGCGGCGAGCGCGGCACCGTAGCGGTCGCCGGTCTCCGCCACCGCCAGCCCGCTGGTCGATTGCACCAGGAGGTCGACGCCGCCGTCACCGTAGCGCAGGACAACCATGCCGGCGCCGACCAGGCCGCTGTCGGCAGCCAGCGGCGCGCCCATGGCGAGGTCGTCGGCGCCGTCGCCGTCGAAGTCCCCGGTCGCGAGCGCCGAGCCCATGCCCAGCTCTTCGTTGATCGCCAGGCGGAAGATCGTCGCTTCGCCGGGCGCGAGCTGGGCGAGCGCGGGCGAGATCGCGCAGGCGACGAGAACTGTTGCGAGCGCGTGCGGCAACGGCGAGGGGCGCGGGTCCATCATGAGAACCTCCGGTTCCGAGCGGCACCTGCCATGAGATAGACGCCGGCAACTCGCGTCCGTACCATGAGGTCGCAGGTATCCCCCGCCCCCTGGGCCCCTTCGTGCTGCTCGGCGAGCCGCGCTGAGCCGCGTTGAGCCGCAACGCTGGTACGGGCGACCGGATCGGCGGTCTCCCCTCGTGAAGGACCGACTTGACGAGGAGAACCGCGATGTCCATCGGCAGGAGAGTTCCGCCGTTGCTGCTCGCCCTGGCGCTGTCGCCGGGCCTCTCGAACGCCCAGGGTCTTTCGACCTATCGCGCCCAGATGTGGGACGAGGAGCAGATCGGCTTGCCCGACGCCGCGGAGAGCGTCGACGAGCTCGGCAGCGCCGTGGCCAGCGGGGACTTCAACGGCGACGGCTTTTCGGACCTGGCGATCGGCACTCCCCACGAGAGCCTGCCGATCGACGGCGGCGAAGCGAGCGACGCGGGGGTCGTGCTGGTGCTCTATGGGGGCGCGAATGGCCTCGCGCTCGCCGGAGCGGAGGTCTGGAGCCAGGACTCGCCGGGCATCGCCGAGCAGGTCGAGGAGGGCGACCTGTTCGGGTGGTCGCTGGCGACCGGCGACTTCGACGGCGACAGCTACGACGATCTCGCCGTCGGTGCCTACACCGAGGACTTGCCGGGAGCGGCGGGAGCCGGTGTCGTGCAGGTGCTCTACGGCGGCGCTGGCGGCCTCGCGGCCGCGGGGAGCCAGCTGTGGAGCGCGGCCGATCCGCTCGTCCTCGGCGAAGCCGACGCGAGCGACAGCTTCGGATGGAGCCTGGCCGCGGGGGATTTCGACGGTGACAACTACGACGATCTGGCGATCGGCGTACCCAATGACGGCGGGGGTGCCCCGGGCCGCACCGGAGGCTTGAACGTGCTCTACGGGAGCGCCGCCGGCCTCGCCGTCGCCGGCAATCAGCACTGGTATGGGATGGAGGTCGCGGGGTCCTACGAGGACGGGTGCCGCTTCGCGGATGCACTCGCCACCGGCGACTTCGACGCTGACGGGTACGCGGACCTCGCCGTCGGTGCGCCGTTCGACGACTTCATCGACCAGATCAATGTCGGCAGCACGCGCGTCCTCTTCGGGGCCGACGTCGGTCTCGGCACCGATCGCGACCTCTACCTGCTCGGACCGGAGGCTCTCGGCTGGCAGGGAGCAGCCCTGGCGGCGGGGGATCTCGACGGCGACGGCGACGACGATCTCGTGATCGGCATTCCGGGTCGGACGGTCACGGGCCACCAGCGCGCCGGCGCGGTCGCGGTGAAGCTCGGCGACGGCGGCGGCTTTGTCGACGCCGGCGAGTGGAACCAGGACACCGCCGGCGTCCAGGGTGCCGCCGAGGTCGACGACCGGCTCGGCAGCGCGCTCGCCTGCGGCGACTTCGACCGGGACGGCCATGCCGATCTCGCGATCGGCGTGCCGAGGGAGACGGTCGTCGATGCCATCGACGGCGTCGTGCACGTCCTCCCCGGCGCCCCCACCGGGCCGACGGCGATGGGCGACCAGCTCTGGACGCGCGCCGCCGTGTCGTCGGTACCCGATCCGTCGCCGGGCAACGGCGGGGATCGTCTGGGCTTCGCCCTCGCTGCCGGGGACTTCGACGGCAGCGGCCATGCCGATCTCGTGATCGGCGTGCCGGGAGAGTCTCTCGAAGTCGGCGGCGAGCCCGGGGCCGTGCTCGCGCTCTACGGCGTCCTCTTCGGCGACGGCTTCGAGAGCCAGGACACTTCAGCCTGGTCGGCGGTCGCCCCTTGAGCGCCTGTCTGCTTGTCTGGACTCTGGCCTTCGCCATCGTCGCCGTCGTCGCCGGCCTCGCGCCCGCCCGCACCTCGGCCCTGGGGCCAGAGGTGGGAGGGAACGACCTGCGGGTGAGCGCCGCCGGGGGCGTTGGTAACGCCTCTTACGGCGCTTTCTTCGCCACCGCGGCGGCCAACCCGGACGCCGGCGAGGTGCTCGTCTGCTGGGAGGGGGAAGACGATGTCGAGTTGGCTGCCAACGAGCGCGAGATTTTCTGCCAGCGGCTCGACGCCGCCAGCGGCACCGAGCTCGGCGGCGACTTCCGGATCAGCGATATGGGAGGCCTGGGCAGTGCCACCTACGTCGCGCACGATCCCTCGGTGACCTACAACGCCGCCCACCAGAGCTACCTGGTGGTCTGGAGCGGAAGCGACGACAGCGGCGCACTGGTTTCGGGCGAGCTCGAGATCTTCGGCCAGTTCCTCTCCGGAGCGGATGGCAGCGAGATCGGCGCCGACTTCAGGGTCAGCGACATGGGCGTGGACGGTGACCTGTTGAGCTCGGCGCGCTACCCGTCGGTCGCCTACAACGCGACCGACGACGAGCTCCTGGTTTGCTGGGAAGGCGACGACGCCGCCCCGTCGGCCAATGCCGACCTGGAGATCTACTGCCAACGCCTCGACGGCGCCACGGGCGCCGAGACCGGCGCCAACGACTTCCGCGTCAGCGACATGGGCCCCGACCTGAGCTCTGTCTTTGCGGCCCAGGAGCCGACGCTCGCCTGGGCGAGCGGACCCAACGAATATCTCGTCGCCTGGCGGGGGAACGATGACATCGCACCCCTGGTGAGCGGCGAGGACGAGATTTTCGCCCAGCGCCTGGCGGGAGACACCGGCAACGAGGTCGGAGCGAACGACTTCCGGGTCAGCGACATGGGACCGAACGGCAACGGCGCCTATGATGCCGCCCATCCGACGGTCGCCTACGCCGCGGCGCACGACGAGTATCTGCTCTGCTGGGCGGCGGACGACGATCTCGCCGGCGCGGTCGACGAAGAGGACGAGATTTTCTGCCAGCGTCTCGCTGCCGCGAGCGGCGCCGAAGTCGGAGCCAACGACTTCCGGGTGAGCGCGATGGGTCCCGACGGCGACTCCACCTTCGACGCCGTCCGTCCCTGGGTCGCTTTCTCGGCGGAGCGCGACATCTACCTGGTCGTTTGGTACGGCGACACCGACGCCGGTGGGCTGGTCGACGACGAGCTCGAGCTCTTCGCCCAGGGTCTCGCCGCCGCGACCGGCGCGGCGTTTGGCGCCGATGACTTTCGGCTCACGGATGTGGGCCCGGACGGCAACATCTTCTTCCATGCGCTCTCTCCGGTCGTGGTGTCGACTCCCATTGGCGCCGGCCAGTTCCTGGTCGCCTGGCACGGGAGCGACGACACGGGCGGCGTCGCGGCGTCCGAGCACGAGATCTACATCCAGCGCCTGCGTGCCGATTTCCTCTTCTGGGACGGCTTCGAGAGCGCTGACACCGCACGTTGGTCGGCGGCATTGCCCTGAGGGCTGCGATCTCACGAAACCCGGAGGCCGACCATGAGGCTTCGCCTGCCAGCCTGGATTCGGACGTTGTCGCTGCTGGCCGCAGGCCTGGTCGTGGCCGCGAACGGCGCCGACGAGAGGGACCATCGGCTCGCGGAGCGCCAGCCGATCCTCGACATCCACGTTCACGCTTTCGGATTCGACCAGTTCGGAGATCCGCCGCCGCCCAATCCGGTCACCGGCCGGCGGCCGGCGGCGCGCACCGACGAGGAGGCGATGCGGGCGACGTTCTCGGAGCTCGCGCGCCTGGGCGTCGTCGCGGCGTTCGCCAGCGGCCCGCTGGAGGACGTACTGCGCTGGCGCGCCGCGGCGCCCGAGCGCATCGTCGGCGGCGCGTTCACGGACGAGCGCGCGTCGCTCCCCGAGCTCGCGCGCCTGCGCGAGCTGTTGCGCACCGGCGATCTCGGCGTGCTGGGCGAATTGGGTCTGCAGTACTCCGGCCGGTCGGCGGACGACCCCGCGCTCGAACCGTATTTCGCGCTCGCCGAAGAGCTCGACGTGCCGGTCGGGATCCACACCGGCCTCTCCTCGCCCGGCACTCCCTATCAATGTTGCCCCCGCTTCCGCGCGGCGCTCGGCCGGCCGGCGCTCATCGAGGAGGTGCTCGTCCGCCACCCCCGCCTGCGCGTCAACCTGATGCACGGGGGCTGGCCCTGGCTCGAGGAGACGAAGGCCATTCTCTACCTGTATCCGCAGGTATACGCCGACGTGGCGGTCATCGATTGGATCCTGCCGCGCCCGGAGTTCCACGCCTACCTGCGCGCGCTCGTCGATGCGGGCTTCGGCGACCGTCTCATGTTCGGCTCGGACCAGATGATCTGGCCGGAGGCGATCGCCATGGCGATCGAGGGGATCGAGAGCGCGACCTTCCTCACCCCGGAGCAGAAGCGCGCCATCTTCTACGACAATGCCGCCCGCTTCCTCCGCCTCACCCCGGAGCAGATCGCCCAGCACCACCGGAAGTGAGCCGCTCCCGGCGCGGCGATCGGCCGCCCGGATCGGACCGCCGATCTCGATATCTCCTGCGAGGCCCCCTATGGCCTCGTGAGGAGTGTCCGATGTCCTTCATCCTGCCGTCGCCGCCAGCGCCTCGCCGAGTCCTGCCTTCTCTCTGGTGGGTTCTGCTCTTCGCCGCCCTCGCAGCGTTCGCGCCCCCCGCGGACCTGCCGGCCCAGTGGCTCTCGGTGGGCGGCGCCGTCGAGCTCTACGAACCCGCCGACCAGCCGCCGCCGCTCGGCGATCCGACGTCGAATCAGTACTTTGGCGGCGCGCTCGCGGTCGGCAACTTCGACGGCGACCTCTACCAGGACCTCGCCATCGGAATCCCCGAGGACACCGGCGGCCCGATCCTCGACCGGCGGGCCAAGGCCGGATCCGTGGCGCTCATCTACGGCGGACCCGCGGGACTCAGCATGGCGAACGCCTGGTACTTGAGCCAGAGCTGGACCGGTGGCGATCCAGAGGTGCAGGAGGCCGGCGACCACTTCGGCTGCGCTCTGGCCGCCGGCGACTTCGACAATGACGGCGTCGACGACCTCGCGGTCGGCGTCTGCAACGAGACGATCGGGGGGGCCGCCGAGGCCGGGGTGGTGAACGTTTTCTATGGTGTCCCTTTCGGCCCGATGGGCGATCCCGACCTGACGCTCACCGAGCCCTCTCCGGTCGCCGGCCGCCATCTCGGCCTGGTTCTCGCCGCCGGCGACATCAACGGCGATGGCGCCGACGAGCTGGTGATGGAGTCGGCGCCGGGATTGTTCTACTTCCTCTACGGCAGCCCGGGTGGGCTGGCGACGTCGGGGACCATGTGGAATCTCCTTTACCGCTCGGGAATGGCCCTGGGCGACTTCAACGGCGACGGCTTCGCCGATTTCGCCGCCGGCGGGCCGACCCCGGGGTGGACCGCGGGCGAAGGGTTCGTCTGGCACGGGTCGGCGGCGGGACTGGTCGAGCCGCAGACCTCCTGGCTGCGCCAGGATTTCATGGTGAACGACAATCTCGATGGCGGCAACGAGGCCGACGACCGCTTCGGCGCGTCGCTCCTCGCCGCCGACCTCGACAACGACGGCTACGACGACCTGGTCATCGGTGCTCCCGGTGAGGATGTCGGAGGCGAGGGCAGCGAATACGTCGACGCGGGTGCGATCTACGTCGTGCGCGGGACCGTCGGCGGACTCGATCTCGGCAACGCGCAGTACTGGACAGAGAACGATATGTGGGTCCAGACGATCCCCGCCGACGGCGACGGCTTCGGCACCGCGTTCGCTGCCGGCGACGCCGACGACGACGGCTACCTCGAGCTCGCCGTCGGCAGCCCGTTCAAAGCCGCCTCCGGCCAGGCCCAAGGCGGAGTCGTGGTCCTCCTGCCGGGCTCGTCCAGCGGACCGACCGACATCCCCGTCGCGCGGGTCTGGCAGCAGGACTCGCCGGCCGTTCCCGACTTCTCCGAACCGTTCGACCGCTTCGGGCGCGTCCTGGCGTTCGGCGACTTCGATGGCGACCGGCACACCGATCTCGCCATCGCCGCGCCCGACGAGGACGACGGCGTCGGCCACGCCGACCTCGGCGCCGTGACCGTGCTGCGCGGTTGCCTGTTCAGCGACGGGTTCGAGGCCGGCGGATTCGTCGCACCGTCGCCGGTGGCGTGGTCCGCGACTTTTCCTTGAGGCGGCCGTCTGCTTGCGCCGGCTGGCCGGAATCCGGTTGGCCTCGCCGGCCAGGACGTCGTCATGCCCGGAGCGAATCGAGGCACTGCTGGAGCGCGCTCGTGACGGCGACGAGCGCGCCTTCGACGAAGCCTACGCGGCTGTCTACGAGGAGATCCGCAAGGTCGCCCGCTGGCAGCGGCGGCAACGCAGCGTGGGCGAGACTCTCTCCACCACCGCCCTGGTCCACGAGGCCTACGTGAAGCTCGCTGGGCCGGTCCGACTCGGGCTGCAGAATCACCACCATCTCATCGCCCTGGCGGCGCGCGCGATGCGCCAGATTCTCGTCGACGCGGCGCGCGCGCGTCTCTCCGCCAAGCGCGGCGGCGGCGCGGTCGCCGTCCCCCTGGAAGGCGCGGTGGCCGACGCGGGCGCGCTCGCCTCGCCGGCGCTCGCCGAGGAGCTGGTCGCGCTCGACCGGGCTCTCGAGCGGCTCGGGGCGACCGACCCGCGCCTGGCGCGGCTGGTCGAGTGGCGCTACTTCGGCGGCATGACCGACGGCGAGCTCGCCCGTGCCCTCGACCGCGACGAGCGGACGATTCGCCGCGACTGGGAGAAGGCGCGCGCCTTCCTGGTCCGCGAGCTCGGCGGCCCGATCCCGGATCCGGCGTGAGCGCGCACGCCGCAGACCGCGACGATCCCGAGCCCGCCTGGGCTCGCCTCTCGGCCCTGCTCGACGAGGCGCTCGACCTCGAGCGCGTCGACGAGCGCGCCGTCTGGCTGCGGGCGCTGGGCGAGCGCGAGCCGGAGACCGCGCGTGAGCTCGGACAGCTGCTCGCTGCTGCTGCTGCAGCGGGTTCGCCAGTGGACGATCCGGCGGGCGGCGGCCGCTACGTGCAGCTAGTGGAGGAGGGCGAAGACGGGGCAGCGGCGGAACCGGCGAGCCGCGCCGGCGCCGAGATCGGCGGCTGGCGGTTGATCGAGCGCATCGGCCGCGGGGGAATGGGCGAGGTCTATCTCGGCGAACGCACGGGCACCGACTTCCGCCAGCGCGCCGCGGTGAAGCTCCTGGCTCCCGAAGCGCAGCACCCGGAGTTGCGCTCGCGCTTCGCCCGCGAGCGCCGGATCCTGGCGGCCCTGGCACACGACGGCATCGCGCGCTTCCTCGACGGCGGCATCGCCGCCGACGGCACGCCCTACCTCGCACTCGAGTATGTCGACGGGGAAGCGCTCCTCGCCTGGTGCCGGAGCCGGCGCGCGCCCGTCGCCCTCCGGCTGCGCGTCTTCGTCGACGTCTGTGACGCCGTCGAGCACGCCCACTTCAATCTCGTCGTGCACCGCGATCTCAAGCCCTCCAACGTGCTCGTCGACCGCGACGGCAAAGTGAAGCTGCTCGACTTCGGCATTGCCAAGATCGTCGAGCCCGAGAGCGACTCCGAGGCACCCGCCGTAGAACGCACGGAGCTGCGCGCGATGACGCCGCGCTATGCGGCGCCGGAGCAGCTCGCCGGCGGTCTCGTCACTCCCGCGACCGACGTCTACGCCCTCGGCTTGCTGCTCTTCGAGCTCCTCGCCGGGCGCCCGCCGGTACCCCCGGTCGGCAGCGATCCCTTCGCCGCAGCGCGCGCCCTCGCCGAACGCGGCGCGCCGCGGCTCGCTGCTTGTGCCGAGGTCGACGCCTCGCGGCCGGAGGGGAGTCGGCTCCGACGAGCCTTGCCGTCCGACCTCGACCGGATCGTGGCGCGCGCCACGGCGCCGGCGCCGCAGCAGCGCTACCGCTCGGCCGGCGCTCTCGGCGACGACCTGCGGCGCTTTCTCGCCGGTCGGTCGGTCGCGGCGCGCGGCGACGACCGGCTCGATCGCGCGCGCAAGTTTCTGCGCCGGCACCGGGCGGGCGCGGCGGCCGGCGTCGCCATCCTTCTCGCAGTCGCGGCCGGCGTCCTGGCGACGGTGCATCAGGCGCGCCTCGCCGAGCGCGCTGCGGCACTGGCCACCACCGAGGCTGCGCGCTCCGCGGCGGCATTCGACTTCCTGCTCAAGCTTTTCGCCCGATCCGATCCCGCGGAGTCGAAGGGCAAGGTCTACACTGACGACGAGCTTCTCGACCTCGCTGCGGCGGAGATCGATCGCACCTTCGCCGGGCAGCCGGAGCTACAGGTTCCGATCTACGAGCATCTGGCGGCGATCCGGCTGCAGCGTTCGCAGTACACCCAAGGGCTGGACCTGGCGCAGCGGGCACTCGGCCTGCGGCGACGATTCGATGGCCCGGCCGCCGTCGCGACGGCGAAGACGCGCCGCCTCGTCGGCAGCCTCCTGGCGCTGCTCGACCGGCCTGCCGAGGCGCGCGGCTTCTACCGCGCCGCGGTTGCGGCGCTCGAGCCGGTGGGCGGGGTCGGCGGGTCGGCGACGACCGACTTCGTCGAAGCGCTCAGCGGTCTTGCCAGGGTCGAAGTCGAGCTCGGGGATTCCGGCGCGGCCGAACGCACGGCCAGCCGCGCACTCAGGCGAGCGGATGCGATTTTCGGGCCCGAGTCGGACGAGAGCTTCAAAACCGCGCTCGCCCTCGCCGCGATTCTGAGCCGCAGCGGCCGCAGCTCGGAGGCGTTGCCCTACTCCGAGCGCGCCGCGGCGCTGGGCCGCCAGCTCTACGGCATCGAGGCGCCGGACACTCTGGTGGCCTACGGCAATCTCGCGATCCTGGCGAGCAACCTGGGCGAGAACGATCGGCTGCGCGAGATCCTGGACGAGATCCAACCGATCGAGCTCCGGGTCTTCGGTCCCCGACGCACCGACACGCTCGCGCTCGCCCGGCTGCGCGCCAACCTGGAGGAGCGCGAAGGTCGCTTCGCCGCCGCCTATGGCGCCATCGATGGGGCCGTAGCCACGCTCCGCGATGCCGGACCCGACGCCGGCAACGCCCTCGGCTGGGCGCTGCATCATGCCGGGACGCTGCGGGTCGCGGCGGGCGAGTTCCGGGCTGGCGAAAGGCTGGCGCGTGAAGCGGTCGAGTTCATGCGCACCGCCACCGGGACGGACGAGCCGGCGATGCTCGCCGGCCTCGCGGCGGCGCTCATCGGAGAGGGCCGGCACGGGGAGGCGCAGGCGGCGCTCGCAAAGGCGGACCGGATCCAGCGGGAGCGCGGGGAAGTCGCGGGCGCCTGGCGAGCCGAGACCCTGCTGCAGCGCGGCCGCATCGCGGGGCGCCAGGGGGAGCGCGGGCGCGCCCGGGAAGATCTGGAGGCCGCGGTCGAGCTCTCGTCGCGCGCCGCCGCCGGCGGCAACCGTTCCACCGCGAGGGCACTCGTCGCGCTCCTGGAAGTGCTGGACGAGCCGGAACGCGGGCGACGCTGCGTCGAGCTCCTGGACCGGGCCGTGGCGATCGGCCGGCGCTTCTCGCGCCCGGACATCCCGAGCGCCGGGAGCTGGAGCGGGCGCGCGCCCGCTGTCCCGCGGCGAGCTAGCCGCTCTTGCCTCCGCAGCCTTGCCGCGCAGCTGCGTTCAGGGCACGGCCGCCGACCAGCGCGACAGGTCGCCGGTCTCGAAACCGTCCAGGAACTGGTTCCCGAAGGTCCCTTCGACGACGAACGGCAGACCCAATGGCGTCTGGAGCCCGGCGTCGACCACCGGCTGCCAGACAGCGACGACCGACTGCAGGGCGTTGCCGGTGGTGGTCTGGCCGTCGATGGTCACCGGCGGCGCCCACGGGCCGGTGAAGGTGACGTCGCCGTCGACCTGCCAGTCCAGCCAGTAGGTGCCGGGTGCCAGGGTGGTGACGACGGCCGCCACCGACATCATCACCGGCCGGGTGGCGTCGGCCGGTTGCGACTCGAGGCGGCGGTAGATGTTCGCGAACGCCGAGCCCGTCAGGCGATTCGTCGTCGTGTCGCCGAAGATGAGCGTTGCTGCCCACCAGATCCGGCGAGCCGTCCCAGATCTGCAGGTTGATGCCGGTGATCGGCGAGGGCGTCGTCGGACTGCCGCCCATGTAGGGGAAGAAAGTGATCGAGGTGACGTTCCACCCCCACCCGGTCACCGTGAAATCGTCGGCGACACGGAAGGCGCCGGCCAGCGAGTGGTTGAAGCCGCGGCTGCCGAGACCCACCGTGACGTCGCGCGCCAGGCTCTCGTCGGCCCCTCCGGGGCCGGTGCCGGGGCTGTTGACCAGCGGACCGTTGTCGTAGAGCGCGGCCAGGGGCCCCTCCGGGCCCGGTCCCGGCTCGACGGCCGCGAGTGCTCGAGCTCCTGCAATCGGTGCGACCAGCAGGGTCAGGGAGAAAGCCATCGCGAGTTTTTTCACTGTTCTCTCCTTCCGAAAGGGCTCCAGGTGTGAGGATCCGGCAACCGGCTGCGACAATTAGGATCCTCCCGCGGAGCGCTGTCAATCCCCCGAATCGCCCCGCCATGGCGCACCCGGGCTGGCCGTCAGGGACGAGAGGAATGAGGCAGAATCGGCCCATGTTCGTCCTCGGCGCGCACGAGAAGAACACCCTGGCGCAGCTCGCGGATGTCGCCTCGCGGGCCGAGCGGGTGGCGCTCATGGCGGACGGGCATCTGGGCTACATCATGCCGGTAGGCGGCGTCGCCGCGTACCGGCGCCAGGTGTCGGTCGCCGGCGTCGGTTTCGACATCGCCTGCGGCAACTGCGCGATCCGGACCGATCTCGCGGCGAGCGCGTTGCCACGGGAGCGGCTGGAGAATCTCGCCGACCGGATCCAGCGCGAAATCTCGTTCGGGATCGGACGGACCAACGCTTCGCACGACGCCCCCGACGACGATCCGCTGTTCGACGATGCGGCCTGGGCCGCGGTGCCCGCCGGCTTGCCGGAGCGCGAGCGCCTGCGCCGGCTGGCGCGCGACCAGCTCGGCACGGTCGGCTCCGGCAATCACTACGTCGATCTCTTCGCCGACGAGCTGGACCGCCTCTGGGTCGGCGTCCACTTCGGCTCGCGCGGCTTCGGGCACACCCTCGCTTCGGGCTTCATGGCGATCGCCTGCGGCAGGAAGTGGGGCGAGCGCGTGCCCGAGACCGAAGCCCTCTTCGATCTCGCGAGCGACGAAGGGGAGCGCTACTGGACGCTCATGCAACTCGCGGGGCGCTACGCCTACGCCGGGCGCGAGTGGGTCTGCCGCAAGGTCGCGACCGGGATCGTCGGCGGCGAGGTCGCCGAGCTCGTCCATAACCACCACAACTTCGCCTGGCGTGAGCGCCACTTCGGCGAGGAGCTCGTCGTCGTGCGCAAGGGGGCAACGCCGGCATTCCCCGGCCAGCTCGGATTCGTCGGCGCATCGATGACCGGCACGTCGGTGATCCTGCGCGGTGCGGCAGGCGCCACCGATGCCCAAAGGGCCGCGATGTTCTCCACCGTCCACGGCGCCGGGCGGGTGATGTCGCGCTCCGAAGCCGCCGGCAAGCGCCATCGTTACGGAGCTCAGGCGGGGGAGCTGGTTCGCGGCGCCGACGGCAAGCCCGTGCGGCCGGGCAAGGTCTCGGACGACATGCTCCGCAACGCAGTGAAGGAGTCGGGAGTCGTCCTGCGCGGCGGCGGGCCGGACGAGAGCCCCTTCGTCTACCGCCGGCTCGACGATGTTCTCGCGGCTGCAGCCCGGCATCGAGCTCCTGCATCGGCTGCGTCCGCTCGTCGTGGTCATGGCGGGCGCCGACGAGCTCGATCCATACAAAGACTGAGGCCCATGCGCCGAATTGCAGCTCCGGGAAATGCGAGCAAGCAGTTGCTGGTGACGTATCGGGACGAGTCGACCGACACCGTCGGCTTTGCGATCCGCGGGGCCGAGGAAGCCGGGACCTTCTGCGAAAGGCTGTCGCAGGGTGCTTCGAGGCCGTATGCTCGCGGAGGGGCACAGACATGAAAGCCCAGGACGATCGGGTCGCAGCGTTTCACCGTTTGCACGCCTCGGGCTGTTTCGTGATGCCCAATCCGTGGGACGCGGGGAGCGCGCGGGCGCTCGAACAGATCGGCTTCCAGGCGCTCGCGACGACGAGTGCCGGTTTCGCCTGGACATTGGGTCGTGCCGACAATCAGGTCAGGCTCGAAGAGGTTCTCGAACATCTGCGTGAGGTTGCGGCTGCTGTGAAGGTCCCGGTAAACGCCGATTTCGAGGGCGGTTTCGCGGTCGCTCCACGGCAGGTCGCAGCAAACGTGAAGCTTGCCGCGGCCACTGGCATCGCCGGGCTTTCCATCGAAGACTCCACCGGCGACGAGGCGCATCCGCTGCACGATCTCGACCTGGCGGTAGAGCGGGTTCGGGCCGCGCGGCAGGCGATCGACGAGAGCGGCACGGGCATCGTTCTCACTGCCCGCTCCGAGGGGTTCGTCTGCGGCCGTCCCGACATCCACGAGACCGTCCGACGGCTGCGTGCTTACGCAGCAGCCGGCGCCGACTGCCTCTATGCGCCGCGGATCGCCACCGCTGCGCAGCTGGCCGCGATCATCGCCGCGGTGGCGCCGAAGCCGGTCAACCTGCTGATCAACGCTCCGTTCATGACGGTCGCCGAGGCGGCGTCCCTGGGAGCGCGTCGAATCAGCGTCGGAGGAACGCTGGCGCGCTCCGCTTGGGCTGGATTCCTGCAAGCCGCGAGGGAAATCGCCGACGCGGGGACATTCTCGCGGTTCGAGCGCCTGCCGGACGTCGACGCGCTCTTTCGCGAACCCTAGGTTCAGAGCCGCGGCGAGAGCGCCCCGCCTCCAGCACAGAAGGCGGATCGAGGCGACAACCCGGCGCTCGGTGCCCTGAGGCGGGAGTCGAGTCCTTCGTGAACGGAGAGCACACTGGCTCGTTCTCTTGCGTTTGCGCAACAGACCCGGCGTTGTGGCGCCTGCCGCGGGTTGCCGTCGTTGGATGCCGGACTCTGGGCGGTGCGGTGGCTGGGCTGTGTTAATGTGTAGCTGTGAGAAATATCACAGTCGCTGTACCCGACGAAACCTATCGCAAAGCGCGCGTTCGCGCTGCCGAGCTCGACACCTCGGTCAGCGCCCTGGTGCGCGACTTTCTTGCGGGGCTGGCGCAGGAGGAGTCCGACTTCGAGCGCCGCCGGCGGCTCCAGGACGAGATTCTCGCCTCGGTGAAGAGTTTCAGCGCTGGGGATCGGCTGACCCGCGACGAGGTCCACAATCGCTTTGCGCTTCGTTGACACCAACGTCCTGCTCTATGCCGTGAGCACCGACCCGGCCGAGGCGGAGAAGGCCAGCCGCGCTCGCGCCCTGCTCGAGGCGACGGACCTCGGGCTTTCGGTGCAGGTGCTGCAGGAGTTCTTCGTTCAGGCGACCCGGGCTTCGCGCGCCCACCGCCTGAGCCGGGCGCAGGCCGCCGGGCTGGTGGAGGCGTTCCTCCGATTTCCGGCGCAGGAGACAACGCCGGTTGTCCTGCGCGCGGCGATGGCCACCTGCGAACGCCATCGCCTGTCGTACTGGGATGCGGCGATTCTCGAAGCGGCGCGTGCTCTGGGATGCGACGTCGTCCTCTCCGAGGACCTGGCGCAGGGCAGCAGCTACGACGGCGTGCGCGTCGAGAACCCGTTTCGCACGCACGGCTGAGCGCCGCCCCCGGCACTCAGGTCGAGCTAGTGTTCAATCCTTGGGCGAGGGCTTGTTGGGAGCGGTTTCGTGGCCCTCCTCCGGCTGGATCGCGACTTCAGTGCCTCTCCGGCGCACGGCCGGAGTGGGCACCGCTCAGGTGGGAACGCCGAAGCGCGGCAGGATCTTGGTCTGCAGTACCCACCAGATGACGACGAAAGCGGCAAAGATCAGGACGTCTTTCATGTAGAGGCCTTTCGCGCCGCCTGGGCGACGCTCTTGATGAGTCGGTGTTCGGATTCTGCGCGCTGCTCGAGGGCATCGCAGACCGTGCGACAGATGGTGAACGCGGCCGGATCGACGACCCGGTAGTAGATGTTGGTTCCGTCGCGGCGCGAGGCGAGGACACCGGAGGAGCGCATCCGCGAGAGATGCTTCGAGACGTTCGCCTGGCTTCCCCCGACGACCGCCAGGATATCCGACACGCACAACTCCTGGTCCTCGAGCGCGTGCAGGATCTTCAAACGAGTCGGATCGGCGAGCGCCTTCAGGCGCTCGGCGATGCGCTCGAAGAGATCGTGGGTCGGTGCCGCGCTCATCGCGTCCCCTGGGTCCAGCCGGGATACGTCACGACTCGCGCACGCCCGCCTTGCGCAGGATGGTCATCATCGGGCACCACTTGGAAAAGGCGGACTGCAGGAGGTTCAGGCCGACGAAAGCGGTGAGGAGAAAGAAGCCCGGGTGAACGAACCAGCCGAGGGCGACCGAGGCAAGGACGACGATTCCGGCGATCATGCGCAGCGCTTCGTTGACGTTCATGAGTCGTACTCCTCAGGGGAAAGCTCTACGACGGCGGCGACACCCACGGTGGCGACGTACATCCAATAGAGCAGGGGAACCAGCACGAGGGTGAGCGCCGTGGAAACGACGACGCCGGAGATCAGCGCCACGGCGAGCCCCTGGAAGATCGGATCGAGCAGGATGACGATGCCGCCGACCACCAGGGCGGCGGCGGTGAGCGCGATCGGGCGGAAGCGGACGGCAGCGGCCTTGATGACCGCCCGGTCGAGCTGCTCGCCGGCCTTGAGCTCCAGATTGATGAAGTCGACCAGCAGGATCGAATTGCGCACGATGATGCCGGCGAGCGCGATCACGCCGATCATCGAGGTGGCGGTGAAGAAGACGCCTCCGAACGCGTGCGCCGGGATGACGCCGATGAGGGTCAGTGGGATCGGCGCCATGATGATGAGCGGGGTGACGAACGAGCCGAACCAGCCGACCACCAGGAGGTAGATGAGGATCATCACGACACCGAAGGCGATGCCCATGTCGAGGAAGACATCGTGGGTGACTTGCCACTCGCCGTCCCAGATCAGGGTGGAGCGCGTGCTGTCGGCGGGGCGGCCGGCAAACAACACCTCCATCGGCCGGCCGGAGGCGTCGCGCACCGCGGCGATCTTCTCCTTCATGTCGAGCAGGGCGTAGACCGGTGACTCCGAAGCGCCCGCGACGTCGCCGACGACGTAGGTCACCGGCCGCAGATTCTTGTGGTAGATGAACGGGCTGCGCGCGGTCGTGACCGGGCGGACGAGCTCGGAGAGGGGCACCAGTTGGCCCTGGCTGCCGTGCACGCTCACCGCCAGAAGCTCGCTGGCGCCGGCGCGCTGCGCCGGAGTCAGGCGGAGGACGACCGGCACCGGTTCGCGTGAACGCGGATCGGAGAGGTGCGCGGCATCGGCGCCGGCGAGGGCGATCCGCAGAGTCCGGGCAATCGCCTCCGGCGAGACGCCGGCACGCGCCGCCTTCTCGCGGTCGACCTCGAAATCGAGGCGCGGACCGGGACCCTCGACGAACCAGTCGACGTCGACGACGCCGGCGGTGCTCTCGAAGATGCCCTTCACCTGCCCGGCGAGGTCGAGGCGCTCGGCGGCGGTCGGCGCGTAGATCTCCGCCACCAGGGTCGAGAGCACCGGCGGTCCCGGAGGAACCTCCGTCACCTTGACATTGGCACCATGCCGCGCCGCGATCGGGGCGAGGAGCGGGCGCAGGGTTTTGGCGAACGGATGGCTGGCGGTCGCGCGGTCGTGCTTGGGCAGGAGGTTCACCTGCAGATCGGCGACCAGCGGGCCGGAGCGCAGGAAGTAGTGGCGCACGAGGCCGTTGAAGTTGAACGGCGCCGAGGTCCCGACGTAGGTCTCGATGTCGGTCACCTCGGGCAGCTCGCGCAGGACGAGCGCGAGCTCGCGCGCCACCGCGGCGGTGTGCTCGAGCGTCGTCCCCTCGGGCATGTCGACGACCACCTGGAGCTCGCTCTTGTTGTCGTGCGGCAGCATCTTGACTGCCGCGATGCGCAGCGGGAAGAGCGCCGTGGACGCCAGCAGCAGCACCGCCACGGCGCCGAGCAGCGCGAAGCGTCGCTTGCGGCTCTCGAGGAGCGGCCGGAAGAGCCGCTGGTAGAGGCGGTGGAGGCGGTCTTCCTGCACGGTCTCGAGGGCGAGGGTATCGGGCAGGCCGGCTCCTGCTGCGACCTTGCGTTCGGCGAGCTCCGTGGCGTGCTTCTTGAAGAGGCGATAGGTCAGCCATGGAGAGACGACGAAGGCGACGACCAGCGAGAACAGCATCGCGGCGGAGGCGTTGATCGGAATCGGCCGCATGTACGGGCCCATGAGCCCGGAGACGAAGGCGAGCGGCAGCAGAGCGCCGATGACCGTGAAGGTGGCGAGGATCGTCGGGTTGCCGACCTCGTCGGTGGCATGGATCGTCGCGTGCCGCGGGTTCGTCCACCCGAGCTGATAGTGGCGATGGATGTTCTCGACCACGACGATCGCGTCGTCGACCAGGATGCCGATCGCGAAGATGAGCGCGAAGAGGGTGACGCGGTTGAGCGTGTAGCCGAAGAGGTAGGAGGAGGCGAGCGTCAGGGCGAGCGTCACCGGCACCGCGACCGCGACGACGACCGCCTCGCGCCGGCCGAGGGCGACCGCCATCAGCAGCACGACGGAGATCGTGGCGAGGCCGAGATGCTTCATGAGCTCGGTCGACTTCTCGTCGGCGGTCGCGCCGTAGTCGCGCGTCTTGGTGACCTCGATGTTGCCGGGCAGCACCGGTCCGCGCAGGCGCGCCATCAGGTTGTCGAGCTCGGTGACCAGCTCCACCGCGTTGGTGCCCGGCTTCTTGGCGATCGCCAGCGTCACCGCCGGGGTGTCGAGACCGGCCGGCAGGCCCTTTCTCGGCGCCCGCCGCTCCGCTGGTCATCCAGACGTACTGCGCCGGCTCGTCGGCGCCGTCGGCGACCGTCGCGACGTCGCGCAGATAGACCGGCCGGCCGTCGTAGACCGCGACGACTGCACTGCCGACTTCGTCGGCGGTGTGGAAGAGCGCCCCGACTTCGACTTCGGTTTCGACGTCACCGGCGGAGAACGAGCCGGCCGGGAGCTTCCAGTCGAGGCCGGCGAGCGCCTGGTGGACCTGGAGGATCGAAATCCGGTGTGCGGCGAGGCGTTCGCGGTCGAAGCGCACGGCGACCGCCCGGCGGACGCCGCCGAGCACCGTGACCTGGGCCACCTGCGGATGGCGCACCAGCTCGGCGCGCAGCTCCTGCGCCACCTGGCGCAGCTCGAGCGGCGAGGCCGAGGTGGACCACAGTGTGTAGCCGACGACCGGGACGTCGTCGATGCCGCGCGGCACGACGAGCGGGGGAGCGGCTCCGGCGGGCAGGTGCGCCGACTGCTCGGCGAGCTTGGTGTGTACGGCGAGCGCGGCGCGGTCGGGGTCAGTGCCGACCTTGTAGCGCACGATGAGCATGCCGCCCGAAGGCTGGGAGGTGGAGTAGACGTACTCGACGCCCGGAATCTCGAACAGCGCCTTCTCGAGGGGCGAAGCCAGGCGGCGCTCGACCTCCTCGGCGCTCGCTCCGGGAAGCTGCAGGAAGACGTCGACCATCGGCACCTTGATCTGCGGCTCCTCCTCACGCGGCGTGACGAGGACGGCGAAGCCGCCGAGCAGCAGGGAGGCGATGACCAGGAGTGGCGTCAGCTTCGAATCGAGGAAAGCGGCCGCGACGCGGCCGGCGAATCCGGGTCCGCTCTGGGGTCGGGCTCCGCTCACGGCTGGGCATCCTGGATCGGCGCGATCGGCGCGATCGGCGCGATCGGATCGATCGGATCGAGGCGCGCTCCCGCCGGCGGGGCGACGGCGAGACCGAGGGCGACCGACTCGCCGCCGGCGAGACCCGAGAGGATCTCGACGCTGGCACCGGTCCGGGCGCCGACGGTCACCACCCGCGACTGGGCGCGCCCGGCGTCATCGCGCACCACGACCAGGTCGAGGCCACCGCTCTCGATGAGCGCGTCCTGCGGAACGCGCACCGTGGCGCGTTGGCCGGTGGCGAAGAAGGCGCTGCCGGCGGCGCCGGCCGGCAGGTCGAGCGCCGGCAGGTCGATCTTGACGGTGTAGCTGTGCGAAACCGGATCGGGGCCCGGGCTGACCTCGGCCAGGCGCCCCGCGAGCTCGCCTAAATCGGGGCGGGCGTCGAGCGTCACCGCGACGGTCAGGCCGGCGGCGAGGGCGGCCGTCCGCGCGACGGTCTCCGGCACGGCGACGACGAGCCGGCGCCCGACGCTGGATTCGATCAGGACCAGCGGCCGGCCCGGAGCCGCGAGATCTCCGACCTCGACCAGCCGGGCGGCGACGCGGCCGGCGAACGGTGCCAGGACGCGCGATTCGCGCGCCACGGAGCTCGCGGAATCGACGGCCCCCCGGGCCTGCTTCACCGCTCCGGTGGCCTGCTCGAACTGCATGCGCGCCATGTCGAGCTCGAGCTCGGAAGCGGAGTTCGAGGCGGCGAGCGCCTCGAAGCGCTCGAGGTTGCGCTTGGCGAGAGTCAGCGCGGCCTCCGCCTGGGCGAGGCCGCCCTGGGCCTGGGAGACCTGTCCCTGCGCGGCGGTCGGATCGATCGACAGCAGGGCCTGGCCGGTGGCGACGGTGTCGCCGAGGTCGACGTGCACAGCGGTCACCATCGCCATCACACGCGACGAGACCGCGGTCGATTTCTCGGCGGCGACGGTGCCGGAGAAACCGGTGCGGCCGTCGGCGGTGGCCCGTTCCGCGACCGCGAGGCGGGCGGCGACCGGCGACGGCTCGGACGCCTCCGAAGGCTTCGCCGCGTCGTGGGAGGCGCCGCAGGCAGCCAGCGAAAGCGCGGCCGCGAGAGGCAGGGCGAACGTCAGGAAACGAGCAGGGCAGTGTAAGGTCATGGGTCTGGGCTCTCTCAGGAGTGGGGGGTCGAACTACGCAGGACGGATTCCGGCTCGAGGCCGGCGGCCAGGGCGAGGTGGAGGTGCGTGAGCCAGGCTTCGGCGCGCGCCACCAGCTCGCGCATCTCGGCCTCGCGGCGGGTGGTGGCGGCATCGAGCAGGTCGATCGACCGGATCACGCCGGCGCGGAAACGATCCTCGACGATGCGCACGGTCTCTTCCGCCGCGGCGAGCGCCGCGGCGGCGGTCCGGCGACGCTCGAGGGCGACGGAGGCCGCCTCGAAGGCCTGCTTCGTTTCGAGCTCGATGCCGGCGGTGAAGCGCTCGACATCGGCCCGCCCGGCTTCGGCGTCCGCCTCGGCGGCGGCCATCGCGGCGCGGCGCTTGCCGCCGTCGTAGAGGTCGAAGCTGGCGAGCGCGGCGATCGTCGTCGAGTCGCCGTTGTTGCCGAAGAGCTGGTCGTCGACCAGGTCGTGCCGCGCGACGAGGCCGATCCGCGGGAAGATCCCGCCTTTGAGCGCCTTGGCCTCGAGGTCGCCGGCTTCGAGGAGCTTCCGGGCTGCCGCCAGGTCGCTCCTGGACTCGGCGCTGGCGAGCCAGCCGGGGCTCTCCTGGGCGATCGGCGGCGGATCGGCGAGGGCTTCGAGGTCGTAGCGGGTGTCGAGCGGCTCTCCCAGCCGGAAGGCCAGGTTGGATTCGGCGATGCGGACGTTGCCGCGCGCCTCCGCGAGGAGATCGTCGAGGCGCGCGAGCTCGACCTCGGCGCGCAACAGGTCCGAGCGCACGAGCATCCCCTGCGCGGCATAGGCGCGGGCGATCTCGACATGCGCGGCGACCGTCGCGCGCGACTTTCTCGAACAGCGCCTCGGCTTCGCGCGCCTGGGCCAGGCGAATCCACGCCTCGGCGGCGGCGACCGCCGCCTGATCGCCGGCCCGGCCGGCGCTCGCCGCCGCCGCTTCAGCGGCGAAGCGGGCCTGCGCGAGCCGCGTCGAGAGCTCGCCGCCGGTCCAGATCGGGATCTCGACCTCGAGCCGGGTGATCGCGGTCGAGAGCGGGTCGGGATCGTTCGGGTCGCCGGTGACGAAGGCGGGGAAGGAGAAGCGCTCCTGGTTGAGCAGGAGGGCGAAGGCTTCGGCGGGCGAGTCGGTGTGGATCCACTGCTCGGAGAGCCGCACCTGCGGCAGCCGGTAGCCGGCCGCCTCCTTGGCGCGCGCTTCGGCGGCGCGTTGCCGGGCGGCGGCGGCGACGGTCTCGCGCGCCTGCAGGCGCCCGCGGTCGAGCGCCGTGGCGAGAGTCAGCGTCTCGTCCGCCAGGAGAGGCGGAGTGAGCGCCGGGCTCGCAAAAAGGGCTGTCAGCACCGCGAGAGAGGAGAGGACGAAGAATCGATAGTTAACCATACAGCGATAGACTAGATGAGAATGGACCCGTCGTCAACACCCATTCGGGGGGGCGCCCCGGGCTCGGAGTGCAGCGAGGTCGTCGGCAGCGCGATGGCGATGGCTACCGCGCGCGGTGCCGTTCCGGAGTCGAGGCTGCTGGCGCGAGTCTCTACGGTGCCGTTGCGCTCCACTCCGCGAGGTCGTTGCCCTCGAAGTCCTCGGCGTAGAGGGCGGAGTAGAGAACCTGGACGCCTCCGACGTTGTTCAGGCCGCCGAGGTCCGAGTCCGGCATGCCGACAACGAGGTCGGCGAGCCCGTCATCATTCAGGTCACCCGCCGCCAGCGCCGCGCCGAAGCCGGAGATCGTCCCGCCGCTCGCGCCGTCGTAGGCGGCGATACCCGGTCGGGGAAAGTAGATCGCGGAGCCGGCCGGATCGAGATCGCCGTCAGCATCGTGCGCGACGATGCGCACGGAGCCCTGATGCGGGATCGGGACGACGCCATTGTCGCCTGCCAGGCCGATGGCGATGTCCCGTTCGCCGTCGCCATCGAAGTCGGCGATGGCGAGGGCGGCGCCGAGGCGGTCGAGCTCATCGACCTCACCTCCCAGGTCGCCTTCGTCCCAGGTCACGACGGGGCCATCGCGATAGACGAAGACCGCCCCCGCTGCGGTGATCGATCCGATGTCTTCGCCCGGCGCGCCGATGAGGAGACTCGGGCAATTGAAAAAGCCGCTCGACAGCCGACCGACGGCGATGGCGTCGCCGAAGCGGTCGTACTCTTCCGCCACGGCCCCGAATTCGGTCTGGTCGATCTCGAAGCTGCCGACGCCCGTGAGGCCGTCCTCGGAGCCCGGGAGCACCAGCACGGCACCCACTTGGACGAGCGCTCCATCGGCCTCGAACGGCGATCCGATGATCAGGTCATCGAACCCGTCACAAGTGATATCGCCCGCGGCGAGCACGGTGCCGAGCCGGTCCGGCTGTTCCGCGGTGCCCGCGACATTCGGGCTGTCGGCGTGGAAGAGCGCGTTGCCAGTAACCACGAGGCCGACACTTGCAGATCCGTAGAGAACCTGCACGGCGCCAGCCGCGATGATGTCCCCGACAGACTCCAGCGGCACCCCGATAGCCAGATCGTCGACGCCATCGTCGTTGAAGTCGCCGACCGCGAGAGCGGAGCCGAACTCGTCTCCGGCTTCGGCGCCGCCGGCCACACCGGGCGTCAACTGACTCCAGTTCGAGAGCTCGTCGAAGCCGCCGCCGCTCGTGGCGGGGCGCAGAATGACGACGTCGCCGGCCCCGGCGAAACCGCCCACCGTTCGTCCCGGCCGACCGGCCGCGACTTCGTCGAGTCCATCGTCGTCGAAGTCGCCGAAGGCGAGGCCTGCGCCAAGCCGGTCGTCGCCTGAGCCCTCGAGGTAGTGAACACAGCACAGGCCGTGCGAGCCCTGACTCCGCATCGTCGTGAGCGAGCCGGGGTCGAGCCCGCCACCCCCGCGCAAGCCGTAAGCCGCGACGTCATCGAGGCCGTCGCCGTCGTAGTCGCCGACGGCGACCTCGGTGCCGAAGCGCTCGGAGTTCAGTCCCGGAGTCGGCACCGGGAGAATTTCGTCGAATGCCTCGGAGAGCTGACCGGCGGATGGCGACGGGAAGCTTCCGCAGAGCAGCAGGAGCCAGGAAAGCGGGTGGGCAAGCCGATAGGTGGACATGGGAGCCTCCACGTTCCAGAACGCAGGAACCCCAATCAGGGCGACAAGGGAGCGCCGACGTTACTTCGGGCGGGGTCGCGGGCGGCGCTCGGCCGGGGCGGTCGTCGGATCGAGCGGCCAGGAGTGGCGTGGGTAGCGTGCGGCGAGCTCCTTGCGCACCTCGGCGTAGGTCGACTTCCAGAAGCTCGCGAGGTCGGCGGTCACCTGTTGCGGCCGGCCGTTGGGGGCGAGCAGGTGCAGCAGGACCGGCACCCGGCCCCGCGCCAGGCGTGGCGTCTCGGCGAGACCGAAGAGCTCCTGGATGCGCGCGGCGAGTACCGGCCGTGCCGGGTCCGAGTAGTCGACGCGGATCTGGTTGCCCGAGGGGACCGCGAGCCGCTCGGGCGCCTCGCGGTCGAGTGCGCTGCGCTGGGCGTGGCTCAGCGTGCCGAGCAGCGTCTCCCGCCAGGGGGCGCGGCGGAGCTCCTCGAACGACTTCGCCATTCCTGAGAGAGAAGAAAGAAGCTCGGTAAAGGTGCGTGTCGTTCGCATCGGGGATGGCGAGGTCGGGGCAGGCGCGGTGAAGGAAGCGGAGTCGGGCGATCAGGTTCTCCCACTCCGGATTGTCGCGCGGCAGCACGTCGGTGATCCGACTGGCCGCCAGCTGCTCCAGCAGGGCGGACGCGGCCTCGCTGTCGCGGATCGGGACCTCCTTGTCGTCGAGCACCAGGTCGTCGAAGGTGGTGCGGCGGTGGGCGACAACGCGTTGGCGCTCCTCCTCGAATTCGAGGACGGTCGCTTCGCGCAGACGCTCGGGCGGCAGCCACTCGCGCTCGACCGCCGAGGCGATGCGCACCAGCGCCTCCGACCGCGGTCCGCTGCTTGTCGTCGAGGCTCACGCAGACGAAGAGCTCGGCCTCCTTCACGGCGCTCTCGCGGGCAAGACGCACGCCGCGGCCGCCGACCATAACGGCGCGGTCGCTCCCGGGTTCGCGGCGGCGGGCCAGCCGATCCGCCCAGGCGGTGAAGATCGCCCGCTGCAGACTCTCCTCGCGTTCCGCGCTCCAGACCGGCGAGGCGGGGCGGTTGCCGGAGTCAACGCCGGCGGAGCGGCGCACCGCGTCGAGAAGCGCATCCCTTGTGCGCAACAGTGTCGAAGAGGACGAGGATCTGGCCGAGCGCAGCGAGTCGAGTTTGACGAGCAGATCCGACTGGGCAGAAGTGCGTGCGCCGGAGGCGCGACTTTCGGCTGTCACCGTCGGATCGCGCTCGGAGAGCAGCGCTGCGACGAGCGCGGCGTCGTCGGCGACGCCGCGGCGTTCGCCTTCGAGGACGAGGAGCGCCAGCCTCGGGTGAAGCGGGAACTCGGCGAGCCTGCGGCCCAGCGGCGTGATGCCGTCTCCGCGCCAGAGCGCCCAGGCGGGTGAGCGAGGCTTCGGCGGCGGAGAGCGCGCTTGCCTCCGGCGCTTCGAACCAGGGGAAGTGCGTCGAGGTCGCGCTCGCCCCAGGCGGCGAGCTGCAGCGCGGTCCAGGCGAGGTCGGCGCGGCGGATCTCCGGCCGGCTGCGCTCCTGGAGGCCGCGGTGCTCGTGCTCGCTCCACAGGCGCAGGCACCAGCCGGGGCGCCTGGCGGCCGGCGCGGCCGGCGCGCTGCTCGGCCGAGGCGCGGGAGATCCGGGTGAGTGCCAGGCGCTCGAGTCCGGTCGCCGGATCGGCGCTCGCCTCCTTCACCCAACCGGAGTCGATGACGCCGGTGACGCCGTCGACGGTGATCGAGGTCTCGGCGACGTTGGTGGCCAGCACGACCTTGCGCCGCGGCCCAGGACGCAGGACCAGATCCTGCTCGCTCGAGGGAAGATCGCCGTAGAGCTGGACGACCGCGAGGTCGCGCTCGCGGGCGAGGGTTGCGAGGGCCTCCGCGGCGCGCCGGATCTCGGGCGCGCCGGGCAGGAAGACCAGCAGGTCGCCAGGGGTCGCCTCCAGCCCCTTGCGAACGCCGCGCGCGACGAGCGTTGAGAGGGGCGTGTCGGCGGGCGCTGGTCCGAGGTACTCGAGCGCGACCGGAAAGAGCCGGCCGGCGCTGGTGACGATCGGTGCGTCGAGGAAGGCAGCCAGGCGCTCGCCGTCGAGCGTCGCCGACATCGCCAGGAGCCTCAATTCCGGGCGTGCGTCGAGCTGCACGCGGCGGACCAGGGCGAGCGACAGGTCGGCGAAGAGACTCCGTTCGTGAATCTCGTCGAACAGGACGGCGCCGATGCCGTCGAGGAAGGGATCGCGCTGCAGGCGCTGAACGAGGATGCCTTCGGTGACGAAGAGGATGCGGGTGTCCCGGGTGAAGTTCCTCTCGAAGCGGATCTGCCAGCCGACCTCGCGCCCGAGGGTCCAACCCTGCTCGTCGGCGATCCGGCGCGCCGCAGCCCGGGCAGCGATCCGCCGCGGCTCGAGGACGAGGATCTGCCCGCCGTCGGCCACCCCGGACGCCGCGACCGCCGGCGGCACCCGCGTCGTCTTCCCGGCCCCCGGCGGCGCCTGCAGCACGGCATTGCCGCGCGTCCGCAGCGCCTCCAGTAGGCCGGCCAGAACTTCGTCGACCGGCAGGACGGGCAGCGAACACATGCCGCCATGCTATCGACATGGCGTGAACAGCCAGGGACACACACCGAGGACACACACGGAGGATCTGATAGGATGCACGGACCCATCCGGGTGAACGCCCGGCGCGTTCCGCGCCGACTCAAAATTTACGGAGACGAGACCAGTGAGCCGCAGTCAACGGACGGACGTCCGCAACATCGCCATCATCGCCCACGTCGACCACGGCAAGACGACGCTGGTCGACGCCATGCTCTGGCAGAGCGGGATCTTCCGCGACAACGAAGCGGTCATGGAGCGGGTCATGGATTCGATCGACCTCGAGCGCGAGAAGGGCATCACGATCATGGCCAAGAACACCTCGATCATCTACAAGGGGACGCGGATCAACATCGTCGACACCCCCGGCCACGCCGACTTCGGCGGCGAGGTCGAGCGCACCCTGAAGATGGTCGACGGCGTGATGCTCCTGGTCGACGCCTCCGAAGGGCCGCTGCCGCAGACCCGCTTCGTGCTGCGCAAGGCGTTCGAGGCCGACCTCACGCCGATCGTGGTGATCAACAAGATCGACCGCCCCGACGCGCGCATCAACGAGGTCCTCAACGAGGTCTACGACCTGTTCATCGACCTCGACGCCTACGAGGAGCAGCTCGACTTCCCGGTGCTCTACTGCAACGCCCGCAAGGGCCTCTGCCGCACCTCGCCGGACGGCGAGGACACTCTCCTCGAGCCGCTCTTCGAGCAGATCGTCACGACGGTCCCGCCGCCCGACTACGACCCGGAGATGCCGCTCCAGTTCCTGGTCACCAGCCTCGACTACGACGACTACGTCGGGCGGCTGGCGATCGGCCGGATCTTCAACGGTTCGGTGAAGAAGGCGCAGGAGGTCTCGCGCATCCGGCTCGACGGCGGGGTCGTGAACGCCAAGGTCACCGTGCTCTACGGCTACGACGGCCTGGCGCGGACGGAGATCGCCGAGGCCGGGCCCGGGCGACATCGTCGCGATCGCCGGCCTCGCCGAGGTGGCGATCGGCGAGACCCTCTCCTCGATCGAGAATCCGCAGGCGCTGCCGCAGATCCGCGTCGACGAGCCGACCATCGCCATGGTCTTCTCGATCAACAACTCGCCGATGTCGGGCCGCGAGGGCACCCACGTCACCAGCCGCAAGCTCAAGGACCGGCTGGAGAAGGAGCTGCTCACCAACGTCGCGATCCGCGTCGAGGCGACCGACACGGCCGGACGCCTTCAAGGTCTCCGGCCGCGGCGAGCTGCAGCTCGCGATCCTGATCGAGATGATGCGCCGCGAGGGCTACGAGCTCTCGGTCGGCAAGCCCGAGGTCATCACGCGGATGGTCGACGGCAAGCTCGCCGAGCCGATGGAGCAGCTGATCGTCGACTGCCCCGAGGAGTTCATCGGCGTCGTGACGCAGAAGCTCGGCGCCGCGCCGCGGCCGGATGACCAAGATGGTCAACCACGGCACCGGCCGCGTCGGCATCGAGTTCCGCATTCCGTCGCGCGGTCTGATCGGCTTCCGCACCGAGTTCCTGACCGACACCAAGGGCCACGGCATCATGAACTCGCTGTTCGACGGCTGGGACGCCTGGCAGGGCGACATCGACCACCGGGCGACCGGCGCGCTGGTCGCCGACCGCCCCGGCAAGGTCACCGCCTACGCCATCGAGGACCTGCAGCCGCGCGGCGAGCTCTTCGTGTCGCCGACCGACGAGGTCTACGAGGGGATGATCGTCGGCGAGAACGCGCGCGGCAACGACCTCGACGTCAACATCGTCAAGGAGAAGAAGCTCACCAACATGCGCGCTTCCGCCTCCGACGAGACCGTGCACCTGGTGCCGCCGCGCCTGATGAACCTCGAGCAGGCGCTCGAGTTCATCAAGGAGGACGAGCTGGTCGAGGTCACCCCCAAGGCCTTCCGGCTGCGCAAGCGGATCCTCAAGGCCAACCAGCGCTAGGCGCAGGATCGCCACGCACCGCCGGCCGCCCCTGCGCGACCGCCGGTCGCTCCTGATTGCTATTCTCGCCAGGGATGGCAACCTGGGCGATCGGCGATGTGCATGGGTGCTACCGCACGCTGCGCAAGCTCCTGAAGAAGATCGAGTTCGCCAAGAGCGGCGACCGCCTCTGGTTCACCGGCGATCTGGTCAACCGCGGTCCGCGCTCGCTCGAGGTCCTCGAGTGGGCCGCCGACCACGACTGGCGGATCGAGTCGGTGCTCGGCAACCACGACCTGCACCTGCTGGCCCTCGCCTTTCGGTGTCGCCGAGGAGCGGCCGCGCGATACCTTGCGTCCGATCCTCAAGTCCAGCCGCCAGGTGCCGCTGCTCGATTGGCTGCGCCGCCGCCCGCTCGCTGTCGGCACGGCCGCCCGCCTCATGGTGCATGCCGGTGTTCTGCCGGCATGGACGGTGGAGGAGACGCTGTCGATCGCCGCGCGGCTCGAGGGGCGGCTGCGCGGTGCCGGACGCCGCGCAACTCCTCGCGGCGATGCGGCGCAAAGACGGCCGGCCAGAGGAGGAGGGCGCCGAAGTGAGGTCGCTGCGCGTTTTCGCCCTGGTCCGCGCGCTGCGCGCCGACGGCGAGCTCTGCCGCGAGTTCGCCGGCCCGCCGGAGAAGGCGCCGAAGGGCTGCGTACCCTGGTTCGACGCCCCGGGCCGGCGCAGCGCCGCGACCGAGATCGTCTTCGGTCACTGGGCCGCAGTCGGCTTCCGCCGCGGCGCCAACTACCTCGCCCTCGATTCCGGCTGTGCATGGGGCGGGCAGCTTACCGCCGTCCGGCTGGAGGACGGCGAGCGCGTCCAGGTGGGCAACGCGGAATGAGGCCGCTCGCCGTCGACGGCGTCTTCGATCGCGCCCGGCTCGCCCGGACCGCGGCCGAGCTCGAAGCCGCAGATCGCCGCCGGCCTCGAGCTCGGCGGACAGCTCTTCCTCGCCTTCCACGGCGCGGTCGTCGCCGATGCGGGTTTCGGCGAAGCGCGCCCGGGCGAACCGATGCGCCGCGACCACCTGATGCTCTGGATGTCGTCGACCAAGCCGGTGGCGGCGGTCGCGATCTGCCAGCTCTGGGAGCGCGGCCGGCTCGAGCTCGACGATCCGGTTGCGCGGCACATCCCCGAGTTCGCACAGGGCGGCAAGGAGCGGGTCACCGTCCGGCACCTCCTCACCCACACCGGAGGTCTCCGCATGCTCGACACCGGCTGGCCGGCGGCCGGCTGGGACGGCATCGTCGCGCGCGTCTGCGCCCAGCGCCTCGAGCCGCGCTGGGAGCCGGGGCGCAAGGCCGGCTACCACCTGGCGTCGAGCTGGTTCATTCTCGGCGAGCTGGTGCGCCGGCTCGACGGGCGGCGGTTCGAAGCGCTACGTGCGCGAGGAGATCTTCGAGCCCCTCGGCGCGCGCGACTGCTGGATCGGCATGCCCGCGGCAGCGCTACCGCGACTATGGGGCGAGGATCGCGCCGATGTTCGACGTCGTGGCATCGACAGAAGCGGGGCAGACGAGGCGGCGGGAGAGGCGCCAGCGGCCGCGCCGCCGCCAGTACCGGTCGAGAACGAGGCGACGGCGGAGGTCCGCCTCGTCGTCCCGTCGCCGGGAGGCAACGGCTGCGGACCGATCGGCGAGCTCGCCCGGCTTCTATCGGATGCTCCTCGCCGGCGGCAGCCCTCGCGGGCGGCGGCTGCTGCGCCGCGAGACCGTCGAGGCGCTCGCGGCGCGCCACCGGGTCGGACTGATCGACGCCACCTTTCGCGCCCGTCTCGACTGGGGCCTCGGCGTGATCGTCAACTCGGCGCACTATGGCGAGCCGGAGATGCCCTACGGCTATGGGCCGTTCGCCGGGCCGCGGACTTTCGGGCACAGCGGCGCGCGCAGCTCGACGGCGTTCGCCGATCCCGACGCCGGGCTCGTCGTAGCGCTGGCGGTCAACGGCATGCCGGCGGACGACCGTCCATCGCCGGCGCTTCGAGCGCCTGACGGCGGCGCTCTATCGCGACCTGGGTCTCGCCCGGGAGCTCCGAAGCGGGATAGACTCGGGAGCGTTTGAGCCTCTCCGCCCCACCTCCCGCAGCGAGCGAATCGATTCCGCCGCGCATCGTTCCCCGTTCCGAGCATGCGGTCTCCCGCAGCCGGATCCAGAAGGAAGCGCTGAAGGTCCTGTATCGCCTGCAGGAGTCCGGCTATCTCGCCTATATGGTCGGCGGCAGCGTCCGCGATCTGCTCCTCGGACGCCAGCCGAAGGACTTCGACATCGCCACCAACGCCAAGCCGCAGGAGATCCGCCGGGTCTTTCGCAACGCGCGGATCATCGGCCGCCGCTTCCGGCTGGTGCACATCCTCTTCGGCGAAGTGGTGGTCGAGGTCTCGACCTTCCGCTGCGAGCCGCGCCTCAAGGCGCCGAGCCAGCCGCGCCCGCCGATGGCTTCCCTGAGCGCCGCCGATCGCCCCGGCTCGCCTGGATCGTCCACCGAGCGCCCGAACCTCGCGCCGGAACTGCTGATCACCAGCGACAACGACTTCGGCACCGCGATCGAGGACGCCTTCCGCCGCGACTTCACGGTCAACGCGCTGTTCTACAACATCGCCGATTTCTCGATCCTCGACTACGTCGGCGGCATGGAGGATCTCGAGCGCGCGTGCTGCGCACGATCGGCGATCCCCAGGTGCGCTTCCGCGAGGATCCGGTGCGGATGCTGCGCGCCTGCGAGCTCGCCGGGCCGGCTCGACTTCACCATCGAGGCCGCGAGCCAGGCGGCGATCCACGACCTGCGCCACGAGCTCACCAAGGCCTCGCCGGCGCGGGTCAGCGAAGAACTGGTCGCGCTGCTGCGCTGCGGCAGCGCCGGCAAGGCGATGCAGTGGATGCTCGACCTCGGGGTTCTCGAAGTGCTCCTGCCGGAGGCCTACGCCATGGTGCCAGGCGAGCGAGCGCGGCCTGGGCGACTTCGGCAAGATCCTGCCGACGCTCGACGCAAGGTCGCGCCGGGCGGGAGGCCTCGGACGGCGGCCTGCTCGCGGCGCTCCTGCTGCCCAGCGTCCTGCTGCGCCGCTTCGACGTCGAAGCGCTGGCGCGCAGAGCCCTGCGCCGCGAGCAGCTTGCGGCGCTGGTGGACGAGATCTGCGCGCCCTTCATTCAGCGTTTCGCGCTGTCGCGCGTGCGCTCCCAGCAGGCGACCGACGCGCTCAAGGGTTTCCTGCGACTCTGCGAACCGCACCGCACCGCCGGCGAACGCCACCACGCGGTGGGCAAGTCCTGGTTTCCCGACGCCCTCTGGCTCTTCGAACTGCTCGCCGAAGCGACTGCGGAAGGCTTCGAAGAGCTGGCGCAATGGCAGGCGGCAGCCCGCCGGAGGCCGGTGCTGGCGTCGGGAGAAGCGAGCGTCGCGCCGCTCGGCGGCGCGCGCGCCGCCCCGCCGCGCAAGCGGCCTCGCCGGCGCAAACGGCGCTGATCGAGCCCGCCCGATGGGACGGTGCGGTCGCGATCCGGATCGATATCATCGAGCGAGCGGCGAGGCAGTCCGCCGGCACCCCTGCCGGCGTAGGTAGGCCGGCATGAGAGTGGGGTGAGCTGGAGATGACCGCGACCGTCGGCTTTTCTCGTACGACGCTGGGGAAGAAGGCGGTGATGGCCGTGACCGGGCTCATCCTGTTCGGCTTCGTCTTCATTCACATGTTCGGCAACCTGAAGCTCTACCAGGGCGAGGCCAAGTTCGATCATTACGCCGAGGCGCTGCGGGAGCTGGGGAAGCCGATTCTGGGCGACCGGCCAGGCGCTGTGGATCGCCCGTGCGGTGCTGCTGGCGGCGGTCCTGCTGCACATCTGGTCCGCCTGGTCGCTCACCCTGCAGTCGCGCCGCGCCCGCCCGGTGCGCTACCAGAACCATGAGTTGCTGCAGTCGAGCTACGCCGTGCGCACGATGCGCTGGGGCGGCTTCATCCTGCTGCTCTTCGTCATCTACCACCTGGCGCACCTGACGCTGGGCTCGGTGCACCCTGACTTCGTTCCCGGCAAGGTCTACCAGAACGTCGTCGTCGGGTTCCAGGTCGGGTGGGTCGCCGCCTTCTACATCACGGCGAACCTCGCCCTCGGCTTTCACCTCTACCACGGGCTCTGGAGCTTCTTTCAGACCCTCGGCTGGAATCAGCCGGCGTGGAATCCGTGGCGCCGGCGGTTCGCCACGCTGTTCGCCATCGTGATCACCCTCGGCAACGTCTCTTTCCCGATCGCCGTGCTGACCGGCGTGGTGAGGTAGTCATGATGCTCGATGCCAGAATTCCCGCCGGCCCGATCGAGACCCAGTGGGAGCGCACCAGGTTCGACATGAAGCTGGTGAATCCGGCCAACAAGCGCCGTTTCACCGTCATCGTCGTCGGCTCGGGACTGGCCGGAGCCTCGGCGGCCGCGTCGCTCGCCGAGCTCGGCTACAAGGTGCAGTGCTTCTGTTACCAGGATTCTCCCCGGCGGGCGCATTCGATCGCCGCGCAGGGCGGCATCAACGCCGCCAAGAACTACCAGAACGACGGCGACAGCATCTATCGGCTGTTCTACGACACGGTGAAGGGCGGCGACTTCCGGGCGCGCGAGGCGAACGTCTATCGCCTGGCCGAGCTCTCCGTGCAGATCATCGACCAGTGCGTGGCGCAGGGCGTGCCGTTCGCGCGCGAGTACGGCGGCATGCTCGCCAACCGCTCCTTCGGCGGCGCCCAGGTGTCGCGCACCTTCTATGCCCGCGGCCAGACCGGGCAGCAGCTGCTGCTCGGCGCCTATCAAGCGCTGTCGCGGCAGATCGGCCTCGGCAACGTGAAGATGTTCCCGCGCACCGAGATGCTCGACCTGGTGGTGGACGAGGGCCGCGCCAGGGGCATCATCACGCGCGACCTGGTCTCCGGCGCCATCGGCCGGCACGCCGCGCACGCGGTGGTTCTGGCCACCGGCGGCTACTGCAACGCGTTCTACCTGTCGACCAACGCCACGGGCTGCAACGCGACCGCGATCTGGCGCGCCCACAAGCGCGGCGCGCTCTTCGCGAACCCCTGCTTCACGCAGATCCATCCGACCTGCATTCCGGTCTCCGGCGAGTACCAGTCGAAGCTCACGCTGATGTCCGAGTCGTTGCGCAACGACGGCCGGATCTGGGTGCCGAAGAAGAAGGGCGACACCCGCAAGGCCGGGAGAGATTCCGGAAGCCGAGCGCGACTACTACCTGGAAGAGAAGTACCCGAGCTTCGGGAATCTCGTGCCGCGCGATGTCGCTTCGCGCAACGCCAAGGCGGTCTGCGACGAGGGCAGGGGAGTCGGACCCGGCGGCCTGGGCGTCTACCTCGACTTCTCCGAGTCGATCTGCCGGCTGGGCAAGAAGGCGATCGAGGAGCGCTACGGCAATCTGTTCGAGATGTACGAGAAGATCACCGGCGAAGATCCCTACGCCGTGCCGATGCGGATCTACCCGGCCGTGCACTACACGATGGGCGGGCTCTGGGTCGACTATCACCTGATGTCGACGGTCCCCGGGCTGTTCGTGGCCGGCGAAGCGAACTTCTCGGATCACGGTGCGAACCGGCTCGGGGCTTCGGCCCTGATGCAGGGGCTGGCGGACGGCTACTTCGTGATTCCCTACACCGTCGGCGACTATCTCGTGCAGCAGATGGGGGAGAAGCTCGACACGGGGAGTGCCCCGTTCGCCGCCGCGGAGGGCGAAGTCGCCTCGCGGGTGAGCCGCCTCGTGGCGGTGCGCGGCAAGCGCTCCGTCGACTCGATCCACCGCGAGCTCGGGAAGATCATGTGGGAACACTGCGGCATGGCGCGGAACGCCGCGGGCCTGCAGAAGGCGCTGCAACTGATCCCCGCGCTGCGCCAGGAGTTCCGCGAGAACGTCAACGTCCTCGGGTCGGGCGAGAGCCTGAACCAGTCGCTCGAGAAGGCCGGCCGGGTGGCCGACTTCCTCGAGTTCGGCGAGCTCATGTGCAAGGACGCGCTGGAGCGCGCCGAGTCGTGCGGCGGACATTTCCGCGAAGAGAGCCAGACCCCCGAAGGGGAGGCGCTGCGGGACGACGAGAAGTTCTCCTACGTCGCCGCCTGGCAGAACCTGGGAGTCGACAAGGGCTGGGCGCTGCACAAGGAGCCGCTCGCCTTCGAGCATGTCCACCTCGCCCAAAGGAGCTACAAGTGATGAACCTCAAGCTCAAGGTCTGGCGGCAGGCGGCGGGCGATGCTCCGGGGAAGATGGTCGCCTACGAGGCGCCCGAGGTCAGCCCGCACATGTCGTTTCTCGAGATGCTCGACGTTCTGAACGAGCGCCTGGTGAACCGCGGCGAGGAACCGATCGCCTTCGATCACGACTGCCGCGAGGGGATCTGCGGCACCTGCGGCTTCGTGATCAACGGTGTCGCCCACGGCGGCCAGAAGGGGACCACCGTCTGCCAGCTGCACATGCGCCACTTCAAGGACGGCGACGAGCTGACGCTCGAGCCCTGGCGGTCGCGCGCCTTCCCGGTGTTGCGCGACCTGATGGTCGACCGGAGCGCCTTCGACCGCGTCATCCAGGCGGGCGGTTTCGTGTCGGTGAACACCGGCACGGCGCCGGACGGCAACGCGATCGCGATCGCCAAGGTCGACTCGGACCTGGCGATGGACGCCGCCTCGTGCATCGGCTGTGGCGCCTGCGTCGCGCAGTGCCCGAACGGCGCCGCGCAGCTCTTCACGTCGGCCAAGATCTCGCACCTCGCCCTCCTGCCGCAAGGTCAGCCCGAGCGCTTCCTGCGGGTCGAGTCGATGGTCGCGCAGCTCGAAGAGGAGATGTTCGGCAGCTGCACGAACTACGGCGAGTGCGAGGCGGTCTGCCCGAAGCAGATCTCCGTCGACTTCATCGCCCAGCTGAACCGTGACTATCTCAAGGCGAAGATCCTGCCGCCGCGGCTGCGCCCGCGGCGCCGCGGGCGGCGCCGGCCTGACAGCTGCAGGGAACCTCCGATGATCGTCGACTCCCCCCAGGCCTTCCGCGACGCGATCGCGGGCGGCCGTTTTGCCGTTGCGCACCCGACGGCGGCGCGCGCGGCCTTCCTCGTCTCGCCGCTCGGCTTCCGCCTGGCCGAGGAGTCGGCCAGCGACAACCGCTACATGGACCTCGAGAACGCGACGTCGGAGGATCGCGCTCTGGTGGAGCATGCCCACCTCGCCGAGGCGCTCGCCACGACGCTACCCGTGTTCACGCTCCCTGGCGATCCGGCGACCCCGGACGCCGTTTTTCCGAACAATGTATTCGCGACGACGAAGGACAAGCTGATCCTCGGCGCGATGCGCCACGAAGTGCGCCGCAGAGAGGCACGACGGCGAGACATCCAAGACCTGTTTACTGGTCTTTTCGCGAAGCGAATCGCGACCCTGCCGAGCGACTGCGTAGCCGAACTGACCGGCCCGCTGATCGTCGACCGAGGCAGGAACATCGGCTTCTGCGGTCTCACCGAGCGCTGCGACCGCAAGGGAGCCGCAGCGATGGATGCGGCGTTCGGTCTCGATCTGACGTTCGTCTTCGAGCTCGATCCGGCCGAGTACCACACCAACGTGGTGATGTCCGTGCTGGCGAGCCGCGCGCTGGTCCTCCACCCGCCGTCGTTCCGCGACCCCGAAGTCCCGCGAGCGATCGCCACCCTCTACGGGGAGCGGGTCATCGAGCTCACCGACGCCGAGAAGGCGGCGTTCGTCGGCAACTGCATCGCCCTCTCCGACCGCGACGTCTGGATGAGCACCGCCGCGGCGGAGGCGCTCACGCCGCAGCATCGTGCCGACCTCGCAGCCTGGGGCTTCACCGTGAAGTCCGTGCCACTCGACGAGATCGAGAAGGCCGGCGGTTCCCTGCGCTGCTGCGTCGCCGAAATCTACTGACCGGCAGCCTGGCCGATGCCGACGGTCGGCGGCTTCGAGGGCACTCGACCTCTTGCCAGCGAATGTAATGTAAGTTACAGTACGCCCCGTGAACGACCCTGCGCCTTCTTCAACCCTGCCGCCGCATGCTCGTCCGCCGGCCTCTCGGATCGCGCGTCGGCGCGGCGGCAGGCGATCCTCGGCGCGGCGCGCGAGCTTTTCCTGGAGAGGGGCTACGCCGCCACGACCTGCGCCGACGTTGTGGCGCGCTCGGGCGGTTCCCTGGCCACGCTCTACGCACTCTTCGGCACCAAGCGCGGCCTGTTCGAGGCGATCCTGCGGGACTATTCCGAGGCGGTGATGCGGCCACTCTGCGTCGACGGGATCTCGACCGATCCCGAGCAGGGTCTGCTCGCCATCGGCCAGCGCTACCTGGCCGTGGTGCTCGAGCCGTCGGTCGTCGCCTGGTGGCGGGCGCTCTGCGCCGAGGCTCCGCATGCTCCCGAGCTGCGCGAGGTTTTCCTGACCGAAGGAGGGCGGGCCGATCCAGCAGGCTATCGCCTCCTACCTGGGCGACAAGGTGGAGGAGGGGCTGCTCGAGATCGCCGAGCCGGTGCTCGCTGCCGGCCAGTTCCTGGCCCTTCTGCGCGGACACCTGCACAACCGGGCCCTCGCCGGCGACCCGACTCCTGCCACGCCGCAGGAGATCGACGAGCAGGTGCGCTGCGCCGTCCGGATCTTCATCCATGGTTGCCGACCCCGCCCTGCGGGTTCCTGAAACGCATTCGTCCGATTCCGAATCCAGAGGAGATCCTCGTGAATCGCTCGCTCATGACAGTCGCAGCGCTCTGTCGCGGCCGCCTGGGCCGTCGCCTGTGGCGGCGGCAAGCCGCCCGCCCAGCAGGCTCCACCGCCGGCGCAGGTCACGGTCGTCGACGCTGGCGCCGCAAGACCCTCGAGATGGCTTTCGCGGTTCCGGGTCGGCTCCAGGGCTCGCGCGAGGTCGAAGTGCGCTCGCGGGTGAAGGGGATCCTGCAGAGCTGGGCCTACAAGGAGGGCGAGGCGGTGCGCGAAGGCCAGCTCCTCTTCCGCATCGATCCGGCCTCCTACCGCGCCAGCGTCGACCGCGCCAAGGGCGTGGTGGGCGAGGCCGAAGCGGCACTCGACCCGCGCCGAGCGCGACGTGGCCCGCCTGGGTCCGCTGGTCGAACGGGAGGCCGTCTCCCGCCGCGAGCTGGACGACGCCATGTCCACCCGCGACCAGTCCAGCGCGAGCCTCGAGAGCGCGCGCGCCGCCCTGCGTTCGGCCGAGCTCGAGCTCGGCTACACCCAGGTCGTCGCGCCGGTCTCGGGCATCTCCGGCCGGGCGCTCAAGTCCCAGGGGAGCCTGGTGGACGACAGTGAGAACTCTCTGCTGACCAGCATCTGGCGCATCGACCCGATCTGGGCGCTGTTCACGATCTCGGACCGCGAGTTCGCGCGCCTGCAGGCGGAGCTCGCCCGCGCCGGCAAATCGCTCTCGGACGTCGAAGCCGAGCTCGTGCTCGCCGACGGCCGGATCCACCCGACGCGCGGCAGGCTGAACTTCACCGGCTCGCAGATCGACATTTCGACCGGCTCGGTCGAGCTGCGCGCGGAGTTCCCCAACGCCGACGCGGCGCTCCTGCCGGGGCTCTTCGTGCGCGTGGTGCTGAAGGGCGTGGCGCGCAGCGCAGCGCTGGTCGTGCCGCAGCGCGCCGTGCAGCAGGCTCCCGAGGGCCAGTTCGTCTACGTCGTCGGCGAAGGCGACAAGGTCGAGTCCCGGCCGGTCGTGCTCGAGGAGTGGAGCGGCAGCGACTGGATCGTCGGCTCGGGTCTCGCCGCGGGTGAGCGGGTGATCGTCGACGGCGCGCTGAAGGTCGGACCCGGAGCGGTCGTGCAGGTCGTCGAGGCGGCGATCGAGGCGGTCGAGACGGCCGGGGCGGCCGGCGAGACCGGAGCCGGTTCATGATCTCGCATCGCTTCATCCGGCGGCCGATTCTCGCCACCGTCATCTCTCTGCTCATCCTGCTGATCGGCACGGCGGCGATCTTCAACCTGCCGATCGCGCAGTACCCGGAGATCGCGCCGCCGCAGGTGACGGTGAACGCCTTCTATCCCGGGGCGTCGGCCGAGACGCTGCAAGTGACGGTCGCGGCTCCGATCGAGGAGCAGATCAACGGTGTCGAAGGGATGCTCTATCTGTCGTCGACCTCGTCGTCGAACGGCTCGGTGAGCATCACGGTGACCTTCGAGACCGGCACCGACGTCGACCAGGCGGCGACCAACGTCAGCAACCGCGTCCGCCTCGCCGAGCCGCGGCTGCCCGAGGAGGTCCGGCGCAACGGCGTGACGGTGCAGAAACAGTCGTCGAACTTCCTGCAGATCCTCTCGATGACCTCGCCGGAAGGCCGCCTGGATCCGCTCTTCATCTCCAACTACACGACGCTGAACATCCTCGAGGAGATCAAGCGCGTTCCGGGAGTCGGCTCGGCGCTGATCTTCGGCGCCCAGGACTTCTCGATGCGGATCTGGCTCAAGCCCGACCGGCTGGCGCTCTTCGGCCTGACGCCGGCGGACGTCGCACCGCGCGATCCGCGAGCAGAATCGCAGTTCGCGGTCGGCCGCATCGGCCAGGAGCCGACGGCGGGTGCGCTCGAGCTGTCGTTCACCGTCACCGCACCGCCGCGCTACACGGAGCCGCGGCAGTTCGAAGAGATCGTGCTGCGGTCGGGTGCGGACGGCGCGCGGTTGCGCCTCGCCGACGTCGCGCGGGTCGAGCTCGGCGCCCGTGACTACGACACGGTGTCGAACGTCAACGGCAAGCCGGCGATCAACATGGCGATCTTCCTGCAGCCGGGCGCCAACTCGCTGGCGACGGCGGATGGCGTGCAGGCGACGATGAAGGAGGTCGCCAAGCGCTTCCCCGTGGGGCTGGCCTGGGCGACGCCGTACGACTCGACCCGTTTCGTGCGGGTATCGATCGAAGAGGTCGTGAAGACGCTCCTCGAAGCCATGGCGCTGGTCTTCCTGGTCGTCTGGGTCTTCCTTGGTTCGTTCCGCGCGACGCTGATCCCGCTGATGGCCGTGCCGGTGTCGCTCATCGGCGCCTTCGCCGGCATGTATGCCCTCGGCTTCAGCATCAACACTCTGACTCTGTTCGGGCTGGTGCTCGCCATCGGCATCGTCGTCGACGACGCCATCGTCGTGCTCGAGAACGTCGAGCGCATTCAGCGCGCCGAGAAGATCTCGCCGCGCGAGGCGGCGTTCAAGGCGATGACCGAAGTCACCGGGCCGGTGATCGCGATCGTTCTCGTGCTGGTGGCGGTCTTCCTGCCGGTCGCCTTCTTCGGCGGCCTCGCGGGAGAGCTCTACCGCCAGTTCGCGATCACCATCGCGATCTCCGTCTTCCTGTCCGGAGTGGTCGCGCTCACCCTGACGCCGGCGCTCTGCGCCATCCTGCTGCGCCCCGAGCACATCGCGCCGCACGGCCTGCTCGGCAAGTTCGACGCCTGGTTCCAGCGCCGCACGGCCGGCTTCGGCAGCAAGGTCGACTTCCTGATCCGCCACCAGGCGCTCACCGTCGGCCTCTTCCTCCTCGTCCTGCTGGCAGTTTTCGGCCTGCTCAAAGTGGTGCCGGGCGGTCTGGTGCCGAGCGAGGACCAGGGCTACTTCATCGCTGCGGCGCTGCTTCCCGACGGCGCGACGCTCGCGCGCACGGCGAAGGTCGCGCGGCAGGTGGAGCAGGCGGTGCTGGCGGATCCGGCGGTCGAACGCATCGTCTCGATCGTCGGCTTCGACTTCGTCGGCGGCGGCAGCAAGTCGAACGCCGCCACGTTCTTCGTCATCCTCAAGCCGTGGGACGAGCGCCATCTACCGTCAGCCAAACTCGATCAGGTCTTGGGCGGTTTCTACGGCAGCACCGGCAGGATCAAGGAGGCGGTGGTCTTCGGCTTCAATCCGCCGCCGATCCAGGGGTTGGGGGCGACGGGCGGTTTCGAGTTCTTCGTCCAGAACCGCGGCGAAGGCAACACGCACCGGATGTCGGAGGTTGCGTTCGACCTGATGGGCAAGGCGAATCAGCTGCCGGAACTGGCGGGCGTCCGCACACTCTTCCGTCCGGACGTGCCGCAGCTCGAGGTGGCGCTCGACCGCGAACGCGCCAAGGCGTCGGGCATTGGCGTCGACGAGGTCTATGCCGCGCTGCAGAGCACCTTCGGCACCCTCTACGTCAACGACTTCACGCGCAGCGGCCGGGCCTTCAGGGTGCAGCTCCAGGCGGAGGCGGTCGACCGCCGGGCGCCCGACGACCTCGGGCGGATCTTCGTGCGCGCCGCCGAGGGCCGCATGATGCCGCTCTCGGCGCTGGTCACCGTGAAGCCGATCGTCGGGCCCGAGGTGCTCGAGCGCTTCAACGGTTTCCCGGCGGTGAAGCTCCTCGGCGCCGCTGCGCCCGGCAGGAGCTCGGGCGAGGCGATCTCGGCGATGGAGAAGCTGGCCGACGCCGAGCTGCCGCCGGACTTCGGCTACGCCTGGAGCGGCTCCGCCTTCCAGGAAAAGAAGACCGGCGGCTCGTCGGCGGTGGTCTTCCTGTTCTCGATCCTGGTGGTCTTCCTGATCCTCGCCGGCCAGTACGAAAGCTGGAAGCTGCCGGTCGCCGTGCTGCTCACGGTGCCGATCGCGGTGCTCGGCGCGCTCGCGGCAGTCTGGCTGCGCGGCGCCCTCTTCGGCGCCGCGGCGAACGACATCTACTTCCAGATCGGACTGATCACGCTCATCGGCCTGGCGTCGAAGAACGCCATCCTGATGGTCGAGTTCGCCACCCAGCGCCGCGCCGCCGGCGCCACGATCGAAGGCGCCGCGCAGGAAGCAGCGCGTCTCCGCTTCCGTCCGATCGTGATGACCTCACTCGCCTTCGTGCTCGGCGTGCTGCCGCTGGTCGTCTCGACCGGCGCGGGTGCGGCGAGCCGGCATTCGATCGGCACCGGCGTCTTCGGCGGCATGATCGCCGCGACGTTCATCGCGGTCTTCTTCATTCCGGTCTTCTACGTGATCATTGCGCGGCTGGGGGAGAGGCGTCGCAGCCCGGACGTCGAAGATTCCTCCACCGGGCAGGAGGTCTCCTCGTGATTCGCCGCCCTCTCGGTTTCTCTCGGCTGCTCGGCTTCACCGTCGTTCTCCTGGCTGCGGCCGGTTGTTCGCTCGCGCCTTCGCCGGTGCCGCCCCCGATGGCCGCGCCGCAGAGCTGGCGCTCACCCTCCGGTGGCGCGGCCCCGGCGAGTGCGCCGGTCGCCGACAACTGGTGGCAGGCGTTCGCGGATCCGCAGCTCGATGCCCTGGTGACCCGGGGTCTCGCGGCCAACCACGACCTCGCACTCGCCATCTCGCGGGTCGAGGAGTCACGGGCGCTGGCCCGCCTGGCGGGCGCCGACCGCTTGCCGTCGATCGCGCTCGAGGCCGGGGCGGCGCGCACCCGATTGTCGGAGGAGAGCGGCGTCGTGGCGCCGGGAAGCGATCCGGAGATCGACTCCGGGCGGGTGGCGGCGACCGTCGCGTTCGAGCTCGACCTCTTTGGCCGGGCGCGCAATCAGGCGGAGGCCGCACGCCAGGATCTCTTCGCCGCCACGTGGACCCGCGACGCGGTGCGGCTGGCGGTGGTCTCCGACATCGTGACGGCCTATTTCGACCTCGCCGGCCTCGATCGCCAGTCGACGGTTACCCGGGAGACCGTCGAGAGCCGCCGGCGGACCGAGCAGCTGGTCAGGGACCGCTTCGAGGGCGGCCTGGTTTCGCGTCTCGACGTCGAACGGGCGCGCGCCGAACGCGCCGCGGCGGCGGCGGCGCTGCCGGAGATCGAGCGCCGGCGCCGGGCGACCGAGAATCGTCTCGCCATCCTGCTCGGCGGAATGCCGGGCGCGATCGAGCGCGGCAAGGAGCTGGAGGAGATCGCTCTGGCGGAGGTCCCGGCCGATCTGCCTTCGGACCTCCTGTTCCGCCGCCCGGACGTCGCCGTCGCCGAAGCCCGGCTGGCGGCGGCGTCGGCGCGCGTCGGGCAGGCACGGGCCGCGCTCTTCCCGTCGATCGGACTGACCGGATACTACGGCCGCGAGAGCGCCGAGCTCGCCAGCCTCTGGAACCCCGCGGCGCTGGTCTGGCAGGTGGCGGCCGGCCTCCTGCAGCCGATCTTTCAGGGCGGCCGCAACCGCGCGCTGGTGGCGGCCACGGAGGCGCGCCAGGAGCAGGCAGTGATCGGCTACCTGGCGACGGCCGAAGGGGCTTTCCGGGATGTCGAAGATGCCCTGTTCGCTACCCAGACCCGGCGCGAGCGCCGGACCGCCCTGGCCGAGCAGAGTGAGGCGCTCACCGCCGCGGCGGGTATCGCCCGCGACCGCTATCAGGAAGGCGAATCGAGCTTCCTCGAGGTGCTGGATGTCGAGCGCTCGCGCCTGGTGGCCGAGCTCGAGCTGTCGGCCGCGCGCCGCGACGAGCTGGTGGCGGCGGTGGATCTCTACCGCGCGCTGGGCGGTGGCTACGGGGTCGTGCAGGAAGTCGCGGCGCCCTGAGCGCTGGCGTCAGTGATCCTGGTCGGCGGGCGGCGCCGGGACCGCCGCCGCAGCAACCGCCACCTGCCCTTCGGCCCGGGCGATCCGCCGGCGCTCCTGTTTCTCCTGACGGCGAAAATGGAAGGCGAAGAGGCGCTTCGTCCACGGGGTGAGCTTCGTGCGTCGCCAGGCATCGGCGGCACGCTTCACCACTTCGGCCTGGGTGGGGTAGGGATGGATGGTCTCGGCGAGCCTCGCGAGGCCGACGCCGTGCTGGATGGCCACGACCAGCTCGCCGATCGTCTCGCCGGCGTGCTCGCTCACCAGCGTCGCGCCGAGAATCGTGTCGGAACCTCTCCGGTAGTGCAGCCGCAGCAGACCTTCAGGCGCGCCGTCGAGGCGCGCGCGGTCGTTCTCCGCGAGCGGCACCGTGAGGGTCGCGAAGCGAATCCGCCGCTCGCGCAGCTCGGTCTCGTGCAGGCCGACCTGGGCGATCTCGGGCGAAGTGTAGGTGCACCGCGGGATGACCAGAGCGCTCACCTTCTTCCTGCCGCCGAAAAGCGCGTTCTGGATCACGATCCGCGCCTGCGCATCCGCGACATGGGTGAAGCGCTGCGCCGAGGCGACGTCGCCGCAGGCGAAGATGCGCGGATTCGTCGTCTGCAGACGGTCGTCGACCTCGATCCCGCGCGGCGAGAAGGCGACGCCGGCGTTTTCGAGACCGAGGCCCTGGACGTTGGCCGCGCGCCCGGTGGCCACCAGGATCTCGTCCACCGGCAGCTGATGCTGATTGCCGTCCAGCTCGAAGTGCACGACTTTGCTGCGTTGCGGCCGCTGGACGCCGAGGAATCGGCAATTGGCGACGATGCGCACCGCCGTCGCCCTCGAGGGCCTGGTGGACCACCGCGGCGCAGTCCTCTTCCTCGCGCGGCAGCAGGTGCGTCTCCGCGCACCAGCAGAGTGACCTGGCTGCCGAACCGGGCGAAGGCCTGCGCCAGCTCGCAGCCGATCGGCCCGCCGCCGATGACCGCGAGCCCTCGCGGCAGGTCGGTGAGCTGGAAGATCGTCTCGCTGGTCAGGAAACCGACGTCGGCGAGTCCTGGGAGGTCCGGTACCGCTGGGCGGGCTCCGGTGGCGACCAGCGCCCGGCGGAAACGGAGCTGCCGGCCGGCGACTTCGAGCGCGTCCGGGCTGCTGAATCTGCCTTCGCCGAGAAAGACATCGATGCCGAGGTCGCGCAGCCGCCAGGCGGAGTCGTTGGCGCTGATCTCGGCACGCAGCCGTCGCATGCGCTCCATCGCCCCCGCGAAGTCGCTGCCGTCCGGCGTCGCACGGACTCCGAACTCGGTCGCGCGCCGCGGAGCTCCCGGAAGGCACGGGCGGCACGCAGCACCGCTTTCGACGGGACGCAGCCCGAGTTGAGGCAGTCGCCTCCCAACAGGTGCTTTTCCACGATGGCGACCCGAGCGCCGAGTCCGGCAGCTCCGACTGCCGCCACCAGACCGGCGGTGCCGGCACCGAGGACGACGAGATGGTAGACGGCGTGCGGGGGCGGGATTCTCCCAACTCGCCGGATGAACGTTGTCGACCAGTCGCTGGTTGTGCGCATCGAGCGGCAGCACAACTGGTGCATCGGGCATCTTTGGAGCATATCCGGGCCGGTGATCCCGATGCCCCCTGGAGTTGGGGCGGGCGCCCGAAGGACAACCGCGGGTGCGCTAGGCTTGGCGGCCGGTGGCCGGGGCCAAAGTGGTGGGCAGGAGCGGGACGAAGAGCGACGAAAGGCTCGCCGTCGAGGCGGGTCGCGGCTCGGAAGAGGCCTTCCGCGAGCTCGTGGAGCGCTTTCACCGGCCGGTTTACGCGCTGCTGGTGCGCATCGTGCGCCAGCCGGACCTCGCCGAGGACCTGGCGCAGGAGACCTTCCTCAAAGCCTGGAAGGCGCTCGCCCGGTTCGATCCTGGACGCCGGTTCTCGAGCTGGATCTTCAAGATCGCCCACAACAGCGCCCTGGATGAGTTGCGCCGTGGCGGGCTCGAAACGGTTTCCCTCGATGCCCCGTTTCCCGGTGAAGAGGAACCGCCTGAGATGCCGGCCGATCTCGCGGCGGAAAACCCGCTGCTGCGCACCCTGGCCAGGGAGTCGGGCCGGGTCCTCGAACGCGCCGTGGCGCGCTTGCGCCCGGCCTACCGGGGAATCCTGCTGCTGCGCTTCGCTCAGGAGATGTCCTACGACGAGATCGCCGAGGTGCTCGGCCTGCCTCTCGGGACGGTGAAGATCCACATCTTTCGCGCCCGTGCCGAGCTCCTGCGGGAGATGCGGGCGCTCGGCCTCGATCCGGACGGTCCGGCGCTGAAACCCGGGAGCGGGAGAACCGTAGGGCCGACTGGAGAGTTGACATGAGCCGCCCCCCTCATTCCGATCGTCGACAGCCCGCACCTGCCGCATCCGGCAGATGCGGGCGACGGCGAGAGTCCAGACGAAGCCGCTCTGGCGGATTGGTTCGCTCTCCTGCCGGAGCGCAGCCCGAGACCCGGGTTCGTGCTGCGGGTCATGTCGGCTTTGCCTCGGCGCAGCTGGCTCGAGTCGCGCTGGAGCCGCGGGATGATGGTCGCGGCGCTTGCCGCAGTCGCACTTTCGGCCGGCTTCCTGCTTCCGGCGCTGATGCCGCTGGCCCGGCTGGTCGGTCCGGCCGGCGTGCTCAACCTCTGGATCAGTTCGGTCGCCGACCTCGCGACCCATCTGACCGCCGGGCTTTCGACCTGGAACACCTTCGCCAGCGTCGGGCGGGTCCTCGGACGCGCCCTGGCGCTGCCGCCGTTCCTCGCCCTGCTCGCTTTGAACGCAGCGCTCGCGCTGTCGGCCTTTCGCGGGCTGGTCGCGCTTTCATCGACAAGGAGTCCTTCCCATGCTGGCAACGTCGCGCTCTCGCTCTGACCTTTCCGCCGCCGGGAGAGGGGGCCTCCGGCTCCTCGGGCTCCCAAGGCTCCCAACACTCCGCAGGCTCGCCTTGCTCACCTTGCTGCTTGCCGGGTTCGCCGGATTCGCGGCCGCCGCTGAGCCGTCCGGAGCCGCGGGAAGCCTGGGCGACCGGATTCACGAACGCTTCCGGGTCTGGGTAGAGGACGAGACGATTCGCCTGCGGCCGATCGAAGGCGACCCGGCGATCCGGTCGATCGAGCTCGAGGACGGCGAAGAAGAGGCCACGGTCAACGGCAAGACGTTCTCCGCCGACGAGCTGCGCGCTTTCCTGGGCAAGGACGGCGAGCTCGATCTCGGAACTGGCGGCGCTCGACACCGACCAACGGCGTGCCGCGCTCGGACTGGGCGACGACGCACCGCCGACCCGGGTCGAGGAGGCAGCGCGGCGTGCCGGCGCCGCCTTCGGCGCCCGGCGTTCCGCCGCTCCCTCCGGTCCCCGGGGTCGGCCATATTCGGATCGAGTCGGATGGCGACGATCGCGTCTCCTTCGGCCGATCGATCGACGATCGGCCCGGAAGACACCACGGGCGACGCCGTCTGCATCGGCTGCTCGATCACCGTCGCCGGCGAAGTCGAGGGCGACGCGGTGGCGGTCGGCGGCAGCGTTCAGATCGAGAGCAGCGGGCGAGTGCGGGGCAACGCCGTCGGCGTCGGCGGCAAAGTGCGCCTCGAGTCCGGCGCGACCGTCGACGGGCGACGCCGTCGCGGTCGGCGGCAGCGTGCAGGTCGAGGAGGGCGCCACGGTCGAGGGTCAGCGGTCGACGGTCGGCTGGGGCGAGGCTGCGGGGACCACGACGGCGGCGGCATGAACTTCGGCTGGCCGTTCTCGTTCGACAGCGACTCTGGCGAGTTCGTCTGGAGCATCCTGCGGGCGCTCTTCCTGCTGTTGCTCTGCTGCATTTCGGCGCTGCTGGCGCGCGGTCTCGATGGAGCGCACATCGCGCCGGCTGACCGAAGAGCCGTGGAAGGCGATCTTCGCCGGCCTGCTGACCCAGCTCCTCTTCTTCCCGGTGCTGCTCTTCGTCACCGTGATCCTGGCGGTCTCGATCGTCGGGATTCCGCTCCTCGTCCTGGTGCCGGTCGCGGTGCTGGCGCTGCTCGTCGCCATGCTGGTCGGCTTCGCCGCCGTGGCGCAGTCGCTCGGCCGCTGGGCGGCGCAGCGCTTCGGCTGGAGCCTCGCCGAACCGTTCCTGCCGGTCGTCGTCGGCGTGGCGATGATCCAGGGTATGGCGATTGTGGCGCGGATCATCGGCCTGCCGGGCGGCTTCCTCGGCCTCTTCGCCTTTGCTTTGCTCGCCCTCGGCTTCTTCATCAAGTACGCCGCCTGGACGATGGGGCTCGGCGCCATGACCCTCTCGCTCCTCGGGCGCGACTGGCGGCGCCCCGGCGCCGAGCCGGAGAGTCCCGCCCGGACCCTCCGCGCGGCCGATGGGGTGGCCGGAGGTATCGTTCCGCCGCCGCCGGCTCCGGCCGCGCCGACCGCTCCGGCTGCCGCGAGCGAGGCCGCTGGCGCCGACGTAACAGCGCCTGAGGCGACCGTGGTCACGGAGGCGAAGCCGGGGGTCCAGGCTCCGGACGACCGGGTCTCCTAGGCCGGTCGTGAAGTCCACCGCCAATCCTTCAGGCCGTCGAGGCGACCCGGCGCGCCGCGCCGCGGAGCTGCGCAGCGAGATCGGGCGCCACGAGCGGCTCTACTACGCCCTCGGCCGGCCGGAGATCGCGGACCGCGAGTTCGACCGGCTGATGGCCGAGCTCGTGGCGCTCGAGACAGAGCGCGCCGGAGCTCGCCACTGCCGACAGTCCGACCCGGCGGGTCGGCGGCGAGCCGCTCGCCGGCTTCGCGCCGGTGCGCCACGAGCCGCCGATGATGTCGCTCGACAACACCTACAACCTCGACGAGTTGCGCGAATGGGGCGGCGCGGCTCGAACGGCTGGCCCCGGACGAAGCGGCCGACGGCTTCGAGTTCGTCGCCGAGCTCAAGGTCGACGGGGTCTCCACCTCGCTGCTCTACGAGAACGGGTTGTTCGTGCGTGGCGCGACGCGCGGCAACGGCGCGGTCGGCGACGACGTCACCGAGAACCTGCGGACAGTGCGCGCGCTGCCGCTGCGCCTGCCGGCGGCGGCGCCGGCGCGGCTCCTGGTGCGTGGCGAGGTCTTACATGCCGCGGGCCGAGTTCGAGCGCGTCAATCGCGAGCGTGAAGTGGCCGGCGAACCGCTCTACGCCAACCCGCGCAACGTCACCGCCGGATCGATCCGCCAGCTCGACAGCCGCCAGGTCGCGACCCGCCGGCTCGCGGCGCTCGTCTACCAGATCGCGGACGGGCCGCCGTGCGCGACCCACTCGGAGAGCCTCGAGCGGCTCGCCGAATGGGGTTTCCCGGTGCACGACGCGTGGCGGCGGTGCCGCGGGCTGGTGGAGGTCGAGGCGTTCATCGAAGAGTGGCGCGAGAAGCGTCACGAGCCTCGGCTTCGAGACCGACGGCGTGGTGGTGAAGATCGACGGACTGGCGCTGCGCGAGCGGCTCGGTTCGACCGCCAAGGCGCCGCGCTGGGCGGTGGCCTACAAGTACGAACCCGAGCAGGCGGAGACGCAGGTGCGAGGCATCGTGGTGCAGGTCGGGCGCACGGGAGTGCTGACGCCGGTGGCCGAGTTCGATCCGGTGCTCGTCGCCGGTTCGACGGTGCGGCGGGCGACCCTGCACAACTACGAGGACCTGTCGCGCAAGGACGTGCGGGTCGGCGACACCGTGGTGATCGAGAAGGCCGGCGAGGTCATTCCGCGCGTCGTCGAGGTGCGCCTCGACCGCCGCCCGGAAGGGTCGCCGCCGTTCCGCCTGCCGACCCGCTGCCCCGAGTGCGGCGAGCAGGTGGTGCGGTTCGAGGGCGAGGTCGCCTGGCGCTGCGTCAACCCCGAATGCCCGGCGGTGCGGCAGGAGACGATCCGGCACTACGTCTCGCGCAATGCCATGGACATCGAGGGTCTGGGCGACGAGCGCATCGCCCAGCTCGTCGCCGCCGGCATGTTGACCGACATTCCCGGGCTCTACCACCTCGATCGCGGGCGGCTGGCCGCGCTCCCGGGCTGGGGGGAGAAGTCGGCCGACAATCTCCTGGCGTCGCTCGCCGAGAGCCGGCATCGCCCGCTCTCCCGGCTCCTTCTTCGGGCTCGGCATCCGCATGGTCGGCGAACGCACGGCGAAGCTCCTCGCCCAGCACTTCGGTTCGCTCGCGGCGCTCGCCGCAGGCGAGCGAGGAGGAGCTCCAGGTGGTCGACGAGATCGGCCCCAAGGTGGCCGCGAGCCTGCGCGCCTTCTTCGCCGATCCGCGGCAGCAGCGGCGGCTCGCGGCGCTCGCGGCCGCCGGGGTCGAGCCCGCCGGCGATCGAGCGCCCGACGCGCGGCGACCCTGCCGCTCGCCGGCAAGACCGTCGTCCTCACCGGCAAGCTCGAGTCGATGAGCCGCGAGGAGGCCGCCGAGCGCCTCGAAGCGCTCGGCGCCCGCGTCGCCGGCTCGGTGTCGAAGAAGACCTCCTTCGTCGTCGCGGGCGAAGAGGCCGGCGCGAAGCTCGACAAGGCCCGGTCGCTCGGCGTCGAGATCCTCGATGAAGCCGGATTCCTGCGGCGGGTGGAGAAGAGGGACGGCTCGACCTGACCGTCGTCATGTCCGGGCGCTCCGGCCTGAAGTAGTTTGTCTCCGGAGAACGCCGCTGTAGCAGCGCCTCCCGGAGACCCATTCATGACCATGACCAGCCGTCCCGTCTGCCTGCTTTGCAACCGCGACGATCAGGCGACGCCGCTCATCCAGCTGCGTTACCGCGACACCATTCTCTGGATCTGTCCGCAGCACCTGCCGTCCCTGATTCACGATCCGCACAGCCTCGCCGACGTCCTGCCCGGCGCCGCCGGTCTGTCGCCGGCCGAGCACCGCGACTGAGGCGCGGGGACCTCCGCCAGCGGCGTTTCGTGGCGTCGAGATCTTCGACAAGGTGGGTTCCTGAAACGATTGGAGAAGTCCTAGGAAGAAAGGCTCGGTAAAGGGTGCTGCAGACGTTCCTTTCGTGGCTGCGGCGACTCGCTTTCGCAGCCTGAACGCCTGCGTGAACTGCCTGCCGGGACGCTCGGACCAGACCAGGTTGGAGGTTCTGCTTTCTTCCCTTTACCAGCAGCTTTTCTTCTTCTTGAAACATCGATTTCGCGCGGGGTGGGGGCCCAACCTGTGCCAGAATGGCACTTCATGGCGCAGGAGCCGCAAGTCCTTGTGATTGATGATGAAACCGGTTCGCGCGAGTCGATGGCGCTGGCCATCCAGCGCGCCGGATTCGTGGTGCGCACGTTCGACGACGCCCGCCGGGCGCTCGAGCTGCTGGAAGAGACCGACACCCCGCAGCTCGCGGTCTGCGACCTGCGCATGCCGGGGCTCGACGGCCTCGGCTTTCTGAACGAGGTCCGCAAGCGCGGCCTCGACCTCGCGGTCATCCTGGTCGACCGGTTTCGGCTCGATCGAGTCCGCCGTCGAGGCGATGCGGGTCGGCGCCGACGACTACCTGACCAAGCCGGTCGATCTCTATGAGCTGCGCAAGCGCGTCCTCACACAGTTGGAGAAGCGGCAGCTCAAGGAGAAGGTCGTCGAGCTCAACCAACAGCTCGACAAGCGTTTCGGCTTCGAGAGCATCATCGGCCGCTCGGCGAAGATGGAAGTCCTCTTCGAGCAGATGCGCCTGGTCGCGCCGACCAAGTCGACCGTCCTCATCATCGGCGAGAGCGGCACCGGCAAGGAGCTGGTCGCCAACGCGCTGCACCTCACGAGCCCGCGGCGCAACGAGCGCTTCCTGGCGATCAACTGCGGCGCGATCCCGCCGGACATTCTCGAGAGCGAGCTCTTCGGCCACGAGCGCGGCTCGTTCACCGGCGCCATCGGCACGCAAGATCGGAAAGTTCGAGCTGGCGCACAAGGGCACCCTCTTCCTCGACGAGATCTCCGAGCTCTATCCCGAGCTGCAGGTCAAGCTCCTGCGCGTTCTCGAAGAGCGGCGCGTGATGCGGGTCGGCGGCAGCGACCTGATCGACGTCGATTTCCGGCTGATCGCAGCCACCAACAAGGATCTCGAGAAGGAGATCGCCGAAGGGCGATTCCGCGAGGACCTCTACTACCGGCTCAAGGTGGTGACGCTGAAGATTCCGCCCTTGCGCGATCGCAGCGACGACATTCCCCGCCTGCCAGAGCACTATCTGAGCCTGATCTGCCGTGAGCATGGGCGCGAGGCGAAGCGTTTCTCGCGCGCAGCCCTGGGGGCGCTCTCCGCCTACGCCTGGCCGGGGAATGTCCGCGAGCTGCGAAACGTGATCGAGTCCGTGGTCATCTTCCATCGCGGCGACGTCGTCCGGGTGAGCGACCTGCCGCCCGAGGTTCAGGCTTGTGCCGCGGAATCCGACCACGCCGAGTCCGCTGTGGAGCGGAGCGCGAGCGCCGAAGAGGCTGGCGAAGAGACCGGCGAAGGGATCAGGGCGCCCGCAGGAACGGCCGGACACACGGCCTCCGGTCCGCTGGGAGAAGGTGGAGCCGGAGGCTTCGCGAACCAGCGCGGCTCCGGCCACCTGTCCGCCGCCCCGGGCGCCGCGAAGACGATGGACGAGATCGAGCGCGACGCCATTCTCGCCGCCCTCGACCGCACCGGAGGGCGCCGGGTCGAAGCGGCCAGGCTGCTCGATATCGGCCTGCGCACCTTGCAGCGCAAGCTCAAGGATTACAAGGATCAGGGCTACTACCAGGAGTGAACCATGGAAACCCCGGCCGACGTACTCGTGTATTTCGACAGTCTCACCGGCGAGGCCAAGCGCGGCCGCTTGCTGACCATCTGGCCGCAGGGCTTCTATGAGGTAAACCTGCAGCTGGGGGGCGCCTGGCGCCGCTCGCTGCTGCCGATCTCGCGCACCTTCATCCTCGCCGCCGAGCCCGAGCTCGAGCGCGAGCCCCTGATCGAGCTCGAGCGCTGAGCTAGCCGGCCGTCGACGGGCCGGCGGGCCCGTCGCGGGAGGCGTCCCGCGCCGTTCCCATCGCCGCGAGCATTTCCTTCACGGCGCCGGCCAGGCCGAGGACGACGGCGCGCGAAATTAGCGCATGACCGATGTTGAGCTCCTCGATCTTGCGGATCGAGGCGATGCCGCCGACGTTCGCGGCGGTCAGGCCGTGGCCGGCGTAGATGCGGAAACCCATCGCTGCTCCCATGTCGGCCGAACGCGCGGCTTCGGCCCGGCGGCTGGCAGCGAAGCCCCCGACGGCCCGCGTGTAGGCATCCGTGTTGAGCTCGATCCCGCTCGCCAGGCCACCCGAGAACGGCGCCAGGGCGTCGATCCGCTTCGGGTCCGGATCGACGAAGAGCGACACCTCGATACCGGCGGTACGCAGACGCTCGGCTCCGGCGAGGAGGCGTGGCAGCTGAGCGAGGACATCGAGGCCACCCTCCGTAGTCAGCTCCTCCGGGCGTTCCGGAACCAGCGTCACCTGGTGCGGGCGGGCGCGGCAGGCGATGGCGATCATCTCCTCGCTGGCCGCCATCTCGAGGTTCAGCTTGCCGTGCACCGCCGTGCGCAGGCGCTCGAGGTCGCTGTCCTGGATGTGCCGCCGGTCGCCGCGCAGATGGATGGTGATGCCGGAGGCTCCGGCCGATTCCGCGACGGCGGCCGCCTCGACCGGATCCGGATAATCGCCATGCCGGGCCTGGCGAAGGGTCGCGACGTGATCGACGTTGACCGAAAGCAGGAGCCCTTCGACGCTCATGACGCGGCTCCGATCTCCTGGCGAATGGCGTCGGCGAGCTCACCGGCGAGCTCGCCGATCGAGCTTTCGTCGGGTCCCTCGATCATGATCCTCGCCAGCGGCTCCGTGCCGCTGTAGCGCAGCACGAGACGGCCCTCGGTCCCGAGTCCGGCCTCGACCCGCCGTGCCGCCGCCGCCACGCCCGAGAGCTCGGCGAAGGGCGGCTTGCTCGTCACCCGGACGTTCACCAGGATCTGGGGAAAACGACGAAAGCCGGCGAGCTCGGCGGAGATCGTTCTGCCCGCGCGGGCGGCGCTGGCGCCGATCACCGCGATGCGCACCGCGGTCAACAGGCCGTCGCCGGTCGTCGAGCAGTGCAGATCGACGAGGTGCCCCGACTGTTCGCCGCCGAGACGCAGGCCGTTGGCGCGCAGAGTCGCGACGACGGCGCGGTCGCCGACGTCGCAGCGTACGACTTCGACGCCGATCGTGCCGCAGGGCGCACTCGAGCCCCAGGTTGCTCATGCTGGTGGCGACGATCTTCGGCACGACCAGCTGGCCTCGCCGGTGGAGGTCGCGGGCCCAGAGATAGAGCATCGCGTCGCCGTCGTGAACCGTCCCTCGTTCGTCGAGCAGCAGCGCGCGGTCGGCGTCTCCGTCGAAAGCGAACCCGAGGTCGAACTCGCCGGTCGCGAGCCGGGCGGCGAGCGCCGCTGGATGGGTCGAGCCGCAGTCGCGGTTGATGTTCTGTCCGTCCGGAGCGGCGAAGAGGAGCTCGACACTCGGCGCCGAGGCCGGCAGAAGAGCTCGCCGGCAATCGTCGCGGCGGCGCCGTTCGCCGCGTCCAGGGCGACACGCAGTCCCGCGAGGGCCCGGCGACCGCCGGCTTCGCCTACCAGCCATCGCAGGTAACGCCGAACCGCTTCCGGATCGGCCGCGCCGGCGGTCGCGCCTGCCGGTCGATGGCCCGCTGGCCTGAGCGCGTCGGACGACTCGCGGGGCTCTCCAGGCCTACGGCCAGCGAGTCGCTTCTCGAGCCTCGCCTCGGCCTCCGGTTCGACCACTTGAATCCTGCGGCATCGATGAGCTTCAGGCCGTTGTCTTCGGCGGGGTTGTGACTGGCCGAGGCCACCACTCCCGCGGCCGCGCCGCAGCGCGGAACCGACCAGGCGAGGGCCGGCGTCGGCAGGATTCCGAGGTCGACGGTGCGCACGCCCGCGGCCTGAAGGCCGCCGATCATCCACTCGACGAGCGCGGGCTGCTGGCGCGGGTATCGCCACCGAGCAGAACGAGCGGCGCTCGACGGGTCGGTCTCCGCCGAAGAGCTTCCGCCCCAGGGCGAGTCCGATACGGCGAACCGTCGCGCGCGTCAGCGGTTCCTCGCCGAACCGCGCGCGGATGCCGTCGGTGCCGAAGAGCCGTCGGGTCATGGGGCCTCCGCGCGCTCGGCTCGGTGCCGGGGAAGTGCATCGGAACCTCGACCGTCACGACCGAGGGTTGGACGATCCGCACCAACGGGTCGGGCGGCACGACGCTCACCGTCTGCTGAGAAGCTGAGGGCATGGCCGTCGAGGCTGATCGGACTCGTCGTCGCTGCCGTGATGCCGGCGAGCAGCGACTCCGGGGCCGGTGACCTGGACCATGTCGGGACGGGCGATCGGCGACAAGCGGCTCGGCGCCGGCCGCCGGTTCGCCGACCAGCCGGGCGAGACCTTCAGCATCTGGGTCTTCTCCCGGTCGAGGCGCAGAGGAATCGAGTTGGGCTCGATCGCGACGACTTCGAGGCTCTCCGGGCCGCAGGACGTTGCTCTCGCCGAGCTGCACGTCGACGCGTGCCGGTCGAGCCACGCCGGAGACCTCGATCACCACGTCGACGACGTGCGGCGCGAGCGTGCGGATCTGCCGGTCGGGGCCGCGCAAGCGGACCTTCACCGTCTGGATCGGATCGAGGATGATCAGGCCGCGGGACGGGTTGTAGGTCACCGTGGCGTCGATGAGCTTCTCGCTGATCCGCTCGCGCTTCACGAACGAGGCCGAGAACCAGACGGCGACCGCCGCGAAGATGGCGAGCAGGCGCAGCCCCCAGGGGCTCGCCTTCCGGTCGGCTCATCGACTCCTCCGCGCGAAGAGTCGCGCATCGGTGACGAGATGGAAGTGGAGCCGCGCGGCAGAGCTGCGACTTGTCGAGATTGCGCTCGAGCTCGCCCGCCGACGGCGAGCGAGATCTCGCCGCGTCTCCTCGGAGACGACGAGGGCGAGCGCGTCGGTCTCCTCGCTGATCCCGAGCGCGGCGCGGTGGCGCGAGCCGTGCTCCTTGGACAGCTCGGGATTGGCGGTCAGCGGCAGAAAGCAGGATGCCGCCGCGATGCGCTCCGCCTGGATGATCGATCGCGCCGTCGTGGAGCGGGGCGTCCGGGGTGAAGATGCTGACCAGCAGGTCGAACGAGACCCGCGCGTCGAGGGCGATGCCGTTCTCGATGTAGTTGCGCAGCCCCTCCTTGCGCTCGAAGACGATCAGCGCGCCGGTGCGGCGCTCGGCGAGCGCCGACGCCGCGAGCACGACGTCGTGCAGGAGGCGTCGGTCTGGTGCGCGGCGCGGCGCCGAAGAACGGGCCGCGGCCGAAGCTCGCGAGGGCGCGCCGGATCTCCGGCTGGAAGAGCACGACCGAGCGCGAACGGCAGGATGATCAGGAACTTCTGGATCAAGGTCTCGAGCGCGACCAGATTCGCCCAGCGGGCGAGGTAGCTGGTCGCCGCCACGAAGGCGAGTCCGACCAGGATCTGCACCGCGCGGGTGCCGCGGATCAGGAGCAGCAGATTGTAGAAGACGATCGCGACGATCGCGATGTCGAGCAGATCCTGCCAGGTCAGGAGCTCGAGGAACTCGCCGACCGTCATGCCGCCGTCTCCGAGCCGGCTGCGCTCCCGCTGCTATCTCCGGCGATGGCGTCGATCGCCGTCCAGGCGGCGAGGAACCGCCGCGTCGCGCCGACATCGTGCACGCGCAACAGGGAAGCGCCGCCGGCGGCCGCCCACGCCGCTGCGGCGAGGCTCTCCGGCAGGCGTTCGGCGGGATCCGGCGCTGGCCGCGACCTCACCGAGGAAGCTCTTGCGGCTCGCGCCGACGAGCAGCGGGCAGCCGAGCGCGGCGAGCTCGCTCAGCCGGCGCAGGAGCTCCAGATTCTGCCTCGCCGCGCTTGCCGAAGCCGAGGCCCGGATCGAGCACGATCTGCTCCTGCCGGCAGCCGGCGGCGAGGGCGCGCGCCAGGGCGGCCGCGAGCCCCGAACGCACCTCCCCGACGACTCGAAGGAGGCTCTCGGCGCGGTTTCGGCTGCGCCGTGGACGTCGCCCGCGAGAGCCCGAGAAGATGCCGCGGTGGTGCATGAGGACGACCGGACAGCCGGCCCGCGCGGCGAGACGCCGCGAGGTCCCGGATCTTCGAGGCCGGAGACGTCGTTGAGCAGATCCGCGCCGGCGTCGAGGGCCGCCCGGGCCACCGCGCGCCTTGCGCGTGTCGATCGAGATCGGCAATCGGCGCTCGCGCGGCGCAAGCCGGCGAGCACCGGGAGCAGGCGGCGCGAGCTCTTCGCTGCGCGTCGACCGCGCGCGCGCCGGCGCCGTAGCGCCGGCCCCGCCGGGCGGGTCGACTCGGCGCCGAGGTCGAGCAGGTCGGCGCCCTCGTCCGACCAGCCGGAGCGCGTGCTCGATGGCGCGCTCCGGCGATCGAGAAAGGCGCCGCCGTCGCTGAACGAATCGGGGGTGATGTTGACCACGCCCATGAGCGCGCGGCCGGCGCGGCACGAGCTCGAGCTCCCGCCCTCGCGCGAGGGTGAGCCGGAACGAAGCGCGGCGGGGGGGCGGGAGGAGCGGGCGTGGCGATCATCTCCTGGGCGCGACTCTTCCGCCCGCAAGTCTAGCGGACTGTCGAGTCCGCCGCGCGAACCCAGGCGGGCAGCGGGTCAGGCCGGGGTCGCTTCGGGGGTGAACGCCGGTCCCGAGGAGCGGGGCGCCGGCGCCGGGATCTCGCTGCAGCCGGCGCCGTCGGCGGGGCCGGAGCGCGGTGGCGCGGCATCGGGTGCGCGGACGCGGCGTCGGATCGAGGTGCTCGCCGGTGAGCTCCGCGATCGTCGCGTAGACCTCGGCGCCCTCGAGCGACTCCTTCTCGAGCAGATCGGCGGCGACGCCGGTCGAGGACGGCGCGATGGCGCTTGAGGATGTCGCGCGCCTGCTCGTAGGCGCGCTGGACGATGCGCGAGACCTCGGCGTCGATGCGCTGCGCCGTCTCCTCGCTGTAGGCCGACTTCTGCGCGAAGTCGCGGCCGAGGAAGACCGGCTCGCTGTCGCCGCCGAAGGCGAGCGGGACCGAGCTCCGACATGCCCCACTCGCAGACCATCTTGCGGGCCATCGCGGTGGCGCGCTCGATGTCGTTGCCGGCGCCGGTGGTGATGTCCTTCTGGGTCATCTCTTCGGCGGCGCGGCCGCCCATGAGGATGGCGATCTGGCTCGACACGAAGTTCTTGGTGTAGGTGTACTTGTCCTCGGTCGGCAGCTGCATGGTCACGCCGAGAGCGCGGCCGCGCGGAATGATCGTGACCTTGTGCAGCGGGTCGTGGCCGACCAGGAAGGCCGCGACGATGGCGTGGCCGGCCTCGTGGAAGGCGGTGACCGTCTTCTCGTCCTCGGTGAGCACGAGCGACTTGCGCTCGGCGCCCATCAGCACCTTGTCCTTGGCGAACTCGAAGTCGACCATCTCGACCTTCTTCTTGTTGCGCCGCGCGGCGATGAGCGCCGCCTCGTTGACCAGGTTCGCGAGGTCGGCGCCGGCGAAGCCCGGAGTGCCGCGCGCCAGCACCGAGAGGTCGACGTCCTCGGAGAGCGGAATGTTGCGCGTGTGGACCTGGAGGATGCCGACCCGGCCGTTCATGTCCGGACGGTCGACGACGACCCGGCGGTCGAAGCGGCCGGGCCGCAGCAGCGCCGGATCGAGCACGTCGGGGCGGTTGGTGCCGGCGATCAGGATGACGCCTTCGTTGGTCTCGAAGCCGTCCATCTCGACCAGCAGCTGGTTGAGCGTCTGCTCGCGCTCGTCGTGGCCGCCGCCCAGGCCCGCGCCGCGGTGGCGGCCGACGGCGTCGATCTCGTCGATGAAGACGATGCAGGGGGCGTTCTTCTTGCCCTGCTCGAAGAGGTCGCGCACGCGCGAGGCGCCGACGCCGACGAACATCTCGACGAAGTCGGAGCCCGAGATCGAGAAGAAGGGGACGTTGGCCTCGCCGGCGATCGCCCGGGCGAGCAGCGTCTTGCCGGTCCCGGGCGGGCCCATCAGCAGCACGCCCTTGGGGATCTTGCCGCCGAGCTTCTGGAACTTCTGCGGGTCCTTGAGGAACTCGACGATCTCCTGCAGCTCTTCCTTGGCCTCCTCGACGCCGGCGACGTCCTTGAAGGTGACCTTCTTGCCGGTGGTCGAGAGGAGCTTCGCCTTGCTCTTGCCGAACGACATCGCCTTGTTGCCGCCGCTCTGCATCTGGCGCATGAAGAAGATCCACAGCCCGACGAGCAGCAGCACCGGCGCCCAGCCGACGAGGATGGTCAGCATCGTGTTCTCCTTCGGCAGCTCGGCGAGGACCTCGACCTTGGCGGCGATCAGCCGGTCGGTGAACTCGGCGTCCGGCCGGAAGGGCAGCTCGACTTTGAACTCCTCGTCCTTGGCATACTGTCCGCCCGCCTTGAAGATCCCGGTGATGGACTGCTCGCGCAGGGTGATCTTGGCGACCTGGCCCTTGTTCAGTTGCTCGTTGAACTCACTGTAGGTGAGCTCGTGGCGGGTCGTCTTGCCGACCTGGAAGGTGTTCCAGAGCAGGATGACCACCACGAAGATGACCATCCAGAGCAGAAGCGTGCGCAGGGTTGAACTCAATTTCCAGACTCCTCCCGGCCCGCGGCCGGAACCTCATCAATAGTTCTACGCTGAAAGTCCTCCTGCGGGTTGTCGATCCACTCGACGACCCAAGGAAAACTCTCGTCCTGCAGCCGGTACCGGTCGGCAATCGTGATTCCCGGTACCCAGGCGATGGCGCCCTCCACCAGGAGCAGCGGCAAGCGATCCCGCTCTGCACGCGGCACCTTGTGATCGATCAACAGTTCCTTCAGCCGGCGCATTCCAGGTGCACCCAGGGAGCGGATGCGATCCCCGGGCCGGCGGTTGCGAACCTCCACCCGGACCTTGTCGCCGCCGGCGCCTCCGCCCGGGAGATCCAACGGGGGGAATGCGAGCGCCGCGCGCCGACGTTCGCCGGTGCGCATCCAGGCTGCAAACGGCTGTCGGGAGAGCCGGACACGACCGCAAATCTCCGGCACTTCGATCTCTCCCGGCGCCTCCAGAATATATGAAAAGGCCGCCGCGGCGGGGGTCGGGGGAGCGAGCGAAAGAAAGCCCGCGGAGGCCTGCCAGAAGAGGCCGTCTCCACAACCCGCGGGCAACGCAAGAAGCCCGTCCGGCGCCGCCGCCAGTCCCGCCAGTTGGCGGAGGAGCTCGCGCTTCGACCGCGTCGACCCCGGCCGCTCCCGCCCTGCCTGGCGCTCGAGGAGGCCGAGGGCGAAGAAAGGCAAAGGCTCCGGTAAAGGAAGAAGCGCAGCGACCTCGAGGCGCGGCTGCGAGCCCCCACCTTCCTTTACCAGCAGCTTTCCGAGTCGCCGGTCGAGAGCGCTTCGGGCGCGCTCGGCCGCGAGGGCCACGGCAGCAAGTGCGGGGCCCAACCCAGGTTCTTGCCGAAGGAGCTGCGGCAGCAGGCGGTGCCGAACGCGATTGCGGTCGAGAGTGAGGTCGAGGTTGGTGGGATCGGCGAGGGGGACGATCCCCCTGGCCGCGACGAAGGCGTCCAGGGTCGAGCGCTCGAGGTCGAGCAGCGGTCGCAGGATCGCCCCGCGGCGGCGCTGGATGCCTTGGAGTCCGGCGAGACCGCTGCCGGCGGCGATGCGGAGCACGAGGGTCTCGATCTGGTCGTCGCGGTGGTGGGCGGTGAGGATCCGCTCGGCACCGATGCGGGCGCGGAAGGCCTCGAGCGCCGCGTAGCGCACCCGGCGCGCCGCCGCTTCGGTCCCTTCCCGCCGGCGCGCCCGCGCCGGCACCGGGTGGAGCTCGGCGGTGAAAGGGAGCCCGATCGTCGCCGCGATCGCCGCCGCGGCGGTCGCCCGCTCGCCCGAGCCCGGGTCGAGCGCGTGATCGACATGCAGCAGGTGGACCGCGAGCCGATGTTGCGGCGCGAGCTCGGCCAGCCCGAGCGCCAGCGCCGTCGAATCCCCGCCGCCGGAGAAGGCGACCACCCACGGCCCCCGCGCGCCGAGCGCGAGCTCGGCGGCGAGGACGGAGTTCAGAGCCTGGAGCATCCTTCAGCCGCCGCGGAGCTGAATCCAGAAAGCGCGCGGACTCAGGATCGGCAGCGGCGCGTCGGGGGCGGCGTCGAGGAGATCGGCGTCGCCGGTGACGAGCGCCGCCGCCCCCGCTGCGATGGCTGCCGCGAGGATCGGCTCGTCCTGGGCATCGCGCAGCGCGATGGGGGAGCGCAGGGCGGAGCCGGCTTCGAACAACTGCGGCGTGAGGGTGGCGACAATCTCTTCGATGGGCGCTTCGGGCAGGCCGATCTTGTCGCGCAGCGCTCGCTCCAGCTCGTCCAGCACCTGTCGGCTGACGACGAGGTCGTGCTGCGCGAGGATCAGGCGCAGCAGATCGGCGCACAAGCCGCGGGTGGCGTAGGCGGCGACGAGGACGTTCGTGTCGACGAAGACCCTCAAGAGACGTCGCGGAAAATGTCCTCGTCCGTGAGATACCCGCGGGCTTCGGCGAACGGCAGCGCCCGCCGTCGCTGCTGCTCGAACTCGACCAGCGTCAGCTGCCGCCGCAGCGCCTCGCGCGCCAGCTCGCTACGACTCCGTCCGGTCTGTTCGACCAGCTTCGCGAGCAGCGCATCGAGGTCCGGATCCAGGCGCAAGGTCAGGGTGGAACTCTTCATGTGAGACATTGTATTACGTTTCCGTGCGCGCGGAGAAGCTCTGCTGAGGGTGCCGCGATTCGATGGACACCGCCAGAGGAAGCGAGCGGTCCTGAACGTATGGCATAATGTATGGCATGGTGCGGACGACGGTCTATTTGAGCGAGGAGTTGAAGGCCGAGCTCGAGCGGGCGGCGGAGCGGTCCGGCGCGAGCGAGGCGGAGATCATCCGGCGGGGCGTCGCTGCCGCGGTGGCGGAGATCGCGGAGATTGCTGCCCGCCGGCCGCACATCCCTCTCTTCACCAGCAGCGATCCCGGGCTCGCCGAACGCGTCGACGAAGCGCTCGCCGGCTTCGGCGAGCGATGATCCTTCTCGATACCAGCGGCCTGCTCGCCTGGATCGACGCCGGTCAGCGGCGGCACGCCGAGATCGCGACCGCCATGGCGAGCGTCGCACCCCCCTTCGTCCTCTCGCCGTTCGTGCTGGCGGAGATCGACTATCTCCTTGCCGAACGGGTCGGTCCGGCCGCCGAGCGCGCGCTGCTCGCGGAGGTCGAGGGCGGCGCGTTCGAGCTGCCGGCGTTCGAGGCTGCAGATATCGGCGCGGCCCTGCGCGTGATCGAGCGTTACTCCGACTTGCCGCTCGGTCTCGCCGATGCCTCGCTCGTGGTGCTCTCCGAGCGCTATCGAACGCTCACCCTGCTCTCGCTCGACGAGCGTCACTTCCGCTTACTGCGCGGCCATCGCGGTCGCCCGTTCGAGCTGATTCCGGAAACACGCTAGGCGCGGCTCGGCTGCGAGAAGAGGCGAAGGGGTCTGGGGGTGGATCGAATCGTGGTGGCGGTGGGTGGGATCGAACCACCGACCTAGCGATTATGAGTCGCTCGCTCTAACCCCTGAGCTACACCGCCGTGAATCGGAACCGGGAACGGGGAACGCGGGGCCGGGACCGGCCCCGCGTCGCAGGACGACGAATTATATGGGAAGGCGGGGCGTTTTCAGGCTTTGGCTTTGGCGTAGCGCTCGGCGACCTTGTCCCAGCGCACCACGTTCCACCAGGCCTTGAGGTAGTCGGCGCGGCGGTTCTGGTAGTGCAGGTAGTAGGCGTGCTCCCAGACGTCGACGCCGAGGAGCGGGGTCTTGCCCTCGGCGAGCGGACTGTCCTGGTTCGGGCGGGCGATCACGTCGAGCTTGCCGTCCGCCATCACCAGCCAGCCCCAGCCGGAGCCGAACTGGCCCATGGCGGCGGCGTTGACCTTCTCCTGCATCGCCGTGAAGGAGCCGAAAGCCCCGTCGATCGCCGTCGCCAGGGTGCCGGTCGGCGTGCCGCCGGCGTTGGCGCCCATGATCTCCCAGAAAAGCGAGTGGTTGGCGTGGCCGCCGCCGTGGTTGCGGACCGCCGTCTTGATCGCCCTCGGGCACCGTGGCGAAGCCGCGCAGGAGGTCTTCGACCGGGAGCTTGGCGAGCTCGGGCGCGTTCGCCAGGGCCTTGTTCAGGTTGTCGACATAGGCCTGGTGGTGCTTGCCGTGGTGGATTTCCATCGTGCGCGCGTCGATGTGCGGCTCGAGCGCGTCGAAGCCGTAGGTCAGTTTGGGCAGTTCGTGCATGGGTGGTTCCTCCTCGCCGGCAGTATACTGCGCGGCAGTTTCCTCGGAAGCCAGGTGGACGCAGGTCACGGGTGCTTTTGGACCAGGGGGTTCGAATGCGTATAGAGGGATTTCTCCGCATCGCCGCAGCGCTGTTCCTGCTCGCCACGCTGGTCTCGCCGGTTTCGCCGCTCGCCGCGCAGACCACCGGCGGTATCGTCGGCCGGGTCACCGACGAAAACGGCGGCGCCCTCCCGGGCGTCACCGTCCAGGTCGAGAGCGCGGTGCTTCAGGGCTCGCGCGTCACCACCACCGACCCGGACGGTCACTTCCGCTTGACGCTCTTGCCGCCGGGCGACTACACCCTCACCTTTCAGCTCGCCGGCTTCGGTCCCGAGCAGCAGAAGACGCCGGTCGGTCTCGACCGCGACACGACGGTGAACACCCTCCTGCGTCCGTCGGAGGCGGAGGAGATCACCGTCGTCAGTGATTCGGCGGTCATCGATCTGCGCTCGACCGAGCTCGGGGTCAACCTCGACCAGCGGGCGATCGACTCACTGCCCACCGGCCGCAACTACAGCTCGATGGCGCAACTGGTGCCCGGCGTCATCTCGGACGCCAATCCGGACAACAGCTCGCAGACGACGATCTCGGTTTACGGCTCTTCCGGCGCCGAGAACACGTTCATCGTCGACGGCGTCAACACCACCGGCGTCGAGTACGGCTTCCAGGGCAAGGAGCTCAACTTCGAGTTCGTGCAGGCGATCGACATCAAGACCGGCGGCTACGAGGCCGAGTACGGCCGCTCGACCGGCGGCGTGATCAACGTCATCACCAAGTCGGGCGGCAACGAATTCAAGGGCGACGTCTTCGCCTATTTCGACGACGACTCCCTGCAGGCGAGCCCCGACGCCATCGTGTCGACCGCCGGCACCGTCGACGGCTACGAGCGCCAGGACTTCGGCGTCGATGTCGGCGGCTACATCCTCAAGGATCGGCTGTGGTTCTTCGGCGCCTACGACCGGGTCTCGAACACGACGAGCACGATCCTGCCGGCGGGTCCGGCGGCCGGCGACATCGTCGATTCGACCAGCGACCGCGACCTTGCGGCGGCGAAGCTCACCTTCAACTTGACCGCCGGACAGTCGCTCGTCGGCACGTTCTTCCAGGATCCGCGCGACGACGCCGGAGCGATCAACGACAACGACCACAAGCTCAACGGTGAGCCGCTGACCTATCTCGGCCAGCAGGCGTTCGGCGGCAAGGACTACGCGTTGCGCTACGACGGGATCCTGGGCTCCAGTTGGGTGGTGTCGGCGCAGATTTCGCGCCACGAAGAGGAGAACTCGATCGGCCCGGCTTCCACCGCGGGCGACATCGTCGAGTTCCGCGACTCGGCGAACGACTCGTTCCAGACGGGCGGTTTCGGGCTGATCCAGGAGAAGACCTTTCAGCGGGATTCCTGGGGGGGCTCGATCTCGAAGTATCTCGACCGTCACGATCTCAAGTTCGGCTTCGAGTTCGAGGAGGAGAAGGCGGACGTGCTGAAGCGTATGTCCGGCGGGCAGCGGGTGGACATCCTCGAAAATCCCAATGGCGGGCCGGCGATCTACAGCCACTTCTACTGGACGACGCCGCTCGCCACGATCGACAACGCTCCGACGTCGGAGCTGGTCGCGCCGGTCAAGCACGACAATACGGCGATCTATCTCCAGGATCGCTGGCAGATCTCCGCCGCCTTCGGGCTCAACATCGGCGTGCGCTGGGACCGCCAGGAGATCTTCGACCGCTTCGGGCGCAGAGTGATCGATCTCTCGGACGACTACGCGCCGCGCATCGGCTTCACCTGGGCGCCCGGCGCGGAAGGGCACTCCAAGCTCTACGGCTCCTTCGGCCAGTACTACGAGCAGATTCCGATGGACCTCGTCATCCGCTCCTTCGCCCAGGAGCGCCAGGCGCGCATCTTCAACTACGATCCGCTTTCGACCTCGCCCGACGCCTCGGCAGAGTTCGACCTCGGTCGGGACTCGGTGATTCTCGGCGGTTTCACGGAGGAGGCCGATCCCAATCTCAAGAATCAGTACATCAACGAGTTCCTGCTCGGCTACGAGCGCGAACTGATGCCGGACGTCGCCGTGGGAGCCAAGCTCATCTACCGTGAATACGGCCGGGTGATCGAGGACTTCGTCTGCACCGACGCCTATGACTACTGCATCGGCAACCCCGGCAAGGGGATCATGCAGCGCATCTACACCTACGACGTCTCGACGACTTTTCCGGCGCCCGAGCCGAAGCGCGAGTACAAGGGCCTGCAGCTCGACGCCCACAAGCGCTTCTCCGACAACTGGCAGGGATTGGTTTCCTATGTCTACTCGACACTCGACGGCAACTACGACGGCGAGTACGCGCCGTTCACCAATGTCGGCGCCGATCCGAACATCTCGGCCGCCTACGACTACTACGACTTCTTCACCGACGGCCGCAACTTCGACCGCATCACCAACGACGGACCGCTGTCGAACGACCGCCGCCACCAGTTCAAGTTCTCGGGCTACTACGTCACCGACTTCAAGCTGTCGATCGGCTTCTCCGGCTACTATCGCACCGGCACGCCGCTCACCAAGTACGGCTTCTCGGACGGCTACAACCGTTACGAGTTCTTCCTCGGGAAACGCGGCGCCGAGGGCCGGGCGCCGGACATCTACGAGGCCGACGTGCACCTCGGATACCCGATCGAAGTCGGGCCGGTGACTTTCAACTTCCTGCTCGACATCTTCAACATTCTCGACGCCCAGCGGCCGATCCTCGTCGACCAGCGGTGGGGCTTCCAAGAGGCCGACAATTTCACGCCGACGCCGGTCAATCCCGGCTACGGCAAGGCAGTCCTGCGCACACCACCGACCACGGCGCGGGTGGGGGTCCGGCTGAGCTTTTGACCGCCGGTCGCCCATCGCGCATTTTCAGGGGCCCCCTCGCGGGGGCCCTTTCGTTGTCTGCGCTCGTTCTCGCGCTGGCCTGCGGTCGCGGGCAATGAGCTGGCTCCGACCCCTCCGACATTGCGGGAGAGCGCGGACGTCGCGGGTGCCCGCTCGGTGCTCTTCGTCGGGCTCGACGGCGCCGACTGGGAGTTCCTCGCGCCGCTGATGGCCGCGGGCAGGATGCCGAATCTCGCCCGCCTCGAGCGCGAGGGGAGTGGGGGAGTGCTGGTCACCGAACAGCCGCCGCTCTCGCCGCTCTTCTGGACGACGATGATGACCGGGCGGGCGCCGCTCGAGCACCGCATCCTCGACTTCGTGCGCTTCCACCCGGTCACCGGGCGCCGCGAGCCGATCACCAGTGACGAACGGCGGGTGCCGGCGGTATGGAACATCGCCTCGGAGGCGGGCCGCGAGGTCGCGGTGGTTGGGCTCTGGGCGACGTTTCCGGCCGACAAACGAAAGGCTTGCTGGTAAGTAATGTGTTCCTCGCCGCTCATGGGTCGGTCGAACGCGCGCTGTCGCCGCCAAGTGAAGCGCCGTGGGCGGAAAGGGTGCGCCGGGAGGCCATGGACAGCGTCGATCTCGCCGCTCTTCGCCGGCTCCTTCCAGATCTTTCCGCTGCCGAGCTCGCCGCGGCGCTTTCGTCATCGGATCCCTTTGCCGAAAAGGTTCCGGGGTTGCGTCAGGTGCTGGTACAGACCGAGATCGTGCGCCGGCTCGCCGTCGACTGGCTGATGAAGCATCCGACTCGGCTCGCGGCGGTCTACTTCGAGGGCACCGACACGATCGGACATCTCTTCGCGCCGTTCGTCGCACCGGCTCTCGCCGGCACTGCGGCAGCGGAGGCCTCGCGTTTCGGTGAGGTCGCTGGCGCGCTACTACGAGCTCGTCGATGGTGTCCTCGGCGAGTTCGCGGCGCTCGCTGCGCGCTCGGGAGCGGTGCTGATGATCGCCTCCGACCACGGCTTCGAGTGGGGCGCCGGACGTCCTTCGGGCCTCTCGAGCGTCGCCGGAGCGACGGCGGCGAAGTGGCATCGGGACGAGGGGATGTATCTGCTTGCGGGCCCAGGCATTCCGTCTCGTCCGGGGCATTCGGGGCAAGGTGGGGTGGCGCAGGTCGCGGCGACGTTGCTCTCTCTCGTCGACCTTCCTGCGCCTTCGCGGGCGGCTCCGGCACTCGCGGATGCGGGGCCGGCTCCTAGTCAAGCTTTCCCGCCGACCCCGCATCCGCGAGCGCCGGAACCATCCTCCATCAGGAGTGAGAACCAGGTTCCCCAGCCGGGTGGGGTGTCGGGGGGCGCCGAATCGGGGTCGGCGGAAAAGCAGGACTGGGAGCCGGCCCCGATTCGGCGCACCCCGGCGCCCCTCACCGCCACGAACTCGCGCATCGCATCGCCGGCCACCGGCGACGAAGAGATCCGCAAGCTCCAGGCATTGGGCTACCTCGGCGCCGGCCCCGAGAAGAACCGCGGCCCGCGGCCGCACGGCACGCGCACCGCCGCCTCGTTCAGCAACGAAGCGCAAATCCTGGAAGGACTCGGGCGGACGGCGGAAGCGTTGCGCTGCTACGACCAGGCGCTCGAGCAGGAGCCGGAGGATGTCGCGGCGAAGCGCAACCTGAGCGCGCTCCTCTTCGAGCAGGAGAAGGACGCCGCGCGGTCGGACCGGCTGCTGGTCGAGGCGTTCCTGGGCGGGCTGCCGGCGGGAGCCGAGCTGGTGGTGGAGCGCGCGGCGGCGTGGCGGGCTCGCGGGCGGATCGACCGGGCGCGCGCGCTGCTCGATGCTGCTGTCGCAGGGGCTCCGGAAAATGTCCCTCTGCGACTTTTCCGCGGCCGCAATCGGGTCGAGGAGGGGGACTGCCAGGGAGCCGCCGCCGATTTCTCGCAGGCGGTGCGCCTCGAGGAGGGCCGCGCCGGCTCCTGGGCTGCACTCGCCACGGCCCAGCTCTGCCTGGGCGATCGGGCCGCGGCGCGGCGCGCTTTCGAGCGCGCCGTCGCACTTGCGCCGGAGCGCGAGGAGCTGCGGCGGGCGCTCGCCTCGCTCGCTGAGGCGCATCCCCGGCGTTGACTCGGGGGGTCGCGGTTCCATACAATGCACCGGCTCGGGCGAGGGAGGTTAGCTCAGTGGTAGAGCACCTGCCTTACACGCAGGGTGTCGTGGGTTCAAGCCCCTCACCTCCCACCATCTTCGGGAGGCCTCCGAGCCGCAGGAATCATCAGAAGGGTCAGAAGGGCCAGAAGGAATCATCGCGGGGTCGTAGTTCAGCTGGTTAGAACGCCTGCCTGTCACGCAGGAGGTCGCGGGTTCGAGTCCCGTCGGCCCCGCCAGTTCTAAGATTCGGTGTCGAAAGTCAGACGGGGAGTTGCAAGATGCGCGACAAGATCAAGTTGGTTTCTTCGGCCGGAACGGGTTATTTCTACACCACGACGAAGAACAAGAAGGCCTCGAGCGAGAAGCTGCGGATGAAGAAGTACGACCCGAAAGTGCGCCAGCACGTCGAGTTCGTCGAAGAGAAGCTGCGCTAGCGCAGTGTCGCGAGGGCCGGCTGACCCTCGGCCCCTCGGCCCCCCAGATCGCCCCGCTCCTGCTCCGGGGCGGCACGATTCTGACCCTCGACGCTGCCGCCTCCGTCCACCCCGATACCGATCTCCTGCTCGCCGCCGGCCGCATTGCGGCCCTCGGGCGAGGCCTCGCCGTGCCCGCGGAGGCGCGGGTGCTCGACGTTGCCGGTCATCTGATCCTGCCTGGCCTCGTGCAGGGGCACGTGCATCTCGGCCAGACGCTCTTCCGCGGCCTGGCCGAAGGCCGGGCGCTCCTGCCCTGGCTGCGCGAGCGCATCTGGCCGCTCGAGGCCGCGCACGACGACGAGACCGCCTACAGCTCGGGCAGGACAGGCGCTGCCGAGTGTCTGCTGGGCGGCACGACGGCGATTCAGGAGATCGGTCTGGGGCCCGGCATCGCCGGACTCCTGGCGGCGATCGCCGAATCGGGGCTGCGCGCCACCGCCGGCAAGTGCCTGATGGATGCGGGCGAGGGGCTGCCGCCGGGACTCTGCGAACCTGCCGCGGCGAGCCTGGCGCATGCCGTCGAGCTCGGCGAGCGCTTCGCGCGCTCGGGGGGCGACGGCCGGCTCCGGGCGGTGCTCAATCCGCGCTTCGCGCTGTCGTGCTCGGACGCCCTCTGGCGCGGCGTCGTCGAGGTCGCCGCGGACCGCGGCTGGCCGGTGCATACCCACGCCCTCGAGCAGCGCGCCGAGGGCCTCGCCGTGCGGCGGGAGAAGCAGGGTCGCGACGAGATCGAGTACTTTTCCGATCTCGGGCTCCTCGAGCGCGACCTGCGCATCGCGCATGGCGTCTGGCTGCGCCCGCGCCACTTCCGGCGGCTCAGCGGGACGAGATTCGCCGTCGTGCACTGCCCGGGTTCCAACCTCAAGCTCGGCTCGGGGATCGCTCCCATCGTGGCGATCCGCCGCGCCGGAATCCCGGTCGGCATCGGCGCCGACGGTCCGCCGTGCAACAACCGGCTCGACGGGTGGGCCGAGCTTCGCCTGGCAGCCCAGCTGGCGAGCGTGCGGAGCGGACCGGGCAGCCTCTCCGGACTCGAGGCGCTGCGCCTCGCCACCAGCGAGGGGGCGCGCGTCCTGGGCCTGGCGGACGAGATCGGTTCGCTCGAAGTCGGCAAGCGGGCCGACCTGGTGGTCCTGCGCACCGACCTGCCCGAGCTCGCGGTCGCGCCAGCGGTCGACCCCCACGATCGGGTCGCCTTCGGCGCTTCCCCCGCCGCCGTCCGCCATGTGGCCGTCGACGGCGAGCTGCTGGTGGAGGATGGGCGGCTCACCCGGTGGGATCTCGAGGAGGTCCTCTCGGCTGCCCGAACGGCGACGGCGAAGCTCCTGGCGCGGGCGGCGATCTTCTGATCCCCGAGTAGAATCTACGCTTGTCTCGCCAACGGTCCGATGGCAGTGTAACTGCGGTTCGGAGACTCCCCTCGTCCGCCGGGCGGCGGAGAATCCTCATGACCCTCATGGAGGTAGTGATGCAATTCTCGACTCGGCTGGCAATGTTGATCACCCTGACGGCAGCGCTGGGGGCCCACGCCTCCGCCGGCCTGGCGCAGAACAGCTGCAGCGCCGGCGCGACGCCGGCGGCGACGCTGCTGGTCCCCTATTTCGAGGTCGATTTCGCGGCGGCCGATCGCCAGACCACGCTCTTCGCCGTCACCAACGCCGGCGCCCAGGCCACTCTGGCCAAGGTCGTGGTGTGGACCGACTGGGGTGTTCCGACGCTCACCTTCGATCTCTTTCTCGCCCCTGATGACGTCCAGTCGATCAATCTGCGAGATGTCTTCAACGGCATCCTGCCGCAGACCGGCGGCGGCTCGTTCACCGGTTGCGCGGACCCGCTGGTACTGCCGGTTCTCGACCCCATCGCCATCACGCAGCTGCGCCAGCAGCACACTGGACAGCCCGACGCCGAAGGGAATTGTGCGGGCAGCGGCAGGGCGGGTGCGAACGTCGCCACCGGCTTCGTCACCATCGATGCCGCGCAGGCCTGTTCGACCCTGATCACCTACCCGGGGCATGCCGGCTACTTCGCGGCGGGAGGCACGGGCATCGCGAGCAACGCCAACCTGCTGGTCGGCGATTTCTTCCTCGTCGATGCCAGCCAGGATTTCGCGCAAGGCAACGAAGCGGTCCACATCGTCGCCGATGAAGGCCGCTTCGGCAGCCAGCCGGCGACCTTCTACGGTGCGTGGGTCGCGCATAGCGGCGTCGACGCCCGCTCGCCGCTCGGCACCCGCTATCGGGCGCGCTACCTGAACGGCGGCGCCTTCTCCGGCGGGACCGATCTCATCGCCTGGCTCGAGCCCAGCAACCAGACGCCGCAGGCGATCACCTGCGGACAGCGGCCGAGCTTCGTCGACCCTTGCCAGTACCTGGAGACCACCGCTTTCGACGAGGCCGCCGTCGGTCAGCCCGCCATTCGCCACGTCGGCGTCAACGAGGTCGCGACCCGTGCTCACGGTCGGCTCCGGGGAGGTTCCGGTGGCCGCGACGTTCGGCTTCGTGGATTTCGAGAACCGGGTCCAGCCGTCCTGCGCCGTCGAGCCGCTCGCCGACTTCCCGTTGCAGAGTTGGGTGATGCCGATCTCCAGTGCCTCCGGGCGCTACAGCGTCGGGCTCAACGCCTTCCGCACCGGCCGACGAGCTCTGTCCGCCGCCCGTATACTGATCCGGCGATCCGGGAGGATCGCCGCCACCGAGCCGTCGCCAGGGCAGGGCTGGGCCGGCGGCGAAAAAGGGTGTACACTGATGTCGTTCCTGGATGGCCGAGCCGCTCGCGCGCGCTCGGCTCTTTGTTTTTTCGGCGCCTCCGCTCCATTGTCCAAGGAGCGGAACATGCCAGGAACAGCGATTCAGCCCCAGCCCCAGGTCGTTCAGCAGCCCACGCCGCGGCGCGAATCCCGACCGCCGATCCCGGTCGCCTCGGCGGACCTCTTTCGCGCCGTGTTCCGCCGGCAACTGCGACGCCGCCTGGCGGGAGTTCGTGGCGCGATTTCATGGCCGCCTGGTGACCGCCGTGCGGCGGGCGCTGCTGCGCCTGGGCGTGCCGGGCGCGAACGAGGAACGGGTGGAGGACCTCGTGCAGGAGGTCTATTGCCGGCTGCTCGGCGGCGGCCGGCGGCCGCGGCACTTCCGCGGCGAGAGCGAGGCCCAGTTGATGACCTACCTGCAGCGCGTCGCGGCGAGCGTCGTGGTCGACGCGCGCCGGGTGGCCCTGGCGGAGAAGCGGTGGGGCGGCCAGCGGGTGGCCTGGGCCGAGTGGAAGCTCGCGCCGGCGATCGGCATCGCCGATGCGAGCGGGCCCGAGGATCGCCTGCTCGCCAGCGAGACGGCGGCGCGCCTTCGTCGCCTTGTGTCGCCAGGCTCTGGGCCGGCGCGCCACCCCCACCACGGTCCGGATCGCCCGTCTGGCGCTGCTCGAAGGGTGGAGCAGTCGCGAGATCGCCGTCGGACTCGCCGGCCGGATGGGCATCGCCGGCATCGATTCGGTGATCTACCGGCTGCGGCGCAATCTCGCCCGCTGCGGCGTCGAGCTCCCGCGGCGCGATCGCCGCGCCGACGGCTGAGCCGGAGGTTGCACAACGGGCTGTGCTACCTCAGCACAGCCCGTTGTGCGATCGCGGGCGGTGTCCGGATCGGTCTCCGGGCGGCTGTGTTTTGGGCCTGGCAGGCCTATGTGCTGCATTCACTTGACTTTCCGTCGATTCCCGCTCACACTACGCGGAGTTCAGACGAAGGAGAACGAGATGCGGCGCAAACTCTGCTTTCTCTTGGGCTTGACTCTGTCATTCGCCGGCCTTCCCGCCTTCGCGGCCGCTCCGTTCGGCTTCGTCGAGGGGATTCACGGGGGCCAGAACCAGAACGCCGGCGGCGGTGTTCTGCCGATCACCGGCTGGGCGCTGGACGATGACGGCGTCGAGCGGGTCGAGCTCTACGTCGACGGCGTGGTCGCCGGCCTCGCCGACTATGGCCGCAACCGCCCCGACGTCGAACTGGTCTTCCCGGGCTATCCCGACGGCGCCCTGGTCGGCTTCGGCATGTTCCTCGACACGACGCTCTACTCGAACGACCTCCACCAGATCTCGGCGCGGGTGACCAGCAACCTCACCGGCGAGCAGACCTGGCTGAATTCGGTCACCATCCAGATCAACAACGACACCTCGAATCTCGCGCCGTTCGGCGCCATCACCTTCCCCAATCCGAGCAGCGAGTTCTACGGCACCTGCGATCTCAACGACGCCTCGCGCCGGCTGAGCGTCGTCAGCGGTTGGGCGCTCGACGTCGGCATCGAGAACGGCGACACCGGCGTCAAGTACGTCGAGCTGCTGATCAACGGCGGTCTCTATGCGAACACGGTCACCGGCTGCTTCAGCGACCCCGATTGGGGCGGCCTGACGAACTGCTACGGCCTGCAGAGCCTCGATGTCGAGCGGATCTTTCCGACGGTGGCGAACTCGCCGCACGCGCGCTTCCGCTTCGTGCTCGATGTCGGTTGGCTGATCTCCGAGATCGGCTACTCGCAGGGCTTCCACGAGATCACCATCCGCTCCGGCGACTATTACGGCAATGTCGCCAACATCGCGGAGATTCCGGTCGCGTTCTTCTGCGACGAGAACACCGGCAACGAAGGTTCCTTCGGCTTCATCGACCATCCCGACAACGGCGAGCTGATCGACAGCATCACCGCCATCGACGGCTGGGTGCTCGACGCCGAAGGCATCGCGGAGGTGCAGATCTGGCTCGACGGCCAGTTCGTCGGCGATGCGGCCTTCGGTCTGCCGCGCCCGGACGTCAGCTCGGTCTATCCGGGCTACCCGGACAGCCTGGCGCCCGGCTGGCTCTTCTTCCTCGATACCACGCTGACTTCGGACGGCTTGCATCATGTCCAGGCGGTGGCGGTGGACGAATTCGGCGCTCAGAGCATCATCGGCGAGCGCTACGTCACGATCCGCAACGAAGCCCCCTGACGCTCAGGTCCAGCTCGCGCAGCACGAACGGCCGGCGATCTCGCCGGCCGTTTTCGTTCGCGCTGGCTCTTGCAAGCTCGCCAGCCGACGGTCGTGGTAGTGGCGAAGGGGCTTCTGAGGACGGCTCGCCCTGAGCCGGTGTCGGTGGTGGCGGTCTCCGGCACTCGGGAAGATGGCTCCGGCGAGAAGTGAAGCAGCTCGCCTACGCCATCTTCCCGAGCGCCAGAGCCCGCCTCGGAGCATTTTCTCTCTCAGATCTCCCGACGAGGGGTGGCTGGACCGAGGGCTCCCATAGGCGCGGAGCGCGCTTCTTCTGCGCGAGCACCTATGGGAAGCGGGCCAGACAGGACCCCGAGCGGAGGGGCGGGAGGTCAACCGACAGGACCCCGAGCGGAAGCCGCGAGGTCCGCTGAAGACTGGTCGGTCGCGAGCTACGGTCTGGCGGTATTTGTTGCCGTGACGTCGGGCTTCTTGCCGAGCCGGAGCCGTTCGGCGAGCAGGGCTTCGGCCTGCGGGAAGAGGCCGAGCGCCGCCTGGATCTGGGCGTCGCCTTCGCTCTGCACCTGGTGCGACGCTTCGATGCCGAAGCGGGAGGCGAAGATCTCGGCGCGAATCTGGCGCAAGGCGTAGCCGCGCTCGGCGGGCTCGACGAATCCCTTGTCGAGGTCCTCCGCGGTGTCGATCTTCTGCTCGATGACCCAGTTGCGGAACTCGGCGAGGACCGCGTCGTCCGGGCGCCACTCGCGGGTGATCTCAGGGTGTCGCCGCGCGTAGTCCACGCCGAAGCCGAAGAAGGCCGAGCGGCCGAGGAGGAACTGCAGGAAAGGAGCGACCTCCAGCGGCTGGACTTCGACGTCCGGCGTGATGCCGCCGCCGCCGTAGACCTTGCGTCCGAGGTCGGTGGCGTAGGCCTCCGCCGTGGGCGGGGGCACCTTGGCGTGCGGAGCCTCGTCGCCGGGCTCCAGGCCGTTGCGGGTGTAGTAGTCGAAATAGGAGCTGTAGTCGCGCTGGATCAGGCGACCCGACGGCGTGTAGTACTTGGCCGTGGTGAGGGCCAGGCCGGCGCCGTAGGACAGCCCGTAGACGGTCTGCACGAGTCCCTTGCCCCAGGTGGGGGTGCCGACGACGAGACCGATGTCGTGATCCTGGATCCCGCCGGAGAGGATCTCGGCCGCCGACGCGGTGCCGCTGTTGACCAGGACGACCACCGGTTCGGCGATCGGGGCGTGGCTGCCGTCGGCGGAGTAGGACTGCGCGGAATCCGCGGTGCGGCCGCGCGTGACGACGACCGTCGAGCCCTCCGGCAGGAACTGGTCGGCCACGTCCACCGCCTGGTCCAGCAGTCCGCCGCCGTTGTTGCGCAGGTCGAGGAGCAGCCGCTTCATCCCCTCCGCCTTGAGCTTGGCGAGCGCTTTTTCCACTTCGCCCGAGGTCGAGCGGGTGAAGTCGCTGATCGAGATGTAGCCGGTATCGGGCGCGATCATGTAGGCATAGCGCACCGTGGTCTGCGGGATCTCGGCCCGGGTGACGGTGAGCTCCAACGGCGCGTCGAGGCCGGCACGCAGGATGGAGATGCGCACCTGGGTCCCTTTGGGTCCCTTGAGGCGCGTGACCGCTTCGTCGATCGACAGTTTGTCGGTGGGTTCGTCCTCGATGCGCTGGATGACGTCGCCGGCGCGAATCCCCAGCCGGGAGGCGGGCGTGCCATCGATCGGCGCGATGACGGTCAGGCGGCCATTGCGCACGCCGACCAGAATCCCCAGGCCATAGAAGCTCGCCTGCTGCTTCTCGCGCATCGACGAGTAGGCGGTGGGCGGCAGGAAGCTGGTGTGCGGATCCAGGGTCCGCAGCATGCCGTTGATCGATGAATAGACCAGGTCGCGGAAATGGACCTCCCCCCCATAGCGCGTGCGCGCCGCCTGGAGGAGCTCGGTGTAGAGGCGAAGATCGCTGCGCGCGTCCTCGCCGAGGGCGAGCAGCCGGTTCCCGGCCAAGCCGCCGACCAAGGTCGCGAGGAGGAACAGCAAAGTCGCAGCGAGACGCCAGCGCCGACGCATGGCGGCGATCCTAACATGCGAAAAGCAGGCGCCTTGTCGTGCGCCAGGCGGCGTCTCCTTGACACCGCCGGTGCGCGGAGCCGATGATTACTGCCGGTCGCTGCCATGTTCGGTCCCCTCGGATTCCCGGAATTGCTCTTCATTCTGGTACTAGCTCTGCTCATCTTCGGCCCCAAGCGACTGCCTGAGGTCGGGCGCACGATCGGCAAAGGCATGGCGCAGTTTCGCCGTGCGACGACCGACCTCAAGCGCACGATCGAGACCGAGATCTCTCTCGAAGAGGAGCCGCGGCGACAGACCGAGCGGCTGACCAGGCCGCCCCGACCGGCCGCGAGCCCCGAGGTCCATGTCGAGACGGCGTCGCCGGAGTCGACTGTGCCGGTTCCGGCTGCTCAACCGGCGGTGGGTGCTCCGCCCGCGGTCGCCGCCGACCCGGCGAAGAGCCAGCCCTCCTGACCCAGGCCATGGCCGCCTCTCCAGAGCCGCGGGGCGGCGCCCTCCCCGCCGACGAACTGCCCCGCATGTCGCTGCTCGACCACCTCGAGGACCTGCGCAAGCGCATCGTCTATTCTCTGGCGTCTCTTTTCGTCGCGATGCTCGCCTGCTTCAACTGGGCGCCCGAGATCTGCCGTTTCTTCGCCCGGCCGATCTACGACGCCACCTCCTCCCGGAGGGCCAGAAGCTCGCCTTCCTCGGCGTCACCGACGCCTTCCTGCTCTACGTCAAGACCGCCCTGCTCGCCGGCGCTTTCCTCGCCGCGCCGGTGATCCTCTACCAGGTCTGGGCCTTCATCTCGCCCGGGCTCTATCCCAAGGAACGCCGCTGGGCGGCGCCTTTCGTGGTCCTGGGTTGGGGCTTCTTCATCGCCGGCGGCGTCTTCGCCTACCTCGTGGCCTTTCCCTTCGCGGTGGAGTTCCTGCTCGCCATGGGCAAGGACTTCATGCCGGTGATCACGGCGGAGAAGTACTACGGCCTGCTGCTCACCATCATGCTGGGTCTGGGCCTCATGTTCGAGCTGCCGATCGTCCTCGTCCTGCTGGCGAAGATCGGCCTGGTGACGCCGCGCTTCCTGATGCGCAACTTCCGCTGGGCGGTGCTCGCCATCTTCGTCGTCTCGGCGATCATCACCCCGACCTCCGACATCGTGAATCTGTGCATCTTCGCCCTGCCGACGATCGCCCTCTACCTGGTCGGCACCGGCGCCGCCTGGCTGGTGACGCGCGGCAAGAAAGCCGAGAGCTAAGCCGGTCTCGCCACGCCCGCCGAGCCGGCGGAAGCCGCCGGTCGGCGCCGCCAGCGGCGGTGGAGCCAGACCCACTGTTCGGGGTGGCTGCGGATCTGGGCCTCGATGGCTGCGGTCATGAGGGCCGTGGCTGCGGTCGCGTCGGTGGGCAGCGCGATCTCGGGGTGAATCTGCGCGCGGTGGGAGCCGTCGGCGCGGCGCTCGATGAAGGTCGGGAGCACGGCGGCGTCGAAGCGCAGCGCGAGCTCGGCGGCGCCGACGGGCGTCCACGCCGGCCGGCCGAAGAAGTCGACGAAGACCCCCTCCACCTTGGTGTCCTGGTCGATGAGCATACCGAGCGCGCCGGCACCGCGGAGCGCTCCGAGGAGCGCGCGTGCCGCGCCAGGCGTCCCGCGGACGATGGTCCGGGTGCCGAAACGGGCGCGCAAGTCGAGCAGCATCGTCTGCAGCCCCGGCTCGTCGATCTCGCGCGCCACGACCAGCATCCCCAGCCCGCGCGCGTTGAGCGTCGCAGCGAGGAGCTCCCAGTTGCCGCAGTGGCCGGTGACGATGACGATCGGGCGCTGCTGCGCGCGCGCCGCTTCCACGTGCTCCCAGCCCGCGAGCGCCACATGCTGCGAGAGATCCTGCGGCGTACAGTGGCGCAAGTGAAGGCACTCGCCGAGCAGAGTGCCCAGGTGAAGGAAGCAGCGGCGGGCCAGCGCGGCGCGCTCGGCGATCGCGAGCTCCGGGAAGGCGAACGCGAGATGATCGAGCGTGCGCTGCCGATCGCGGCGCGCCAGGTTCCAGGCGAAGCGGCCGAACGCGCGGCCGAGCCGCTGCGCACGGCTCCAAGTCAGCCTGGAGAAGAGGAGATCGAGAATCCGGCCGAGCCCGGTGAGCAGCGCCGAGCGCAGGGCCTTGCCGGCGGAGCGCCGCCTGCGCTCAGGAATCGGCGGCCTCGAAGCGCTGCACGATCCCTTCCCAGACTCCGCGCGCAGCGAGAATGCGCTCGGCAAGCTCGCGCACGGCGCCGCGTCCGCCGCCGGCCGCGGTGACGTAGTGCACGCGGCTGCGGACGTCGGGCACGGCATCCGCCGGCGCGGCAGCGAGGCCGCAGGCGCCGAGCACCGCGAGATCGAGCAAGTCGTCGGCGAGGTAGGCGATATTGCTGGCGTCGAGCCCGTGGCGGGCGAGGAAGTCGCGGAAGGTGTCGAGCTTGTTCTCGCGACCCTGCAGGACCTCCGAGAGTCCGAGATCGCGGCTGCGCTTCTCGACGATCGGGCTGGTGCGGGCGGAGAGGATGCCGACCTGCACGCCCGCCCCGGTCAGGAGCTTGATTCCCAGCCCGTCGCGCACGTCGAAGACCTTGACCACTTCGCCTTTGGCGTCGAACCAGAGGCGGCCGTCGGTGAGCACGCCATCGACGTCGAGCAGCAGCCACTTGAGCGCGCGGGCGCGCGCCGAAAGCTCCGGCAGCCAGATTCCCGGCGATGGGAGAGTGGGAGGCACGCGCGATTCCTAGAAGAGCTCGAGGCCCCAGAGGTCGTGCAGGTGCACGATCCCCTCGAGCGTCCCGTCGGCGGCGCAGACGAACAGGGAGGTGATGCGGTTGTGCTCCATCTTCTGCAGCGCCGCCGGGGCGAGCTCGTCGCCGTCGATCGTCCGCGGTTGCGGGCGCATGCACTCGCCGGCGGTGCGTCGGAGAATCTCCTCGTCCTTCTCCAGCAGGCGCCGCAGGTCGCCGTCGGAGATGACTCCCACCAGCACTCCGGCGCCATCGATGACCGCGGTGATTCCCAGCCCCTTCTTCGACATCTCGTAGATCGCGTCGCGCATCGACGCCGCCGTCGCGACCGCCGGCAGGCGCTCGCCGGCGTGCATCACTTCGCGCACGTGCAGGAGCTGCTTGCCGAGCTGGCCGCCGGGATGGAAGCGGGCGAAATCCTCGGGCGTGAAGCCGCGCGCTTCGAGGAGCGCCATGGCGAGGGCGTCGCCCAGCGCCAGCGTCGCGGTGGTCGAAGCGGTCGGCGCGAGATTCAGCGGACAGGCCTCCTTGTCGATCACCACCGGCAGGTGGATCTCGGCGCCGCGGGCGATCGGGGAGTTCGAGTTGCCGGTCATGGCGATGAGCGGCACGCCGAGCCGCTTGAGGATCTCGACCAGCCGCAGGAGCTCTTCGGTGGTGCCGGAGTAGGAGGCCGCGAGGACGATGTCGCCCTCGACGATCATCCCGAGGTCGCCGTGGATCGCCTCGGCCGGGTGGAGGAAGAAGGACGGCGTGCCGGTCGAGGCGAGCGTGGCGGCGATCTTCTGCATCACGATGCCGCTCTTGCCCATGCCGGTGCAGACCACCCGGCCGGGCGCGGCGCGCAGGCGCTCGACGGCGCGGTCGAAGGTCTCGTCCAGTTGCGACACCAGCCCCGCGACTGCGGCGGCCTCGATCTCGAGGACCTCTCGGGCGACCTCCCGGGGTCGCCGCGGAAGGCGCGCCGGGCGCGCAGGAGGGGTGCTCATGCCGTCACCGTGGCGCGGATCTTGAGCAGCGAGGCGAGGAGGGCTTCGGCGCGGTCGGGGGGGAGCTGGGTGTCTCTGTCGGAGAGGGCGTGCTCAGGATCGGGATGCACCTCGAGGAAGAGGCCGTCGGCGCCGGCGGCGACCGCGGCGCGAGCGAGCGGCTCGGCGAACTCACGCGCGCCGCCGGTGCCTTCGACGCTGGCGCCGGGGAGCTGCAGGGAGTGGGTGACGTCGTAGATCACCGGGATGCCGTCCTGCTGCATCCAGGCGAAGCTGCGCATGTCGACCACCAGATTGTGGTACCCGAATGCCGCGCCGCGCTCGGTGACGGTGACGCGGTCGTTGCCGGCGGCGCGGATCTTGTCGACCGACCCGCCGCATGTCGTCCGGGGCCATGAACTGCCCCTTCTTGATGTTCACCGCCCGCCGGTCGCTGCCGCCGCCAGCAGCAGGTCGGTCTGGCGGCAGAGGAAGGCGGGGATCTGCAGGACGTCGCACGACCTCCGCGGCGGCCGCGCACTGCGCCGGCTCGTGGACGTCGGTGAGGAGCGGCAGGGCGATCTGCCGGCGGACCTCGGCGAGGACCTTCAGGCCCTCGACCAGGCCGGGGCCGCGAAAGGCCTTGCCGGCGAGCTGCGGTTCGCCTTGTCGAACGAGGCCTTGAAGACCAACTTCAGGCCGAGGCGCTGCGCGATGCCGGCGAGGAGCCCGGCGGCGCGGAGCGTCGTCTCCATGCTCTCGATGACACAGGGACCGGCGATGACGGGAAGGTCGCCGGCCGCCGATCGGGATGCCGGGTGCGAGCTCGAGAGACGGGATCGTCACGCCAGCTGGCCTTCGCGCGCCTCGACTTCTCGGGCCGTGCTTCGCCGGCGCGCTTCTGGTTCTCGGCGAGCGCCGCGGCGATGTAGGAGACGAAGAGCGGGTGCGGTCTCGGTCGGCTTCGACTTGTACTCGGGATGGAACTGGCAGCCGAGGAACCAGGGGTGCTCCGGGAGCTCGACCATCTCGACGAACTTGCCGTCCGGGCTGCGTGCCGGAGACCACCAGGCCGTGCTCCTGCAGGGTCGCCAGGTACTTGTGGTTGACCTCGTAGCGGTGCCGGTGGCGCTCGGAGATCTCTCGGCTCGCCGTAGATCGCGCGCGCGAGCGACCCCTCCTTGAGCCGGCAGGGGTAGGCGCCCAGGCGCATGGTGCCGCCCATCTCCTCGACGCCGAGCAGGTCGCGGAGCTTGTAGATCACCGGCTGCGCGGCGTCGCGGGTCGAACTCGGTCGAGGTCGCCTCCTTGAGGCCGCAGACGTTGCGCGCGAACTCGATCGTCATGCACTGCATGCCGAGGCAGATGCCGAAGAACGGCACCTTGTGCTCGCGGGCGTAGCGGATCGCGCTGGATCTTGCCCTCGGTGCCGCGCTTGCCGAAGCCGATCGGCACCAGCAGCCCGTCGACCTCGAAGAGCGCCCGCGGCCAGCTGCCGGCTTCGAGCTCCTCGGCGTTGATGTAGACCAGCTCGACCTTGGTCTCGTTGGCGACGCCGCCGTGGAGCGAGCGCCTCGTTGAGGCTCTTGTAGGCGTCAGGCAGCTCGACGTACTTGCCGACGATGCCGATGCGAACCTTGTGCTTCGGGTTCTTGACGCGAGAGACCAGCGTCTCCCAGGGCGCGAGGTCGCGCTCGTAGCGCGGCAGGTTGAGCTGGTCGAGCAGCGTCTCGTCGAGGCCCTCGCGGGCGAACATGCAGCGGCACCTCGTAGATCGTCGAGACGTCGCGCGCCGCGATCACCTGCTCGGGCGCGACGTTGCAGAAGAGCGCGATCTTGCGCCGCACCTCGTCGGGCAGCGGCGCGGTCGGCGCGGCAGAGCAGGACGTCGGGCTGGATGCCGATCGCGCGCAGCTCGCGCACCGAGTGCTGGGTCGGCTTCGTCTTCAGCTCCTCGGCGGCGGCGATGTAGGGCACCAGCGTCAGGTGGACGTTGACGGCGTTGTTGCGGCCCGACCTCGAGCCGGAACTGGCGGATCGCCTCGAGGAACGGCAGCGACTCGATGTCGCCGACCGTGCCGCCGATCTCGACGATCACCACGTCGACCCGCCTTCGCCGACGCGGATCATCGCCTCCTTGATCTCGTCGGTGATGTGCGGGATCGACCTGCACGGTCTTGCCGAGGTAGTCGCCGCGGCGCTCCTTGGTGATCACCGTCTCGTAGATCCTGCCGGTGGTGTAGTTGTTGCGCTTGCGAGGTGATGGTGTGGGTGAAGCGCTCGTAGTGGCCGAGGTCGAGGTCGGTCTCGGCGCCGTCGTCGGTGACGAAGACCTCGCCGTGCTGGTAGGGCGACATCGTGCCCGGATCGACGTTGACGTAGGGGTCGAACTTCATCAGCGTGACGCGGAAGCCGCGCGCTTCGAGCAGGGCGCCGATCGAGGCGGCGGCGACGCCCTTGCCGAGCGACGAGACCACGCCGCCGGTCACGAAGATGTACTTCGTCGTCATCGCTGCGCTCCTCCTTCAGGGCCGTCGGCGGCTTCGGCCATCTCCTGGCGCATTCGGCGTCCACCTCGGCGGCATCCTCGGGGGTGTCGACCCCCCAGGACGGCCTGGCGCCGGTGAGCACCTTGATCGGTATGCGGTTCTCGAGCGCGCGCAGCTGCTCCAGCGATTCGCTCGTCTCGAGCGGGGTCTGGGCGACAGGCGCGGCGAGCTTGAGCAGCGCCGCCTTCTGGTAGCCGTAGATGCCGAGGTGCCGCAGCGGCGAGGCGCCGCCCGGCAGGCGCGGGAAGGGGATCGCGGCGCGGCTGAAGTAGAGCGCGTAGCCGCTCGCGATCGAGCACGACCTTGACGACGCTCGGGCTGTCGAGGTCGCCGGGCAGGGCGTCGGCCGCCAGAGTGACGATCGGATCGTCCGGGTGGGAGCGCAGGTGGCTCGCGACCCGCCCGATGCCTTCGGGATCGATCAGCGGCTCGTCGCCCTGGATGTTGACCACTGCGGCGCAGTCCCAGTTTCGCGCCGCCCAGGCGATCCGGTCGGTGCCGCTGGCGCACTCCGCGGGGTCATCTCGACCTCGCCGCCGAAGAACTCGACGGCGCGCGCGATACGCTCGTCGTCGGTCAGCACCACGACCCGGTCGAGCCCGCGCTGGCACGCGCTGCACGGCGGTAGACATGCTCGACCATCGGCTTGCCGGCGAGCGGATGCAGGGCCTTGCCCGGCAGCCGCTGGGAGCCGTAACGAGCGGGGATGGCGCCGATGATGACGGTATTCGAAGAGCCCGCCGGCGAGCCGCCGGCGCGATCATCGTCTGGGTAGGGGTGCACGTCTCAATTTACTTCGCCACGCCGTGCGAGTCAATCGCGCCGGCTCGCGCGTGGCCTGCGGCCCGCCTCGCCGGGCCTCCCTGTGCTACCGTCGCGCGCGGTGTCGCGCCGGAACCGATCTCCAGGGAAGCATCCAGTCTGGACCCGAATCGCCTGGGCGGCGGCTGCCGTCTTCTGTCTCGCGATCGCCGGCATCGAGCTCGGGCATCGTCCCGGTGCGCGCGGAGCCGGCGCGACGCCGACGCTCCGGTCTGGATCTGGCGGGACCACGACCTGCGCCACGTTCAGGCGGCCGGTTTCTACGCGGTCAAGGAGTTCGATCTCGTGGCGGCGCCGGCCGAGGCGGAAGTGCAGATCCTCGGCGACGCCGAGTATGTGCTGCTCGCTCAACGGCCGGCGGATCGGCTCGAATCGGTTCGCCTCCGGCGCGGCTCTCGACCGCTACCGTGTGGAGCGCTGGCTCGTCGCGGGGCGCAACCGGCTGGTCGTCGAGCTGCGCAGCCCGGTCGGGGGCCGGTGGGCTCTGGTTCGAGCTGTTGGCCGGCGGGCAGCAGCTCGTGCGGTCGGACGCTTCGTGGACGATCTATCGGGAGCAACTGGAGGGGCCTCTTCGGCGAGCGTCGCATGCCGGCGGGCGAACGTCCGCGGTTGCTGGGCCGCAGCCCTCTCGGGCGCTGGGGCAGCCCCGGTCTGGGGCCGGTGCGCCCGGCCTTCGAGGACGCCGCTCGCCGCCGCGGAGCCGCTGACGGCCGCGCTCGTCCGGAGCACAGGGGCGCACGAGCCCTGGGCGCCAGACTGCCGGTCGCTCGCGCCGGCCCGCGAGCCTCGGGTCCGCTCGTCGAGTTCGACTTCGGCGTCGAGCGCACCGGCTATCTGCAGCTCGCCTATCGCGAAGCTCCAGGCCAGCGTTGGGAGAGTCCGCTGCCGGCGGTGCTGCTGGCCTTCGGCGGATCAACCGATCGGGGGCCCGCCGTGGACGGCTGCGACGCTCTTCCGGCCCATTCCCGGCGCCGGGCTCTATCAGGATTCGACCGTGCGCCGATTCCGCTACGTGGCGGTCGCCGGGCTGCCCGGAGCTCTTCAGCGCCGAGGTCCTGGCGACGAGCCGAGGCCTCCTGGCCGGCTCTGGCGCCGGTCGCGGCGTCGCCGGCAGGCATCCTCGGCATCCGGCCGCCGCCGCTCAAGCGCGCCGGTGGAGCACGAAGTCTGGCGCGAACTCGAGCGCGCGGCGGGCCGCGCTGTCGGGAAAGAGCGCTAGGGCCTGACGCGCCGCCTCGGCCCACCGGCGCGCTTCGACGCGCCACTTCCTCGAGCGTGCCTTCGCGCGCCACGATCTCGAGATCTCCTCCGACCTCGACGCGTGGCGAAGGCCCGTTCGGCGAGAACGCGCTCGATCTTGGCGCGCTCCTGCGGCGAGATGCGGGGCAGCAGAAGGAGCAGGGGGAGGGTGAGCTTGCCCTCCTTGAGGTCGGAGAGCACGGGCTTGCCGAGCGCCGCTGGCGTGGCGGTGAAGTCGAGCAGGTCGTCGGCGAGCTGGAAGCAGGTGCCGAGCGCGCGACCGAAGCGCTCGAGCGGCTCGATCGCCTCCGCGCCGCACCGGCTGGATGCGCGCCGGCAGCGAACAGGCAGCGGCGAACAGCTGCGCCGTCTTGCGGTCGATGATCTCGAAGTACTCCGCGACCGTGAGGTCGATCGCCCCGAGCCGTTCTTGCGTCAGCAGCTCGCCTTCGGTCATGCGCAGCGTGGCGTCGCACAGCCGGTCGAGAATCGCCACGGAACCGTGCCGCAGGGCCATCTTCATCGCCGTGGTGTAGAGCCAGTCGCCGAGCAGGACGGTGAGGTTGTTGCCCCAGAGCTCGTTGATGGTCTGCCGCCCGCGCCGCAGCGCCGAGTGGTCGATGATGTCGTCGTGGATCAGGGTCGCGGTGTGGATCAGCTCGACCACCGCGGCGTAGGTGACCTCCTCCTCGCCGTCGCGGTCCAGCAGGCGGGCGCAGAGCAGGAGGAGGGCGGGGCGCATCCGCTTGCCGCCGCCGTCGAAGATGTACTCGCCGGACTTCTGGATGAACGGCACGTCGGAAGCCAGGCACTCGCGGAACAGCCGGTCGGTGGCGGCCAGCTTGTCGGCGACGAGCGCGATGAACTGTTCGGTCTCACGGGAGTCCGCGGGCGTCGCGGCGTCGAGCAGTTTATGGGGCAAGTGCGATGGTCCGGGTTAGCCGAAGGTGGCCGAATTCAGCGGTAGTTGGTGAAAGAGAGCGGGACGTCCAGCTCGAGGCTCTTCAGCGCGGCGATGGCGGTCTGCAGATCGTCCCTGCTCTTACCGGATACGCGCACCGAGTCTCCCTGGATGGCGGCCTGAACCTTGAGCTTCAGGCGCTTGATCTCCGCGACGATCTTCTTCGCCGTCTCCTGCGGGATGCCCTGCTGGAAGGTGAGCTTCTGGCGGACCCGGCCGCCGGACGCCGGCTCGATATCGCCCGCGGCGCAGCGACTTCAGGTGCACGCCCCGGCGCACGAGCTTGGTCTCGACGACCTCGCGCGCCTGGTCCGAGGGTGAACTCGTCCGCGGTCTCGAGCACGAGCGTCTCGGCTTCGATCAGGAGCTTGGCGCCCGACCCGCTTCAGGTCGTAGCGGGTCGCGATCTCCTTCTCGGCCTGGATGGCGGCGTTGCGGACTTCCTGGAAGTCGACTTCGGAGACGATGTCGAAAGATTGATTGTCGGCCATGGGCGGTGCCAAGGAGGCTCGCGATCCTACAACGTCGCCTGCGGCGGCTTCTACGGGCTCCTTCCAGATCGAGGTTCGGCGGGGGCGTGAAGAGGGTGTCGTCGTCGAGCAGGTCGAAGGCGCCGAAGCGGAAGGTCGAGAGGTTGCCGTCGCGGTCGCGGTAGGAGAGCGCCGTCGGCCGCTGCGCGGCCGGGTCGAAGGCGAGCTCGGCCGTGCGCGATGCGCGAGTCGGCGCGCGAGCGGGCTCAAGTCCACGGTGATGGCGCCGGCGCCCGCCTGGCGAGCGACGGCGCGTGTAGCGGGCCTTGAGCAGCTCGACCGGCAGCAGCAGCAGGTCCAGCCCGGCCTCGTCGCGGGCCTCGACATGGAGACGCTCGCCCTGGGGCTCTCCGTCACCCAGGTGTGGAGCCGCGAGCCGCACAGCAGGTACGACTTGGGATAGGGCTCGGCGTAGTCCCACCGCAGGCAGTCCGGGAGCGCCAGGGCGACGCGGCCGGTCTCCTCGTCGCCGGTCGCGAAGCCGGCGGGGACGGAAGCTCTGCCGAAAGTCGGCGGCGAGAGCGCCGGAGGCCGCGAGATGCAGCCGGAGCTCGGTGAGCGCCTGCCAGGGGTCGATCGGACGGCTCCGCGCTGCGCGGCGACGGCGACCGCGAGCGGCCCCGGGAGTCGCTCGCCAGCGACTTGAGCCGGGAGTCATCTGAACGCAGCGCCGCCGCCTGGAGCACGAGGCCGCGCCGACGAGCAGGCCGGCGACTGAGCTGACCGGGGGGATCGTTCATCGCGCCTGCTCAATGGCGGAAGTGCCGCCGGCCGGTGAAGATCATCGCCATGCCGTGCTCGTCGGCGGCGGCGATCACCTCGTCGTCGCGCCGGCTGCCGCCGGGCTGGATCACGGCGGCGACGCCGGCGGCCGCCAGGACGTCGAGCCCGTCGCGGAACGGGAAGAAGGCGTCGGAGCCGGCGACCGAGCCGGCGAGGGGCAGACCTGCGCCTTGCGGATGGCGATCCGGCAGGAGTCGACGCGGCTCATCTGTCCGGCGCCGATCCCCAGCGTCGCTCGCCGTCGGCGATCACGATGGCGTTCGACTTGGTGTAGCGCGTCACCGCCCAGGCGAATCCGAGCGCCCGCCGCTCCTCCGGCGTCGGCTGACGGCGGGTCGGACAGGTCCAGCTGGCGGGATCTTCGGCGAAGCCGTCCGGCGACTGGGCGAGGAAGCCGCCGTCGAGGCCGCGCAGCTCGATCTCGCGCGGCGGCCGGCGCATAGGGCGGACAGAGCAGAAGGCGCAGATTCTTCTTCGCGGCGAGACCGCCCGGGGCGCGCCGCCGTGCGTCTCCGGGGCGACCAGGACTTCGATGAAGAGGTCGGCGAACGCCGCCACCAGCTCTTCGGTGAGCGGGCGGTTGACCGCCACGATCGAGCCGAAGGCGGAGACCGGATCGCAGTCGAGCGCCCGGCCGTAGGCGGCGACGAGGTCGGCGCCGCGGCCGACGCCGCAAGGATTGTTGTGCTTGACGATGACGACCGCCGGCTCGTCGAAGAGCGCCACCAGCTTGCGCGCCGCGTCGGCGTCGAGCAGGTTGTTCCAGGAGAGCTCCTTGCCCTGGATCTGGCGCATGCCGCCGAGGAGGCCGGGCCGCCCGCCAGGCGGTAGACCGCGGCGGGCTGATGCGGGTTCTCGCCGTAGCGGGTCTCGAACTCGCGCGCCAGGGCGAGCGTCGAGGCGCTCCGGGAGGAGCTCGTCCTCGCTCGGCGCCGAGTCCGGCGCCGTCGACCGCAGCCAGGCGGCGATCGCGGCATCGTAGCCGGCGGTGTGGGCGAAGGCCTTCTGCGCCAGGCGGCGGCGGATCTCCAGCGAAGCGCGCGCCGTCGTGGCGGCGAAGCTCGGCGAGGAGCTCCGCGTAGTCGCGCGGGTCGACGACGACGGCGAGGCTGGCGAAATTCTTGGCCGCGGCCCGGATCATCGCCGGTCCGCCGATGTCGATCATCTCGATGGCCTGCGCCTCGTCGATGCCGGGGCGGGCGATCGTGCTTTCGAACGGATAGAGGTTCACCACCACGAGGTCGAAGGGCTGGATGCCGTGCTCCGCCAGGGCTGCGCCATGCGCAGGCTGCGAGCGGTCGGCGAGGATGCCGCCGTGGATCTTCGGATGCAGCGTCTTGACGCGGCCGTCGAGGATCTCGGGGAAGCCGGTGACCGTCGGAGACGCCGGTGACGGCGAGGCCGGCCGCCTCGAGGTGCCGGCGGGTGCCGCCGGTCGAGACGAGCTCGAAGCCGAGCCCGGCGAGGCCGCGGGCGAAATCGGACAGGCCGGTCTTGTCGGAGACCGAGAGCAGGGCGCGGGCAGGGATCGGCATCGTCAACTCCTCGACTCGAAAGCTCTCCGGCATCAGCGCCCGTCGTTGGAGCCAGCGGGGCCGGCGCCGGCGTCGACGACGAGCAGGGCGTCGCGGCGCGCGGCGAGTCGCGCGCGCGGATCGACGCCGCCGGCCGTGAGCCAGACGTAGCGTAAGGCGCGGGCGACATCCGATACCGCATGACTGTACGAGAGCGCAGCGACCGCGAAGGCGGTCGAACGATCGTCGAAGAGCCGGCTGCCATCGACGGCGCCGATCCGGCGGTACTCCTCGCCGATCGCGGGATAGAGCTTGCGGCCCCTGGCGAAGGTCGCGCGCGTCCAGGTCTGGAGGTCGCGCGGGCTCTTCCACTCCGGCCCGAGGCCGTAGAAAACGACCGCGAATCGCGGCCGGGCGGAGTCGGCGTAGTCGAGGAAGTCGCGGAAATAGCGCGCTTCATAGGCGTCCGAGTTGGCGGTGTTCAGCGGCAGGTTGGCATCGGCGATGAAGTGGGAGAGGCGACCGAGGCGCGCCACCACCTCGGCGAACGGCCGGTGGCGGCGAATGAGGTCGATCGCCGCGGTCATCTCGCCCGTGACGGCCTGGTCGAGCTCGCCGCTGCCGTCCGGGTTCTTCATGTGACGGACGCCGCTCGTGTCTGCGAGCGGTTCGACGGTACCGCGAAGGTACTCCTTGCGGTGCTTCTGGATGAGCCGCGCGAGGTCCGGCGGCGCCAGGGCGGCGGCTTCGAGCGCGATCGCTCGCTGCGTGTCGGGCTTCCAGGCGTGGAGCGACCCCGGAGCGAGCAGGGCCAGCACGGCGATCCCCGCGATCAGAGCGGGGCAGCGCGCCAGCGAGGAGCGGACGGGAAGTCGCATGGTTGGTATTCTAGTTGACGTGAAGGTCCAGAAGCTGCTAAAAAACGGCCTCTGACCGCGGGAAGTCCGCGCGCCTCTTACCGCCCAGGTAGCTCAGTTGGTAGAGCACGGCACTGAAAATGCCGGTGTCACTGGTTCGAATCCGGTCCTGGGCACCATTTTCTTCCCGCCTCTCGTCACCCAGTCGCCTTCGGGCCCCCCTCACGCCCTCAGGTCGTCACGCCGGCAGGGCGACCTTGGCCATCAGCCGGGAGGCCGCGGGCGAGAGCGGCGCGTGGGTGAGGATGCGCTGGATGCGGTCCATGGCTTTCATCTGGTCGCCCACCGACTGGTAGAGCAGGAGCTCGCCGAAGAGCCCCTCGGCGAGAGCGTTCAGGCGCAGGGTCACGGCTTCGACGTAGGCCCCGGTCGGATACTTGGCGATATAGGCGGCGCCGTCGGCGATGTCCGAGTAACTCGCCGCCTGCCGGGAGAGACGGTCTTCGGCCAGGCGTCGGAGGTCGGCATCCTGCTCCTGCTCGGCCAGTTCGGCGAGCGCGGAGAGCTGGTCGAGGGCGGGCGCGAGGTTGCGCAGACCGCGCCGCGCGGCCTCGCCCGATGGGCCTTCCGGCTCGGCTTTCCAGGCGTGCAGGAACTGATCCACGGCGTCGGCCTGCCGGGCAGTCCGCGCGTAGGCTTCGCCGAGGGCCAGATGGACCGCCGGAGCCTCGGTGGCGTCCGGATAGTTGCTCAGGAAGACCTCCAGGAAGGGGGTGCCGTAGACGCCGCTCTTCCAGATCTCGAGCGCTGCCGGCTGGAGCTCGTCGCGCTGCTGGCGCAGGGCCTGGCGCTCGGCGCGCAGCACTCCCAGCGCCGGGCTCTCCGGCGTGAGGCCGAACAGCGTGTCGATCTCCTCGTCATAGACCGCCAGCACGCGGCCGTAATCGCGCGCGCCAGGCAGCCGCCCGACGACCTCGCGCTCCCGCACCGCATGCAGCCGCTCCGTCCGCAGGCGTTCTGCCGCCGGTCCCACCGGCCAGGCGGTCAACGCCGCCTGGTGGAGGAGCTCCCGCTGCGTCACCGCAGGTGCCGGCGGCTCGCCTTCGCGGGAGCCCGGACCGCGCTCCGGCCGGCGCTCGTCGGCACCCGGTTTCTCGGGCCGCTTCTCGGGCTGCAGCCGGTTCTCGAAGCCGAGGATGGCGGCCTGCGTGCGCGTTCGGAAGTCGTCCGCCGGGCGCGCCGTGCCGGCCGTCAGCTCGGGGCTGCGGGCTTTGGCCGCCAACACCCGCTGGTCGAAGAAGGGATGGGTTCGCCAGTAGCCGTACTCGCGCGAGCTGTCGGGCAGCCGTGAGCCCAGGAGCGCCATGAGCTGCACCGTGCCATCGGTCGCGTAGCCCGCGGCCGACGCCCAACGCTGGCCTTCCATGTCCGACTCGTCCTCGTAGTCGCGGCTGTAGCTGCGCAGGAGCAGCTCCGAGAGGATGACGCTCGCGGCGTAGCTGCCGTAGATGAGATTCCCCTCCGGCCGGTCGCGGGTGTTGTAGTAGCCGTAGGGGTCGGGCACATTCAGCACCGGATCGCGGTTCTTGTCCGCCGCGACAGCGACCCCCACGAGGACCGCCTGGGAGAGGATGTTGAGCAGCATCGCCTTGCGCTCGAGACGCATCCCGTGTTTGCGGACCACGTGGGTGATCTCGTGGCCGAGCAGCGCCGCCAGCGCGTCGTCGTTCAGCCCCAGCTCGATCATCCCGCGGGTGACGAAGATGTGGCCGCCAGGCAAGGCGAAGGCGTTCGGCTCAGCCATGTCGGCGAGGAAGAACGAAATCGGAAAGTCGGTGTAGTTGGACTCTTTCGCCACCCGGTAACCGATCTCGGAGACCCGCGCCAGGGCTTGCGGATTGTCCCAGGCGCCGTAGACCCGGACGGCCTGGGTGGCCGCCTCCAGGCTCTTGCCGAAGAGCTCCTCGTCCGGAGTCTGGGTGCGGATCGGCTCGGGCGTGGGCTCGGCCGCCCGGGCAGCGGACCCCGCACACGACAGGAGGACGAGCAGCAGCAGATGCGATGGAGTGCCGAAGCGACCGCATGCGGTCTCGACTGTAGCAGGATGCGTGCCGACCTTGTGGTAACTTCGCGGCGCATGAGCGACCTCACACTCGAGATTCCGACGACGAAGTCCGGCATGGAAGAGATTCGCGCCGCCCTGGATGCGGCGCTCGCCAAGGAGTTCCCGGGGGGCATGTTGCGCCGGAACTGGGCGGGGGACGTCCTCGAGCTCTCCGGCCCAGGGGCCAAGGGTGCGATCACTTTCGAGGACGGAAAGTTGGTCGGCCGAGCCAGCCTCGGACCGCCGGCGAGCATGATGCGCGGCATGATCGAGCAGAAGATCGGCACGGCCATGCGTACCGCAGCCGCCTGACCGGCCGGTCAGGCGCCCGGTCTTGACCCCACCCGAGCCGCAAGCGGACCTTCCCGCGGGAGGTGTTGCCGCCGCGCTCAGGCGGCTGGCGAGGGCGCAGCCCGAGGCACCTTTTCTTTTCTACCGCAACTCCAGGGGGCATTTTCGCTGGTGGTCGTTCGCGACGGCTGCCGCTTTTCTGGAGCAGGGTGGTCCCGGGGGCGAAAGGCCTTCAGTAAAGGGTGTCGTGGTCGAGCGGGAGGCGGTGGATCTGCTCGGCGGCTTTCTCGCGCGCCGTGCGGAGGGACGCGGGGGGCGCCGCAGTGCTCCCGGCTACCGAGCCGGGCGCCGACGCGCGATATCTGGATCTCCTGGCGGCCCCTGGATCACCCGGCGGAGTTGGCTCTGGCGCAATGGGCGCTCGTCGCCGGAGCGGTGATCCTCGTCGAACCGGGCGCCTGCCTCCATCCGGAGCTCTTCGCCTGGGCGCGGCCGACGATGGTCTCCGGCAGCGTCGAGGAGCTCCTGGAGCTCGCCGCCCAGCTCGAATCCCTTGCCCCGCGCTTCTTGCGCCGGCGCTGGTTCCGGCAGCGCAGTGAGCGGTTGCGCCTGCTGCTCGTCGAGGGGGACGCTGCGCGCGGCGGAGCTCTCGCGGGTCGGGCAGCGCTGGCGGGCGCTGTCGCCGCGATTTCAGCCGCTCGTCGCGGCGTTTCCCGACGCCACTTTGGTATAACCCTGCGCAGGGAGGAGGCATCGATGTCGGAAACGTCGCCAGACCTGGGCCAGCCGCCCGCGCCGCTGCCGGCGCCGAACGACGCTTCGGCGGCGACCGAGGTACGGGAGCGCGCCGACTCGGTCTGGACGCGGCGGTCCGCATCGCCGGGGGTGGCGCCCGGCGTGCTCCGCGTCTCGCGGCAGCAGTTGCGGGGTCCTGCCGGGCGAGTGGCGGTCGTCGATGCCTGTCGTACTCCGTTCGCGCGCGCCGGCAGCGACTTGAAGGAGCTCGACGTCATCGATCTGGCGGGGATCGCGGCCGCCGAGGTCGTTGCCCGGGCGGCGATCGACCCGGCCGAGATCGACCTGTGCGTCTTCGGAGTCGTCGTCGCGGCGCTCCATGCCCCGAACCTCGGGCGCGAAATCGTCTTTCGCGCCGCGCTGCCGGCGTCGATTCCCGGGACGACGGTGAACCTCGCCTGCGCCTCCGCCAATCGGGCCATTACCAGCGGCGCGGAGGCGATCCTGCGCGGCGAGGCCGAGATCGTGCTCGCCGGCGGCGCGGAGTCGCTGTCGAACGTGCCGCTCGCTTTTCCGCAGCGCGCGGCGGAGAAGTTCATGGCGCTCGCGAAATCGCGCTCTCTGGGCGAGCGGCTGAAGTGGCTCAGCCGCTTCCGGCCGCGCGACTTTTCCCCCGTCCCGCCGGCGATCGCCGAACATTCGACCGGCATGACGATGGGCGAGGCGTGCGAGAAGATGGCCAAGGAGAACGACGTCTCCCGCCGCGCGCAGGACGAGATCGCCCTGCTGTCGCATCAGCGCGCCGCCGCCGCGCAGGCTGCCGGACTCTTCGCCGGCCAGGTCGTGGCAGTCTTTCCGCCGCCGCGCATACGACCGCGCCGTCACGGTCGACAACGGGGTGCGTGGCGACAGCACGATGGCGGCGCTCGCCGCCCTTCGTCCGGCTTTCGACCGGCGCCACGGCACGCTCACCGCCGGCAACTCTTCGCCCATCACCGACGGCGGCGGCGCGGTGCTGCTGATGAGCGAACGCCGGGCGCGGACGCTGGGCCGGACGCCGCTCGGCTACCTGCGCTCCTGGGCCTACGCCGCGACCGACCCGGGCAAGCAGTTGCTGCAGGGTCCGGCCTATGCCGCGCCGATGGCGCTCGAGCGCGCGGGACTCCGGCTGGCGGAGATCGACCTGATCGAAATGCACGAAGCGTTCGCCGCCCAGGTGCTGTCGAACCTCAAGGCCTTCGCCAGCCCGCGGTTCGCGCGCGACGAGCTCGGCCGGAGCGAGGCCATCGGTGTCGTCGACTTCGACCGCCTGAACGTCAATGGTGGTTCGCTCGCCCTCGGACACCCGTTCGGCGCGACCGGCGTGCGGATCACCATGCAACTGCTCCACGAGCTCCGGCGGCGGAGTCTGCAGTTCGGTCTCATCACGGTCTGTGCCGCCGGCGGCCACGGATTCGCCATGGTGGTCGAGCGGGAATGAGGCACACCGCGAGCACCGCGGCAGGAAGCGCGGCCGCAGGCGGCGAGTCTGGCGCGACGAGACCACCAGCGTACCGAACCACACTCCATTTACTGGTCCTTTTCTGCTTCTCGGTGGAGATCTTCGCGCTGCCCGTGGTCGCCCCCGCACAGGACCCGGTCCCCGAGAAGTGGCTGACGCCGGCAGAGGAATCGGCGTTCCAGTCGACGCCCACTTACGACGAGACGATCGCCTTCCTGCGGCGGATCGAGGCGGCACTGCCCGAGATGAAGCTGGAGTTCTTCGGCAGATCGGCCTCGGGCCGGCCGATGCCGCTGGTGATCCTGTCGGCGGAGAAGGCGTTCACGCCGGCGGCAGCGCAGCGACTGGGCAAGCCCCTCATCCTGATCCAGAACGGCATCCACGCCGGCGAGATCGACGGCAAGGACGCCTCTCTCATGCTCCTGCGGGACCTCGCTCTCGGCCGGCGGCGCGACCTGCTCTCCGCCGCGACGCTGCTCATCGTTCCGATCTACAACGTCGACGGTCACGAACGCGTATCGCCCTTCAACCGTCCGAACCAGGACGGCCCTGTCGCCGGCATGGGATTCCGCACCACCGCCGACGGACACGACCTCAATCGCGACTTTCTCAAGCTCGCGACGCCCGAAGCGCGGCTGCTGGTGCAACTGGTCAATGACTGGCAGCCGCACCTCTTCGTCGACACCCATGTCACCGACGGCGTCGACCTCGACTGGGTGATCACCTGGGCCGTGCCGGAGGCGCCACTGCTCGCCGAGCCGCTCGATCGCTGGCTGCGTCGGAGCCTCCCGCCGGTACTCGCCGCCGTCGAAGCCGAGGGCCACCTCCAGGGTCCCTACGTCAGTCTCGTCGACGGGCAGGATCCGACGCGGGGATTCGAGACCCTGGTCTACGAGCCGCGCTTCTCGACCGGCTACTTTCCGCTGCGCAACCGGCCGGCGGTGCTTCTCGAATCCCACTCCCACAAGCCGTATCGCCAGCGCGTGCTGGCCACCCGTGACTTTCTCGCGGCGCTCGTCGTCGAGACCGGCCGCGCCGGCCTGGCGCTGAAATCGGCGATCGCCGAAGCGGGGCTCGCGGTCGTACAGCAGGGGCAGCCCGCCGCTGCGCCGAGCACGATCGACGTCACCTACGCGCGGGGCGGGAGCGAGGCCTACCGCGTGCCGTTCTACGACTGGACGAGCGCGCCCTCGGTGGTCAGCGGCGGCGACCAGATTCGCTATCGGCGGGGAGTGGTCAAGGAGCTCGAGGTGCCCTGGTTTCATCGCCTGGTGGTGGCGAAGAGCCTGCCGCGGCCGCGGGGCTATCTCGTCCTGCCGGGATGGTCCGAGATCGAACGAAGGTTGGTCGACCATGGTCTGCGCTTCGAGCGCCTGTCGCAGGAGCTCGAACTGGACGTCGAGGTCGTGCGGCTTTCCGAGCCGCAACCGGCCGCAGCGAGCTATCAGGGGTTGACGCGGATTCAGGCGACCGTGGCGCGGGGGAGCGAGCGCAGGATCGTCCCGGCCGGAGCTCTCTGGGTGCCGGCGGATCAGCCCGACTTCGCGGTCGCGGTGCAGCTGCTCGAGCCCGAAGCTCCGGACTCGGTTCTCTCCTGGGGCCTTGTTTCGAGTCTCTTCGAAGGCAAGGAGTACATCGATGGCGGTGCGCTCGACCTCCAGGCGCGCGCGGCGCTCGCCGATCCGGCGGTCGCCGCGGAATGGCAGAAGGCGCTCGCCGACCCGGTTTTCGCCGGCGATCGGTCGGCGCGCTATCGCTGGTGGTTCGCGCGCACGCCCTACTGGGACGAACAGATCGGCCTCTATCCGGTCCTGCGCCTCATGCAACCCCTGCCGCAGCCGCAGGCGCGGCAGCTCGAGCTCACGCCCGAGACCGTTCCGCACTGAAATCCGCGAGCCGCAGGGCGGTCGCGGCGTTCTCGAACTCGGCGGCGTCGCGCTCGTAGTCGGGAGATTCGAGGCGTTGGCGCAGCGCGGCACTCACCGGCAGGACCATCGGGCTCGGCGTCCAGAAAACAGGTTCGCCGGTGGCGGCGTCGCGCAGTTGCCCAGCGCTCGCGGCGCGTGTCGCTTCGCCGAGTGACAGGGGTGCGAGCGCCTTCTGGAAGACGCGAAAGAGCCCCTCGCTGCGTGGGTCGAGAAAGCGCATCTGACTGCGCGCCTGCACCACGGCATGGAAGTGCGACGGCGTGACGATGATTCCGGAAAGATGCAGCCGGTCGCAGATGAGCATCACCGCCGCCATCGTCTCGCGCAGCATCCCGAGTCCGGGGAACTTCTGACCCGGAAGCGCCGGGCGGGCGGGGCTGAAATGGCCACGCGGATTCTGCAGCAGCAACCAGTCGACCGCCAGCAACTCCTCGCCGGGGATGGTCCGGCGGTCGCGGCGCATGCGCATCTCGAGCACCAGGTCGCGCCGGCCGCGCGCGCCGAAGATGCGCAGCGTCTGCCCCGAGGCGCCGAGATCGAGCTCGACCTCGGGGCTTTCGTAGCCGAGCTCGCGCAGGCGCCCCAGATGCCCGAGCCTCTCGAGCGCCAGCTCGAGCCCAGACAGCGAGTAGAAGCCGAGCAGTCGGGTCTCGGGACTGGCGAGCCCCAGCCCTCCGCCGAGATCGGCTTCGGTCAGGAGCGGTTCTTCCTCGGCCGTCCCCCGCAGCTCGCCGACCGAGAATCCGTGCACGAGGTCGCGGAAGCGGTCGAGAATCAACTCCTCGGTCGTCGGCGGCTCGAGGACGATGCCGCTCAGGAGCCAGGAGAGGTAGCGGGCGGTGTAGCGCCAGCTTTTCTCGCCGTAGCCGCCCGCCATGGTCACGACCAGCGGCACGCGGCGGTGCCGCACGAGATCGGTCACCGCCCGATCGCGCGCCAGCATGCCGGCGGCACTTACCCGCCAGTCTCCCAGGGCGTCGTCGGACGCCGGGTCGGCGCCGCAGAGATAGATCACGAGCTCGGGCAGGAAGCGATCGAAGAGGGCGGGGAGGGCGCCGGCGAGGGCCGCAAGGTAGCGCGCGTCGTCGATTCCCGGACCGAGCGCGAGCGCCGTCGCCTCGATCGCCGGCCGATCGTCCCAGTTCTGGTTGTGGATCGAGAAGGTGTGCACGGTCGGATCGTCGGCGAAGATCGAGCGCGTGCCATCGCCGTCGTGAAGATCGAGATCGACGACCAGAATTCGACGGTCGAAGCCCTGCGTGCGCTGGGCGCGGATCGCGACGGCGACGTCGTTGAGGATGCAGAAGCCGGCACCGCGGTCACGATGCGCGTGATGGAATCCGCCTCCGAGATTGACCGCGACGCCTCCCCAGGCGCGTACCAGCCGGGTGGCGAGGAGAGTGCCGCCGGTCATTTCGCGCTGCACCGCGAGGAGCTCCTGCTCGGCGCGATCGGAGATCGCGAAGCCGACGACCGAAGTCAGCGCCCCGGGACGGTGCAGGCGCTCGAGATAGTCGTCGTCGTGCGCGGCGCGCAGCTCGGCGAAGCTCGCCGGGTGCGGGCGATGAGAGCGGCGGCGGAGGGTGAGCCCCGCGCGTCGCAGGAAGGAGAAGATGCGCGTCGATCGTTCTGCGTCCAGCAGGCCTCCCGGCAGGGCATAGCGATACCCGGGCGACATCACGAGGTCGACGCGCGGCTTGCGCCGCAGCAGCGCGAGGCGCAGCCAGGCCTGGCGGGCGAGCGAGGTCCGGCGGCCGCTCGTCGGTCTACCTCGGCCCGCGCACTGGATGGCGCGCGCTGCGAGCGGTCGGAGCGGCGAAGACGGGCGAAGCCACTGGCGCCATTGCAGCCATGGAATCCCCTAGTTGAAGAGCCTCAGGAAGACGATGTAGGCCACGATCCCGTCGTCCGGACCGGCGATCGGCGTTCCGATGTCCATATTGATGATCGTCTCCCAGGGGCCCATGAAGGTGCCGGCGACGCCGACTCCGGCGAGCAGCTCGCGATCGAGGCCGCTCGTCGGATCGGTGACCCAGGCCGCGTCGACGATCGCGTCGAGGCGCAGGAGCGAGCCAAGCTCGAAGCCGTAGGTGGCGTGCCCGGCGTAGACCTCCTCGGCGCGGACCTTGCCGATCTGGTAGCCGTGCACGCGGGTGTCGCCGAAGAAGCCGAACTGGTACTTGCTGAAGCGGTCGAGGTCGCTGCCGCCGAGGTACTCGAGCTCGAGACCGATCTTGCGGAAGTTGGCGAGATACCAGCTCTTGCTCGCCGCGACCTTCCAGGTCATGTAGTCCTTGGCCTCCGGGTCGAACTCGCTCGCCGCCTGCTCGGGAAGGCCCCAGAGCTCCCATTCCGAGCGCTGGTGGAGGGCGCCGCCGACCTCCAGACGGTAACCCGCGCGGGCGAAAGCGAAGCTGGTCTGCAGGCGGTGGGTGAAGTGGTCGACGGGCAGCACGAAATTCGGCGCCGTGTCGTCGGAGTCCGAGAAGCTCGTGTGAGCGAGCTGGTAGCTGGCGCTCCACTTGACGAAGTTGCCCAGCGGATGCCCGACGTTGACGGTGACCCGCGACGGGCGCTGTTCGACCTCTTCGCCGGGCGACTCGACGCCATCGCGGAAGAGCTGGTCGGAGCCCGCGATGGCGAGGACGAAGAGGTCGGCACCGAGATCGAACTTGCTGTCGAAAAGGCGGGGATCGGCGTAGTTGACGATCCCGAGGACGCCGCCGAAGAAGGCGTTCAATTGCCGTTTCTTGTCGCCGATGTCGAGGTTGAAGTAGTTGACGCCGGCGAGCGGCAGGGGGTAGTCGAGCGAATCGTCGTAGAGCACGCCGCCGATCAGGAAGAGCCGGTCGCTGTCGAAGCCTTCCTTGATCGTGCGTTCCCCGGTCGCCTCGTCCTTGCACCAGGTAGCGGAAGCCCTTGTCGGTGTCGCGCACCATGGTCGACTCCGAGGCCAGGACCTCTTCGCGACGCTGATCGAACTCGGGACCGTTGATGCGGATCTGCGACAGGCGCACCTCCTTCTCGACCACCGTCGCGGTGTTGAGCACCGAGAGGATCTGCTGTCCGGTTACCTTGAGCGGCAGGAAGTAACTCGAACCGGTCCAGGGGGCCGGCGCGCCGTTCTCGTCGATCGGCTCGTAGTCCAGGGTCTCCTCATTCGAGAGCACTTCGCCCTGAAGACCGAGTTGCACGGCGCGCGACCGGACCCGGGCCCAGAGCGTGCGGTCGATCCAGACCGCACCGCGGTAGAGGTTGCGGCCCGCGACGGCGGCGGCAGGTTCGAACTCGACCACCCAGCAGTCGCGGCCGTTGACCGTATCCGTGCCGCGGAGCGAATAGCGATACTCCTTGGTGAACAGGATCTCGAGCGGCATCGCCGCGGCTTTCTCCGGCTGAATGAGAGGCAGCTCCGGAATCTCCTTGCCGCGCCAGCGGACACCGTTGACGTAGAAGCTCTGCCAGGCCCAGTCGAACGGCTGGCCCTGGCGGAAGAAGAACTCCCCCTCGAAGGTCGCCTCGACGGCCTGAACGCCCGAGGCCGCCTGGAAACGCAATGTCGTGGCGTTGACCGCCTGGTAGCGCAGGAGGCGACGGGCCTGCCCGTCCTCGAACGACTGCAGCCGGCGCAGGATCTCTTCGACCGGGATCTCGCGCTCGGAAGCGATCGTGACCTCTTCGGCGAGGCCTTCGAGCTCGGCCGCCGAGGGCCGTTCCAGGCGCAGGAGCTCGACCGCCTGCGGCTGCACCAGGCGCAGCTCCACCGCGGTCGGGGAGCGCCTGGGCTCGGCGAGCGGCGTCGCGGCGCCGCTCGCGAGGTCGATGCGCACCGGGGCGCGCAACTGCGGATCGGGGACGGTGAAGACGAGCGGCTGACGTCGGGAGACATCGGCGGTCAGCACGACCCGCAGGCCGAGATCCTCCCCGCGGACGAAGCTCCACGCGGTGCCGCCCGGCGGTGTCGTGCCGGGATCGGGCTCGACCTCGCCGCGGAGCTCGTTGGCGAAGACCTTGAACGGAGCGAGATCGGTCGCGGTCGGCGCGGCGGAGCGCAGGAAGGTGATGCCGATGCCGCTCGTCGCCCGGCGCGCCACTTCGGCCACACCCAGCCTGGCGTCGGCCGGGAGCTCGGGCGCCGCCAGGGCGACGGTCCGGCCGGGGTCGAGGCCGGTGAGGTCGGCGAGGGTCGCGGCGAGCGCCTGGTCATCGGCCGGAGCGATGGCGACGCCGTCGATGTAGGCCGAGACGCCTTCACCGTACCAGAGAGCGAGCCAGGCGGAATCTCCGGGCAGGGGGCGGGCGAAAACGCGCGCCTCCGGCTGGGCGCCGGTGAGGGCGACCGCCACCCGCTTGACGAGAAAGGCATGTCCGCGGGGCTCGATCGGACTCCCGCCGTCCCCTTGCCAGACGACCTCGTAGTGGGTCTGTGGCGGCGAGAGGCGGGCGAGCTCGACGGCGGCGTCGACCTCGTGCTGGAGAGCGTCGAGATGGTCGAGAAGGGGAGCCGGGGTCGAGAAGTGGAGGCGTATCCACGGCGTCGCTCCGGCCGCCGCCAGCCGGTGCGCGGCGGCCGGCGAGGCCGTGCCGTCGAGCGGCGCATCCCAGGCGACGAAGAAGACCGCCTCCTTCTCGAGTCTGGGAGCGGCTTCGACAGCCGTTGCGGCGACGAACGGATCGTCGACCAGAACGCCGGCGCAGATTCTGCAAGGCGGCTGCTCGGCGAAGAGCGCGCTGCCCGGAAGGGTCGCGAGGGTCGCCAAGGTCGGAACGAAGACAGCTAGAGCCAATTTGGCCGTGAGTCCGAGTCGCATGAGGGATCTTTCCTCTCCAGTCAGGTTGGAAAGCGGGAGAGTGCAGGTAACATACCAGCCCTCCACCATGGAATTCTCCGGCCGCCTCGCCTCGTTTCCGATCGGCGACATCCTGCAGTGGGCGCACAACGACCAGCGTGCGGGCACGCTGGTGGTGCGCCGCAGCGGCTCCGAGAAGCGCATCTTCCTGCGCAATGGCGACGTCGTCGCCTGCTTCTCGGACGATCCCGCCGAGTTCTTCGGCCAGCACCTGCTGGTCAACGGGCTGCTCGACGAGAAAGACCTGATTCGCGCCTTGAAGCACTGTCAGAAGACCGGACAGAAGCTCGGCGACGCCTTGCAGACAATGGGCATCCTGCCGGCGGAGAAGGTGCAGGAGGCGCTCCGGCACCATGTCGAGAATCAGGTCTGCGACATCTTTCTCTGGCGGTCGGGAATCTTCTATTTCGCCGTCGAATCGCTGGCCAGCGAGCTGGAGCTGCTGCAGCCGCTTTCCGGAGTCGCCCTCGCCATGGAGGGCAGCCGGTGGAGCGACGAGGCGCAGCGGGTGCGGCGGGTGTTCGTGCACGACAACGTCGTCCTGCAGCGCGGTCGCAAGGCCCCGCAAGGGCTCTTGACGCCGCTCGAACGGCGGGTCTTTCGCGCCGTCGACGGCAAGCTGAGCCTGGCCGAGCTCTACAACGAGGTCCGCGGCTCGTACTACCGGTTTCTCCAGGCGACCTACCGCCTAGCGGTGGTGGAAGCGCTCGACATCGAGTCGGTCGGCGACCACTCCGATTCCGGATCGGCGGATCTGCGTCTCGCCGACCTGCTGATCGAGCAGGTCACCGAGGAGCAGGCGGTCTTCCTGCGCCACCACCTGGCCGTGCCGTTCGACGCCCTGGAGCACTACGTCCCGGTCTGGCTCTTTCCCCTGTCGAGCGAGGCTGCGGAGCGTCTGGGCGAGGCGATGCTCGAGTTCTATCGCCGCATCGATGGCCTTGTCGAGCTCGGCGCCCTGCTCTCCGGGCTCGAGCCCGCCGAACGCTCCCGGCGCATGGACTGGCTGGTGCTGCAGTTGCGCAACCGCGCCTTGGCCCTCCTGCCGCGGCCGGTCGCGGAGCTCGAGAGTGTGGGCGAGTCCGCGGACTCGGGGCAAGAGCGCGACCTCTGGTGGCGTCGCGCGCGGCCCCGAGAGGCCTGAAACGAACGCGACTTACGGCCGCGAACCCCGTCCGCTGGCGCCGAGGGCTCCGATGCCGGCGCCGGAGGAGAACCAGTAAGAGGCCGATTCCACCGCCGGCGAGCAGCACCGAACCGGCCAGCCACGACCTGGAGATCACGCGAAACTCCGTCTGTGCGACCTCCGAGCCGGTCTTGGCGAGGAGAATGTAGCGACCGGGCGCCAGGGCCGGCATCTCCAGGCGGATCCGGGTGCGATCCGATGTCGTGGCCACCCGTTCCAGCTGGTTCCCGTCGACGAAGAGGAGGATCGCGAGGCGTCTGCCGGCGAGGACGCCCCGCTGTTCGAGAGTGACTCCCAGGCCTCCGGAAGGCAGGGTCCAGGAAGCGGCGCGCACGCCGAGGGCACCCGTCCTGGGAGATGCCGCCGGCTCCGCCGCCGCCAGACACGCGGCAGCAGAGGCGAGCAGCAACCACCCGACCTGCCAGACGGGGCGGCGGCCGGAACCGCTCACTTGGCGACCGCTGCCTCCTCGGCTGCCTTCATCGGTGGCAACGAGAGCGCCGCGCGGAGCTTGGCCTCGAGTTCGTTGGCGAGCTCCGGATTGTCGCGCAGGAACTGCTTCGAATTCTCACGCCCCTGGCCGAGCCGGATATCCCCGTAGTTGAACCAGGCGCCGCTCTTCTGCACGAGCTTCTGTTCGACGCCCATGTCGACGAGCTCGCCCGGCCGGGAGATGCCCTCGCCGTAGTCGATGTCGAACTCGGCCTGGCGGAAGGGCGCCGCGACTTTGTTCTTGACGATTTTCACTTTCGCGCGGCTGCCGGTGACGACCTCGCCCTCCTTGATCGCCGAAATGCGCCGGATGTCGACCCGGATCGAGGAGTAGAACTTGAGCGCCCGGCCGCCGGTCGTGGTCTCCGGACTGCCGAACATGACCCCGATCTTCTCGCGGATCTGGTTGATGAAGACCATGCAGGTGTTCGACTTGGCGACGATCGCGGTGAGCTTGCGCAGCGCCTGGGACATGAGGCGGGCCTGGAGTCCGACATGGCTGTCGCCCATCTCGCCTTCGAGCTCGGCGCGTGGCACCAGCGCCGCCACCGAGTCGATGACGACGATGTCGACGGCGTTCGAGCGCACCAGCATCTCGGCGATCTCGAGCGCCTGCTCGCCGTTGTCCGGCTGCGAAACCAGGAGGTTGTCGATATCGACGCCGAGCTTCTTGGCGTATTCGGCATCGAGCGCGTGCTCGGCGTCGATGAAGGCGGCAACGCCGCCGCGCTTCTGGGCCTGCCCGATCACCGACAGGGCGAGCGTCGTCTTGCCCGAGGACTCCGGGCCGAAGACTTCGACGACCCGCCCGCGCGGGAAGCCGCCGATGCCGATCGCGGCATCGATGGCGAGCGAGCCGGTGGGGATGAAGTCGATCGGCTGGATTTCACGCGCCCCGAGCCGCATGATCGAGCCCTTGCCGAACTGCCGTTCGATCTGCGCCAAGGCGCCTTCGACCGCCTTGCCCTTTTCCACCTTCGGGTCTACTGCCATCGGATTCACTCCCTCGCTCGTCGCTGTGGTTGTCGGATCGTGGACCAGCCGCTGTTTCGCCGCCGCTTTTGCGCCCCCGCTTTACGCTCCTATACTACCCGGTGGCGGACGGTCGAGAAAGCGACCGATCGACCGCCTTTCTGTCAGAGAAAGGACGGAATCGGGTGGAGTTATCTGGCGCAAGGGCGGCGACGGACCGCTGGCTGGCGGGAATCCCGGGTCTGCTGGTCCGGCCGGGCCAGGCGCTCGCACGGCTCTCCACCCTGCGGATCGGTGGCCCGGCCGAGACTTTCGTGGAAGTGGCCTCCGAGCGGGCACTGGTGGGGCTGCTGCAGGGGGTCGCCCGGCGGGGACTGGCCTTCCAGCTCCTCGGTCTCGGCTCGAATGTCCTGGTCCCCGACGCCGGCCTGCCGGGGATCGTGGCCCGGCTGGGCGGGGAGCTGAAGCGCGTCCGGATCCGCGCTCACCGGGTGAGCGCCGGCGGGGGCGCACCGCTCGCCCTCGTGGCGCGGAAGGCGGCGGCGGCGGGGCTCGCCGGCCTCGAAGCCCTGTCGGGGTTCCCCTCGACCGTCGGCGGCGCCGTCTTCATGAACGCCGGCTGCTACGGCACGGAAATCAAGGACGTCCTGCACTCGGCCCGGCTGGTCGAGCTCGACGGCCGGCGCCGGCGGATCCGGGTCGTCGATCTCCAGGCTTCCTATCGCTCGACCGCCCTCAAGGCGACCGGCGCGATCGTCACCCGGGCGCTCTTCGAGCTCGCGCCCGGAGCGCCGGAGGCGCTGCTGGCGAGAATCGACGAGCTCAACACCCGGCGCTGGGCGGCACTGCCCTCGGGGCAGCCGAACGCCGGCTCGATCTTCAAGAACCCTTCCGGCGACTCCGCCGGCCGGCTGCTCGACGCCGCCGGCCTCAAGGGAACGAGCGTCGGCGGGGCACAGGTGAGTCCCAAGCACGCCAACGTGATCGTCAACACTGGGGGAGCCACGGCGGAAGACGTGGTCGCGCTGATGCGCAAAATGCGCGATCGGGCGTTGGAGAGCTTCGGGGTCCGGCTGGAGCCGGAGATCGTGCTGCTGGGCGACCTCGGCGATCGCTTCCGCGCGACTTAGACCGCGAACATCCAGATCCCGATGGCGGCCGAAGGGAGTTTCCTTTTCCTTGCCACGGCAGAGCGAAAGCGCTAGCTTCGGTGAATCGTGCCCGAGACCACGTTGGTCGAGCTCCTGGCCGCCTCCCGACAGGGCGAGAGGGGTGCGTTCGAGAAGGCGCTGGCGGAGGTCTACGACGAGCTGCATCGCCTCGCACACTTCCAACGTCGAGCCCTCGGCTCCGGGGTGACGCTGTCGACCACGGCGCTGGTGCACGAGGCATTCCTCAAGCTCTCGCAGGGGCAACTGCTGGCGGTGCAGGATCGCCAGCACCTCCTGGCGCTCGCGGCGCGGGCCATGCGCCTGGTGCTGGTCGATGCGGCGCGCGCCCGCGGCGCGGAGAAGCGCGGCGCCAGTCTGGCGGTCGAAGGCCTCGACCTTGATTTGCTTGGCACGGCGACGGTCGCCGAGGAGATGCTGGCGCTCGATCGTGCGCTCGGTCGCCTCGAAGTTCTCGACGAGCAGTTGGCGCGCCTCGTGGAGTGGCGGTACTTCGGCGGCATGAACGATCGCGAGCTCGCAGAGGCGTTCGGGCGCAACGAGCGCACGATTCGACGCGACTGGGAGAAAGCTCGCGCCTTTCTGGTGCGCGAGCTGGGTTCGTCGAATCCAGCGCCGGGATGAATGCTTCCGGCGCCGGCGCCGACACTGTCCGCGATGAGGCGGCGCGCACCCGCTGGCGCCAGGTGAGCGCCCTGCTCGAAGAGGGTCTGGAGCACGCGCCGGGTGAGGCGCGCCGGCGGTGGCTCGCCGGGACCGCCGCAGAGGGCGGTCACGAGGCGAGCCTCCTCGCCGAGGTGGCCGCGCTGCTGGCGGCGAGCGAGATGCCGAGCGCAGCCCTCGACACCCCGATCGATGCCCGCTTCGAGTCACTGTTCAGCGCGCGCGCCCTGGTCGCGGAGTCGGCGGTTGGGGTGGGCGACTGCGTCGGCGTCTGGAAGCTGGTTGCGCCGCTCGGTCGCGGAGGCATGGGCGAAGTCTTTCTGGCTGAGCGGACGACGGGGGACTTTGCGCAGCGCGCCGCGGTGAAGCTGCTCGCGGGCGGATGGCTGCAGCCGGAGGTCCAGGAGCGCTTTCGGCAGGAGCGCCGCATTCTCGCCCGCCTCGAGCATCCGGGGATCGCGCGCTTCCTCGACGGCGGCGTCACGCCCATCGGCACCCCTTTCTTTGCTCTCGAGGTCGTCGATGGGCAGCCAATCACCCAGTTCTGTGCCGAGCAGCACACGCCGGTCGGTGCGCGACTGAAGCTGTTTCTCGAGGTCTGCGACGCGGTGGACTACGCACACCACAACCTCGTGGTTCACTGCGACCTCAAGCCGTCCAACATCCTGGTGACCGCCGAAGGGCATGCCAGGCTTCTCGACTTCGGGATCGCCAGCGTCCTGCGACCAGAGGGAGATCTCGACGCGACGGCGGGTGGAGTGCAACCGGTGGTGCGCGCCCTCACTCCGGAGTACGCCGCGCCGGAGCAGGTCGCGGGCGGCCCGCTGACGACCGCTACCGATGTCTATTCGCTCGGCGTCCTGCTGCACGAGCTTCTGGCCGGCCGCCTTCCCTACGGCATCGATCGCCGCGACCCTCAGAGCTACTCGCGAGCGATTCTCGATCAACCGCCGACCCGGCCGAGCGCCGCCGCCACGGTCGACGCCAGCCGGCCGGAGGGCGCGCGTCTTGCCCAGCGCCTGCGCGGCGACCTCGACCGCATCGTGCTGCGCGCCCTCGCCAAGCGGCCGCAGGAGCGCTATCGCTCGGTCGAGGCGTTCGCCGACGACCTGCGGCGGCATCTCGACGGGCGGCCCATTGCGGAGCGGCGCGACGAGCCCGGATACCGGCTCGGCAAGTTCGTGCACCGCCATCGCTTCGCGTTTGCGGGTGGCGCGGCGACCTTCCTGGCGCTCTCGGTCGGTCTCGTGACGACGGCCTGGCAGGCCCGCCGGGCCGAGGCGCAGGCGGTGGTCGCGCGACACGAAGCGGCGAGCAGCGCCGCAGCGCTCGCTTTCCTTGCCGAGCTCTTCGCGGCTTCCGATCCCGCCGAGTCCAAGGGCCGCTCGTTCACCGATCGCGAGCTGCTGGCGATTGCGGCCGAGAGACTCGACCGCGACCTCCCGGGGAAGCCCGGCCTGCAGATTCCTTTGCTCCACCAGTTGGCGTCGATTCGCATGCAGCGCGGCGAGTACAGCGAAGGCGTCGCGCTGGCGCGACGCGAAGTCGGGTTGCAGGTCCGGCTCGCAGGCCCGACGAGCGTCGAAGTCGCACGCAGCCGGAGCCTGCTGGCCAACCTGCTCTGGCTCGCCGACGAGCCTGCGCAGGCGCGAGCGCTCTACCGTGCGGCGCTCGCTACCTACGAGCGCGCCGCGCAGGAAGGCAGCGAGGAGTACGTCACCGCCCTCGGCGGCCTGGCGACCGCAACCGGATTGCTGGGCGACAACGTGGAAGAGGTGCACCTGAAGCGCCAACTCGTCGAGCGCGCGAAAGCGGTGTTTGGCGAGAAGAGCAAGGCCTACGGCGACGCCTGTCAGGGACTGGGCGCCGCGCTGCTGCGCCAAGGTCGCGACGCCGATGCCCTTCCCTGGGCGGCGGCGGCGGCGGAGCTCTGGCGGCAGCTCCACGGCCTCGAGCATCCCGATACGCTGATCGCGCTGAACAACCTCGCCATCCTCGAAGGCAATCTTGGCCACGGTGCCCGGGTGACCGAGATCCTTGGTGAGGTGCTGCCCGTCGAGCGACGGGTTTTCGGCCCCGAGCGCTGGGACACGCTGGCCGCTCTGCGCCTCCAGGCGCGGCAGGAGGAACGCGACGCCGACTTCGCCGACGCGCGCGCCACTCTCGCCGAAGTCGTCGCGATCCAGCGCCGGCAAGGCGCGGCAGCGGGCACCAATTTCGCCTACACCCTCAATCAGGTCGCCGCGGTAGAAGTGGCGGCAGGCGATCTCGAAGCCGCGGAGGCGGCTGCGCGCGAAGCGGTGACCGTCTTGCGCGCCGTGACCGGAGAGCGGTCGGCCTGGCTGCTGACCAACCTTGGGGGTGTGCTGCTGCAGCGCTTGCAGCTCGACGAGGCGGCGGCGCTGCTCGCCGAGGCGGCGGCGCTCGATCGTGAGGCTGGCCGCACCGAGGGCGCGTTCCATGCCGAGACTGTCCACGGCCTTGGCGAGCTTGCACTGCGGCGCGGCGAGCGCGATCAGGCTCGAACGAGGTTCGGGGAGGCGCTCGCTCTCTGGCGCATCAGCACCCCGGAGGGCAGCCGTTCCTCGGCGCGCACTCTCACCCGGCTGGCCGCGGCGCTCGACGAGCCGGAGCGCTCGGTGCGCTGCCGGCCGCTGCTCGGCGAAGCGGCCGCGATCCTGGCGAGGTTCCTGGCTCCAGCCCATCCCGAGCGCCAGGCGGTGGAGAGAGCTCTCGCCGCCTGTCCGCCGGCCCACCCCTGGACGCATTCGACTCTTCCTGCCCGGATTCCGTTCGCGAATCCGATCTAGGGAGTGAAGGCCCCTAATGGCCCTCAAGGAGAGCTCGATGCGCCCGCTACTTCTTCGGACCCTGGACAAGAGAACTGGCCTCGCCCTGTCACTCTCTTGCCTGCTTGTCTTTCCCGGACTCTCGGGGGCCCAGATGCTCTCGCCGATCGGCGTCGTCGAGCTCTACGAGCCCGAGGATCAGTTGCCGCCGATCGGCGATCCGACCGCGAATCAGTACTTCGGAGGGGCGCTTGCGGTCGGAAACTTCGACGGCGATCTCTACCAGGATCTCGCGATCGGGATCCCGGGGGACACCGCCGGGCCCCTCCTCGGTCGGCGGTCCGAGGCCGGTACCGTCGCTATCCTCTCCGGGAGTCCTTCGGGGCTCGCGATGAGCGCAGCACTGTACGTGAGCCAGCCGTGGACGGGAATCGATCCGGGCGTGCAAGAGGTCGGCGATCACTTCGGCTGCGCGGTCGCCGTGGGCGACTTCAACGCCGACTTCGTCGACGATCTCGCGGTGGGTGTCTGCAACGAGACTGTAGGCGGTGCGTCGCTGGCCGGCGCAGTCAACGTTTTCTATGGCGTCTTCAACGGGCCGATGGGGGATCCCGCGCTCACCTTGATCGAGCCCTTGCCCGTGAGCGCCAATCAGTACGGACTTTCCCTCGCGGCGGGCGACATCAACGGTGACGGCTTCGACGATCTCGTGGCCGCGGACATCCATGGCGCCTATTACCTCTACTTCGGGAGCGGGACGGGGCTACCGAGTGTTGGGACGCTATACATGGGAGTCTGGTCCGGCGTCGAGGGGCATTCGTTGGCGATCGGCGATTTCGACGGTGACGGTTACGGCGACCTCGTCTTCGGCGGGCCGTGGCCCGCCTGGACGGCCGGCTGGGCCAACGTCACCCGCGGGACACCCGGAGGGCTCGCTGAGTTCGTCTCGATCGCACTGCGCCAGGACTTCATGGTCAACGACGCCGACGATGGCGGCAACGAGGGCGACGACCGCTTCGCCGAGACGCTGCTCGCGACCGATCTCAACAACGATGGCTACTGCGACCTGGTGATCGGAACCCCGGGCGAGGACGTCGGCGCGGAGGGCAGCGAGTTCGTCGACGCCGGTGCGGTCTACGTCGTACTTGGCTCCGCCAGTGGTCTCGATCTCGGCGGCGCACACTACTGGACCGAAGGCTCGGCCGGCATGAGCACCACGGTCGCCGATGGCGACAATTTCGGCCTGGGGCTCGCGGCCGGCGATGCCGATCACGACGGTCTCCTCGAGCTCGCCGTCGGCAGCCCGTGGAAGACCGCTTCTGGCCAGGTTGAGGCCGGCCTGGTCTCGGTCTTTCCCGGCTCGGCGAGCGGGCCGACGACGTTCGGCCTCGCACGGCTCTGGCAGCAGGACAGCCCGGCCGTTCCCGACGTTTCCGAAGCGGTCGACCGCTTCGGCCGCGTGCTGGCGTTCGGCGATTTCGCCGGCGATCTTCACCAGGACCTCGCCATCGCCGCCCCCGACGAGGACGACGGCTTCGGGCATGCGAATCTCGGTGCCGTCACTGTCTTGAAGGGTTGCGTCTATTGCGACGGTTTCGAGGCCGGGGGCTTCGTCGCGCCGTCGCCGGTCTTCTGGTCGGCCGTCGTGCCCTGAGGAGGTTTCAGAATCGGTTCGCTGAGAGCCAGGCAGGGCGGTGTCAGGGCAAAGTGGCCGACCAGTGTGCGGTCGAGCCGGCGTCGAAGCCGTCGCTCCAGAGGTGCGGCGTGGCGCCGGAGTCCGCCGCGAGCTGCAGGCTCGAGACGTCCACCACCTCGAAGGCGCTGCCGGGGATGTCGTTGATCACGCTGAGCTCGTCGTCGTCCCAGCGCGGGTCGGGCACGCCGGAGAGGTACCAGTCGGTGCCGTTGTCGGCGACCATCATGCCGTATTTCTTGAGCGCCGCGAGAATCGTGCGCACGCGCGGCGTCGCCCCCGGAAGGTCGTAGCCGGCCTTCATCCGCAGGCGCAGGCCCATCGGCGGGGCGTTGACGTTGGCGGTCGAGCCGGACTCGTGCCGTGCCGGCCAGACCCAGCTCGTGCGGGAGATGTCGACGGTGAAGCGCAGCGCGTGGCGGATCTCGCCGGTCTCGACCTCGTCGTAGCGCACCAGGCCGGGGAAGATCGGCAGGCCGGCGGCGTCGGCGGAGGTCCAGCTGTCGGGGCGCAGGGCGTTCGACGCGAGGTCGTAAACCGCGCCCGAGAGTCCGCACCAGCCGGGTGTTGCACCCGGGACCGCACAGATGAACTCGCCGTTCGAGTCCCCCTCCTTCCACGAGTGGTAGAGCTCGTAGAGGATGCAGGCCCCCTGGCGGACGACGAGGATGTGGCGGTCGCCCTGGTTGGTCGGGGTGTCGCCGCCCTCGATCGGCGGATCGGGCGGAATCGGGTAGGGCCCGGCGTCGCTCTCGCTCGGGCCAGCCGTCGAGCGAAACGAAGTCGATCGGCAGCATCGCCTGCGCGTTCGGCACGACGACGTAGGGGATGCCGATCGGCGCCCCCTCCCAGACCGTGCCGAAGTCGGGGTGCATCGTGTCGGTCAGGCCGATGTGGGTCACGACCGCGGTCGAGTTGCCGGCGACCGGCAGGCTCGCGACCGGCGTGTTCCAGATGTTCTCGATCGGCAGCACCTGGCATCCGCCGACGGTCTGCTGCGCCGCGAGGGGAAGCGTCACCAGGAGGCCGAGCGCGAAAAGACCGGTAAAGGGGGTGCGGATTCGAGTCCGCCGCGGGTCGGTGATCATGGGTTTCAGGGCCAGGAAGTTAGCAGGGACCGGGCTTCGTGGCTGTGAACTGATTGGCACCGCGCGCCGCCGCCAGCGCGGCTGTCGAGCGGTCCTGAGGCCGGCGGGGGAGCGTCCTCGAGATCACCCACCCGCCGGGGTGGCCGTTCCGGTCGGGCTCGGGCGTACCTTGAAGAGGGTCCGTTGCGTCGCGGCTGTTTCTGCGCCTTCCGCGGACACCGGGCATTGCGGCGCTGGCCCATTGGAGGAGGTGGACAATGTTCGCCCGGATCGCGACTCTTCGAGCCTGCTCCCTGCTGCTTCTCCTGCTTGCGCTCTCTGGATGCGACGAGGGTTCGCCGACGAGTGCGCGCAATAGCACGATGCTCGGAAACTGGGTAGCGACGCAGTCCGTCGCTGTGCCGGAATGCAACTTCGCGTTCAGCCAGACGCTCAGAGTGGAGATCCGGCGCGGGGAAGGGAGCGGCGAGATCTACGGCAACGTGGCCTACCCAGGCCTGGGTAGCTGCGCGCTCTCCGGACACACCGCCGGCAGCGCGGTCATGATGGAGTCGTATCGCTGCTTCCCCTTCGGCTACGTCTGCGACGGTCAAACGGCCGTCTGTGTCGGGGACCGGCATCTTTCTCTCTGTCCCACCGCGACCTGGAGCTCGCTGCACGTCGTGTTCGCGGACGACACTGGCAGCGGCTCGGTTAGCGCCAGCGTCGCGGCCTTCGATCCGGCGACGGGAGAACGCGTGACGACCTTCAACACGGAGGACTCGGTGACCTTCAGGCGGTTGGGCACCTAGCAAGCCTCTCGAGGCGATCGCCGCTCAGAACAGATAGTCGAACTGGCCACTGTCGCGGAGGCTTCCAGCCGACGCGCCTTGCGCCGGCTTCGGTCCAGTGGTTGGAGTCCCAGTAGAGGAGCTCGCCGCCTTCGAGGAAGAGCGGGCAGTACCAGCCGCGGCGGATCGAGTCGCAGGTGAACGGGCGCAGGTCGATGAACGTCCACCTCCTGCGCGCTCGGCGATCGACGTGAGCCGGGCGATCTCCTGTTTCATTCCGTACTTGCCCTTGGCGGCGTCGAAGCGTTCGTTGGCCTCCTCGAAGGTCTCGGCCTGGGTGAGCAGGGCGGAGAGCTCGGTGAAGGCGAAGCGCCCGCCGACGATCACCACCCGGGCGCGGTAGCGCGACTGCAGGTAGTCGATCGTGCCGGGCAGGCCGTCCATGCCGTAGTCGATCCAGGAGCTGGCGATGAGGATGAGGTCGGCGGCTTCGAGCAGCGGGATTGTCCCGCAGCACCTCGGCCTGGCGACGGCACTCTTCGGCGATCTCCCGCGACGGAATCGGCGTGCCTTCACCGTAGCGGCCGCTCGCCGAGGATCGGCTGACAGTTCCAGAAGATGTGGATGAAGCGGTAGTTCACCTGCGACCGGGCGCGCATCAGCGCGGTGAGGAGGTCGGCGCCGTGGCTGTCGCCGACGATGACGGCGTTGCGCATCCCCGGCGCCGGAAACGGCAGCCGGTCCTGGGCGTCGGCGTCGGCGAAATGGCGCCTCTTCATCGCTTCGAGCCCGGCGGCCGCGGCGCGCAGACTCGGCGGCAGCCGTTCCGGCCAGCCGCGGGCCGCCATTGCGGAGACCGCGGGCAGGATGAGCGAGCAGGCGAGGCCGGCGCAGGCCAGCCCGAAGGCCGCATCGGAGAGCCGCTTGCCGTCGGCCCGCCGGCGGCGGAAGGGCTGTTCGACCAGGAAGTACATCGCCGTCGCCAGCAGGATGGCGAGCAGGCGATGAGGGCCGCCCTCTCGGCCGGCGTCGACTCGCCGCGTGCGGCCGTAGCGCGCAGAGCACGAAGAGCGGCCAGTGCACGAGGTAGAGCGAGTAGGAGATCAGGCCGATGCCCACCGCCAGGCGGTTGGCGAGCAGCGCGCCGGCGATCCGGCCGCGGCCGGCGACGATGACCAGGGCCGCCCCGGCGCAGGGCACCATGGCGGCGAGCCCGGGGAAGCGATGCCCGGGGCTGAGCTCGACCACGGCGTAGCCGATCAGGGCGAGGCCGAGCAGGGTGAGCCCTTCGCGGCTGCCAGGTGCGGGTTCGCAGGGGAGCGCTCGAGCCAGAGACAGAGCCCGCCGAGCGCCAGTTCGCACATGCGGAACGGCGTCAGGAAGAAGGCCGCGTCCGGGCTCCTGCCGGCGGCGTATCTCCGCCGCCGACCAGGCTCGCGACGCCGACTACCGCGATGAGTGCCAGCACGCCGCGGCGGCGCCGCCAGCCGATAGGCGAGAAAGACCGAGATCGGCCAGAGCAGGTAGAACTGCTCCTCGACGCCGAGCGACCAGGTATGGAGGAGCGGCTTCACCTCCGAGGCGGTGTCGAAGTATCCCGCCAGGCTCCAGAAGAGGACGTTCGAGACCGAGAGCAGCGTGTGGATCAGCGAGAGAGCTGAGCTCCTCGAGGTGGCTCGGCGAGAGTACGAACAGGCTGGCGACGAAGGTCGCGGCCAGGGTCGCGAACATCGCCGGAAACAGCCGGCGCGCGCGCCGGCCATAGAAGCGGGCGAAGCGGAAGCGGCCGCCGTCGAGCTCGCCGAGGATCAGGCGGGTGATCAGGTAGCCGCTGATGACGAAGAAGACGTCGACGCCGACGAAGCCGCCGCGAAAGCCCGGGACGCCGGCGTGGAAGAAGAGGACCGCCAGAACCGCGACGGCGCGCAGGCCGTCCACCTCCGGGCCGGTAGGCGTCGCCCGCGCCCGCCTGCCGGGATCGTGGCGGGCGGGGCGAAGGGCAGCGGCATGGTCGGCGGGATGATACCCGACCCGACCCCGATCCGCCTGTGCAAGGATCTGCGCCCCACCTGGCCGACCCTCGGCCCGGCGACGACCCCAGCGACGAACCCCATGACTTCCCACCGCTCCAGCCCCGTCGCCCTGGTCGCCCTGCTGCTCGGGCTGGCGTTCTCGGCGTTCTACGCCGGCACCGAGCCGCGGCGTCTTCGTCTTCGGCGACGACATCCTGATGTACCAGGTGACCGAGGCGATCTGGGAGCGCGGAGAGGTCGCGGTCACCTCGCTCGCGCCGACGCCAGGACGTCGCGCACGCTGCCCAGGGTCGTCGAAGGCCGGCGCTACGCCAAGTACGGCCTTGGCCCTCGCTCGTCGCGCTGCCGTTCTATGGCGCGAGCCACCGCCTCTTCGACCGTCTGGAGCTCCCCGAGACGGCGACGGCTTCGGCAATCTGCGCACCGGTCCGACGATCTTCGGCACCGGCCTCGCCAACGCCGCCACCGGCGGAGCGACCGTCGCCGTCACCTTCCTGCTCGCGGTCGAGCTCGGCTTTCCGCTGCTCGTCGCCCTCGCCACCGCCTTCTGCCTGGGAGCGACGACTCTGCTGGCGCACTACGCCAGCACTTTCCTGTCGGAACCGCTCTCGGCACTTTGCCTGGCGGTCGCCTGCTCGGACTGCTCAAAGCGAAAGGCAAAGGCTCGGTAAAGGGGGTGGTTGCGGGTCGCTGGTGGCTCGCGATCTCCGGGTTCGCCGCCGGGCTGGCGGTGGCGACGAAGGTCGCGCACGTCGTCGTCGTCCTGCCGTTGTTTTTCTGGGTAGCCGTCCTCGGCTGGCGCCGCTCGCGCCACCGCGGACTCGTCGCCCACACCCTTTACTGGAGCCTTTTCTTCTTCGCCTGGCTGGGCGCGATCGCCGCATACAACTGGAGCCGCTTCGGCAGCGTCTTCGAAACCGGCTATGGCAAAGAGGCGGGCAACTTCACGGCCGCGTTCGCCGTCGGCTTCGCCGGGCTGCTGGCCTCACCGGCGAAAGGGGATCCTCTGGTACTGCCCGGTGCTGTTTCTTTCGCTGCTCGGCGCGCGGGCCTTCTGGCGGCGGGATCGCGCCTGCGCGCTGGCGATTCTCGCGGCGAGCGCGCTCTGGCTGCTGCTGATCTCGCGCTACTACCAGTGGTTCGGCGGCGGCAGCTGGGGGCCGCGTTTCCTGGTGCCGCTGCTGCCGCTGTGGATCCTGCCCGCGGCGGAGACCTTCTGCCCTTTGGCGGCGGGGGAGCGGCTGGCGGGCGGCGATCGTCCTGCTGGTCGCCGCCAGCCTCGTCGTATCGATGGCTCCGTTGCTGGTGCCGTTCAGCGATCTCGACGCGCCGCTCACCTTGTCGAGGACCGAGCTTCGCGCAGGCGCGGCTGGCGGCTGCGGGACTCGCCCCTGCTGCAGGCTCTCGAGCTGGCTGCCGCAGGCCGCTGTCACGACGTCTGCGAAGCTCCTGGGGCGAAGTGCGCTCGGTGAGGCCGGGCAGCCTCGGGAGGGGCCGCGGTTCCCCGACTTCGCCTTCGAGCACTACGGCTCGCACGCCCTGCTCGAGTGGACGCGCGGCTGCTTCCTGGTCGCGGCGCTGGCGCTCGTGCTCGCTGTGCGGCTCGCCCGGGCGCGGCGCGGCAGCGCGCAGAGGGCTCAGAAGGCGTTGTTGTCGAGCCCGCCGCAGTAGTTCCCGGCCGCGTTGACGTAGGTCTTCACCCGTCCGGTCGTGGTCTCGGTGATCCGCAGCGTGTAGGCGAGGTTCGAGAGCGTGCCGTAGAGCACCAAGACTCGGTCTCCGAAGTCCAGCGTCTTCACCAGCACCTCGAGGTTCGCCGGGTCGGTGAACGAGAAGGCGGCGGTCAGGTCGGAGAGCTTCTTGCCGACGCCGCGGCCGCTCGTCGAGTCGAACTGGTTCGCGCCAGTCGAGCTCCAGCCGGAAGCGGCCGTTCACCAGGCAGACCGCGTTGGCGGTGCTCTGGCAGGCTGCCATTCCGCAGAATTCCTGCCTCGGCGTCCCTGGGGCCGGTTTCGAACACCAGGCTCGAGGTCGCGAGATTGTTGTCGAGGCCGCCGCATTCGCCGGCGGTGTTCTGGTAGGTCTTGGTGACCCCGGTAGTGGTGTCGAGCACGCTGATGGTGAAGCGCAGATTGGTCAGCTGGCCGTAGAAGAAGAGCACGCGGTCGCCGAAGTCGAGCACCTTGACGATGAGCTCGATGTTGCCCGGATCGGTGAAGTAGAGGAAGCCGGCGACGTCGGTGTTCTTGATCGCACCGGCCGTGCCGCTGCGGCCGTCGAACTGGTTGCTCCAGGTGGCCGAGACCTGGAACCTGCCGCCGACGAGGCAGAGGGTACCCGCCGGGCAGCCGCCGGTGCCGCCGCCGCCGCCGCCGCCGCTGAACGTCCGGTCGTAGAGCGTGCGCAGCCCGGCGATGTCGTCGCTCGCCAAGCGGGCGCCGCGGCCGTCGTTGTGGATGCGGAAGTACATCAGGGCGTCGCGCAGCGTCTGGTTGGTTTCACCCGCGTTCTCGCTCGCATGCCCGAGGCCGAGCGTGTGCCCGGTCTCGTGCCCGATGAGCTCTTCGAAGGCCTTGCCCGGGTTGGCGGAGCGCTCGAAGAGGCAGCCGATGCCGTCGTTGAGGACGATATCGGCGCCCTGGATCCGGATGAAGGTCTGGCCGTTGAAGCGGCCGGTGACGTCGGGGTCGAACCAGGGTCCGCCGATGGCGAGCGTGCCGCCCGTCGAGCAGCTGAAGTCGTCTTCGATGTCGCCGTTCGGATCTTCGAAGAGCAGCACATTCTGCCTGTCGAAAGTAGTGAAGCCGGCGGTCAGGCCCGAGGTGCCGTCGAGGACGAGGCGGATCGGCGTATGCGATTCGGCGTTCCAGGCGGCGAGTGCGTTGCGGAACCCGTCCGCGGTGCTGCCGCAGAAACCGGCGAGCGGATCGGGATCGATCCGTCCAGGCCACCTGGCCGCCGGAGTCGAACTCGAACCAGCGGGAGTTGCGCCCTCCCTCGCCGAAGCAGGGTGAACATCGGCAGGAGAGAGTTCTGGCTGTTGCCAGGGAGAAAGCGATAGTAGTTCGGCACCTGCAGACGGGAGGCGGCCCGGTCGGCGATCCAGTCGGCGAAGAGATCGAAGTCGCGCACCTTGCGGGTCTCGTTCGGCGAGCGCCTCGGCGCCGTCCAGGATGTCCACTTCGGAGAGGTCGCGATAGGCCACGGCATGGCCGTGCCATGCGCGCTTCGCGGAAGGCGCCGAGCATCAGATGGAGGATCCGGTAGGTGCCATCGGCATGGCGACCGAGGAAGAGCAGGGCGCGCTCGCCCTCGACGAACGTCGGCGCTCCCCAGATCTTGAGCTCCATGCCGTTGGCGGCACGCCCGCCGGGGACGCGCACCAGGATGCTGCTTTCGCCCACCGACCCCTTGAGCACGCGTTCGACCGTCATCAGATAGTCGGTCACCGGCCGGTCGAGCTCCGGCGCCGGAATCGTTCCGGCGACCCGGGCGACGAGGACGATCCGCGCCTGATCGACCAGCCGGAAGTCGTTCACCAGTTTGACGCGTGGTGGCTTCCGCCGCCGTGATTGCGCCCAACGTCAGGGCGAGGAAGAGGGCTCCGGACGGGGTGAGGCGTGAGCAGGTGGGCATGTGCAGGGACTCCGGATGCAATTTCAGGACCGGGCCGTTAAGGTAAGGCCTCCCAGTCCGATTGTCAATGAAAATCGCCCGTCCCGGCGCGATAGGCTCCCCCGCGATGACGCGCATTCTCTCGGTGGTGATTCCCGGCCTTCAACGAGGCGCCAGACGATCGCGGAGCTGCTGCGGCGGGTGGCGGCGGCGCCCTTGCCGCCGGGAGTCGGGCTCGAGATCGTGGTCGTCGACGACGGCTCGACCGACGGCACGCGCGACCTTCTGCGCCAGCTGGTCGCCGGTCGATCACCGGCGGAGCCGCCGCTGCGGTTCTTCGAGCAGCCGAAGAACCAGGGCAAGGGGGCGGCGCTGCGGCGCGGTTTCGCCGAGGCGACGGGCGAGTGGATCGTCGTGCAGGACGCCGACCTCGAGTACGACCCGCGCGACTACCGAAGCTGCTGCAGCCGGTGCTCGAGGACGGCGCCGACGTGGTCTACGGCTCGCGCTTCTCGGGCGGTCCGCATCGCGTGCTCTTCTACTGGCACTTTCTCGGCAACCAGGTCCTCACCACGGTCTCCAACATGTTCTCGGACCTGAATCTCTCCGACATGGAGACCTGCTACAAGCTCTTTCGCCGGAGCCTGCTCGCCGGCGTCGACCCTGAAGTCGAACCGTTTCGGCATCGAGCCCGAGTTGACGGCGCGCTTCTCGCGCCTGCGGGCGCGGATCTACGAGGTGCCGATCTCCTACCACGGCCGCACCTATGCCGAGGGCAAGAAGATCGGCTGGCGGGACGGCTTCGCGGCGCTGTGGGCTATCGTCCGTTACAATCTCTTCCGGTGACCCTCCTCGGCTCCGACTCGCGAATTCACGCCGGCGTAGAGGGTGCCGCCGCGAGCGGTCCGCTCGCGCGCCTCGAGGCGAACGTCGTCGCGCGTCTACAAGGGTAATACCGAAGCGGTGCGAATGGCGATCGTCTGCCTCCTGGCGCGCGGCCACATGCTGATCGAGGACGTGCCGGGGGTCGGCAAGACCACGCTGGCGCAGGCCCTCGCCCGCTCCCTCGGCCTCGAGTTCCAGCGCATCCAGTTCACCAGCGACCTCCTGCCGTCGGACATCCTCGGCGTCTCGGTCTTCCAGCAGCGCCAGGAGCGCTTCGAGTTCGTGCCGGGACCGCTGTTCGCCAACATCGTGCTCGCCGACGAGATCAACCGGGCGACGCCCAAGACCCAGTCGGCGCTGCTCGAGGCGATGAGCGAGCGCAAGGTCTCGATCGAGCGTCAGCGCCTGCCACTGCCCGATCCGTTCCTCGTCCTCGCGACCCAGAACCCGCACGAGTACCTGGGGACCTTCCCGCTTCCCGAGTCGCAGCTCGACCGCTTCGAGATGTCGCTGCGCCTCGGCTATCCGGCGCGTGCCGCGGAGCGCGAGCTGCTGCTCTCCGGCGGCGTCGAGCGCGAGCTCGAGGACCTGCCGGTCGTGGTCTCCGCCGAGGAGGTGCGCGGAATCTGCAGCAGCGGGTGCAGCAGGTCAGAGTCGCCGAGAAGCTCGCCGACTACATCCTCGGGCTCGCCGAGGCGACTCGCAGGAGCGAGGAGTTCCAGCTCGGCGTCTCGACCCGCGGTGCGCTCGGCCTCTACCGCGCGGCGCAGGCGTTGGCGCTCTTCGAGGGCCGCGACTTCGCGGTGCCCGACGACGTGCAGCGGCTGGCGCCAGCGGTCCTCGGCGCACCGCGTCGTGCTGCGCCGCGGCTCGAGCGGACTCGAAGCTGCCCGCCGCGCCGTCGAAGTCCTGATCCACGGCACGCCGCCTGCCGATCTGAGCGCGGCGGATGGCTCCGCGCTGGAGATCCCGAGCCGCCCTGTCGGACGCCGCCGGCGGCCGTCTGGCCGGCGACTGGCGGGCACTCCGGGCGCCGCCGCGCCCGTCGCGGACGACCCGAGGGGATCCGCATCACCAAGGTCGGCCTCTGGTTCGTGCTGCTCGCCGTGGTCGTCGCGGCGGCGGCGACCAACACCGGCAACAACGCGCTCTACCTGGTGCTCGCCTGCATGCTCGCCATGCTGGTGGTGTCCGGCGTCGTTTCGCGCATGAACCTGCAGCGCCTGGCGGTGGCGAGTCGAGTCGCCGGGCGACCTCTTCGCCCGCCGACCCTTCGACTTGCCGTTCACGATCACCAACGCAAGGCCGGCGGTGGCCGCGCTGGCTGCTGCTCTTCTCGGTCACGGCCAGGGCGCCGCGCGGCTGGTGCCGCACCTGCCCGCCGGCAAGCGCGCGCGCGGCAGCTCGAGCTGCTCTTGCCGCGGCGCGGCCGGCATCGCATCGAGTTCGCGCACTTCTCGTCGCTCTTTCCCCTCGGTCTCTTCCGCAAGGGCATGCGCATCCCTCTGGAGCTCGACCTGCTGGTCTTCCCCGAGCTCTTCGCCGCGGGCGGCGCTCGAGGTCGAGCCGACCGGCCTGGCCGGCGACGAGTCGGCGCCGCGCGCCGGGCTGGGGGCACGAGCTGCACGCGCTGCGCGGCTATCGCAGCGGCGACGACCCGCGCGGCATCCACTGGAAGAAGATCGGCGCAGACCGGCGCCCTGGTCTTCATGGAGCGCGAGAGCGAGGAGAGCCGTCGGCTCTCGATCGTCTTCGACAACGCCACCGGCCGCCTCGGCGATGCGGCGGCCGAACAGCCGCTTCGAGCACCTGGTGAGCGAGGCGGCGACCGCGGCGGTCGACCATCTGGCGCGCGGCTACGAGGTCGAGCTGGTGACGCGCGACGGCACCCTGCCGTTCGGTGTCGGGGCGCGTCACCGGCAGGCGATCCTGCGAGAGCCTGGCGCTGGTCGAGCCGCGGCCGCGCCAGCGCACCGAGCTGCGTCGTCCGACCCGGGCGCGCTCCCTGCGGATCGCCTTCGCCGCGGACGCGCGTGAGATACGCGCGCTCTGGAAGACGCCCGCGCGTGAAAGACGCGCGCGATCCAGGCGCCTGTCCATGACCTTCGCGCGCGAGAAACGGCTGCTGCTCGGCCTCGCGGCGCTCCTCGCGCCGCTGCCGCTGCCGTTCAACCAGATGCTCGAATGGCCGGCGCTCGCCCTGTTCGAGGCCGGCGTCGTCGCCTTGCTGGTGCGCGCGGCGCGCGGGGCGGACGGTCCGGAGCAGCCTGAGCGCTGGCTCTCGAACCGGGCGCTGAACCTCCTCGGTCTCGCCTACCTGCCGCTGCTGGTGCTCGACATCGCGGCCACCGGCCGGATCCAGATGCTGCGGCCGGTGCTGCACCTGGCGCTCTTCGGGGTCGCCGCCAAGCTCTGGTCGCTGCGCGGAGGCGAACAGAATGGCAGACCTGGATCGGCATCTTCTTCCTCTTCCTCGCCGCGATGGCGACCAGCGTCCATCCGTCGGTCGTCCTCTATCTCGTCGCCTTCGTCGCCCTCACCGTCGTGCTGATGGTGCGCTTCGTCTACCTGCACGTCCTCACCGAGCTTCGGCCATCGCGACGCTCGAGCCTCCGCGGTCTGCCGGTGCGGCGCTTCCTGGTCGGCGCGGTGGCGGCGACGCTGCTCGTCGCGGTGCCGCTCTTCGCGCTCCTGCCGCGGGTGCGACGCCCCTACATCCTGGCCGCCGCGGCGGGGGCGGCCGGACCGCTGGACCGACGCGCCGGCTTCTCCGACGCGATGAGCCTCGACCTCATCGGCCGGATCCGCGGACAACCGGCAGATCGCCATGCGCCTCGAGCTCTCCGGCAGCCCCCCGCCGCCGGGAGCGATGCGGTTCAAGGCGGCGACCTACGATCGTCTGGCAGGGGCGGACCTGGCGCCGCAGCGCGCGGCAGCCGCACGCTGCGGCGCAGTCCCCGCGAAGGGTCTGCTTCCGGCCTCGCCGAGGCGCACGCCGACCGCTGCGGTCGCAGATCTCCCTCGAGCCGCTGCGGTCGACCAGCCTGACCGTGCCCATGGAGACGCTGGCGGTCGATCTCGAGATGCGCGGTGCTCGATCTCGACCGCGGCGGCGCGCTCTTTCTCAAGGGGATGCCGGGCGAGGTCCTCGAGTACCGGTGCGCTGGGAGCTCGAGGTTCGCTCGCCGATCCGCCGGTCGAGCGAGCGCGGGGCGGCCGTCCGCGGCCGGAGGGCCGATCCGGCGCTCGACCTGGCGGGGGTCACCGCCGCCGATCGCCGCGCTCGCCGCGGAGTGGGCGGGCGACGGCACGCCGGCGGAGCGCGCCCGCCGGATCGAGGCGCGACCTGCTGTCCGAACTACGCTATACGGCCGAGTTCATCGGCAGGGGCGGCGAGTCGGCCGATCGAGTACTTCCTCGTTCGAGGCCCGGCGCGGGCACTGCGAGTACTTCGCCTCGGCGATGGTGCTGCTGCTGCGCGCGCAGGGGATCCCGGCGCGCCTGGTCACCGGGTTCTACGGCGCCGAGTACGCTCGTGGGAGCGCGCCTGGGTGGTGCGGCAGTCCAACGCCCACGCCTGGGTCGAGGGCTACCTCCCGGGACGCGGCTGGCAGGTCTTCGATCCGACGCCGCCCGCCGGCCGGCCGACCGCGACGCCGGAGAGTCTCCTCGGCTCGGTGCGCGCAGGCGTGGGAGTTCGTGGTCTTCCGCTGGGACCGCTACGTGATCTCGTTCGACTTCGACGACCAGGTCGGCATCTGTCGGCGCGTCTGCGCATCGCTCTGGGACCGGCTGCTGCGCACGCTCTGCCGGCGCGACACGCCGCCCCGGCGCCGCGCCGGGAGGCGGTTGCCGTCGCCGGCAGGCCCGGAGCCGCGGCCGGCGCCGCGGCGGGCGCTCGGACCGTTCTGGCGCGCTTGCGGGTCTGCCGGTCGGTCGGCCTTCGCGTTGCTCGTCGGCCGCGCCGTGCGTCCTGCTCCGGCGGCGCCGGAAGGCGTGGAACGCCACCGCGCGCCTACCTCGCCCTGCGCGCCACGCTCGCCGGCGCCGGCCTGCGGCTGCCGCCCTGGCTCGGACCGCTCGCGCTCGCCGACTTCACCCGCCGCCGGCTTGCCCGAGCGCCGCGCCGGCGGCCGCACGCCTGTCGGCCTCTACCTGCGCGAGAGCTTCGCCGGCGAGCGCAGGCGCCGGACGAGGCCCTCGCGGCAGCTGCGCGCCGATCTCGCGGCGGTCGAGCGCGCCGCCGCCGCCGCGGTCGCCGTGCGCCGGCGGCGCGGGCGGAGCGCGGCGTCCAGGCCAGACCCGGCCGAGTTGTGGAATACTTTCAGGCACTCCCAGACAGGAGAAGGGAACCGAGATGAGCACGATCGATCGCATCCAGTCGCAGCTCGGCGCCGACGCCGAGAGCCTCCTGTCGTCCGTCTGCAAGGGCGTCCCGAAGGAGAGCATCCGCATCCCCGCGGCCGGACCATGTCGCAGCGAGCTTCGGCGGCTCGGACCGCAATCCCCAGGTGATGGTCAACCTGCGAGCGCATCCACGCGACCGGCCGGCTGGCGAGGACCGGCTACGTCTCGATCCTGCCGGTCGACCAGGGGATCGAGCACTCGGCCGCGGCCTCCTTCGCGCCGAATCCGGACTACTTCGACCCGCAGAAGATCGTCGAGCTGGCGATCGAAGGCGGCTGCAACGCGGTCGCCTGCACGCTCGGCGGGCTCGGACTGGTGGCGCGCAAGTACGCGCACAGGATCCCGTTCATCCTGAAGATCAACCACAACCAGCTGCTGACCTATCCCAACGGCGCGCGCCAGACGATGTTCGCCCGCGTCGAGCAGGGCTGGGACATGGGCTGCGCGGCGGTCGGCGCGACGATCTACTTCGGCTCGGACGACGCCGACCGCGAGATCGAGGAGGTCGGGCGAGGCCTTCGCCGCGGCGCACGAGATGGGCATGGCGACGATCCTCTGGTGCTACCTGCGCAACCCCGCCTTCGCGAAGGAGGCGTCGACCACCACACCTCCGCCGACCTGACCGCGCAGGCGAACCACCTGGGCGTGACGCTCGGCGCCGACATCATCAAGCAGAAGCTGCCGACCCTGAACGGCGGCTACAACTCCTGCAAGGGCTTCGGCAAGACGCACAAGAAGGTCTATGGCGAGCTGGTCGCCGACCATCCGGTCGACTACGTGCGCTGGCAGGTGGCGAACTGCTACATGGGCAAGATCGGCCTGATCAACTCCGGCGGCGCCTCGGCGGGGGAGAGCGATCTCGCCGAGGCGGTGCGCACCGCGGTGATCAACAAGCGCGGCGGCGGCATGGGCCTGATCTCCGGCCGCAAGGCCTTCCAGCGCCCGCGCGCAGGAGGGCGTCGCCCTGCTCGAACGCCATCCAGGACGTCTACCTCTGCCCGGAAGTCACCGTCGCCTGAGGGGCGCGACGCCCTCTACCAGATCGTCTCGACGACCTTCGCAGCGCGGATGCGCTCGTCGGCGGTCACCAGCGGACAGCGCAGCACGATCGCTGTCGCTGTGATCAGGCGGTCAGCGGGGTCGGAAGGAAACGTCGCAGGAAGCTCCGCAGCAGCGAGGCAGATCTCCGCCGAGAGCGGTAGGATCTTCAGGGACGCCGGCTCGACAAGGTCTGCTAGCCAGGACCGGAGCGGACCGGAAGACCGAATCTTTCCTCTGCGATAGAGCCAGACGGCTTCCCAGACCGAGATAACCGCGATGCTCAGGCCGCCGGACCGTTCATGGCGAAGAATGGCGGAGCTAGCGCGCCGTGAGAGGAGCTTTGGTGCTCGGCCGAAATGCAGCCAGGCCTGCGTATCGAGCAAGATCATTTGTTCAGTCGATCCCACTTCTCGAGCACCGAATCCGCGCCACCTACCTCGTCCCACGGCGACTCAGAGAGGTCGCCGACGATCTCCATCTTTCCTTCCATGTAACCCAGCAAACTCCGCGGATTGGAATCCATGGGCACGAGCTTGGCCACCGCTCGCCCGCGCTTGGTGATGATGACCGACCCTCCCCCCGACTGGACCTCATCCATGATCTGCAGGCACTTGGCCTTGAACTCTCCGGCGGCGATCGTCTTCATGGTCAGCATGATATCACCATGGTCATGAGCACTGGTCATCAGCAACTCCTCAGAGTCGAGCTCGTACTCAGTTGAGAAAGACGCGAAGTTGGCCTCCGATCTTTTGCCTTTTGCTCGAGGGGGATGAATGATCCGACGGAGGCTTGCTGGTAAAGGGGTATTGGCGGCGTTGGCGTGTTGATGACCTGGGCTGCGTTCGCCGATGCCGGCGCCGACCGCGCGGCGCGGGTGGAGCAGGTGCGGGCGGCGGAGGTCGCGTTCGCGAAGACGGTGATGGACTCGAGGCCGGACCTTTTCGCCGGGTTCCTCGACGAGGGGGCGGTCTTTGTCAGCGGGAAGACCGTGACCCGCGGCAAGACTGCGGTCGTCGAATCGTGGAAAGGCTACTTCGGCCCCGGGCGACCGTACTTCGAGTGGCACCCCGAGGTGGTCGAGCTCTCTGCCGACGGCAACCTCGGCCTCTCGCGCGGCCCGTGGGTGATCCGGACCAAGGACAAAGAGGGCAAAGAGGTCGAGATCCGAGGCCTCTACAACTCGATCTGGCAGCGCCAGGCCGACGGCAGCTGGCGGATCCTCTTCGATGCCGGCTGTTCGCCCTGCCCGACCTGCGGCTGAAGCGCCCGATTTCTTTGGATCCTGCGCCCTCGGGCGGCTTCGCGCCCGCCGGTGGGGTCACGCCGGGTAAAGTTCCCGTAGAATCGCAGCATGCCCAAGCCTCCCGCATCGCGCTCGCACCGCCCGATCCAGTCGGAGCGCGACGAGAAAGAGGCGACGGCGCACTTCTACCGTGAGTGGCTGCGCAAGCCGATGTCGGTCGCCGCGGTCAGTCCGAGCAGCAAGCGGCTGGCGGAGGCGGTGGCGGCGGCGGTCGGAAGGGCCCAGTCGGTCGTCGAGCTCGGCGGCGGCACGGGGGCGCTCACCGACGCGCTGGTGGCGAAGGGTATCCCCAACCTGGTCGTCGTCGAGGCGGTTCCGGCGTTCTGCGAGCTTCTGCGCCGGCGCTTTCCCGGCATCCAGGTAATCGAGGGCGATGCTACGCACGCGGCCGCGCTCCTCGCCGGCTCGCGCGTCCCGCCCGGCACCGCCGACGTCGTGGTCTCGGGCCTGGGCATGCTCACCCGGCCGCGCGAGGAGCAGCAACGCCTGCTCGAGGCGATGCTCGCGCTGCTCAAGCCCGAGGGCCACATCGTGCAGTTCACCTACTCGCTGTTCTTTCCGGCGGCGCGGGGCCTGTTGGCCGAAATGGGTCTCGAGTCACACCGTGAAGGCATGACCTGGATCAACCTCCCTCCGGCGTCGGTGTTCGTCGTCCGCCGCGCGGCGGGCGAAGCCGTCGCTTAGCGGCGGGCTAGCCGTCGACGAAGTCGAGGAGCTCGTCGCCGCGCGCGGCGGCATCCTTCTCTCCCTGCTCGATCAGCCGCTCCAGGTATTCGGGGACGAACATCACCAGCGACAGGAAGTCGCCGCCTTCGCCCTCGCGCGTGCCCAGTCCGCCGACGAGGAAACGGAAGGCGCGCGGCAGCTCGCGCTGGTAGCGCGCGGCCAGCGCTCCGAGGTCGGCGGAGGGGCGCAGCAGCATGCCGCGCACGGGATGCTGCCCTTCGCGCTCGTCCGGCGCGATCTTCTCGAGCAGCTGCCGGCGCGCCTCGAGGCGCGCGAAGTCGTCGTCGAGCACGTCGAGGAAGATCGCGTTCGAGAGCACGCCGAGGATCTGCGCCAGCGGCGGATAGCGCCGCCGGCCGAAGATCGGCGCCGCAGCGGCCGAAGGCGCGGGGCGCGTCGAGACGGCGAGGATCCGCCCCGCCCCGAGCGCCTGCGCCGGCCAGAGCGGGTCGGACTCGCGGACGCCGCCGTCGCCGTACCAGGAGCCCGCCAGCCGCACCGCCGGAAAGAGGATCGGCAGGGAGGTCGAGGCCATGACGTGCTCGACCGTGATCGCGCCCTGCTCGGTGCGTCGAAAGGGCGCCTTGACGCAGCTTCTCGTGCCGGCCGGCCACCCAATCCACCGTCTCGCCGGTGCTCCAGTCGATGGCGGTGAGCGCGAACGACGTGAGGCGTCCCGACCGCAGATTGGCCTCCAGCCCTTCGAGGGCGCCGTCGACCCGGCCGAGATGATGCTCGAGGAACCGGCGCAGCGGCTCGGTGTCGACGAGGCCCTCCTCTTTCGGCGCGAAGCGCGCGCCGCCGGAGGAGAGCCGCAGCCCCCAGCGGCCGACCTTGCCGGCGAGCGAGAGCGCGTCGGCGCGCAGGAGCGCGTCGAGCTCCATCTCGAGCCAGATCTCTGCGAGCCGATCGGCGGCGGCGGCGAAGCTCCCCTGGTGCGAGGCGAGGAAGGCGGCGTTGATCGATCCGGCAGAGACGCCGGTGAGAATCGGCACGCGAAGGTGTGGACGCCTTGCGGCCAGGAAGCGCAGGACGCCGACCTGGTAGGCGGCGCGGGCGCCGCCGCCGGTGAGGACCAGCGCGAGATCTCGGCTCACGCGGCGACCTTAGCAAAGGCCGGCGATTGGATAAGCTCCGGCGAATGACTGCGATCGACCTCGGGACGGTTCCGGCTGCACGTCGTGTCGGACGGCCGCTTCAAGCTGGATGGCGGGGCGATGTTCGGCGTCATTCCGAAGAAGATGTGGCAGAAGGCGAAGGCCGCCGACGAAGAGAACCGGATCGATATGGGGACGAACTGCCTGCTGATCGAGGCCGGCAAGTGCGCTCGTGCTGGTCGACACCGGCCTCGGCGACAAGCAGGACGAGAAGTACCAGCGCATCTTCGCCTACGAGGAGGGCGCGCAGCGGTTGCCGGACTCGATCCGCGCAGCCGGCTTCGCCCCCGAGCAGGTGACGCACGTCGTCCTTACGCACCTGCATTTCGACCACTGCGGCTGGAACACGCGCCTGGACGCTGCCGGCGCCCCGGTCGCCACCTTTCCCAACGCCCGGTACTTCATGGATCGCGGCGAGGTCGAGCATGCGCGCCGGCCGAACGAGCGCGACGGGGCGAGCTACTTCCCGTGGAACTGGGAGCCGCTGATCGACGCCGGCAGGGTCGAGCTGTTCGACGACGCCTGCGACGTCGTGCCGGGAATCCGGGCGGTGAAGGCGCCGGGGCACAACGCCGACATGTGCGTCGTGACGGTCGACGGCGGGGGGAGCGGCGACTGCCGGGCGATCTTCCTCGCCGACCTGGTGCCGACGGCGGCGCACGCGCCGATCCCCTGGATCATGAGCTACGACCTCTATCCGCTGCAGACGCTCGAGTCGAAGACGCTCTGGCTGCCGCGGCTGGCGGCGGAGAACTGGCTCTGCGTCTTCGAGCACGACGCGGCGAACCCGCTCGGGCGGATCGTCGAGGAGAAGCCGGGTCGATTCGCGGCGGTTCCGCTCTAGTCTCCCGCTGCGAGTTCGCCGCTGCGCTGAGGACGGGTACGTGGAAGCTGGGCGACCACTTCCGGTAAAGTCGGCTGGCGGTTGGGCCCTCACGAGAACGATTGGAGGGGCACGACCCCCCTTTACTGAAAACAACGACGGCAGCTCACTGCCGTGGGTCGAGCGCACGCGAGTCACCGGCGCTCGCGGTCGAAAGAGACAGATTCTTCGCCCTTCGGGCGCAACGGGAGTCGCAATGGCAACCGAAGTCGTGATGCCGCAGATGGGCGAGTCGATCGCCGAGGGGACGATCACCAAGTGGCTGGTAGGTGTCGGCGAGAAGGTGGAGCGCGACCAGCCGCTGTTCGAGATCTCGACCGACAAGGTGGACGCGGAGATCCCGTCGCCGGCCGCCGGGGTGCTGCTGGCGATTCACAATGCGGCTGGCGAGACGGTGGCGGTGAACAAGGTCGTCGGCCTGATCGGCGCGGCGGGAGAGTCGGCGGGCGCAGCTCCGGCCGCCGCCGCGCCGCCGCCGCCGGCTCCGAAGGCAGCTGCCGCCCCGGCGGCTGCGCCGGCACAGTCTCCGCCGGCAGCGCCTCGCGGCTCCGGTTCCGGCCCCGCTCGCGTCAGCTGCCGCACCGGCTCCTGCGCCGGCTCCGGCGAACCCGCAGGGCCAGTTCGACTATGACCTGGTCATCGTCGGCAGCGGCCCCGGCGGCTACGTCGCGGCGATCCGCGCCGGCCAGCTCGGGATGAAGGTCGCCTGCGTCGAGAAGGACCCGAAGTTCGGCGGCACCTGCACGCACCGCGGCTGCATCCCGACCAAGGCGCTGCTGCACTCGGCCGAGCTCGTCGACCAGATCCGCCATGCCGGCGACTTCGGCATCGCGGTGGGGGAGCCGGCGATCGAGATCGAGAAGGTCCACGCCTACAAGCGCGGCATCGTCGACAAGAGCGCCGCGGGCATCGAGTCGCTGTTCAAGAAGTACAAGGTCGAAGGGGTGCGGGGCCACGGGCGGCTCGCCGGGCCGCACTCGGTCGAGGTCGCGGCTGCCGACGGCAGCAGGCGAACGCTCACCGACCCGCTTCGTCATGGTCGCCACCGGCTCGGTGCCGCGCGACATCCGGGTGGCGCCGTCGAACGGCACGACGATCCTCAACTCGGATCACATCCTCGAGATGGAGCGCATCCCGAAGTCGATCGTCGTCCTCGGCGCCGGCGCGGTCGGCACCGAGTTCGCCTCGGTCTTCCAGTCGTTCGGCGCCGAGGTGACGCTGGTCGAGATGCTGCCGCGCATTCTGCCGATCGAGGACGACGAGGTCTCGAAGGAGCTCGAGCGCCAGCTGAAGAAGCGCGGCATGAAGGTGATGACCGCCACCCAGTTGACCAAAGCCGAGCCCAGCGACGGCGGGGTCAAGGTGTCGCTCAAGCAGGGCGAGAAGGAGTCGGAGATCGACGCCGAGATCCTGCTCGTCGCGGTCGGCCGCGCGCCGGTGACCGAGGAGATCGGTCTCGACGAGGTCGGCCTCGACGACCGAGAAGGGCTACCTGCAGGTGAACGGCGTCATGCAGACGTCGCGTTTCGCACATCTACGCCCTCGGCGACGTCGTGCCGACTCCCTGGCTGGCGCACATCGCCTCGGCCGAGGGGATCCTCGCGGTCGAGCACATGAAGGGGATGCCGGTGCACCCGCTGAACTACGACCGCACCCCCTCCTGCACCTACTGCGAGCCCGAGGTCGGCAGTGTCGGCCTGACCGAGGCCAAGGCGAAGGAGCGCGGTTACGACGTCGGGGTCGGCAAGTTCAGCTTCATGGCGAGCGGCAAGGCGCGCATCCTCGGCAAGGCGCAGGGCTTCGTGAAGATCGTGCGCGACAAGAAGTACGACGAGATCCTCGGCGTGCACATCATCGGCCCGCACGCCACCGACCTGATCGCCGAGGCCTGCGTCGCGCTGCAGGCGGAGATGACCACCGAGGAGCTGATGCACACCATTCACGCCCATCCGACGCTCTCCGAGGCGGTGATGGAAGCCGCCCACGCCACGCTCGGCCCGGCGATCCACTCGTGAGCCTGGGTCCGCTTCACCCCGACGCCGCAGCACCCCAGGACAGACTCGCGAAGACCTCGCTGCCGCGCGAACGGCAGCTCGAGCTCTACCGCTTCCTCAAGCTCAACCGCCTGGTCGAGGACCGCCTGATCAACCTCTACCGCCAGGGCAAGGTCGTGGGCGGGCTCTACTGGCAGCCGCGGCCAGGAGGCGGTGTCGATCGGCACAGCCTACGCGCTCGGGCCGGACGACGTCGTCGCGCCGCTGATCCGCAATCTCGGCGCGATGCTGGTGCGCGGCGTTTCGCCGCGCGAGGTCTTCACCCAGTACATGGCGCGCGGCACGCAGCCCCACCGGCGGCAAGGACTGCAACCTGCACTTCGGGGACTTGAAGCGCGGCCTGATCTCGCCGATCTCGATGCTCGGGGCGCTCGTGCCGGTGATGGCCGGCGTCGGTCTCGCCTCGAAGCTCCAGCATCGGAGCTACGTCGCCATGACCTACATCGGCGACGGCGGCACGTCGACCGGCGATTTCCACGAGGGGATGAACGTCGCGGCGGTGCTGGGAGTGCCGCTGGTCGTCGTCGCCGAGCACAACGGCTACGCCTATTCGACCCCCACCGCGCGGCAGATGAAGATCCAGGACCTGGCACAGCGCGCCGCCGCCTACGGCGTGCCGGCGCGCATCGTCGACGGCAACGACGTCCTGGCGGTCTACGAAGCGACGCGGGCGATGCTCGCGGCGGCGCGCGCCGGCGGCGGGCCGCAGCTGCTCGAGGTCAAGACGTTCCGCATGAAGGGGCATGCCGAGCACGACGACGCCTCCTACGTGCCGAAGGAGCTCCTCGAGCAGTGGAAGGCGAAGGACCCGATCGATCGCTTCGAGCGTCACCTGCTCGGCGGCGCGCTCGCGACCCAGGAAGAGCTCGACGCGATTACCGCCCGCCTCCACAGCGAGCTCGACGCCGAAGTCGACTTCGCCCTCGCCTCGCCGATGCCGCCCCCTGAGCGCGCACGGGAAGGCGTCTACGCCGAAGGAGCGCAATGACGTGTCGCGCTGCGCTTTTCACTGACGTGCAATCCTGATCGAAGGTGAGATGACTCAACCAAGGACAGGTGTCGGTGTCGGAAAGCTCCTGCCGCGAACGGGACTCTTCTTCCTTTTCGCACTAGTAGCAGCAGCCTTCCTCTCGAGACCTACATTGATTGGAGGAGATGAGCCTCACTATGCCGCAATGGCTTCATCCTTGGCTTTTGATCGGGACTTCGATCTCTCGAACCAGTATCGCGAGATCTTGGCGAAGGGATCGTTCGCGGCGGGGAAGCGCTTCGCTGGAAAGGAAATTGAAGCGCACTTGGTAGAGAAGGTCAACGGACCGCAGTTCAGTCACCCACTTGGCCTCCCAGTGGTCGCCGCGCCGTTCCTGTGGATCTCGAAAACAGTCTTGCGGGTTCCTTGGCCCGACCCAGTACTTGGGCTGCTTACGATTTTGACCTGCTTCATCGGTCTTGTTCTTGGAGCGGACTTGCTGGGTAAGTTCCTAGGGAACTCACGAGAGGGCCTGATCGTCGCGGTGCTGGTGTTCTCCTCGTCACCGCTGTGGTTCTACTCGAGGACCTTCTTCACCGAACCGTTCGTTTGGAGCGCTGTCGTTGCTGGAGTCTGGCTGATCTCACGCCGCTGGGTTCTCGCTGGCGGCGCTTGCTTGGGACTTGCAATTGCGGTCAGGGAGCCGTCCCTGGTCATGGTCGCTCCCGTGATGTTCGGCGTCCTGATTCTGCAAGGTTGGCGGGCGTCATTGCGGGCAGCGATCGGGCCAGTGCTGGCCCTTTCGCTAGTAGTGGCGAGGAACGTCTTTCTCAATGGTGGTGGACTGCTCGATTTTCCTCAGCGGTTCCAATACGGAGACGTGGTCGCTGGATCTATGGGACTACTTGTCGACCGAGCGCATGGCCTGCTGCTGTTCATGCCGCTGACCCTGCTTGCACCGATAGGCTGGTTCCTGGGTTCCGACAGATTCGAACGAACAGTTCTCGGCTGCAGCGCGGCGGGATTCACGCTTTACTTTCTGCTGGCTGCGTCGTGGGTGGATTGGCGCGGCGGTTCATGTTTCGGTCCGAGGCTGGTCGTCCCCGCCATCCCGCTCCTGGTGCCGGCGATCGCCCTCGCGTGGAGACGGATCGCCAGGGGTGCTCCGGGAAAGATTCTCTTCGCTGCGGCCGCTGTTGGGATCGGAGTGGAAGTCAGCGCGCTCGCAAACCCCTTTTACGCCTTCTGGTCCGTTGACGTGATCGACTTGGCCTCGAGGTCGACCTCGGCGATTGCGGTCTTCACGGCAGGAGTGGTGCTTGCATTCATCTGTCTCTGGAGGTTAGGTGTGCCGAGAAATGAGAGAGTGATCGACGGATCCGACGCCGGCCGGCACGACGCCGTCACTCAGTCGAGTGCGCGATGAGCGAGATCACGTTCCTCGACGCGATCCGTCAGGGTCTGTGGGACGAAATGAAGGCCGATCCGACGGTCTTCCTGATCGGCGAGGACATCGGCGCGTATGGCGGCGCTTTCAAGCTGACGGCGGGCCTGCTCGACGAGTTCGGCCCGGAGCGCGTGATCGACACGCCGATCGCCGAATCGGGCTTCGTCGGCGCGGCGATCGGGTCGGCGATGATGGGCCTGCGCCCGGTGGTCGAGTTCCAGTTCATCGACTTCATCGCCAACGCTTTCAACATGATCGTCAATTGCGCCGGTACCAACCACTATCGCTGGGGCCAGAAGGTGCCCATGGTGATGCGCGGGCCTTCGGGGGGGCGGGTCTCCGGGTCGGCCTTCCACTCGGCGAATCCCGAGGCCTATTTCAACCGCGCCCCCGGTCTGAAGATCGTCTATCCCGGGACGGTCGAGGACGCCTACGGTCTCATCCGCTCGGCGATCCGCGACGACAATCCGGTGCTCTTTTTCGAGCACAAGTATCTCTATCGCCGCGTCAAGGGGACGATTCGACCCGACGCTGCGCCGATTCCGCTCGGCAAGGCGCGGCTGGCGCGCGCGGGCAAGGACCTTTCGGTCATTACCTACGCCGCCATGCTGCATGTCGCGCTCGAGGCGGCGGAGAGGCTGGCCGCCGAGGGGATCGAGCTCGAGGTCCTCGACCTGCGCACCCTGAAGCCGCTCGACGAAGAGGCGGTCGTCGCGACGGCGCGGAAGACCGGCCGGGTGATCGTCCTGACCGAGGAGCCGCAGACCGGCTCGTTTGCCGGTGAGGTCGCGGCGCGAGTGGTCGAGAGAGCCTTCTGGCACCTCGATGCGCCGGTGGAGCGGCTCTGCTGCATCGACACGCCGGTGCCGTACTCGCCGCCGCTCGAGGACTTCTACCTGCCGAATGCCGATAAACTCATCGCCCGCGTCCGCGAACTGCTTCGCGCCTGACCGGGATCGACGGATCGCTGCAACGGAGAGCGCAATGGCAACCGAAGTCGTGATGCCGCAGATGGGCGAGTCGATCGCCGAGGGGACGATCACCCGCTGGCTGGTGAAGGTCGGCGAAACAGTCGAGCGCGACCAGCCGCTGTTCGAGATCTCGACCGACAAGGTCGACGCCGAGATCCCCAGCCCGGTGGCCGGCGTGCTGCTCGAGATCCGCAACCAGGAGGGCGAGACGGTGCCGGTGAACCAGGTGGTGGCGATGATCGGCGAGGCCGGTTCCGCTGCCGCCTCCGCTCCGGCCGCTCCGGCGCCCGTCGCCGCCGCGGCCCCGGCTCTGGCTCAGGTAGCGGCGCCAGCCGCCGTCGCGCCTGCCGCCGCCGCTCCTGCCGCGCCTGCTCCGCTCGCGGCTCCGGCAGCCGCTGCCGGATCGCTCGCAGAGCGCGTCCGCCAGACGTCGAGCCCGTTGGTACGCAGCATGGCTGCCAAGGAAGGCGTCGACCTCTCCCAGTTCACCGGTTCCGGCATTCATGGCCGGGTGACCAAGCAGGACATGCTCGACTATCTGGCCCAGGGCAAGCCGCAACGCGCGGCGGCGGTAGCCGTGCCGTCCCAGGCCGCGGTGGCACCCGCGGCGAAGAGCCTCGGCGGTTTCTCGGTCGCGGCCTACCAGCCCGGTGAGAGAGTCAGCATCGAGCCGATGTCGAAGATCCGCCAGATCACGGCGGCGCACATGCGGTACTCGAAAGACACCTCGGCGCACGTCACGACGGTGTTCCACATGGACTTCACCAAGGTCGACCGGATCCGGGCGCGCGCCAAGGACAAGTTCTTGAAGATGAACGGCACCAAGCTCTCCTATATGCCGTTCATCTTCAAGTCGGTCGCCGCGGCGCTGCGGGCTCATCCCAAAGTGAATGCGTCGATCGATGGCACCAATGTGGTGTTCAAGAAGGACGTCAACATCGGCATGGCGGTGGCGCTCGATTGGGGGCTGTTGGTGCCGGTCATCCGCAACGCCGACCAGATGAACCTGCTCGGCCTGGCGAAGACCGCGAACGACCTCGCCGACCGCGCGCGGGCGAAGAAGCTGGGACCGGATGAGCTGAAGGGCGGGACGTTCACGATCACCAATCCGGGCGTCTTCGGGAGCCTCTTCGGCACGCCGGTCATCAACCAGCCGCAAGTGGCGATCCTGGGCATCGGCGCGATCGAGAAGCGCCCGATGGTGATGACCGACGCCGACGGCTGCGACACCATCGCGATTCGGGTCATGTCCTACTTCGGCATCACCTACGACCACCGTCTGGTCGACGGCGCCGACGCCGATCACTTCATGAACTCGGTGAAGAAGACTCTCGAATCCGACGCTTGGCCGGAGCTCGAGCCGTACCTCTGATCCACTTCGCTACGGACTGTTCGGATCGAATCGCAGGTCAGGCTGGCTGCGGAGTTGCGCGAAGTACTGGCTGAGCCTGGCGAGGAGCGACAGTGTCACGGCCTCGGCCTGGGCGAAGCGCTCGAAGATGGTCAGCGCCGCGAACGCTTCGCGCGTCACGCCGAGGCTGCGGAAGACCGCGACTAGTTCGGCGGCGAGAAGCTTCAACTCGCGGCTCCTTCCCTGCTCGGCGAGAAGAACCGCGAGATCCAGTGCCACCGAGGCGGCTTCGTAGGGAATCCGGGCCTCGACGAAGCCCACATGCGCTTCGCGGAAGGCCCGTTCGGACTCACTCGTCCGGCCGAGGTCCTTGGCCAGGCGCGCCTCCATCCAGCGCAACTTGAGCAGCAGCATCTGGTCGTTGAGCTCGGCGTAGGCGGGCCGGAGCTCTTCGAGCTCGCGCACCGCCTCTTGAGGCCTTCCGGTGCACATGAGCTGCCAGACCAGGTTGTGGTGGGCGGCCACCGCGAGGCGGCGGTCGCGGTCGGGGCTCACCTGCTGGCGAGCCAGGCGGCAACAGGCCAAGGACTCTTCGGTCTCGCCGCGCAGGTCGCGAATCGCTCCTTCGCACATCAAGGAACGCCCTTCGAGATGCCGGTCGCCCACCATCCGGTAGATGCGCCGCGAGCGGTGAATGGCGCGCAAGGCCTCGTCCAGGCGGCGTTTGGCACGATGCAGCGAGGCAGTGAAGTAGAGGTGTTCGGCCTCCTCGAGCGGCTCCCCGGAGCCTGACTTCAGGTGGCGGGCGGCGGTGGTCAGCGCCTCCTCGGCGCCGGCGAGATCGGACGTCGCCCGCAGGGCGTTGGCGACCCGGCCCCAGGCGCGGGCGCGGAGATCCTCGATGGCGCGCTCGCCGTAGCCCTCGGGGGAGAGGCGCTCGGCGATCGCGACGCCCATCCGGCAGAGGTCGAGCGTGCGATGGGGATCGTCGTAGATCGCGTCGAATCCGGCATCGAGCAGCAACTCGCAGAACGACCAGTTGTCGAACCGGCGGCTGTTGCGCAGCAGCGTCCACTGGCGCGGCGGCGGGTGTTTCTGAAACTCCTGGAATTGCCCGGCAGCTTGCGCCCGTTCCTGGTTCATCCGGTGCTCGACCTCGGCGACGTTGGCGAGCACCCCGCTGATCGAAAACTCGCTCGGCCGATTGTCGTGCAGGAGACGGATCTTCGGCGCCAGAGAGGAGCGGCAGGTCGCGCAACCGGAAAGCAGATGGCGCAGGACCCTGCGGCGTTCCGCCGCGCTCGTCTCGCCTTCGGCGAAACGGGCGAGCAGCGCGCCGTCGAGATTGCAGGCCGCCAACGGCTGATGCGCGGTCATTCCGCCACCGCCACTGGCGGCGCCGCCGCCGGACGGGACATCGGATAGCCACCCGCGAGCATCTGGTGAGTGAGCGCCGAGAGACAACGATTGGCGATCTTGCGGATTCCGGTCGGACTGTAGCCCAGGCGCGCTGCGACTTCCGGGTCGTCGCAGCCGAGGCCGTAGCGCAGCCGGAGCAGCGAACGGCAGCGGTCGGGGAGGCGGCCGATCGCTCCCGAGAGGTCGCGCGCCAGATCGTCGTTCTCCTGCCCGGGGGAGGTGCCTCCGGCGAGCTCCATGAGGAGTGTTTCGTCGACCGTCTCGAGCAGGCGGCGCCGGCGCTTCCGCCAATAGAGCAGGCAGCGGTAGCGCAGCGTACCGATCAGCCACGCGTCCGGCGAGACGATCTGCTGTCGCTTGGTGATGTAAAGCACCAGCGCATCCTGCAGCAGATCTTCGGCGTCCTGCGCCGGGATACGAAAGTACATGAGGAGGCGAGCGAATTCCGACTCCAGCCGGTCGAGCAGCTGGGGGAGTTCGTCCTGGATGCGGCCCGGATCGAGTGCGCTCACAGTGGCCTCGGATACGCGAAATCTGCGGGCAGTCTAGCACTGCCAGCCTCGATCGTACCCGAAAGGGCGATCTTGAGCGCGACCAGGCGGGAAAATCGCCCTGTCCGGTCGGCTAATCCGGCTCCACCGGGCGGCTCAGGGCGCGGGGGTGAAGCCGGGGCTTCCTAGCGCCCCAGTGGGCTCCGCGGCCGGCGGTGGGGGGGCGAGCGGCACGATGAATCCGTGCTCGGCAGCGATGAGCGCCCGGATCCAGCCCAGGGCTTCACTGCCCCAGGCGAGGACAGCGCCGACGAGGCTCTGTCCCATCGGCCCGGACGGGGAAATCGCCGAGTCGTGCTCGGCACCGCGCTGCGCCAGCCCGGCGGCGGGCAGAGCGGACATGAGGAGGATGGCAAGGCAGGCTGCTGCGCAAGCGGGACGGAGGCGGGGCATGAACATCTCCTCACGAGAGGGTCCGGCCGTCCGGCCTTTCTGGCCGGAGGGGCTCTCTCACTTAGATAGTTGCTTTACCCCCCTCGAAATGTGACAAGCGGCGCCGGATTTGTCGCCGCCGAAAAGATCCTACGTGGTTTGTCACATTTCGGCCCCCTGAAGCAACTATCTAAGTAGGGGGGCCCCTTGGGCCTCTCGGGGGGAGAACGGACTTGGAACTCGAGCGAGAGCGAACGCCGGGCGCAGCGAACGGACAGCAACCCGAGACCGTTGTGGTCGGCGTCGGGCTCGGTGGCTCGGAGGGCAGCGCGCTGCGGGCTTTTCAGGCGGAAGTCGAGGAATCGACCGTCACGCGCTGGCTGGAAGCGGCGACGGTCGACGGTGCCTTGGCGCGGTTGCGGCGGTTGCACGAGCGCGGTGCCGCCTGTGTCGGCCTGGTGAGCTCCACGCTCGGCGACCGCGAGGTGGTGCGCCTGGTGCGTTCGCTCTGCGGCCCGAGCGGACTCTCGCCGGTCGTCGTCATCGCCGGTCGCGGCGACGAGCCCGTGGTCACGGCCGCGATGCTCGCGGGTGCCTGCGACTTCGTGCTCGTGCACGAGATCGACGCCGACTGCCTGGTGCGCTCGATCCGGTTTGCGGCCCAGGTCGCCCTGCACGCTCGCGAGGCGGAACAGTGGCGCTTCGACCACGCGGATCTCGAGCTGCGCTTCGGCGCGATCTGGGAACTGATCGAGGACGGACTCCTGTTGGTCGACGAGCAACTGTGCATCCGGCGCTGGAACCGCGCCGCGAAGTCGCTCCTCGGGCTCTCGGATGCCGACCTCGACGGCACCCCATTCAGTGCGCTGCGCTGGACCCAGTCCGGCGAGGGGGCGCCGGATGCCGGGTCGCTTTCGGCGCGCGAGCTGTCCGCCGAGTTCGAGCGCCCGGACGGGTCGCGAATCCGGCTCGGCCTGCGCGTCCGCGTCTTCCCTCGCCACGCTGCACCGGGCGGCGCGACCCGCCCCGCCGACCGCATGCGCGCGGTTCTGCTGCGCGATCGCCGCGAGACCGACGAGCACGCGGCGCTGCTCGCCGAGGCGCGGCATTTCGCCGGCCTCGGCCGTCTGCTCGCCGGTGCCGCCCACGACGGCAACAACCTCCTGACGCCGCTGCTCGGCTACTGCGACCTCCTGCTCGCGCGTGTCCCGCCTGGTTCAGATCTCGAGCGCTACGCGCAGGAGATCGAGCGTTCCGCGCGGCGCACCTCCGATCTCCTGCGCCGGCTGCTCGAACGCAGCCGCGGTCGGCCGCAGGAGCTGCGTCCGGTGCTGGCGGACCGGGCTCTGGCAGACCTCGCCGGCCTTCTGCGCTCGCTGGTCGGAAGTGCGGTCGAGCTCGAGGAGCAGTTTGGCGCGCCGGGGCTCGCGGTCGCCTTGCGCGACGGGCAGGTCGAACAGCTGGTGCTGAATCTCGCCGCCAACGCCCGCGACGCCATGCCCGGCGGCGGCAAGCTCGCGCTCCGCACGGTTTCGGAGAACGGCCGAGCCTGGGCGCTCGAGGTCGAGGACTCGGGTATCGGCATTCCCGTCGAGAACCTCGACCGGCTGTTCGATCCCAACTTCACCACCAAGGCGGTCGGCAAAGGCACCGGCCTGGGCTTGTGGATCGTACGTTCGATCGTCCAGGAAGCCGGCGGCCGCATCCGCATCACCAGCCGACCCGGAAAGGGCACCACCGTCCGCATCGAGCTCCCTACCGTCCCCCCAGGCGAGCCGCAGGCTATCCTCGAGCGCTAAGGTGCTGCCGCCCGGCTTTTCGCCCGCCGCCGGGCGAGCCAGCCCAGGACCTGGTCCTCGCCGATAGGGCGGTCGTCGGGAGGGATTCGCAGGCTCTCGCGAAGCTCTTTCGTCGCTTCGGGGTCGATGCGCAGGACGATGAGGAAGGTCACGACCATGGCGACGATCGCGCCCAGGCCGGCGAGCCCCATGTCCTTCTGCGCGTCCCAGACGTCGCCCTGGGCGCCGAGGAATGCGAGCCCGGCCTCGGGCGGGACGCCCGCCGCCGCGGCCCATTCCATCAGCTCGTAGATGGCGGAGAAGGCGAGCGTCAGCTCGACCGGGAGGTAGTAGGTCCAGACCCCGCGAGCCCGCGTGATGCGGACGAAGACCTCGCGCACCGGGAAGGCGAGCAGCAGCCCAAACGAGAAGTGGACCAGCCGGTCGTACATGTTGCGCTCGGCGTCGAACCAGTTCTGGAGCATGAAGCCGAACGGCACCTCGGCGTAGGTGTAGTGCGAGCCGACCGCATGCAGCATCATGAAGACGGTAATCAGTGTGTACGAGAGGTTCGACAGCCGGAAATAGAAGCCAAGGCCGACGATGAGCGGCACGCCGGCGAAAACCAGGATGTTCTCGAGCCACCAGTCGTCGGGGAAGACCGGGTGGATCGCCGACCAGACCCAGACGGCGAGGAAGAGCGCGAGCAGGACGAGGTGATAGCGGCTGAAGCGGCGCTTCGCCGAGAGTGCTGCGGGGCGTTCAGTCGTCGGGTTCATGGCGCCGAAAGCTAGCACTTCGCGCGACCGCCGGCGATCCGGGAGGGTACGCCGCGGGGAAGGGCCGAGGTGCGGATTAGAATGGACCCGTGGCGATGCGACGCACGAGCTGGAGCTATCTGGGGCGCGTCCCTTACGCTGCCACGGCGGCGCTGCAGGTCGAGCTCCGCGAGGCGCTGCGGCGGGGCGAGGGACCGGAGCGGCTGCTCCTCCTCGAGCACGAGCCGGTCTTCTCGCTCGGCCGCAACGCCACCGTGGCCGACATCCTGTGGAGCCCCGCCGAGCTCGCTTTCCACGGTGTCGAGGTGGCGCCGTCCGACCGCGGCGGGCAGGTGACCTTCCACGGCCCGGGGCAGCTCGTCGGCTATCCGATTCTCGACCTCTCGCCCGATCGGCGCGACATCCGGCGCTACGTGCGCGACCTCCAGGAGGTCCTGGTGCGCACCCTCGCCGACTTCGCTGTCGCTGCGGCCGGCGGAGAGGGAGCGCGCATCGGCGTCTGGGTGGGGCCGCGGAAGATCGCCTCGATCGGCGTGCACCTCTCGCGCTGGCGGACGACGCACGGTTTCGCCTTGAACGTCGCGCCGGAGCTGGCCCTGTTCGGTGGCATCGTCGCTTGCGGCATGCCGGAGATCGAGATGACCTCGATTGCGCACGAGACCGGTGTCTCGCCGACACTCGAGGAGGTTGCGGCGCGCGTGCGCGAGCACTTCTGTGCGGTCTTTGCTCGCCAGCTCGACGCCGATGCGACGCTCGCGCGGCGCGAGATCGGGGCACCCGCTTGACGGCTGCGATCGAGATCGGACTGAACGCCGTCATCGTCGCGGTGACCGCTGAGGAGCCTCGGCTGCTGGCGGTGCACCGGACCGGCGAGGTCGGCTCGGGGAGCGAGCTCGCGCTGCCGTCCGGCCCTCTCGACCCGGAGAAGGACCGCACCCTCGAGCTCGCGCTGGGCGCCTGGGTGCAGGGCCAGACCGGCGTCGAGTTGGGCTACGTCGAACAGCTCTACACCTTCGGCAACCGCTTTCGCGACCCGCGCGAGCGCCTGGGCGGACCGCGCGTCGTCTCGATCGCCTACCTCGCGCTGGTGCGCGAAGCGCCCCTCGACCGGGCTGCCGGGGCCAGCTGGGTGAACTGGTACGACTTCCTGCCCTGGGAGGACTGGCGAGGCGGCCGGCCCGCAATCCTCGAAGGCGAGATCGCCTCGGGGCTCGAGCGCTGGGTGCGAGCGGGTGAGGACAAGTCGGCCGTGCGCCTGCGGCGCGAGCGCGCCGACATCTGCTTCGGCCAGGGTGGAGCGCCATGGAACGGCGAGCGCGTCCACGATCGCTTCGAGTTGCTCTACGAGGTCGGCTTGGTCGCCGAAGCGTTTCGCGACGCGCCGCGGGGTGCCGTGCGCTTTCCGCCGGCGGACGATCCGGCAGTGCGGCTCGGACGCCCTCTGGCGCTCGACCATCGCCGCATCCTCGCCTCCGCGCTCGGTCGATTGCGCGGGAAGCTGCGCTATCGACCGGTGGTCTTCGAGCTTCTGTCGGGCACTTTCACCCTGCTGCGGCTTCAGCGCACGGTCGAAGCGCTTGCTGGCGTTCGCCTGCACAAGCAGAACTTCCGCCGGCTGGTCGAGCAGGGCGGCCTGGTGGAGGGGACGGGACGGCTGGAGGCGGGCACCGGCGGGCGGCCGGCGGAGCTCTTCCGCTTCCGGCGGGACGTCCTGCGGGAGCGTCCGGCGGCGGGGGTCGGGCTGCCGGGGTTGCGGGCGTGAGGCTGATCGGGAGCGGCGCCGGAGAGCAGCTTGACATCCAGTAATACTCAATTCTAGGATAAGTGGGTCGCCGGCGCAGGCCGGTTTTTCTGGGTCCCATATATTCTCATATTGAGCATAAGAGAGAGTCGACGATGAATGACGTGCAGATCGCTACCGGCGCAGCCCGCCCGGCCGCACTGCCTTTCACTCCTGAGGTGGAGCGCTCTACGGCGACCTACTTCGAGCGCATGAGTCGTGTTCTGCCGGCGATCGAGTGGCCCGTGCATGCGCCTTACATCGCGGCGATCCAGCGCCTGAAGCAGGAGCGCAACGCCGTCGTCCTGGCGCACAACTACCAGACACCGGAGATCTACCACGGCGTGGCCGACTTCGTCGGCGATTCGCTCGCCCTGGCGCAGCAGGCGGCGAAGACGCCGGCCGCGGTCATCGTCCAGTGCGGCGTGCACTTCATGGCCGAGACCTCGAAGATCCTCTCGCCGGGCAAGACCGTGCTCATTCCCGACCCGCTCGCCGGCTGCTCGCTCGCGGCGTCGATCACCGGCGCCGACGTGCGCCTGCTCAAGGAGCGCTTCCCGGGTCTCCCGGTAGTGACCTACGTCAACACCTCCGCCGAGGTCAAGGCCGAGTCGGACATCTGCTGCACCTCGGCGAACGCGGTCGAGGTGGTGGAGTCGCTGGGTGTTCCAAAGGTGATCTTTCTCCCGGACGAGTACCTCGGCAAGTGGGTGGCGACGCAGACCCAGGTCGAGCTCGTGTTGTGGAAGGGGCACTGCGAGGTGCACGAGCGTTTCACCGGCGCCGAGATCCAGGCGCTGCGGGTCTCAGATCCCGGGGTCTTCGTGCTCGCTCATCCCGAGTGTCCGCCGGACGTGCTCGCGGCGGCCGACTACGTCGGCTCGACCGCCGGCATGATCCGCGAAGTGGGCGCCTCCGGAGCACGCCGAGTGGTGATGATCACCGAGTGCTCGATGAGCGACAACGTCGCGACGGCGCATCCTGGCGTCGAGTTCGTCCGCCCCTGCAACCTCTGTCCGCACATGAAGCGGATCACCCTGCCGAAGATCCTGCGCAGTCTGGAGACTCTCGAGCACCGGGTCGAGGTCGCGGAGGAGATCGCCATCCGGGCCCGCAGTGCCGTCGAGCGCATGCTCGAGGTGGCGCGCGGAGCGAAGCGATGACCGAGAGCGCCGGCGCTCGCACGCCCCTGGAGCGCCGCGAGGCCGATGTCGTGGTGATCGGTACCGGCGTCGCAGGCCTCGCCTGCGCCCTCGAGCTCGCCGGAAAACGGGTCGACCTGCTCACCAAGACGACGCTCTCCTCGGGGTCCAGCCTCTGGGCCCAGGGGGGCGTCGCCGTGGCGCTGGGCGCCGGCGACTCGCCGGAGCTCCACGCCGCCGATACGGTGGCCGCAGGCGCCGGTCTGGTCGATCCGGTAATCGCCGAGCTCCTGGCGAAGGAGGGAGTGACTGCCGTCCGCCGGCTGATCGAGCTCGGCGCCGAGTTCGACCGCTCAGCCAGGGGCGACCTCGACTTCGGCCGCGAAGCGGCGCACAGCCGCCGGCGGATTCTCCACGCCCACGGCGATTCGACCGGCGCCGAGCTCGTGCGGGCGCTGGCCGAACGCGTCCGCGAGGCCCGTTGGGTGAGCCTGTTCGAAGGGACGTTCGCCGCCGAGCTCGTCGTCGCCCGGGACGAGCACGACGGCGAGTCCGGCGTGGTGGGTGTGCTCGCTCGTCATCCGGACGGGCGCTTCGTCCTGCACGCCGCGACCCAGGTTGTGCTCGCCACTGGCGGCCTCGGTCAGCTCTTCCGCTTCACGACCAATCCGCCCGAGTCGACCGGCGACGGTATTGCGCTCGCCGCCGCAGCGGGAGCCCGCCTCGTCGACCTCGAGTTCGTGCAGTTTCATCCCACGGCGCTCGCGGTCGACCTCGACCCGCTGCCGCTCCTCTCGGAAGCGTTGCGCGGCGAAGGCGCGACGTTGGTCAACGACGAGGGCCTCCGCTTCATGCCTGCCGAGCACGCCGAAGCGGAGCTCGCGCCGCGAGACATCGTCGCGCGCGGAATCTGGAAGCAGCTGGCCGCCGGCCGAAAAGTCTTTCTCGATGGCCGCGTGGCCATCGGGGAGCGTTTTCCGAAGAAGTTTCCGACCATCTTCGGCAACTGCCAGCGCGCCGGCATAGATCCCCGGATCGATCTCATGCCGGTGGTGCCGGCGGCCCACTACTACATGGGGGGAGTAGCGGTGGACGAGTGGGGGAGAGCGAGCCTCCCGGGGCTCTGGGCCTGTGGCGAGGTCTCCGCGACCGGCGTCCACGGCGCAAACCGGTTGGCTTCGAACTCGCTCCTCGAAGCACTGGTATTCGGTTCGCGCGTCGCCGAGGCGATCGGAGCCAGCGCCCGCCGCGAGCCGCGACCGGGAATGGCCGGTTCGGCCTGGTCGGCGCAGGAGGAGGCCGGCGCCGGCGAGCGCGCCATTCCCGGCAGCGGTCTCGATCCGATCACCGCCTTCGCCGAACTGCGGCGCGAGATCCGCGAACTGGCGTGGGAGCGCCTCGGGTTGGTGCGCGATGCCGCAGGGCTCGCCACGGCGCAGCGGCGTTTCGCCGGGATTCTCCGCCAGGTCGGGGCGGCGCCGTCGGAGGTGCGCAACCTGGCGATCGCGGGTACGCTGGTGGCTGCCGCCGCGCTGCATCGGCAGGAGAGCCGTGGGGCGCACTTCCGCAGCGACATCCCGGAGTCCGCGCAAGCCTGGCGATACCGCCAGTTTCTCGATGTCGAGATCTCCGGCGCCGATATCGCGTTGCGGTTCGCGGCGCCGCCAGACGCGCCGTCCGACGACGCCGAGCTGCTTTCGACGGCGATCGCATGATCCGCCCTACGCCGCCATATCCGTTGATCTACGAACCGCTCTTGCGGCTCGCTCTGGCAGAGGATCTCGGCCGTGCCGGGGACCTCACGACCGAGGCGACGATCCCGCCGGAGACCCTGGCCAACTCCGCGATCGTGGCGCGCAGCGGCGGTTCGATCGCCGGGCTGCCGATGGCCGAGCGGGTCTTCGCGCTGCTCGACGGGAGGGTGAAGTTCGAGTCCCTCGTCAGCGACGGCGACGTCGTGTCGGCGAAGACGACGCTGGCGCGGATCAGCGGTCCGGCGCGGGCGATCCTCACCGGCGAGCGCACGGCGCTCAACCTCCTCGGACATCTCTCCGGCGTCGCGACGGCGACCCGGGCGCTGGTGCACGCGGTCGCCGGCACGCACGCCGGAATCGTCTGTACACGCAAGACGACCCCCGGCCTGCGCGCCCTGGAGAAGTACGCCGTGCGCTGCGGCGGCGGCGCGAATCACCGCTTCGGACTCGACGACGCGGTGCTCATCAAGGACAACCACCTCGTCGCGGCAGGCGGTGTCGCGCCGGCCATCGAGCGCGCGCGCGCCGCCGTCGGCCATCTGGTGAAGATCGAGTGCGAGGTGCAGACGGTCGCGCAGCTCGAGGAGGCGCTCGCCGCCCGCGCCGACGTCATCCTGCTCGACAACATGACCCCGGCGGAGCTAGCGGACGCCGTCAAGCGGATCCGCGGCCGGGCGATCTGCGAGGCCTCCGGCGGCATCACCCTCGAGACGGTGCGCGCGGTCGCCGAGAGTGGCGTCAACCTGATCTCGGTCGGCTGGATCACGCACTCGGCGCCGACCCTCGACGTGGCGCTCGACTTCGACGAGTAGCCGGCGGCCACGCCGTTTCCGGGAGCGGCGATAGAATCCACCTCGTGAGCGAAAATCTCATCCAGATCGGCGGCAGCGCTGCGCGTCCCGGCCTCGATCCGTCCGCGCGCCTGCGAAGACCCGAATGGCTGCGCATCAAACTGGCGACGCCGGCCAAATACCACGAGGTCCGCAGGCTCGTCGACGGCCTGAATCTCAACACCGTCTGCAAAGAGGCCAAGTGCCCCAACATCTACGAGTGCTGGGGCGAGCACGGCACCGCCACCTTCATGATCCTGGGCGAGATCTGTACCCGCCGCTGCGGCTTCTGCGCCGTGACCTCGGGCAAGCCGAATCCGGGAGTGGATGCGGCCGAGCCCGACAACGTCGCTGCGGCGGTCGCCACGATGGGGTTGCGGCACGCCGTCATCACTTCGGTCGACCGCGACGACCTGCCGGACGGCGGTGCCAGCCACTGGGCGGCGGTGATCCGGGCGATCCACGATCGCAACCCCTCCTGCGCGGTCGAGGTCCTGACGCCCGACTTCCGCGGCGTCCCCGACGCCCTCGACGTCGTCCTGGCGGCGGCGCCGGAGGTCTTCTCGCACAACACCGAAACGGTGCCGCGCCTCTACCGGGAAGCCCGTCCCGGCAGCCGGTACGACCGGACGCTCGCGCTGCTCGCCGAAGCCTCCCGGCGGAGGGACGCGGGGAGCTTCGCCGGTCGGGTGAAGACCGGAATCATGCTGGGGCTCGGGGAGACGGCCGACGAGGTCCGCGCCACGCTCGGTGGCATCCGTGCGACCGGCGTCCAGGTCGTGACGATCGGGCAGTACCTGCAGCCGACGCCGAAGCATCTCCCGGTCGACCGCTACGTCCACCCGGACGAGTTTGCGGCGCACAAGGAGTACGCGCTCGAGCTCGGCTTTCTGCATTGCGAGGCCGGTCCGCTGGTGCGCTCGTCGTACCACGCCCACGAGCATGTCCCGCCGGAACAGCCCGTGCCCACCGCCGCCGGCTGAGCGTTCGCGCCCGTACTCCGTACCTCTTTTCCCGGTTCCACGGACCCCGTTCCGAGACCGTGCCGGACGGAGTCCGGCCGTGTGCTAGGTTGATTTCGACCCCATCTGCGCAGGGCAAGGAGCCACCCATGGAAGCCCAGCACCGTCCCATCGGCAGCCGCCGTCGTTCGTTCGCGGCGGCTTCCGCCGCCTGCGTTTTCGGGTCAGTCTGCTTGTTCGCGGCCGCCCCGCCGCTCTCTTCGCAAGTCGTTCCGGTCGGCGACGAGATCGCGGTCAGTCAAGCCGACGGCGACTACGAGTCGCTCGCCAACATCGCCGCGGATCGCAACGGCAACTGGGGCGTAGCCTGGCAGGCGGAGCGGCTCGACTTCAGCCATCCGACCGGCCGCCAGCGCCGGGTGCTGCGCCACGGTGAGTTCCTGCCGGGAAGCCTGATCGATGTGTCCCTGCAGCGTCCGGATCTCGGCCTCGACGGAGAGGGCTACGGGGTTCTCGTCGGCCTCGTGGATCGACCGGAACTCGGCGGTGCCGAGATCGACGCCTACTGCACCGACATCCAGGGTATGCCGGCCTCCGGGCTGGTCCGGGTCGACGCAGGCACGATCTCGCCGGCTACGCGGCTCCCATCCGACGTTCGCGTGGCGACGGACAGCGCCAGAAGGAGCGTCGTCGTCTGGCAGGAGAACTCGCGTGTCGCCGACGTTCCGCCGAGCATCTTCTTTCGCCGCCTCAGCGGGTACTGCACGGCCTTGGGTGAGGTCGGCTCGCTGGGCGCGGTCGGAGTCGTCGGCCGGCGTCAGCCGCATGTCGCCTGGCGCAGCGACGGCGGCTTCGTGCTGGTCTGGGTCGAGGGCGAGCAGGAGGCGAATCTGCATGTCCGGGCGCAGCTCTTCGATGGTGAGGGCGCGGCTGTCGCTCCGGCCTTGGAGGTCGCGCCGAGCGGTCGTCGGCCGAGCCATCCGACGGTCGCTGTGAGCCCGACGGGCGCCTTCGCGGTGGTCTGGAAGTCCGACCTCGCGCCGCCCACCTCGGGGTCCGGAACCGGCATCGCCGCGCGTGTCTTCGCCGCCGACGGCTCGCCGCTGGGCGCCGAGCTGGCGCTGCGTACTGCGCGCGCCCCGAACACCGCGGACTCCGCGGTCGCCGCGGTGGGCGACGGCTTCGTCGCCGTCTGGGGCGAGAACGGCTTCGTCGAAGAGGGGAGTGCGGTCTATGCGCGCGCGTTCGCGGCCTCTGGGCCGGTTGGCGGCGAAGTCGTGCTCAATGCCACCCACACCGATCCGGGCAACGTCCGCGTCGCCGCGCTCGGCGGCAACGAGTTCGTCGTCGTCTGGGACGATCTCGCCGAGGGGACGCTGCCGCAGGACATCGTCGCACGGCAGTTTGTCCTGGTGCCGCAGGACCACAGCTGCGCGGCGAACTCGTCGGCGCTCTGCCTCGGCGCCGACCGCTTCCGCATTACCGTCGAGTGGCACGACTATCAGGGGCGTCGGGGCGTCGGGCATTCCTATCCGCTGACCGCCGACTCGGGGCTCTTCTGGTTCTTCGCCGAGTCCAATCTGGAAGTGCTGGTGAAGGTCGTCGATGCCTGCGCCGAGTTCGGGCGCCATTGGGTCTACGCCGCGGCAACGACGGATGTCGAGTACACCCTGACGGCCATCGATACCGACACCGGCCGGTCGCGCCGCTACTTCAATCCGCTCGGCCGGAGGTCCCCGGCGATCACCGACAGCGACGCCTTCGCGACCTGCCCCTGAGTCGGCGATGGAGCAGGGCGGCGTCAGCTGCGCCGTGAGACGACCGCCAGGCCGGAGACGATGAGGCCGAGGCCGGCCGCCTGCAGCCAGCCGAAGCTCTCGTGCAGGAGGAGGGTCGCGAGGACCGCGGTGAAGAGCGGCTGCAGGGTGGTGAAAGCTGCCGCCAGCGAGGCCGAAGTGCGCCGCACGGCCCAGATGTTGAGGGCGTAGGTGCCGACGGTGGGGAAGACCCCGACGTAGGCGATCGCCAGCCAGGTGACGCCTGGTACTGTCGCCCAGTCGACCCGGGCGATGGTCGGCAGCGAGACCAGGAGGGTCGCCGTGCCGCCGGTGACGAAGGCCCCGGCGACCACCGTACGCCAGGGCAGGCGGGCGAGGAGCGGGCGCAGCAGGACGAGATAGAAGGCGTAACACAGGCAGTTTCCAGCCACCAGAAGATTGCCGAAAGCGGTCTGCCCGCCGAGCTCGAGGCGGGCCGGATCGAGCAGCACGAGCGCTCCGACCGCGGCGAGCGCGACGCCAGCGACGCGCCGCGCCGTCAGGCGCTCGGCTCCCAGGATGGCGGCGGCGGCGACGGTGAAGACCGGAATCGACGGCATCAGGATGGCGGCGTTGGTGGCGGTGGTGAAGCGCAGGCCGACGAGGTAGAGCACCTGGTTGGCGAAGACCCCGAGCAGTCCGAGCAGGGTGAGCGCAGCCCAATCGCGGCGCGCGGGAAGTATCCGGTCGTGGCTCCAAGCCATGATGGCGAGGAAGGGTGCGGCGATCAGTACCCGGCTGCTGGCGAAGGCGAGCGCCGGGATCTCGGCCAACACCAACTTGCCGACCACGTGCAGGGTGGCGAAGATCACCTGCACGGCGAGGAGCGCCACCAGGGCGGCGCGATCGGCGGCGGGGGCGGCAGGCGCGTCGCGGGTCGCGGACATCAGCGGATCTTAGCGGGTGTCGGAGGGGCGAAAGCGCGCCGGCGCGGCTCGCTGCGCCGGGAGGTGAGCGAGTCGGGCGAGCCGACGATTGGCGGACGCACGGGCAGCCGATAGAATGCCGTGGCGAGGTGGCCGATTGTCTGCAGAAGCGATCCAAGTCCGTTCCCTGACCGAGCTCGATCTCGACGGCATCGTCCGGATCGGCGAGAAGATGCGTAGTCGCTATGAGCCCGATCTCTGGGAGGGCCGGGTGACCTACTATCTGCGCCGCGCCCCCGAGGGGTCGGTGGTGGCCGAGATCGACGGCGAGGTCGCCGGCTTCATGCTCGGCGACATCCGCTCGGGTGAGTTCGGGATCGAGGAGCAGTGCGGGTGGATAGAAGTGATGGGTGTCGATCCCGACTGCGCCGGGCGCGGAATCGGGCGGGCGCTGGCGCAGGAGATGCTGAAGCGCTTCCAGGCACGCGGTGTCCGCAAGGTGCGAACGATGGTGGATGCGGCAATGCCCGATGTCGAGATGTTCTTCACCCGTCTCGGCTTCGAGCCCGACACGCTGCGTCCCTACTGCAAGGACCTGGGCACCAGCCCGGACGCGAGGACCTGAGGACACATGGCGACGACGACGACCGAGATCCCGAGAAAGTTCCATCAGGCGGTGGAGCGTTGGCGCGATACCTATCTCCCCGACTTCGCCTACCTGATCGAGAACTGGGACCGCTACTTCCCGCGCGATGACAAGTTCCGCCTCTGCGCCTATCGCGAGTGCGGCATGCCGTGCAGCATCGAGTGCGGAGAGGACCAGGGGAAGCCGAAGTACACCCGGGCCCGCGACATGAAGCCCGAGGCGGCGCACCATCTGGTGAGCGCGATCCGCGCCCAGGCATCGACCGAGTTCGGCTCGATCCAGCAGCATCAGCTGACCCTCGCCCGCGCCCAGGACGAGGAAGAACAGGCGATGGTGCTGCGGATGATGGCCGAGGAGCTGCGTCACGGCTACCAGATGCTGCACCTGCTGACCGACGACGACTGGCAGCCGGTCACCGGGCAGACGCAGGAGCAGACCGTCGAGGAGATCCTGTCGATGAAGACCGGCTCCCATGTCCTCGGCGCGTTCAACATCGACTTCGAGTCGTTCGTCGACAACATCGTGTTCTGCGCCCTGATCGACCGGGTCGGCAAGTACCAGCTCTCGCTGCAGAAGGTCTCGGCCTACTCGCCGATGGCCGATTCGATGCCGCAGATGCTGCGCGAGGAGGCTTTCCATCTCGCGACCGGTGTCGTTCCGCTGCGCCGCTGGGTGGTGAAGGCCGCCGGCGGATCACCCATGATCACGATGGAGGTCATCCAGAAGCATCTCAACAAGTGGGTGCCCAGGGCCTACGAGATGTTCGGCGACGAGCGCGGCGGGGCGACCAACGTCAAATGGGGCCTGAAGCCGCTGAAGAACGCCGAGTCCCAGGATCAGTATGCGAAGGAGTGCGCCAAGGTCGTGCGCGATCTGAACATGCGCTACCTGCGCGCCCGGCTGCCCGAGCTCTCGCTCACCGACGCCGAGGCCGGACTGGCGACGCTCGAGCGCGATCGCGGGAGCTTCCAGGGCGTGAAGTTCGAGGAGCTGCTGCGGCTGCCGCACCGCGAGTACGGGCGTCGCCGCGGCGTTCCCGCCTTCTCTCTGGTGGGGGTGGACGGCGAGCGATTCGACAACCTCGAGAGCTATCTCGCTCATCTGACCAGGACGCTGCCCGACGGCTATCGCGCGACCCGAGATTTCCAGGATTTCGTCGAGAACCTCCGGGCGGTGGCGCGAGGCGAGAAGACCGCCGACGAGGCCCAGAAGACGATGCCTCAGCTGCGCCGGGTGGGTGGCGTGTGTCCCTGTTCGAAGTCTGTCCGTTGGGTCGCCGAGGAGGCGATCGAGCTGCCCGGTTCCGCGGTCGGCGCGTAGGCGGCGTTCTTCGATCGCGATGGGAATCCTCAGCTGGTTGATCGTCAAAGGACTGCCGCTCGTCCCCAGGGCCATCGTCGGACGGGTGGCGAGCCGCTACGTCGCGGGCGAGAAGCTCGAGGATGCCCTTGGGGTGGTGGAGAGGCTCTCCGCCGAGGGCGCCATGGCGACCCTGGACCTGCTGGGCGAAGAGGTCGTCGAGCGCTCCAAGGCCACCGCCGCCGCCGACGAGTACGTCCGCATGCTCGACGCCATTGCGGCGCGCGGCCTGCCGGCCAATGTCTCGATCAAGCTCACCTCGCTGGGGCTCAAGATCGATGCGGACTTCTGCCGTGAGAACGCGGAACGTATCGTCGCTGCGGCTGCCGGGCACGGAAACTTCGTGCGCATCGACATGGAAGACCGCACCACGACCGACCGCACGCTGGCGATCTACCGCGAAATCTTCACTCGCCACCAGAACGTCGGCGTCGTCTTCCAGGCCTACATGCGCCGGACCCTCGCCGACATCGCGGCGCTGCCTGCGGCCGGCGCCAACGTCCGGTTGTGCAAAGGGATCTACATCGAGCCGCGGGCGGTGGCCTGGAAAGGCTATGAGACCGTCCGGATGAACTTCCTCCGGGCGCTCGAGAAGCTTCTCGCTGCGGGGGTTTACGTCGGCATCGCGACCCACGACGAGCACCTCGCTTGCGGCGCAGTGGCGCTCGTCGACCGGCTGCAGGTGCCGCGCGAACGCTACGAGTTCCAGATGCTTCACGGCGTCGACCCGGAGCTGCGCCAGATTCTCATTGCCGGCGGCCACCGCCTGCGGGTCTACGTGCCCTACGGCCGCGACTGGTATCCCTATTCGACTCGCCGCCTGCGCGAGAACCCGGAGGTCGCGACCCACATCCTCAAGGGCATGTTCGGTGCCCGCTGAGGATCCGCTGGCGCGGCTGAAAATCCTCCTCCTCCAGATCCGCGACGAGCCCGAGGTCGAACGGCAGGAGCAGCACTGCTTCATCCACTTCTCGGGTCTCGCGTCGGAGCAGTTCGCGTACAGAAACCTCGTCGACCGGCCGGATGTCGCGCCGCGCGACGTCCGGGGATTCGACGCCGTCGTGATCGGCGGCGCCGGGGCGCACTCGGTGACCGAGGAGTATCCGTTCACCGCGCCGCTCGCGGCGCTGGTGGAGGAGATGGTCGCCGCGCGCCAGCCGCTATTCGGTTCCTGTTGGGGTCACCAGTTCATCGCCAAGGCGCTCGGCGGCACCGTCGTCACCGACCTCGCCCGCAAGGAGCTCGGAACCTACGAGATCGAGCTCAGCCCGGCCGGCGAAGCCGATCCCTGGCTCGCCGGTCTGCCGCGCCGCTTCGGCGTCCAGCTCGGGCACCACGATCGTGTCGTCCGCTTGCCGCCGGGGGCGATCGAGCTCGCGGCGAGCGCCCTCTGCCCGAATCAGGCATTTCGCCTCGCCGAGGCTCCGGTCTACGGCGCGCAGTTCCATGTCGAGCTCGACCGGGAGCGGATGCTCGACCGGGCGAGCGTCTATCGCGAGGAGTACCTGGCGGACCACGGCGCGATGGAGAGCCTCGAGCAGGCCCTCCGTCCTTCGCCGGAGTCCGCCACCCTGCTGCGGCGCTTTCTCGCCCGGGTCGTGGTTGTCGCCGGTGTCGGCGCCGTCGGCGCCACCGCCACCGCCGCCGCTGATCCCTCCGATCCTTCTCGATAGCCGTTTGCCCTTGCCCGGTGCCGGGTATACGCTCTCTCCCAAGTGAGCCGCGCTAGGCAGAGGCAGCCCTCCACCGACAGCTTTCGGATGGAGGATCTGGACGATCGGCAGCGGACCGGCGCCATCACCGTCGCCAACCGCGAGGCCGAGGAGGAGGCGTCCGGCCGCCCGGCGCTCGAGGCGAACGTCATCCTCATTGCGCATCCGGACAATGCCCGCCTCGGTACGCGTTACCGCCTGGTTGCGGGCGCGACGCTCGAGATCGGCCGCGCCGACAACGTCGACATCAGTCTTCCCGAGGTGCGTTCCATCTCCCGCAGCCACGCCCGCCTGCGCCATCAAGGGCGGAAGGTCACGGTCGAGGATGCCGGGTCGACGAACGGCACCTTCCTGAACGATCAACGGGTGGACGGACCGGCGATGCTGCGCAGCGGCGACCGCTTTCAGGTCGGCTCGGTGCATTTCAAGTTCCTGCACGAGCAGGATGTCGAGCACGCCTACCACGAAGCGATCTACCAGATGGTCATGAGAGACGGCCTCACCGAGGCGCTCAACCAGCGCAAGTTCCACGAGGAGCTGGAGCGGGAGTTCGCGCGGGCCGAGCGCCACGACCGGCCGCTGGCGCTGGTGCTGTTCGATCTCGACAGCTTCAAGGAGGTCAACGACACCCACGGTCACCTGTGCGGCGATATGGTGCTCAAGCAGGTGGCGGCTTCGGTGAGCGAGCACCTTCGTGCGGAGCAGGTTTTCGCCCGCCTCGGCGGCGACGAGTTCGCGGTGCTCTGTCCCGAGACCGGTCTGGATGGCGGCAGGGCGCTGGCGGAGAAGCTGCGCGACCGGATCGCCGAGCTCGCTTTCTCGCGCGAAGGGGCGCTGTTCTCGGTCACCTGCTCGTTCGGCATCGCCGAACGCGATGCCGGCATGGCCATGGACCACAGCCTCTTCGAGGCCGCCGACCGAGCGCTCTACGTCGCCAAGGGGGCGGGTCGCAATCGTGTTGTGACGCAACCGAAACCGCCTTCTTCGCCCGCCGCTCCGGTGTCGGCGAGCGCCTGATCCTCCGGACCTGACCCGCCCTTTCCACGGGGTGCGGCCTGGGCAGCCGAGGCCCAGGCAAGCCGTCGAGCCTGGCGCACCGCCGGCGAGCTCCGCTGCTAGTATCCATAAATGTCGCGCCAGCCGCGTTTCTACAACTGCTCGAAATGCCCGGCGCACTGCTGCTCCTACGAGTACATCCCGGCCGGGCCGGCCGACGTCGAACGCCTGGCGAAGCATCATGGGCTCACGCCGGCGGCGGCCGCCAAGCGCTTCACTAAGCTGGTGCAGGGCGGAAAGCTGCGGGTCCTGCGCCACCAGAAGGATGCGATCTTCGGCTCGGTCTGCCAGTTCCTGAATCTCGAAACACGGCAGTGTGGCAACTACGAGGCGCGACCCAAGATCTGCCGCGAGCACCCGGGCAGCGTGCGCTGCGGCTTCTACGACTTCCTCTGCTCGGAGCGCGAGCTGCAAGAGGATCCCGACTACTTTCCGTCGTTCACCCGAGGCTAGCTCTCCAAACCGAAAATGCTGCGCCGACTGAGCGTGAGAAATCTGGCGGTTCTGGCGGGAGGCGAGATCGAGCTCGGTCCCGGCCTGAACGTGCTCACCGGGGAGACCGGCGCCGGCAAGTCACTGGTCGTCGATTCGCTGGCCCTGCTCGCCGGCGCGCGCGCGGCGGGCGACTTGATTCGTGAAGGGACCGAGGCTGCCACGGTTTCGGGGATCTTCGAGTGCGACTCCGCGCTGCGGGCGCGGCTCCTCGAAGCGGGAATCGAGCCGGAAGGCGAAGAGCTCGTCATTCGGCGAGAGATCTCCCGCGAGGGACGCAATCGGGTCTTCGTCCAGGATCAGCCCGTGACGCTGCGGATGCTGCAGGAGCTTGCCCCGCGCCTGCTGCGGATCCACGGCCAGCGCGACGAGCTCGGCCTCGCCGATCCGGAGCTCCAACGCCAGTGGCTCGATCGCCTGGGAGGCGAGAAAGGGCGCGAAGTCGCGAGCCGGGTCGCAGCACGCTACGCCGAGCACTCGCAGGCCGCGGAGCGGCTCGAACGCCTGCAGGGCGACGTCCGTCTGCGCGCCGAACGCATCGACCTGTTGCGCTTCCAGGCGGGCGAGATCGCCGCGGCGCAACCCGTCGCCGGCGAGGAGGAAGAACTGCGCCGGAGTCGCGACCTCCTGCGGCATCGCGAAGCCATCGCGCGGGCCCTCGGTGAGGCCTTCGCGTTTCTCTTCGAAGGCGACGAGGCGGTCTCGGACCGTTTGGCCAGGGCGCGCCACGCGCTCGCGAATGTCGTGCAGTGGGAGGCGACCGCTGCCGCGGCGATCCCCGAGCTCACCGACCTCGAGGCCAGGGTGCAGGAACTGGCGCGCGACCTGCGCGGCCGTCTGGACGACGCCGGCGCCGACGCCGAGCCCGGGCGGCTCGACGAGATCGAGGATCGGCTGGCGCTGCTCGAGAGGCTTTTCCGCAAGTACGGCTCGACCAGCGTCGAGCTGCTCGAGGCCCAGGCCAGGCTCAAGGCCGAGCTCGCCGAGCTCGACGACTCGCTGGAGAATCGCGCTGCGCTGGAGGAAGCCGCCGCGCGCACGCTCGACGCCTACCGGCAAACGGCCGGCGAGCTCAGTCGCCTGCGGTCCACCTGGGCGGTGGAGCTCGTCGCGCGGCTCGAACGCGAGCTCGCCGATCTAGCCCTCGCCAAAGCCCGTTTCGGCGTCAGCCTCGACACGATCCGCCGCTCGTCGAGCGCCCTGCGGATCGACGGCGAAGGCGTCGAGTTCGGAGCGCAGGGCTACGATCACGTCGTCTTCCAGTTCGCGCCCAATCCTGGGGAACCGATGATGCCGCTCTCCCGCATTGCGTCCGGAGGTGAATTGGCGCGCGTCTCGCTCGCACTCCAGCTCGCGGCGCGAGGCGAAGAGGTGGCGGGCGGGCCGACCATGGTCTTCGACGAGGCCGACGCCGGTGTCGGCGGCGCCGAAGGCTCGGCGCTCGGCAAGAAGCTCCGGCGCCTGGCAAAGCGCGGGCAGATCCTCGCCGTGACGCATCTCGCCCAGGTTGCGAGCTGCGGCCACGTGCAGCACCGGGTGACGAAACGGACACGCAGCGGCCGCACGTTCGCCGATGTCGAGCGCCTCGACCGCGCAGAACGAGTCGGCGAGATCGCCCGCATGCTCTCCGGCGAGAAAGTGACCGCGCTCTCGCTGTCGCACGCCGAAGAGATGCTGATCGCGGCGGGGGTGAAGAGTTGACCCCGGCAGAGCTCCTCGCGGCCGGCGGAGTCCTGGCGATTCCGACCGAGTCGAGCTACGGCCTCGGCGTCGATCCGCGCGATCCGCGCGGCGTCGAAGCGATCTACCGGCTCAAGGGGAGAGAGCGCGGGAAGGCTCTTCCCGTCGTCGCGGCCGATATCGCGCAACTGCTCGCTCTGGGCGCCCTCCCCGAGTCTGCGGCGCTCGGCTGGGCGATCCCGCGCTGGCCGGCCGCTCTGACTGTGGTACTGCCCATCGCCGCTGCGATCCCGGCGAGTGCCGGTGCGCCGACGATTGCGGCACGTATTCCGGCGCATCAGGGTCTGCGCACACTGCTCGCCGAACTGGGTCACGCCCTCACCGCGACCAGCGCCAACCCGAGCGGCGAACCGCCGTTCACCAATCCGACTGCCGCCCAGGCGTGGCTGGCGGCATCCGGCGAGGAGTTTCTCGTCGTAGATCAGGGCGAGACGGCCGGCGGCCCGCCGTCGACCCTCGTCGAGCTATGCGATGGGAAAGTCGTCATCCTCAGGAAGGGCCGAGATGAAATTCGTTGATGCCAAGCCCAGAGACGAGGGGCCTAGAGAAGTGCAAAAGAAGCTTTCAGCAAAGGGGGTGCCTGCAGGAGCGCTCGTCGGTCTCAGCTGCCTGTATTTTCTTTCCTTTACCGGTCTTTTCGCGTATCCATCACCGCCGAAGTTCGAGGAAGTCGCGACGATCGCGGTGGAGGAGATCCACGCCGGGATGCGCGGCTACGGGCTCTCGGTCTTCAAGGGCACGACACCGGAGCGCTTCGAGGTCGAGGTGCTGGGAGTGCTCGAAAACCAGAAGCCCGGCGGCAGCTACATCCTGGCCCGCCTCTCCGGGCAGAACCTCGAGAAGAGCGGCGTCATCGCCGGCATGAGCGGCAGCCCGGTCTACCTCGACGGCCGCCTGGCCGGAGCCGTCGCCTTTGCCTGGCCGTTTGCGACCGAGCCGATCGCGGGCATCACGCCGATCGCGGCGATGCGGGCGATCGCCAACGAGGCGCCGCCGTTCTTCGCCCAAGCCGCTCCCGCCCGTGCGGGCGCCACGACCGATCTAGCGGGCATCGTCGCGGGAAGGATCTCCGCCGGGCGTGTCGACGAGGAGCTCGAACGTTTCGCGCGCTCGGTGTCGAACGAAGGGCGGTCGGCGCTGCTCTGGGGCGCATCCGGTTTCGCGGAGAGCTCGCGCGCCCGGCTCGCCCGTTTGCTGCCCGCCTCGGCCCTGCCGCTGGCGGCGCTGGGCGGTGGGCGGAGTTCCACGATCGACTCGGATCTCGCTCCCGGGAGCTCGGTGGCGGCGCTCTTCGTGGACGGCGACCTGCGTCTCGCCGCAACCGGAACGGTCACCGATCGCATCGGCGAGTCGCTCCTCGCCTTCGGTCATTCCGCGGTCGGGATCAGCGAGATCAGCATGCCGCTCGCGACCTCGGAAGTCGTCACCGTCATGCCGAGCGCGGTCTCGTCGTTCAAGCTCGCCAACTCAGGTCCGGCGGTGGGGAGCTTCGAGCGCGACCACACCTACGGCTCGGTGGGGCGGATCGGCGCCCTGGCACGGACCGTCCCGCTCGTCGTCCGGGTGCTCGCGCCGGCCGGACGGGAGCCCTCGCCGGCGCGAGCGGAGCGCCGCTTCGACCTCCGGCTCGCCGGCATGCCGCAGTTTCTGCCGGCGCTCGCGGCGATCGGCAGCTTGGGCGCCTGGGACGTCGCCGCGGGAACGGGCGGCGTGCAGAATCTGGAACTCTCCCTGCGGGTCGATTTTGCCGGCGAGCCACAGCGACCGGCGCTCTCTCTCGACCAGAGCTTCGAGGGCCCCAGCGCCGTCGGGGACGCCGTGGGGTTCCTGATGGCCGTGCTCGCCTATCTCACCCAGAACGACCTCGCGCCGCTCGACATCGGCGGCATCGCCGTGGACGTCCGGATGCAGGCGGACCCGCGCGCCGCGACGCTGACTTTCGTGCGCCCGAGCCGGACGCGCATCGCGCCGGGGGAGACGCTCGACCTGCAGATCGATGCCCGCGGCTGGCGCGGCGAGAGCGTGCGCTGGAGCGAGCGGGTGGTGGTGCCGTCGGGTCTCCCGGACGGCCGTTATTCCTTCCTGGTCGGCGACGGCGCGAGCTCCGACGGGGCGCGTCTGGCCCTTGCACCGGCGCCGCCCACCAGGATCGAGCAGGCGCTCGACCTGCTGCGTTCTCTCCACTCGCGCAGCGACCTGGTCATCCTCGGCGTGCTTTCCGGCGCCGGCCTTTCCACCGCCGGCGAGCTGCTGCCGAGACTCCCTGGTTCGATGCGGTCGATCTGGGGAGCGATGGGGACCAAGAGCGCCACCGTCGTGCGCAATGCGATCGTGCAGAATGAGGCGCGTCGGCGGGATCGTCCGCTCTCGGGGCTCTTGCGCGTCGACGTCGAGATCCGCCACCCGCCGGATCGGGATGCGCCGTCGGCTGGCCGAGGGAGTGGTAGATGAGCCGGGCGCAGGTAGGTGCCGGTCATGAGAGGGACGCGATGAAACCTGATTCCGCAGGCACTCGAAAGTGGTGCCGTTTCGTGCTCGCGGCAGTCCTGGTCTCGGCCGCTGCGCTCGGCGCGAGTCCGGTCCGCATCCACCAGATCGACTCGCAGGCCGGTTTCGTCGCCGGCACGCTCGAAGGCGTCCGGGTTGACGCCCGCGGTGTGCTGACGCTCGCGGCCGACGTCGAAGCTCTCGCCCAGGTTCCCGAGCCTTTCGCCTTTGCGGCGACGGCGCTCGCGGACGGATGGGCGATCGGCACGGGTGGTGAAGGCCGGGTGCTCAAGGTGGCGCGGAGCGGCGCGGTTTCTGTCCTGTTCGATGCCCCGGAAGCCAACGTCTTCGCCCTCCTGGCCGATCCGGACGGCACACTCTTCATCGCCACCTCGCCGTCCGGAAAGGTCTATCGCCTGCGTCCCGGGACGGAGGCCAGTTCGGAGCCGTTCTTCGACCCCGGGGAGACGTACATCTGGGCCCTGGCGCGGGGCGCCGATGGTGCGCTCTGGGTCGCCACGGGCACGGAGGGACACCTCTATCGCGTCGACGCCACGGGCAAGGGAGAGATGGTGTATGACGGCGAGGACCCGCATCTGCGCAGCCTGCGCGCCGAGCGCGACGGCGGGCTGCTGATCGGCACGGCGGGACAGGGTCTGCTCCTCCGCCGGTCGCCGGACGGCGGCGTACGGACGCTCTACGACTCGACGCTGTCGGAGGTCGTGGCGATCGCCGAGGCTCCGGGCGGGACGGTTTTCGCAGCCGTGCTGGCGTCGGAGGCGAGCCTCGTCGATCTCGCGGCATCGCGGCCGACCGCCGAGGCGCCTCAAGGCGGCGACGCGGGAGCCGAACCGCAGGCGACGGTGAGCGTGGTCGGGGAGGGCGAGAGCGAGCCGGCGGGCGCCGGAGCCGCCGGAGCCAGCGGGTCACGCCCCGCAGGCGCCCGCGGGCCGCGCAGCGAGTTGGTCGCGATCTCCGCGGCCGGTCTCGTCGAGCCGGTGTGGACGTCGCAGGAAGAGACCGTCTTCACCGTCGCCTGGATGAGCCGCAGGTTGTTCATGGGAACCGGTGGCGAGGGCCGTCTCTACAGCGTCCAGGGAGTCGAGCGGACGCCGGAGGGTCTGGCAGGCGCACCGATCCCGCCACTGACCGTGACGCTCGATCACGACTTCGACCAGCGCCAGGTGGTCGCAGTTGCGGGCGGGGAGCCGGACTGGGCGGTTGCCGCCGGCCCGGGCATGCCGGTCGTCCTGACGACCAACGCCGCCGCTTTGTACCGGCTCACCGAGCGTCCTTCGGCGAGCGGCACCTTCACCAGCGCCCCGCTCGACTCCGGGCTCCTCGCCCGCTACGGAGTCTTTCGCTGGAGTGGGGAGATCCCCAGTGGAACGAGCGTGCGGGTGCGCTTCCGCACCGGCTCGAGCGCCACGCCCGACGCGAGCTGGTCGCCCTGGAGCGCCGCGAGCGCGGGGGTGCCCGCAGGGGGTGGCTGGGAGGCGGCGATTCCACCGATCGGCAACGGCCGCTTTCTCCAGTGGCAGGCCGAGCTGCTGGGGGAGGGCGGGCGTTCGCCCCGCATGCAGCTCGCCGCGGCCTCGTATCGGCAGGTCAACCAGCGGCCGCGGATCGAGCGTTTCGGCGCGCTCGACCCGGGGCAGATCCTCGTGCCGGCGAACTTCAATCCTGCCGAGCAGGTTTACGAGCCGAGCGGGCCGAACCGGGAAGGCATCTTCACCAGTCTGCAGCCGGCGACGGCGGGCGGCGACGTGCGCACGAAGCAGCTCTGGAAGCGCGGGCAGCGGACCCTGCGCTGGCGCGTCGCCGATCCCAACGGGGACGAGCTGCGATTCGCGCTCGAGGTGCGCGCGGAGACCGATCCCGCTCACTGGCTGGCGGTCGCCGAGGATCTTCGTGAGGAGCACTACGGTTTCGACGCCACAGTGCTGCCGGACGGGCGATATCGTTTCCGCCTGACGGCATCGGACCGCCGGGGCAATACCGATATGGACGAGGGGGAGGCCCTGACGGCCGAGCAGGAGAGCGAGCCGGTGGTGATCGATCACTCGCCGCCGACGCGAGGCCGGGCCGAGCGCCGTGCCGACGGCTGGCGAGTCGAGGTGACGGACCGGCTGAATCCGCTGCGCGAGGCGATGCTGTCGATCGACGCCGGCGAGTGGCGGCCGGTGGCACCGGCAGACGGGCTCCTCGACGGGCAGAGCGAGACACTTCTCCTGGGCGTCATCCCCCCGTCCGCGCGCCTCGTGCTTCTGCGGCTCGCGGACGCGGCGCTGAACTACGAATCGTTCGATCTCAGTTCCGAGGTGAAGCGATGAGCAGTCGCGTGGCGGTCTATCCCGGCTCGTTCGATCCGATCCACAACGGTCATCTCGACATCATCGAACGATGCCGACCGATGTTCGACGAGGTGGTCATCGCGGTGTTGCACAACGAGGACAAGAACCCCCTCTTCACGGTCGAGGAACGCATGGAGATGATCCGCGAGCTGGTTCGGGGTGACGGCATCTTCCGCGTCGAGAGTTTTTCGGGTCTGCTGGTCGAGTTCATGGAGCAGATCCGGGCCCGCACCATCGTGCGCGGCCTGCGCGCGGTTTCGGACTTCGAGTACGAGTTCCAGATGGCGCTGATGAACCGGCACCTGAACCCGCGCATAGAAACCGTCTTCATGATGCCGAAAGAGGAGTACAGCTACGTCTCCAGCCGCCTGCTGAAGGAGGTCTCCCGGTTCGGTGCCGAGGTCGATGGACTTCTTCCCTCTTCGGTCATCAGCCGGCTGCACGAGAAGCAGGGGCGCGGACCATCGACCAAGAATACCCGGGGACCCGGTCCCGAGGAGGCACTCTGAGTCTCGAAGGGTTTCTGCGCGCAATTCCGAAAGTCGAGCTGCACGTCCACCTCGAGGGCGCGATGCGCCCGCGGACTCTGCTCGCATTGGCGCGCCGCCGAAGGGTGACATTGCCCGCCGACGACGAAGCCGGCCTCCGCGAGTGGTTCCGCTTCCGCGACTTCGACCACTTCGTCGAGATCTACCTGACCTGCTCGAAGTGCGTGCGTGACCCCGAGGACTTCCAGCGGCTGCTCGTCGACTTCGCGGTCGACCAGGCGGCGGAGAACATCCGCTACTCGGAGGTTCATTTCACCATCGGCACCCATTGGCAGAACGGTGTGGCGATCGACGAAGTCCTCGACGCGATGACCGAGACGATCATCGCTGTCGAGCGCGACGAGAACATCCGCATCCGGCTGATCCCCGACATCGTGCGCGACGTCGGCAAGGAGACTGCGGATCCGACGCTCGACTGGGCGCTCTCGGGACAGAAGAAGGGGGTGGTCGTCGCCCTCGGGCTCACCGGCCGCGAGGCGCTCTACCCGAGCGAGCCGTTCGCCGATCATTTCGCCGCCGCCGCCGCCGCTGGCCTCCACTGCGTCGCGCATGCCGGCGAGCATGCGGGCCCGCAAGCGGTCTACTCCGCGCTCGACTCCTGTCGCGCGGAGCGCATCGGTCACGGCGTGCATTCGATCGCGGACTCCGGTCTCGTGGATCGGCTGCGCCGCGATCGGGTGCCGCTCGAAGTCTGCCCGACCTCGAACATCTGCCTCGGCCTCGCTCCCGATGTCGCGCATCATCCATTCGATGAGCTGCGTCGCGCCGGCCTCGAGGTCTCGATCAACACCGACGATCCGGCGCTCTTCGACACGACGCTGTCAGAGGAGTTTCGCCGGGTCGGCGAGGCGTTCTCCTATACGCCGGAAGTGCTCGCCAGGCTAGCCCTCGCCGCGGCCGAACACTCTTTCCTTCCGGAGGCGGAGAAGCGCGTCCACCTCGCCGCGATGCGTGAAGAGATCCTGGCCGCTGCCTCCCGTCACCTCGGCCGCGAGCTCGAGATCTGAGGCCGGGAGTGATCTCCGACGCGCGCCATGCGATGGCGGAGCACGCCGTCCCGGTGTGCACCGAGCGCTTCGTTCGCCCGTTGCGAGGCGAAGTTGAAGTTGTCCGTCCGCAGGCCGACCACCCTGCGACTCAGCGTCTCGAAAGCGTGGTCGAAGAGCAGGGGCTAGCAGGCGGTGTCGACGTGGCTGCGTCGGCCAGATTGGCGCGATGCTCCGCCGCCAGCGGCTCGAGCCGCACGCCGTCGCCTTCGAGAGTGACGGGGGCCGGCGCGATCATGTGTGCGGTCAGAAGGCGACGAGGGTCTTGAAGCCGCCGTACGCCATGCGCTTCATGTCGAACGGCATCGCGCCCGGCTCCATCATCGCGGCGAGCCGTGGATCGCTCAGCACTTTCTTGAGCACCTTGTCGCGGTGGGCGCGCGATTTGTATGCGATCCAGGAGAAGCCGACGAGCTCGCCGCGCTTCGCCTGGACCATGCCGGGGAAGCTCACGCTGCCTTTCTTCGGCTTCGGAAGGTCGTCGCCGAGGCACTCCCAATAGGCGAGAGCTCCATGCTCCATCCAGACCTTTCCCGCCTTGGTGGCGATCCTCTTGTACGCCGCGACCTTCTTCTTCGGCACCGCGAACACGAATCCATCGACGTAGCTCATGCGGCCTCCTCCTGCAGGAAATGCTGCTCACAACCTCGACGCGCACTCTATTCCCGTCGCGGCCGGGGGTGACCAGTCCGGGCCCGCCTCAGGTCGGCTCTTCGGGCGGGTCGCCGGCGGTCATCTGGAGCTCGACGATCATCTGCCGGGCCTCGGTGCGCAGGTGCGGGAGATGACGCGCGAAAACGAGGGCGCCGGCGAGGCAGACGATACCGCCGCCGGCGATCGTCGCCGGGGCGCCGATCCGGGAGGCGAGCCCGCCGGCGAGGAGGGCCCCGATCGGCGCCATGCCCATGAACATCATGGCGTAGAGGGACATCACGCGGCCGCGCATGGCGTCGGGAATGAGCGACTGGATGAGGGTGTTCGAGCTCGCCATCTCGCTCATCATGAAGAAGCCCACCGGGACCAGGAGTGCGGCCGAGATCCAGAACGAGTGCGAGAAGGAGAAGGCGACGAGCGCCAGGCCCATTCCGCCGGCGCACAGGGCGACGAAGGTACCGAGTCCCTTCACCGATCTGCGATGTGCCAGCACGACCGCGCCCAGGAGTGCCCCGACGCCCGAGGCCCCCATCAAGAGTCCGAGCTCGCGCGCGCCCCCGCCGAGGATCTCGCGCGCGAAGACCGGCATGAGCACCGCGTAGGGCATGCCGGTGAGGCTCACCAGGCCGAGGAGAAGAAGGAGAGCCCGCACCGGCCGGGCGCGCGCGACGTAGGCAAAGCCCTCGCGCACGCTCGTCCAGACCGATGTCGTGCGCGCGGCGGCAGCGGGCGAGACCCGCATCGCGACGAGGCTGGCGAGAACTGCGAAGTAGCTCACGCCGTTGGCGAGAAAACACCAGGCCTCGCCGACGCGCGCCACGAGCAGGCCGGCGATCGCCGGACCCATCACGCGTGCGCCATTGAAGATCGAAGAGTTGAGGGCGATCGCGTTCACCAGGTCGTCGCGCCCGACCATTTCGATGGCGAAGGCCTGGCGGGTCGGGATGTCGAAGGCATTCACCACCCCGCCGAGCGCTGCGAGGGCGAGAATCCAGGGCACCGTGATGGCGTCGGCGAAGGTGAGCGCCGCGAGCACGAAAGCCAGGCCCATCGAGCTCGCCTGCGTGACGATCAGCACCCGGCGGCGGGGGAAGCGATCGGCCACGACCCCGCCCGCTGGCGAGAACAGGAGGGTGGGAATCTGCCCGGCGAATCCCACGATGCCGAGCAGGACGGCCGAGTTCGTCAGGCGGTAGGCGAGCCAGGCCTGCGCCACGGACTGCATCCAGGTGCCGGTGAGGGAGACCAGCTGGCCGGCGAAGAAGATCCGGTAGTTGCGGTGCCGGAGCGCCCGCAGCGACTCGGGCAGGTTCACTGCCGGTTCTCACGGGCATCCGGCGAAGCCGTCGATGCCGGCAGTGCCGGTTCGGCCGGCGGCGCGGGCGGCGCCGCGCTCTCGTCGGCCTCGGTGTCGTCGCGCTCGTCGAGCAGGATCTCGATCTTGCGCTCGGGCTCGAGCTGCTTCTGGAGCTCCAGGAGCCCAGTGCGCATCAGCCCGCGGCGCCCACTCTTGCCGTACTTGCGCTCTTGCCGCTTGCCTTCGAGGAGGACCAGCAGCACCACTGCAACGAGTCCCGCCAGCAGCCAAACCTGGGCGGACAAGAGTCAAAGCTCCAGTACGAGGCGAAGGCCCGCGTCGAGAGCCTCGAGCTCGTTGGCGCGAAGCACTGAAACGCGCTCGATCAGGTCACTCTTCAGAACCTTCTGCAGGTCGTAGACATTGGCTACCGAAGGCCTCGAGAGGCGGGTCGAGCGCGTGTCGAGTCGGACGTTTCCGGGCAAACCCTCGAGGTGCAGGCGGCCGGTCAGGGGCACGACGAGAAACGAGGCGATCCGTGGCTCGCGGACCTTGTCGGTCTGGACGATGACGGCCGGACGGCGCTTGTCGACGCGCACCCACCAGACCTCGCCGCGGCGTGGCAGCGGGATCTCACCAGTCATCTTCAGCGTACTCCTGCGCCATCCGGGCCCGCTGGTAAGACCGCCAGGCGTCTTCATCCTCGGCTACGTCCCAGCCATGCTTGTCCAGGTACGCCCGCGTTTGAGCACGGACACGCGCCTCGTCGAGGAGCTCCGCCAAGAGCCCTGAGCGCGTCGTCCCGCGGCGTTCGGCCTCGAGGTCCGCGAACTCCACCAGCTCGCCGGGAAGGGAAACGCCGATCTTCATGCTAGAAGTGTAACACCTGCTGGACTACCGCGGTATTCCTCCAAGTATTCCCCAGGGCGTCAGATTCAGCTTAGGGAGCACCTTGCGCCAGTGCCTTCTTGCGCGCGGCGGCGAATTCGTCTCCGGGGTTCCAGGTCGGCATGGCATCGGCGTTGGCGATGGCGAGGCCGACCGCCAGGGCGAGCTCCGTGTCCTCGATCATCCCGTCCCAGACCCAGTCGGCGGTCAGCTCGTCGCAGGGCTGGTGATAGCAGGTCGAGTCGTAGGAGCTCTGCCGGGCTTTGGCCGCCGCCGCGCCCTCGCCGACGAACTCGGTCCCCGGATCGAGATAGATGGCCGGCACGCCGATGCGCGCGAAGTTGAACTGGTCCGAGCGGTAGAAGGATCCCTTCTCGGGCGCCTGATCTCCCTTGACGACTCGCCCCTGCGCCGCTGCGGCGGCGGTGACCACCGCGTCGAGCGACGACTTGCCGAAGCCGACGTAGGTCACGTCGCGCGTGCGGCCGTAGATATTCGCCGAGTCGAGGTTGATGTTCGCCGCGATCCGTCCGGGTGAGAAGGTCGGATTCGCCGTGTAGTACCTGGAGCCGAGCAGGCCCTGCTCCTCGGCGGCGACGAAGAGGAAGAGGAGCGAGCGCCGCGGTGGCTGCGGCAGAGCGGCGAAGGCTTTCGCGAGGGCGAGGAGCTGGGCGCAACCGGTGGCGTTGTCGACCGCGCCGTTGTGGATCGCGTCACCCTCCTTGTCGGCGGTGGCGACGCCCAGGTGGTCGTGATGCGCGGTGAAGACCACGACCTCGTGCCTGAGGACGGGATCCGCTCCTGGCAGCAGGCCCGCGACGTTCGCGGTTTCGACCGCGCGGGTCTCGTTGTCGAGCGCGAGGCTGGTGCGCACGCCGAGCGGCACCGGCCGGAACGACTTCGACCTCGCGCTCTCCACCAGCGCGGCGAGCTTCCTGCCGCCGAGTGCCACGAGACGCTCGGCGGCGCTCTCGGTCGTCCAGCCCGAGACCTGGAGGCGCGGTTCGTCGCCGGCAGGAAGCTCGAACTGCTCGCCCGTCCAGGACGACTGGACGACCTGGAACGGATAACCGGCGGAGGGCGTGGTGTGGATGAGGATGGCGCCGACGGCGCCCTGACGCGCGGCACTTTCGTACTTGTAGGTCCAGCGCCCGTAGTAGAGCCGGCGCTTGCCGGCGAAGAGCGCCTCGTCCCAGTCCGGATCGTTGTTCAGCATGAGCAGGACCTTGCCCTTGAGGTCGACGCCCTTGAAATCGTCCCAGCCATGCTCTGGCGCCTGGATCCCGTAGCCGACGAAGACCACCTCGGCATCCTGGATCGCCGCTGCGGGCGCCTGGACTCCCGAGACGGCGATGAACTCTTCCCGCCGCGCCAGCGAGACCTCGCCACCGGGGCCCGAGAAGACCCAGCTCGCCGGCGCCTGCGAAGCGATGCCGATCATCGGCAACCGCTGCTCCCAGGAATCACCTTCGCCGCTCGCTCCGACCGTTTCGGTCGTTCCGCTCGCTGCGATCACCCCGGCCGCTCTCGCCGGTATACCCGGCACGAGCCCAAGCTCTTCGAGTCCGGTGGCGAGATAGAGGCGCGCGAGGCGGTCGCCGCGGCTCCCTGGTCCGCGCCCTTCGAGGGCGTCGGAGGAGAGGAAGCGTACCGGGGCGGCGAGCGTCGCGGCGTCGATCGCGCCGCCGGCTGCCCACGCGCCACCGGCGAGGGCGAGGGCGAAACCGGCGACGATGGGCGGGAAGCAGAAAGGGGTCGGCGTTTTCATCGCCACATTCTCCCCCGAATTGCGGCGCGCGCGGCGCTTCAGCCGCCGGCTCGCCGGCGCGGCCCCTTGCCGGTCGACGGGAGACAGGCTAACTTCCTCCCCGTGGTTCTCGAAACGGCACTGACCGACGCCCTTCACCTGAACTGGGCGATCCCGATCTCGCAGCTGCCGCCGGCCCCGGCCGGCTTGCGCTACGACCGCAGCGACCGCGGCGGCGAAAGCCTCGCCTTTTTTTCGCTGGTGCTCTTCCGTCAGGTCGGCCTCCACCTGCAGGGGGCGAGCTGGCTCGCGCTCTCCTACCCGCAGATCAGCGCGCGTCTGTGCGTGCGCGACGCCGACAGCACGGCCTCGGTGCTGCTGTTGCGACAGCTCGTACCGGGATGGGCGGTGCCGGTCGGACGCCTCGTCGCCGGCCTGCCGGTTTCGGCAGCGGTCTGCGCGTTTCCGCAGGGCCTGCCGCGCACGGCGCCCCAGGGGGCCGTTGCCGGCGGATCGGGTGAGAGGGACGAACGCATCTGGCGATGGGAGTTTTCCGCCGGTGCGCGGTTCGCAGTGGCGGCCCAGGTCGGCGGCGCCCGTGAAACGGGATCCGCGGTCTCCGGCCAGCCTTGGGAAGCGGAGGTCGCGTTCTTTCGCGACCGCACGCGCACCTTCTGGCGGCGCAGCGAATCCCTGCGTCGGGCAGAATCCGAGCAGCCCGCTGCGACTTTTCTGCCGGTCAGCGCGCGGATCGAACGGGCCGACTGGCTCGAGACCTTCCTGCCCTTCGCGCCCTCCCGCGGCTGGAGCGAACTGTATTCGGCCTTTCTCGTCCCCAGGGTGCAGGTCGTTCTGGCGTTCGGTGCGGCACACGAGCGGCCGGTAGCGGCACCCGTGGCGGCCGCCGGGTGAACACCTGGCCGACCGTCCGTTTGTGACGCTGCCTTGAGTCCGCTGCGCTGGCTCGGGCGACGTTACGCCGACGCCTTCTCGGGTCTTCCAGGCGAGGTCTGGGTCCTGGCGCTCGCCACTCTGGTCAATCGCGCCGGCACCATGGTGCTGCCATTTCTCACGCTCTATCTCACCGGTCAGTTCGGATGGAGTCCGGCGGCGGCCGGCAGGATGCTCGCTCTCTACGGCGCCGGTGCCATCGGCGGAGCCTTCCTCGGTGGTTGGGCGGCCGATCGGTGGTCGCCGGTGGTGGTGCAACAGGTTTCGCTCATCGGTACCGGCGTCGGCTTTCTCGCGCTCACCCGGCTTTCCACCGAGAGGGATTTCGGCATCGCGATGGTGGCGATCGCCCTGGTTGCGGAGAGCTACCGCCCGGCGCTCCTGGCGGCGGCGGGAAAGAACGTCCCCGCCGAGGTGCGGGGCCGGTCGATGGGGCTCTTGCGGCTCGCCGTGAACGCCGGCATGACCGTGGGTCCGGCGCTCGGCGGGCTTCTCGCCGGTGTGAACTACGATCTGCTCTTCATTGCCGACGCCTGTACCTGCTGGGCTGCCGCCGCGGTCCTCTTCCTGGCGCACCGCCGCGCCGCGCGGCGGCGCCAACCTCTCCGCAACGTGGGCGACGCGACGAGTCAGCCGGTCGGCTCTCCATGGCGCGACGGCCCGTTCGTCGTCTTCCTCGGCCTGACGACGGCGCTCGCCATCGTCTTCTTCCAGATCAACGGCACCTTCCCCCTCTACCTGCACAAGGAGTACGAGCTGAGCGAGGCGGGCATCGGCGGTCTTCTCGGCCTCAACGCCCTGGTCGTCGTCGCCTTCGAGATGCTGATCCTGCGCCGGGTCGAGCGCCTGGCGCCGCTCGCGGTCATCGGCCCGGGCGCCTTTCTCCTCTGCCTCGGTTTCGCGCTCTTGCCGCTGGGGCGTGGAGCGCTCTTCGCGGCCGCCACGATCCTCGTCTGGACAGTGGGTGAAATGCTCACGCTGCCGATGACGAATATCTTCGTCGCGGCCCGGGCCGGCTCGGCGCGCGCCGGCCGCTACATGGGCGCCTACACGATGGCCTTCGCGGCCGCCTTCCTGATCGCGCCGGCGCTCGGCCTCTCGGTCTACGACCGCTACGGCGCCGAGGTGCTGTGGGGCGCCGCCGGAGTGGTCGGCACCGCCCTCTGGATGGGCTTCTGGGGTCTGGGCCGCGTGCTAGCATCGAAGGAGATCGCGGCCCCGGTTGCGCGCGAAGAGAGAGCTCGCCAAGAATGAATCTGACCGACCCCGTTGATCCGAAGAGCCGCCGTCCGCAGCGCATCGCCGTGCTCCCTGGGGACGGTATCGGGCGCGACGTCGCCGCCGAGGCGGTCAAGGTGCTCGAAGCGGCCGCCGAACGCCATTCCCTGCCGCTCGAGCTGGTGCACTTTCCCTGGAGCGCCGACCACTATCTTGAGACCGGGGTATCGATCCCCGCCGGCGCGATGGCGGACCTGCGGGACAACTTCTCCGCGATCTTCATCGGTGCTTACGGCGACCCGCGCATCCCCGACATGCGGCACGCGGCGGACATCCTCCTCGGCATCCGCTTTCAGCTCGATCTCTTCATCAATTTCCGGCCGTGCAGGCTCTACGACGCCCGGCTCTGCCCGCTCAAGGGCAAGAGCCCGGCGGATATCGACTTCACGATCTTCCGCGAGAACACCGAGGGTTCTTACGTCGGCATCGGCGGTTTCCTGAAGAAGGGAACGCCGGACGAGGTCGCCATTCAGGAAGAGATCAACACCTACAAGGGGGTCGAACGCATCTGCCGGGCAGCCTTCGAGTGGGCGGTGGCGAACGGCAAGAAGAAGGTGCTGATGGCCGACAAGTCGAACGTCATGCGCTACGGCCACGATCTCTGGCAGCGGGTCTTCTTCGGGCTGGCCAAGGAGTTTCCGTCGATCGCGGCCTCGCACATGTTCGTCGACGCGCTCTGCATGCAGATGGTGCGGGCTCCGGAGCAGTTCGAGGTGATCGTCTCGAACAACATGTTCGGGGACATCCTCACCGATCTGGGCGCGGCGCTCCAGGGTGGCCTGGGGGTCGCCGGTTCGGCGAATCTCCATCCGGGGCGCACCTCGATGTTCGAGCCGGTGCACGGCTCGGCGCCGAAGTACGCCGGCACCGGCAAGGCGAACCCGATCGGCGCGATCCTCTCGACTTCGCTGATGCTGGAGACTCTCGGCCACCGCGCCGCCGCGCTCGAGATCGAGGGCGTCGTTGCCGAGTCGATCCGCTCCGGCCGCACCACGCACGATCTGGGTGGCAGCATGACGACCAGCGAAGTCGGTGACCTCGTCGCGCGCGCCGTCGCAGCGGGAATGAACGCCGGCGTCGTTTCCTGAGGAGGCCGTCCGATGCATCCCTCCGAATCCGAGTTGATCTACGACTGGAACAACGCCAAGGGGGAGCTCGTTCCGGCGCGTGGGCGGGTGGCTTTGAACGACGAGACCCTGCGCGACGGCCTGCAGTCGCCGTCAGTGAAGACGCCGGCGATCGAGCAGAAACTCGAGATCCTCCACGGTCTGGCGGCGATCGGCATCGATTCGCTGAACATCGGCCTGCCGGGCGCCGGTCCGCACGTCGTCGCCGACGTGACGCGTCTCGCCCGCGAGATCGTCGAGCAGAATCTCGCCATCTCGCCCAACTGCGCGGCCCGCACCCTCGAGGCCGACATCCGACCGATCGTCGAGATCGCGCAGCGCACCGGTCTGGCGATCGAGGTCGCCTGTTTCCTGGGCTCGTCGCCGATCCGCCAGTACACCGAGGGCTGGGAGCTGCCGAAGCTCCTCGAGCTGACCCGCGAGGCGGTCGGCATGGCGACGCGCGAGGGACTGCCGGTGATGTACGTCACCGAGGACACGACTCGCGCCCGGCCCGAGGATGCGCGCGCCCTCTACACTGCGGCGGTCGAAGCTGGAGCGCGCCGGATCTGCATCGCCGACACCGTCGGGCACGCGACGCCCGAAGGGGCGCGCAACCTGGTCCGTTTCCTCCGTGAGGTGGTCGACGACATGCGGGAGGACGTCGCGGTCGACTGGCATGGGCACAACGATCGCGGCCTGGGCCTCGCCAACGCCATCGCCGCAGCCGAGGCCGGCGCTGACCGTCTCCACGGCACGATCCTCGGCATCGGCGAGCGGGTCGGCAACTGTGCACTCGACCAGATGCTGGTCAACTTCGAGCTCTTCGGCTGGAGTCACTGGAATCTCCAGCCGCTCTCCGGGCTCTGCGACCTGGTGTCGCGCGCCACGGGAGTCGCGATCCCCGAGAGCTATCCGGTCTTCGGCAAGGACGCCTATCGCACGCAGACCGGAGTGCACGCCGCCGCCATTCTCAAGGCGCGCGCCAAAGGACACGACTGGCTCGCCGACCGGGTCTATTCGGGCATCCCGGCAGCGATGGTCGGCCGGCGGCAGGAAGTCGAGGTCGGTCCGATGAGCGGCCAGGCAAACATCACCTGCTGGCTGCAGGAACGGGGGATCGAGAGCTCGCCTGCCCTCGTCCAGACGATCTTCCAGGCCGCCAAGGAGTCGACGGCGGTTCTCTCCGAGGAACGCCTGCTCGCCCTCTGTCAGCGCCATCCGAAGTCCTGAGCCGCCGCGCGCCGCCGGCCCGAACGCCATGTTGATCGAGAAGCTCACCGTCGGACCTTTGGAAGAGAACTGCTACCTCGTGGGGGCCGCGGGCACTGGGCGCTGCGCGGTCGTCGATCCCGGTGCCGAGAGCGGGCGGATCATCGCCGCCATCGAGCGCCGCGGCCTCGCGCCGGAGAGCATCCTGTTGACCCACGGGCATGTCGACCACATTGCGCACTGCGCCGACGTCGCCGAGCGCTTCGGCATCGGAGTCTGGATCCACCGCGCCGATCTGCCTTACCTCGAGCGCCAACAGTGGCCCGAGCTCGAGGCCTTGCTGAAGGCTCGCCCCTGTCCGAAGCCTTCAGGCTGGCTGGAAGAGGGCGTCGAAGTGGAGGTCGCAGGGCTCGTGCTGCGCGTGCTGCATACCCCGGGACATACGCCCGGCGGGGTCTGCCTCATCGATGAGGCGAGCCGCGAGATTCTGGTCGGCGACACGATCTTCTGCCGCGGCGTCGGGCGCAGCGATCTGCCGGGGGGCGACGGCGAGACGCTCGCCCGGTCGATTCGCGGGAAGCTCTTCGTGCTCGGCGGCGACTACCGCCTTCTCCCCGGACATGGTCCGGAGACTCGGGCTCGACGAAGAACGGCGCGAGAACCCGTTCGTCGGCGCGGTGGTGGACCGCCCCGGATGGTGAAGGCCTGATGGCGGCGGCGAATGCCCCGGACCGGTCCGGCGAGCCGCCCGCCGGTGCTGCGACTCCGGTCCCGTGGCGCCGGCGGCTCGACCTCTGGCTCGACGGTCTTGCCTACGAGCGCGGCCTCTCGCCGCGCACCGTCTCGGCCTATCGCAGCGACCTCGTGCGCCTCGGCGAGTGGCTCGACCGGCAGAAGGCCAAGGACCTCGTCGCCGCCGACCCGGCGGCGATCGCCGCCCATCTGCGGTGGCTGCACGGCCAGGAGATCAGCCCGCGCTCGGTGCGCCGGGCGATGGCCGCGATGCATGGTTTCTTTCGCGACCTCGTCGAGGCCGGCGAGCGCCGCGACGATCCGGTCGAGAATCTCGCGGCGCCGCGCCTGCTCAGGCGCCTGCCCAGAGTCCTCACCGAGGACGAGGTCGACCGTCTGCTCGCCGCTCCCGACCTCGCGACTCCGGCAGGCGTGCGCGACAAGGCGATGCTGGAGCTGCTCTACGCCACCGGCCTCCGGGCTTCGGAGCTCGTCGGCCTGCGCCTGCCGCAGATCGACCTCAAGGGCGGGTTCCTCCTCGCCTTCGGCAAAGGCTCGAAGGAGCGCGTCGTACCGGTGGGGGAGCAGGCGGAACTCTCCCTCGGGCGCTATCTCACCGAGCTGCGGCCCAAGGTGGCACGTGGACGGCACGACGCGGTCTTCGTCAACCTGCGCGGCGCGCCGATGACCCGGCAGGGTTTCTGGAAGATCCTGAAAGCCTGGGGCGTGCGGGCCGGCATCGACCGGCCGATCTCGCCGCACGTCCTGCGCCACAGCTTCGCCACCCACCTGCTGGAGCATGGCGCCGACCTGCGCGCCGTGCAGGCGATGCTCGGCCACGCCGACATCGCGACCACCGAGATCTACACGCATATCCACCAGGAGCGCCTGCGCGGCGCCTATGACCGTTTTCACCCCCGTGCGTAAGATAGTTGTGACCGAGATGGCGGAATCCGTGCGCTGCCATTCCTTTCTGCGCCCGCTCGGGCTCGCTCTCTTCGCGTTCGCGTTGGCGAGAGCGGTACCGGCGCACCTCGTCATCCTGACCGACGGCTCGGTGATCAAGGCCGAGGCGTACGTGGTCGACGAGCAGGGCGCTGTCCTGACGTTCGCCAAGGGCGGGACGATGCGTCTGCCGCTGCTCCGGGTAGAGCGCGTCGTGGACGATGAGGTGGTGCCCGAGCCGGAGAAGGCGGCCGAGGTCCTCGAAGCGACGGCGTACGACTTCCCGGTGCGCTTCACGGAGGGGGACGTTGCGCCCTCGACCGCCTACAGCGATCTCATCTTCGCCGCGGCCCGCAAGCACAAGGTCAATCCCCACCTGATCGCGGCGGTGATCCGCGCCGAGTCGGCCTTCAATCCCCGGGCGCTCTCTCCGAAGGGGGCGCGTGGCCTCATGCAGCTCATGCCGGCGACCGCCAAGCGCTACGGCGTGCGAACCGCCGAGCTCTTCCAGCCGGAACGGAACATCGAAGCGGGGGTGCGCTACCTGTCGTTCCTCACCGATCGCTTCGCCGGCGACCTGCCGAGGATCCTCGCCGGCTACAACGCCGGCGAAGGCTCCGTCGACCGCTACGGCGGCGTGCCACCGTACCGCGAGACGCAAGGCTACGTCCGGCGCATCCTCGGCTTCCTCGGGCTCGAAACCGCGACGCTCGCCGGCCTGGCGCGTTAGCCCGGACTTCGCCCGGCCTCGCCGCGCGCCACCGGCGCGCGGTAGATCATCGCCACGAGGGTCCGGTCGTCCTCGGCGGGAAGTCCGCCGGTGTGGAGACGGATGGCATCGAGCAGGCGGTCGCGGAGCCCCGCGGCGTGCACGGGCGCTCCTTCGAGGTGCCGCCGGATCCGGTCGTAGCCGAACTGCTCGCCCTGCGCATCGCAGCATTCGATCAGGCCGTCGGAGAGCCAGACGACAGCGTCACCGATTTCGAGCCGGGCCGCGGCTGCGCCCGGCGCGCTCGCCGCGCCGCCGCTCGGGCCGCCCCCTCCGACCCCTCCGAGTGCCCCGAGCGGGACGCCCGGTGCGAGGAGCTCCTCGACGCCGCCGGCCAGGCGCACCACATAGGCGGGAGGGTGTCCCGCATTGGTGAGCTCGAGCAGGCCGCTCTCGGGGTCGAAGACGGAGAGGCTCGCGGTGACGAAACTGCGCTCGCCCGGCCTGCTGCGCAGCAGTCGGTGCAGACGCGCCAGGATGGCCGGGGCGGCTATCCGGTCCTCGACCAGCAGGGTGAGCGCCGACTTGACCAGCGCCATGCGCAGCCCCGCTGCCAGGCCGTGCCCGGCGACATCGGCGATCACCACCGCGACCCTGCCGTCGCCGGCGTCGAGGATGTCGAAGTAGTCGCCGCCGATCGCCGCGCTCGGTTCGAAGAAGGTCGAGAACTCGACCCCCGCGCGCTCGTCGATTCCGGCCGGAAGAAGATCCTGCTGGACCTGGCGCGCGAGCGCCAGCTCCTTGTCCAGGATCTCCTTCTGCGCCGCGGTCTGGACCAGCTCCTCGAGATGCTCGGACATCGAGTTGTAGGAGCGCTGGAGATCGCCGAGCTGGTCTTTCCGCCGCACCGGAATCCGGGTCGAGAAATCGCCCCGTCCGATCGCGTCGGTGGCCCGCGAGAGCCGGTTCACGGCGCGGGAGAGGCCGAAAATCATGAAGAGGGCGATGCCCGCCGCAACGAGGTAGATCTCGGCGAACAGTACTGCGACGCCGAGAAGGGCGATCCAGGCCGCCGAATCGACTTCGGACGAGGTCAGTAGCATGGCGCGGAAGAGGCTGGGAGGGCTGCTCGCGAGTGAAGCGCCGACGCCGTCGGAGATGCGCTCGCCGGTGGCGAGCAGCGGCAGGGCGCCGGTCGATTCCATCCACAGGATGGACGGCTTTTCGAGCAAGCGCGGCGCGCCCTCCCGCTCCGGCGGATTGAGCTTGTAGTACTCGGCACTCTTCTCGGTGGTGAAGTCGAAGCCTCCCAGGCGGAGCTCGAGGCCGAAAATCTGCAGGCGAGTCGTCTTGCGGCGCGGATCGTCGTCCCGCAGGAGCTCGACCCAGACGCGGGTCCGGCGCCGCAGCTCGGCGTCGAGGTTGCCGGCGAAATGGACCATCACTCCGCGGTCTTCCGCGCGCGCGACAGCGGCCATGGAGAGAGTGCCGTCGGAGAGGGCGACGAAAGGCGTACCGGCCTCGGGATCGCGCTCGGCTTGGTCGGCGACCTTCGCCGCGGCGGCACCGTCTGGGCGCTCGCCGGCGTCGCTGGCTTCGATCCATGCGGGCCAGAGCAGCGGCGCCTCGGGCCCTCCGGACACCTTGCGCCCATTGCGGTACTCCGCGAAGGTGAGCGGGCCCGCGGTGTCGGGGAGACCGGCTTGGCGATGCAGCAACTCGGAGAGGCGTGACTCGGCCGCGACAGCGAGCTCGGCCCGGAGATCGTCGAGGGCATCCCGGTAGAGATGGCCGAGAAGGAAGCCGCCGAAGAGATAGGCGGCCAGGAGGAAGATCAGGGCCAGCATCGCCATCGGCAGGACGCCGACCGTGAAGTAGGAGAAGGCCAGACGACGGCCGACCCGCCAGAAGAAGCTTTTCCAGAGGGCGCGGAAGACCCAGACCAGGGCCACCAGAACCAGGCATGCCAGGGCGAGCTTGGAAAGCGTACGGAGTAACCCGGAGTCGAGCGCCAAGGCGAGAACGCGGAGGAGGACGAAGACCGCCCCGGAGATCAGCAGGGTGGTTTGAGTGAGGGTTTGCGAACCGCGCGGCACGATAGGGCTTCCGGAGCCTGTCAGTGACTTACGCAGCGGTGCGCCAGCGGTTTCGCCGGGATTGCCCGCGGGCGTGTCCCTTGGCCTAGAATAGCGGTCAGCGCGCGTCCCCGCCTGGGCGAGTCGAGCTCCGGGCGTTTTCGCCGCACGCAATCAGAGGAGAGGTCTCGTGTCCCGACTGCCACGCGCTCAAGAGTATCTGAAGACCGGTTTCAACGCCGAAGCCGCCAGCGCCGCGCGCTTTCGCGCCGCTGCCGTGCGGGCGACGCAGGAAGGGCATCCGAAGCTCGCGGATGCGTGGCGCGCTCTCGCTGCCGAGAAGGACGAACTGGCGCGGATTCAGCTCGAGGCGGCCGGTCAGGTTCGCGGCGGCAACCAGGATCTCGAGGCGGCCCTCGCCGAGGAACGATACGAAAACGACTCGCTCTACCCGCGCATGTCGGGAGAAGTGGACGCGGAGACCGCGGCGGTCTTCGCCAAAGTCGTCGCCCGACAGCAGGCGCATCTGGCCCGACTCGATTCGCTGCTCGACGCGATGACGCGCTCGTCCGGCGATTTTTCGGGCTGATACGATGACTGCGGAGGGTGGGGGACGGATGGCCGGCAACGAGATGCAGATTCAAGGCGAATCCTGGCTGACGACGCGGCTCGACACCATCGCGGAATGGGCGCAGCGGCATTCTTTCTGGCCTCTCCCCTTTGGCACCGCCTGTTGCGCCATCGAGTTCATGGGGACGGTATCGAGCCACTACGACATGGCTCGATTCGGCTACGAGGTGGTGCGTTTTTCGCCTCGCCAGAGCGACCTGATGATCGTCGCGGGCACGATCACCGACAAGATGGGACCGGTTCTCAAGCGGATCTACGATCAGATGCCGGATCCGAAATGGGTGGTTTCGATGGGGGCCTGCGCCTGTTCCGGCGGCTTCTACCGCGCCTATCACGTGATGCAGGGGATCGACGAGATCATCCCGGTGGATATCTACGTGCCGGGTTGCCCGCCCTCTCCCGAAGGGCTGATCTACGGCATCCTTCAGATCAAGGAAAAGGTCGCGCGCGATCGCAAGGCCAAGAACCAGAAGGGGAGGGCCAAGAGTGCAGGTGGAAGCTCAGAAGCCGCTTGATCGCCTGATCGATCGCTTCCCGGCCGGAAGCGTCACTCCCCAGGAGGGGCTCGATCAGCCCACCTGGATCGTCTCGCGCGAGCACCTGCTCGCGCTCTGCAAGGACCTGCGCGACGATCCCCAGACGCGTTTCGACATGCTTCTCGACCTCTGCGGAGTCGATTTCCCGGACCGGTCGGACGAGAGCGGTGGAAGGTTCGAGGCGGTCTATCACCTCTATTCGATGCCGCGCGGCGAGCGCCTCCGGCTCAAGGTACCGTTGACCGAGGCCGATCCGGTCCTGCCCTCTCTGATTCCGGTCTGGAAAGCCGCCGACTGGTTCGAGCGCGAGGCCTGGGATCTGTTCGGATTCAAGTTTTCTGGACACCCGAATCTCCGCCGGATCCTCACCCACGACGGCTTTCAGGGGCACGCGCTGCGCAAGGACTACGACTCCGCGCGACGCTGGATCCTGACCGAAGACAAGATCTACAGCCCGAAGCTCGAAGCGCCCGAGATGGGCGACTCGATGTTCGAGCGCATGACGATCAACATCGGTCCGTCGCACCCGGCGATGCACGGTACCTTGCGCATGGTCGCCATGGTCGACGGCGAGCAGATCGTCGCTTCGGAAGTCGAGATCGGCTATCTGCACCGGTGTTTCGAGAAGATGGCCGAGAGCCACACCTGGCAGCAGGTGATCCCGTACACCGACCGGCTGAACTACTGCTCTTCCTTCATCAACAACGTCGGCTACTGCCGGACGGTGGAGCAGATGCTGGGGATCGAAGCCCCGCCGCGAGCGGTCTGGGCGCGCACGATCCTCTCCGAGTTCTCGCGCATCATGGATCACTGCGTCTGCAACGGCTCGACGCTGGTCGACCTCGGCGCGCTGACCAACTTCTGGTACTTCTTCCAGCCGCGGGAGGAGATCTACGGCCTGCTCGAATCGGTCTGCGGCTCGCGCCTGACGGTGTCGGCGAATCGGATCGGAGGGCTGCTCGCGGAGCTGCCGTCGACGTTCGAAGCGCACTGCAGGCGCCTGCTGGAGTTCATTCCGCCGCTGATCGACGACGTCGAGACCCTGGTCGCCAAGAACCGGATCTTCATCGATCGCGCAGTCGGCATCGCGGCGATGTCCGGCGAGGAAGCCGTGAGCTGGGGCTGGACCGGTCCGTGCCTGCGCGCCTCCGGCGTGGCCTACGACGTGCGCCGCGCCCACCCCTACGACCTCTACGACACGCTCGACTGGGAAGTGCCGGTGCTCCAGGGTGGGGACATCTACGACCGCTTCCGGGTCCGCATGCTCGAGATCCGGCAGTCGCTCTCCATGATCCGCCAGCTGCTCGACCGCGGTATGCCGGAGGGCAAGTGCATCGTTGATGATCCCCACATCGCGCTGCCGACGAAAGAGGCCTGCTACAACCAGATGGAGTCGATGATCTATCACTTCAAGCTGATCATGGACGGCATCCAGGTGCCTCCGGGGGAGCGCTACGGCATGGTCGAAGGGGCGAACGGCGAGCTCGGCTTCTATTGCATCTCGGACGGCTCCGGGAAACCCTACCGGATCAAGGTCCGGCCGCCATGCTTCCCGATCTTCTCGTCCTTCTCGACCCTGATGATGGGGCACACGATCTCGGACGTCATCGCCACGCTCGGTGGCCTGAACGTCATCGCCGGAGAGCTCGATCGATGACCATCAATCCCGCAGCCCTCAAGTTGCCGGGCGTCGAGCACCATCCGAAGAAGATCGTGCCGCGGCGCATGACGATCGCGGAGCGCTTGTACCTGCCGCTCCTCTCGGGCCTCATGGTCACCATCCGCCACATGTTCCTGAATCTCTTCAGGATCCGCAAGCGGGTGACCATCGAGTACCCGGAGGAGCGCCGCCAGTACAGCCCGCGCTACCGCGGCCACCACATCCTGACCACCCGGCCCGACGGCTCGGTGCGCTGCGTCGCCTGTTATCTCTGCGCGACGGCATGCCCGGCAGAGTGCATCCACATCGAGGCCGCGGAGCATCCCGATGTCAACATCGAGAAGTATCCGGTGGTCTACGAGATCGACATGTTGCGCTGCGTTTTCTGCGGCTATTGCGTCGACGCCTGTCCGGAAGAGGCGATCATCATGTCGAACAACCACGATATGGCGTATTACAGCCGCGACCAGTCGATCGTCGGCAAGACCGACCTGATGAAGCCGTTCACCGTCGACGAGGGCCGCCTGGGGTATCGTCCCGCGAGTCTCGAGGAGGACGGCCGCCGCGCGAGCATGCGGAATCAGGCGTTCGACCTGGTGGCCGCGGCGAAACAGGGTGCCGCCGCCGGCAAGCGTTCCGCCGCGCACTGAGGGCGGCTGGAGGCCTTATCGGCGGGATCTTCGGCCACGCCGCCGGTCGGGGTCCGTCTCCAGCCTGGACTGGACCGCCGGGCGCGAGGTCAACCGGCGGCAGCCCGATCCGCCGACGGAGCCAGTGGCAGGAGAACTTCGAAGGCCGCGCCGGGGGTCTGGTCGAGCAGCCGCACGCTGCCGCCGTGAATCTCGGCGACCCACTTCACGACCGATAGTCCCAGGCCGCCGGCGCCGTTGAGCGCGGGTTCCTCCGCGCTGCGGAAAAAGCGGTCGAAGATCCGGGATCGATCCTCGGCCGGCACGCCCCGGCCGAGGTCCGTGACCACCAGGCGGAGACTTCGCGCCTGCGGTGCGGCCGAGATCTCGACCGTCGAGCCTTCGGGGCTGTGTTTGAGCGCATTGTCGATCAGGTTGAAAGCCACCAGGCGAAGCAGACCCGCGTCCGCGAGGACCTCGAGTCCCGGGGCGATGGCGCACTCGAGGTGGACCTGGCGCTCGGCGGCAATCTCCGCGAAAGTGGCTGCCGATTCGGAGATGAGACGCGAGAAATCGAGTCGCTCGCGGCTGATCGGTGTCTCCCTCCCCGGCTCCTGTCGGGCGAAGGCGAGCAGGCCCTCGACGACCCGCTGCAGACGATCGATCTCCTGCAGGTGCCGGCGCAGGAGAGACTGATACTCCTCGACCGTTCGCGGCCGCCGCAACGCCACTTCGAAACCGGTGCGCAGGATGGTGAGCGGATTGCGGATTTCGTGCGAGGCGTCGGCGGTGAAGCGCCGCATGGTCTGCACGCTCGCCTCCAGCCGCGCGAGGAGCTCGTTGAAGGCGCGGGTCATGACCGCGATCTCTTCGACTACTGTGCCGGGCAGCGCGAGCCGGTCGCCGAGCCTTTCGGAGTCGAGCTTGTGGATCGCCCTCACCAGGCTGTCGACCGGGCGCATGGCGCGCGCGGCAAGGAAGCGGCCGCCCAATGCGGCGACCGGAATGACGACGAGTCCTCCGAGGAGCAATCCGTCGCGGACGCGGCGCTGCGCCTCGAGGGCCGGCGCCACGCTGCCGATCGCCTCGACGACGAGGTTCGGTCGCGCGCCGCCGACATCGTGCTGAACGACGACCAGCGGACGCTCGCCGCGGATCATGCGCATGGTGTTGGCGCTGTCGAGCGCCTGCGAATGGGCCAGAACGGGAAGTTCCGGGGCGCCCGGAGTCGCGGCGAGAAGGCGATCGTCCTGGATCAGGCGAATCCAGATCGGGAAGGGCTCGCGCTCCGGCTCCGCGAGCTCCGGCGGATCCAACCGCCCGCTCGACCCGATGTAGGCGGCGACGGTTTCTGCTTCGGTCTTGACGACCAGCTGAATGTCGCGTTGCGTGCTCGAACGGGTGTGCACGTAGACCGACGCGGCGATCACACCGTAGAGCGTCAGCAGGGTCGCCGCGAACCACCAGCCGAAGATGGCCTTGAGGGAACCCGAGGCCCGGGTCACTGGCCGCGCTCGCTCGAGCGCAGCGCGTAGCCCATGCCGGGCACGGCGTGGAGGAGCCGCGGGGCGCCATCGGCCTCGAGCTTCTTCCGCAGGCGAGCCACCATGACGTCGATGACGTTGCTGCGGGCCTCGTAGCGCTCGTCCCAGACGTGCTCGGCGATCTCGGCGCGGGTCAGGGTGGCGCCCGGATGCAGCAGGAAGTGCTCGAGCAGCGCGAACTCCTTGGGCGTGAGGTCGACCGCGGTGCCGCCGCGATGGACCCGGCGGGCGGTGCGGTCGAGCTCGAGGTCGGCAATCGCCAGGACGTCCTTCGGCGGCGCGGGGCGCCGGCGAAGCAGGGCGCGAATCCGCGCCAGCAACTCCTCGAAATCGAACGGCTTGGTCAGATAGTCGTCGGCGCCGGCATCGAGGCCAGCGATCTTGTCGGCCAGGAGGTCGCGCGCGGTCAGCGCGAGAACCGGTGTCGCGTGCCCTTCCCGCCGCCAGTCGCGCAGCAGGGAGAGGCCGTCGCCGTCCGGCAGCATCAGATCGAGCAGAACGAGGTCGTAGGGATTCTCGATCATCAGCTCGCGGGCGCGGGCGCGGGTGCCGGCGAGGTCGGCCGCCAGCCCTTCTTCGCGCAGCCCCTTGGCGACGAGCTCGCCGAGCCGGTATTCGTCCTCCACGATCAGGATGCGCACGGTCCAACTATAGCCAACGCGAAGTCTCGTCGGCAGGCTCCTGTTCGAGCATCTGGTCGGGTACCTCGTCGCCGCCCGGGCCCGCCGCCCAGGTCCGCCGGCCGGCGATTGGCGCGACTGATCTAGACTTCGCGGGTCGTTTCCAGGAGGGCAACCGCATGATTCGCAGCATTCTCTCCGTCATCGTCGGCATTCTCGCCGGAGTTGTGACGATTCTCCTGCTGGAGATGGCCGGGCACTTTTTCTATCCGCCTCCCGCCGGCCTCGACCCCCAGAATGTGGAGGCGTTCAAGGAGTTCGTCGCCGCAGCCCCGATGGGCATGCTGGCGAGCGTCCTCGTCGCCTGGGCCGGCGGAGCCTTCGTCGGCGGACTGGTGGCCGCTCTCCTTTCGGAGCGCCGCCGGGGCCTGCATGGCCTCGCGGTCGGCGCTGTCCAGACGGCGCTTGCCGTGGCCCAGCTGACGATGATTCCGCACCCCCTCTGGTTCATGGTGGTGGGGGTGACGATGTTCCTGCCTCTGGCGGGTCTCGGCGGGCTCCTGGTCGGCCGCGAGCCGGATGCGGCATGAGGCGCTCCGGCCGCGGCGCCGGTGCTAGAATTCCCGCCCCATGACGCTTCCCATTCTCGACTCCAGGGCCGGATCCGGCCGTGCTGTGGCGCACGAAAAGCTCGATGACGTGGTGATCCGGTTCGCCGGCGACTCGGGCGACGGCATGCAGCTCACCGGCTCCCAGTTCACCACCACCTCGGCGCTGCTCGGCAACGACCTGGCGACCTTTCCCGACTTCCCGGCCGAGATCCGCGCCCCGCAAGGGACGCTCGCCGGGGTCTCCGCCTTCCAGATCCGCATCGCCGACTACGACATCCACACCCCCGGCGACGCGCCCGACGTGCTGGTGGCGATGAATCCAGCGGCGCTCAAGGTCAACCTCAGGGACCTGAAGCCCAACGGCGCACTGATCGTCAACCTCGACGAGTTCGACGAGCGCAACCTGAAGAAGGCGGGCTACGACGGCAACCCGCTCGAAGACGGGAGCCTCGACAAGTACCGCCTGTTCAAGGTCGAGCTCACGACCCTCACGCGCCGGGCGCTCGCGGACAGCGGACTCGACGCCAAGTCGCATGGACCGCTGCAAGAACTTCTTCGCTCTCGGCATGGTGTACTGGCTCTTCAGCCGGCCGCTCGAGGGCGACCGTCCAGTGGATCGAGGCGAAGTTCGCCGCCAAGCCCCAGCTCGCCGCGGCGAACATCCGGGCAATGAAGGCGGGCTACAACTACTGCGACACCACCGAGCTCTTCCACACCCGCTACGAGATCGAGCCGGCGAAGCTCCCGGCCGGCGTCTACCGCAATATCACCGGCAGCACGGCGATGGCGCTCGGGTTCGTCGCCGCGTCGAGGAAGAGCGGCCTGCCGCTCTTCCAGGGCGCCTACCCGATCACGCCGGCCTCCGACCTCCTGCACGAGCTGTCGATGTTCAAGAACTTCGGCGTCACCACCTTCCAGGCCGAGGACGAGATCGCCGCGATCTGCGCCGCGATCGGCGCCTCCTTCGGCGGGGCGCTCGGCCTCACCACGACCACGGGCCCCGGGCTGGCGCTGAAGAGCGAGGCGATCGGCCTGGCGATGATGGCCGAGCTGCCGCTGGTCATCATCAATGTCCAGCGCGGCGGCCCGTCGACCGGCCTGCCGACCAAGACCGAGCAGGCCGACCTGCTCCAGGCGCTGTTCGGGCGCAACGGCGAGGCGCCGCTGCCGGTGCTCGCGGCCTCGTCGCCGGCCGACTGTTTCGCGCGCGCCATCGAGGCCTGCCGGATCGCCGTTCGAGCACATGACGCCGGTGATGCTGCTCTCCGACGGCTACATCGCCAACGGCGCCGAGCCCTGGCGCCTTCCGGAGATCGCCGACCTGCGCCGACTTCGGCGTCGAGTTCCACACCGACGCCGAAGGCTTCCTGCCCTACCAGCGCGACCCGGAGACGCTCGCCCGGCCGTGGGCGATTCCCGGACGCCGGGGCTCGAGCACCGCGATCGGCGGCATCGAGAAGCCGGACGGCACCGGCAACATCAGCTACGACCCGCCGAACCACGAGCAGATGGTCCGGACCTGCGGGCGGAGAAGGTCGCCGCGGGTCGCGCGACGACATCCCGCCTCGAAGTCCACGGCGACGCCGAAGGAGACGCTCCTGGTGCTCGGCTGGGGTTCGACCTACGGCGCGATCACCGGCGCGGTCAGCACCGGCGCGCGCCGAAGGGCGGCAAGATCAGCCACGCTCACCTGCGCTACCTGAACCCGTTCCCGCCGAACCTCGGCGAGATCCTCGCGCGCTTCGAGCAGGTCCTCGTGCCCGAGATGAACCTCGGCCAGCTGGCTCTGTGTCCTGCGCGCGCAAGTACCTGGTGGACGCCGTCGGGCTTGAACAAGGTCCAGGGCCAGCCGTTCACGAAGGCGAGATCCGAGAAGATCCGCGATCTGAAGGATCGATCGAGGTGACGCTCGAACATGACGCCACGCTGACATGACGACCGTCTGACTCGACAAGAAGGACTTCGAGACCGACCAGGAGGTCCGCTGGTGCCCGGGGTGCGGGGACTACGCGATCCTGGCGGCGGTGCAGACGGTCTTCCCGGAGCTCGGGCATCCCGCGCGAGAACTTCGTGGTCGTCTCCGGCATCGGCTGCTCGTCGCGCTTCCCGTACTACATGAACACCTACGGCTTCCACACGATCCACGGCCGGGCGCCGGCGGTCGCCACGGGGTTCAAGATCGCCAGTCCCGACCTCGCGGTCTGGATCGCGACCGGCGACGGCGACGCGCTGTCGATCGGCGGCAACCACCTGATCCACACGCTTGCGGCGCAACGTCGACGTCAAGATCCTGATGTTCAACAACCGGATCTACGGCCTGACGAAGGGTCAGTACTCGCCGACCTCCGAGGTCGGGAAGCGCACCAAGTCGACGCCGTACGGCTCGATCGACCATCCGTTCAACCCGCTCTCGGTGGCCATCGGCGCCGGGGCGACCTTCGTCGCGCGCTCGGTCGACGTCTTCCAGGCTGCACCTCAAGGAGACGCTCAAGGCCGCCGCCGCGCACAAGGGCACCGCGTTCGTCGAGATCCTCCAGAACTGCAACATCTTCAACGACGGCGCGTTCGCCCCGATCACCGACAAGGAGTCGCGCGACGAGTCGGCGGTCTATCTCGAGCAGGGAAAGCCGCTGGTCTTCGGCAAGGGGAAGAGCAAGGGGATCCGCTTGAACGGCACCGAGCTCGAAGTGATCGACCTCAGCGCGGGTTTTGGCCCCGGCGACTGCCTGGTCTGGGACGAGACACGGATGAACCCGGCGATCGCCTTCATGATCGCCCAGATGGGCCCGCCCAACTTCCCGACGCCGCTGGGGGTCCTGCGCCGCGTCGACCTGCCCTCCTTCGAGTCGGGCGTCGTCGGCCAGATCGGACGCGAGACCGAGCGCAAGGGTCCCGGTTCGCTCGACCAGCTCCTCAAGAGCGGTGACATCTGGACCGTCCACGAGGACGGCACGGTCTCCTGAAGAAGCCGAAGAGCACCGCCGATGAGGCTCCCGGGGGTCCGGCCGCCGCTCCTTCCGCCGCTGCCGCGGGGGACCGCGACCGGAGCGTACTCGACCGGCTCGGCGCGCAACGAACCGCGGCCGGGCACGGATTCACGCTCTACGCGCCGGGCGCGAAGCGGGTCGAGCTCGCAGTCAACGTCGGGCAACCCAACACTCCCTTTACCGGGCTTTTCGCGCTCGAGCCTTGCAGTGGTGGCGGCGAGGCGAAAGGCTGCTGGCAAGGGGAGATAGCTGGCCTGCCGGACGCTTTCGAGTACGTCTACCGGCTCGACGGCGGACCGGATCTGCTCGACCCCTACGTCCGAGCCCTGACCGGCGGGGAGGTCTGGGGAGACCGATCCTGGGAGGCGAGCGGCCGAAAGTCCCGCTCCTACCGCGGCCTCTTTCAGGAGCGGACATCCTCCGCGCCGGGCCGCGGGCGCCCCGCACGTCCGCAGATCGCCGATCGCGACCGGGTGATCTACGAGCTCCACCTGCGCGGCTTCACCCGGCATTCGTCCTCCGGCGTCGCCCATCCCGGGACCTATCTCGGCCTGAGCGAGAAGATCCCGTACCTGCAGGCGCTCGGCATCACGACCGTCGAGCTCATGCCGCTGCTCGAGTTCGATGAAACGGAGAACTTCCGGCGCAACCCGCAGACCGGCGAGCAGTTGCTGAACTTCTGGGGCTACAGCCCGGTTTCGTTCTTCGCCCCGAAGGCTTCGTATGCGGCGGATCCCACCCCCGGGGCTGCGCAGCAAGAGCTCATGGCGTTGATCGATGCCCTGCATGCGGCGGGGATCGAGGTTCTCGTGGATGTCGTTTACAACCACACCGCTGAGGGAGGCGGGGGAGCGAGCGACCCGCTCCACTCCTTTCGCGGTCTCGCCGAGTCGGTCTACTACCTCCGCGATCCGGCGACCGGACGGCCGCTCGACGTCACCGGTTGCGGCAACACGGTCAACACGAATCACCCGGTGGTGCGCCGGCTGATGCTCGATTCGCTGCGCTTCTGGGCGGAGGAGATCGGCGTCGACGGTTTCCGCTTCGACCTTGCCGCGGTCTTCTTTCGCGGTCTCGCCGGCGAGAAGCTCGCGCTCTCGCCGATCGCGGACGAAATCGCCGCCGATCCGGCGCTCGCCGGCCGGCTCCTGGTGGCGGAGCCCTGGGACGTCACCGGCTTCACGCCTGCCGGCGGCTTTCCACCGCCCTGGCGGGAGTGGAACGGCGCTTTCCGTGACGACGTGCGGCGCTTCGTGCGCGGCGACGCGGTCGCACCGCGGACGCTCGAGTTGCGCCTCGGCGGCAGCCCGGATCTCTTCCCGCCGCCGCACACGCGGTCCGCGCCGGTCGACTTCGTCACCTGCCACGACGGCTTTCCGCTCGCCGATCTGGTCGCCTACGAGGCGAAGCGGAATTTGCAGAACGGCGAAGCGGACCGGGATGGATCGATCACGAATCTGTCCTCGAATCATGGCGTCGAGGGCCCGACGGACGATCCGCAGGTGCAGGCGGCTCGCCGTCGCCAGATCGCCAACTTCCTCACCCTCCTGCTCCTGAGCCGCGGCACACCCATGCTGCTCGCCGGCGACGAGCAAGGGCGGAGCCAGGGCGGCAACAACAACGCCTGGTGCCAGGACAACGAGATTTCGTGGATCGACTGGAGCCGTTCGGACGAGAGCCGGGAGCTTCTCGTGCGGCAGCTGCTCGCCCTGCGTCGCGAGCTCTCGCCGCTCGATTTCGCCGAGTGGTCGACGATCGCGCCTTTGCATGCTGCCGGCAGGGGTCCCGGGACGGGGCCGGTTCTCCTGCTGACACGCGACGCCACCGGCTGCCGGACCCTGGTGCTGGCGCTCAACCCGGGAGAAGCGCCGGCCCGTTTTCCGCTGCCACGCGCCCCCGGCGGGGCCTCGTGGCAGCTGGCGCTCGACACCGGCGTCGCCGGCGCCGCGCTCTCCCCGCCGCCAGCCGTCCGGCCGCGGTTCGCCGCCGAGACGTCGGAGCTCGAGGTTCAGCCGCGATCGATCCGCCTCCTGCTGGCCTGAGGCGGAGTCCAGGCGCCCGAAGCAGGCGGACTTTGCATCCCGACGGGTTCGAGGCGACCGAACCCTGGCCGGTGGGGAAGTCCCGGAGGGGAGAGGTTGCCTTCCCCATTGGGCGGGTTTAGGATTCAGCAGTCCAACCTTTGCACTATTGGAGAGTCCGGATTTTTCCTTTTCCAGCGGAGATCCTTCCCAACAAGGAGTTTGAGATGCGAAGAGCGTTCATCGCCTGTGTGGTTCTGGTGTCCGTCGTCGGGCTCGGCCTCGCGTCAGCGGCGAGTGCGGCAGTCACTCCCGAGCAGGCCAAGCGGCTTCTCGAAGCCGAAAGGTGGGCGGCCGAGCATCCGCAGTCGTGCGCGCTCCTCGACGATCCCAAGGCCGTCAAGCGCATGGACGGCCTGCTGCTCAAGCTCGCCACGCTGTGCGGCCGGACTGACCTGCTGGGCCAGGTAGCCCAAGAGGAGAACGAAGGCCGTGGCGGAGAGGCCCTGGGCACCGACGTGCGCGCCAACAACCCCGCCGGCGACACCGGCTCCTCGCGCACCCAGAGTGAGACCTCGGTATCGGTCAACGAGACCACCGGTACGCTGTGCTCCGGCTACAACGACTCGTTCCATGGCGTCACTCAGGGCCAGGGCTACACCGGCTGGTCGCGCTCGACCGACGCCGGCGTCTCCTGGACCGACCGCGGCGCGCTCGGTGCCTCCAGCTTCGGCGACCCGGCGATGGTGTGGCGCAAGATCGATGGCAACTTCTACTTCGCCGCCCTGCACTCGAACGGACTGGGAGTCTGGCGCTCGACCGACGACTGCCTGAATTTCCCGTTCCTCGCCATGATCCACTCCGGTGCCAACGACGACAAAGAGCTGATGGCGATCGACAACAACCCGGCGAGCCCGTTCTATGGGCGGATCTACGTGGCATGGACCGACTTCACCGACGCTCGGATCTACCAGACCCACTCCGACAATGGCACGACCTGGTCGGCGCCTCTCGCGGTGTCGGGGGCGGGCGTCGATGTCCAGGGAGCGTGGCTGGCGATCGCGCCGAATGGCGACGCCTACATCACCTGGGTGCGATGGAACCCCTATCCCAGCGGCCCGATCGATGTCGAGGTCGTCCGCTCCGCCAACGGCGGCACCAGCTTCGCCGCGGTGGCGAATCCGTTGACCGGTGGGGTCAACCCGCAGGCTGCCGGCCCGACCGGCTCTTGCGGCCGGCCGGCGTTGAACGGCAACATCCGCTACCTGCCTTCGCCTCAGCTCGCGGTCGGCCCCGACGGCGCCGTGCATGTCGTCTATGTCCGCGATCCGGACGGCGCGAATACCGGCGACGTCATCAACGCCTACTACCGGCGGTCGACCAACAACGGGGCCAGCTGGAGTACCGAGTTGAAGCTCAATGACGACGTCGGCACCAATGACCAGTTTTTTCCGTCGCTCAGTGTCGGAGCGACCAACGCCGTTTCCGCCGCCTGGTACGACCGTCGGCTGGACGCCGCCAACCTGCGGGTACACTATTTCGGCCGCACGTCCTTCGACGGTGGGGTGACCTGGGGCGCCAACTTCCAGATCACCGACGCCGATTCGCCGATCGTGCTGGATCCCAACCTCGCCGGCTGCTACCACGGCGACTACGACACGCAGATCCAGACGGCTTCGGCGGCTGTGATCGTCTGGGCCGACGACCGCGGCACCGAAGGCGGCGGTAACAACCCCGACGTCTGGACCGACACCATCGCGCTGTCGACGGACTTCCTGGTCCTCCCGTCACCTGCGGCGCAGGAGGTCTGCGCCCCGTCGAATGCGGTCGTCAACCTCAGCGTGCCGTCGTTCAACGCCTTCGTCCTGCCGGTGACCCTCTCGGCGTCGGGCGTTCCGGCCGGCGCCACGACCAGCTTCTCGGTCAACCCGGTGACTCCGGGCGGCACCAGCGTCCTGACCCTCGGCAACACCGGTGCGGCCGCCGCGGGCACTTCGACGGTAACGATCACCGGCACGGCGGCGGGTCCGATCACTCACACCGGCGACGCCGTCGTGACGATCGCTACCGCGAACCCCGCGGCCGCCTCGTTGACTGCGCCGGCCAACGGCGCGCCGAACGTTCCCGCCCTGCCGACTTTCACCTGGGGCGCGGTGACCCAGGCCAGCACCTACAGCATCCAGGTGGCGACCGACGCCGGATTCGCCAGCATCGTCGCCTCGGCCACGGGCCTGGCGGCTCCGACCTGGACCTCGAACGTGGCGCTGAACACCAGCACACAGCACTTCTGGCGCGTGCAGGCGACGAACGCCTGCGGCACCGGCATCAATTCGCCCGTGTTCAATTTCACCACCGTGGCCGCCCCCGGCGACTGCGGCCCCGGCACGCTGGCCAGCATCGCTTACCAGTACGGCTTCGAGGCCGGCGCCAGCGGCTGGACCCACAGCGGCACCGGTGACAGCTGGGCGATCGTCGCGACCAACCCGCACAGCGGCACTTCGCAGTATCACGCCGGCGATCCGGCGGTCGTCTCCGACCAGCGGCTGGTGTCGCCGGCCGTGGTGCTTCCCACGGGCCAGAATCCGGTGGTGCTCAAGTTCTGGCACGTGCCGAATCTCGAGCCCAGCGGCGCGACCGCCTGCTTCGACGGCGGCATCCTGGAGGTCTCGACCAACGGCGGCGGCACCTGGACCCAGGTGCTCGCCGTCGACCTCCTGGTCGGTGGTTACAAGGGTGTGGTGTCGTCGAGCTTCTCCAATCCGCTCGCCGGCCTCGACGCCTGGTGCGGTGACAGTGCCTACTTCCAGACGGTGGCTGACATCAGCGCTTACGCCGGCCAGTCGGCCCAGTTCCGGCTGCGTCTGGGCTCCGACAATTCGGTCACCGGTGCGGGTTGGGACATCGACGACGTGGTCGTCCAGTCCTGCATTGACGACTCGATGCCGTTCCTCGACGGCTTCGAGAGCAACGACACCTCGGCGTGGAGCTTGGCCGTTCCCTGACCCGTCCGGTGGTGCGCATCGCCGGGATCTCTCCGGCATCCTTCCCGTCACCCGCGAGATTCCCTCGGGTGACGGAGCCTACGGCCCTTCCGTCACGGGAGGGCCGTAGGCGCAAGATAGGGCGAGAGCTCGAGACGGAGAGCGCTCAACGTGCGCTCGGAGACCTGGCCGGCGGGAAGCGCATGGGCCTCGGCGATCGCCGATTCGAGAGTGGCGCGCGCGGCGGCGCGATCGCCGCTCTCCGCCTGGATCTTGGCGCGGGTACGGAGGATCCCGAGGCGGCGCGGGCCGTAGGCTTTCGCCAGGGCGCGGTCGGAGGCGGCGAGCGCGCGAACATAGTCCTTCATCTCGCGATAGGCCACGGCGAGCCGCGCCGGCGGGTTGTAGTCGCCGGGTAGATCGCGCTCCGAGGCCTCGAGCATCGGGATGGCGCGCTGCGGCTCGCCGATCTCGAGATAGGCCGAGAGGCGATGGGAGTCGAAAACGGCGCGGGCGTCCGGAGTGGGCGCCTTGGCCGCGGCGCTTTCGAGCAGTGAGATCCACTCGCCGGCAAGGCGCTTCTTGCCGACCTCGTCCTTGGCATCCTCGCGGGCGCCGATGAGCGAGATGTAGAGCCCGGAGCGATCGTCGGCCGCGAGTCCGAGGCTCTCGTCATCGAGCGCGGCGCGCGCGGCGCGTTCGATCTCGCCAATCGCTGCGCTCCGCCCCGGAGCGTCCGCCGCGAGGGCGACGGCGCAATCGAGCCCGACCGCCGAGACGGAAGCGGTGGAAGGGGTGCCGACGATTCGCGGGAGGAGGTCGCGGGCAGCGCTCGCACACTCCCCGGTGCGACCGGCCAGCTGCAGGGCGAAGAGATAGGCGTCCGCGACGCGCGGCAGCGGCGCCCACCGCGCCGGAGCGCGCGCCAGGACCGCCGCGTAGGCGGTCGCCGCCTTGTCCCAGGTGGCGGCGCCATAGAGCCGGTCGGCTTCTGCCAGCAGGACCCGCAGGGGAGCAGCCTCCGCGGCACCAGGCGCCAGGCTCTTGCCGGCCACCGGCGCCCGCGCCTCTTCGAGGAAGCGGACGAGCTGCTCGATCGTCGCGCTTCCTGTCCACCGATAGGTCACCGTCTCGGTTGCTGGATCGATGACGTACATCGAAGGCCACGCTCCGACAGGGAACCTCGCGACCGTCGCGGCATTCCCCGGCTTCTCGGTGTCGATCGCCAGCCAGACGAAGCGGTCGGCGAACGGCTTGAGCTTCGCGTCCGTGTAGACGTAGGCCTGCATTGACCGGCAGCTGTGGCACCAGGGGGCCCAGGCCTCGAGGAAGATCGGCAGGTTGCGGGCGTGCGCCTCGGCGAGCGCCCGCGGATAGTCATCGTCGATGAACGGCACCGCGGCTCCCGCAGCAGACACCGCCGGCGGGAGGAGGATCGCGAGAAGGAAGGCAGCGAGCGCGGCGGTTCGAAGGGTGCACAGGGTGCGAACAGTGCGGGACATGGCCGAACGTTAACACCCGGCAGCGACCGCGCGCCCGGTCCCGGCTCCGCCCCCGCCCCGCCCCCACAAGGATGTGACCGCGGCCGGAGGCGCTATCAGCGAGCGCTCACCAGACGCGGACGCGGGCCTCCGGGGCGAGGTAGAGGCGCGTGGCCGGCGGGACCTGGAACGCCGCGTACCAGGCGTCGACGTTGCGCACCGTGTCGGCGCGGAACTCACCGGGCGCATGGCCGTTGGTCAGCAGCGAGCTGCGCAGCGCCTCCGGCCGGATCTTGGAGCGCCAGATCTGGCCGAACGAGAGGAAGAAGCGCTGGTCGCCGGTGAGCCCCTGCGCCGAAGGCCCCTCCTTGCCGCCGTAGACGGCGCGGTAGCCGTCGTAGGCGGCGGCGATGCCGGCGACGTCGGCGATGTTCTCCGACAGGGTGAGCTTGCCGTTGACGCGGCTCCCCGGGAGCGGCTCGTAGGCATCGTACTGCGCCGTCAGACGCTGGGCCGCAGCCTGGAAATGCTTCATGTCCTCGTCGCTCCACCAGTTGGCGAGGCGGCCGCTGGCGTCGAACTGGGCGCCCTGATCGTCGAAGCTGTGGCTGATCTCGTGGCCGATGACGACGCCGATGCCGCCGTAGTTCTGCGCCGGATCGGTCCGAGGATCGAAGAACGGGGGCTGCAGGATTGCGGCGGGGAAGTTCATCGCATTCTGCAGCGGCAGATTCACCGCGTTGACCGTCTGCGGCATCATCCGCCACTGGGTCTTGTCCACCGGCTGCGCGAGCTCGGCGAGAGCCGAGGTGTAATCGAAGAGCTCCGAGCGCGCGGCGTTGCCGAAGGCGTCGTCGCGCGCCACGGCGAGGCCGCTGTAGTCGCGCCAGCGGTCGGGGTAGCCGATGCCGACGTAGAGCGTGTCGAGCTTGGCCTTCGCCTTGGCGCGCGTCGCCGGCGACATCCAGGCGAGGTTGTCCACCCGTTTGCCGAACGCGATGACGATGTTCTGCACCATCTTCTGCGCCTCCGCCTTGGCCTCCGGCGGGAAGTACTTCGCGGCGTAGATCTTCCCGACCGCCTCGCCGAGCGCCCCGCTGGTCGCGTCGACGGCGCGCTTCCAGCGGTCGCGCAGCTGGGTGGCGCCGGAGAGCGCGGTGCCGTAGAAGGCGAACTGCTGGTCGACGAACGCCTGCGAGAGCAGCGGTGCGGCGCGGTCGACGGTGCGGAAGGCGAGGTAGTCCTGCCAGGCTGCGAGCGGCTCCGAGGCGGCCAGGGCGGCGATGCCGGTGACCGCGCCCGGGTGCCAGACCATCAACGCGCTCACTTTCGCGCCCCGGGCGCCGAGGCCGGCGGCGTCGAAGAAGGCCGGCCAGTCGAGGCCGGGCGCCCGGGCGGGGAACTCGGCGAGCGGCCAGCGGTTGTTGGCGCGCTGGACTTCCATCGACTCGGTGCGCGTCGCATGGGTGGCCGCGATCTTCGCTTCGAGGGCGTAGATCCGGTCGGCGCGGGCGGCGCTCTCGCCGGGCCCGCTGAGTCCGGCGAGCTCGAGCATGCGGGCGATATGCGCGCGGTACCTGGCCTGTAGAGCGCGGCTCGTCTCGTCGGTGGCGGTGTAGTTGTCGCGGTCGGGCATCCCGAGGCCGCCCTGGAGCAGGTAGGCGGCGTTCTTCGCCGGATTGTCGATGTCGGGCGAGACCCAGAGCCCGAACAGGCGGTCGGTATGGAAGTTCGTCATGTTGAGCGGATCGACATCGGCGCGCAGCTGGGCGCCGAGAAAGCGCGCGAGGGCAGCCTTGTCGGCCAGCGTAGCAATGGCAGCGAGCTCGGGCTCGATCGGCCGCTTGCCTTGCGCTTCGATGGCGGCTTGGTCCATGAACGCCAGGTAGTAGTCGCCCACCTTGCGGGCGTCGGCGTCGGTCGCACTGGCTGCGGCTGCAGCCTCCTGGATCAGTTCCCGGGTGCGGCGATTGGCCTCCTCGGCGAGGACGGCGAACGAGCCCCAGGCGGCGCGGTCGGCCGGAATCTCGGTCGTCGCGAGCCAGGTGCCGTTGGCGTAGGCGAAGAAGTCGTCACCCGGGGGCACCGCCCGGTCGATACCGGCGAGGTCGATGCCGGGCTCGGACGTCGCGGCGTCAGCGGCGCGCAGGCCGGGTGACGTCAGGGAGATCGCCAACCCGAGAATCCCGCAGGCTGCGAGGACGCGCGGACGAGCGAAGTGAGGAACTGGCGAGCGGCGCATTCTAGAAGTGAACATGATGGGTATTATCGCAGCGCTGGCGCACTGCCGGAGCTTTCGGACGAGATTTCGCATGCACCTGTGTGCGGCTGGCGAGGCCGGGGGTTCTGCCCGCCGGCAGGACGGTAGCGCGTCTTCGGCGCCCCGACGAGCCCTGCCGCAGCCGCGTTCGCAACGGTCGAGGCGCCCAACCGCGAGCCAGCCACGGACCGGAAGATCCTGGCCTCGTCCCGTGGTGTCTTGTCTTATGGCGCTCTGTCCCCTAACCGCGGCCGATGGCGGTTACCCTCGAGGAGGCTCTTCTCATGCGTACCTCGATGGCGCTGTTTTGCCCGGCTCTCGTCCTTCTCCTGGCCACTGCGCTCGTAGCTGCCGATGGCGATCTCGACACCGATTTCTGGAGCGACGGCAAGGTCTACTTCAGCGGGACAGGAAGCTACGAGGTGAGCGCGGTCGTCGTCGCACCGGACGATCGTGTCGTCGTCGTCGGGACGCGCGATCCGGGCGCGGGCGGCCCCGAGTGGTTCTGGCGCTCGCTGGGCGACAGCTCCGCCTCCGGCACCTGCTACTTCTTCCCGCCCGGCGGTGCTACCCGGGGGCGGGCCAACGCCGCTGCCTTCGACAGCTTCGGCCGCCTGGTCGTCGCCGGTTCGGCGCGCTACGGCTCCGATCGGCTGGCGGTCGCACGCTTCTCCTACCCGGACTGCACCCCCGACAACTCCTTCGATGGCGACGGCTTCTGGACGCTCGACCTTCCCGGAGGACTCGAAGAGGTGATGTCCCTCGCGGTCAGCCCGATCGGGGTGATGGCCCTCGGCGGCTACCAGAACAACGGCACCGACGCCGACCTGGTCGTCGCCCTGTTGAGCTACTCCGGCGCCCTCATCACTAGTTTCTCGGCAGACGGCTGGTTGACTCTCGATCCCTCGGGGGCGCAGATCGACGACTCGGTTGCCGGCGTTGCGTTCGACGCCAGCTCCAAGGTGATCGCCGCGGGTACGACTGGTTACGGCACGAACGGCACGAACGGCGACTGGGTCGTCGCCCGATTCACCCTCGCAGGGGTGCTCGATCCGACCTTCGACGGCGATGGCCTGGCGCGCATCGCCTTCGATCTCGGTGGTTCGACGGCCCGCCACGACGCGCTCTTCGGTCTGGCGCGCGATCCGAACACCGGCAAGATTCTCCTCTGCGGCTCGGCGCAGTCGACCACCGACACGGAGCTCGCCATCGCACGACTGTCGCCGGACGGCGCGCTCGACACCACCTTCTCGCTCGACGGCAAAGTCCATCACGCGCTCGGCGGAGGGCAGATCCGGCTGACCGAGATCGGCGTCGACGGCCTGGGCAGGGTGCTGGCGGCCGGCTACCGCGAACCGTCCGCGAGCGACGCCGATCTGTTGGCCGTGCGGTATACCGAAGGCGGCGCCCTCGACAGTACCTTTACCGGCAACGGCTGGACGATCGTGCCTTTCGACATCGGTCCGACCTCCTACATCGACGACTACGGCCAGGCCATGACTCTGCAGGCGGGTCGAATGGTCCTCGCCGGCGAGGTTCTCATCAACACCGACTTCGAGTACCGCCCGGGCCTCGCCCGCCTGGACGCCAGCCTGATCCTCGCCGACGGCTTCGAGAGCGGCGGTGCCGCCGAGTGGTCGGCGTCGCTCGGATTTCCGGTGCAGTAGAGCGCCGAGGGGATGGACGTGGTCGGCCCGCGCGCCGCCGCGCGAGTCGACGCGACGCTCAGAACCCCGGCAGGCGCTGCTGGGCACCTGGGCCGAGGCGCTGCTCGTGGGCGAGCAGCCACTGCTTGCGCTCGATGCCGCCGCCGTAGCCGACCAGGGCGCCGTTCTTGCCGATCACCCGGTGGCAGGGGATGACGATGGCGATCGGGTTGCGACCGTTGGCGAGGCCAACGGCGCGCGCCGCCTGCGGCAGGCCGATCCGCTGTGCGAGCGCACCGTAGCTCTCGGTGGCGCCGTAGGGGATGTCGCGCAGCGCGCGCCAGACCTTCTGCCGGAAGAGCGTCGCATTCGGAGCGAGGGGAGCGAGCGCGAGGGTGAACTCGCGCAGCTCGCCGGCGAAGTAGGCCTCGAGCTGCCGGCGGGCCTCGCGGAACGGGCCGTCGTCCTGGCGGGTGTCGGAAGGAACCTCCTCCGGGTGCTTCCGCGTCGCCATGAAGAGGGCGGTGATCGCCGTCGCCGTGCCGCAGAGGAGCAGCGGCCCGAGCGGGCTCGGCATCGTGCTGCGATAGATCGTTGCCGCCGTCGTCATGTCGGCTCGTGCCTGCGACGTCGGTCTACTGTGCGAGAACCTTGATCGTGCGGCCGACGAGGTCGAGCATGCGGCGCAGCTGGTCGTAGTCGGGGTGCTTCATGCGGATCCAGGCGTTCGCCATGTAGCCGCCTTCGACGCCGCCGGTGGGCGAGCCGGGGGGCGGCATGTGCGAGTCGATGATCCAGTCGCCGTAGGCCTGATAGACCTGTTCGAGGCCTTCATAGCCGGAGACCCGGCCGTCGCGGTTCGGGCGCAGCGCGATCATGCCGGCGGAGTAGCGCCGCGAGGTCTGCTGCCCGGGGCGGCCGTGGACGACGGCCATCGCCCATTCGCGGTAGATGTCGAAGTCGTTCGCCGCGGCGTAGAGATCCCAGACACCGACCCCCGGAGGGCGACAGCCGATCTCGGAGAACTTCAACCCCTTCGGGCCGAAGAACCACTCCATGTGGGTTGGCGAGGTGGTGATGCCGAGGGCCTCGATGACCTTCTGGCCCATCCGGCGCAGGTCGTTGTAGCCCGGCGCGTCGACGCGGTTCGTGGTGACGATCTGGGGTGAGATCCAGCGCGTGCGCATCGCCTCGAGCACGTTCGGGTAGTAGTGCGAGATGAACTCGTGCACGACTTTGCCGCCGATCGAGATCGTGTCGTAGAAGCCCTCGTGGCCCTCGATGAACTCCTCGGCGGCGACCGAGGCGCCGCGGTCCAGCCCCTGGTCGACGATCGCGCTTTCGAGCTCACGGTCGTTGTCGACCCGCTGCGTGCCCGAAGCGCCGGCGCCGGCGCGCGGCTTGAGGATGATCGGGTAGCCGACTTCGGCGGCGAACATGCGCAGCTCCTGCGGGCTCGAGACGCCGCGCGACTGTGCGCAGGAGACGTCGGCCTGGCGCAACGCCTCCTTCATCGCCGGCTTGTCGCGGCAGAGGAAGGCGGTCTCGACGGTGGTTCCCGGGATGCCGGCCTCTGCGCGGACCTTGGCCGCCGGGAGGATGTGGGCCTCCACCGTCGCCTCCATGCGATCCACCCAGGCCGTCGCCTGCACGCGGCGCACCGCTTCGAGCATGGCGGGTTCGTGCACCACCGAGCGCACCTGCTCGTAACCGACCATCCAGCCGCGCAGCTCCTCGTCGATCGCCTCCAGGGGCGCTCGCCGATGCCGGTGACGCGCGCGCCGACGGCAGCCAGCCCGCGCACGAACTCGCGCTGGTTGAAGGGGAATTTCGGTTCCACGAAGATGACGTGCATGATCTCTCCTTCGCGCTCGGCGAATGGACTCGCAGGCTTTTGGAACCATAGGATTCTAGCTCATGCCGACCGTCACCCTCCTCGGACCGCAGCGATTCGCGCCCACCCTGGGCGAGGCGGTGGCGCGCGCCGGCATCGCCGGCCGGCTGGCTTCGGTGACCGCCGGCTGGCAGGAGCGCGAGGCCGAAGACCTGGAGCTTCACGAGCACCTGGGCGAGCGCACGATGAACCTCATGCTCTATGCCCGCGGCGAGGACGCCTTCGAGCGCGATCCGGAGCTCTCCGCGGCCTATCGCGAGCGCCAGGAGCGCCTGCGCGAGCTGCAAGAGCTCTACCGTTCACGGCTCGGCTACGCCAAGACGGCGCTGCGCGAGCTCGAGATGCGCTCGGGCGACCCGGAACTGCTGGCACCCGAGCGTGAGTCGGCTCTGGACGCCATTCGCGCCCTCGACGAACATCACCTGGCGCGAGTGGACGAAGTGCATGCCACCTTCGTCCGCCAGCACGTCGGCCGGACGCCCCGCGATCGAGCGCCACAGTCGCCAGATGGCGCGCCAGATCGAGAAGGTCGAGGGGCTGGCGATCGCCGGCGGCCATGTCGCCATTCTGTTGAACCGCATGCGCCTGTTCGATCTCGACAAGAAGCTCAAAGGGAAGGCGGTCTTCGCCTGGTCGGCGGGCGCGATGGCGATCGCCGAGCGCGTGGTGCTCTTTCACCACTCGCCGCCGCAGGGGTACGGCAACACCGAGGTTCTCGAGCACGGCCTCGGCCTGGTGCGCGGCCTGGTGCTCTTTCCCCACGCCCGTCGCCGGCTGGCGCTCGACGACCGTCGCCGCGTGGCGCTGCTCGCGCGGCGCTTCGCGCCGGCGATCTGCGTGGCGATGGCCGACGGCGCCTGGATGGCGCTCGACGAGCTCGGGCGCTCCGCGGTGGCTCGCCGCGCGCACGGCTCCGGCATGAGCCGGTTGATGCCGGACGGCACGGTCGCCTCTCTGGAGGCGGAGTGACCCTCGCGATTTCGGCTCTGCTCGCCGAAGGGGGGCTCCCTGCGGCGCGGATCGACTCCTTCCTCGCCGGCCACAACGCACCGATCGTCGAGGGCCGAACGGTCACCTTCCTCTACCGCGGCGAAGCGGATGCCGTCTTCCTGCAGCATTGGATCTTCGGCCTGACCTCGGCCCAGCCTTTCACCCAGGTGGTGGGCACCGATCTCTGGTACTTGACGCAGGAGATACCCGTGCGCTCGCGGGTGGAGTACAAGCTCGAGGTGCAGCGCGGCGACTTCTCCCGCCTGATCCGCGATCCGCTCAACTCGCAGCTGGCGCACGATCCGTTCGGCGCGAACTCGGTCTGCCAGGGAGCGGAGTACCAGATACCGGACTGGATCTCGCCCGATCCGGAGGCGCGGCCGGGCGCGCTCGAAAGGCACCGGGTTTCGAGCACCGCCCTCGGCGGCTCGCAGGAGCTCCAGGTCTACCTTCCGGCGCGCTTTCGCAGCAGCCGGCGATATCCGCTGCTCATCGTCCACGACGGCTCGGACTACCTTCATTTCTCGGCGTTGAAGACGGTGCTGGACAACCTGATCCACCGTCTCGAAGTGGCGCCGATGATCGTCGCCCTCACCCAGTCGCGTCAGCGCCTGCGCGACTACGCGGCGACGTCGATCACAGCCGGTTTCTCGCCGAAGAGCTGCGTCCCGGCGCTCGAGGTGCGCTATCCGCTGCAGAAGGGCCCGGCGAGCCGCGGTCTCATGGCGCGAGCTTCGGCGGCGTGGCGGCGCTCGCCGCGGCGGGCACCATCCGGGGCATTCGGACGCCTGCTGCTGCAGTCGGGCTCGTTCGCCTTCACCGACATCGGACCGAGCCGCCGCGGTCCGGCGTTCGAGCCGGTGGTCGAGTTCGTCAACGGCTTCCGCGACGCGCCGACGCGCATCTCGGAGCGCGTCTTCGTCTCGTGCGGTGTCTACGAGTCGCTGATCTACGAGAACCGCTCCCTGGTGCCGATCCTGCAGTCGACCGGCATGGATGTGCGCTATGTCGAGGCCTTCGACGGGCACAACTGGGAGAACTGGCGCGACCGCCTGCGCGAGCGGCCTCTCTTTCCTCTTCCCCGGACCGCTCTGGATGGTCTACGGTGAGTGCGACGGCTCTGCGCCGGGCTTCCGCACTGCAGGGCGGGCCGGCCGGGGCGGGCCGTCCCACCCATGTGAGCGGGGGACGAAAGAGGCTAGACGCTAGGCTGATCCCCGGCGGGCGGAGTGCCCGGGAGGGGGGAAAGTCGAAGCTGTTGGTCCTGACGTCGATCGGCGCCCTCGGCGGTCTCTCCCTGCTCCTGGTGACCCTCCTGGTCCTGGCGCACCGCCGTCTCCACGTCGACGAGGATCCGCGCATCGACGAAGTCGAGCAGTGCTGCCGCACGCCAACTGCGGCGCCTGCGGCTTCCCGGGCTGTCGTCCGTTCGCCGAAGCGCTGGTCACCGGCGCCGCCTCCCCCGGCAAGTGCAGCGTCTCGACCGACGACGGGCGGGCCCGTATCGCGGCCTTCCTCGGTGTCGATGTCGGGCCGAGGAGAAGCGGGTAGCGCGCCTCGCCTGCGCTGGCGGCTCGAACGTCGCCCGCAACCGGGCGCACTACCAGGGACACGAGTCGTGCCGCGCCGCGGCGCTGGTAGCCGGCGGCGGCAAAGGCTGTTTCTGGGGCTGCCTCGGACTCGCCGACTGTGCGGTGGTCTGCAACTTCGAGGCGATCCGAATGGATACGCACGGGCTGCCGGTGGTCGACGAGGTCCGGTGCACCGCCTGCGGCGACTGCGTCGAGGCCTGCCCGAAGGACCTCTTCTCGATTCACCGGTGAGCCACCGACTCTGGGTGGCCTGCCGCTGCTCGAGGCCGGCGACGAGCTGCTGGCGGACTGCGAAGTCGCCTGCACTACACCACCGCCGTGGTCGATGAAGAAGCGCAGCCCGATGTTGGCCCCAGGGTGGATGTCGATCCCCGTCCAGATGCGGCCGATGTAAGAGACAAAGCGGGGCAGCCAGCGCCAGCCGCGCCCCCAGAGCCCGTGAGCGATACGGTGTAGGAAGATGGCATGCAGCCCCGGGTAGGTCGTCAGCACCTCGAAGCGGGGCGCGCCGCCGGTCGCGGTCGAAGACGCAATCCAGGTCCAGGCGCATCCGGGTCCAGAAGCCCAGGGCTGGGGCTTGCGTCAATACGGCCTCGCTCATCGGATACGGCTCCACCTTGGGATGAGGGTGCGGCGACTCATTGCAGCGGAGCCACGAGCCCCGGCTGACGAATCTCGCGCAGGAACCCTAGCAGGTCCTTTGAGCGCGGCGAGCGCTTGGACTGGGTCACGAAGCGCCGCACCAGGGGTAGCACCAACCCAGCCTGGTCCAGGTCCAGGTCTACATGCAGCAGATCGGCATAGGCCCGGCGCACCGCACCCCGTCCGGAGTGTTTACCCAGCACCAGAAGGTGGCCGCGGCCCAGCTCCGCCGGGTCCACGCCCTGGTAGTTGCGCGGGTCCTTGAGGAGCCCATCGACGTGGATGCCAGCCTCGTGGGTGAAGGCCCCATCCCCGACCAGGCTCTTCTGCCACCCCACCGGACGACCGGAGGCGCTGGCGACCAGCCCTGACAGTCCCGCGTAACCGGACAGGTCCACCCCGGTCCCGAGGCCGTGGAGGTGCTTGAGACCCATGACCACCTCTTCGAGGGCGGCATTGCCCGCCCGCTCGCCCAGGCCGTGGACCGTGGTGTTGACATGGGTCGCCCCGCCGCGCACCGCCGCCAGGGTGTTGGCGGTGGCCAGCCCCAGGTCATCGTGGGCGTGCATCTCGATCTCCAGGTCGCACAAGGCGCGCAGGTCCCGGATGCGCTCATGGGTGCCGAAGGGGTCCATCACCCCAAGGGTGTCGGCGAAGCGCAGCCGCCGGGCCCCGGCCTCCTGGGCGGCCTCGGCCACCAGCCAGAGGAACTCGGGCTCCGCCCGGGAGGCATCCTCGGCCCCGACACAGACCTCGAACCCCATATCCAGGGCCGCGGGGACCTGCCGGCGGACCTGAGTCAGCACCCAGTCGCGGTCGCGCCCCAGCTTGCGGGCGATCTGCTGGTCCGAGACCGGGATGGACAGGTCCACCAGATCCACCCCAAGCCCGGCGCACTGGGCCAGGTCATCGGGGTGCATGCGGCTCCAGGCCATGAGGCGGGCGGCAAGCCCCAGGTCCACGACGGCGCGAATCGACTCGCGCTCCTCCGCGCCCATGGCCGGGATGCCCACCTCCAGTTCCGGGACCCCCAGGGCGTCGAGCCCCCGGGCGATGGCGAGCTTCTCCGCCAGGGAGAAGGCGACCCCGGCGGACTGCTCCCCGTCCCGCAGGGTGGTGTCGTTGATGACGATCTGGGCGATGTCGGTCTGCATGGGCCTGTCCCCCGCTGAGTTGCGAGAGGACCAAGCAAGCCGCGGGCCAATCGTGCCGGACAGCCTGGATCAGTGAGTTAGGAGCGTCCCCAGGCGGCCTTGAGGGGTTTGCGACAAGGCCCGCGGGCGGGGGCTTGTCGGACAGGTGACGGGGGTTACAGGCGGCCGGCTCGCGATGAGCGCCTACGGGAAGCCGGAGGGCCCAGCGGCAGCCCGAAGGGTTCGTCACGCTTTACATGGATCGACCGACTGAGATCGTTTTCGCCGAAACCGACCGGCACCTGTTTCTCGCCCCCCTGGCCGAACCAGCCGGTCGGCCAACGGTACTTGCAGCACGTCAACCGGGCCTGCGGGCCAAGCAGAACGCTCTTCTAGCGACGGCAGGGTCTACCATCGCATCTGCAGGTAGCCGGTCGAGCCCGACGGGGGTAAGCTGACGTTAAGACGACGGTGTGCGCTCTGGCTCCATGACCCCGCCCGCGTGGCCCCGTCCGCGCAGGCACAAGTCAAGACCCTCGGTGTCTCTAACGGGGAAGGCCCCAAGCGCGCATATCCCCTTGACAGACATGGAGCTACATGGTGAAGTCCCGCGCACGGATCGATTTATCAGGACCGTTCGTGCCGTCCAATACTAGTTTGCCAGCACAAGTGAAACAGATGGTAGCTGAGAAAATAACAATTGAATTCAAATTCCCCTGGACAATGATGCCGCTTGAGAGTTCTGGGGAGTGGATAGATTTGCTTAAGAGCTCATTGCCAAAATCAAACCCGCTTTTTGGAAAAGATATTTTCGTGTCTGGGCGCCATGAAACAAGACAGCTACTTCTTGTTGATAATGATACAGATGAAAGCTATGCAATCGTCTCAATTGAGGCAGATCCAAATACACGAACATATAGCTGCACTACTGTTCAACTCATTTGTTCAAGAGCTGAGCTAGCGAGACAATTGCAGCAAGACCATAAAGAAGAATTTAGCCAACTAACAACAAATGGCTAACCATCGGCTCCAGGCGACCCAATGCCGCGACGCGGCTTCTGTGGTGAATCTCAAGCTGAGTTCAGCGCAGCATTGGGACGCCTGACCCAAACGTTAGTGCCAGCAGAGGCTTATTGGTAGCATACCTTCATGAACACTACAGAGCTCGAAGATGCGGTCTTGCATCTTTCTATAGAACGCCGCGCTTACCTTGCTGAGAAGCTCCTTGAGAGCTTGGATCAACCATCCGAAAGCGAGGTGCAGCAGATGTGGTTGCGCGAGGCTGATCGCCGAGCGCAGGAGATAGACGAAGGAAGAGTCAATTTGATCTCGAGCGAAGAACTAGAACAGAAAATACAAGCCATTCTGAAGTGAGCTACGATCTACATCCAGACGCGGCGGACGAACACCAGCGGCAAGTCAGCTACTATGAGGAAAAGCAGAAGGGCTTGGGTAAACGCTATCACGCTGCGTTTAGAAAGGCCGTGGAAGCGGCCTGCAATGGACCCAAACGCTATAAGATTGTCTGGCCACCGGACATCCGGCGAGTTAAGTTCACGGCTTTTCCGTTCGATCTTGTCTACCGCGAACAGCGCGGCATCGTCCAGGTGCTGGCAATCGCCCACCACCGGCGTGAGCCAGGCTATTGGCTATACAGACGCTAACAATTGCAGGCCCGTACGGTGTGCGGCCGGCAGGCTGCGCACCAATAGCCACGGCATTGAGGCCGTTGTCAGAATCACAGCGTCTTCAGGAAGTCGATCAGGGTGTCAGGAGCCTGGTCCCTTGGAACGGCGGACCAGTGGTTCCCGTGCAGGGTGTAGGCAAAGGTGTATCGGTGCTCATGCTGGTGTCCCGACGGTCGCTCGGCGGTGCCCCACACGTTGCAACGAACGATTGCATACCAGCAGTGTTGCAGGGAACCGTGGTCTGTCCCCGGTTTCTCTGTCCCCGGTTTCTCCTCCTTTTTTTAAGGAAACACTATGACTCTCGAAGAAGAAATTGGCGCGCGCATTGGTGAGGTCCGCACCGATACCTTTGACATGAAGTTTTTGCGAGATTGCCAATTTGCACAGGAACAAAGAGCTTATCATTCAGCCCGAATATCAACGCCTCTTTCGTTGGAGTAATCAACAAAGGTCGCATCTAATCGAATCGATCTTGCTCGAATTACCAATCCCGCAGATTTTCGTCATTGAAAATCCTAATGGAGTGTTAGAGCTTATTGACGGTTTGCAGCGAACCAGTACTGTTTTACAATCATTGAGCCAGATTCAATCGGTTTGGAGCCTTTAGAGCTAGAGGGGTGCACCCTTATTGCTGCACTAAACGGCAAGAAGTTCCATGATCTGCCATTGAGTTTGCGGCTAGGTCTGAAGCGATCTCCAATAAGGACGGTGGTGATAAAGAAACAGAGTAAAGGGTTTCTTCGATATGAGATGTTCAAAAGGCTGAATACTGGTGGATCTAACTTGGAGCCCCAAGAAATCCGAAACTGTTCAGCACGGATGATCGGCGATAACGGAGTGGACTTCTATTCGTTTCTGGTGAAGCTGACTCAAGACAACAATTTTTCGGATTGTGCCGAATACCTTCCGCAACCCGAGAAAGAAAAGAAAGGCGCTGAAGAACTTGTACTGCGATTCTTTGCCACCAAAAACGCAAGAGATTTATTCAGAGGTAGTGTGCGCGATTGGCTTGACAACTACATGGAACAGGTTCTGTTAGGAAAGCAGGTATTTGATTATGCAGGAGAAGAAGCCATATTCCGCGAAGTATTTGAACTAGCGAGAGAAAAACTCGGAGATACGGCGTTCTTGCGATATCGTGGCGACTCTCCTGTAGGGTCATTGCCGCCAGCTTATTTCGAAGCAATATCTATTGGCATATCAAATGTAAGAAATGAGATTCGAGGTAAAGCACCACATACTCTAAGGCATGCGATCACAGCACTTGTTCAATCTAGCTGTTCCGGGAGGTGACAGGACCTGGTGCAAATTCGCGCGAAAAAATGGAAACAAGGATTAAACTCGCCACGGAAGCATTCAGGGCAGCATGAAAGGCCCGGCGGACGAATTAGAGGCTGATCTTCGCTGGAGAGAAGCTGAATTTGGCATCGCTAAAGCGACTGGCGATTGTAAATGCTGATAATGAGGTCATTTACAATGCGACATTGCGTGCGTGCTGGACTCTTCTGTATGCACATTTTGAGGGGTTTACGAAGTTTGCTTGGGAGTTTTTGCTGGACGAAGTAGAAAGCGAGCATGTCTTTGTAAGGATCTCTCAAAGGAGTTTCAGGTTCTTGCCTTAGAAAAGCTTTTTCGAATGCTGCGAGGGAATACGGACGCAAGATCACTGTGGGAGTTCTTCGGGTTAACACTGCCCATCGAGGTTAACAAAAGCGCAGTGTTTCACGCTGACTGTCGGCTCGAAACAGAAAGTAATTTATGGCCTAATATATTCGAACGAGAATGCGCAAGGGTTGGAATAATATCTAGTGCCTTAGAAGAATCACGTCCAAGAATAAGGGGCGCTCGTGTCACGGCGGAATGATATCGCACATGGAAGAATCATGACGATTAAGTCTGTAGATGAATATACAGAATATGAAAATGCGGCGTTTCTGGTCCTCCACGACTTGGCAGTGCAAGTATTGGATGTAATAGAACATCGTCGATATATTGGAGCTAACCATGCACTAAACCCGACAGCCCAAAGTGCTTGCGCACTTTCGGCTGCCGGTTAGCTTTGCGTTACGTGGCGTTAGTGTTCCGTGATTAAATGAAAATTTCGAGTACAGAAGATTTGCTTTGCTGCGATCTCTCTTGGAGAGGGGCCAACACTCGAGTTCAAGTCAAGCGTGCCGCCCCCACAGACCCTTGCCAAGTTGCTGAGTGCTTTTCAGAACTCGAACGGAGGCAATATCCTGCTGGGTGTGGCAGATGCTGGCGACATCATTGGTGTAAATACTCAGACTGCATTGAATGTCTATAGCCGCGCCAAAAGACTCGTTGAGCCATATGATATTTCTACATTTAACGTAGTTGGTGTTGATGGAAGGTGAAAAGGAGGTGAAAAGGGGCCAGGCTCAATTAGGTGAAAGGTGCTCCGGAGTTCCGGGCGAATTTCCGGGGACAGTTTACCTAGTTCGCTAGCCCGCGTGGGGCGGGAGAAAAGGGGGCAGATCCTTTTCCTCTTCTTTTTTCAGCATCTGTATGTAAGGCAAGATGAGGGGTGCCATGACTAGCTTGCTTGAGAAAGCCTTTGAGATCGCATCAAAGCTCCCGCGTTAGAACAGAACATTCTTGCGCGAGCGCTTCTTGACGAAATCGACTCCTAAAAAGACGGGGTCAGGTCTTGACTTATTCCCAAGCTTGGGAGCCGGGCCAAGGCATAAGTCAAGACCTGACCCCGACTTTATGTACCCCGACTTTATGTATGCGTGACCCCGACTTTATGCGACTTTATGTACGTGACCCCGACTTTATGTACGTAAGTCAAGACCTGACCCCAACTTTATGTATGCGACTTTTATGACCCCGACTCTTTTAAGACTTTTTTAATGACCCAGATCACTCAACGGAGGAAATGCGCTTCCTGACTTTTGGAATGACAAGAACCGATAAGCTGCTTATCGTGTCATACACTGAGAGGCAAGGTGTTACCCGAATCATTAGCGCTCGCAAGATGAGTAAGCAAGAAAGAGAGATTTATGAAAACGGCTGATGCGAACGACGATGAGATGCGCCCAGAGTACAAGCGCGAAGATTTAGGCATTGGTGTGCGCGGCAAACACTATAAATCTTATACGGAGGCACATAATCTCGTCCTGTTAAGACCTGAAGTTGCCGAAGCTTTCCCATCCGAAGACGCTGTGAACGAGGCGCTATTGTCTTTGATCAGGATAGCAAAGGCATCGACAAGCCGAACAAGCGACTAAGCTGCGACCCCAAATCGCAGGGGAAAGCTGGGGTCTTGTATTTTGCGCCGAGCAACTGGGTTGCCAAGCGGCAGGCTAGAACAGCAGATCTCCAAGCAGTGCGCAAAGAGCAAGACCCTGTGCCCCTCTGCGCCCTCTGACCCTGTGCCCCCCTGTGACCTGTGCTTTTCTCGTGCCCCTCCCCGCCTCTTCCCCCCCAACATTCTTTTGCGGGACCTATCACAGCAGAAAGAAGAAGGTCATGAATCAAACGGTTAAGGTTAGGAACGAAACAGAGGCCGATGTCGGCGCAATCACCGACGTGACAGCGGCCGCGTTCAAGACGCTGGAGATCAGCAATCACACTGAGCAATTCATCATCCTGGCGTTGCGCGCCGCTAAGGCTCTTTCGGTGTCGCTTGTCGCAGAAGCAGATGGCTGCGTAGTCGGACATATCGCTTTTTCTCCCGTAATCGTTTCCGACGGCACTCGAGATTGGTATGGCCTAGGGCCTGTTTCAGTGTTGCCGGAATACCAGCGGCAGGGCATCGGCAAAGCGCTGGTGCAGGAAGGGTTGTCTCGACTGAAAGAGATGAATGCCCAAGGATGTTGTCTCGTTGGACATCCCGAGTACTACAGGCAATTCGGGTTCAAGAACATGCCGGGGCTTGTGGTTGAGGGAGTGCCACAGGAGTTTTTCTTCGCTCTGTCTTTCGGCGGGCAGCATCCGCAGGGCACCGTCACCTTCCACGACGCATTCACGGCAACTGAATAGCAACGGCGTACGCCGGATGGCGCTGGCCAATCGGACAACCGGCCCTCGCGCATAAAGCCTCGAGACGCCGATGACCTCAACGCGGTGGGCTTACTGAGAGGTGATTAGCGTCGTACCTCGGCTGAGGCTGTGAGATTGCCATCCATGGCGCTGGATTCCGGCATCCTGCCGGAATGACGGCCTTAGAGCTTGGCTGCTTGCCTCGTCATCCTGGCTCGGATGCCGGAGTCCAGTGCTAGGGACGCGTATGCTGGGGACGAGCTGAGGAATGGCGCTAATCGCCTACTGAATAGGAAACTGGGCCATGTCTTCTCGAAGAGAATTCATCCTTGCCTCGCTGGGTTCCCTCGGGGCCATGGCGGGTTTACCGGCGTGCTCAATGGAGTCCGCTTTAGGCAGTTACGAGAGTGTTGCGGGTCGCACATGGCGTCATGGCAAGCCTGCGGCCGGCGACAGGGCCGCGCTTCTGCATGAGCTCGTGCGCTACGCGACTTTGGCGCCGTCGAGCCACAACACGCAATGCTGGAAGTTTCGCCTTGAAGATGGCGCCATCTCGTTATTGCCGGACCTTTCGCGCCGGTGTCCCGCCGTCGACCCGGATGATCACCACCTGTTCGTCTCTCTCGGGTGCGCTGCCGAAAACCTGATCCAGGCGGCTCTAGCGAATGGGCTGAAGGGGCACGCCAGCTTCGACGCCGCAGGGGGCAATGCGCTGCGCGTGGCCTTGGAGCCGACAAGCCCCGTCGCATCGACGCTGTTCCAGGCGATACCCGAGCGTCAGAGCACTCGCGGCGAGTATGACGGGCAGCCTCTCGCCCGGGAGGAGCTCCAACTGCTTGAGAAGGCTGGTACCGGCAGTGGCGTTGAGGTGATCCTCCTGACCGAACGCCAGGCGATGGAGTCGGTCCTCGAGTATGTCGTTCAAGGCAATACCGTCCAGATGAACGATCAGGCCTTTGTTGAAGAGCTGAAGAAATGGATCCGCTTCAGCGGCGACGAGGCCGTTCGAACGGGCGACGGGCTCTACGCGGCATCGTCCGGCAATCCGCCTTTGCCGACATGGCTGGGCAGCGTGCTCTTCGACTTTTTCTTTACCCCGAAGAGCGAGAACGACAAGTACGCGAGGCAGGTGCGGAGCTCGGCCGGCATCGCGATTTTCGTCTCGGAGGACGCAGGCCCGGCCCAATGGGTGGAGGTGGGGCGCTGCTACGAGCGTTTCGCGCTCCAGTCGGCTGCGTTGGGCGTTCGCAATGCCATGCTCAATCAACCTGTCGAGGTGCCGACGCTACGGCCGCAATTTGCGACTTTCA
>CAVRCL010000012.1:0-276295 GCA_963719555.1 Thermoanaerobaculia bacterium | reverse complement strand
GTGCCCCAAGGCCCGTCCCTGCCCATGCGGCGAGAACGCCGCCGGTCAGGAGGATCGCGAGCAGGGCGACGAAGTGCGTCGAAACATCGCCGGCGGCGAGGAGCAGCGCGGCCGAGAGCGTCTCCGCGAGCTGCGGGAAGACCGGATAGCGCAGCTCGGGAAGGAAGGGCAACCCACCGGTCGCCGCGAAGGCTCGAGCGTAGGGCAGGTGGTAGAGCGTTTCGTCGAAGGCCGAGGGCGGATAGAGCGCCAGCAGGAAGAGCGGTGTCAGAAGGAGCGCTCCGCCCGCGGCCGAAAGCGCCCAGGTCCGGTCCTGGAGAGTGGCGGGTCGTCCCGCCGGCCGGCGCTGGAGCGAGCGCGAGGAGGAATGCCCGCCACCGCCGGCGGCCGGCGGCATGAATCGCCAGCGCGGTGACCAGAACCGCCGGCCGGCCGAGAAGACCGAGCAGGCCGAGCAGACCGAACAGATGTCCGAGGACCGCGAGGCCGAGGCTCGGCGCCAGGACCCAGCGCTCGCCGGAGCGGAGGGCCGGCATCCGCTGCAAGAATCAGCGCGCCGGCGACGCCGGCGGTCGCGGCCAGCGCGACGAGGACGGCGAGATGCCCCAGAACGAAAGCTGCCGCCGTCATGACTGCGCAGTCTGTCGGCTGTTCGGGCGCGCTGCAAGTCGCGGTTCGCCCCCGCCATGGCATATCGTTTCGCAAACCGGAGAGAACCATGATCTGCCCGAATTGCCATGCCGAGTTTCGCGACGGCTTCACCACCTGTTCGGACTGCGAGATCCCCCTGGTCGAGGACCTTCAGAGTGTCGACCCGGAGGCCGGGCTCGCGGACGATGCGGCGACGGGTGCCGGCGGGCCCGGCGATCTCGTGCCGCTGGTGGAGCTCGGCAGTCCGGAGATGCTGGGGACGCTCCTCGAGCGGCTCGAGGAGGCCGAGATCCCCTACGTCGTCCAGGCCGGGACGGCGGTGGCGCTCGCCTCGGGAGGGGACCTCGAGAGCCCGGGGTTCCCGGATCCCTGGCAGGCGCGGGTGATGGTCGTCGGCTCCTTTCGCCCGGAGGCGCGCGCGATGGTCGATGCGATCGTCGCGGAGGCCAAGCAGCAGGCGCTCGCGGCGCGGGCGGCGAGCCTGCCGGGGTTGACCTCCTAGCCCCCCTGACTCGACCCCCTCCGCCGCGATAGGATGTTCTGTCCGCTGGCAATTCAGGCTGGCGGGGTACACGGCGCGCGCTTCCCGGGGCGTGCCGCAGGAGACACCATGGCCAAGAGATCCAGCCAGTCCTTCGTGAAGCGGCAGAAGGAGATGGCGCGCAAGGAGCGGGCGCAGCTCAAGAACCAGAAGCGGCTCGAACGCAAGCTGAACAAGGGTGAGGGTGGCGAGGAGGAGATCCTCGTGCCGCTCGACGGGCCGATCCTGCACGAAACGTTTGCCGACGAGCCCGAAGCCGAAGTCGCCGTCGAAGAGACCGCCGCCAAGTCCTGAGGTCGAGGCACCCCGCCTCGCCGGCCCCCCCTACCCGGCCCTCCCTCCGGGGGAGGGGTGGCGCAGACTCCGGCCGGAGTCTGTGGCATGATCCCGCCAGTTTATCGAGCAATGGTTTGAGGTCTTGAGTTTCGCCCGGCGATCTTCTCCGGGTGTTCTCTCATTGGAGGCCATGCCATGCACCCGAGTACCCGCGACTGGAAGTGGATCCCCGCCCTCGCCTTCGTTCTGACCTGGGCACTCGCGTCTGCCGGCTCCGCGCAGGCGCCGGCGGCCGCGCCGCAGACCCCGCAGACCGAAGAGGAGAAAGCGAAAGCCGCTGCCGAGGCGGCCGCCAAGGAACAGCCGGTGGTCTCGGAGGAGATCACCGTCACCTCTCGCTTGCGTGAAGAGTCGCTGCAGGAGGTGCCGTTCTCGATCATCGCTCCCACCGAGGAGGTGCTGCGCTCCCGCGGCGTCGAAACCCTCGAGGGCGTCGCGGCAAATGTCCCGGGCTTCACGGTGCAGAGCCTCGGGCAGGGGCAGAGCCAGGTGGCGATGCGCGGCGTCTCCGCCGGCCAGATCGTCCGCGACCAGCCGGGCGTGAAGGAGCAGGTCGGTATCTACCTCGATGACTCGGTGATCTCGCTCTCGCTGTTCACGCCCGACATCGACATCTTCGACATGTCGCGCGTCGAAGTGCTGCGCGGTCCGCAGGGCACGCTCTTCGGCTCCGGCTCGCTCTCCGGAACGGTGCGCTACATCTCCAACCAGCCCGAGCTCGGGAGCAGCGATTCGGTGGCCGAGTTCTCGCTCAACTCGCCGACCGGTGGCGAAATGGGCGGCAGCGCCAAGGCGGCGGTCAACGTGCCGTTCGGCGACACGGCGGCGATGCGCTTCACCGGCTACTACACGAGCGTCGGCGGCTTCATCGACGCGGTGCAGCCCGACCTCTCGGTGAACGAGGACTACAACAGCAGCGAGAACTTCGGCGGGCGGCTGGCGTTCCGCTTCCAGCCGAATGAGCAGTTCACCATCACGCCACGCGTGACCTACCAGGAGGTCAACAGCGACGGCCGCAACCAGGCCGACCTGTTCAACATCCTCGGCAACCCGTACACCACCTCCCGCCCAGCGGTGGATCTGGACGAGCGCGAGCAGTTCAACCAGTTCGACGAGCCGTTCACCGACCAGTTCCTGCTCGCCGACCTGAACCTGAGCTACGACTTCGGTTCGATGATGCTGACTTCGATCACCTCGTACACCGATCGCGACATCCTGGCGGTGCGCGACGCCGGGGCGCTCACCTCGAGCATCACCGGCGGCAGCATCGGCCTGCCGGAGAACATCTACACCCTTGACTCGCCGCTCGACGACGCGACGACCGCGAAGGCGTTCACCGAGGAGCTCCGGCTCGCCGGCGGCAGCGACACTTTCGCCTGGCTGGCCGGCGTGTTCTACAGCACTTCCGAGCGCGACTACGCCCAGAGCCTGTTCGTGGGCGGCTTCACCGCCGCCTCGGGCATACCGACGGAAGGTCTCGCCGCGCCGGAGGACGTGCTCTTCTACTCCGACCTGAGCTACGAGTTCGACCAGCTCGCGCTGTTCGGCGAGGTCACCTGGAGCGTCACCGAGAACTTCAACCTGACCGGCGGCCTGCGCTACTACGACTTCGAAGAGAGCCGCACGCAGATCTTCGACGGCATTTTCGGCAACGACAACAACGGCACGAGCCTGGTCGAGACCTCGGGCTCGACCTCCGCCGACGGCATCGTGCCGCGCGTGATCGCCGAGTTCAAGTTGAGCGACGCGACCTCGCTCAACGCCCAGATCTCGCAGGGCTTCCGGCTCGGGGGCATCAACGATCCGCTGAACGTTCCGCTGTGCACGCCGCAGGATCTGGAGACGTTCGGTGGCCGCGAGTCCTGGGAGGACGAGACGCTGTGGAACTACGAGGTCGGTTCGAAGTCGACCATCATGGGCGGCAAGGGAACCTTCAACGTCGCGGCTTTCTACATGGACATCACCGACCTGCAGGCGACGGTGACGGCGGGCTCCTGCTCGTCGCGGGTCATTTTCAATGTGCCCAGCTCGCATAGTGCCGGTCTCGAGTTCGAGTTCGCGGCAGCGCCGAACGAGCATCTCGATTTCTCGATCTCGGCGAGCTACGCCGACTCGCAGCTCGATTCGACCCTGACTTCGACCGACTCCGCCGGCAATGTCTCGATCATCGCCGGAATCGAGGACGGGAACCGCCTGCCGACCGTGCCCAAGTTCCAGGCGGTCGCGGCCATCAACTACCAGTGGCACATGCGCGGCGAGTGGCTCGGCTACACGACTGGCACCTACCAGTACGTCGGTTCGCGCTACACGCAGATCGGCGACCAGGCGGAGGGCTTCGGAACGGTCAACCTGGAGTCGTTCGGCCCGATCGGCATCGGCGGCCCGTTCACCCAGGGCACGTTCACCTTCGACCCCGAGCTGCCGGCGTACGACCTGATCAACCTCCGCCTCGGCTTCCTGAACCAGCGGTGGGACGTCGCGGTTTTCGTCAACAACGTCACCGATGAAGTCGCCCGGCTGGCGCTCGACCAGGAGCGCGGCACCCGGGCGCGCGTCGGCTATCTCACCAACCAGCCGCGGACCTTCGGCATCAACACCCGCGTCCACTTCTGATGGCGCACGGTCCCGGCGGGTCGGCAGCGACTCGCCGGGAGCCTGTCCTTCCTGTAGCCTCGGTTCATGCTCGCCCTCACCCGCGCCGTTCCGGCGTCGCTCGCGCAGTGCGAGCTCACCCACCTGCAGCGCGTTGCGATCGATATCGGCCGTGCCCGGGCGCAGCACGAGAGGTACGAGCATGCCCTGCGGCAGTTGGGAGTTTCGGTCCACCGCCTGCCTGAGACCGACGATCTGCCCGATTCGGTCTTCGTCGAGGATGCCGCGGTGGTCGTCGACGAGCTCGCGGTGCTGACGCGGCCCGGAGCGGAGTCGCGACGGGCGGAGATCCCGACCGTGGCGCAGGCGCTCGCGCCGTATCGTGCCCTTGCCTTCGTCGTCGCACCGGGAACGCTCGACGGCGGCGACGTGCTGCAGATCGGCAAGCGCCTCTTCGTCGGGCTTTCGGCGCGCACCAACGCGGCAGGGATCGCGCAGCTGGCGGCGTTCCTGGCGCCGTTCGGCTACCGGGTCGAGGGCATGGCGCTCACCGGCTGCCTGCATCTGAAGAGCGCGATCACTGCCATCGCCGCAGTCGATGAAGCGACGATCGTGCTCAACCCGGCCTGGGTCGACGGCTCAAAGCTCGGCGCGCAGCGGGCGATCGAGGTTGCCCCGGAGGAGCCGATGGCCGCGAACGTCCTGGCGATCGGCAACTCCGTTCTGGTCAACGCCTCCGCCCCGCGCACGGCGGAGCGCATCGCCGCCGCAGGATTCGATGTCGTCCTCGTCGACCAGTCCGAGCTCGCCAAGGCCGAGTCCGGCCTCACCTGCTGCAGCCTGCTCCTCGCTTGAGCCGGGTGCAGGAGTCCGCGCTCCGCGAGCGAGTAGAATCGATGCCATGGACTCTGCGAAGAAGTTCGACCCTCGCGGGGAATGGGCGCACCTTCCCGGCGCGGACCTGATTCGCAAGGGGTTGAGCGACCTCGGGCGCGGCGAGGTGTCCGAAGAGTCCCTGCTGGTCGAGATCAGTGCATCGAAGCTCCGGCTGCTGGGCTTCGAATTCGAGTCTCCCCGCCGCGCGTTTCCGGAACACGAGCTCTTCCAGCGGCTGGCCGCGGTGGATCCTGATCGGGCGCACTCGCGCTACAATGCGCTCTTGCGGCGCCTGGCCAGTTTTCACCGCTCGGTGCGATGCGGCGGCTAGTCGATCTCGAGAGCCTCGAGACCCTGCTGCGCGAGCTGGGGAGGCACGCCGAAGTCCCGACGCAGCTCTTCCTGGTCGGCGGGAGCTCGGCTCTGCTCCATGGCTGGCGTTCCTCGACGATCGACGTCGATATGCGGATCGAACCCGACTCCGGAGCGGTGGCGCGGGCGATTCCGGAGATCAAGGAACGCCTCGCGGTGAGCATCGAGTTCGCATCGCCGCTCGATTTTCTGCCTCCGCTTCCGGGATGGCGCGACCGTTGCCGGTTTCTGCGCCAGGAGGGCAAGCTCGCGATCCTCGAATTCGACTTCTACTCCCAGGCGCTGGCGAAGATCGAGCGCGGCTTCGAGACCGACCTCTCCGACGTGCGGAGCATGGTCGTCGAGGGCCTGGTCGACCCGAAGACGCTGCAGAGTCTCTTCGCGGCGATCGTCGGCGAGTGCTTCCGCTTCCCCGCCGTCGACGTGAAGGCTCTCGCCGCGGACCTCGCCCGCGCGATCGAAACCACGGAGAACCGCGACCGATGAAGATCCGCATCCTGGTCACCGGCGGAACGTTCGACAAGGACTACGACGAGCTCACCGGCGCGCTGTTCTTCCGCGACACGCACCTGCCGGAGATGCTCCGTCTCGGGCGCTCGAAGCTCGACGTCGTGGTGCAGACGGTCTGCATGATGGACAGCCTCGAGATGGACTTCGAGCACCGCGCGCAGGTCCTCGAGGCCTGCAGGGATTCGCCCGAGGGGCGCATCCTGGTCACCCACGGCACCGACACCATGGTCGAGACCGCGGCGGTCCTCGCCCAGGGCCTCGCGGTGTCCGACAAGACCGTCGTCCTGACCGGCGCGATGATCCCGTTCGCCTTCGGCAGCTCCGACGGCCTGTTCAACCTGGGCAGCGCCCTCTCCTTCGCCCAGGTCCTCCCTCCCGGCGTCTACATCGCCATGAACGGCCGCTGCTTCGCCTGGCACAACGTGCGCAAGAACAAGGCCGAAGGCGTCTTCGAGGAGATCCGGTGAGAGCACGCTCGGCGGGCCGATGGGCGCTCGCCGCGGTTCTCGCGGCATCCGGGTCGATTGCGGCAGGCTGGGCCGCGCCGAGCGAACTGATGACCGTGGCCGGGGATGCCACGCTCCATCCCGCCGGGCCGCAGCCTCTCTGGACGACGCTCGCCGATGGTCCGTGGATCTCGGGCAACGCGAAGCCGACGTGCGCCCTGCGCGACGCATCGCCGGGAATCTTCGTGGATAGCACGGGAGAGTTCTATGTCAGCGGGGTGGCAACGAGCTCGGATCGATACTTCCTGCTGAAGTTCGGAGCGGATGGAGACCTGCTCTGGCAGAAGGGTTTCGAGCCCGGGGCGGGCAATCCAAGTGCTCCGCTTCTGTTTCACCGCAGTAGCGGAGAACCGCGGATCGGCATCGTGGTGCCGGCCGTTCTCGGGTATTCGGTCAGGACGTTTCGTTCGGACGGTACCGACGCCTGGACCTCGACGCTGCAGAGTGAGTCCAATCGCGAGCCGTATTCTGCCACCGCGGCGGTCTTTTCCGAGGACGGGCATGTTTACGTCGCCGGAGCGCGCCGCAGCCCCTGGAGCTTTGTCGCGCGTCACTCGGGTGACGGCCCAGCCGATTGGGCCATCGACGAGGCGGTAGGGAGCCTCTACGGCCTGGCGCTCACCGGCCTCTCCGGCGTGGTGACCGCGAGCGCTGGCTACGGCCTGCCGGCGATCCTCCGTTATGACCTGCAGGGGATGCGGATCTGGCAGCGGGAACTCGTCGACGAGGAGGGCGGGCAATACTTCGCCGGGAGCCTGCAGGTCGAAGCGGGCGGACAGATTTTCTTCGCTGGATCCTACTGCGCGGAAGCGCCCTGTCGACCGGCTCTCGGCTCGCTGGACGCGGGCGGAGGGTGGCTGTGGTCGTCCGTTCCTGAGGTCGCGCCAGGCTCCGAGGCGACGTTCGGTTCTTTCGCTGTCGGCGGCGGCAAGGTGCACGGCTCGGGCGATATGACAGGCTGGTCAGGCGGAGAATCTCTGAGTGACTGAGCAGGGGTCGGAGCGCTATCCGGCGCGGTTCGCGCGGCGGTTGACGGAGGTCTATCCGGAGCTCTCGTTCACCCGCGCCAAGCGGGTGATCGAGGGCGGCCAGGTGTCGGTCGACGGCAGGCAGCTGTTCGATCCGGGGGCCTACGTGGCGCCGGAAGCGACGCTGGTCTGGGATCCTCATCGCCAGATCGAGCGCCAGGTCGAAGGACCGAAGGTCGAGCTCCTGCACTCGGACGCCGACGTCGTCGTGGCGGTGAAGCCGGCCGGTCTGCTCACCCAGCCGACGAACGATCGGGAAAAGGACACGCTGCTCGCGCGCGTCTCCCAGGCAATGGCGCGCAAGGCCGGCGGGCGCACCTACGTCGCGGTGGTGCATCGGCTCGACAAGGACAGCTCCGGGCTGGTCGCGTTCGCCACCAGCAAGCGCGGCCTGGCCGCGCTCCAGAAGCAGCTGGAAGACCACAGCATGGGACGCACCTACGACGCGCTCGTCGAAGGGAATCTCGGCGGACGAGAGCGGCACCTTCCGCGAGGATCTGGCGGGGGACGGCACCCATCGCCGGCGGTGGGTGGCGCGCCCGAACGAGCGCGGCAAGCCGGCGGTGACCCATTGGGAGGTCGTGCAGCGCTTCGGGCTCGCGACCCAGGTCCGGGTGCGGCTCGAAACCGGGCGCACGCACCAGATCCGCATCCACTTTGCGGCGGCGGGCCATCCGATCGTCGGCGAGCGCGTCTACCGCAAGCGCACCCTCGGCGAGCCGCCGGTGAAGACGCAGCGCCAGGCCCTGCATGCCGCGGAGCTCGTCTTCGCCCATCCGGCCACGGGTCTCCGCATGCGCTTCGCAGGCGCCGCTGCCCGACGACTTCCGCGCTCTCGTCGCCGAGCTGCGCAAGCGGCGGCTGAAGAAGTGATCCCCGAACTCGACGGCCTCCTGGCCGAGAGTCTCGGCCGGGGCGAAAGGGTGGCCCGCGCCACGGTGGTGACCGCCCACGGCGCAGAGCGCGCGCTCCTCATCTGGCCGGCCGGCCACACCTTCGGCGATCTCGGCTGGCCGCGGCTCAACCAGCGCGTCGCGCTCTACGCCGAACAGCTGTTCGAAAAGGGCCCGCGCGAGATGACCAAGTCTTTCGACCTCCCCGACGGCACGCGCGTCGACGTGCGGTACGAGTTTCCGTACCTGGCCTGACCGGCCGGTGAAGGCGTCGGCGAAGCGGCCCGGGTGCCCGGACCCGCCGCCTGGTCGACGGACGCTCTCCCCGAGGCCGGGGGCCCTACCTACCCTTCTGTGTGTCCCAGGCCGAGCGCGCCGAATAGACTCGCGAGGCATGGCGCGACGGCGCTGTCGAGCGCCCGCGCTCGGTTCTGAAGATCGAAAGGAGAATACAGGTGAGTCCCGCCAAGAATGCCTTCGAGATGGCCCAGGCGCAGTTCGACAAGGTCGCCAAGCTCCTCGAGCTCGACGCCCCGACCCGAGAGCTGCTGCGTTTCCCCCAGCGGGAGTTCAGTTTCGCGATCCCGGTGAACATGGACGACGGCGGAGTACGGATCTTCCGCGGCTTCCGCGTCCAGCACAACGACGCCCGCGGCCCCGCCAAGGGCGGTATCCGTTTCCACCCGCAGGAGACGCTCGACACCGTGCGCGCTCTCGCCATGTGGATGACCTGGAAATGCGCCCTCGTCAACATCCCATTGGGGGGCGGCAAAGGCGGCGTCATCTGCGATCCGCACCACTTGACGCAGCGCGAGCAGGAGTCCATCTGCCGCGGCTGGGTCCGGCAGCTGGCCCGCAACGTCGGACCGCTGCAGGACGTGCCGGCTCCCGACGTGATGACCAGCGGCCAGCACATGCTCTGGATGCTCGATGAGTACGAGGCGATCCACGGCGGCCACTATCCGGGCTTCATCACCGGCAAGCCGGTAGGTCTCGGGGGGTCGCAGGGACGCACCGAAGCGACAGGCTTCGGCGTCGTCTTCACCATCCGCGAAGCGTTGCGTCTGCTGGAGCTCCGGCCTGAGGATACCCGGGCTTCGGTCCAGGGTTTTGGCAACGTCGCCCAGTTCGCGATTCGGCTCTACCGGCAGATCGGCGGCACGGTGACCTGCGTGTCGTCGTGGGACGATGGCGCGCAGGAGTCCTTCAGCTTCCGCAAGAGCACCGGCGTCGACCCCGACGAGCTGGCCGCGATCGCCGACCGCTTCGGCGGCATCGACAAGGAGAAGGCCCGCGCGCTCGGCTACGAGGTGCTGCCGGGCGACGCCTGGCTCGAGCAACCGGTCGAGATCCTGATCCCGGCGGCGATCGAGAACCAGATCCGCGAGGACAACGTCGGCAAGATCCGCAACACGGTCAAGATCATCGCCGAGGGTGCCAACGGACCGGCGACGCCGGAGGCCGATGCCGTGATCCAGAAGCTCGGGATCTTCCAGATTCCCGATTTCCTGGCCAATGCCGGCGGCGTCACCTGCAGCTACTTCGAGCAGGTGCAGAGCAACCAGAACATGTATTGGGAGAAGGACGAGGTTCTGGGGCGGCTCGACCAGACGATGACCACGGCTTTTCACGCCGTCGCCGATCTGGCCAGAAAGCGCTCGCTGGCGATGCGCGACGCCGCCTACGTCATCGCCATCAGCCGGGTCGCGGAGGCCTGCCGCGGGCGCGGCTGGGTGTAGCGTGTCCGCATGAGCGAAGTGCCGCGCTTCGCGCGCCGCTTCTTCGACCAGGAGCACCGGCTGACCCGGCTCGGAGAGGGGGACCTGGGCGGCAAGACCGAGGGCCTCATGCGCGCGAAGATCGGAACCTGAATGAACCGCGGCGCGGACTCTCCGGTCGGACGTGTTCTGCACGCACTCCAGGAGCGGGGAAAAGAGCTCGCCTGTCTTTATCGCGTCGACGAGATTCTCGCGCGCCAAGGCGTTTCGACCGACGAAGCGATGCACGCCATCCTGAGCGCGCTGCCCCCGGGCTGGCAATACCCGGACGCATGCGTCGCGCGAGTCACGCTGGGATCGCGTATCTTCGAGCCCGAAGGCTTCGGCGTCACTCCCTGGTGCCTGGCGGCGACGATCGGGCGCCAGGGTCAGGCCAACGGCCGCCTCGAGATCTACTACACGCGGGACTTTCCGGCTTCCGGCGAAGGCCCGTTTCTCCACGAAGAGCGCAAGCTGCTCGACACGATCGCGGAGCGGATTTCGAGCTTCGTGCTGCGCGGCGAGAGTCTGAGCGTCACGAGTGCGCCGACCGGGCCAGGAGCCTCCAGCTGGTGGGTCATCCTCGAATTCCTGCGCCAGACCGACCGCGTGATGTTCGGGCGGCTCGGGCGCAAGATGATCAACCATCTCTGCGCGAGCGGTATCGCGGAGGCAAATCTTCTGCTGCGGCGGAGCGCTCCGGCCGAGGCGCCGCTCCAGGATGGTGACGAGAACAGGCCGCTGCCCCGCTCGAGCGGCGTGACCGACGCCGAGACCGCGGAAGCTGCGTTCCGCCTGGCGTCGGTGCACGAGCACGACGACGAAATCCTGAAGCTCGTCGAAGGTTGGATCTACGAAGAGAAGACCAGTTTCCTGAAGAATGCGGTCGAGCGGGTCGACACGCCGCTGCCCGAGCTCTTCGAAGCGCTCGACCGGTTCCGGCAAGGCGGCATCGAGGAGACGGACCTCTCGCTCGCCACCCAGCTCGGTTTGCGGGCTTCGCTGGTCCGGCGCTTCCTGACCGACCAGAGCGCCTACCTCAACACCGCGAAGCAGGTCCTGCGCGTCGCGGACTTCGACGAGCTGGTGAACCGAATCGTCGCGCCGGCGAAGAGTCACGGTCGCATCGGTGGCAAGTCGGCGGGTCTCTTCCTGGCGGCCAAGATCGTCCAGCGCGCGAGTGGTCTCACCGACCTTCTGGGCGACATCCGCATTCCGCGCAGCTGGTACATCGCGTCGGACGGCATTCTCGACTTCATCGCCCACAACGACCTCGCGGACGTTCACAACCGCAAGTATCTCGAGCCTGAACGGATTCGTCTCGAGTACCCGCACCTGGTGCAGTTGTTCAAGGGCTCCTTCTTCTCGCACGAGATGCTGCGCGGCCTGGCGGCGGTCCTGGACGACCTCGAAGGCCGGCCGATCATCGTGCGCAGCTCGTCGCTGCTCGAAGACCGCGCAGGCTCGGCGTTCTCGGGCAAGTACAAGAGCCTCTTTCTCGCCAATGCCGGCACCAAGCGCGATCGACTGAACGCCCTCACCGACGCCATTGCCGAGGTCTACGCCTCGGTCTTTTCGCCCGACCCGCTCGAGTACCGCGCGCGCCGGGGTTTCCTCGACATGCACGAGGAGATGGGCATCCTGATCCAGGAGGTGGTGGGCCAGCGGATGGGTGCTTACTTCCTGCCGGCGTTCTCGGGCGTGGCGTTCTCCAACAACGAGTTCCGCTGGTCTCCCCGGATCCGGCGCGAGGACGGTCTCTTGCGTCTGGTGCCCGGCCTCGGTACGCGGGCAGTCGACCGCCTTGCCGACGACTACCCGGTGCTGGTGGCGCCGGGACAGCCGGGTTTGCGTGTCAACCAGACGGTGAGCGAGTCGGTGCGCTACTCACCGAAGAAGATCGATGTGATCAATCTGGAGACCGGCTCGTTCGAGACCGTCGACCTGCGTTCCTTCCTGAGGGCGAACGGCGACCGCATGCCGATCGTGCGCCAGCTGCTGTCGGTGGTCGAGCACGACCGGGTGCGGCCCGTTGCCGGGCTGATCGACTTCGAGCACGATGAGCTGATCGTCAATTTCGAGGGGCTGATCTCAGGGACGCCGTTCGTGGCGCGAATGGCGGCGCTGCTGCGGGTGCTGCGTGAACGCCTCGAGACGGCGGTCGATGTCGAATTCGCCTGCGACGGCGAGCAGGTGTACCTGCTGCAATGCAGGCCGCAGGGTGCCACCCTCGGCGGCGCGCCGGCGACGATCCCGGTCGATCCGCCGCGAGAACGGATCCTTTTCACTGCCCACCGCTACGTCTCGAACGGTACCGTCGGCGACGTCACGCACGTCGTCTACATCGTCCCGGAGGCCTATGGCCGGCTCGATCCGCAGCAGATGAGGGAGGTCAGCCGGGCCGTCGGACGGCTCAACCGGCTGCTGCCCGAACGCCAGTTCATTCTCATGGGCCCGGGGCGTTGGGGGAGCCGAGGCGACATTCGGCTCGGCGTGCCCGTCACCTATTCCGACATCAGCAACGCGGCAGTGCTGATCGAGATTGCGCGCCAACGCGGTGGCTACGTTCCGGACCTGTCTTTCGGCACCCACTTCTTCCAGGACCTGGTCGAGTCCGCGATTCGCTACCTGCCGCTCTATCCCGACGATCCGGGCGTGGTCTTCGCAGAGTCCTTCTTCCTTGCCTCGCCCAGCGTACTGGAGGAGCTGCTACCCGAGCTCGCGCATCTGGCTGATGTCGTGCGCGTCCTCGACATTCGCCGCATCACCGGCGGCAGAGTCCTGCACGTGCTGATGAACGGTGAGCTGGATCAGGCCATGGGACTTCTCGGCAGCGCCGAGGGTACCACCGGGACCGAGGCCGCGGTGCCGTCGCTGGCGCGGACGCCGACACCGGCCTCTTGACCCGCCTGCGAGTCGAGCCGGAACGCCGGCGCGTCGTCGAGCTCTGAGCTGCACCGATTCTCATTTCGTGCGGCGTTCTCCGATACGAGTCGGCGCTGGCAAGGATGTGCCGACGGCGAGCGCGGCTAGACGGCGGTGAGGGCTGCGCGCCGGCGGCGCGTGACAGCGAGGCCCATCTCGGCGAGCAGCCGCCGGAAGCGACGGTGGCCGTGTAGCGGGCGGAAAGCGGGTTCTACCGTCACGTAGAGGAGTTGGACCTGCTGCTCGCGGCGAGCGCGCTCGAGTTGGTCGACGGCGGCTTCGAGGTTTCCTGCCCAGGCGCAGCGTTCCGCCAGCCAGTAAGGCGCCACATACCGGTTGCCATCTCCGTCTATCCAGTCGTCGAGCATTTTTCCGGCTTGCGAGTCGGCGCCGCGAGCGGCGGCAGAAACGGTGCTGCCGCCGGCGGGTGCCAGGCACTTGACAAACCGGCCCCAGGCCGGCTCGGCACGTCCGATCGCCTCGGATGCCTGACGCCAGTCGCCGCGCGCGAGGAGGACTCTACCCAGCTCGAGATGGGCGATCGACCAGTCGGGGGAGAGTTCGAGCGTGCTTCGCAGCTGTTTCTCGGCCGCCTCGAGCCGCCCGTCCAGGCGCAGGAAGAAGCCCAGCGAGACGTTGATGGCCGGCGAGAGGGGGTCGAGAACGAGGGCGCGTTGCGCCTCGAGGCAGGCCGACGCCACCCGTCCGCTCGCCGCGAGACAATGGGCGAACGCATCACGCGCCAGAGGATCCGCCGGAGCAAGGAGGAGGGCGCCTTCGATGGCCGCCGTCGCCTCGGCGGGCCGCCAGCGCGCCGCGAGGTGGGTCATGGCGCACCAGACCCGGGCGGCGGTCAGCTTTGGCTCGAGCTCGTAGGCTCGCAGCGCTGCGGCCGCGGCCTCGGCCAGCAGCTCGGTTCCCGGCGCCCGCCCCCAGCTCGCGAGCATGAAGTACCCACGTGCGAGACCGGCGTGCGCGGGAGCGAAGTCGGGCCAGAGCCGAATCGTGGCCTCGAGCTGACGAAGGCCCTCCTCGATCTGTTCATAGCGCGGCCCGGCCAGGAGCTGGAGAGCGCGAAGGTAGCTCGCCTGCGCTCCTGCGGCTGCGGTGCGCGCCGCGACCTCGGCGACGGGCGGAGCCACGGCCTCGATTTCCGCGGCGAAGACGTACCCACGCCGTGGCACGGTGTCGAGCGGCGTCGGGGCGTCGGCAGCGGCGGCGAACGCCTGGCGCAGCTGGTAGATCGCGGTGACCAGGACCTGATCGCCGACCTCGCTCCCGGGCCAGGCGCAGCGCAGCAGCTCGGCTTTCTCGACCAGCTCACCGGGCGTCGCGACGAGCCGGGCGAGCACCGCCATTGCCTTCGGCGCGACGCGCTCGCGGCCGCGTGGACCGTCGATGAGGTCGGCGCGGAGATCGATCAGCCACGGTCCGGAGCGAATTCGGCTCACTGCAGCTCCTTGTTGACGACAACGGCATTGTAGCTCTGGCGTGATTTCGCCGTGAGATGGGCACGAGAAGGCCGTGATCGCGGCGTGAGCGATCGCTGAGGACGGCGTGCGGCGGCGGATGCGACGATTCTTCATCGAACAGCCGAGCCCCGAAGGAGGGCAACATGATCCAGCGCTTGAGTTTGATCGTCATCGCCTTGCTCCTGACCGGCGCCGTCAGCACGAGCCTGCTCGCCGAAGCGGTCGGGCGCGAGGTGACGATCTCGGATTCCGACAGCGAGAAGTATCTGCCGGCGGTGGCCTACAACGGCGATCGCCAGGAGTTCCTCGTCGTCTGGCACCACCTGTCGGGCAGCGGTGTGCGCGACATCAGCGCCGCCCGGCTCGACCGGTTCGGGAAGGTGATCTCGACCTTCACCGTGGCCTCAGGTGTGTACAGCCGGGCGCAGCCGGCCGTCGCTTACGATGACGTTCGCGACCGCTACCTTGTGGTCTACATCTACGACTTCGCCGGCGACGGCAGCGACTGGGACGTTTACGGCCGGCTCATCCCGTGGTCCGGGCCGGACGCTGCGCTGACCGAATTTCCCATCTACTGGGGCGTCGACTCGCAGTGGAACCCGAAGGTGGCGTACTCGCACGGCGACGACGAGTTCCTGACCGTCTGGGGCAATTCCTCGGCGGCCGCGAACCCCTCGGTCAGCTACAGGTATGTGCTCGCGAATGGAGCCCCGGACTGGGCTCAAACTCTGGCGGGCGACGCGACTCACACCTACACCAACCCCGACCTGGCATACAACCAGTTGCGGGATGAATACATGGTCGTCTACGAAGTCGACACCGTCGACATCGCGGCGCGCCGATTGGATCACACCGGCGTCCCTCTCGGCAGCCAGGTCATGGTCGCGGACTGGGCGGACACGGAGCTCAGCCCGGCAGTGGCCGCCTGCCCCGGGCAGGATCAGTGGCTGGTGGTCTGGCAGAGCAACAACCCCATTGCGAAACCCTACGCGCGCTTCCTGTTCGGCAACGGCGTGGTCGACGGAGGGCCGCTCCAGGTCTACGCAACCACCGGCCGGAACCAGGCTCCTGCGGTCGCCTGTCTGCCAGGGGAGGCGCAGTACCTTATCGCCTGGGAAGAGGAGTACGTCGGCGCTCACTTCGGCATCGGGGGCCGTCGCCTGGGAACCAGCAAGGCGTTCCCGGCCCCGGGTTTCGTCGTGAGACCCGTGTACGGCGGGCAGACGCGCCACGCGCGGCAGCCGGCGGTGGTCGGCGGCACGATCGGCTGGTCGGTGGCCTGGGTCCAGGAGCGCGAGGGCTCGACCTACTCCGACATCCACAGTGCCATGGTCTGGACTCTCTTCGCGGACGACCTGGAGACGGGCAACACCGGCATGTGGTCCACGGCCTCGCCCTAGCAGGAGGTGCAGTTCAGGCGGGCCGAACCCTGGGCAATCTCCGCCGGCCGGGGCTCGCCGCGCCTACTTGAGGTGGGTCTCGAAAAGCTTGAAGATCCGCCCGTACTCGTCCACCCAGCTCGTCGGCTCCTGGAAGGCGTGAGGCTCCAGGGGGTAGATCGCGAGTTTCGAAGAGGTCGGTCTTGCCGAGCTCGATCAGGCGCTGGACGAGGCGCACCGTGTCCTGGAAGGCGACGTTGTCGTCCACCATTCCGTGGCAGATGAGCAGGGGCTTCGCGAGACCGGCGGCGAACTCGATCGGCGAGCTCCGGCGGTAGGCTTCCGGGTCGACCTCGGGAGTGTTCAGGATGGCCGAGGTGTAGTCCTGGTTGTAGTGCGCCCAGTCGGTCACCGGCCTGAGCGCCGCGCCAGCAGCGAAGAGCTCCGGCCGCTTGAACAGGGCCATCAGGGTCAGAAAGCCGCCGTAGCTGCCGCCGTAGGTACCGACGCGCTGCGCGTCGACGGCGCGGTTGGCGACCAGCCAGGCGACGCCGTCCACGAGGTCTTCGAGCTCCGGCTCTCCCATCTGGCGATAGATCGCGGTGCGGAAGTCGCGCCCGTAGCCGGCGGAGGCGCGGTAGTCCATGTCCAGCACGACGTAGCCGGCACGCGCGAGCAGGGTGTGGAACATGAACTCGCGGGAGTAGGACGACCAGCCCTGGTGGGCGTTCTGCAGGTAGCCGGCGCCGTGGGTGAAGACGACCGCCGGGTAGGTCGCCTGACGGCTCCAGGCGGCGGGGGTGTAGACCCTTGCCTGGAGCGTGCCGGAGAAGTGGGTGGAGGGGATGCGCACGATCTCCGGGAGCGCTCCACGCCACCGCCGAGAATGCCGGAGTGATCGTCGACGTCAGCGCCTTCGGCAGGGCGCCGGGGCGCGCCGCCTGGACGAAGAGCTCCGGCGGCCGGGTAGCCCAGGAGCTCGTGAGCAGCAGCAGCTTCTCGTCCGGCGAGGGCAGCGCATGGGTCATGCCGCCCTCGGCTGTCAGCCGCTCGAGACCCGGCGAGTCGACCCGCACGCGATAGGCCTCGTAGTTGCCGGCGCTCTCGCGGTTTGCCGAGACGAAGAAGCTGCGCCCATCGCGTGCGAGGCGCGGTTGTTCGACCTCGAACGGACCCTGGGTGAGCGCCCGCTTCGGGCCGCCCGGAGACTGCACGTACAGGTGCGAGAAGCCCGAGCTCTCGGAGAGGAACCAGAGCTCGCGGTCGTCCTTCATCCAACCGAAATCGGTGAAGCTCCAGCCGAGCCAGGCGGGGTCGCTCTCGTGAACGAGCGACTCGACTGCCGGCACCGACGCTCCGGATGCGGTCGGCGAGACGACCGCGAGCCAGCGGTCCTTGTTGTCGGCGGAGAAGAACTGCAGTGCGACCCGGCTCCCGCCCTCGTTCCAGCGCACGTCTGCGAGGCGAACCGGTCGCGGCGCCGGCTCCGGCTGCGGCCGCCTTCACCGGCGCCGCGGCCTGTGCCGCGGCGCGAAGCGCGGCCAGGGGATCGTCGGCGATGCCGGGAAGGACGGCGAGATCGAGCGCGACCTGGGTCCGCCGGACCAGGTCGAGAAGCAGCAGCGTCGGAGATTCTGCAGCCCCGGTCCCGACCTTCGGGCGGATCTTCTTCACCTCGACGTAGCCAGAATCGGTGATGAAGACCGGCATCGAGTCCTCCTTGCCGCCCTCCGCGCCTGGGGATCGCTCTCCTCTCTCCGGGCGCTGCGCCGCGAGCGCCACCAGCAGGTGCGTCCCCGGAGGGTGAAAGGTCGGCGCGCAGGATCCGGCGCTTCTCGCCGAGGTAGAACGGCGGTGGCGAGCGCGTCGGATCGGCGGCGCGCCGCGCCCGATCGTCGGCCAGAAGCTCCTCCTTGTCCGCCTGGCGCGCGGCGAGCGCTTCGAACAGCCGCAGCTGCTGGCCGGCGAGGAATTCCGCGGTGTCGGGCGGCGCGTCCGGATCCTTCGCCGCCCGCAGCTCGGCGAGCGTCGTGTCGAGACCGCTCTCGAGATCGATCGCATGGAAGGCATCGCCGCGCCGGAAGGCGACGCTCTCGCCCGTCGCCAGCACGAGTGGCGCGCTCTCGGCGTCGCTGGTGCGCGTCAGCTGCCGTGCGAACCGGCGGCCGCGTTCCTCCACGAAGAGGTCGCCCTCGCGGATGAAGGCCTTGAGCTTGCGGTCGGGCGACCAGGAGCCGTCCGGGCCCTCGATCCTGCCGAGCTCCGCGGGCGGGATGCGTTCGGTCCGGCCGCTCGCGATCTCGGTGCGATAGAGGTCGACGACGTCGCTGCCCGCCCGCCGCTGACGGTAGTAGATCGACTTGCCGTCGCCCGACCAGTAGGGATCCTCCGGCGGCGTGCCGATCCAGTCCCGGGTCATGATCGCCGCGATGGAGAGCTCACTCGCGGGGGCGCCGGCCTGGCCGGCTGCCGGCTCGAGCGCCTGCCAGACCAGAGCGAGACCGGCGAGAAGCGTCGAGGTCGGGAAACGGATGTGCATGCGGCTGGGCTCCTCGGGAAGACGGCAGCGAATCGTATGCCACCCGTCGTTTTCCCATACGATCTGGCGCGTGGAAAGATCTTCCGATCCGCGGCCGGGCGAGCCGACAGACCTGGCATTGCGCGACGACCTGACCGGCGCGTGGAACCGCCGCTATCTGCGACAGTTGCTGGAGGAGGACTGGGCAGAGCTGGTCGCCGCGCAAGGGACGGTCACCCTCCTCGTGCTCGATCTCGATTCCTTCAAGGAGATCAACGACACGCACGGCCATCTGGCGGGGGACATCGTCCTGCAGCGGGCGAGTCATCAACTGCGCGCGAGCTTCCGCGCCGAAGACCGGCTCATCCGCTACGGCGGCGACGAGTTCGTCGTGGCGCTCTTCGGCGTCGGCGCCGAGGAGGCGCGGGTCCTGGCCGAGCGCGCCCGTTCGGCCCTCCAGGAGGTCGAGCTCCCGGCGCCCCAGCGCGGCGCGCCGGTGACCCTGCCGGTGTCGTTCAGCATGGGAGTCGCCAGCCATCCGGTGGACGGCGCCTCCGGCGCGGCGATTCTCGCCGTCGCCGACCAGCGGCTCTACGAGGAGAAACGCGCCCGGCGGGCAGCCGTTCCGGCCTCCGCCGAGCGCAGCCGGGAGCGCATCCTGCTCGCTTCCGGTCTGGCGATCGCGGTGCTCGCCGTGGCCGTCTGGTTCGGGCTCCGTCAGCTCCGTCAAGCTCCGCCGCCACCGGCCGATCTCTCCGCGTCGGGCGCCCAGGAGGCGCCACCGGCGGAGATCGTCGTGCGGGACGAGGAGGAACTGTCGCGATTGCGCGCGGAGGTCGAGCGTCTCCAGGCGGTGCTCGCGGACGCGCGTCCGGCGGCCGATCGGGAGCTCTACGAATCGCGCATCCGCGAACTCGAGTCGCGCCTCGCCGAAGCCGGTGACGTGAGCGCGCGACCGACCGAGCCCAACGCCGCGGAAGTGCCTGGAGCCGCGGAAACAGTGGGTTCTGCAGGTTCCGTCGGCGCCGTCGAAGACACGGGTGGAATGCGGATCGGGGAGCGCCGCACGCGCGAGAACCTCGTGGGCGCAGCGTCAGCGCTGCCCGCGGCGGAAACCTCGTCCCGGTCGACGTCCTCACCGCCGGCGCCGGGGGCGACTCCTCCCGCCGGAGCTGCGGCGGTCGTCGAGCCGCCCCGGCTCGTGCGGGCGATCCGTCCCGCTTACCCGCGCATCGCCCGCGAACGGCGGCGGGCGGCGACGGTGGAGCTCCTGGTGCGCGTCGACGCGGCGGGCCGGGTGCTCGCGGTCGAGCCGGTCGGTCCGCCGGCCGGCTTCGGCTTCGACGAGTCGGCGCGCCAGGCAGCGCTGTCGGCCCAATTCCGTCCCGGCCGGCGCGATGGCGTGGCGGTGGAGATGGAGACCCGGCTGGCGATCCGCTTCCTTCTCGAGGGTCCGCCGCGGTAGGGAGGTCGCGCGCCGGTGGCGTAGAAGACCGCGCCCAGCTCGCCCGGCAGGATCGTCCGGCATTTCGGGCAGGCCAGCACCCGGCCGCTGCGCGGCAGCGAGGACATGAAGTTCACCCGCGCCCGGAAAAGGCGGATGACGAAGATCTGATCGATCTCGGCGTGGCAGCCGGGGCAACGAACCGGATGTTCGAGCCCGTAGACGGCGGCTGGCGAGCTCTGCCACCCGGCGGGGGGCGAGCTCGGCATGGCATCGCCGGCGTCCGGCCAATCGGCAACCGACTTCGGTTCGTCGCTCATGGCGTGGGGATCCTACTGCCGCGGACCGCAGCCCGGCAATTGGCGGGCTAGCCGTCCCAGTCCCAGAACAGGTCCTTGTTGGTGAGCGCCTCCTCGTCGGCCGCCGCCGCGGGCTCGGCTGCAGTCCCGCCGCGTTCGACGCGCGCCACGACGATCGACTGTTCCTCGAGGTCGATCGTCTCGCGCTCCCAGCTCTCTTCGGTGCCGAAGTGCGGCCAGTTCTTGGGGAAGATCGGGTCGTGCCAGCGTCGCGCCAGCCAGGCGGCGTAGTGCGCCATGCGCAGGCCCCGCAGGGGTTCGATGAGGCGGAGCTCGGCGCGATCGAAGCGGCGGAACTGCTCGTAGCTTTCGAGGAAGATTTCGCGCAGCTCGGTGGTCGCGGCGTCGCGGCCGCCCAGGGCGAGCCAGAGATCCTGCACTGCCGGCCCGATCATGCAGTCGTCGAAGTCGAGCAGGCGCAGCTCGCCGTCGCGATCGAGGACGTTGCCCAGGTGCAGGTCGCCATGCAGGCGCAGCACCGCGACGCCGCCGGACATCCGGTCGTAGGCGTCGGCGATCGCTCGCCCCGCGGCGAAGTAGCGCTGCGCGAGGCGACGCGGCACCATCGCGCTGCGCTCGAGCCAGTCGAGGTCGCGCCGCACGTAGGCGTCGCTCGTCAGGTGCAGCCGGTCGGCGTCGCGACGCCGCGCGCCGACGACGTGGAGCCGCCCGACCAGCATTCCGAGTCGCGCCGCGCCCCGGGCATCGAGCTCTGCCGGAGCCCGCCCACCCTTGCGATCGAAGAGCGTGTAGAAGATGCCGCCCGGTGTCTTGGCCAGCGTCGAGCCGTCGGGGAAAGGGCGCGCCGGGCAGACCGGAATCTCTTCGGCATCGAGCTCGGAGAGGAATCGATGCTCGGCGAGGATCTCTCCCGCCGTCCAGCGCTGCGGGCGATAGAACTTCGCCACCACTCGCGACCGATCGGCGAGCTCCACCTCGTAAACCCGGTTCTCGAACGAGTTGAGCGGATAGCAGAGCGGTCGCACCGCCACTCCGGCCGCCTCGACCGCATCGAGAACGCGTTCGGGGGTGAGCGAGAGAAAGAGATCGGATTCTTCGACGGGCTGGGTCACCGGCCCATTCTGTCAGGCGGGATCAGGTCGCGCGAAGCACCAGGAACGTGACGTCGTCCGACGGCGCCGGCGCCGCGGCGGCTTCTGCCCCCGACCAGTCGGCGGCCTGGCGCAGGGCGCGGCGGAATCGGAAGCGCACGCCCAGAGTCATACGCCGGGCGCGGCGGGAGGTTCTACCATTTCACCTAGGCAGGCGCGACGAGCGCCCAAGCGGCAGCGCCGCCCGAGGCGAGCGCTGTCAGAAGGCTCAGCCGGGGTGCGGACCACTCGCCCCGCATCGACGGTGTCAGTTCGAGCTCCGGATCGACGGCGGAGAATCCGGCCGTCGGTCCCGGGCGCTCGCCGGCCGCCGCGAGGAGGCCGGCGGCGAGAAACCCTCCGCCGTATTCGCCCGTCGTGCCTTTTGGGGCGATGACCGGCGGCAGCTGCCGGGACTCCCAGGCGGCGCGCAGGGTGAGCGCTTCGAGCCGGTCTCCCAGGCGGGAGCCGGAGGCGCCGGAGACGATGAGGTCGACCTCCTCCGGCGAGCGGCCGCTGCGGGCGAGAAAGCGGCGCAGCGATCGTCCAAGCCCGGCTTCGCCGCGGCCCCAGTCGTGCGCCTGGGCGGAGGGGTCGAACGCGGCGCCGTGAGCCAGAAGGCGGCAGAGCGGCCTGGCGCCGCGCTCGGCTGCGGCGGCCGCACTCTCGAGAACCACTACCGCGGCGCCCTCCGCGGCGGTCATGCCGTTGCGGTGGCGGTCGAACGGCCGGGCGCGCTCCGGTCCGAAGCGGTCGGCGCGCGCCAGGGCGTGGAAGCGATCGAGCAGGGCATGAAGGATCGGGATGTTCTCTTCGACGACGCCGACGAGCACCCGTTCGGCAGCGCTCGGCGCGAATCCAGCGCGCCGCCTCGCCGAGCGCCAGGAGGTCGCTCGCCTCGCGCTGGGTCAGCGTCTGGTTCGGGCCGCGCGCGCGGATCGCCATCGCCATCTGCGCCGCGCTCGCGCTCGCCACCGACTCGGTGAACAGGGCCGGCGAGGCCTGATCGGGGCCCTGCCCGAGTATCTGCCGCAGGAGCTGCTCCGGTCACCCAGGCGGGGCCGAAGGCGGTGCCGGTGACGATGCCGGTCGCCGAGTGGTCGGTGCCCTCGGACAGGCCGGCATCGCGCAGCGCGAGCTGCATCGCCGCCACCGCCATCCGGGCCGGGGGGCTCATGCGTCGGGAAAGGGCCGGCGGAACCAGGCTCGCGAGCTCCGAGAGGTCGGCGAGCGCGGCGAGTCGCGCGCCGCCGGGCCGGTGGTAGCCGGCGCAGCGGTCGACCTCGGCGAGGCGCGGTTCTCCCGTCCTGGAGGCCTTCGAGCAGCGCCGCGCGGCCGGCACCGAAAGGGCCGATCACGCCGATCCCGGTCACCACGACGCGCGGCGGTCATGCCGGCTGCGGAGCCGAGGATGATCGCGGCGTTGGTGCCGCCGAAGGCGAGATTCGTCGACAGCGCGTAGCGCGCGCCGGGGACGCGCGCGCGGGCTGACGGTCACCAGGTCGAGGCCCATGGCCGGATCGACCGCGCCTTCGCCCGGGGTCGGATGCACCGCACCGTGCAGGAAGCAGAGCATGGTCGCCACCGCTTCGATCGCGCCGGCGGCCCCGAGATAGTGCCCGATGGCGCCCTTCGAAGAGGTCAGCGGCAGATGGGGCAGGCGGTCGCCGAAGACCGCGCGCAGCATGTTCGCCTCGGCAGCGTCGTTGTGTGGCGTGCCGGTGCCGTGGACGTTGACGAAGTCGATATCGGACGGCTCGCGAGGCCGGCGTCGGCGAGCGCCGCTTCGACGGCGCGCGCGATGCCCGCCCCTTGCGGATCCGGCGCGGTCATGTGATGCGCATCGCAGGAGGCGCCGGCGCCGACGCAGCCAGCCGAGAATGCGCGCGCCGCGGGCGCGGGCGCTGGGCGGCGGTCTCGAGCACCAGCACCGCGGCGCCCTCGCCGATCGACATCCCCTCGCGCTCGGCGCGAAAGGGCCGGCAGGCCTTGCGGGTCGACGGCGCGCAGCGAGTTGAATCCGGCATAGGTGAGCCGGCAGAGCGAATCGCTGCCGCCGGCGAGCGCGATGTCGATCTCTCCGGCGCGCAGCGCGGCGAGCGCGTTCCCCATGGCGAGCGTCGCCGAGGCGCAGGCCGAGGCTACGGTCTGGACCGGGCCGTGGACGCCGTAGCGCGCGGCCGACGCTCTCGCCCGGCGAGCAGGTCTGCTGCGCGGTGAGCCGGCCGATGCCGGAGGCGCGCTGCGGCTGGCCCATGAGCGCGCGCGAAGTAGCTCTCGGATTCGAACATGCCGCCGGTCGAGCTGCCGAAGTAGATGCCGCAGGAGAGCTCGTCCAGCCGGGCCGGCAGCCCCGCCTGGGCGAGCGCCTCGCGGCCGCGCCGAGCGCGAAGCGATCGGCGAGCGAGCTGCGCCGGTCGCCGCGCGGGCGCCGGCTCCCGCCGCGTTTCGCCGACTTCCGACGCCAGTTGGGTGCGGAAGCGCGCGTGCTCGAAGCGCGAGAACGGACCGATCGCCGAGGTCCCGGAGGCGAGGCCCGCCAGAGGGCCGCGGTGCCCGCGCCGTAGCCGCTCACCGCGCCGAGGCCGGTGATCGCGATCGGGCCTCGCCGCGTCCGGCGGCGCCGGGCCGGACTCATGGCGCGGGCGCCTCGCGGCCGGGCGTCGCGCAGGTCGCGCTGCGGCGAGGCGCTCGGCGAGCCAGAGCGCCAGGCGTGCGGACGGAGTGGAAGACGTCGTGGTCGACCTTGCCTTCCGGGATCGCGATCGCGAACTCGCGCTCGATCGCCACCACGAGCTCGAGGGCGTCGATCGAGTCGAGGCCCAGGCCTTCGCCGAAGAGCAGCTGGTCGTCGCCGATCGACTCCGGATCGAGCCCTTCGAGCCGCAGCGTCGCGACGATAAGGCGCTTCAGGCGGGGAGCGAGCTCGTCGCCGGCCTGGGTGATCCCTCGGCGGGCGGGCTCAAGCCGGTCCTCGCGTCGGGTAGCCCGCGGCGGCATCGCGGCGGAAGAGCGGCGGACTGATCTTGAAGCGGCGTTGCAGCTCGACGAAGACGAAGAAGATCTCGATCAGGAAGCGCGTCCAGAGCCGCGGGCGCCAGTTCCCGGCGAGCACCGTCACCACGGCGCGGAAGATGAACGGTCGGGGGATCGGGCTGGAAGAAGAGATCGCGGAACTCGGGGGTGTAGAACGCCAGCACGAAGCGGCGGAAGATCTCGAAGCGCTGCTCCTGCCGGCGCGAGAAACGGGCGAAGGCGCGGCGCCGAGAAGTCGTTGCGGGCGCGCGCCCGATCGAGCTCGTTCGCCGCTTCGATGCCGGACTCCATGGCGATCGAGACGCCGGTGGAGAAGACCGGGTCGAGGAACGAGCCGGCGTCGCCGGCGAGGATCCAGCGCTCGCCGGCGTAGGCCGAGGCGCTGTAGGAGAAGTCCTTCTCGACCCGCACCGGCCACTCGCGGCGGGCGTCGCGCATCAGCTCGGCGACCACCGGCGTGTCGGCGATCGCCTGCGCGAGCATCTCGTCCGGCGAGCCGTGCGGCAGCTGCATGTAGATCGACTTGGGCACCACCACGCCGACGCTGGTCAGCTCGTCGTTGATCGGAATCAGCCAGAACCAGCCGGCGTCGGCGCGGGCGACGATGCGGATGTCGTTCGGCCGGTCGCCCGCGAGCCGCGGAACGCCCGCGAAGTGCGAGTAGACCGCGACATTGGCGAGCTTCGGTTCGTCGGCTGCGCAGGGCGAACTTCCGCGCCAGCAGGCCCTGCCGGCCGGTGGCGTCGACGACCGCGCGCACCCGGACGGTGCGGCGCGAGGCGACGTGCATCGGCGTCCGGCACGCGCCTCGATCGCGACGCCGCCGGAGTCGAAATCGCAGGCCGGCGACCCGGTGCCCTTCGCAGACCTCGACTCCCGACCTCGCGCGCGCGCTCGAGCAGGATGCGGTCGAACTCCTCGCGGCAGACCTGGTAGGTCTGCGGCTGGGCAATCTCGCGCGAGGCGGCGAAGTCGACCCCGCGGCCGCCCTCGCCGTCGTAGGTCAGCAGGCGCGCCCCCCATTTCTGCGGAAATTGGCCGCAGCCACCTGCTCGACCACGCCGAGCTCGGCAAAGGCCTCGTTGGAGGTCGCCAGCAGCGACTCGCCGATATGGAAGCGGGGAAAGCGCTCCTGCTCGAAGAGCACGACGCGGTGGCCCTTCTGCGCGAGGGCGATCGCCGCCGAGGCGCCGGCGGGGCCGCCGCCAGCGACGGCGAAGTCGAAATCGTAAGTGCCGGTCGGATCGCTCATGGATGGTCGGAAGGGCCCCAGAAGAACCGCGGAGCCGCGAGCCCGACGGGTGGCCAAGTATACTCGCGGCGGTGCTTCGCGATCCCATTCTCGCCGCCTTCGACAGCCTCCATGCCGACCAGCCGGAGCGCCCGCTGGTGGCCTCCGCCTCGCGCCTGGCGACCGTCGCCGAAGTGCACCGCCAGGCCGGCGAGCTCGCCGAACCGGCTCCACGAGCACGGCCTCGTCCCGGGCGGCTGGTCGGCCTCGTGGCCCCGAACGGCCCTGGCTTCCTGGTCGGATACCTCGCCCTGCGGCGCTGCGGCCTGGTGCCGGTGCTCTGCGACCTGGCGGTGCCGCCGCATGCGCTGGAAGGGATCCTGGCGCGCTTCGACGTCGCCGGCTGCCTCTCGCTCTCCGACGCCTGGCCGCGGGGCGGCGAGCCTTGGACCTTCGTCACCCGGCTCGGCGCGGTCGTCCGTCACCTCTCCGAGACGATCGGTGCGATCAAGCTGACCTCCGGCTCGACCGGGCTGCCGCGCGGGGTCGTCGTCTCCTCGGCGGCGCTCGTCGCCGACGAGGCGCAGCTCGCGGCCTCGATGGGCCTCACCGCGGAGGACCGCCACGTCGGCGCCATCCCGTTCTCCCATTCCTACGGATTTTCGAGCGTCGTGCTGCCGGCGCTGATGCGCGGCGCCCTGGCGATCGTTCCGGACGAGCGCGCGGTGATGGCGCCGCTCGCCGCGGCGCACGATCTCGCCGCGACCTTCTTCCCGGCGGTGCCGGCCTGGCTGTCCTGCTGGGCGCGCCTCGCCTCGCCGCCGCCGCTGCCGCCGAGCGTCCGCCTCCTCGACCAGCGCCGGCGCGCCGCTCGCCGCCCGAGACGGCGCGCGCTGTCCGCGAGCGCTTCGGCCTGCCGGTCCAGGTCTTCTACGGCGCCAGTGAATGCGGCGGCATCGCCTTCGACCGCGAGGGCACGGCGGCGGAGATGGGCACAGTCGGTACGCCGGTCGAAGGGGTGACGATCGAGCTCGACGCCGAGACCGGGCGGTTGCGGGTGAGCAGCGCGGCGGTGGCCGAGGGCTATCTCCCGCAGCCGGCACCTGAGCTCGCTGGCGGGAGCTTCCTGACCGGCGATCTCGCGGCTTGGGACGAGGGGCGTCGCGGGCGAGCTCCGTCTGCTCGGCCGGGCCGACGATCTGGTCATCGTCAAGGGCAAAACGTGCAACCGCGCGAGGTCGAGAACCTCCTGCGCGATCTTCCGGGTGTGGACGACGTCTGCGTGCTCGGCGTCGACGGGCCGGAGGGGCCGCGAACCGTCCTGCGCGCGGTCTTCGGCGCCGCCACGGCGGCGGTGACCTTCGAGAGCGTCGTCGAGCATTGCCGCGGCAAGCTCGCCGAGCACAAGATTCCGCGCAGCATCGTCGTGCTTCCCGAGCTGCCGCGCGACGGGCGCGGCAAGCTCGACCGGCGGCAGCTGGCCGATCCAGCGCTGCCCAGTTCGGCGGCTTTCGCCGGCGATGGCACCAGTGTGACCGGCGGGGTCGGCCGATGAACCGCCTGCTGCGGGAGCGCTACGACGTCGTCGTTCTCGGGGGAGCCTTCAGCGGCGCCTCGACGGCGATGCTGCTCAAGCGTGACCATCCGGAGATCTCGGTTCTGGTGGTCGAGAAGTCGAAGCAGTTCGACGCCAAGGTCGGCGAGGCGACGACGGAGATGTCGGCGATGTTCCTCACCCGGCGGCTGGCGCAGTGGCAGCATCTCGAGCTCGACCAGCTGCCGAAAGAGGGCCTGCGCTACTGGTTCGCGAACGCCGACGTGCAACACCACTGGCAGGCGACCGAGGCCGGCGGCTTCGTGCGCAGCGCCGTGCCGTCGTTCCAGCTGCGGCGCGACGTGCTCGACCAGCACCTGCTGGAAGAGGCGGTCGCCGCCGGCGCCGAGCTCACCGCGCCCGGCGCGGGTGCGCGCGGTCGAGCTCGGCAGCTTCGACCACCGGGTGACGATCGACCAGGGCAGCGAGACGTTCTCGGTCGGCTGCCGCTGGGTGATCGACGCCACCGGCCGCGCCAACCTCCTCGGCCGGAAGCTCGGACTGATTTCGAAGAACGAGCAGCACCCGACTTCCGCCTTCTGGGGGCGCTTCCGAAACCTCCGCCACATCGACGATCTCGCGGCGCGCGGCCCGGTCGAGTGGGCGCGGCGCAACGTCGCCTCGCGGCGCCTCGGCACGAATCACTACGTCGGACGCGGTTACTGGGTCTGGGTGATCCCGCACGGCCACGGCGAGACCTCGGTCGGCGTCGTCTGGGACCGCCGGCTCCTCGCCCTGCACGAACGTCCGGATCGCGAGCAGGCATTCCGCGATTTCCTCGCCGAGCTCGTGCCGTTCAACGAGCTCCTCCCCGGCGCGGAGCTGCGATCGGAGGACTTCCGCTACTACTCGAATCTGCCCTACGCCACGACGCAGTACATGGGTGAGGGCTGGGCGCTGGTCGGCGATGCGGCGGTCTTTCTCGACCCCTACTACTCGCCGGGGCTCGACCACTGCGCCTTCTCGGTCGAGGCGACGGCGGAAATTGTCGCCAGGCAGCTCGCCGGCGAGTCGATCGTGGCACGGACGAAGGAGCACAACGAGACCTTCGTGCGCTCCTACTGGCGCTTCTTCGAGGCGATCTACAGGGACAAGTACTACTACATGGGCGAGGCCGACCTGCTCTCGGCGGCCTTCCTGCTCGACACGGCGCAGTACTACATCTTCATCGTCATCCCCGCCTACCGTGTCTATGGCCGCTTCTTCTGGATGCCGGTGCTGGGACCCAAAGAGGCCTTCTTCAACTACCAGCTGATGAAGTTCTACAACCGGCGCTTCAAGGCGCTCGCCGAGCTGCGGCGCGAGATGGGCGAAGCGGGCAAGAGAAACGCCGGCCGCCGCATCAAAGCCTACTTCGCCCTCGACAGCGCGCCGTTCCGCATGGCCCTGCGCGGCGTGAAGCTCTGGCTCTATCGCCGAGCTCGACGGCTTGCGGCTCAGCGTCAAGCGGCTCTTCGCGGCAAGCCTGCGGCGGTGGCAGCGCCAATGCCTACTGCCGCCACCGAAGATCGCTGATCGCGCGGCGCTCCGCTCGGGGTCCTGTCTGGCCCGCTTCCCATGGGTCCTCGCGCTGAAGAAGCGCGCTCCGGGCCCATGGGAGCCCTCGGTCCAGCCACCCCTCGTCGGTACAACGGAGAGAGAAGAAACTGCTCGTCAGGGCGCTCGGGCACTCGGGAAGCCAGGGTGGGCGACCACGCTTCAAATAGGAGCCCGCCCTGGCTTCCCGAGCGCCGGAGTGCCCCACCACGGCTGCTATGGGCAGGTATCGAACGCGTCGATCTCGAGGATCGGCGCGAACGGCCTGGTCGAGCGGGTTGGTGTGCGTGAAGGCCGCGGTCGAGGTAGAGGGTGTCGCGCACGGTGAGGTGGGTCTCGACGTTGGTCAAGCCGCCGGCGAAGACCCAGTAGCGGTCGTTGTAGCCACAACCGTCGATGACCTTGATCACCAGCTCGACGTTGGCGTCGTCGAAGAACCAGAAGTAGCCGGAGTCGGTCGTCAGGCCGACCGCCTGGCCGTCGCCGGTCGCGCCGGCGGCGGTGCGGTAGTCGATCTTCACTTCGAAGCGGCCCTGGTTGAGGCAGAGGGTGGTGGCGTCGGCGACGCAGCCGCCATTGATGTTTGCGGGCTGCGTCGTCGGCGGCTCTTCGCCGCTCGGGGTCCTGTCTGGCCCGTATCCCATGGGGTCCTCGCGCTGAAGAGGCGCGCTCCGGGCCCCATGGGAGCCCTCGGTCCAGCCACCCCTCGCTGGCATTCTCGCCGGTGGAGCGAATGGCTCCGAGGCGTCGCAAACTTCGAAGTGCCCGGAGTCGAGGATCGGTTGGAAGTCCTGATTCAGGTTGTTGTGGTAGATCCGCTGGTCGCCGGTCCAGGTGTCGACGACGTTCGAAGGTCACCTCGACGTTGGTGAGGCCGGTGGCGAAGACCCAGAAGTTGTCGAAGCCGGCGAGGCCGCAGGCGTCGACGACTTTGATCACGATCTCGACATTGGCGTCGTCGAAGAACCAGTAGTAGCCCGATTCGGGCGTCAGGGCGACGGCCTGCCCGGCGCCGCTCGCGCCGGCGGCGGTGGCATAGCTCGCGCGAATGCGGAATCGACCGTCGTTCAGGCACAGCGTCGTCGCATCGGCGACGCAGCCCGGCAGCGGGACCCCGAAGCGTCGCGCGTAGACGCCGAAGGAGCTGCCGTCCTGTCCGAAGCTCGCCCAGGTGGCGACCAGCCGGGCGGAACCCGCGAGCGCCGGGGCGATCTGATCACCGGCCGTCGTCGAGCTCAATGGGAACTCGACGACGAGCGGAGTGTTCGCGCCGTCGTAACGGCTGGCGGCGACCTGCTTGTCACCGGTCGCGAGGTCGTGCTCCTGCCAGGCGACGGTGAGCGCCTCCTCGCCGTCCCCGACCAGGGAGGGCAGCTCGTGACGGCGGGTGACGGCGGTCTGCACCTGCAGCTCGGGACCGCTCGCAGCGTTGGCGGTGAAACGGCGCAGGGCGATGACCGGCTGTGGTCCGATCGTCGAGCCGATCTCCTGCAGCGCGCGCTGCCAGGCGACCGCGAAACCTCCGCTGGCGAAACCGGCGACGGCGGGCGAGGACTGGTCGTAGATCGTGTGCTCGGGTACCGGGATCTCGGGGGAGAGCGCCGCGAGCGCGCCGTCGAAGCGTCGGGCGACGACGCCAAAACCGCTCCCGTCGGCGCCGTCGCTCGCCCAGGCGACGACCAACCCGGAGCCGGCAGCGGCGATCGCGGGCTGCACCTGGTTGCCGGAGACGCTGGCGTTCAGGCGCACTTCGCCGGTGACCGCGCCGGCGCCCGATCCCGCGGCCGTGAAGCCACGGCCGTAGATGTCGTTCGTGTCGCCGCCGGCGCCGAGTCCGCTCCACACGGCGTAGAAGTTGGCGCCTGACGCCGCCACCCTGGGCGCCAGTTGGCTGCCGGCGGTCGTCACATGGACCTGGAACTCGTTGCCGAGGAACTGTCCGGTCGCCGCCTGCAGCCGGCGCGCATAGATGCCGAAGCCGCTGCCGTCCTGGCCGTTCGACGCCCAGGCGACGAGGAAGGTCCCGGCCGGCGACCAGGCGACCGCCGGGGTGACCTGATCGCCCGCCGTCGTCTGAGAGACGTGGATCTCGCTGGTGAGCGCGCTCCCCGCGCCATCGAACAGGCGGGCGTAGATGCCGGCACCGCCCCCGTCCTGGCCGGTGCTCTGCCAGACGACGAGGTACGCCCCGCCCGGCTCGCCCGCCACGCCGGCCGCGAACTGCGAGCCGGCGGTGGTGGTGTTCACCGCGCGTTCCGGCCCGACCGGCACGAGCTGCGCTGCGAGCGGGGCGAGCGGGGCCAGCGGAACGAGGGCCCAGAGCGCGAGCGCCGCGGCGAGATGGGTGGCACGAAGATGCACGGGGCGCCTTCCCCCTAGCCGATCTTCCTGCCGTGCTCGTCGTAGCTGTGGACGCCGCGGCCGGTCTTGCGGCCGAGACGTCCGGCCTGTACGTACTGGCGCATGAGGTTCGAAGGCCGGAAGGTCTCGCCGAGGGTGGCGTGGAGGTGCTCGAGGATCGAGAGGCGGACGTCCAGGCCGACGAGGTCGCCCATCTCGAACGGTCCCATCGGGTGGTTGAGGCCGAGCTTCACCGCCTTGTCGATGTCCTCTGCCGTGGCGACTCCCTGCTCGAGCATCCGGAACGCCTCGTTGCCGATCAGGGCGTTGATCCGCGAGGTGGCGAATCCCGGAACATCGCGCACCACGACGACCTCCTTGCCCATCCGGCGGCCGACCTCGGCGAGGGTCGCGACCGTGGCCTCCGAGGTCTCGAGCCCGCGCACCAGCTCGAGGAGCTTCATGAGGTGCACCGGATTGAAGAAGTGGGTGCCGGCGAAACGCTCCGGCCGGCCGGTAGCGCCTGCCATTTCGGTGACCGAGAGCGCCGAGGTGTTGGAGGCGAAGAGCGCATCCTCGCAGCAGTGCAGCGAGACCGCGCGGAAGAGCTCCACTTTGATCTCCATCGACTCCGGCGCCGCTTCGATCACCAGGTCGGCCTCGGCGACCGCCGCCGCGAGGTCGTTCTCGAGCGCCAGACGCTCCTTCGCGCCCGCCGCTTGTTCCGCTTCGAGCTTGCCGATTTCGACGCCCTTGTCGAGATTGCGATGGATCGAGCGCTCGGCGGCGCCGAGCTGCTCCGCGTCGACGTCGTAGAGGTTGGTGGTGTAACCGGCGAGAGCCGAAATGTGGGCGATGCCCCGCCCCATCGTGCCGGCGCCGAGCACGGCGATCTGGGTGATCTCGGCCATCTGCGCCCTCTCGTCCTGCATGCGAGTCTCTGCGGCCATGCTCGTCCCCTTTTCGACTTCAGCGCGGCGGGATCAGGATACCGGGATCGAGTGCATGCCGGTCGAGCGCTCGGCAAGTGTCGACAGCTCATCGGCGATCGCCAGGGTGTTGCGTGCCGCCTGCGTGGCGAGGCGCTGCAACTCAGGAGTGGTGCACAGTCTTTCGAGGACCTTGCGGCCGAGCTCGTGGTGGTGAATCTCCTCGGGCTGAATGACGTCGCGATAGAGCCTGGCCGTCCCGGTGTCGCCCAGCTGCTCGCAGAGCTCGATGAACTGTTCGTTGCGCACCCTGGCGATCGCTTCGCGGGCGAAAGGTCCGGCAGCGATGCGCTCGACTGTGGTCTTCAGGCCCTTGACGTAGTGATAGAGCGGGCTGTAGCCCTCGGCGAGCGGGTCTTCCTGCGAGACATCGACGCCGAGCTCCGCCAGGCGGGCGACGATCAGGCGGTAGTGCTTCATTTCGTCGCCGCACTGCTGCGCGAAAGCACTTTTCGCATCGAGCTCGGGCGTCGTCGGGAGGCAGAAACCGCCGAGCTCGGCGGCTTCGACCTCGCTCCGGAGCGCGGCCCTGAGCAGCGGCACGATCTCGACCTGGCCGCGGCTCTCGGCTTCGAGCGCCTCGCGCGCGCCGAGACGCGAGAAGACGGTCTGCATCTCGGCCACCAGGCCGGCGACGAACTCGTGGCTGGTCACTGTCGGACCTCCTTCGCGCGGGGCGGATGCGGTACGTCCCTGGCGCCCGTGCCGACGGTGAGCACGAGCTTGCCGAAGGCGCCGCGCTGGGCGAGGAACTCCTGTGCCGCCGGCGCCTCAGCGAGCGCGAAGGTGCGGTCGACGACCGGCCGCAGGGCGCCCGACTCGAAGTAGGGCAGGAGGCTCGCGAGCTCGGCGAGGCTGCCCATCGTCGAGCCGAGCACCGAGAGCTGTTTGAAGAAGAGCGCCCGCAGGTTGATCCGGACGTCGTGCCCGGAAGTCGCCCCGCAGAGCACGATGCGGCCGCCGCGCTTGAGGAGCTTGAGGCTGCGCTCGAAGGTCTCGCCTCCGACATGGTCGAAGACGACGTCGACGCCCTCGCCCTGGGTCGCCTCGCGCGCCGCGCGGACGAAGTCGCCCTGGTTGTAGAGGATGCCGTGGGTGGCGCCGAGCTCCCTGGCGCGGGCGAGCTTCGCTTCGCTGCCGGCGGTGACCAGGATCCGTCGCGCGCCGAGAAGTCGCGCGATCTGGATGCCGGCGGAGGTCACGCCCGAACCGGCGGCGTGCAGCAGGATGTCTTCGTGGGCCTTCAATCCGGCCCGCGCGGTGAGCATGTGCCAGGCGGTGAGGAAGCCCAGCGGGATCGCCGCCGCTTCGACATAGGAGAGGCCCGGCGGAATCGGCAGGATGTTCCGCCGCGGGACGGTGACGTACTCGGCGTAGCCGCCGTCGCGATGCTCGCCCAGCAGGCCGTAGCGCGGGCAGAGATGATCGAGGCCGGCGAGGCAGCGCGCGCAGACGCCGCAGGAGACCCCGGACGCGACGAGACAGGGGGTCGCCTCCGCGAGGTCGGTCACCCCGGCGCCGGTTGCCGCAACGTCGCCGGCGACCTCGCTGCCAGGCACGAGCGGCAATGGGAAGCGATGCCCGGGGACGCCGTTGCGAAGCCAGAGGTCGAGATGGTTGAGCGCGCAGGCGCGCACGCGCACCGTAACCTCACCGGGACCCGGAACCGGATCCGCCCACTCCCCCCACTCGAGCGCCTCGGGCCCGCCATGCCGCGCCACGCGAAAGCCCTTCATGCGGCGAAGTCTATCTCCGGCTGGGGCAGGGAAAGCCTTAGACTTGCAAGATGGCGACTTCGTTTCTGCATCTCGGCCGCTCCACCTCGGTGGTCCTGTCGCTCGCTCTCGTCTCGGCAGTCGGCGCCGGCGCGGATGTTGCCGGCAAGCGGACGGTGGATCTGCCGCTGCTCCTGGATCTCCCAGGGGACCTGGCGCCGGTGCGCTACACGCCGGGAGCGCTCGATCGGGCGGCGGCGGCGCAGGCGCGCTTCGAGCTCCTCTGCGAGGAGTTCTCGCGCACCCGTTTCCAGGCGACGGCGATGGTTCTCTATGTCCTCTCGCCGGAAGACTGGGCGGCTGCCGGGCTGACCCACGCCTATGGCGAGCCAGTCGCTCTCGGGACCGATGCTCTGGTGTTACCGGCCTGGGCTGATGACAGCCTCATCGCGCGCGTTCGCGGCTGGCTCGGCGGCGAGATTCCGCAGTCGATTGGCTTGCCCTTGCTCGCGACGCGAGAGGAGGCGGGCGCGCTGGGGGTCTCGGATATCCTCGCCCAGATTGCCGGCGGGCGCCTGCTCGCCAGGCGCGCGCTCCTCAAGGGCGATCGCGCCTGGATCGCGCCGGTGATGGAGCACCTTGTGGCGCGCCTCGCCTGGGATCGCTTCGAGCCCGGACGGATGCCCGAGATCGCCGCCCTGCTCGACGCCATGGCGGCCCGTGACGCGACACCCGGCGGTCACGCGCTCGCCGAGTGGAACGAGAATCTTCCGCTCCCGCAGCGCGCCTATTTCGAAACCCGGTTTCTGCGCGCCGCGGATCTCATCGTGACGGGCCGTGGCGCCCGGGCGGCGCGAAAGATGCTGAACCGGTCGATCGTCGGCGTCGAACCGCTCACCGAAGCGATGCTGCTCAAGGAAGTTCCGGCCCTCGCCGGCTGGCTGGCGAAGAGCTTCCGGAGTGCGCCAGGAGCCGCGGGTGGCGTCCCGCTCCCGGGCTCGAACTGAAGCGGTCTAGAACGGCTTGATCACCATCAGCAGGGTGAGCAGGACCAGGCCGAGCGCGTTCAGGTCGGCGGCGATCCGCGGACCCTTGGCGGCGGCGAGCCGGGTGAACTCCGGCGATGGCGCCCCGGCGGCGGCCGAGGCCTCGGCCGCGGCAAGGAGCTTGCGCAGCGCGGGGCGAAGATAGAACAGGCCGTTCAGCAGCACGAGAAGCCAGAGGGCGATCGAGGCCTGCACCCAGCCCGGACGGAAACCCAGCCCGAGCGGGTGGAGAAGGCCAAAGCCCAGAACGCCGGCGACAATCGCGCCGGGGAGGTTGTAGACGTTGGCCAGCCGCCAGGCGATCCGCAACGCCAGCGCGCGCTCGCCGAGCGTCGCGGCTTTGCGGCCCTGGGCGCGCACCACGGCCCCCGCGAAGACGCCTCCGGCCAGCCAGAGAGCTGCCAGCACATGCAGAAAGAGCATCCAGTTGAGCGCCGTCGGACTCATCGTTTTTCTCCCCGGTCGACTCTAGCACCGGGTTTCAGGCACCCGGGGACACGATGGCAGCACACGTTGGAGGGACGCGATGCTTCCGCTCGGCCTCCAGGGGACACAATGGAGGGACGCGATGCTTCCGCTCGGGGTCCTGTCTGGCCCGCTTCCCATGGGTCCTCGCGCTGAGAAAGCGCGCTCCGGGCCCGTGGGAGCCCTCGGTCCAGCCACCCCTCGTCGGTACCGCTGTGAAGAAAGCGCTGGTCCACCACTACCGCTCTGGCGCGGAGCTCGAAAGTGCTACTTTTGAAGCCGGAAGGAGCCCCCATGTCCCAGTCGCAACCGAAGTTCACCTGGCTCGGCCACGCGACGCTGCGCGTCGATCTGCCCACCGGCGAGACGATGGTCATCGACCCCTGGCTCGCCGGGAATCCGGCTTGTCCGCCTGCGGCCAGGAAGTTCACGCGTCTCGACCTCATCCTGGTCACCCACGCTCACACCGATCACATGGGCGACGCCCTCGCTTTGGCCCGAGAGCACGGCGCGTCCGTGATCTCGAACTACGACCTCTGCACCTACCTCGAGGCGCAGGGGGCTCCGCGCACCGCGGGCATGAACCTCGGCGGCACGCAGGAGGACTGCGGAGTCAGCATCAGCATGGTGCGCGCCGACCACTCGAGCGGCTTCTTTCACGAAGGTCTGCCGGTCTACGGTGGACTGGCCGCCGGTTTCGTGGTGCGGGGCGACGGCTGGTCTTTCTACTTCGCCGGCGACACCGCCCTGTTCTCGGACATGGGTCTCATCGCCGAGCTCTACCACCCGCAGCTCGCCTTTCTGCCGATCGGCGACCACTTCACCATGGACCCCCGCCAAGCGGCGCTCGCCTGCCGCTATCTCGGTGCCCGGCAGGTAGTGCCGATCCACTGGGGCACCTTCCCGATGCTGCGCGGCCGCCCCGCTGATCTCGAGCGCGAGCTGCGCACCCTCGGCCTCGCCACCGAGGTGGTCACTCTCTCGCCAGGCGTCGCCTGGGAGCCCGGCCCACAAGGATGATCTTGGGTAGCGGTGCCGTAGCGCCGGCAGTGGTGACTCGGCGTATTGACATTTAAGTAAGATCGAATAATTATTCTAGTACGATGAACAAACGCTCTGGACCTCATGGTCCACGCGAGGTTTTCGCGGAGCTCGTGCGGCGGCTGGGAGAGCCGGCGCCGGGGAAGATGCAGCTTCTTTCGGGGCCGCGGCAGGTGGGAAAGACCTACTTGCTGCAGGGGGTCTTGAAGGCGTTTCCGCGCCTCGCAACCTATTCGGCAGCGGATTCGCCCGGCGCGCTGCTCGGCGGCTGGTGGGAGGCCAGGTGGGGCGAAGCCGAGAGCATCGCGGCTTCCCAGGGCTGCGCCATCCTGTTGCTCGACGAGATCCAGTACCTCCCCGACTGGTCGCGGCGGCTCAAGGCGGAGTACGACCGGATTACGCGCGCAAAGCTCCCGATTCATGTGGTTGCGACCGGCTCTTCGAGCCTGGAGCTCGGCCGCGGAGCGCGCGAGACGATGGCCGGCCGCTTCGAGCAACTCAGGTTGCTCCACTGGTCGGCCCAGGACCTCGCGACCGAGTTCGGCCTGACGGACGAAGTGGCTGTCGAGCAGGCATGGCGGTTCGGGACCTATCCGGCGGCGGTGGCGCTGCGCGGGGAACCCGAGCGCCTCAGGGCCTATCTGCGAGACGCCATCCTGGAGCCGGCGCTCGGCCGAGACTTGCTCGCCCTCGAGACGATCCGCCGGCCGGCTCTGCTGCGCCAGATTTTCGCGGTCGCAGCGGGCCATCCGGCAGAGATCGTCTCGCTGCAGAAGCTGAGAGGCGAGCTCAGTGATTCAGGCGCCCTGGCGACGATCGCCCACTATCTCGCGCTGCTCGAAGCGGCATTCCTGGTTGCGCCCCTTCCGAAGTTTTCACTCCGCGAACTGCGTCGCCGCGCAGCGCCGCCGAAGCTCGTCGTGCTGAATCAAGGGCTTCTCGCAGCGGCCCAGCAAGGCGCAGCCCTGGACGGCCTCGAAGCGCAACCCTCGCGTGGAAGATGGATCGAGAACGCCTGCATCGCGTTCGCCTGGAATGCCGGGCAGTCGATCAGCTACTGGCGTCAGCAGCCCTACGAGGTCGATCTGGTGATCCACGGCGATTGGGGGCGCTGGGCGATCGAAATCAAGACGGGTGGAGTCGCGGTCAAAGATCTCGCCGGGCTCCTGCGCTTCGCCGAGCTTCACCGGGGCTTTCGCCCGCTGCTGGTCGGTGAGTCCAAGGCCCGAGCGGTCGCAGACGCTGCCGGCGTCCGGTTTCTCCCTTGGCGTGAGTTCTTGCTGGCGGGGCCACCGCAGTGAGGCGCGCTGACCGGTTGTTCTCCCTGCTGCTCGAGTTGCGGCGCGGAAGGGTGGTGACGGCGCGGCGGCTGGCAGAGCGGCTGGAGGTCTCGGAGCGCACGGTCTACCGCGACATCGCCGACCTTCAGGCCTCGGGCATCCCGATCGCGGGAGAGGCCGGCGTCGGCTACCAGCTGCGCGGTTTCGATCTGCCGCCGCTCATGTTCGACCGCGGGGAGGTCGAGGCGATGGTGCTCGGCGCGCGGGTCGTCGAGACCTGGGGGGATGGCGAGCTCGCCGCCGCCGCGACGACCGCGGTCGCCAAGATCGAGGCGGCGCTGCCGCGCAACCGGGCGCACCTGGTGGAAGAGACCCGCCTCTACGTGCCGAAGTACGGGGAGCGCCGGGCCGACCGCCTGCCGTTCACCCGGCTGCGGCGCGCGATCCGCGACAAGCGCCGGGTCGCCCTGCAATACTGCGACGAAGGCGGGCGCGAGAGCGAACGGACGGTGCGTCCGCTCGCCCTCGCTTTCCATCCCCCGGTCTGGCTGCTGATCAGCTGGTGCGAGCTCCGAAGCGACTTCCGGAACTTCCGCCTCGACCGCATCGCGAGCTGCGAAGCCACCGTGGAGTGCTTCACCGACGAACCCGGAAAGAGCCTGGTCGACTACTTGCGTCGACTCGAGCTGGAGTTGACCGACGCGGAGGCCGACGGGCGGTCTCAATCGCCGTAGGGCATCTCCGGGACCTTGCCGGCCAGCCGGGCGTAGACCGCGAGCGCGCCGCGATGATGGCCGGTGTGGTCGATCATCGCCTCGATGCCGTTGTAGCGCTGGCGGGCGCCGAGAATCGGATTGTCCGCCATCGGCTGCGCGAGCTCCGCGTCGCTCGACGCCTCGACACGCGCCACGAGCCGCCCCCAAGCGGCGTCGAGCTCCTGTCGGGCGGCGGCGAGCGACGTCACGGCGTCGGTGGCCCCCATGGCTTTCTCGAAGTCCATGTCCCAGCGGTCCGCGAACATCCCCTCGCGGAACCAGTCGAGGGTCTGGGCGACATGAGCCACCTGCTGAGCGACAGTCATGGTGTCGGGCGTGGCGCGAAAGCCGGAGTCGCCCTCGGTCAGGCAGCGCGTGCTGCGGTGGAAGAAGTGGCGGGTCGTCTGGATCTCGTGCAGCGCGTCGGCTTTCAGGCTCATCTCTGGTTCTCCGGGCGGATGCACGCGAGCGGCAGGCTCGCGGCAGAAGAGAGTCTCTCCCGGCCCTCCTGACAACGTACTGTCAGGAGAGGCGCCGGCCAGCAGGAGTCAGATGTCGGCCGGCGCCTTGAGCAGGAGGACCGGAATGTCGACCGTATGACGGACTTTGTTGGCGATCGAACCGTAGACCAGGTCGGCGAGAAAGCGGTGGCCGTGGGTGCTCATGGCGATGAGGTCGACGCCGGAGGCCTCGGCGATCTTGACGATCTCGTCGGCCGGCTCGCCCCAGAGGAGCTGGGCCTCGGCCGGGATGCCGGCCGCCGCGAAACGCGCCCGCACCTCTTCGAGATAGGCGCGGTCGACCCGCATCTCTTCCGACTCGGCGAGATTCAAGCGCTCGCGATGGCGCGCCATCCAGCCGTCGGCGACGTGCACCAGCAGGAGGTGGCTGCCGAGCGGCTTCGCGAGCCGCTCGATGTGGCGCAGGATCGCCTCGTCGGTGCGGCTATTTTCGAGCGTGACCAGGATCTTCTTGTACACGATGCCTCCGAGGGTACACGAAGCGGACCCACAGGGTGAAGGCCGCGGCAACTCCGACGAGGACCCCCATCCAGCCGGTGCCGAGCGTCTGCCAGAGCAGGGAGAGATTGAGCCCCGCGATGAGGGTGCAGATCGAGTAGCCGAGGATCTTCACCCCCGTCGAATTGGCGAACTCGCCCATCAGGCGGCGGCTGGAGGTGAAGGCCAGCAGCGGAAAGATGGCGAAAGACAACTGCATCGACAGCACGACCTGGGAGAAGACGAGCAGGCCCACCGTGTCCTTGCCGCCCGAGATGGAGATCAGGATGACCGCCGGGACGATCGCCAGCAATCGGGTGATGAGCCGCCGCAGCCAGGGCCGGACACGGATCTGCAGGAAGCCCTCCATGACGATCTGGCCGGCGAGCGTGCCGGTGATCGTCGAGGACTGGCCGGAAGCGAGGAGTGCCACCGCGAAGGCGGTCGAGGCGATCGGCGCGCCCAGGAGCGGCGCGAGCAGGCGGTGCGCCTCCTGCAGCTCGCTGACGTCGAACAGACCGGCGCGATGGAAGACCGCGGCGGCGACGACGAGGATCGCTGCGTTGACGAAGAAGGCCGCGCCGAGGGCGATCACCGTGTCGGTGATGTTGTAGCGCACGGCCTGGCGCTTGTCGGCGACGGTCGGGCCGATGTCGCGCGTCTGCACCAGCGCCGTATGGAGATACAGGTTGTGCGGCATGACGGTCGCGCCGAGGATGCCGAGCGCGATGTAGAAAGCCTCCTTGTCCGGCATCGTCGGCACCAGCATGCCGAGGGCGACCCCGCCCCAGTCGGGCCGGGCGAGGAAGATCTGCATCACGAAGCACAGCGCCACCGTGCTCACCAGGGTGAGGACGATCGCCTCGATCTTGCGGAAGCCGAAGTGCATGGCAGCGAGGAGCAGCAGCACGTCGAAGCCGGTGATGATGACGCCCCAGACGAGCGGCACGCCGAAGAGAAGGTTCAAGGCGACCGCCGAGCCGATCACCTCTGCCAGGTCGCAGGCGATGATCGCGATCTCGCAGAGAATCCAGAGGACGATCGACACCGGCTTCGAGTACTGCTCGCGGCAGGCCTGAGCGAGGTCCCTGCCGGTCACCACACCGAGCTTCACGCACAGCGACTGCAGGTACATCGCCATCAGGTTCGACAGCAGGATCACCCAGATGAGGGCGTAGCCGAACTTGGCGCCGCCAGCGAGGTCGGTCGCCCAGTTTCCGGGGTCCATGTAACCGACGCTGACGAGGTAGCCGGGTCCGGCGAAGGCGAGAAAGCGGCGCCACCAGGTGCGATGGATGGCGAGCGGAATGCTGCCGTGGACTTCAGGCAGCGAGCGGTGCGGATCGGCGACGGTAACGGTGACGGCGGGCGCGGGCGTGGGAGGTTCCATGGTCGGGATCCGAAGTTGGAGATTTCACCTCTCCAAGTTTTGAGGACTCAAAATTATCGACCAGAAACGTCCCCGGTGTCAACAGCAGGGGCGGGGCCGGTTTCCGGGCTAGAGTCGGGGGGTGGCAACCTCTACCGTCGAGGACTACCTCAAGGCGATCCTGCTGGAAGAGGAGCGCGAGCCGGGAGTGGCCGTGGCGACCGGAAGGCTCGCGACGCTCCTCGCCGTCACGCCGGGGACGGTCACGGCGATGCTCAAGACTCTCGCCGACAGCGGCCTCGTCGCCTACGAACCTTACGCCGGAGCACAGCTGACGGCGGCCGGCCGCCAGCTCGGGCTGCACGTCCTGCGGCGGCACCGGTTGATCGAGCTCTTTCTGGTGCAGATCGTCGGGCTCGACTGGAGCGAGGTCCACGACGAAGCCGAGCGGCTCGAGCACGCGGTCTCGGAGCGCCTCATCGAGCGCATGGACGAAATGCTCGACCGTCCGGCGGTCGATCCGCACGGCGACCCGATCCCGACCGCGACGCTCAAGGTCCGCCCGCTCGCCTACGCGTCGCTCGCCGACCTCGCAGCGGTCGAGATCGGCGTGCGCTGCCGGGTGGCGCGGATCGCCGACCAGTCGCCGGAGTTCCTGCGCCTGGTGGAGAAGGTGGGTCTGCGCCCGGGCAAGAAAGTCCGCGTCACCGCCCGCGACCTCGCCGCCGATACCCTCGAGATCGAGCTCGACCGCGGCCGCCGCGCGAGCCTGGGGCTGCGCGCCGCCGGCAAGATCTTCGTCGAGCGAATGTAGGCGCGCGGCGCGGCGGTGAGTTAGCCCGCCGGTCGACCGTCGTAGATCCGCCGCAGCGCCGCGATCGCGCGCGCGATCGCCTTCTTCGCCGTTACCACCTTGCAGCCCATCGCCTCGGCGACCTCCTTCAGGCTCAGGCCGAGCGCGAATCGCTGCCAGAGCACCCGGCGCTGCCTGGGTTTCAGCTTCTCGATCGCGACCGAAAGGTGGATCCGTTCCTCGGGGCTCAGTGGCGGTGCCGCGCGATCCGGTGCGGCGAGCTCTTCGAGATCGACGACGAGCTCGGGAGAACGGGTCCGTTTTCTGAGCAGCCGCAGGCACTCGCGCCGAAACGCCACCAGCAGCCATGCTGCCGGGTTCTGGATTCCTGGCCGCAAGGGAGTGAAGCGCACGAGCGTGGATTGAAGGACATCCTCGCTGTCCGGAACGTCGAGCCGATACTTCCGGGAGATGGTACGCAAGTGCGGCTCGAGTGCGTGCAGCAGGATCTGCAAGGAGGAAGAGCCTCCTGAGTTGGCTTCGGGCATTGCGTGCCGCCTCCTTTCTTGAGTACGTCTCGGCGCAGCAGTTCGCCCAAGGACGCACCTGGAAACTCGATGGTTCCAGAGAATTCTCCCGGCGGATGTATCCCTTTTCACTCTCGCGCGGGTCATTGCAGGTAGAGGGAGAAAACTATGACCGCTCAGACCGTGACCGCGAGCCGAAGGAATCCGAGAGCGTCTCGATGCCTGGTTGCCTTCTCCACCGTCCTGCTGTGCACGGCTGCGATCGCTCGGTCCCAGAGCCATTGCGAGTTTGCGGGCCAAAATGTGCAATCCGTGGTCAACCAGGTCTCGTGGGGCGTCGCCAACGTCCCAGCCGCGAACTGTACCGATGGCGTTCGCACCCGGGTCTACACGCCGTTGACCGGCGCGGTCTCCTACGAGCTGTCGCCCGCGAACTGCAATCCGGTCACCCAGACCTGCGCGGTCATCGCCCGCGTCGGCGCCGCAATCCCCGGCAACTCCCAGAATAGCCAGACCTACGACAGCACGGTCAAGGTCCTCTGGTTCAACTCCGGCGGGACCAGCGTGGGCTCCTGCGGCAACATCGGCGCGCCGATCGGCGCCGACGAGCTCGACGCCACCATGAGCATCGGTGGCTTTACTTGCGGTGGCACGCTCGGCGGCATTCCCGGCACCTACACCGTCGAGGTACGCCTGTCCAAGTGCTTCAGCGCGACGACCTACTTCGCGGAGTCGACGACCTTCGAGCTCACCCAGCCGGTGCTCGAGGCCGTGTTCTGCCAGCCGCCGCCGTTCCCCCCGGACTGCGACTGTCCGAGCTGCCCGGTGGGCGGTGGACCACCCGCCACGGGCGGTGCCTCACCGCCGCCGAAGACCGGGGGCGGCACCGGAGGCGGATCACTCAACGTCACGGGCCTCGGCGCCGCGGCGACGCCGCCAGGCCAGCCTGGCGCGGTGCTCCACTATCAGGCCGGCGGCGCCGGGTTCTGGGGCACCCCTTCTTACCTGAGCTGGAAGGACACGCTCGGCCGCGGCTGGTCGCATGAGTTCGCGGAGCGGATCTTCAAAGACTCCACCGAGGCGCACGTCTGGCTGGTGACTCGGAATGCCACTTTTCGCGAGTTCGAGGCGCTCGATCCAGGAGTCGGGCTGCGGCAGTACCAGGTGCGCAAGCCATCCGACGAGTACCGAACGCTCTTCTACGACACGACAACCGGCGGCTGGGAGCTGCACGACCTCGCCGGCACAGTCGCCACCTTTGACTCGGCCGGCCTCTGGCGGGATACCGTCGACCGTAACGGCAACAATTGGCACGCGGTCTCTTACGCGGGCTCGCAGATCACTGCGGTGACGATGCCGGACGGGCAGCGGGACGAATTCACCTACCTGAACGCCAAGCTGCGGAAAATCATTCGCAGAGGTGTAGACGGGACCTCGACGCGCACCTGGACTTATACCTGGGCGGGACGGGACCTGGCGCGCATCGATCAGCCCGACGGGCGCTCGACAATCCTCAAGTACGGCAACGTCCGCGGCGCGATGACCCGTATGACGCTGGTGCCAGACAACGACAACAACGTCGCGACCCCGGCGATGGGCACCGCGATCCGGGTGCTGCGCGCCTGGAGCTACGATACCCACGGCAACGCCGAAAAGACCTGGACCGGTGCGCCCAACCATGCCGACGCCGCCGCGGTGGAGAAGTGGTCGCTCGCGTTCGACGATCCGGCCGATCCGACGACGACGACGGTGATCGACCCGCTCGGCGTCTCTTCGACCTACACCTTCGACCGCGATCCGTCGGGGAGCGGCAAGGCGCGCATCCTCTCCGTCACCGGTGGCTGCCCGACCTGTGGTGCCGGCCCGAATAGCCAGTGGGTCTTCGGCGACGCCGCGAACCCGATGCGGCCGACGCGGGTGATCGACGGGCGCGGGATCTGGACCGACTACTTCTGGGACGCCAACGGCCAGATGACCCTGCGCATCGACGCCGCGAACAACCCGGCTGCGGACCCCGAGCTCCCGCGTTCGACGGAGTGGACCTACGACGCCAACTTCCCGGCCTTTGCGACGGCGATCGACGGACCGTTCTCCGGCGTCTCGGGCACGCGGTCGGTGACGATGAGCTACGACGCCGGGACAGGCGACCTCCAGTCGCGCACGAGCGCCGGCAGTGAAGCAACCTATCCCGGCGGTAGCTTCGCGCTCACCACCGGCTACTTGTCCTACAACGCCGCGGGCAGGCCGCTCGCGATCGATCCGCCGGGCTTCAGCACGGCCGACCAGACGACGTTCACCTACGCCGTCCCCGGCACGAACGGCCAGATTCCGGACAGCCGGACCGATCCGCTCGTGGGGACGACCAACTTCGCCTACGACGCCTACAATCGGCGCACGCGGGTGACCGACGTGAACGGGGTGAAGACCGACACCGAGTACGACGCGCTCGACCGGGTGAACCGCGTGCTGCAGCGCGGCGCGAACGACGCCGTGGAGACCGACGACCTCATCACGCTCTACAAGTACAACGACAAGGGCGACCTCTTCTGCCTCAAGCGTCCGGCGGGCGGCGGTACGCAGTACAGCTACGACGCCGCAGGTCGCCTGACGGAGGTCCGGCGGGGAACCGCGGTGGCCACTCCCTCGGCGACCTCGTGCCTCTCGATCAGCGCGACCCTCATCGCCGAGCGCCTGCTCTATACCCTCGACGGCGGCGGCCATCGCACGAACGAGAAGCGCGATCGTGGCACTTCGACGACCGCCTGGACGGCGAATTCGGAGACGAGCTACCTCTACTCTTCGATGTGCCACCTGGACAGGACGATCCAGGCGCCTGGCAAGGCGGAGGAATCGATCACCGAATACGACTACGACTGCGGTGGAAATCTCGCCGAGGTCTGGGACCCGCTGCATCCGCGGGCGACTTTCCCCGCGCAGCCGTCGACCGCCTACGGCTACGATGCGCTCAATCGCCTGACGGATGTGACGCAGCCCTGGGGCGGGGCGGGCGGCGGGACGGTGACGACGAGCTACGCCTATGACGTTCAGGACCATCTGGTCGAAGTGGTGGACGGCAACGGCTCCGCGACGAGCTACACCTATTCGGATCGGGATCTGATGACGGAGCAGGTGTCCGAGGTCTCGGGCAGCGCGAGCTACGCTTACAACGATCACGGCGAGCTCACGAGCGAGACCGACGGCAGGGGAGTGGTGACCGCGCGGACGGTGGACGCCGCCGACCGGGTGACCCTGGTGGACCTGCCGGGGACGGCTCTGGACACGACTTACGCCTATGGCACGACCCCGGCCAGCTTCGACGTCGGCCGCCTGACCGGGGTGACCCGGAACGCATCGACGGTCGGCTACACCTACGATCGCTTCGGGCGTACACTTACGGACGGAGCCCTGAGCTACACCTACGACGGCAACTCGAACCCGCTGACGATCACCTATCCGGGCAGCCTGCAAGCGATCTACACCTACGACAAAATGGACCGACCCGTGAGCCTGCAGTCGAAGGAGGGTGCCGCCGCGGCGGTGTACGTGGTGAAGAACACCCCTGTCCCGACCTACAAGGCCTACGGGCCGCTGGCGACGCTGCGCTTCGACCTGACGGTCGACCGCGACGAGACGCGGGCCTACGACTTCCGCTACCAGCCGACGAGCCTCACGGTCTCGGGCAGCCTCTTCACCCTGAGCTTCACGACGGACAAGCTCGGCAACGTCACGCAGCAGCAGCGCACCCTTCCGGCGCCAACGGAGACCCGCGGCTACGGTTACCAGGACTGGCAGTACTACCTGACCTGCGGCAGCGGCCCCTGGGGCGGCACGGCCTGCTCGCCGGCACCCAGCGGCAATCCGCTGCAGTGGACCTACGACAAGATCGGCAATCGATCGACTGAACTCCGCGCCGGCCTCACCGACAGCTACGTCTACGACGACAACAGCGGCGCCACCGGCGACACCGCTCGGCTCGACGTCGTCAACCTCGGCATCCTCGGCACCAGGGACTACGCCTTCGACGCCGGCGGCTTCCTGACGCAGATCGCCGCCGGCGCGAACGTCCTGAGCTTCTCCTTCGACAGCGCCGGGCAGCTCGGAGGCGTCGTCCGCGGCGCGCAGAGCCTGACGAACAGCTACGACGGCAGAGGCTTCTTGAAAGCAGCAGCCGACGCCACGAGCGGCGGCTACGTCAACACTACTTACAGCAGCGCAGGACTCTTGCACTCGCTGGAACGACTACCCGCGACCGGAGGAACGGTAGAGCGCCAAAATGTCTTCTACTTCGCCGGCCGACCGATCGCGATCTGGAAGAAAGTTGGAGCGGCGGTCGCGACGACCACCTATCTCGTGACCGATCACCTCGGTACCCCGGTCTACGCCCTGAATCAGGCCGGAACGGAGTACTGGAAAGGCGGCCTCGAGCCCTTTGGAAGGGACTGGCAGGAGGGCACAGGCAACGACATGCTGACCAAGGGAATCTTCCTGCGATTCCCGGGCCAGTGGGATGACGCGCTCTTCACCAACGCGACACTCGGCGGGGATTCCTACTACAACGTTCACCGCTGGTATGAACCGCAGACGGGAAGGTACACGAGGGTCGATCCGCTTGTTCTAAGGCCGGATCCTGAGTCCAACGTCTTCCTGTACGCCAATGCGAACCCGCTTCGATTCCTGGATCCGCTCGGTCTTGCGGCGCAGGTCTGTTGCCGGCTACTGGACAACTTCTTGGCAGGTTTCCTTGCAAGGCAGAACCACTGCTATCTCGTTGGCGATAGCGGCACCAAGTACGGCTTGTATCCCGAGGATCGCGGCGGCCAGACAATCGGAGTTCCGAGGAGAAATGACCCGCGAGACAAGGGTGGGCGGTGCAAGAGCTGCGAGCCCGAGTGTTCGGACTCCGATCGAGATGCCTGCCTTTCGAAGGCTACGGATTCGTATCCCGTAGGTGGTTACTCCGCCATCTTCGGGCCCAACAGCAACACCTTCGCTGGCACCCTGGCTCGCAAGTGCTGCAAGGGTGGTGTCCCTGATGGCCTAGGAAGCGCCCCGGGGATCAACGACGATCCACCGGCAGGATCGGGCGGCTGGTAGGGCGACGATGCTGGGATCCTTGGCATTGGCGTCGCTCCTAGCTGTTTCCGCGCCCGCTACCCGCGAGGGTGGTACCCCGGGTGGTTCGGTGAGCAGTCGCATCCTGCTCCGGGGCTACGACCGCTTCACAGTCGTGGACGTTGCGGAACCAACCCAAGTAGTCAACGAGTGGAACCTCGCAGGCTCCGTGCGGGATATCGTTGCGGCTGCCATCTCGAAAAGCACTCTGCTTGTTCTTGGCCGCTCGCCTGGCGAAGAGCTTCCCTGCCTCCTTGCGCTTTCTCTACTTGACTCGGCCATCGAGCGCGTGGAGTGCGCCGGGATACTGGCCATCTCGGTCGACTCGCTGTCAGAGACTGGGTTCTTGCTCGAACGCCATGCGGGAGATCCGAACGCCGTTCAGGTGGTGGCGGTGGACCTTAGCGCGAGGCCTCTGCGAAGGGGCCCCCAGCACCCGGTAGAGCTTGCCGCCATCAGTTTCTCGGTGGCCAACCGCGGTGAGAGGATCGTGCTCGAGTCCGGTGGTTTCTTGTTCGACCTCGACCGCCCATCGGGCAATCTCAGCCGGTTGGCCCAAGGAAGTGGCCCTTCGCTCTCGCCTGATGGGTCAAGGCTTGCGTTTCTACAGGATGGCGATCTCTATGTGTACGACTACGAGAAGCACATTGTCCGACGCATCCTGAATCGCCAGTTCTGGCAGCCGAGCCTCATCGGTCCAGTCTCGTGGAGTCCGGGGGGAGAGTTCTTGAGCATTTCTGCGCCCACCGGGATCGCAGGCAAGCGGCTTCGATGCCTCGTTGTAAGCGAAACAGGCAAGGTATCGACGAGCTTCGAGTCCGGGACAAGTTGGTGCGGTCCGTGGATCTGGACACGCCCTTGACAGGAATCGGGGTGCGTCAAGTAGACGCGCGAAGCTACTGGAATGCTCACCGCTGGTATGAACCGCAGACGGGCAGGTACACGAGGCCGGATCCGCTCGGGCTCTGGGGCGACATCAACCTCTACCGATATGCCTCAGCCAATCCCGCGAGGTACGTTGACCCGCTCGGCTTGGCCGTCCTTGTGTGCAGCCGGGAGGCCCATGCCATGCCAGGGAACCACGCCTACTTCTGGGACGACCGGCCTGGTCTTCCTCCAGATCAGCCGCGGTACTGCGGCAAAGGAAAGGGAGACCCGACACCTGAAACGGGGCCTTCAGAGGATGAGAGCGGGGATCAGTGTGAAGTAATCCCGGGAAGCCCAGGTCGCGAAGACGATCTGATGAGCTGCTGCCGTCGCAACGCGGACTCTGGCCAAGGCGGTTGGTTCCCGTGGACGAATGACTGTCACAAGCTCCTGAAGGACTGCCAAGAGTTCTATCTCGGTTCAGCCATTCCGGCGCCCGGAGCGCGCTTCGGACCTCCGTGCAATCAATGCCCACAGCCGCCGGAAGAAGACGACTGGTGGAACGAGCCGAGGCCCTGAGCGATGGCCGACCTGCTTTTCTTTGTGACGCCCATCGCTCTCGGAATCCTGCTCGCGGCGCTGGTCCGCCGCCCGCGAGCACAAGTGCTATCCATCGTTGTACACCTTGCGTTCCAAGCAGCCATGGCCGCGCTCGCGTTTCGAGCCGATGTAGCGAAGGGGTTCCTGAAATGGGAGGCGATTCCGGTCCTCTACGGCATTCCATCCTTATTGCTGCTCCTCGCACTCGTTCCCATGAGTGTGCGATCACGACCTGTGGTACTCGTGATCCTAACGCCTGTGATTCTGGTCGGCGGATACATGAGTATGGCGACCCTGCTCATCTATGCTGGCTGGCTGAAGCACTGAGGCTCCGGGCAGGTACAACGTGCACCGCTGGTATGAACCGCAGACGGGAAGGTACACACGAGTGGATCCTCTCCACTCGGTCCCGGCCGCACAGGAACGAGAGGTCGGTGGGAACGATCCGGAACGGTTCAGTCCGCTCTTCATCTACGCTGCGAGCAATCCGATGAGCTACATCGACCCGCTCGGGCTCCTGCAATTCAAGGGCTGCACAACGGACCAAGAGAAGGCGATTAGGCCGGCATTCGACGAATATTGCGGGAAGGCGAAGACAGATGGCTTCAGAAACTGTATGTGCGACAAGCCATCAATTCCAGAAGGGCTTGGGAGGCTTTGCGGGAACCCCGCACTGACCGTGCGCTGCAAGCAGGATTCAGGTGGGAGTTGCAGCGGCAATTGCGCTTGGTCGGTGCCATTTGGAACGACCATTCGCCTTTGCCCCGGCGCGTGGGATAGCGGGCGTTGCGGACCCCTTGGATGCACGCTCCTTCACGAGATGACTCATCAGGTGGGCCACGGCGGCGAAAAGTATCCGCAGCAGGTGGAGAAGTGCTTGGGCTGCTCATGAATCCCCTTCGCGCCGGGTGGGGACATTCGCTCCGAGTCTGCCGGTCTTCGGCCTTGATAGTGGCCGCGATGGCGACCCTTTCTGTGCTGTGCGTTGCAGTGAGCGGCGGCGCGGAGAAGCGCATCAAGCCGCTCACCTACGAGGAGGTGGCGCAGACCTGGGTGGGACTCTCCGAGGATGAGCTCTACCTCGTTCGAGTTGATTTGGCGGATGACGGTCTTGGGTCAGTCGGGTACATCTTCGCCCGAGAGGAGCCACAGCTCTTTCGCATTGCTTCCTGGAAGTATGCGGGCGATCGAGTTGAGATTGCCCTCGCCTCTCCGCATGAGCCACCCATGGAGGTGCCAAGGCTTGCGGGGAAGCTAATTGGCAACTCTATGGTGCTGACAATGGAGGGGCGGGACTGGAAGCGGCGCTTGCACTTACGACCCGAAGCCGACCTCGAGCAGCGGTGGACTAGGTTGCGACAGGGAATGTCGTCGCCGGCCGAGTAGGCCAAGGAGTATGAGCACGACGGGCCTGATTGGGTCCGTTACCTCAAGGCGTGCAGATCGACGAGCCGTGACGATGGCCAAGGCAATGATCCTCTTGGGAACGCTCGCGTCTCTGCTTCTCGGCGCGGGCCTTGCCCTCTACTCGCTCGCTGGTCTGTTTGACCTTTGGGCGAAACGCACCTACGAGCTCGGACCTACTGGCAAGTCTGTGGCCGTAATGCCGCTGCTTCTCGTAGCGAGTATTCTCCTGCTGAAATGGGCGTGGGAGGGGATTCGGCGCCTCGCGCAGGGGCGTCGCTAGGCTACTAAGTCCTCGCTTTCCGCCCGAGCCCGGCGCAGTTTGGCCGGGCTCGTCGTTTCTGGCCGGATCTTCTCCGCCCTACGGCTGGAGCATTCGCTCGGGCACATCGATGGTGTCGGCGAACTTTTGGGCCTCTCGAAACTCCGGTAGGGCGCGGAGCTCGACCATGTGAGCGACCCACTCGCCCTCTTCGGTGAGGACGCCCTGCAGAGTGCCTTCGGTCTCGAAGTGTCGCGAAACGAGGAACCAGAGCAGAACACGACCGAAGAGGAACCGGTAGCCGCGGTGGCTGCCGAAGCGCGCATGCCACGGCAAGGGCATGCCTCGGAACTCCTCCTTGGCGAGAAAGAGCAAACAGCGGCCGGGTCGGCGGTGGCCCGCGAACGTCAGTGGCGTCTTCGACAGCGCTCGGGATCCAGCGTCCATGCTGTAGCCCACGCGCTCGCCTGCCCCGTCCCTTTCCCCCTCGGCCCCCCCAGGGGGGCCTCCCTCTACAAGGCGCGGCAGAGTGCGCCTCCGCTACGCTCCAGCGCACACTGCCGATTCGAAATGCACTGGATGCGCACCGGTCTTGCGCTGGCTGCGCGCCGAGCCGCTTCGCGTCTCGGTGCTCGCGCTCCAGCCCGGCGCGCAAAAGCGAAAAGCGCGGCTAAGGAGGGAAGGTGTGCCTCGCTCGGCGAGCGTGGCGTAGCGCGCCGCCTGGCGCGCCGGCGAGGCGTACAATCGCCGCCATCGTGACCTCGCATCGCGCCTCCGCGCTCGCCCACGTAGCCGAAAACTCGCTACCGGGTCCGCGACCACGAAATCAGACCTCGCGTCGAGGGGTCTGGCTCGCTAAGTCGAATCGTGCGTCGGGGATGCGAGCTCGCGTACGACCGGAAGGCGTCGGCGATTCTTGTCACCGCTGGTATGAACCGCAGACGGGGAGGTACACGAGACCGGACCCTCTAGGCCTGCGATCCGGCGCCCACTTGCATGACTATGTCTTCAACAATCCCCTGCGTTACTTTGATTTGCTGGGATTGAAAGCTGCCCAAGCGTGCGGCTTCACCTGGGTAGGCGCGCTCGGCGCGGTCGGCGACATGAACAACCAGGTGATCTTCTGTGCGCCATGCGAATGCGGGCCGAAGAAGATCAATGGAGTTGGATTTGGCGATGATCCGCCACCGCCGCCCGGGGTCGAACCCCCCGCTTGAATCGCTTCGGTTCCGAGCACGCCATCGATTACGTTCACCACTTACGATCGCTGCCGCTGCTCTTCGAACGACAAGGTCTACGTCAACGTTCAGACTGGCAGGTCGCTCATACCATCGCAGTCCTTCAACAACGCAGGAAAGGTGAACCTCGACTACGATTGCCCGAGGGAAAAGAAGTGAAGCGCCGACAATGGCTGGTGGTCGGCCTGTTTCTCTTGGCCGCTGTTCTTCTTGGTGCGGCGGCATTCGCCCTCGGCCACCGAGCCGGCAGAGGCGCCATGTGCTTTGAGGTGGCTGTCAGCTCACCTGACGCCAGTGGTCGCACCTTGAGCTCGACCTTTCTTCAGCTGCCGGGATCTCGCTCGGACTACAGCTTCTGGGGAACGCACTGCACGCTTTCAATCGGGTTCCCGAGGAACGGCGCGATGGTTGGGGGGCGTTGGCGCTTTCAGCCTGCCGAAGGCAAACTGTGGGCTGATTCCGCGGAGGCTGAGGAGCTCTTCCCGGCCAGTGGTCGATGGAAGCTTCCACGAACCCTTTGAGCAGTGCTACCGGAGCGCGTCTCGAGGATCTTCTCGAGGTAGCGGCTCCCAAATCGCACCGTCAGCAAGCCCAAGGCGACAACCACGAGGGTGGCGGTCGTGAAGGGTTAGGTCAGCGGAGTGAAGCGGGCGCGCCAGTAGGCGCGGCGGAGAGCCCACTTGCCGACCTTGGGGGTGCGGCGGGCGAGCTCCGGGGGGCGGTCTTCCAGCAGGCCCAGGAGCGAAAGCGCGACCGGCAGGAGAAAGGCGACCGGGCGGCGGAAGGAGAGCGGCACTTCGCCCGCCGCGCGGGCGCCCTTGAGCAGGAGCTTGCGCAGCTCGGCGCACTCGCGCACCGCGGCGGCCCCGATCTCCTCCGGCGTGCGGTACTGCACCGGCTCCGCGAGCTCGCTTTCGGGGAGCGCGCAGTGCCGCTCGCGCAGATCGGCAGCCAGGGACTGGAGGCGCGAGAGACGCAGGAGGCCGGCGCCGAGGTCGACTACCGCCGGAGTCGGCTCGGTCCCGAAGAGTGCGGTGACGAACGCCTCGGAGAGCAGGTGGGCGCGCAATGCCAGGGCTTCGGCGGTTTCGGGCCGGCGCTGGCGCGCGGTGCGGCGCGCCGCGTCGAAGAGATCGTCGAGCGCCTGGCGGGTGAAGCCGCGGCGGCGCGACTCGCTCGCCAGGCGACGCGCGAAGCTCTCGTCTTCCAGGAGGGCGCCCTCACCGCGTAGGGCGCGGGCGATCGCGAAAGCAATCCGGTCGAGATCTTCGACACGCGACTCGGGGCTGCCGGGTCCGGCCGCCGTCGCGAAGAGCGCGTCAGTGAGAGCGAACAACAAGGCTGCGCGCTCCTGCTCGCGCTCCGGGAGCAGGGTGAGAGCCATGCTGAAAGCGCCGGCGCGCGCCTCCGCCATGCGCAGGCAGGCACGCACCAGGGTGCCCTCGGCGCTCGCGGCCGCGGTCGCAGAGAAGAGCCTCCCGGCGGGGCTGTCGGCGCTCCAGTTGGGACGATCGAAGAGCGCCGGCCGCTCGCCAGAGCGCTGGCGGCCGGCGGCGTTCGCGATCGTCTCGGCGGAGGCCGTGAGCATCAGGGGAGCAGGCGGAGCAGATCGCGCTGCGGCGCGCCGCCGGTGACCTCGGCGGCGGTCGGCGTGAGCGCGATGTTGACCTCGCTGCGCACGCCGAACTCGCCGGGCAGATAGATTCCGGGCTCGATCGAGAAGCCGGTCATCGCGATGAGGCGGCGCGTGTCGTGAGTCTCGAGGTTGTCCATGTTGGCGCCCTGACCGTGGTCCTTGATGCCGATCGAGTGGCCGGTGCGATGGAAGAAGGCGTCACCGTAGCCGGCCTGGCGGATCACGTTGCGAGTCGCGTCGTCCACTTCGAAACCGTGGACCGGCGTCGCCGGCCAGCGCTCCTGCACCAACCGGATCCCGGCGTCGCGCGCGTCGCGCACGATTCGCCAGATCTCCTCCTGGCGGTCGGTTGGAGCGTCGGCGCACACGCCGCACCAGGTGATATCGGCGTAGACGCTCCCAGGCCCCTTCTCTTTCGCCCACAGATCGATGAGCAGGAAATCGCCTCGCCGGACCGGGATCGAGGTCTCGGGCGTGGGAATGTAGTGCGGGTCGGCGCTGTGCGCGTTGACGCCGATGATCGGTTCGGCCTCGGTGTGCAGGCCGGACTGATCGAAGGCCTCGAGGATGAAGCGCTGCACCCGGTATTCGTCGATCGCGCGATCGGCGCCGAGGTGCGCCGATACCAGCGAGAACGCCTCGAGCGCGATGCGGTGCAAGTGGACGTTGGCGCGACGATGCCCTTCGAGCTGTTCGGGAGTCCAGACAGCCGCGAAGCGTTGCGCGAGATCGGCCGCCGAAGTGAGCTCGCAGCCGAACGAGGCCAGGAGCTCCGCGGTGCCGGCGTCGAGGCGCGAAACGCTGGGGATCTCGTTGCGCGGGCTGTACTGCGCCGCGAGCCGACCGCAGTCACGCACCAGAAGCTCCAACTGCTGGCGATGCTGCTGCCAGGTCGTGTAGAGCGCCTTGGTGCCGGGAAGGTGATCCAGCATGGCGGGCTCGAGCGTCGAGACGAGCTTTCTCGGTTCGCCCCGGCTGGGGACGACGTAGTAGCAGCGCCGGGACACGAGACTTTTGTCGGCGAGGCCGAGCAGGTCCAGACTGATCGGATCGTTGGCCTGGAAGACGGCGAAGAACCAGCCATCGAGCTCGGCCTCGGCAAGGGCGGCTTGAATGTCGGGAATCCGGTTGGCGAGCATCGACACCTCGGGGCCGATCTTATGCGAAACCCGGGCCCGGAGCAGTGAGGCGGAGAGCCACGGGGCTCGACTCCCGTAGAATCGCCGGCGTGATCCCACCCGAGAGAATCGGTCGTTACCTCCTCGCCGGCGAGATTGGCCGCGGCGCGATGGGCGCGGTCTACCGCGCGCACGATCCGCAGCTCCAGCGCGACGTCGCCGTCAAGCTGATCTCTCTCGCTTATGCCGCCGGACACGGCGACCCGAAAGAGGCCGCGGCGAGATTCGCGCGCGAGGCCCGCGTCGCCGCCCGGGTGCAGCACCCGAACGTCGTGGCGATCTACGACGCCGGCGAGGAGGGCGATCAACTCTTCCTGGTGATGGAACTCGTGGCGGGCGAGACGCTCGCGCAACGACTGGTGCGTGGCGAGTTTCCAGGTACGACAGCGGCGCTCGAAATCGTCGCGCAGACCGCCGATGCGCTCGCCGCGGCGCACGAGGCAGGGGTCATCCACCGCGACATCAAGCCCGGAAATCTCCTGCTGCCCAAGTCGGGCAGAGTCAAGGTGAGCGATTTCGGAATCGCCAAGGCGGTCGGCGAGTCGACCGAGCTGACCCGCACCGGAATGATGGTGGGGAGTCCGGCCTACATGGCGCCGGAGCAGGTGCAGGGAATCGAGCTCGACGGCCGGAGCGATCTGTTCTCTCTCGGCGTCGTGCTCTACGAGATGTTGATGCACCGCAAGCCATTCCCCGCCGACACGCTCACGACGCTGGTCTACCAGATCCTGCATCAGGATCCGTTCGAGTCGGAGACCGTGGCCGGCCGCCTGCACCCGGACCTCATCGACCTGCTGCGTTGGTCGCTGGCCAAGGAGCGCGACGTCCGCATTCCCGACGCGCAGACCTTCGCGACCCGCGCCCGTGCGCTCATGGCGCAGTTCGCCCGGCCCGGCGCCACCTCGCCGACCGCGCCCGTGCGCGGGCTCGCGGCGCCTTTGCCTCTCCCGCCGGCGAGCTATTCCACCTCGGCGCCGACCGAGATCGTTCACCGCCGGCGCGGAACCTGGAAGCGGTGGGCGTTCCCGGCCGGGTTGGGCCTGCTGCTCGCGGCGCTCGCCATCGGTCTCACCCTGCGTCGCCCGGCGCCGCCGCCCGATCTGGCGCAGCCACTGGCGGCGAGCGCCGCGAACGGCGCCCCCGTCACCGCCGAGCCGGCGACGCCGGGCGCCAGCCCAGCTGCCCCCGGCCCGCCGGCCGCCACGCCTGCCACGCCTGCCGACACCCCGCTCTCCGCCGCCGGCCAGCGGGTCGAGCAGCCGTCTCTGCCCGCCGCGGCGCGACCGCAGCCCGCAGCGCCGGCGGCGGTTTCGCCCGCCGGGGCCACCGAGAGTGCCGCCTCGGCGAGCGCCGTCTCGGCGACCGAAGCCGCCCCCGCGCCGATACCGCCGGTCGAGCCACCCCCGCCGATCGCCGAGGTCTTCCAATGCCGCAAGGGCGCCGAGTTTCACGTCGAGCCGGAGGAGGCGCTGGTCACCATCGACGGCCAGCTCCTCGGCCCGGCCGACGATTGGGACGGCGCCGGCGGCGGCGAAACCTACTCCTTTCCCGGGCCGGGCGAGTACCTCGTGAAGCTCTCCCTGCAGGGCTTTCGCACCGTCTGGGTGAAGGTGGTCGTCACGCCGTCGGCGAAGCGCGACGTCGTCGATGTCGACACCGAGCTCGAAGAGATCGATTGAGCGGCAGTCGCGACCTCAGCCATCTCCTGCGAGAGATGAAACCGGAACTGCAGGCGGGCACCTATCTCTTCTGCAGTCTCGCCGGAGATTTCGCCGGCGAAGGGGTGGCTGCGCTGGCGACGTTTCGCGAGGCTGAGGGCGTGACGCTGGTGCTCTCAGCCGACGAGGCCGCGCGTCACGGCATCGCGGGCACCTTCGAGGCGGCGTGGATCACCCTCACCGTCCAATCCGATCTCGCAGCGGTCGGCTTCCTTGCCGCGGTGGCCACGGCGCTCGCGGGCGAGGGGATCCCGTGCAACGCGATCGCCGCGTTTCATCACGACCATCTGTTCGTGCCCGTGGCGATGGCGGAGCGGGCTATGGCGGTGCTTGAGCGGCTCCAGGTTCCTTAGTTCGCCCACAGGTTGCGATTCGTCTCGAGGCCTGGCTCGGGGTCCTGTCTGGCCCGCTTCCCATGGGTCCTCGCGCTGAAGAAGCGCGCTCCGGGCCCATGGGAGCCCTCGGTCCAGCCACCCCTCGTCGGTACAGCGGAGAGAGAAGCGGCTGTCACCGACGTGCCGAGGCTCGCCCAACTACCGGTATCCGGCGATCGGGCTCCGAGCAGCGCAGAGCCCGAGGAGGGAGGAGAGGGACCCCCGAGGGGCGAGCAGCGCAGGAGCCCGATCGCCACCTCCACCGACGTTACCAGGCGAGCCTGCGAAGACGCCGCCCGGCGAGCCTGCGAAATCTCGCTAGAAGATCCGCTTGCCCAGCAGGCTGGCCGCGAGCTCGACCATCGTGTTGGCGGTGCGGTTCTCGCGGTCGAGGATCGGGTTCACCTCGACGAGGTCGAGGCTGGTCGACCTGGCCGGCGTCGGCGAAGAGCTCCATCAGCAGGTGCGCCTCGCGGTAGGTGAAGCCGCCCGGCACCGGCGTGCCGACGCCGGGCGCGACCTCCGGGTCGAGCACGTCGGCGTCGAACGAGACGTGCAGGCGCGGCAGACCGCCCGAGCCGCGCCATCGTCTCCTCGGCGATCCGCGGCAGGCCGAGCATGGTCGACCTCCTTCATGGTGTAGACGGTGACGCCGGCGTCGCGCATCAGCTCGGCGCTCCTCGCCGTCGAGATCGCGCACGCCGATGAGCACCACGTCCTCCGGGCGGACCTTCGCGCCCGGCCAGCCGAGGTCGATCAGCCGCCGGTCGCCGACGCCGCAGAGAGCGCCGAGCGGCATGCCGTGGATGTTGCCGGAGGGCGAGGTCTCGGGGGTGTTGAAGTCGCCGTGGGCGTCGACCCAGATGACGCCGGTGCGCTCGCGGCGCGAGCGCGCCGGTGACCGAGCCCATGGCGATCGAGTGGTCGCCGCCGAGGATGATCGGGAAGGTCTCGCCGGCGAGCGCCAGCGAGCTTCGCGATCGTCGCCTCGCAGGCGGCGCGGATGGCCTCGAGATAGGCCATGCCGCCGCCCGGTTGCGCATGCTCGACCCCAACTCCTCGGCGCCGGCACGTCGACGTCCCCGAGGTCGGTGACCTCGCAGCCGATCGCCGCGAGCCGCTCGTCCAGCCGGCCGTAGCGGATCGCCGACGGCCCCATGTCGACGCCGCGCCGCCCCTGCCCCAGATCCATCGGCACACCCAGAATGGCTACTTTTCTGCTCATGCTCTCGATCCTAGCAAGGCGGCCGAATCGGCTAGGCTAGCGGCATGGTGGTCGGAGAGCATCGGTCAGAAGCGGGCGAGCCGGGTCCTCGGGTTCGCGCTGCTCACCGTGAGCGACACCCGGAACGAAAGGACCGATAAAGGGGGAGGGTTGCTCGCGGCGCTCGTGGCCGGGGCGGGACATCGCGTGGTGTCGCGCGGGTCTGGTGCGCGACGACATCGGCGAGATTCGCGCCGAGGTCAAGGCCGCTCTGGCGTTGCCTTCCGTCGATACGGTGCTGGTCACCGGCGGTACCGGGCTTGCGCCGCGCGACGTCACGATCGAGGCGGTGACGCCGCTCTTCGAGCGCGAGATCCCGGGTTTCGGCGAGCTCTTTCGGATGCTCTCCTTTGCCGAGATCGGCGCCGCCGCGATGCTCTCGCGGGCGACGGCGGGCCTGGTCTCGGGACGCGCGATCTTCCTCCTGCCGGGCTCTCCGGCGGCCCTCGAGCTCGCTCTTTCGCGGCTCGTGCTGCCGGAGATTTCGCACCTCCTGGCGCAGGCGCGGCGACCAGCCCGCTCGCCTGGCTAGCTCGTGCGCTTGCCGCCGCGGAGGAGCCGCACCAGGAGCAGGAAGAGGATGGCGCCGATCGTCGCGATGATCAGGCTGTAGATGTCGAACCCCTGGAAACCGCCGAAGCCGAGCTTCGTGGCGACGAAGCCGCCGACGACGGCGCCGACGATGCCGACGAGGCTCGTGGTGATGCAGCCCAGCGCGTCCCGGCCGGGAAGGAGAAACCGCGCCAGCGCTCCAGCCAGAAGTCCCATCACGATCCAGGAAAAGAGTCCCATCTGGACGTACTCCGGCATCTCGATCTCCTTTCGAACTCGGCCTCTCAGTCTAGCCGAACGGCCGGCGCAGCCCTCGCGCGCCCTGGGCTAAGCTTCGAAAAATGGACTTCGATACGCCTGTACCGCCGCCCGAGCCGGTGCCCCACCCGGCGCCGGCGATCTCTGGGGTGGCGCGCCGTCCCAAGCTCGTCCTGATCGACGGCTTCCACAACATCTTCCGCGCTTTCTACGCGATCCGCAGCCTCTCGAACTCGCAGGGGCCTGCCGACCAACGCGGTCTTCGGCTTCGTCCAGATCCTGCGCAAGGTCCTGAAAGACGAGGCGCCCGACCTCATCGGCGTGGCGCTCGACATCTCCGACCAGACGGTGCGCACCGAGAAGTACGCCGAGTACAAGGCCAACCGCGCGCCGATGCCCGAGGATCTCGTGCCGCAGATCCCCTACGTCCGCAAGGCGATCGAGGCCTTCCGCATCCCGATCCTCGAGCTCGACAACTACGAGGCCGACGACGTCATGGGCACGCTGGCGAAGAAGGCGGCGGCCGCCGGCTACGAGGTCGTGCTGGTCTCGGCCGACAAGGACCTGATGCAGCTCGTCGGGCCGCGACGTGACGCTGCTCCACACCGGGCGCAACAAGCGCTACGACGCCGCCGGCGGTGATCGAAGGATTTCGGCGTGCCGCCGGAGAAGGTCGCCGACGTCCTGGCGCTGATGGGCGACGCGGTCGACAACGTGCCCGGCGTACCGGGAATCGGCGAGAAGGGGGCGCGGCAGCTGGTCGCCGAGTTCGGCTCGGTCGAGGCGCTGCTCGAGCGCGCCGCCGAGGTGCCGCGCAAGGCCTACCGCGAGGGGCTGCTGGCCCATCGCGCGCAGGCGCTGCTCTCGAAGGAGCTGGTCACCATCCACACCGACCTGCCGATCGAGATCCATCCCGAGTCGCTGCAGCTCGATCCGCCCGACGCCGGGCTCCTGCGCGAGCTCTACTCGGAGCTCGAGTTCCTCACCCTGCTCGCCGAGCTCGACGCCGCCGTTTCTGCGGGCGCGCAGTCGCCCGCCTCCGGCGGTGCGGGACATTTCCGCGATTCCGTCCGTTCTTTCGGTAAAGGAATGGGAGGGGTTCGCGGCGGCGGTTGGGAAAGAGGTCACGGTTGCGCTGGCGGATGCTGGCTCTCCTGTGGCGCTCGCCGTCGCCTCTTCGTCGGGCGACCGGCGCGGTTGGGTCGACCTTCGGTCGCCCGAGCTGCGGGCGGCGGTGGTCGCTTCGCTCGCTGCCTGGTTCGCCGACCCGGGGCGCGAGATCGTCGGCTGCGACTTGAAAGAAATTCTGCGCCTGGCGCCGGCGGCGGGCGAGCGCTGCGTCGCCCGCCTCTTCGACCTCATGCTCGTCTCCTATCTGACCAAGGCATCGGTGCATGGGCATTCGCTGGAGGAGATCGCGCTCGAACGCACCGGGTCGAAGCTGCGCTCGGCGAAAGAGGCCGGGTTCGACAAGGGGGTCGAGCCGGCCGTCGGGGACGAGCGAGTCGGAGCCTGGGTGGCGGAGCGCCTGGCGCTCGTCGAGCGTTTCGCTCCCGTGCTGCGCCAGGAGCTCGGGACCGGGGCACTTGCCGAGCTCTATTCGCGGATCGAGGCGCCGCTCATGCCGGTGCTCGTCGGAATGGAGGAGACCGGCATCCGCCTGGATGTCGACTTCCTGCGCCGGATGTCGGCACGAGCTCGCCGAGGAGCTCGCCGGCCTCGAAGCGGAGATCCACCGCCTCGCCGGCGAGCGCTTCAACATCCAGTCGCCGCAGCAGCTCGGGACGATTCTGTTCGACAAGTTGAAGCTGCCGGCGGGCAAGAAGACCAAGAAGACCAAGAGCTACTCGACCGGCGCCGAGACCCTCGAAGAGCTCGCCGCGGCCGGGCACGAGCTACCGCAGTACCTGCTGCGCTACCGCGAGCTCGCGAAGCTGAAGTCGACCTACGTCGACGCCCTGCCGCAGATCGTCGGCGGGGACGGCCGCGTCCACACCCGCTTCCAGCAGGCGGTCGCCGCCACCGGCAGGCTGTCGTCGGTGAATCCGAATCTGCAGAACATTCCCATCCGCACGGAGCTCGGGATGAAGATCCGTCGGGCGTTCTGCGCCGCCCCCGGGTCGCTCCTGGTCGCCGCGGACTACAGCCAGATCGAGCTCCGCGTACTGGCCCACATCGCCGGCGAGAAGGCGATGATCGAGGCCTTCCGCAGCGGCGAGGACATCCATCGCTCGACTGCGGCGACGGTTCTCGGGCTGTCGGTCGACTTCGTCAACGCCGAGCAGCGTCGCGCGGCGAAGACGATCAATTTCGGCCTCGATCTACGGCATGAGCGCCTACGGCCTGGCGCAGGCGCTCGGCATCTCGACCAAGGAGGCGGAGCAGTTCATCGCGGTCTACTTCGCCCGTTACGCCGGCGTCCAGGCTTACATGCAGGAGACCCTGGCCGCCGCCGAACGCGACGGACGGGTCGAAACGCTCTACGGCCGGTTGCGCTACCTCCCCGACATCCAGAGCAGAAATTGGAACCTGCGCGAGAACGCCCGCCGGATGGCGATCAACGCCCGCATCCAGGGTACCGCGGCCGATCTCATGAAGCTCGCGATGATCGCCGTCGATCGCCGGCTGCGCAGCGAGCATCCACGCGCGCGCTTGCTGCTCTCGGTGCACGACGAAGTCGTGGTCGAGGCGCCCGCGGAAGAGGCAACGGCGATCGCAGAGCTCGTCCGGACCGGGATGGCCGGGGTCGCGGAGCTCGCGGTTCCGCTGGTCGTCGAGAGCGGTATCGGTCCGACCTGGTTCGACGCCAAGGGCTGAGCCGCAGGGGGGCGATGCCTCGCCCTCCGGACGGCCATGGGTTAGGATTTGGAGCCAAGTCGCGCCATGAGCCACCGCCATCCCGCCGTTCTCGCACTCACCCTGGCCGTACTCGCCGCCGCCGGCGCCATGCTAGAGGCGGCGCCGGCGTCCGCCCAGGCCGCCTTCTCGTTCTACGGCACGACCGTCGGCGGGGCGACGTTCAATCGCCCGAACACGACACCCACGCCGCCCACGACGCTCTCCGGCAAGATCGTCCGCTATTCGAGCCAGGCGTTGTTCACGAATTCCAACGGCAACTGCACCTTCACCAGCGTGCAGGAGGCCGGCTTCGACGGCACGATCTTCCTCTACAGCGGCGCCTTCGATCCGGCGAACCCCCTCACCCATCTCGTCGCGGCGAGCGACAACGGCGTCCAGGGCGTCCATTTCTCGTCGATTGCCAACGTGGCGCTCTTGGGGAACCAGAGCTATTACCTGGTGACGGCGGGAGCGGAACCGGCCCTGCAGGGAACGTTCACCTCCTTCGTCTCGTGCACCGGCGCGACCCGGATCCTCGCCGGCGATGGTTCGATGCCCTCCTACGACGGCCGTTACGGCGAGCTGCGCAAGGGCCGCTTCCGCATCAGCGCCACCTGGAGGAACTTCGCCAACGTCACCGGCAACGCCACCTTCGTGCCGCTCGCCTCCGAGGATTCGGGCATCCTCTGGTTCTTCACCCCGGCGAGCTTCGAGCTGATGGTCAAGATCGTCGACGGCTGCTCGCTGAACAACCGCTACTGGGTGTTCCTCGCGGCGCTGACCAACGTCGAGTTCCACGTCACGGTCTACGACACCTGGACCGACACGACGAAGCCGTACGACAACGTCCTCGGCGTCTCGGCCGCGGCGATCACCGATACCAACGCCTTTCAGACCTGCCCCTGACCCGGCTTGAACGCGGATACGACAGCGTCTCCGCCGCCGGTCACCCGCCGCGAGATCCTCTCGTGGGCGATGTTCGATTTCGCCAACTCGAGCTACACCACGGTCGTGGTGACGGTGGCGTTCAGCGTCTATTTCACCCGCCTGGTCGCGGCCGGCCCCGAGGCCGACGCCTGGTGGGGCGCCGGGATCTTTCTGTCGAATCTGATCGTCCTTCTCCTCGCGCCGATCGTCGGCGCGATGGCGGACGAGTCGGGGCGCAAGAAGGTCTTTCTCTTCGTCACCTACCTGTTCTGCGTCGGCGGCACCGCGGCACTCTGGTTCGTGGACCCCGGCGAGATCCAGCTCGCCCTGGTGCTGTTCGTGATCTCGAACATCGCCTTCTCCTTCGGGGAGAACCTCACGGCGGCCTTTCTGCCGGAAATCTCGACCCCATCGACGGTCGGGCGGATCTCGGGCTTCGGCTGGGGCCTCGGCTACTTCGGCGGTCTGGCCTCGCTGCTGCTGATCAAGCCGATGATCGACGGCGGTTTCACGGCCGAGAATCTGCCCCGCCTGCGGCTGGTCTGGCCGTTGACGGCGCTGTTTTTTCTGATCGCCGCCTTGCCGACCTTCCTCTTCCTGCGCGAACGGGCACCGCGCCGCAGCGAGCCGCTGCTCTACTACGCCCGCCAAGGCTTCGGCCGGCTGGCGACGACAGTGCGCTCGATCGGGCACTTCCGCGAGCTCGCCAAGTTCCTCTCGGTCTTCTTCGTCTACTCCTCGGGCCTCATGAGCATCATCGCTTTCGTCGGCGTCTACGCGGAGCGCACCGTCGGCTTCACCGCCAGCGAGCTCATCTTCCTGTTCCTCGTGGTGCAGATCTCTTCGGCCGGCGGGGCGTTCGCCTTCGGCGCGATCCAGGATCGGCTGGGAGCGCGGCGGACGATCCAGGTCTCGCTTCTGCTCTGGATCGCCACCTGCATCGCGACCTATCTGACCTCGACCAAGCCCGCCTTCTGGGCGATCGCGGTCACCGCCGGACTCGGCATCGGCTCGCTGCAGTCGGCCTCGCGGGCGCTGGTCGGAATGTTCGCCCCGGTGGGCAAGAGCGGCGAGTTCTTCGGGCTGTGGGGACTGGCGGGAAAGGCTGCCTACGCCTTCGGTCCGCCGGTCTTCGGACTGGTCTCCGCGGCGACCGGATCGCAGCGGGTGGCGATCCTGTGCACCGGGATCTTCTTCGTGCTCGGTCTGCTCGGCATGTTCCTGGTCGACGAGCGTCGGGGGCTGGCTGCCGCCGCGGCCTGGCGCGAGCCCGCCTGACGGTGAGCTCCTCCGGCCCCTCCGACCCCTCCCGCCCCTCTCGTCCCGCCAGCGCCGCCCGGCCCTCCAACCCCTCCAGCCCCTCCAGCCCCTCCAGCCCCTCCAGCCCCTCCAGGCTACGCGCGGGGGTCGATCGGGTGATCGGACTACTCTGCCGGCTGATTCTGGCGATCTTTTTTCGCCGCATCGAGGTCGTCGGGGCGAACCGGGTGCCGCGCGGCGAGGGCCGGGCGCGTCGCCGGCCGCTCGTGGTCGTTGCCAATCACGTCAACGGCCTGGTCGACCCGATGTTCCTCCTCGGGCCGCTCGGGCTGCCGGCGCGCATGCTCGGCAAGAGCACGCTATGGCAGGTCCCCGTCCTGGCGCAGATCTGCGATCTTGCCGGAGTCATCCCGGTCTATCGCCGTCAGGACGAGGGCGCGGATACCGCGAAGAACCTCGAGACTTTCGCGCGCTGCCACGAGGAGCTCGCCCGCGGCGGTATCCTGGCGATCTTCCCGGAAGGAATCAGCCACGACGAGCCGCAGTTGCAGCCGCTGAAGACCGGCGCGGCGCGCATCCTGCTCGAGGCCGAGCGCCGGTTCGGCCCCCTGGGAAGCTGCATCCTGCCGGTGGGGCTCCTGTTCGAGGAGCGCGGGCGCTTCCGTTCCCGCGCCCTCGTCGTCGTCGGCGCGGCGATCGATCCGGCGGAGGAGATCGAGCTCGCGGCGCGCGACGAGGCCACCGCGGTTCGCCTGCTGACCGAGCGCGTCACCGAGGCGCTCGAACGCGTCACCCTCAACTACCGCACCTGGGAGGAGTCGCGGCTCGTCGAGCGCGGCGCGCGGATTCTGGAGATCGCGGACCTCGAACTGCCGCGCGAGCGCCGCCTCGCGGCGGAGTTCGACGCCCGGCGGTCGCTCCTCGACGGGCTCGATGCGCTGCGGCAGAGCCACCCGCGAGAGGTGGCAGCGGCGGTCGAGGCGGCGCGGGACTACGACCACCTCCTGGGCCTCGCCGGTTTGCGCGACGAACAGGTGATCGCGACCTACCCGCTCGACCGGCTGTTCACCGCCCTGGCGAGAATCGCCTTCAGCACCCTGGTCGCGCTTCCCGTCGCGATGGTCGGCGCGCTGCTCAACGCGGTTCCGTTCACCGTCGTCGAGCTCGTCTCGCGGCGCTTCGACGACGAGCCCAATCAGATCGCCACTTACAAGGTCTTCCCTGGAATCGTCGCCTATCCGGCGAGCTGGGGAATCGAAGCGGCTCTCGCCTGGTGGCTCTGGGGATTCACCTCGGCGCTGGCCATGGTCGTCGTGGCGCCGCTTGCGGGCTACATCGCGGTGCGCCTCCTCGAGCGCCAGGAGTCGCTCTGGCGCGAGAGCCGCGCCTTTCTCCTCCTGCGCCGCCGGAGCCGGATCGCCGAGGAGCTCCGTCTCCGGCGCGCCGAGGCAGGGCGCCGGATCGAAGCCCTGGTCGAGCTCTGGGTCGAGTCTCAGGCCTTCGCGCCGGACAGCAGGCGCTCGTAGCCCTCCTCGTCGTCGACGTCCATCTCCGCGTCCGGGAACTCGACGAGGCGAAGTCGCGCGCGCTCCGCGCGCAGAATCTTCTTCGCTCCTTCGTCGCCGCGCAGCGCCTGCAGCGCGGGAAAAAAGGACCGGTAAAGGAAAGCAGGGGGGCCGAACGCCGTTGGCCAGGACGTGGCGGCGAGGCCGGTTGCAGCGCCGGCCGCGAGGATCGCATTGAGGTGCTCGGCGGTGATCAGGGGTTGATCGACGAGAGTGAGCAGGATTCCCTCGACGGAGTCGGCGCCGGCGGCGGTGGAGGCGTGGGCCTCGATGGCACGAAGCGCGACCTGCAGCGAGCTCGAGAGCCCGGCAGCCGGATCCGGGTTCACCACCAGCGCGACATCCACCGCGTCCCTTAGCCAGCAGCTTTTTTCAACTTCCGGGCTGACGACGACGATCCGCGGGCTGCACGCCGTCGAGCACAGCGTTTCGATGGCATGGTGGAGGAGCGTCGTGCCGCGGTAGGGCAGCAGAGCCTTCGGACGGCCCATGCGGCGCGAGGTACCGGCGGCGAGCAGAACCCCGGCGACGGTCACGGTTCGCGATCGACAACTGCGGCGGTGCTCTCTGGCGACCGCCGCGAGAGCTCGGTGGCGCTCGCGCCGGTCATCGCGGCCTGGATTTCGGCGACGATCGACAGGGCGACCTGCTCGGGTGCCCGGCCGCCGAGATCGAGGCCGGCGGGGCCGTGCAGACGAGACCGCAGCGCCTCGTCGAGCGCCCTCCCCTGCATCGCGAGGTCAGCGAGCAGACGGTCGCGCCGGGTCGCCGGACCGAGCAGGCCGACGTAGGGAGCCGCAGAGGGCAGCAGCGCCGCGAGCCAGGCGAGGTCGTCGAGATAGTTGTGGGTCAGGACGACGGCGGCCGTATAGGTATCGATCGCCACCGCTGTGGCGAAGTCGCGCGGCCCGACGGGAGCGACGCGCGCGAGTCCAGCGAAGCGCTCATGGGCTGCCGCGGTCGGCCGGGCGTCGAGCACGATCGTCTCCCAGCCGAGCTCGTCGGCGAAACGGGCCAGCGGAACGGCGTCGCGCCCGGCACCGGCGAGAACAAGGCGGGTGGGCGGAACGACCGGCTCGCGCAGCAGCAGCTCGCTGCCCAACCGAGTCTCGATCTCTTCGGGTCGGCGCTCACTCGCGACCCGCTCGAACGGCTCGAGTGGAGAGAGCGCGTCGGCTGGCGCCAGAGAGCGGCTGGAGGAGAAGTGTGATCTTCCCGCCGCAGCCCAGGCCGAGGCCCCAGAGGATCTCGTCGGGCGCCCGCAGATCGTAGGTGGCGAGCGCGGGGTTGCCGGAGGCGAGAACGGCTGCGGCGCGCTCTGCGAGGTCGTTCTCCAGGCAGCCGCCCGAGAGGACGCCGGTGAGCCTGCCGTCGCTCTCGATGAGCATCCGCGCTCCCTCGCGGCGATAGGCGGAGCCCTCGACGGCGACGACCGTCGCCAGAACGGCGCTCTCGCCGCGCTGCCGCAGCTCGCGCGCCCGGGAGAGGATCTGGCGCATCTCCTTCATCCCTGCCGCTCGCCGCTCATGGAAAATCGGCCGGCGACAAGCCGAGGTCGACGATACTGCAACCGTCCATGGCGGCGATCCCAAGCCGCTTCGCCTCTTCGAGGACCGCCGCATCCGCGGCGCCAGGGTTGAACCAGACCTCGCGCGCGCCGGCGCGGGCGATCTCCGGCAGCATCGCCAGCGCTACAGTCGGCGGCAGGTAGACGCTGATGCGCTCGACCGGATGCGGCAAGGCGGCGAGCGACGCGGAGGCGGCGAGTCCCTCGATCTCGGGCTCCCGCGGATGAATGGGAAAGACCTCGTACCCGGCCGCGCGATGGGCCCGCAGCGACTTGTTGCCGAACTTGGACCGGTCCTTCGAGGCTCCCAGGATGGCGACGCGCTTCATGGCGCCATTATGCTCCGCCGCCGCTCGCGGCGGAAAGCCGCGCGAGAAGCGCCCGCGCTTCGGCCGCGCGCGGGTCGTCGGGGGGGGCGAGGGCGAGGTATCGGCGCAGGTGCCCCGCCGCGTCGGGGCCACGCCCGGCCTGGGTGGCGAGCAGGAGCGCGAGGTTGAGCTCGCTGCGATAGAGCGCCGGATCGAGCGCCAGGGCTGCGCGGTAGGCGGCCTCCGCCTCGACGACGCGGCCGAGATCGTCGAGGGCGATGGCGAGCGCGTTGCGCGCGGCGGAGTCGTTCGGCGAGAGCGTTGCCGCGGCGCGGGCGTGGCGTTCGGCATCCTCGAAGCGCCGCTCGCCGAGCGCCAGGTTGGCCAGGTTCCGGTGTGCGAGGGCGCGCGCATCGACCGCCGCGGCTCCGGTCGCCGTGGCGGCGGCGACGAGCTCGAGCTCGTCGCGCGCCTCGTCGCGCCGGCCGGCGAGCGCAAGGATCTGCGCCAGACGCAACTGCAGGCGCAGAGAGAGATCGGGCGCGCTGTCGGCGGATTGCGCGCCAGTGGCGGCAGCGGAGCCAGTGCCGGCGAGGCTGGCGATCGCGGCGCGCAACTGTTGCTCGAGGACCCGCTGCACAAGGCGATTGCCGGGATCGGCGGCGAAGACCGCGTCGAGGGCCTGTTCGGCGCCGGCAACGTCGCCGAGCTGCAGCTGCGAGGCGATCGCCCGCAGCCGTTCGTGCAGCGTGATGCGGTCCCGCGGATCTTCGCTGGCCGCGGGCGCCGCGCTTTCGGCCCCTGCCCCCGAGCCGGAGAGATAACCGAGGCTGCGCAGGTTGGCGGCGAGGGTGGAATCGACATCGGCGGCCGCGACCTCGGCCGGGGTCGATTCGCGGGCGCGGAACTCTTCGAGCGCCCGCGCCAGAGCTCCCGCCTCGGCCGGCGAAGTCGCGGCGAGGTCGCGTCTTTCGTCAGGATCGGCAACGAAGTCGAAGAGCTCGCCGCGCTTGCCCGCGATCCACTTGAAGTTGCCTCGCCGCGTCGAGGCGAGCGGCGTCCAACCGTAGAGATGGTTGGCGTAGAGCGACTCGGCGTAGAGCGTTCGCGCCCGTGGACTCGCGTCGCCCCGGAGATGCGCGGCGAGGTCGACGCCGTCGAGCTGTGAAGCCGCGGCGAGCGGGGCCTGCCCGGCGAGGGCGAGGAGCGTCGGCGCGAGATCGACCTGGCTCACCGCCGCGGCCAGGCGGCGCGGCGCGAGATCGGCGGCGGCGAGAATCCACGGCACGCGCAGCGCGGCCTCGTTGAGCAGGATGCCGTGCGTCGCCTCGCCGTGCTCGCCGAGACTCTCGCCGTGATCGCCGATGACGCTGACGACGGCGTGCGCGCCGGGCCGGAAGCGGGGGCTTTCGAGCAGGCGCCCGACGGCGTCGTCGGCGGCCGCGAGCTCACCGCTGTAGGGATCGTCGCGAAAGCGCGCGGCAAAAGGCTCCGGCGGCAGGTACGGGTCGTGGGGCTCGAAGAGGTGGACCCAGAGGAAGACTGGCCGCTCCACCGGCTGTTCGGCGAGCCAGGCGAGGGCCCTGGCGACGGTCTCCCGGGCCGGCCTCTCGGCCTTCCAGGTGGAGGGTTCGCCGGCGATGGCGCCGGTGTCAGCGGTGCCGGCGGTGCCGGCGACCTTCGCGTCATAGCGGTCGAAGCCGCGGTCGAGGCCGAAGGCCCGATCGAGGACGGCCGCCGAAACGAAGGCGGCCGTGGCGTAGCCGCCGGCGCGGAAGCGCTCCGCCAGGGTGGGCATCTCCGCCGGCGACCTGGCGAGCCTCTGTTCGCCGTTCCACCGCAGACCAGTGCGGGTGGGGAGGCGCGCGGTCAGCAGCGAGGCGTGCGCCGGCAGCGTCATCGGCGCGACGGCAAAGGCCTGTTCGAAGAGGATGCCGCGGGCCGCGAGGGCGTCGAGATGGGGAGTGGCGCCGCTCGGGCTGCCGTAGGCGCCGAGATGATCGGCGCGGGTCGTGTCGAGAGTGACGAGCAGCACCGATGGCGGCGGTGCGTCGCTTCCTGGCGGGGCGCCGCCGCAGCTGGCAGCGCAGAGGTTCGCGGCGAGGGCGCACCAGGCGCCGGAACGGTTCACGGCGGAGTCCCAGCGTCCCCGCCCAGGGTCGCGAGGTCGGCGCGGGCGTCGCGGTCGGCGGGGTCGATCGCCAGCACTTCGCCGAGCAGACGCCGGGCTTCGCCGTCGTCCCCCTGCGCGTGGCGCAGCATGGCGAGGGCCTTGCGGGCTTCGATATGGCGGGCGTCCAGGCCGGTCGCGACGACCAGGTCGTCGATCGCCGCCAGGCCGTCCTTGCGCGCCAGAGCCACCACCGCGCGCTGGTAGAAGGCGTCGGCCATCCCGGCGTCGCGGGCCACCGCGTCATTGGCGACCTGCGCGGCCTCGTCGACCCGCCCGAGCTGCAGCAGGGCGCGCGACTGCAGCACCCGCAGGCGGCCGCTCTCGGGATGGCGTTCGAGCTCCTGCGCGACGAGGTCGGCGGCGGCCTGCGGGCGCCCGAGCTCGAGCAGGCGCAGCGCCGCCGTCTCGGCGAGGTAAGAGGAGGAGCCGGCGAGACGCATGCCCTGGCGATACGCCGCGAGGGCGTCGTCCTTGCGGCCGAGAGCGTCGTACGCGGCACCGAGGTACTGCCAGGCGAGGGCGGAGCCGTCTCCGGCGCCGGCGCTGGTCTTGGTGTCGGTGCCGGCGGGACGTGCGGCGGCCGCGGTGCCTTGAGGCTGGTCGCCACTCTTCCTGTCGACCACCGGGCGCAGCACGGCGATGGCCGCCTGGTACTCACCCTCGTTGTAGAGGCGCAAGCCGCGCAGCACCGGCGCGATTCCCGCCACCCTGTCGCGCGGATCGGCGAGGGCGGCGCCGTCCTGGTCCGGCGCCGGAGTGCCGAGATAGCCAAGAGCACCGAGCGCCGCGACCGTCTCGGCGTCGGCGGGCGCCGGCGGCAGGAGCGTACGGTCGATGGTGGCGAGGGCGCGGCGCATCGCGGCCAGGGGGCGGCGCTCCTCGAGGGCGCGATCGCGGCGCTCGCCAGGATCGCGGGCGAGATCGAAGAGCTCTGGCCGCAGTCCGTCGATGAGGTGCAGATCGCCGCTGACGATCGAGGCGAGGTCGCTCCAGCCGAAGTGGATGAGGGGGTACATCGTCTCGGAGTAGATCGTCCGGTCGCTGGGCGGGGCCTGCGCCCCCGCAGCGAGCAGCGAAACTCCCGGCAAGCTCCGGCCGGCGGGAATGCGGAGCAGGTCGAGGATCGTCGGCACGACGTCGATCAACGCCACATTGCGCCGCACGCGCTCGCCGGCGCGCGCGGCGCCGGGGAGCTTCACGACCAGCGGCACCTGGATCCCCTCGCGGTAGAGCAGCAGGCCGTGCTCGTCCTCGCCGTGGTCGCCCAGACCCTCGCCGTGGTCGGAGAGCAGGACGACGAGCGCTCGCTCGTAGAGCCCGCGGCGATCGAGCTCGGCCAGGAAATCGCCGACCAGCGCGTCGGCGGTGGCGATCTCGCCGTCGTAGGGGTCGGAGTGGCGCGACCGCCAGGGTTCGGGTGGGCGGTAGGGCGCATGCGGCTCGTAGAGATGGAGCAGAGAGGAAGAGCGGCCGGGTGCCGGCCTCGGCGAGAAATCGCGCCGCCGCGGCGACCGCCGCGCCGCCCGGCCGTTCGGCGGTGCGCCCGGCGGCGCCGGCGGCGGCAACCGGGGTCGGCGCATCGTAGAAATCGAAGCCGGCGGCGATGCCGGTGCGGCGGGCGAGCACTTCGGTCGAGATCGCCGCGCCGGTCGCGTAACCGTGCTCCCGCAGGCGCTGCTGCAGGAGGGGGGTGCGCGCCGGGTCGACAGTGAAGCCGATGTTGTCGCGCACGCCGTGGGTCGGCGGCAGCTCGCCGGTGAGGAGCGAGGTGTGCGACGGCAGGGTGAGGGGAACTTCGGCGAAGGCGCGCTCGAAGAGCAGGCCGTCGCGGACCAGGCGGTCGATCGCAGGTGTGGCGAGATCGGTTCGGCCGCTGTACGCCGGCAAGCGGTCGGACCGCAGAGTGTCGATCGAGAGGATCACGATGGGCGGCGACCCGGCGGCCGCGGTCGTGGAAGGAGGCGCCTCGCCCGTCGCGCGACAGCCCGCCATGGCCATGACGAGCGGCAACGCGAAGAGCAGCGGCAGGGAGCTCGAGGATCGGCGGGAGCGCAGGCGGGGCACGCGGGCATTCTCTCAAAAGAAGAAGGCCCCTGGCGGTCGGAGACCGCCAGGGGCCGAAACGTCCACTGCTGAGTCTGTCGCTTAGAACCGCACTCCCAGCGACAGGGCGTAGGTGCGCGGCAACTGCAGATCGGCAACCGCCAGCGGCTTACCGAAGTTCGGGCCCTTGCGCCAGTTCACGCCCTCGACCGGGGCGGTGGTGAAGGGGTTGAAGGCCTGCATGTTCGGGTCGTTGCGGGCGGTGAAGACCGACTGGTTGACGTTCACGGCGCCGTCTTCGTTGAACACGTTGGTGACGTCCAGCTGGCCGAAGATCTCGAAGTCGCCGAAGAACAGCGAGTAGTTGAAGCCGAACGAGGTCGAGCTGATGTCGTCGGTGCGGAAGTCGCCGCGATCGGAGAAGAAGTACGGCACCTGCGTCGGCGGCGACACGTAGCCTGGATTGGTGATGTAGGCACGGGTGCCGACGTTGCCGATCGCGGAGTAGGCGAAGCCCGAGTTGTACAGCTGGCGGGCGCTGATCGCGAGCCGCTGGCGGTCGGTCTTGAACGCTTCCCAGACCGCGAACAGCGCGAACTTGTGCGTCTGGTCGATCAGCAGGCTGCCGTTGGGAGCGTTCCAGCGGGCATCCTTGTACTCGGGGTAGCTCTCGAGGGCCGAGGTGACCGGGCCGGAGCCCGCGTTCTCGCCTTCGAAATTGCCCTCGGCCTGGGACAGCGTATAGGCGCCGCCGAGCGTGATCCGGTCCGTGGCGCGATAGTCGAACGACGTCTGGAGGCCCAGGTAGGAGCGCTCGAGGTTGTCGTTGTCGTTGCCGATCACGCCGAGATCGACCGGGTTGCCGTTGGCGTTCAGCACCTGTCCGGTCTCGAGGTCGCGCTTGGTGGAGTAGAAGTTGCCGTACTCGCGGTAGACGATGTCGGCACGCGCCGAGCCCTTGCTGCCGAAGGAGCGCACGGCGCCGACGGTGAACTCGTCGGCGTAGGTCGAGCCAACGCCTTCCCCGACGATGAGACCGCCGCCGGGAATGTTGACGAACTGCAGCAGGTCGGTGTTGTTGATGCCGCCCACAGAGTCGAACCAGGCGAAGACCTGCGCCAGGGCGTCCTCGCTCGAGGTGAGCGGCTGGCCCGGCAGGTTGAAGCTCGGTCCGGTGTAGGCCCACTGAATGGTGGCCGGCGAACCGGCGGAGGAACCGGAGTTGGCAACCGCGCCGGAGATCGCCGCCACGTAGCGGCCATAGGCGCCGTTCAGCAGCCAGCGGCCCTCGCCGTCGGGATTCCAGTTCACGCCGAGGCGCGGACTGAAGGCGTCGTCGTTGGTGACCGTGGTGCCGGCGGCGTCCTCGCCGTCATTCTTGTCGTAGCGCACGCCGAGGTTGAAGCTCAGGTTGTCGGACAGGCGCCAGCGATCGTTCACGAACAGCGAATTCGTCTTGAAGCTGGTTCCGAGGCTGGTCGAGAGGATCGGGTAGTAGCCGAGATAGGAGCCGCCACCCTCAGCCTGGCTGAAGATCACCGGATACAGCACGTTGTTGACGAACTGCGAGTCGTCGGCGTCAAAGATGAAATTGGTCGGCGACTGGTAGTTGTTGCTCGTCCGGATGTCGTCGAAGCTGTCGTAGCCGGCCACCAGGTCGTGTGAGCCCGAGCCCTCGGTCGAGAGGAAGTAGTTCGCCTTCAGGAGGTAGTTCCTGTTTTCGCGATTGTCGCCGCCGTCCGGGCAGATGCCGCAGAAGATCGGCTCGTTGTAGATCACGCCGTTGGTGATGTCGAAGATCGGGGTGCCGCCGTCGAGCGACGGGTCCGTTCCGCCGGCGGGCTCGAACTTGAAGGCGCGCTCCGAGTACTGCGCCTCGACGAAGAAGTTCGCCGTCAGCACGCCGGAGTAGTTGCCCGCCAGCAGGGTGTTCGGCAGCTCGCGGGTGTGCAGACCCGACAGATCGACGAGGTAGTTCAGCAGGCCGCCGTGGCCGGTCACCTGCGTCTGGCTGATATCGATGTAGGAGCCGGTGATGCGGTGATTGGAGGTCGGCGAAAAGGTCAACTTGCCCTCGTACCGGTCCTGCTCGTTGACGGCGTTGTAGGGGATATTGGTGATCTGGGTCGTCGCCACCGCGGCGGTCTCCAACGAACGGCCGGCGAGGAAGAACCAGAGCTTGTCGCGGAGGATGCGGCCACCGATGGTCCCTTCGTAGACGCTGCGCACCTCGTCTTCGGGTTCGGGCGAGAACTCGTTCTCGCTGTTCCAGCTCTGGTTGGTCAGGTTGTCGCGCAGGCTGCCGTGGAAATCGTTGCCGCCCGACTTGGTGACCGTGTTGATGATGCCGCCGGCGAAACGCCCGTACTCGGCCGAGATGCCCGAGGACGAGGTCGTCGTCTCCTCGATCGCGTCTTCGATGAAGAGCGCGTTCGGGGTGCCGCGGATGTTGTCGTTCACGTTCACGCCGTTGATCGAGTAGGTGTTCTCCCACGACTGGGCGCCGGAGATCGTCACCGCACCGTTCGGACCGGAGGCGATGGCGCCCGGCGAGAGGATGACGGCGGCCAGCTGCGTGCGACCGCCCGGGAGTTCGTCCAGGATGTCCTGGCTGACCGTCGTCGCACTGGTGTTGTCCTTGGAGATGACCGTCACGGCCTCACCGGTGACTTCGATCGTTTCGGAGACCGCCGCCAGGGACATGTTGACGTCCAGTTGCACGGCCTGCGAAGAGGCAAGCCGGGAGTTGCGGCTCTGCGTGTCGAAACCCTCCATGGTGAAGGTCACGGCGTATTCGCCCGGCGGCAGGCTGGGTACGACGTAGTCGCCGTTCAGGTCGGTTACGGTCGAGCGCACGCCCTGCAAAGACGGCGACGCAACTTCGACCGTCACCCCCGGGACACCGTTACCTTCGGAATCGGAGACGCGGCCGGAGAGCCGGCCGGTCGGGATGCCCTGCGCCATGGCGAGGCCCGCGAAGGCCACCCCGGCGAGCAGGGCCAGTCCGACGATCTTGTGGAACTTGTTCATCGAGAGACCCCCTTCGTAGTTGCTGCCGCGCGCCTCGCGTACACCGCAGGTGCCCGGCTGCAGGGGCAGACCGCGAGATCGATGCCACATCCGCAGCAGGTGGGAAGGGATGCCACTAAATTTTGCAACGGCTAGGCTTGCACTCGTTGGCGGCGTTCTCCAGGGAGTCGCTGAAACGGCGAATTTCTTCAGCCCTGTGGGCTCGGCTCCAGTCCTTTGGATCGGCTCGCGGGGGGGCGGAGCTGGCGCTCCTCGCCCACCCGCCGGGTCACTCCGCTGCCGTCGAGGTGCTCGAGGAGGGGGATCGCCCACTTGCGGGAGAGGCCGAAGCGATCCTTGAAGTCGGCGATCGAGAAGCGTTCCCAGCCGGTGGCGCGCAGCTCCTTCTCGAGCCGGGCGAGGGCGGCGCTGGCGAAGATGAGGCCCGAAGCGAGGCGGACGAGCTCGCGGCGCTTGACCAGGTGTTGAATGAGGCCTTCGACGATCTGCGGCTTGGCATCGAGGGCGCGAGCCACCTCGCCTGGGCGAGGGCGGTGCGAGCCCCGCCGCGGTGTAGCGCTCGACCAGCGCGCGCGCGAGCGGCGAGAGTGCCGCCGGCGGCTCGATGCTGCGCCCGGGGGGGCGCACGTCGCCGGCGGCGAGGTCGAGGTCGCCCGCCGCCTCGAGGCGGGCGAAGTAGAGCTCCGCGAGCGCCCGCGCCGCGCCCGGCAGCAGGAGCCGGGCCGCCTCGGTCTTGCCCAGGCCGAGCTCCAGCGGGCGCTCGGCGAAGTAGCGGGCGAGCGCCGCGCGGGCACCCCGGCGCACGCGCTCCAGAATCTCCGGCCGCAGGAATCGGGCAGGTGGACCGGCGGCACTGCGGTCGTCCGCAGCCTCCAGGCGAAGTCGCACGAGCTCGCCGTCCGCTTCGAGTCCGGCGAGGAGGCTCTCGGTTCGCGAGGCGCTGCGGCCGGTGCGTGCGGCGGCGGCGGCCACGGTGAGCCCGCGCTCGGCGGCCTCGCCGGCCCACGCCAGGAGTGCGGAGCGATCGTCGCCGGCGAGCGCCGCCAGGCGCTCGGCGGGATCGCCGCGGCGCTTGCGTCGCCACCAGGGATCGAGGATCGTGCCGCCGCCGATGGTCGCCGCCGGCGAGGGGCGGCGGACGACGATGCGGTCACCGCGGACCGCCACGACGGGCGAGGCGAGAGCGATCTCGACCAGGCCCGATTCGCCGGCAGCGATCCCGGCGTCGGCGATGGCTCGCGCCATTCCGACGGTTTCCGCGGTGTAGAGGTGGACCCGCACTGCGACGGGGTGGAGTGGTCCTTCGAAGGTGACGGGGGAGCTCGCGAGCATCTGCCACCGCACGAGGAGACGCCGCGTGGTGCGCAGCGCGCCCGGCGTCGCGAGCTCCATGCCGCGCGCGAGAGCGGGCAGGTCGACACCGGCGAGCTGCAGCGCGGTGCGCTCGCCGGCGACCGGCGCGCGCGCGGCCGGCCGTGCACCTGCACGCGCGCGCACGCGGGCGGCGAGGCGCGACGGCAGGAGCTCGAGCACGTCGCCGGGGGCGATCGCGCCGGAGACCAGGGTGCCGGTGACGACGACCCCCTGGCCCTTGAGAAGGAAGGCGCGGTCGACCGGCAGGCGCGCCGGGATCGAGCTCGCGGTCCGGCGGCGCCGAGCGCCGCGCGGCGCCTGCTCGAGTGCGGCGCGCAGCGCCGGCACGCCGCGCGCCGGTCAAGGCCGAAACCGGCACGATCGGCGCGCCGGCGAAGCGGGTGCCGGCGAGGAGCTCGGCGACCTCGAGCTCGGCGAGCTCGGCGGTCTCGGCGTCGACGGCATCGATCTTGTTGAGCGCGACGATCAGCCCGGGCAGCTCGAGCAGCTCGGCGATCTCGAGGTGCTCGCGGGTCTGCGGACGGATCCCCTCGTCGGCGGCGACGACGAGCAGCAGGAGCCGCACGCCGCCGAGGCCGGCGAGCGCGTTGTGCAGGAAGCGCTCGTGGCCCGGGACGTCGACGAAGGAGATCCGCCGCGCTCTCGGCGCGCGCTCCGAGCGCGAGGTGCGCGAAGCCGAGATCGAGCGTGATGCCGCGCCGCTTCTCCTCCTCGAGGCGGTCACAGTCGATGCCGGTGAGCGCGCGCACGAGCGCGGTCTTGCCGTGATCGACATGGCCGGCGGTGCCGACGAGAAGCGATCTCACCGCTGCACCCTCATCGCTCAGCGGGCCGGCAGCTCGATGGTGAAGACCGTGCCGCGCGGGAGATTGTCGGCGACGCGGATCGCGCCGTTGTGGTCGCTCACGATGCGATGGACGATCGCGAGACCCATCCCCGTGCCGCGTTTCTTGCGCGAGAAGAAGGGCAGGAAGAGCTTCCCGCGATCTTCCGTCGCGATCCCGGTGCCGGCGTCGGCAACCTCCAGAATCAGGCGCTCTCCCCGGCGCTCGCCGCGAACCTCGACGTCCCCGGGCGGCTCGGTCGCTTCGAGCGCGTTGTCGAGGAGGTTGATGAGCACGCGCCGCAGCTGTTCCGGATCGACCCAGACCTCGCCGATGCCCGGCGCGAGCTCCGTGCGGATGGCGACGCCGGGCTTGACGTCGCGATAGAGCGCCACCACCTCCGAGACCAGGCCCTCGATGGCAGTGGCCGCGAGCTGGGGTCCGGGCATGCGGGCATAGCGCGAGAACTCGTCCACCAGCGCCTGCATCTTGCCGACCTCGCGGACGATGATCGCGACGCCCTCTTCCAGCAGCTCGCCGATCTCCGGCGCCCCTTCCCGGTGCTTCACGCGCAGGCGCTCGGCGGCCAGGCGGATCGGCGTGAGCGGATTCTTGATCTCGTGCGCGATCCGCTGCGCCGCCTCGGTCCAGGCGGCGAGCTTCTGCGCCTTGATCAGGTCGGACAGATCCTCGAGCACGACGATCTTGCCGGTCTCGCGCCCGGCGCCGTCGCGCAAGTCGGAGACCTTGACCTCGAAGGTGCGGCGCTCGCCGCCGAGGACGAGGCAGATTTCGGCCGCTTCGCGGGGATCGTCCTGGCCGGTCTCGATGAGCTGCTCGAGGCGCGAGCGCTCGGGACCGCTCCAGGCTTCGGCGAGCTTCCGGCCGATCAGCTCGTCCTCCTTGCGGGCGAGAAGGCCGAGGGCGGCGGAGTTGGCCGAGAGCACCGTGCCGTCGCTCGCCAGCGCGATCACGCCGGCGGCGAGGTTCTCGAGGATGGCGCCCACCAGCGCGCGCTCTTCGGCGAGCCCGAGGTTCGCCGCCACCAGCTCGCGGTGACTGCGGACGATCTCCTCGCGGTTGCGGCGGAGCTCCTGCGTCATGCTGTTGAACGACTCGACCACCGTCGCCATCTCGTCGTCGGCGGCGACCTCGATCTGCTGATCGAGATCGCCGCTCGCGACCCGCCGGGTGCCCTCGGCGAGCGCCTGGATCGGCAGCATCAGGCGGCGGGCGAGAAACAGCCCGACCCAGGAGGAGGCGAGCAGGATCAGCAGCGTCACGAGGACGAACATCAGCCAGTAGCTGGCGGCGAAATCGCGCTTCTGGACCTGCAGCTGGCGATAGGTCTGGTACGACTGGATCAGCTCCTCGCTCTGGCCGCTGGTGACCGGATCGAGGAGCGTGCCGGCGACGACGACGGGGCGGCGTGCGCCGCCGGCAGCGGCGCCGACGGCGGCGGCGAGGATCAGCCGGCCGCGATTGCCCGCCGGCAGCAGCACGCGGTTCGACCGACCGTTCTCCGCCGCCTCGAGCAGGAAAGCGCGGCCGACCTCCGGCAGGTCGTCGAGTCCGGACTGCGGATCGATCACGGCGTGGATGAAGTCGGTCTCGAGATAGACGCCGAGGAAGGCGACCTCGGATTCGTCCCGCCATTGCGCCAGGCGCGTCGCCAGCGTCGGCGCGGGAGGCGGGCTCCTCGAGGCGCAGTCGCGGAGAGCCGCCGCGCCACCCGCAGGGCCTCGCGATAGTTGCGGTCGCCGATCTCCCGCTGCAGCGACTGCGCGACGGCGCTGCTCTGCTCGAGGACCGTCCGCAGCGAGCTCGAGAACCAGCGCTCGATCGAGCCCTGCAGGAGCTCGCTGGCGTAGAAGAAGAGGAGCAGCACCGGCACGAGCGAGAGGCCGACGTAGGTCGCCACGAGCTTCGTCTTGAAGCGCGCGCCGAGGGCGCGTTGGCGGCGCTCGAGCCAGAGGCGCACCATGTTGCGCGCCAGGACGAAGAGGATGACCAGAATGAGCAGCGCGTCGGCGTAGACGAGGACGAACAGCAGCACTTTGTTGGTGACCAGCACCGAAGGCAGGTCCCGGCCGCGCTGGATCAGGTAGTAGATCAACGTCAGGACGGCGAGCACCAGGACGAGCGCGGCGGCGACGTAGCGGCCGTCCTTGCGGTGCTGCTCGAAGCGCTCGCGCAGGTCCACGTCGGCCTCAGGGTTCCGGCGAGCGCAAGCGGACCTTGTTGGATTCCTTCCAGGCGGTCGAACGCTGGTAAGGGATGAAGCCCAGCAACGTTCCCGGTCCCAGATCGACGCGTATGCGGACGAGGAAGCGGGAGTTGTCGCGGTCGCCGTCGAGCGTGAAGGCGGGGAAGCTCTCGAAGACCGTCATCGCGCGCTCGAGCTCGACCTCGTCGCGCACCGTGCGGCTCTCGATGAGCCGGCCCCCCTGCTTGGTATTGACCAGGTACTCCCGGGTCACCGCGTTGTACATCGCGACCACTTCGAGGACCGTGGCGTCGAGACCCCGGTCCCACCAGTGTTTGCGGTCCCGCTTGAGCTCGAGCTCGTAGACGAAGCTCGTGGGCAGGCCGGAGGCGATCCGCTCGCGCGTTTCCGCGTCGAGTCCGTTGGCGAGGTGGAAGCCGACCAGCACCTGGCCGCCGTCCAGAGTCACCTGCAGCTCGTCGAGGACGGGCTCGCCGGAGACCGCCATCGCGAGACCGAGGATCAGGAAGCTGGACCAGGCGAACATGAGCCGTCAATCTACCATCCGGTGACGATAGACTGGGCTGCGGCCGGACCTCCACCGCCCGGCGAAATCGACCCCCAGATGACCGACAAGACCCCGCAGGTGCGCCCGCTGGCGAGCAATCGCCGCGCCGCCTTCGACTACTTCATCCACGAACGCCTGGAGGCGGGCATCGTCCTCTCCGGCACCGAGGTGAAGTCGGCGCGCACGGGAAAGATCCAGCTCTCCGACGCCTTCGTCGACTTCAAGAGCGGCGAGGCCTACCTCGTCGGCGCCCACATCAGCCCCTATTCGCACGGCAACCGCGAGAACCACCTGCCGGACCGGCCGCGGAAGCTCCTGCTTCGCGGCGCGAGATCGACAAGCTCGCCGGCCGCGTGGTGACCAAGGGCTACAGCGTCGTGCCGCTTCAGGTCTACCTGCGCGGCAGCCGCATCAAGGTCGAGATCGGCCTCGTCCAGGGCAAGAAGCTCTACGACAAACGCGAGACCGAGCGCACCAAAGAGCTCGACCGCGAAGCCGCCACCGCCATGGACCGCGCCACCCGCGGCCGCGGCGACCGCTGGTAGGAGACTGCCGCCATTTTCGCCCGGTGTTAGAGTCGCGCGTCCGTATGGATGCGATCGTCGTTCGCGGAGCGCGCGAGCACAACCTCAAGAACCTGCACCTCGAGATCCCCCGCAACAGGCTGGTGGTCATCACCGGCGTCTCGGGCTCCGGCAAGTCGTCGCTCGCCTTCGACACCCTCTTCGCCGAGGGGCAGCGGCGCTACGTCGAGTCGCTCTCGGCCTACGCCCGGCAGTTCCTGCCGCAGGTCGAGAAGCCGGACGTCGACGCCATCGACGGCCTCTCGCCCGCCATCTCGATCGAGCAGAAGTCGGTGTCGCGGAACCCGCGCTCGACCGTCGGCACGGTCACCGAGATCCACGACTACCTGCGCCTGCTCTTCGCCTCGATCGGCATCCCGCACTGCCCGAGCTGCGGCCAGGAGATCCGGCCGCAGACGGTGCAGCAGATGGTCGACCGGCTGCGCGGCCTGCCCGAGGGCACCAGGCTCCTGCTCTACGCGCCGTACGTGCGCGGCAAGAAGGGCGAGTACAAGAAGCAGCTCGCCGAGATGGCGCGGCAGGGCTTCCTGCGCGCGCGGATCGACGGCGAGACGTTCGACCTGTCGAAGGAGATCCCGGCGCTCGACAAGCAGAAGAAGCACGCGATCGACATCCTCGTCGACCGGCTGGTGGTGAAGCCCGGCCTCGACAAGCGCGCTCGCCGATTCGCTCGAGACGGCGCTCAAGGTCGGCAGCGGCCTGGTCGTCGCGGCGCCGGAAGGCCTGCCGGAGGAGACGCTGTCGCAGAACTTCTCCTGTGCGACCTGCGGCACCAGCCTGTCCGAGATCACGCCGCGCCTGTTCTCGTTCAACAGCCCCTACGGCGCCTGCCCGACCTGTTCCGGTCTCGGCACGCTCATGGGGGTCGACCCGGAAAAGGTCGTGCTCGATCCCGAGCGCTCGATCGACGCCGGCGCCCTGTCGCTCTTCCAGCCGGGCTCGAAGTCGTGGCGCCTGCGCATGATCGAGACCCTGGCGAAGGCGATGGGCTTCTCGCTGCGCACGCCCTGGAACCGGCTGCTCGGCCAAGGCCCGGGCGGTCATCCTGCAGGGCAGCGGCGAGCAGGAGCTCGAGTTCGAGTTCAAGGGCAAGAAGTCGAGCTACAAGTGGGAGGGCAAGTACGAGGGCGTCGTGCCGATGCTCGAGCGGCGCTACCGCGAGTCCGAGTCCCAGGTCGTGCGCGGCGAGATCGAGAAGTTCATGTCGGTGCGACTCTGCCCTGACTGCAAGGGTCGGCGGCTGCGCCCCGAGGCGCTGGCGATCACCGTCGCCGGCCACGCGGTCGACGAGCTGACGACGATGCCGGTCGCGGACCTGCGCCGGCTGGTGCCGACGCTCGACGCTGTCCGATCGCGAGCGCGCGATCGCCGCCAAGGTCCTGCAGGAGATCGGCGACCGGCTCGGCTTCCTCGACGATGTCGGCGTCGGCTACCTGACGCTCGACCGCTCCTCGGCGACGCTCTCGGGCGGCGAGAGCCAGCGCATCCGCCTCGCCACCCAGATCGGCTCGAAGCTGATGGGCGTGCTCTACGTGCTCGACGAGCCGTCGATCGGCCTCCACCAGCGCGACAACGACCGGCTCATCGCGACGCTCAAGGGCATGCGCGACCTCGGCAACACGGTGCTGGTCGTCGAGCACGACGAGGACACCATCCTCGCCGCCGACTGGGTGCTCGACCTCGGGCCCGGCGCCGGCATCCACGGCGGCGAGCTCGTCGCCTGCGGGACGCCGGAGCAGGTCGCCGAGGCGCCCGACTCGCTCACCGGCAAGTACCTCCGCGGCGAGCTCTCGGTTGCGGTACCGAAGAGACGCCGCGCCGGCAACGGCAAGAGGCTGGTCGATCGAAGGCGCGCGGCACAACAACCTCCGCGACCTCGACGTCGACTTCCCGCTCGGCGCCTTCACGGTGGTGACCGGCGTCTCCGGCTCGGGCAAGAGCAGCCTGGTGAACGACATCCTGCATCGCGCCCTGGCGCGGCACTTCTACGAGGCGCTCGGAGCCCGCCGGCAAGCACGACCGCCTGACCGGTGTCGAGCACCTCGACAAGGTGATCGCCATCGACCAGAGCCCGATCGGCCGCACGCCGCGCTCGAATCCGGCGACCTACACCAACGTCTTCGGCCAGATCCGCAATCTCATGGCGATGACCCAGGAGGCGCGCGCCCGCGGCTACAAGGCCGGGCGCTTCAGCTTCAACGTCGCGGGCGGCCGCTGCGAGGCCTGCGGCGGCGACGGCCAGATCAAGATCGAGATGCACTTCCTGCCCGACATCTACGTCACCTGCGAGGTCTGCGGCGGCAAGCGCTACGACCGCGAGACGCTGGCGGTGCGCTACAAGGGCCTGAACATCGCCGAGATCCTCGACCTCACCATCGAGCAGGCGCTACGAGGTCTTCCGCAACATCCCGGCGGTCGAGCGCATCCTCGCCACCCTCGACGAGGTCGGCCTCGGCTACCTCCACCTCGGCCAGTCGGCGACCACGCTCTCCGGCGGCGAGGCGCAGCGCGTCAAGCTCGCCACCGAGCTCTGCAAGCGCTCGACCGGCAGAACCCTCTACCTCCTCGACGAGCCGACCACCGGCCTCCACTTCGACGACGTGCGGAAGCTCCTGCAGCTCCTGCACCGCCTGGTCGATCTGGGCAACACGGTGATCGTCGTCGAGCACAACCTCGACGTCATCAAGACCGCCGACTGGCTCGTCGACCTCGGCCCCGACGGCGGCTCCGGCGGCGGCGAGCTCGTCGCCGCCGGCACGCCGGAGCAGGTGGCCAAGGTCAAGGCGAGCTACACCGGCCAATACCTCGCCCGCTCCCTCGCCGCGCGGACTGTGCCAGCGCACACCTAGAAGCCCTCCTGCTCCCGGGATGAACATGACGCAGCGCGGTTTCCGATGGGTCGCGACCGCGCGCGGGTCGAGCGCGCGCGCCGGGGTCCTCGAAACCCTCCACGGCCCTGTCCTGACCCCGGTCTTCATGCCGGTGGGCACGCAGGCGACGGTGAAGGCGCAGCTGCCGCAGACGCTCCTCGACTCGGGGTCGCAGGTGCTGCTCGCGAACACCTATCACCTCCTGCTGCGGCCGGGGCCGGAGGTCCTGCGCCGCATGGGGGGCATCCACCGCTTCATGAGCTGGCCGCGCGCGGTGCTCACCGACTCCGGTGGCTACCAGGTCTTCTCGCTCCCCGGCGCGCGCACCGTCTCCGAGGAGGGCGCCACCTTCCGCAGCTACGTCGACCACAAGCACGGTGCTCCTCTCCCCCGAGTCGAGCATCGCGACCCAGATCGCCATCGGCGCCGACATCATGATGGCCTTCGACCACTGCGTGGCGTCGACAGCCGACCTCGCCACCGCCCGCGCCGCGGCCGACTCACCGCGCGCTGGGCGGTGCGCTGCCTGAGCTCGGCTGGCGCCGGGAGACTGCGCGGAAGCGCCGGGGATTCGCCGCAGGCCCTCTTCGGCATCGTGCAGGGCGCGCTCTTCCCCGACCTGCGGCGCGAGTGTGCGGCGCGCCTGGCCGAGATGCCGTTCGATGGCTACGCGATCGGCGGCCTGGCGGTGGGCGAGAGCCGCGAAGAGCGCGAGGACGTGTGCGCGCTCACCGCCGAGCAGATGCCGCAGGACAAGCCGCGGTACCTGATGGGCGTGGGCACGCCGCTCGACCTCCTGGAGGCCGTGCACCGCGGGGTCGACATGTTCGACTGCATCATCCCGACGCAGGTAGCGCAGCGCGGCGGCGCCTTCACCTCGCGCGGTTATCTGCAGATGCGCGAACCGTCCATGCGATGGCCGACACTGCCGCTCGATCCGGACTGCGACTGCCCGACCTGCCCCCGCCACTCGCGCGCCTATCTGCACCACCTGATCAAGGTGCGAGAGCCGCTCGGCTGGCAGCTCCTGGGTCAGCACAATCTGCACTTCTACCACCGGCTGATGCGGGAGATGCGGGAGAGCATCCTGGCGGACGGCTTCGCGGACCTCTACCGCGCGAAGCGGGAAGCTGCTCGGCGCCGACGACCTGGACAACCCCGTGAAGCGGTCGCGCGTGCGAACCCGGGTCCGCGGCATTGGCGGCATCGGCGGCCTGGTGAAGGGTGCCTACGCCGTGCACATGGCGCCCGCAGGCTTCGCCAGCATTCGCCACGTCGCCTCGGGCGAGACCATGCACGCGCGCACCCCGCCCATGGACGAGGCCCGCTCTCTGTACGTCGAGCAGTCGGGTCTGCGCGAGCGGTTGCACCTTCGCGACGGCGAGGATCCGGCGACCGCGGAGCCGCTGGTGGTCTGGGACGTCGGGCTCGGCGCCGCGGCCAATGCGATGGCGGCGATCCGCTGCTACGAGGACGCCGCGGCGGGCGCCGGCAGCGGAAGGGTGGGCGGGGCGGGCGGGCTCCGGGGGCTCCGCATCCTCAGCTTCGAGACCGACCTCGACCCGCTCCGCCTGGCGTTCGCAACCACCGCCACTTTCCCCTACCTGCGCCACGGCGGGCCGGCCACCCTGCTCGCCACCGGTGAGTGGACGTCGCGCACGCACGCGGGTCTCGAGTGGCGGCTGCACGCCGGGGACTTCGCGGAGACGATGGCGCGGGCGCCGTTCGCCCCGGACCTGGTGTTCTACGACCTCTTCTCGGGCCCGACCCACCCGGAGGCCTGGACGCTTGTCGACCTTCGAGCGTCTGCACGTCGCCTGCGCCGGGAGAGCCGTCGAGCTCTTCACCTACACCGCCTCCACGGCGGCGCGCGTCGCCATGCTGGGCGCGGGCTTCTGGGTGGCGAGGGGGCGCCCCACCGACGGCCGGCCCGAGAGCACGATCGCGCTGACGGCCTCTGCGGTCGATCCCCTCGCGCGGCTCGCCGGGCGTCACCACGAGCTCCTGGGCGCCGAGTGGCTCGAGCGCTGGGGCCGCTCGCAGGCCCGCTTCCCGAGCGACGTCGGGGCCGGCGAGCACGCGGTGTTCGCACAAAGGATCCGCGAGCACCTGCAGTTCCGCTGAAGCACGGAACCCGCGAGCGGGCGTAGGATTGCCCTATGACCGGAGCCGTGAGCTTCGCCGACCGGCGGCGGCTGCTGCAGCTCGAGACGCTCTACGACCTCGCGCTGAAGCTGCATGCCGAGCGCCAGGAGCAGGAGCTGGTCGACGAGCTCCTCGAGCGCGTCTGCGCGGTGCTCGACCCGGCGGTCGCCGTGGCGGTGACGCGCGAGGCCGCGGCCGGCAGTCGCGCGCTCGCGGTCGTGGGCTGGCCGGACGGCCGGCCGACCGGCGCCGAGCTGCTCGCGCAGCCGCTCTGGCGCGAGCTCCTCGCGGAAGGGCAGACCCTGGTGCGCCGGCAGGGAGTCTTCGTCGGGCGTTCCCTTCCGCGAGCTGATCGCCACTCCGCTCGGCTACCGCGGTGTCTTTCTCGGCTACCTGGCCCTCCTCGACAAGGAGGAGCGCGGCGGCGGCGAGGGTGGGTTCTCGCTCGAGGACCGCCGTTTCCTCGAGTCGGTCGCCGCCCTCGCCGGCGTGGCGCTCGACGGCGCCCGCCAGATGGAGCGCCTCGAGACGCAGAGCGAGCGCCTCGCCGAGGAGAACAAGGTCCTGCGCGGCCAGCTCGCCTCGGAGCTCGAGGGTTCCGGCATCGTCGCCGCTTCGCCCGGCATGCGCCGCGTGCTGGAGCTGGTCGAGCGCGTCGCGCCGCGCAGCGTCAACGTGCTGGTGCGCGGCGAGAGCGGCACCGGCAAGGAGCTGGTCGCCGAAGCTCCTGCATCACCTCTCCGGCCGCAGCGGGTCGCTGGTCGCCATCAACTGCGGCGCGCTGCCGGAGTCGCTGCTCGAGAGCGAGCTCTTCGGCATCGAGGGCGGCGTCGCGACCGGGGTCTCGGCGCGGCGCGGCAAGTTCGAGCTGGCTGACGGCGGCACGCTTTTCCTCGACGAGATCGGCGACATGGCGCCGGCGCTGCAGGTCAAGCTCCTGCGGGCGCTGCAGGAGCGCGAGATCGTCCGGCTGGGCGGCGAGCGGCCGATCCCGGTCGACGTCCGCCTGGTGGCGGCGACCCACCGCAGTCTCGAGGAGCTGGTCGCCGCGGGGACTTTCCGCGAGGATCTCTACTACCGCATCAAGGGCGTCGAGCTCGAGCTGCCGCCGCTGCGCGCAGCGGCGCGAGGAGATTCCGCTGCTGGTACGACATTTCGTCGAGCAGTTCTGCCGCCGGGAGGGGATCCCGGTGCCGCAGATCTCCCGCGATGCGTTGGCGCAACTGCTCGACTACGACTACCCCGGCAACGTCCGCGAGCTCGAGAACCTGATCGCCGGCGCAGTCTCGCTGGCGGACGGCGTCGTCGAGGCGACGCTCGTCCGCTCCCTCCTCGGGCAGCGAGAGCCGCGGCGCCGGACCCGAGGCGCTCGATCTCGGGGCGGTGGAGCGGCGGCACATCGAACGGGTGCTCAAGCTGGCCAGCGGCAACCGCAGCGCGGCCGCCAGACTCCTGGGTGTCGACCGCCGGACTCTGCACCGCAAGGGTTTCTGACCTCGCAGGTAGAAATATTTTGTTTTCAGCGCTTTACGTCAATCGAGACAAAAAGACCAATAAGGGACAAATTGGCCCAATCGCTGATCTTTCGTGACTCTTCGGCGTTTGACGCATGGGAATCGAATGCCTCTCCTCGGGTATGCGACTTTGTGTCCCATGTCAAGGATCCGCAGCGCCCCGGGGCCGCGCTCCACCGGCGGGGCTAAGTTCTTTCACGACAACAACTTGAATCGTCTTTGGCAGGCCGGAATCAGACCTGGCAGCAAGGTTGCCTCTGTCCGTCCGTACCAAGGAGATTCCTCATGCTACAGTCCGCCGCCAAGTCGATAGATGTCCGTGCGTTGCCGATCGAGTGGATCGCCGGAACCGTCGCCATCGGGTGCGTCACCTGGCTGCTCGCCACCGACCGCATTCCCCCGGCGCTGGTCTATCTGGTGCAGCTCTTCCTGAGCTTTTGAGAGCGAGAACCTGATGCCTGGGCGGTCCCGGCTCCGGGAGGTCAAGTTGACCCTCCCCATGGCGCCTGACATGGAGGTCGTGGCCAGTCAGGCCGCGAGCTCCCTGGCGGCGTTCATCGGCATGAGCCCGGACCGCGTCGACGAGGTTCGCCTGGCGGTCGTCGAAGCCTGCATCAACGCCTTCGAGCACAGCCACTCCGCCGAGCGCAAGGTGGAGATCACCTTCTGCCTGATCGGCGACAAGGAGCCGGACTGCCTCGAGATCAGCGTCCACGACCGCGGCGTCGGTTTCGCCTTCTCCGAGGTGGAGGAGCCGAAGATCGAAGCCAAGCTCAAGGGCTCGCGCAAGCGCGGCTGGGGCCTTAAGATCATCCAGGGGCTGATGGACGAGGTGCGGATTCTCTCGGGCACCAACGGCACTACCGTAGTCATGAGCAAGTCACGCTAGGGAAGGACGGGGAACGATGACCGAAGCGCTCAAACTGACCATCGATCGCCGCGACGCTCTCGCCGTGATTCAGACCGAGGGCTACATCAACAACCAGGGTGGCGAGGAGATCGCCCGCGCCGCCTACGAGTTGCTGGAGTCGGGCTACACCAGGCTGCTCCTCGACCTGACCGGGACGAAGATCATCAACTCGATCGGCATCTCGATCCTCATCGAGATCATCGAGAAGATGCTCGAGGTCGACGGCAAGCTCGCCTTCTGCTCCCTCACGCCGACGATCGAGAAGACCTTCCACATCATGGGACTCGCGCAGTACGCCTCGATCTACCCCGACCAGACGACCGCGGTGACGCAACTCGCGCCGTGAATGCCGGCGGACCCTCTTCTGCCGCAGTGAACCGGCGCGCCTCGGACAACCTGGAAGACGCGCTCCTCGCACTGGCGCGACGCGAGCCGCAGGGCAGACAACTCGTCGAACAACTGCTGAGCCTGCTCGATCGTGCTACGGGATCGGGGGGCGCCGCGCTCTACCTGGAGAGCGATGGCGGCTACCGCCGTGAGCTCGCGACCGCCGGATCGGCGCACGAGGAAGTCCTGCTGCCGCCGCGCCGAGCGAAGGCCCGGGACAGCTCGCGTTCAGCGGTGGCCTGGTGCGGTGGAGCGGCACGACCCGGGATGCGGGCGTCGCCGACGCCGGCGCTCCTTCTCGCGCTCGTCACGGCAGCGCGCGAGCTTGATCCTGCGCGGCCAGCTGAAACGCCAGGATTTCGAGGCCAAGTCCCGCGGCGTGCAGCTCGAAGCGCTCTACGACGTCGGCCTCGCCATCGCCTCGACGCTCGACTTCGAGCGTCTTTGCGAGGAGATCCTCATGCGCGCGGTCTCGCTCTCCGACGCGCGGCGCGGCGCGCTCTACCTCAAACAGAACGGCCGGCTCGTCCTTCACCGCGCCTTCGGCGGCGACGCCCAGGCGCGGCTCGACCCCGAGGACGACGAGACCCGGGAGCTGCTCGCCGGCGTGCCCCGCCCGACCTGTTGCGTGCTGCCCGGGGCGCTGCACGTCCTGGGCGTGCCGATCGCCGTCGACGGGCTGCCGAAGGGGCTGCTCGTGATCGGCGACAAGGAGAGCCGCCAGGGCGTCGGGCCGTTCTCGCCGGCCGACCGGCGGACCCTCGACCTGCTCGCCAACCAGGCGGCGATCGCGCTCGAGAACGCCGACCTGCACCGTCAGGCGCTCGAGAAGGAGCGCCTCGAGCGCGAGATCGAGCTCGCCTCCGAGATTCAGCGCCAGATCCTGCCCAAGGGAACGCCCGACATCCCGGGCTATGAGCTGGCCGGATGGAACCGGCCGGCGCGGCACATCGGCGGCGACTACTACGACTTCTTCCCGTTCGCCGGCGGCCGCAGCTGGGGGCTGGTGCTGGGCGACGTCTCCGGGCAAGGGAGTGCCGGCGGCGCTGCTGGTCTCGACGCTGCACTCGGCGCTGCGCCTGCTCCTCGACCGCATCGAGCTCGGTTCCGACCTGTTCGCCCGGCTGAACGACCACATCCTGGCCTCGTCGGCGGCGAACAAGTTCATCACCCTGCTCGCCGCCCGCCTGGAAACCGAGAGCGGCGAGCTCCACTACCTCAACGCCGGACACAACCCGGCGATCCTGCGTGCGTGCGCGAGGTGGCGTCGAGCAGTTCGGGCCTGGCGGCCTGCCGCTGGGTCTGCTGCCCGGCGTGAGCTGCCGCACCGAGCGGGCGACGATCGAGCCCGGCGATCTGCTCTGCCTCTACAGCGACGGCATCACCGAAGCCGTCGGCCCGGACGACGTCGAGTTCGGCTTCGATCGCCTCGCGCAACTGCTCGCCGACGCCCGCGAAACGCCGCTCGCCGATCTCATGCGGCGCATCGACGACGAGGTCAGCGCGCACGCCGGCGGCCTCGCCCAGGGCGACGACCAGACCGTGCTGCTCCTGCGTCGCGCGGCGACGCAGCAGTTCTTTCCCGCGGGCTAACCGCGCGCCTCCCGCGACGGGGTGAGCTCGCCGACGGCGCTCAAGCGCAGCGCCGGAGCGACAGCCGGCGCCCGATGAGCGGCGGGAATCCACAACGCGCGATCGCGCGCTGCACCGTCGACCGCGGCGAGCAGGTCGAGGAGTTTTCCGGTCCAGATGAGAGGTGGCAGGGCGGCCTCGAGCGCGCCATCCGGACCGATGCGGCGGACGCTGCGGGCGACGCCGCGGAACGGCAGGCCCGGACCTGGCAGGCAGCGCAGGTTCTCGATCGATCCGATGCGGATCCCGCCCGCCGAACGCCGCAGGAGATCGGCCTCCGCGTCCTCGCCCGCCAGCCATTGAGGATGCCCCGGAGTGGCATCCTCGCCGGCGAAACCGTGTCCGGTCGACAGGCGGCCGCAGCGCGCCGCGAGCTCGAGGTCGAGCACCGGCCCGGCGAGCTCTCCGTCGTGCACCAGCTCGCGCCGGCGCTTCCGCACGCCGTCGTAGTCGAACGGGAACCCGAGCGCCATCGCCTCGCCGGGCTCGTCGACCAGACGCACGACGGCGGAGAGGGAGCGGCGTTCGGCGGGATCGGCGAGCGGTCCCTGCCCGGCGACGAAGCGCCGGCCGGAGAAGACCTCTCGCGCCACGAGCTCGAGCAGCGCCACGGCCGCTTCGGCAGCGAGCACCGCCGGCGCTGCCGGCTCCGGCACCGATTCCGAGATTTCGCTCGCCTGCAGGCTCTGCGCGCGCGCGATCAGCGCTTCGATCGCGAGCGCCTGGAGCGTGCGGCTCGACGCCGCCGCGAAGCCCGAGCCCGGTCGACGGCCGGTGCGCGCTTCGAGGCTGATCTCGGTCGTGCTGGCGGCCCGGGTCGGCCGGCCGGTCGCGGCGACCACGAGATCGAGCTCCGACCAGGAGCAGCGCAACGTCGACCGCTTGTCGCGTGCGCCTGCACCTCTGGAGCGCCGCCGCTGGGGCGAGGGCGGCGACTCTCGGCGTCGTGGAGCTCCGCCAGCGCGGCCGGCGGAACCGGCTCCTCGGAGCCGCGCGGCCACTCCCATTCGGGTGAGATCGACGCCGCGCGGGCGACCGGCGAGCGCCTGGCGAAGGGTGGCCTGGAGCTCTCCGACGTCGCTCGCCTCGCAACGGGCGAGGCCGGTGCGTCGTCCTTCGCGCACCCGGACGACCACGACCCGCGAAGCCGTGAGCCTCGGCGCGCCGGCTGCGGGCGCTCTCGGTCGCCAGGCTCGACGAAGTCTCGATCCAGCTGACGATCGTGGCGTCGGCGGGCGAGAGCCGCAGGAGGTGTTCGCTGCGTTCGACGATCTCGGCGAGCGTGAGTTTCCCAGGGTTCACCTCCTCATCCTAGCAATCGCATCGCCTTGCTGACCGTCCCGGTCCCTGCGAGCCCTTCGACCCCCGCGACCCCCGCCTCCAGGAGTCAGGGTATGCTCTGCAAGGCCCAGGAGATCATCCGTGAGTGCGCAACCGGCCGGCTCGGGGCGGCTGTGCTCGGAGGCAGCGGCTGCATCCTGGCCCGGCGCGATCTTTCACGCAGGCAGTCTCTTCCGTACTGGGATCGGAAGTGAACGACATGGAGGTATTCATGAACCGGAGTTCGAGCTGCAAGACTCTCTCTCACCTGGTCTGCTGTGTGATGCTCTGCGCCGCGCCGGCGCTGGCGGTCGACTCCGCGCTCGGCGGCGGGGGGCGGGCGGTCGCTCCCGTCATTTCTCTGGATGCGCCGCTCGCGGGCGTCAACTGGATCGACCACTTCGACACTTACGTGACCGGCAGCCAGATGCACCTTCAGGGCGGGTGGAAGGGCTGGGACAGCTCTCCTGCCGCCGGCGCTCTCACCTCGAGCACCCAGGCGCGCAGCCCGGTCAACTCGGTGGACGTTCTGGCCGGTACCGATCTCGTGCACGAGTACACCGGCTACACCACCGGAACGTGGACCTACACCGCCTGGCAGTACATCCCGACCGGCATGACCGGGAACCAGTACTTCATCCTGCTCAACACCTACGCCGACGGCGGTCCCTACAACTGGTCGACCCAGGTCTGCTTCAGCAGCACGACCGGCACCGTCGTGGACGACATTCCCGGCGACTGCTCGACCGCCTCGACCGTCAACATCGTCTTCGACCATGGGTGGAGCTGCGAGTGGTGATCGATCTCGGCGCCAACACCCAGACCTTCTTCTACAACGGCCAGCTGGTCTACTCGGACACCTGGACCGAACACATCAGCGGCGGCGGCGTCGCGAACATCGCCGCGGTCGACCTGTTCGCCAACGGCTCGACCAGCGTCTTCTATGACGACATCTCGCTGTCGAACATGCCGTTCCTCGACGGTTTCGAGAGCGAGAGCACCGCGGAGTGGCACCTGACCGTGCCCTGACCGCGCGGCGCGACGTCGAATCGGCCTGAGCCGGGGAGCGCTGACTGCCAGCGGCTGCCCGCGCTCAGGCTGGTCGCCGGATGGCGGTCGCTTCATCTCCTTCGAGCCATGGCTTGAACTTTGCAGCCTTCGACGGCGAGAATGCACCCGAACGTGTCCAGGATCCGACGATCGAGCCCGACCCTCCAGCGCCTCGCCGCCCTTTCGGCGTTTGCGCTCTGCTACCTGCACCCAATGCCAGGCAAGCGCCCAGGACGATCCCTCTGCCGCGAAGCGGCGTCAGATGGTCGACGTCGTGCGCGCCCGCGGGGTCGCCGACTACCGCGTTCTCGACGCGATGGGCCGGGTTCCGCGCCACCTCTTCGTCCCCGAAAAGGTGCGGCCGCAGGCCTACGAGGACTTCCCGCTGCCCATCGGCTCGCAGCAGACGATCTCGCAGCCCTATATCGTGGCGCTGATGACCTCGCTGCTCGAGCTCGAAGGGCGGCGAGAAGGTGCTCGAGATCGGCACCGGCTCCGGCTATCAGGCGGCGGTGCTGTCGCAGGTCGCCGGCGAGGTCTACACCATCGAGATTCTCGGCCCGCTGTCGGAGAGCGCGCGCAAGGCGATCGACGGCCTGGGCTACGAGCAACATCCATTTCCGGGTCGGCGACGGCTACGCCGGCTGGCCGGAAGCGGCGCCGTTCGACGGCATCCTGGTCACCGCGGCGCCCGAGAAGGTGCCGCAGCCGCTGCTCGATCAGCTCAAGGTCGGCGGCAAGCTGGTGATCCCCGTCGGCTCCTTCTTTCAGGACCTGCTGGTCTACACCCGCACGGCGACCGGCATCGAGCGCAAGAACGTCGCCCCGGTGCGCTTCGTGCCGATGACCGGCGAAGCGCAGAAGCCGCCGAGCTTCTCCTTGACCTAGCCCCAGTTCTGCCTCGCGATCCAGGCGTCGGTGTAGATCGTCGAGAGGTAGCGGTTGCCGGAGTCGGCGAAGAGGGTGGCGATGCGCGTACCGGCCCCGCCCCGGCGCGGCAGTGAGCCGGGCGGCGAGTTGGCGGACGCCCCAGAGCGTGGCGCCGGAGGAGCCGCCGGCGAAGATCGCTTCGGTGCGGGCGAGCTCGCGCGCGGCGAGGATGGCGTCGCGGTCGGTCGCCTGCACCATGTCGTCGAGGCGCTCCCACTCCGGGCAGCCGATGATCTCCTCGTCGCCCAGCCCCTCGACGAGCGTCCGGCTCGGCGTCACCCGGCGGCCGTGCTTGAAATGGTCGGTGAAGACCGAGCCGGCGATGTCCACCGCCATGACCTTCACTCTCGGATCCTGCTCCTTGAGGTAGCGCGCCACGCCGGAGACCGTGCCGCCGGTGCCGATGCCGGCGACGAACCAGTCGATGCGGCCCTCCATCTGGCGCCAGATCTCGGGGCCGGTCGAGCGGTAGTGCGCCTCGTTGTTGGCGCGGTCGTTGTGCTGGTCGGGGAAGAAGGCGCCGGGGATCTCGGCGGCGAGCCGGCGCGCCATCCGGTTGTAGCTGTCCGGGTGCTCGGGCGGCAGGTCGCCGTCGACCAGCACGAGCTCGACGCCCATCGCCCGCAGGGCGTCGATCTTCTCGCGGGCTGGTCTGCTGGCGCACCACCATGACGCAGCGCAGGCCGTACTCGATCGCCATCATCGCGAGCCCCATCGCCGTGTTGCCCGACGAGGCCTCGACGACCGTCCCGCCGGCGCGGAGCCGGCCGTCGGCCATCGCCTGCTCGACCATGTGGCGGGCGATGCGGTCCTTCACGCTGCCCATCGGATTCATGTACTCGAGCTTGGCGTAGACCTCACCCGCGAAGCCGGGCACCGCCCGGCGCAAACGCACCATCGGCGTGTCGCCGACGGCATCGGAGACCTTCTCGAAGACTCTCCGGACGCTCATCGGGAGCGAGGATAGCAATCCGGCCGGAGGGAGTGGGGAATGGCGGCCGGTTCGCGGGGTCCGCGGCGCACGCCAGGCACCGCGGACCCGGCTGGTGCCGGTTCAGAACGCCGCGATCAGGCCGAAGCTCACCCGGTCGTCGTCGAGATCGAGATCGTGGTAGATCTCGCCGTTCGCCCGCATGTTGCGCGCCAGGAGATAGCTCAGCGTCAGCGAGACGTTCTCGGCGCTGCGATCCGACGACGTCGGAGTCGACCTTGTTGTACAGCCCAGCGATCGCCCAGCGGCCGTCCTGTCCGCCAGGGAGGAAGATCAGCTCGGCGAAGCCGCCCTCGGTCTGTGAGGTCCGCTCCGGTGCGCCCGACCAGGAAAGGGTCCTCGTCGCTGCGCTCGAGATAGATCGGCATTCAACTGCCATTTCTCGGAGAGCTCGATGGCGACGTCGGGACCGAGATAGGTGATCTTCGTCGACGGCCCGTCCGTGAGTCTCCTCCTTGCCCCAGTAGCCGAAGACGCCGACGCGCACCGGCCCGAACTGCCGCGACAGGCGCAACGCCGTGTTCTTGAAGTTGTTGTCGTCGAAGTCGCCGTTCTCCGCCGGCTCGATGCCGTTGCCGTTGACGATCTGCCCGACGACCTCGATCTCGGCGGGGGCGTGCCAGCTGATTACCATGCCGCGGTCGTAGGTCAGGTTGGTCGGCAGCACGCCGACGCGGGTCTTGAAGATCGTGTAGTCGTTGCGCTCGAGCCGCAGCTCGCGCTTGAACAGCGAATCGGAGAGCTGGAACTGCCCGACCACCATGTCGACCGGCAGACCGAAGAGCTCGTTGAACTGGAAGAAGGTGTCCTCCAGCTTGACCGACTCGCCCTGCTCGAAGATGGCGTAGAAGTAGTAGGAGATCTTGCTCGGTGATCGGTCCGCCCGAGAGAATCTTGAGCGACCACGGCCACTCGAAGTCCGCCTGGGACTCGCCGTCGTCCTCGTAGGAGGCCCAGGCGTCCATGCGCACCGCGAGGGGGACGTCGCGCACCAGCTTGAGCAGCGGGTCGCCGACATCGAAAGTAGCCCGGGAGGGCTCCTTGGTGGCGTCCTCCATGCGGAAGCCGCGCGCCGCGAACTCCTCGCCGAACGGCTTCAAACGCGGGAACGGCGCATGGCAGGTGCTGCAGGAGATCTGGTACTTGCGGGCGAAGGCGGGAATGGCGCCGGCATCATCGGAGAAGGTGATCGCCATCAGGAGGGCCACCGCCAGCAGCGAAAGAACGAACGAGCGGGTAGTCGTCATTGCGGGCTCCTGTCACTGCAGCACGGTGAAGGTCGTTTCATGGAAGTTGAGGGTCACCGGCGCGTACTCTTCGGCGGGAACCTTCAGGAACTCGCCGACCGACGAGACCAGGCGCGAGTAGTGGAGGCTCGCCTTCACCGTCACGGTTCCGGCGGCCATCTCCTGGGGCAGTTTCCAGCTGAACGTCTCGGCTACGGCCTGGAGCGGCGCCAGGCGATAGTCGGTGGCGAAAGCAGCCGTCGCCCACTGCGCGATGGTCATCCGCCCCTTGGCGTCGAGGTAGGGCAGCCGGAAGATGCGGTCCCCCGCGGCCATCGTCTCGTAGGTGCCGTCGCGCTTGAGGCCGGCGAACCCCGCGATGTCCTTGATCTCGCCGATGTCCTGGTAGGCGAGCGCGCTCGCCGAGGCGATCGTGAACTCCTCGTCCTTGAACCCCTTGGGGTCGACGGCGAGGTGGTAGCTCCTGCCGGCGGCGTCGGTGGCTTCGACATGCAGCCAGAGAACGCGCTCTTCGGCCGAGCCGCTCGGGATCTTGTGCCCCGCCTTGGCGTTGACCACCACCGCCGTCAACTTCATCGTGTCTCCGGGCTCGGCCTCGCGGCTCTCGGGATGGATCCGCACCTCGGCGACGCCGGCGAGCTTGCCGGGGTCGTGCGCACCGTGGAAGAGATGCTGGCGCACATCCGGGAAGCTCCGCTCCCATGCGGGCGCTGCGCCCCGGTGCCGGCGGCATGTGGCAGTCCTGGCAGACGACGCCACCCTTGCCGTGCGGCCCCTCCTTCCACTCGAGGTGGGTCGACTTGACGAACAGCCCCCACGGATTCTTCTCGTTGTGGCAGGTGCCGCAGAACTCGGCGCTGCGCAGGAACGGGTTCTCGCGCGTCTCGTGGTGCGGGCTCACCGCGCCGGCGCGCGGACCCTGCTTGATCTTGCCGGGGGAGATCGTCCAGTTGAAGTTGACCGGCACGTCGCCGCTGAAGCCGGTCACGGTGTGGCAGATGTCGCACGACACAGACTCGTTCGCCCGGCTCTTCTCCTCCGGGCGCCGCGGCGGGATGTCGCCGGCGAGGAAGGCGAGCGGCGCGTGGCAGCCGTTGCAGCCGGCCTTGACGCCGGCGACTTTCGGCTCCCTTGCCGCGTGCGGGACGGCGAGCTCGAAGTACTCGATCTCGTCCCAGGGATGAGTGAACGCCTGCGACATCATCGCCTGCTCGTGCTGGCGCGCGATGTCGATGTGGCAGCTGGCGCACGCCTCGGGGCGCTCGAACTTGTCGTAGGGCTGCGTACCCAACGCATCGTCGCTCACTTTGGGCGCCACCTGTCCCACGAGCGGTGCGACGACGGCAAATACGAGGGCGACTACGGACGGCCGGAGACGGAAGGACATGTGGACCTCCAGGTCAGGAAAATCCCCCTTGACGAAGCGTCTTCCTCCCGCAGGTGGATCTCCATACCTTTTGGGGTGGGAGTGCGGGCACCTGTCGAGCGTCTGCCTCCGGGCTAGTCGCGGAGCTTCAGGTCGTGCTCCGGCGCGGCGGGCGCGCCCCGGTGGTCGGCGAGAACGAGGGCGAGCGCGGCCCAGACGAGCGGCAGGAGCGGTACGGCATAGCGCGGCAGGAATTCGCTGACGCCGACGTGGAAGGCGAACACGCTCCAGGCCGGCGCAAGGAGAGCGAGCGCCGCCCACTGGCCTCGCGCCAGTGCCCGGCCGGTGGCGAGGCACATGGCCGCTGCGAGCACCAGGCCGAAGACGAAGGAGAAGTCGAAGGGACGGGCGAAGCGGGGAGAGGTCTCGGCGAAGAGTCCACGCCAGGCAACCGCCGCCGCCGCGCGGAGGTGCGCCCAGGGTTGCGACACGAAACTGCGCAGGGCGGCACGCCGGAAAGTCGCGTCGACCGCCAGGCTGTCGGCGCCCGGGATGCGCCGTTCCTCCTGCCAGCGCCGCAGCGTGCGGAAGTAGTAGTTCCCCGGGCCGAGGGGCCGGAACTCGAGCCAGGTTGCCGCCGGGGCCGTGCGGCGTGCCTGCCGCTGCGCGGCTGCGAGCGGCGTCCAGGCGAGCATCGCTCCGGATGCCCCGAAGCGGGCGACGTCGGCGTCGAGCTCGGCGCGCACGGCGAGCGCCAGGCCGCCGCGGTCGGCGAGCACCGGGTGTCCCAGCTGCGCGGCGTTGCGCGCCGTCCACAGCGCGCTCGGCGTCGCCAGGCCGAGCGCGAGCAGGGCGACGGCGCCGCGGCCCGCCGCTGCGGGCCGTCGGGCCGCGGCCAGCCGATCCACGAGCAGCGCCACAGGCAGGAGCACCAGACCTTCGGCGCGGGTGAGCGGCAGGAGACCGAGGATTGCCAGGGCAGCGAGGCGCGCCCAGCGTTCGCGCCGCGCCAGCGCGAGCAGGCAGACCCCGGCGAGGCTGAAGTGCGCCGCGGCGAGGTTCTCGGCCATCGCCTTCCCCACGTTCGCCTGGAGGGCCGGGCTCCAGGCGACGAAGAGGAAGGCGAGACTGCCACCGCGGATGCCGGCGAGGCTGGCGACGCCGCATCCGACCGCGAGGGCGGCGATCGCCAGCAGCGTCAGATTGAGCGCCACCACGGGCCGCCAGGCGGTGGGATCCGCCGGCATCCGCGCGCTGGCCGCGGTCTCCGCCGGCGGCGAGAAGCCGGCGATGCGCCAGGCGACCGCCAGCAGCGCCGGGTAGGCAGGCTCGCGGTAGGCGCTCGGCGCGGGCGGATCGCCGGTCGGCGCCGAGAAGGCGAGCACGCCGTGCCGCATCAGGTGGGTTGCAGCCGAAACGAAATCCCGCTCGTCCTCGTGCAGTCGCCCGGTAGCGCGTTCGCCCGCCGCCGCGAAGCCCAGGCCGACCGCTCCGATCACGCCGACGAGGACGATCAGGCCCAGGGTCCAGCTCGCCTGGAGCGGCTTGCGAGGCACGCGCACAAGCCTACCGGCTGACCAGTGCTCCGTCGAGGCGCCGCCTTGATTCGCGCGCGACCGCCGCCGCTTCACCTCCGCGCTCGTGGCACGCCGGTTGCTTCGTAGTCGTGGCATCGCACGCCGTCGCGTCCGGGCACGTGCGCCGGAACGGCGGAACTCCACGGGGAGCCAGTCATGTTGTCCTGGGCCATCGCCTTTCTTTTCATCGCTCTCGTCGCCGGCGTGCTCGGCTTCGCGATCGTCGCCGGCACCGCAGCTCTCGTTACGAAAGTCGCTTTCTTCGTTTTTCTCGTGCTGTTCGTGGTCTCTTTCGTCGTCGGCCGCAGGCACCTGTGATTCGAGCAGCGGCGCCGCGACGACGAAACTGACAGACTCGACCCAGCCAGGCGGCCTCGCGACCTCCCGGGCCCCGGAGGCTGCGGCCTCGATGCGGACGACATGGACCCCTGGCGGGGCTCCGGAGGTGGATCTTGAGAGCCATGCGCCACGAACGACTGTTCACCGGCTCGCTGCTCCTGGGCATCTCGGCGGTCATTGCCCTGATGATCGCCAGCATCTTCGTCACCAGGAACACCAGCGACGAACAGCGCGATGCGACTGCGCGCGTGCTCGATGCCCTCGACGTGCTCGGCCGGGTGGACGAGATCCGTGCGCTGGTCACCGAAGCCGAGGCCGCCCAGCGCGGCTTCATCCTCTCGAACGACGCCGACTACCTCGAGCCCTTCGCGACCCCGGCGCGCGCCATCGAGAGCCGCATCGACGATCTCGAGAAGCTGACGGCCGACAATCCGCCTCAACTGGCGCGAACGCAGCGCTTGCGCGGGCTGATCCGCGAGCGGCTCAAACAGATGGACGAAGTTCTCCTGATCAGCAGGGAGCAGGGTCTGATGGCGGCGCGCCAGGCGCTGCTCGCAAATCGCGGCAAGGAGTCCATGGCGGCGATCCGGGAGGTCCTCCTGGCGCTCAAAGGCACCGAGAGTGAGCGTCTCGCCAAGCGCTTGCGGACGGCCGTTGTCGGTCATGACCGCTCGCGGAGCCTCAACCTGGTCGCGGGAGCCCTCGGCCTGCTGGCGCTCGGCGCCTTCGTCTATCTGGTCGACAAGACTCTGCGTGCGCGCGAGGTGGCCGCGGAGGAGATCGCGCGCCAGCGCGAGACGTTGCGGGTCACGCTGGCGAGCATCGGGGACGGCGTGATCACCACCGACACGCTGGGCAGGGTGGCCTTCCTGAACGCCGAGGCCGAGCGGCTCACCGGCTGGGAGACGGCCGAGGCGGCGGGTAAACGACTCGAGCGGATCTTCAACATCGTCCACGAGGACACGCGTCAGCCGGTCGACAATCCGGCGACCAGCGCGCTGCGCGATGGCGTCGTCGTCGGCCTGGCCCATCAAACGCTGCTCGTCGGCAGGGATGGCGTCGAGCGGCCGATCGACGACATCGCCGCGCCCATCCGCGATTCACAAGGAAAGGTGGCCGGCGTGGTCCTGATCTTCCGTGACGTCAGCGAAGATCGCGCGGCGACCAATCAGTTGCGCCAGCTCGCCAGCGAGCTGCTCGGAAGCCGACCGCCGGAAGAACGAGTTCCTCGCCATGCTGGCGCACGAGATCCGCAATCCGCTCGCGGCGATCCGCAATTCGGTGGCGGTGCTGAAGCGCGCCGGCAGCGAGCCGCAGGTCGCCTTCGCCGCTCAAAGCGCCATCGACCGCCAGATGGAGCATCTCGTGCGGCTCATCGAGGATCTCCTCGACGTTGCCCGAATCAGCCGGGGCAAGCTGGAGCTTCGTCGGACGCGCATGGATCTGCGGCTGGCGCTCGAGCAGGCGCTCGAGGCCAGCCGGCCGCTGTGCAGTGCCAATGCGCAGGCGCTGGAGGTCGAGATTCCACCGACCCCGCTCTACGTCGACGGCGATGCTGTGCGGATCACGCAGGCGATCGCGAACCTGCTGAACAACGCCTGCAAGTTCACGCCTCGCGGCGGCAGGATACACGTATCGGTAGGGGTCGAGGACCGCCATGCCATCGTTCACATCCGCGACAATGGTATCGGCATCGCGCCCGAGCACCTCCCGCGCCTGTTCGACATGTTCTCGCAGATCGACACCAGCCTCGAGCGTACCCAGGGGGGCCTGGGGATCGGCCTCAATCTGGTCAAGCAGTTGGTGGAGATGCACGGTGGGCGGGTCGAGGTGCGCAGCGAGGGAGTCGGGAGCGGGAGCGAGTTCATCGTCCATTTTCCGGTCGCCGGAGAGGGCGGCGAGGGATTCGTCGCGGCTGCAGTCGAACCGGCGGCGCTGGTGCGGACCGACTCCGTGAGAGAGGAGGGTGACCTCGCCGCACCGCCGCCCGCTTCCGGAAAGGGCCGTCGGATCCTGGTCGTGGACGACAACGTGGATTCGGCAGACTCCCTGGCGATGCTTCTCCGTCTTCTGGGTCATGAGGCAGAGGTCGCACGCGACGGCCTGGAGGCGGTGGAGACGGCGCTGCGCGCGCGTCCCGACGTGGTCCTGCTCGACATAGGTCTGCCGCGCCTGAACGGCTTCGAGGCCGCGCGGCGCATCCGGCTTTCGCCGCATGGGCGCGAGATCAGGCTGATAGCGATCACCGGCTGGGGTCAGGACGAGGATCGCAGTCTGTCGCGCGCCGCCGGTTTCGACGAGCACCTCGTCAAGCCCGTCGACATCGACCTGCTCTCATCGCTGCTCGAGAAGCCCGCGAGCGCTCCTGCCGCGGTTTGAAGGGGAAGATTCTACAAACGACTCGCTGCGCGCATCGCCGGCAGCCGCGCCGAGGCGGCATGAGCCGCGATCGGCTCGCCGGATGGAACTGGCATTCCCCTTGCTCTCCCTTTCGCCGAGGCTCTCAGCGGACACAGCCGGGCTGTCCGGAAGCCGCTGGCAGTTAGGAGATCTCACCCCGAGAGCTCACTTGAAAAGGAGATAGACATGAAGTTCAAGATACTCGCGAAGTTGGCGCTGGTCGGCGCAGTCCTGATCGGCGGAAGTGCGGCTTATGCCGCGGAGAGCCAGGCGGACTGGACCACGCTGTTGAACGTCAAGCTCATGCTGCTCAACAAGCTGGGCGCCGACAGCCTGCACATCGAGGTCGATGCGGTCGCTGGAGCCGTGACGCTCAAGGGCACGGTCGACAAGCGCGAAACGCAGGAGCTCGCCCAGACGGTTGCCAAGTCGGTCGCCGGCGTGAAGAGCGTGAAGAATGACATCAGTCTCGAAGCCAATGTGGCGAACCCGAGCAAGACAGGCGTAGCGGCGGGTGAGACCGAGGCCGAGCTCAAGGATGCCATGCTGCAGACCCAGGTGAAGCTCGCCCTCGTCGAGAAGATGGGCACGGATGGCTTCGCGATCAATACCGATGTCGCGAGCGGCGTCGTGACCCTCGCCTTCAGCGCCGACATCAGCACTGCGCGACGCCAGGAGGCGACGAAGGTCGTCAAGGGCGTCGAGGGCGTGACCAAGGTCGTCTCGATCGACAAGAAGTAGGCCCGGCTGCAGGAACGTGCAGGACATAAGGCCCGCTCGGGGAGACCCGGGCGGGCTGTCTGCTTTCCTGGCGCCCTCAGGACTTGGTGTCGGACTGCGAGGTCGCCCTGGCAGGCGCTCCCGCCCAATGGCCCGAAGCCTGGTACTCCCGCAGCCGGGAATAGAGCGTCTTGGTGCTGATTCCCAGCACGGCAGCCGTCTTCGACTTGTCGCCGCCGTAGCCATCGAGCGTGGCGAGGACGAGCAGGCGTTCGGCCTCGGCCAGCGGCATCCCCGGCTCGAGCGTGATGCCGACGGCGAGCCGCTCTCCCTGCTTCGCGGCGGCGGCGGGCGTCGGCAGGCCGGCGAGCGCTTGCGGGGTGATCTCGTTGTCGCAGAGAATGAAGGCGCGTTGCAGGACGTGCTTGAGCTCGCGGATGTTGCCGGGCCAATCGTGGGAGCGCAGCAGATCGAGCGCCGCCGGCGAAATCTCCTTGCGCGCCCCTTCGGCGCGGTTCATCTCGGCGAGGAAATGATCGATCAGCAGGGTGAGGTCCGTACCGCGCTCGCGCAGCGGCGGCAGGCTCACGGGAAAGACCTTCAGGCGGTAGAGGAGGTCGCTCCGGAACTTGCCAGCCGAGACGGCGACGTCGAGATCGTGATTGGAGGCGGCGACGATGCGCACGTCGACCTTGATCGGGCGGTCGCCCCCGACCCGGGAGAAGGCGCCCGTCTCGAGGACGCGCAGGAGTTTCACCTGCAGATCGAAAGGCATCTCTCCGACTTCGTCGAGGAACAGGGTGCCGCCGTCCGCGCGTTCGAAGTGGCCGCGATGGACGCGATCGGCGCCGGTGAAGCTGCCACGCTCGTGGCCGAAGAGCTCGCTTTCGATGAGGTTGGCGGAGATCGCGCCGCAGTTGACCGAGATCATCGGCCGGGCGCTGCGTCGACTGAGCTCGTGCACGGTCTCGGCGACCAACTCCTTGCCGGTCCCGCTCTCGCCCAGGATCAGGACAGAGGCGCTGGTGGGAGCGACGCGCGTGATCTGATCGAAAAGCCTCTGCATGTCCGGCGACGCGCCGACCATCGAGCCGAATCGGCCGAGTCCGCGCAGGCGCTCGCGCAGCTGACGGATCTCGCCGCGAAGCCGCTGCCGGCCGGAGGTCTGCATCAGGACCGTGCGCAAGCGGGCGATGTCGAGCGGCTTGACGAGATAGTCGACCGCGCCGCGCCGCAGCGCGTCGACCGCGGTCTCCACCGATGAGTGTCCGGTGACGACGATGACATCCGGATGAGCGGCGTCGTCGGCCTCGAGCGGGACCTCGAGCATCTCGAGGCCGCTGCCATCGGGCAGGGAGAGATCGACCAGGACGAGCTCCGGCCGGAACGAGGCCACCAGAACTCGGGCCTCCGCGAGGCTCGAAGCTGCGGTCGCCTGGAAGCCTTCGCGTTCGATGACCTCGACGAGCGCGTCGCGGGAGTCGGGATCGTCCTCGACGACGAGAGCTCGGAGCTGTGCAGGATGGTTGTCGTCCGGAGAGCTCATCGGGAAGGGCTTCCTGTGGAATCGACGGGAGGCTCCTCCTGGCTGGATCGCGCTCCGGTCGGCGATGCGTCAGCGCGGCCGAGTGGCACGAGCTGGTGCTCAACGACCTCCTGGATCTCGCGGACGGCGCGCCGGAGGCTGGCCAGATGGCGCGCCCGCCGCGCTGCTTCTTCGCCCGCGTCAGCGGCGCCCGCCGGCATCTTGTCGAGCAGCTCGACGTTCAGGATCAGATTGTTGAGCGCACCGTTGAGTCCGTGAACGATGCTTCGCACCGAGCTCCGCAGGGGGTCGGTCCCGGCCGCCCCGGTCGCCGGATTGGGCGGCGCTTCTGCTTGCTTGCCGTCGGTATCAGGCATTCTGCCTTTCGAGTGGCGTGCCGGAGAGCTCGGCTGAGATCCGCTTTGCCTCCGCATCTTAGCTCGACCGAGCGCAATGCAGCCGACGCGGCCGGAGCCGCCTCGCATCAGGAGCGTTCGCGCATGGGTTGGCTGATCCCCAAGATGCCGTCCGCAGCGCTACTCCACTTCAGGCGAGCGCTCCCGAGCAGCTCGAGCCGGCGCCGGCGGTGCAGCCGAAGCAGTGGGCTGCGGTGGCGACGGCGCCGCCGCCGAGCTCATCGAGCCTCTCGAGATCCCAGATCGTTCGCCGCTTCGTGGAGTCGCCGGAAGGCAGCGGCAGCTCGACCATCAGGTTGAAGTCGCAGTCGAAGAGATCGCCGTTCCAGTCGACGCTCACCTGCGAGCGGCACATGAGGCCGTTGACGGTCGCCGGGTTGAACTCCCGGACGAGCAGCTCCTGGTAGGCCGCCGTCTTGCCGAGCCGCGCCAACTGTTCGGCGAAGCGGCGGATCGGCATGTTGGTGATCGTGATGAGGTGATGGAACTCGATGCCGAAGCGTTCGCCGAGCTCGCGCTTGTAGTCGAGCTCGAGAGCCGCCTGCGCCGGCGGCAGCGACGGCCCCAGCGGGTTGTAGACCAGATCGAGGCGCAGCGCCGAGCCCGGTTTGCCTGGCTTGCCCGGCTTGCCCGGCTTGCCCGCCTTCCCGTAACCCAGCGCGTTCAGCCGCTGCAGCGCCGCGATGCTGTCGTCGAAGGTGCCGCGCCCGCGCTGCTGGTCGACGTTGCCCTCGGTGTAGCAGGGGAGGCTGGCGACGATCTCGACCTGCTCGCTGGCGAGGAATCCGGCGAGGTCCTCGTAGCCCGGCATCTCGAGGATGGTGAGATTGCAGCGGTCGATCACCCGCCTCCCCAGCGCGCGAGCGCCGCTGACCAGGCGCCGGAACTGCGGATTCATCTCGGGGGCGCCGCCGGTCAGGTCGAGGACCTCGACTCCCGGGTTCGCCGCGAGCAGCACGAGCAGCCGGTCGGCGACCTCAGCGGAGAGCGCCTCGGTGCGCTTCGGGCCCGCCTCGACATGGCAATGATGGCAGGCGAGGTTGCACAGCCGCCCGACGTTGACCTGCAGTGTCGTCACCCGGCCGCGCGTCAGCGCGCCCAGCCCGTGCGCGCGCAGCGCGAGGTCGAAGGACGGGTCGCCGGCCTCGGGAGGCAGGACTGGGAGCCGGGAGGGGGAGGTCGGGTTCATGGAGGCGCCATCTTCTCAGCAATTGCGCTCAGATCTCCCGCTCACGGCGCCGCCGAGTAGCGCGCCAGGAAGGCGCGGTCGATGCGGTCCTTGAGCCACCAGGCGAATCGCGAGTGCCCGGCGAGGCCATGCCAGCGCCAGAGCGCGCGGCCGTCGGCGGTGTTGATCAGGGCGAGGAAGTCCGCTTGCGGGCGGTAGCGCTGCGGCTGGCCTGCAGAGGGGGCGTGAGCGAGCGCAGCGCGGAGATTGTGCTCGAGGATCGGCGCCTCGCGGACCGCGTAGACCCCGGCCTTGGCGAGCGCCGGGGTGCCTGCGATGCCGATGCAGTCGCCGGCGCCGAAGATCGGGGAGCCGTCGACGGCACGCAGGGTCGAGTCGACCAGCAGGTAGCCGCGCGGATCCCTGGGAACGACGGAATCGGCGAGGAGGCGGGGTGCAGCCGCGCCGGCGATCCAGACCGTCAGGTCCGAGCGCAGGCGCCTGCCGTCGTCGAGCGCCACACCCTCGGGCTCGACCGCGGCGACCGACCGACCGGCGAGCACCCGCAGTCCGCGCGCCGCGAGGACGCGCTCGGCGATGCGCCGCACGCGCGGGTCGAACTCCGGCAGCACTCCCGCCGCGGCTTCGACGATCGTCACCGCCGGTAGCTTCCCCCGCTCCCGACCGAGCCGCGCCAGCGCCAGCGCCACCTCGAGACCGCCGGCGCCGCCGCCGACGACGGTGAGGGCGACCTCCCGGCCGCGTGCGGCGGCAAAGAGGTCCTCGGCGCGCCGGCACAGCGCGACCGCGCGGTTCATCGGTCGCACGGTCCAGGCATGCTCGCGGACGCCGGGCGTGGAAAGGCCGGCGGGCTCGGATCCGATGTCGAGCGACAGCAGATCGTAGGAGAGCCGCTGGCCGGCGACCTCGACCACCCGCGCCGCGGCGTCGATCCGGTCGGCGGCCGCCACGATGAACCGCGCGCCGGCGCGCGCCGCGAGGGCGCGAAGATCGAACGTGAGGTCGGTCTCGGCGTAGGTCCCCTGCAGGTATCCAGGCACCATCCCCGAGTAGAGGTGGCGCTCGTACGGCGAGACCAACGTCAGCGCGAGCTCCCTCGCGGGGGCCAGCGGCACGCGCGCCGCGCGGGCGAGAACGTGGACGTGGGCATGCCCGCCCCCGAGGAGGAGGAGTCTGCGGGCTTTCGATCGGACCGGCGCCATGCGGCAATCGTACGCCGCTCCGCGTGCCTTCTCTTCTGCCCCGACAACTCTGTAGTTACTACCCAGTTGTCGATGCGGTCCGGGAGTAGAAATCGCGCTTCCCGGCGGGGCCGCGACATACTAGGTTCGGGACGCAGGCAAGAGCGGCGCCGCGGTGCCCGCGCGCTCGGAGGTGGGATGAAGATTTCCAGGGGAGAGGTCGAGACCGGGGCGCGCGGCGCGCACGCGCGCGCCATCTGGCTCCTGCTGGCGGCATTGACCGGAATCGCGGTCTACCTCTGCTGGCGGATTCTGCAGCCGTTTGCGTCGGTGATCCTGTGGGCGGTCGTGCTGGCTCTGATGTTCGCGCCGCTCTATCGCTGGCTCCTGAAGCGCACCCGGCGGCCCAACCTGGCGGCGTCCGTCACCCTCATCGTCGCCCTCGTGTCGGTGCTGCTGCCGCTCGCCGGACTGTCGCTCGCCGTCGTCGGCGAGGTCGGCAATCTCATCGATCAGGCGCCCGGGAAGTGGAACGAGTGGATCTCCGATCCGCTGCTGAACGCCCGCGCGACGGCCTGGCGCGCCGATCTCGAAGCGCGCTTCCCGTTCGTCGCGCGGATCGACGCCGAGCGCGTCCAGGCGAGCCTCAACCAGATCGGCGAGACCCTGGTCAAGCGCACCTTCGGCCTCGTGGGGAGCGTCCTTCAGGGAGTGGTCGAGCTCGTTTTCATCGTCTTCAGCCTGTTCTATCTCCTGCGTGACGGCGAGCGCTTCGCGGCGGCCCTGCGCGGCCTGCTGCCGCTCTCGGCGCGCCAGAGCGATCTTCTGATGGCGCGGACGGTGGAGGTCATCCATGCCTCCGTGCTGGGAGTCATCGTGGTCGCCTGCCTGCAGGGCGCTCTCGGAGGGGTGATGTTCGCCATCCTCGGCCTGCCTTCGCCGATTCTCTGGGGCGTCGTCATGGCCTTCTTCGCCATGATCCCGATGATCGGCTCCGGCGCCGTCTGGCTGCCGGCGGCGATCCTGCTCCTCGTCACGGGGCACGCCGGCAAGGCGATCGCGCTGTGCGCGGTCGGCGCGCTGGTCATCGGCACGATCGACAACATCCTGCGCCCGCGGCTGGTCGGCGGCCGCACCGGCATGCACGAGCTGGTGGTCTTCTTCGCGGTTCTCGGTGGGCTGAAGGTCTTCGGGCTCGTCGGACTGCTGGTCGGCCCGGCGGTCTTCGCCGTCGCCTGGTCGTTGCTCGTGGTATTCCGCGAGAGCGCCCGGGAAGCGGAGAGCGACCCGACCGGGGCCGGTTCGGCAACTGCGTAGTTTCTACTGACACTCCGCGACGGTCCGGGGTAGAAATTGCGCTTCACGACAGGTCGGCGGAACCATAGATTCATCCTGCGGCGAGAACGAAGCGTGAGTTCGCTGCAGGCGCCGTGGCCGGGACCGCACTCGGCCTGGATTCGTCCCGCTGCGATCGCGCACCTCGTCCAGCCGGGCGCAGTCCGTCGCTGCCGTCTTCCGTTCGGGCGGTCGCGACTCTGGAGTGAAGGGAAGAATGCCCAGGACTCTCGTGAATCGGGCTGCGCTGATCGCCCTCGTCGTCGCCATCCTGACCCTGCTCGCCGCGGGGATCGTCTCCCATCGCGGGCTGGTGCTCTCCGAGGACAGCGAGCAGAGGGTGCGGCATACGCACGAGGTTCTCGAGAGCCTCCAGGGCCTGCTCGCCGCGACCCAGAGCGTCGAGTCGAGCGCGCGTGGATTCGCCCTGACCGGCGAGGCGTCCTATCTCCCGACCTTCCAGTCCGGAGTCGAGAGGTCCAGTCAAGACGCGGATGATGTGCGCAGGCTGGTCGCGGACAACCCGGGACAGAAGCGGCACCTCGCAGCGCTCGGGAGTCTTGTCGAACAGAAGATCCAGTTCGGCGAACAGGTCATCGAACTGCGCCGGCGGAGCGGGCTCGAAGCGGCGGCCGCGGCTGTCGGGACGGGAACGGGCCAGCGTCTCATGCAGGAGCTCGAAGGGGTCGTCGGCACTCTGCGAGACGAAGAGTGGCGTTTGCTGGCGCTGCGCAGCGCGGATGCGCAGCTGCGCCTGCGCCAGGCGAAGTCTGTGCTGATCTTCGGTGACCTCGTGGGCCTGCTGGTCGTCGTCGGCGCATTCGTGAGCGTCCACCGCGACAGCTCGCGGCGACGGGCAGTCGAGGAAGAGCTGCGGGAGAGTGAAGAGAAATACCGGATGCTCCTCGACGGCGTGCGGGACTACGCGATCTTCATGATCGACCCCAAGGGCCTCGTGCTGAGCTGGAATGCCGGTGCCGAGAAAACCAAGGGCTACCCGGCCGGCGAGATTCTCGGTCGCAACTTCGCCTGTTTCTTTCCGCCGGAGGATGTCCAGCGCGGTTGGCCGGAAGAGCTCCTCCGGATGACCGCGGCGAGCGGCAGGCACGAGGAACAGGCCATCCGCATGCGGCGAGACGGGTCGCAGTTCCTGGCCCATGTCACGCTCGCGGCGTTGCACGACCGGGAAGGCAAGCTGCGCGGGTTCTCCGAGATCAGCCGCGATCTCAGCGCGAGCAAGGAGTCCGAGGCCAGGTACCGCGGGCTGCTCGAAGCCGCGCCGGACGCGATGGTGGTGGTGAACACCGGCGGGGAGATCGTCCTGCTGAATGTCCAGGCGGAAAAGCAGTTCGGCTATCGCCGCGACGAGCTCCTCGGCCAGCCGGTGAAGCGACTCATTCCGGAGGGTTTCGCCGAGCGGCTGATCGCCGACGGCACGCGCACGGCGGCCGAGGCGCTCGCCCAGCAGATCGGCACGGGCATCGAGCTCAGCGGGCGCCGGAAAGACGGCACGGAGTTTCCGATCGAGATCATGCTCTCCCCGCGCGAGGGCGCCGAGGGGATCCTGGTGACGGCGGCGATCCGCGACATCAGCCGGCGAAAGGAGGCCGAAGCGCAGCTGCTGCAGAAGGTGGACGAACTGAAGCGCTCGAACGAGGAGTTGGGACAGTTCGCCTATATCGCCTCGCACGACCTGCAGGAGCCGCTGCGGATGGTCGCGAGCTACACGCAGCTGCTGTCGAAACGGTACAAGGGCAAGCTCGACTCAGACGCCGACGAGTTCATTGCCTTCGCGGTGGACGGCGCCAGCCGGATGCAGCGGCTGATCCAGGACCTGCTGACCTATTCGCGGGTCGGGACGAAGGGCAAGGACCTGGTCGAGACCGCCAGCGAAAGAGCCCTGGAACAGGCGCTGGTCAATCTGCGTGGCGCCATCGAAGAGAAGGGCGCAGTCGTGACGCACGATGCCCTGCCCAACGTCCTGGCGGACGAGACGCAGCTTGTCCAGCTATTTCAGAATCTGGTCGGCAACGCGATCAAGTATCAGGGTCCAGGCGTTCCGAGGGTGCATGTCTCGGCGGTCAGGAATGGCGACCAGAAGTGGATGTTCTCGGTGCGCGACAACGGCCTGGGAATCGATCCGCAGTACTTCGACAGAATCTTCGGCATGTTTCAGCGCTTGCACAAGCGGGAGGAGTTCGCCGGCACGGGAATCGGATTGGCGATCTGCAAGAAGATCGCCGAGCGGCACGGCAGCAGTATCACTGTCGAGTCGCAACCAGGACAGGGCTCCACCTTTCGCTTTTCCTTGGCGGGAAGTGAAAGTGAATGCTGAATGCTCTTCGAGGAGAGAAGATGCGCTTAGACGTTCTGCTGGTCGAGGACAGCCCGGGCGATGTTCGGTTGACCCAGGAGGTCTTTCGTGACGCCAACATGTCCGCGCATCTGGCCAACATGGCCATTCACCTGCACGTGGCCGCCGACGGCGTCGAGGCCATGGCTTTTCTGCGCCGCGAGGGGGCGAACGAGCAGGCTCCACGCCCGGACCTCATCCTGCTGGATCTGAATCTCCCGCGGATGGACGGCCGCGAGGTTCTGGCCCGCATCAAGGAGGACCAGAACCTCAGGACCATCCCCACGGTCATCCTGACCACCTCCGAGGCGGAGGCGGACATTGTGAATAGCTACCAACTGCAGGCGAACTGCTACCTCAGCAAGCCGGTGCAACTGGACGCGTTCGAGAACCTGGTGCAGGAGCATCAACGACTTCTGGCTGACCAAGGTCAAGTTGCCGCAGCAGAGACCAGACGATTGAGCAACACCATCAGCGAGAAAACCATGCCCCTTCAGGTTCTTTTGGTCGAAGACAGCCCCGGTGATGTCCGGCTGACGCAGGAGGCCTTCCGCGACGCCAACGAGTCGGTTCGCCTGCATGTGGCTTCCGACGGTGTCGAAGCGATGGCCTTTCTGCGGCGCGAGGCGGAACACCACGACGCCCCATTCCCGGACCTGGTTCTGCTGGATCTCAACCTTCCGCAGAATGGACGGCCGCGAGGTTCTGGCCCAGATCAAGGGGGACGACCGCCTGAGGGTGATTCCGACTGTCATCCTGACCACTTCCGAGTCGGCGGCGGATATCGCGAACAGCTATCAGCTGCAGGCGAACTGCTATCTCAGCAAGCCCGTGCAGCTGGACGCCTTCGAGAGCCTGGTGCGGAGCATCAACGATTTCTGGCTGACGAAGGCGAAGCTGCCGCAGCGGCGAGAGGCCGGATGACCGAGAATCGCTGCAGCGACTTCTCCTCATCGAAGACAACCCGGGAGACGCCCGTCTGCTCCGCGAGATGCTCGATGACGGGGGCTCTGCGCGACACGGAAGTGACACTCGTGGAGTGCATGGCATGACGCGCGAGAGCGTTCCTGGCGGAGAGCGCGGTCGATCTCATCCTGCTCGACCTGGGGTTGCCCGATGCCCAGGGCCTGGAAGCGGTGCGGCGGGCGCACGCCGCAGCGCCACGCGTTCCCGCTGGTGGTGCTGACGGAACTGGACGACGAGTCGCTGGCTCTGGCGGCGTTGCACGAAGGCGCGCAGGACTATCTCGTGAAGGGCCACATCGAGACCCGCGGAGTGCTGCGGGCCCTGCGCTACGCCATCGAACGCAAGAGCCTCGAAGAGGCCCTGTTCGCCGAGAAGGAACGGGCCCAGGTCTCGCTCAAGTCGCATCGGCGACGCCGTGGTCTGCACCGACATTGCGGGCAGGATCACGTTCCTCAATCTCGTCGCAGAGAAGGCAACCGGCTGGTCCTTCGGTGAAGCGGCGGGCCGGCCCATGGCCGAGGTCCTGCGGATTCTGGACGGCATGAGCCGGGAGGTCTCCCGTAGTCCGATGCCGCTGGCAGTCGACCTGGATCAGACCATGCACCTGCCGCCGAGCTGGATCCTCATCCGGAGGGACGGCAGCGAGATTCCGATCGAGGGCTCGGCCGCCCCGATCCATGACCGCGAAAGGAAGGCCGCCGGGGCGGTCGTCGTCTTTCGCGACGTGAGCACCGCTCGGGCGATGGCGCTGCAGATGACCCATTCCGCCGAGCATGATCTCCTCACCGGTCTGCCCAATCGGATCCTCCTGAACGACCGGGTGGGCCAGGCGATCGCCCAGGCGCCGCGGCACGGGAACAAGGTCGTGGTGCTCTTCCTGGATGTGGATGGCTTCAAGCACATCAACGATTCGCTGGGCCATTCGATCGGCGACAAGCTGCTGCAGTCGATCGCCAACCGTCTGGTGGCCTGTGTGCGCGAGACGGACACGGTCAGCCGGCAGGGAGGCGACGAGTTCGTCGTGCTGCTCTCCGAAGTGGAGAAGTGGGAGGACGCAGCGATCACCGCGAGAAGGATGCTGCAGACACTCGCAGAGCCGCATTCCATCGACCTGCACGATCTGCACGTCACGGCGAGCATCGGTGTGAGCGTCTATCCCGACGATGGTCTGGATGCAGAGACCCTGATCAAGAACGCCGATACCGCCATGTATCAGGCGAAGGCGAACGGCCGGCAGGGATACAAGTTCTTCAAGCCGGCGATGTACGTGCGCGCGATGGAGCGCCAGTCGATCGAGGAGAGTCTTCGCCGCGCCCTGGAACGACGCGAGCTCACGCTGCACTACCAACCGAAGGTCGACCTGGGCAGTGGGCGAATCACCGGCGCGGAGGCGCTTCTGCGCTGGACGCATCCGACGCGCGGGTCGGTCGCTCCGGCGCAGTTCATTCCGGTAGCCGAGGATTGCGGACTGATCCTGGAACTCGGCCGTTGGGTGCTGCGCGAGGCCTGCGGGCAGGCCCGCGCCTGGGTGGATGCCGGCCTGCCCTTCAAGACGATGGCGGTCAATATCTCGGCGATCGAGTTCGGCGACGAGCGCTTTCTCGACGGCGTCTTCGCCGTCCTGGCGGAGACCGGACTCGAACCGCGATCACTCGAGCTCGAATTGACCGAGAGCGTGCTGATGAAACGCGCCGTAACGACCCAGGCGCTGCTGAAGACGCTCCGGGCGAGCGGCGTCCAGCTCGCGGTCGACGACTTCGGCACCGGCTACTCGAGCTTGAGCTACTTGAGCAAGTTTGCGATCGACTCACTCAAGATCGACCAGTCGTTCGTGCGCCAGATCTCCACCACGCCCGACGAGTCCAGCATGGTGAGCGCCATCATCAGCATGGCACGGAGCCTGAGAATGCGGGTGGTCGCCGAGGGCGTCGAGTCCGCGGAGGAGCTCGCCTTCCTCCAGGACCAGAAGTGCGACGAGGCCCAGGGATTCCTGTTCAGCGAGCCGCTGCCGCCGGAGCAGTTCGCCCGTCTGCTGGCCACTGGAATCCGTTCCGCGGTGCCGGGGCTTCGCGCGCAGCGCCACCGGCGGCCGCGCGAGACCCCTGCCTCGACAGGCCTGGCGCGCGGCACGGCAACCAGCCAGCGGACCTAGTCCACCCGCCTGGCGTCGGCTGGCGGACCGCCGCCGCTCACCGCCTGTCGGGCCGGGCGTTCGATGCTCCGGGCTGCTGCCGGTTCAGGCGAGCGCTCCCGAGCAGCTCGAGCCGGCGCCGGCGGTGCAACCGAAGCAGTGACCGGCGGTGGCGATGGTGCTGCCGGAGAGGTCCTCCAGTCGCGCGACGTCCCAGATCGTGCGGCGCACGGCCCCTTCGCCCGACGGCAGCGGCAGCTCGAGCATCAGGTTGAAGTCGCAGTCGTAGAGGTCGCCGTTCCAGTCGACGCTCACCTGGCTGCGGCACATCAGGCCGTCGACGGTCGCCGGGTTGAACTGCCGGACGAGCAGCGCCTGGTAGCTCGCGCTCTTCCCGAGGCGCGCCAGCTGCTCGGCGAAGCGGCGGATCGGCATGTTGGTGATCGTGATCAGGTGATGGAACTCGATGCCGAAGCGCTCGCCCAGCTCGCGTTTGTAGTCGAGCTCGAGCGCCTGCTGCGCCGGCGGAAGCGAGGGCCCGAGCGGGTTGTAGACCAGATCGAGGCGCAACGGCGAGCCGGGCCTGCCATACCCGAGCGCGTTCAACCGCCGCAGAGCCGCGATGCTGTCGTCGAAGGTGCCGCGTCCGCGCTGCTGGTCGACGTTGCCTGCCGTGTAGCAGGGGAGACTGGCGACGATCTCGACCTCCTGGGTGGCGAGGAAACCGGCGAGGTCCTCGTAGCCCGGCTGTTCGAGGATCGAGAGATTGCAGCGGTCGATGACCCGCCTCCCCAGCGCGCGAGCGCTTTCGACCAGACGCCGGAACTCGGGATTCATCTCGGGCGCGCCGCCGGTCAGGTCGAGGACGGTGATCTCGGGGCTCGCGGCGAGCAGCTCGAGCAGCCGGTCGGCGACCGCCGCGGAGAGCGCCTCGGTGCGCTTCGGACCGGCCTCGACATGACAATGATGGCAGGCCAGATTGCACAGCCGCCCGGCGTTGACCTGCAGCGTCGTCACCCGGGCGCGGTTGAGCGTACCCAGCCCGTTCCGGCTCAGGGCGTCGTCGAAGGTGGCGTCCCGGAGGAGCGCGTGCAGCACGGGCAGTGGCGATGTCCTGGCAGGGGTCATGGAGAGGTCTCGGCTCCAGTCTGTCAGAAGGTCTCTCGCAGCGCCGGGGCGGCGATCATCGGGCCTCCGGCGGCGCGCTCGGGCAGGGGTGCTGATTGCGGCGCACGTAGGCGCGGTCGATGCGATTCTTGATCCACCAGGCGGTGCGGGAATGCCCGGCCAGCGCGTGCCAGCGCCAGATCGCCCGCTCGTCGGCGCTGTTCATCAGCGCGAGAAAGCTCCTTTGCGGGCGGTAGCTATGCAGCGGCCTCCCGGCGAGCACGGCGCGCAGGTTGAAGTCGAGCACCGGAGACTCACGGACGGCGTAGACGCCGGCCTTGGCGAGCCCGGGGTAGCCGGTGATGCCGATGCAGTCGCCGGCGCCGAAGACCGCCGACCCGTCGACCGCGCGCAGGGTCGGATCGACGAGCAGGTAGCCCTGGCGGTCCTGCGGCAGGTCCGACGCGGCGAGGAGCCGCGGTGGTGCCGCTCCCGCGAGCCACAGCGTGAGGTCGGACGGCTCGACCGTTGCGTCGTCGAGCTCGACCCCGTCCGGCCTGACCGCGGCTGCCCGTCTGCCGGCGCGCACCCGGACGCCGCGCGCGGCGAGCCGTCGCTCGCCGATGCGGCGCACCGGCGCGGAGAACTCCGGCAGGATCCACGGGGCGGCTTCGACAATCGTCACGCTGGGCTCGGCGCCGCCGGTCTGGAGGTGGAACTGGCGGGCGAGCCGCTCGAGCGCCAGCGCGACCTCGAGACCGGCGGCGCCGCCCCCGACGATGACGGCGCGGCTTCGCCCGGCGGCGAAGAGCTCCTCGGCACGCTGGCGCAGGGCCACGGCGCGGCTCATGGGACGGATGCTCCACGCGTTCTCGCGCACACCCGGCGTCGCGAGGCCTGCGGGCTCGGAGCCGACGTCGAGCGAGAGGAGATCGTAGCCGAGCCGCTCGTCGCCGATGTGGACGGTGCGAGCGGCAGAGTCGATGCGCTCGGCCGCGGCCGCGATGAAGCGCGCGCCGGCGCGCGCGGCGAGCGCGGGAAGATCGAATGCCAGGTCGGCCTCGCCGTAGGTTCCCTGCAGGAATCCCGGCACCATCCCGGAGTAGTGGTGGCGCGCGAAGGGCGAGATTAGAATCAGCTCGACTTCCGACAGGGGCGCGCAGGCAGCGCGGGCCAGAATATGGACGTGCGCGTGTCCGCCGCCCACGAGAATCAGCCTCCGGGTCATCATTTCGCGGCCGGTTCGTCGTTCGCGCTGGCGGTGGCGGGGGGGTGGCAGTGGTTACGCATCGCGAAGAGATCGTAGCGCTCAATCCAGCTGGAGGCCCGGCGCTGTCCGACGTAGCGCCGGGGCGGTAACCAGACCGGGCTGTCGGACGAGGAATGCGCATCGAAGGTACCGGCGTCAGGACCTGGACCGTTCTTCAGGGGGGATGGATCGTGAGCGAGTCGGGAAGAGGGACAGGTGTGGAGAGTGCTGCGGCAGCCGCCGCCCTCCGCCGGGGCTGGCTGAAGCCGGTGTTGCTCGTCGTCGCCCTGGCGGCGATCGTGGTCGCCTTCAAGGTCTTCGGGGTGGGCGATCGGCTGGTCGAGCTGCGCGCCTGGATCCTCGCGCTGGGGCCGCTCGGCGCGGTCGTCTTCGTGCTGATCTACGGCGTCGCGACGACCGTGGCGCTGCCGGCTTCGGTGCTGACCGTTGCCGCGGGGGCGATGTTCGGATCGGTGATGGGCGTCGTGCTGGTCAGCATCGGGTCGACGCTGGGCGCCGCCGGCGCCTTTGCCCTGGCGCGCTGGTTCGCGCGCGATGCGGTCGCGCGCGGACTCGCAGGCAACGAGAAGTTCCGCCAGCTCGACGCCCTGACCGAGCGCCATGGCGCGATCATCGTGGCGATCACCCGGCTGGTGCCGATCTTCCCGTTCAATCTGCTCAACTACGGCTTCGGCCTCACCCGGGTGCCGTTCGGAACCTACCTCTTCTGGTCGTGGCTCTGCATGCTGCCCGGGACGGTCCTCTACGTGGTCGGCGCCGACGCCTTCACCCAGGGCCTCGCCGAGGGGCGGTTGCCCTGGGCGCTCCTGGGTGCGCTCGCCGCGGCCCTGGTCGTCCTCGTGCTGCTCGTCCGCTACGCCCGGCGGACGCTCGCCCGTCGCGAGGCCGCGGTGCAGGCGGCCGCAACGGAGAAGTCTCCTCTCGATCTCTGAGCGCGGTTCGACCTTGCGTGCGGCGGCGCGGTTCCTTACGATGCGCCGATGACCGAGACGGCCGCAGCACCCAAGCCGGACGCGAAGCGCTCGGCGCTCGACCGCTTTCTCTCCGGCGTCGAGCGCACCGGGAACGCCCTGCCGCATCCCGCGACGCTGTTCGCGCTGCTGGCGCTCTTCATCATCGTCGCCTCCGACATCGCGCTGCGGCTCGATCTGGCGGCGATGCACCCGGTCACCGGCGAGGCGGTCCGCCCGGTCTCGCTGCTGTCGATCGACGGCCTGCACCGGATCCTGCGCCAGACGGTGACCAACTTCACCGGCTTCGCGCCGCTCGGCACGGTGCTGGTGGCCCTCATCGGCATCGGCATCTGCGAGTCGAGCGGCTTCATCGGCGCTCTGCTGCGGCTGCTCGTGCTCGGCGCTCCGCGCAAGCTCCTGACCCTGGCGATCGTCTTCTGCGGCGTCATGTCGAACGCCGCCAGCGAGGTCGGGTACGTTCTCCTCATCCCGCTCGCCGGCATCATCTTCCAGGCGGTCGGCCGCCATCCGGTCGTCGGCATGGCGGCGGCCTTCGCCGGCGTGTCGGGTGGCTACAGCGCCAACCTCCTGCTCGGCACGGTCGACCCGCTGCTCTCGGGCCTCACGCAGGAGGCGGCGCGCATCGTGCTGCCCGGCTACGAGGTCAACCCGGCCTGCAACTACTACTTCATGGTCGCCTCGACGTTCGTGATCTCGGCGCTCGGCACCTGGGTCACCGAGCGCATCGTCGCGCCGCGCTTCGGCGCCTACAAGGGCGAAGTCCAGGCGCCCGAGCTCCAGCGGCTGACGCCGGCCGAGAAGCGCGGCCTGAAGTTCGCCTTCTTCACCCTCGCCGGCATCGCCGCCGTTCTGCTCTGGGGGCTGCTGCCCGCCCAGGGGTTCCTGCGCCAGGTCGAGACCGGGAGCATCATCCACTCGCCGTTCCTCTCCGGCATCGTGACCGTGATCTTCCTCGCCGGGACGATGCTCGGAGTGGCCTATGGCGTCGGCGCCGGCACGGTCAAGAACGACGCCGATGTGATCAAGGGGATGAGCCAGCAGATGTCGACCATGGGCGGCTATCTCGTCCTGGTCTTCTTCGCCGCGCAGTTCGTCGCCTTCTTCAACTGGACGAACCTGGGACTGATCTTCGCGGTGCGCGGCGCCGACTTCCTCCGCGGCGCGGGGCTGCACGAAATTCCGCTGCTCCTAGCCTTCATCCTGCTCGCGGCGGTGATCAACCTCGCCATGGGCAGCGCCTCGGCGAAGTGGGCGGTCATGGCGCCGGTCTTCGTGCCGATGTTCGCGCTCCTGGGCTACAGCCCCGAGCTCACCCAGGCCGCCTACCGCGTCGGCGACAGCGTGACCAACATCATCTCGCCGATGATGAGCTACTTCGCGCTGATCATCGCCTTCGTCCAGAAGTACGAGCCCAAGGCCGGGCTCGGCACCGTGGTGGCGACGATGCTGCCCTACACCTTCGTCTTCTGGATCGGCTGGAGCCTACTGTTCGTGGGCTGGGTGCTGCTCGAGCTACCGCTCGGTCCGGGGGCGCCGATGTTCCTGCCCGTCGCCGCGGCCGCGCCGCAGCCCTGACCCCGCGCGGGGTCTTGCCTGGCTGCGCCCCCGACCGCGTCGAGGGCCACAGCTCATCCGCGAGGTCAGCGCGACCGACCCGCTGCGCTGTCCTCGATCGCGGCCCCCGGGACTTGCGGCGAGAGGCGATTTCCTGCACGATTTTCCTGCACGATGCGTGCTTGCAGGAGACAGAAGCGAGACAATACCCCTGCAGGACCGCCGCCTGAGATCGACCCTCGGACTCCAGATCGGACCGAGTCGTTGGCTTCAAACTGTCAGAGGAGGAACCCATGTCAAGCGAAGCGAAATGCCCCTTCCATCCTGCCGCCGGAACTGGAAGATCGAACCAGGACTGGTGGCCGAACCAGCTCAATCTGAGAGTCCTGCACCAGCACTCGTCCCTGTCCGATCCGATGGGCGAGGGCTTCGACTACGCCGCAGAATTCAAGACTCTCGACCTGGCGGCGGTGAAGAAGGATCTGCTGGCGCTGATGACCGACTCGCAGGGGTGGTGGCCGGCGGATTTCGGCCACTATGGACCGCTGTTCGTTCGCATGGCCTGGCACAGCGCGGGCACCTACCGCATCGCCGACGGCCGCGGCGGCGCGGGCAGCGGCGACCAGCGCTTCGCCCCGCTCAACAGTTGGCCCGACAACGTCAACCTCGACAAGGCGCGCCGGCTGCTCGGACCGATCAAACTGAAGTATGGCCGGAAGATCTCATGGGCCGACCTCATGATCCTCGCCGGCAACGTCGCGCTCGAATCGATGGGATTCAAGACCTTCGGTTTCGGCGGCGGGCGTGCGGACGTCTGGGAGCCGGAAGAGGCCACCTACTGGGGCTCCGAGGGCACCTGGCTGGGCGGCGAGAAGCGCTACTCCGGCGACCGGAATCTCGAGAATCCGCTCGCGGCGGTGCAGATGGGATTGATCTACGTCAATCCGGAAGGCCCGGACGGCAACCCGGATCCGCTCGCTGCGGCCAGGGACATCCGCGAGACCTTCGCGCGCATGGCGATGGATGACGAAGAGACGGTGGCGCTCATTGCCGGCGGTCACACCTTCGGCAAGTGCCACGGGGCCGGCGATGCGGCGCTGGTGGGCCCCGCGCCCGAAGCCGCCGGCATCGAGGAACAGGGACTGGGCTGGAAGAGCCGCTTCGGCACCGGCAAGGGCGGCGATCAGATCAGCAGCGGTCTGGAGGTCACCTGGACCAGCACGCCGACGAGGTGGAGCGGCAACTTCTTCTGGAACCTGTTCGGCTACGAATGGGAGCTCACGAAGAGCCCGGCCGGCGCCCACCAGTGGGTCGCGAAGGGTGGTGCCGGCGCCGGCACCATTCCGGACGCCCACGACCCGTCCAGGCGTCACGCGCCGACCATGCTGACCACGGATCTCTCCCTGCGGTTCGATCCGGCCTACGAGAAGATCTCGCGGCGCTTCTTCGAGAACCCGGACCAGTTCGCCGATGCCTTCGCCCGGGCCTGGTTCAAGCTGACCCACCGCGACATGGGCCCGCGCGCCCGCTATCTCGGCCCGGAAGTGCCTGCCGAGGAGCTTCTCTGGCAGGACCCCATCCCCGCGGTCGACCACAAGTTGATCGATGCGCGGGACATCGCCTCCCTCAAGAGCAAGATTCTGGCGTCGGGCCTGTCGGTCTCGCAACTGGTGTCGACCGCCTGGGCGTCGGCCTCCACCTTCCGCGGCTCCGACAAGCGCGGCGGGGCGAACGGCGCCCGCATCCGCCTGGCACCGCAGAAGGATTGGGAGGTCAACCAGCCCGAGCCGTTGGCGAAGGTTCTCCAGATGCTGGAGCGCCTCCAGGGCGAGTTCAACGGCGCCCAGTCCGGCGGCAAGCAGGTCTCGCTGGCGGATCTGATCGTGTTGGCCGGGTGCGCAGGCGTCGAGCAGGCGGCGAAAAATGCCGGTCATGCGGTGACGGTTCCCTTCACACCGGGACGCATGGACGCCGCGCAGGAACAGACCGATGCGGACTCTTTCGCCGTGCTCGAACCGATCGCCGATGGCTTCCGCAACTACCTCAAGGGGAGCTACAGCGTGTCGGCCGAGGCGATGCTGGTCGATAGGGCACAGTTGCTGACGCTGACCGCGCCCGAGATGACGGTGCTCGTGGGCGGCATGCGCGTCCTGAAGACGAACGTCGGCGAGGCCCGGCACGGCGTCTTCACCACGCGGCCGGAGGCGCTGACCAACGACTTCTTCCTGAACCTGCTCGACATGGGCACGGAGTGGAAGGCGGTCGCGGGCTCTGAAGACTGTTTCGAAGGGCACGATCGCCAGACCGGCGAGCTCAAGTGGACCGGCACCCGGGTCGATCTCATCTTCGGTTCGAACTCCCAGCTGCGTGCCCTGGCCGAGGTCTACGCCAGCGCGGACGCAAGCGAAAAGTTCGTCCATGATTTCGTCGCAGCCTGGACCAAGGTGATGAACCTCGATCGCTTCGACCTCGCGTGATCTCGCCGGAGCGGGGTTGAAGGAGAGCTCGGTTTGCGGAAGGAGTAGACTCAATAGCCGCGCACCTTCTCGGCATCGTGGATGAACCCTGCCGTGGCTCGGCGCGCCTTCGCCGGCGCCTGTACCGGGGCCGGTGAAATTCCACCTGTCGAACCAGGCGAGAACTCCGGGGGCTCACATGAACAAGCCATTGTCTGGCCGGGTGGACCACCCGATCCAGAGATTGCTCCTGGTCGAAGACAACGCCGGCGACGCCCGCCTGCTGCGCGAGATGATCAGCGAGGGGGGCGCCCAAGGCATCGAATGCACGCACGTCGAGAGCCTGGCTGCGGCGGAGAAGCACCTCGCGCACTGTGGGGTCGACCTGATTCTGCTCGACCTCGGTCTGCCGGATGCCCAGGGACTGGAGACGTTGCGGCGGGTCAAACTCGCCGCGCCGAGGATTCCGGTGGTGGTGCTGAGCGGCCTGGACGACGAGTCGCTGGCGCTCGAGGCGTTGCACCAGGGCGCGGAAGACTACCTCGTCAAGGGTCAGATCTCGGCGCGTGAGCTCCGGCGCTCGACGCGCCACGCCGTCGAGCGCGAAGGGCTGAAGGAAGAGGTGCTGGCGGAGAAGGGCAGCTCGAAGATGGCCGGCGAGCTCTTCCAGGCGCTGGTCGAGAACATACCCGACGTCATCGCGCGCTTCAGCGCGGATCTGCGCCACCTCTATGTGAGCCCCTCGGTGCGGCTCGTCACCGGCCGTCCTGCCGAGGACTTTCTCGGCAGGACGAATCGAGAACTGGGCATGCCGCTCGAGTTGGTCGAGCGTTGGGACGCAGCGTTGCTGAGGGTCCTCGAGACGGGACGGCCCGAGAGGCTGGAGTTCGCTTATGCGGGCCACGACGGGATCCGGCAGTTCGACTGTCGCCTCGTTCCGGAGTTCGGGTCGGGGAGCGCGCCGATCTCCGTTCTGACGGTCGCGCGCGACGTCACCGACCGCTGGCTCGCGCATGAGGCCGAGCGCAGCGCCCGGGCCTTGGCCGAGGAGCTGCGCCAGGCGACCATCGAGCTTACCCGCAGTCTCGACCGCGAGGTCGTCCTGGTGACGCTCCTCGACCGGTTGCGGCAGCTGGTGCCGTTCGATCGCGCCAGCGTCATGCTGCTCGAAGAGGCGTCGCGCCTGTCCGTGCGGGCGGTCTACGACGGCGACCGGTTGGGCCCGGTGGCGGTCGAGCGAGGTCCGAACTTCAATGCGACCGATCACCCGATCGTGCAGAGCATCCTGACCACCGGCGCCGCGGTGCGGATTCCCGACTTGAGCGCGCACCCCGACTGGGGACTTTCGCCGGAGCAGCCGCTCGCGGGAAGCTGGATGGGTGTCCCGCTGTTCGCGCGCGGCACGGTGGCCGGGTTGGTGGCCTTGGCCAAGACCGAGGTCGATTCCTTCACTGAGGAGCAGGTACGGGTGGCCGAGGCGATGTCGTCCCAGGCTTCGGTCGCGGTCGAGAACGCGGTACTCTTCGAGCAGATGCAAGCCTCGACGCTGCGAATGCAGGCGCTCTCGCGCCGTCTGGTGGAGGCGCAGGAGAGCGAACGCCGGAGTATCTCCCGCGAGCTGCACGACGAAGCGGGTCAGTCGCTGGCGTCGCTGCGCTTCGGCCTTCGCCTTCTCGAGCGCGAGATCGAGCATGGAGGGGATGTCTCCGGCAGGGTTTCGGAGCTCGTGCGGACGACCGATGCCGTCATCGACGGCCTGCATCGCCTGGCCGCGGACCTGCGCCCGGCGAGCCTCGATCACCTGGGGCTCGATGCAGCGCTGCGACAGTACTCGCGCCTGGCGGCGTCCAAATACAATCTTACGGTGTCTTTCAAGGCGCGGGGGTTCACCGACGAACGCCTTCCCAGCGGGGTGGAGACGGCGCTCTACCGGGTGGTTCAGGAGGCGATGACCAACGTCGCCCGCCACGCGCAGGCGACTCAGGTCGACATTCTGCTGGAACGCAGCGGCGACCGGGTCAAGGTGATGGTCGAAGACAATGGGGTCGGATTCGATCCGCGGCAAGTCCTGCGCGGAGAACACTTCGGCCTCCTCGGAATGCGGGAGCGCGCCGAGTCCCTGGGCGGCAGCATGAACCTGGAGAGCGCGCTCGGCTCCGGGACGACGGTCGTGGTGGAGGTGGCGAGTGCCGATCCGCATTCTGATCGCTGACGACCATGCGGTCGTCCGCTCGGGTCTGCGGGCGCTGCTCAGCTCCGACTCCGGCATCGAGGTCGTCGGCGAGGCGGCGGACAGTGCGGAGACCCTGCACCGCACCGCGACGCTGCGCCCCGACCTCGTCCTGCTCGACATCACGATGCCGCACGAGAGCGGCATCCGCGTGGCGCAGCGATTGAAGGAGGCGCATCCGGCGGTCAAGGTGCTCTTCCTCACCATGCACGAGGACGAGGGCCTGCTGCACGAAGCGCTGCGCACCGGCGCCGCGGGTTATGTGATCAAGCGGGCCGAGGAGTCCGAGATCCTGCGCGCGATTCATGCCGTGAGTCGCGGCGACATCTATGTCCATCCCGCCATGACCCGCGCCCTTCTCCACCAGCCGGTCACCACGGAGCACCGGCGCGGGGCGCCGGTGAATCCGCTCACCAGCCGTGAGATCGATGTCCTGCGGTTGCTCGCCAAGGGCAATACCAACCGCCAGATCGCCGGCCTGCTCGCGCTGTCGATGCGCACGGTCGAGAACCATCGCGCCAATCTGATGGGCAAGCTCGGACTGACCAGCCGGGTCGAGCTGGTGAACTTCGCCGAAGAGCACAACCTGCTCTGAGGGGCATTCCCGCCCACGCTCACTTGCGTCAGCGCGGGCGGAGTGCTTGCTGCCGGGTCACCACCTTCGACGGGAGAACAGGTGGATGATCGCCACGAAGAGGGCGGCGCCGATGATCGACCAGAGGACCGGGAACGGGTGCCCGCCGATGGTGACCATGAACGGTTCGGGGAGCGAGAGCTTTCCCGCCACCCAAGGCCCGAGCAGGGCGCCGATGAACCCCAGGACGATCGAGACCAGAAGGCCGCCGCGAACGTCGCCGGCGATGGCCTTGCCGAGAGCGCCGCAGACCGCGGCGATCACCAGGAGTATGAGGAGTGCCGGAAGGGAGATGGTCACCGGGCTCTACTCCTTGATCGCTTTGGCGATGTTGTCGACGAGCTCTCCGACCTTGCGCCGCGCCTTGCCCAGAGTCTCCTGGACCTCGCCTTCGGCCCGCTGATCCGCGCCCTTCTCCTCCAGCTTCTTGTTGCCCGTGAGGATGCCGGCCATTTCCTTCACCTGCCCGGTGAGTTTTTTCGTCGTACCGCGCGTTTCCTGGCTGCTCATGATCGATCTCCTGCGAATCTTGCGAATCCGCGTCTGGGCCCTGCATCCGGTGCAGGTCCGTCGTGAAATCTAGACCTCACACCCGGCGCTGAGAAGCGCACTTTCTACCTATCCGGATGACGGGCTTCCGGGTAGTAAGTGCTCTTCCCGGCACAGAACCTGCAGACTAGTTTGGAGTCGTGCTCGCGTGACCGCGACGAGGCTTCACCCATGGAGGTAACGATGACAACGAATCGCATTGCGATGTGGACCCTGGTGGCGGGACTTGCCGCCGGTGCGGCTTATGGCCAGTCGGATCCGTACGGCCCGCCCGGCAGTCAGGGACAGCCTGGACAATACGGCCAGCAGGAGCAGGGCAACTGGCAAGGCCAGTACGAGGACGACTGGAACGAGTCGGAAGACTGGTACGAACGCCAGTCGAGAGACGGCTACGATCGCAACTATCCCAACGACCCCAACGGTGCCTACGGTGGCTACGACGACCGCGGGCGGTCGCCCGGCGTGGACGTCGGGTTCTTCTACGGCGAGCTCTCGCCCTATGGAGAATGGGTGCGCCATCCCTACTACGGCTGGGTCTGGTTTCCGCGCCACGTCCACGCCGGTTGGCGTCCCTACTCCGTCGGCCGCTGGGTCGAAAGCGACTACGGCTGGACCTGGGTCTCCTACGAACCGTTCGGCTGGGCGACCTATCACTATGGCCGCTGGGCCTGGGACCGCTATGTCGGCTGGTTGTGGGTGCCCGGCACCGATTGGGGTCCGGCCTGGGTGGCCTGGCAGCAGGGTAACGGCTACATCGGCTGGGCGCCGCTGCCGCCGGCGGTCGGCTTCGATCTGCGGGTGGGAATTCAGCTCGGTGGGTTCAATCTCAGCTTCGGGATCGCGCCGCGCAACTACGCCTTCGTCGACGAGCGCCGCTTCCTCGACACCCGCATCGGCGGCTACATCGTGCCGGAGGCGCGCAACGTCACCATCATTCACAACACCACCAACATCACCAACTACACCGTCGTCGACAACCGGGTGATCAACCACGGTGTGCCGGTCGAGCGCGTCGAACGGGTGACCGGCAGGCGGGCGCAGCGCCTTCGCGTCGCTGCCCAGACCTCTTCGCGGGCCTCGTCGGTCGAGCGTGACGTCGTGCGCATCTACCGTCCGGCGGAGACCAAACTGGAGTCGGTGAAGGTCGCGAAGCGCAACAACGCCGGCCTCCGGCGCGAGGCAGCCAAGGAACCGAAGAGCAAGGCTCAGGCGCCGGCTCCGACCCAGGCGCCGGCGAATCGTCCGCCCGCGACGTCAAAGCCGGGCAAGCAGGACGCCCAGGTGCCGATCGCGGTCGCTCCGCGCGCCCAACCGACGCCGAAGAAAGTCAACGAACGGGAGTTCGTGCGCGAGCAGAAGGAGCTGCAGTCGAACCAGCAGAAGAAGCAGCGCGAGTTGGAGCAGCTGCAGCGGCAGGAGAATGCACAGAGTCCGGCCAAGGGCAAACCGCAGGCAGCGGCCAAGAGCGATGAGAAGGGGGCTCAGGGAACACCCAAGGCCAGTGCCCAGGACATACAGAAGCGTCACGCGGCCGAGCTCCAGGAGCAGAAGGTGTTGCGTGAGCGCACGGCGGAGCAGTTGAAGACCCGCCAGCAGATCCAGCGCCAGGCCGCGCAGGCGAGCGCCGAGAAGGCCAAGGCTCCGGCCAAGGCGCAGGGCGAGCAGCCCAAGCAGGGCGAGAAAGCGAAGCAGGGCAAGGGGACGGAGCAACAGGAGAAGAGCAAGAAGAATCAGAACGAGGACGAGAAGCCGCCGCGTTCGTTCTGATTCCACTCCTTCACGGGCCGGCCGATCGAGTGAGTTCTCGATCGCCGGCCCTTTTTCTTGCGTCCGCTCCGCGAAAGGGCGCGCGCCACCGACGGTCCGAGAATCCGGAATCGCCGCTTCGCGTGCTGTAGCCGCTGACGCGTCGCTTCCGGATTCTCGGACCGTCGGCGGCGAGGGAGGTCGAGATTGCCGACCGCCGCTTCGCGTGCTGTAGCCGCTGACGCGTCGCTTCCGGATTCTCGGACCGTCGGCGGCGAGGGAGGTCGAGATTGCCGACCGCCGCTTCGCGTGCTGTAGCCGCTGACGCGTCGCTTCCGGATTCTCGGACCGTCGGTGGCCCGCGTCTTTTGTCTTCGACCTCGCGCCTCGCGACGAACGCTGGTGAGAAATGCGGGCCAAGGAGATCTTCTGCGGCGGTCAGTCGACTGCTCTGGCGAGCTCCTCCCGCTCTTTCTCGGTATACAGCCTGGAGCGGGTGAGGAAGCGAAGTCCCTCGGGGCCTTCCAGCGAGAACATGCCGCCGCGGCCGGGCACGACGTCGATGGTGAGCTGGGTGTGCTCCCAGTAGGCGAACTGCGCGCGGCTCATGTAGAACGGACAGCCGCCGATCTCTCCCAGGAAGACGTCGGCATCGCCGATCAGCAGCTCGCCGAGCGGGTAGCACATCGGCGCGCTGCCGTCGCAGCAGCCACCCGATTGATGGAACATCAGCGCGCCGTGCTTCGCCTCGAGGGTCGCGATCAACTGCAGCGCCGCCGCGGTGGCGACGACTCGCTTGGCCATATCGTCAGAAGAAGCCGAGAGCCTTGGGGCTGTAGCTCACCAGCAGGTTCTTGGTCTGCTGGTAGTGGTCGAGCATCATCTTGTGGTTCTCGCGGCCGATGCCCGACTGCTTGTACCCCCCGAAAGCCGCGTGCGCTGGATAGGCGTGGTAGCAGTTGGTCCACACGCGCCCGGCCTTGATGGCGCGGCCCATGCGGTAGGCGGTGTTGCCGTTGCGGCTCCAGACGCCGGCGCCGAGGCCGTAGAGCGTGTCGTTGGCAATCGCCAGCGCCTCGGCTTCGTCCTTGAACGTGGTGACCGAGAGCACCGGGCCGAAGATCTCCTCCTGGAAGATGCGCATCTTGTTGTGACCCTTGAACACCGTCGGCTGCACATAGAAGCCGCCGGCGAGCTCGCCGCGGAAGCTCGGCGCGGGCGCCGCCGGTCAGAACAAAGGGCGCCCTCCTGCTTGCCGATGTCGAGATAGGAGAGGATCTTCTCGATCTGCTCCTGCGAGGCCTGCGCGCCGAGCATGGTCGCGGTGTCGAGCGGGTTGCCGATCTGGATCGCCCGCACGCGCTTCGAGAGCACGCTCCATGAACTTGTCGTAGATCGACTCCTGGATCAGCGCCCGGCTGGGGCAGGTGCAGACCTCGCCCTGGTTGAAGGCGAAGAGGACGAAACCTTCGATCGCCTTGTCGAAGAAGTCGTCATCGGCGGCGGCGACGTCGGCGAAGAAGATGTTGGGCGACTTGCCACCGAGCTCGAGAGTGACCGGGATGAGGTTCTGGCTGGCGTACTGCATGATCAGCCGGCCGGTGGTGGTCTCGCCGGTGAAGGCGATCTTGGCGATGCGCTTGTTCGAGGCCAGGGGCTTCCCCGCCTCGAGGCCGAAGCCGTTGACGACGTTGAGCACGCCCGGCGGCAGCAGGTCGGCGATGAGCTCCATCAGCACCAGGATGCTCGCCGGCGTCTGCTCGGCGGGCTTCAACACGACGCAATTCCCGGCGGCGAGAGCGGGGGCGAGCTTCCAGGTTGCCATGAGGATGGGGAAGTTCCACGGGATGATCTGGCCGACGACGCCGAGCGGCTCGTGGAAGTGGTAGGCGACCATGCTCTCGTCGATTTCTCCGAGGCTTCCCTCCTGCGCCCGGATGCAGCCCGCGAAGTAGCGGAAGTGGTCGGCGGCGAGCGGGATGTCGGCGTCCAGCGTTTCTCGGATCGGCTTGCCGTTGTCTACCGTCTCGGCGTAGGCCAGCATCTCCACGTTGGCTTCTATGCGGTCGGCGATCTTGTTCAGCAGGATGGCGCGCTCGGTGACGGAGGTGCGGCCCCAGGCGTCGGCGGCGGCGTGGGCGGCGTCGAGCGCGAGCTCGATGTCTTCGGCGGTGGAGCGGGCGACCTGGCAGAACGGCCTGCCGGTGATCGGCGTGACGTTGTCGAAGTACTGACCCTTGACCGGTGGTTGCCACTTGCCGCCGATGAAGTTGTCGTACTTCGCCTTGAACTGGACTTTGGCGCCGGGGGCGCCGGGCTGGGCATAGAGCATGAGTACCTCCTCGTAGGTTCCGTTTCGTAGGATGCCGGAAATGGCTCCGTGAAGCAAGGCGGGCCCGCGCTGAACGGGTGCGGAGGTTCGCCGCATCCTGGCGGTGGAGCGCACTTTCTACCCATGGAAGATTCGTCGACTTGGGTAGAAAGTGCGCTTTACGAAGGAGGCTTCCAAGGTCAGGCTCTGGTTGACTCCGGAAGGAAGGAAAAACCATGAGCAATACGAATTTGATCCTCCTGATCATCGTGCTGGTTCTCGTTTTTGGCGGTGGCGGCTTCTACTGGCGCCGCGGCCGGTGAAGCCGATCGGCTGAGGCCGGTCGGCTGGGACAGAGGCACGAGGCTCTTGCCAGAGGTTCCGTGGGGAGTCCCACCGGGCTCTCTGCGTGCAGCCCCCCGGTTTCGGGCTAAGATTGTCGCGGAGTTTTCCGCCCCGCCCAACCTGGAGCCCCGATGCGCTCATCGCCCGCCCTGATCCTTGCTCTCGCCCTGATTTCCACGCCGGCCGTGCCGGCCGCGCCTGCCGCAGCTGCCGAGAAGATCTCGCCCGCACTGGCGCGCGCCTTCGCGGCGGCGCCGGACGGCCGCGCCGAGATGCTCATCGTGATGGCCGAGCAGGCCGACCTCGCGCCGGCGCGCGAGCTCGTCGGCAAGGAGGCCCGGGTGCGCTTCGTCTTCGAGCGCCTCACCGCGACGGCCAAGCGCTCGCAGGCGCCGCTCCTTGCCGAGCTCGCGCGTCTGGGAGTCCCGCACCGCTCGTTCTGGGCCGCGAACTTCGTCTGGACCGAAGGCGACCTCGCGCTGGCGCAGACGCTCGCCGCGCGCGGCGACGTGGCGCGGCTCGACACCAATCCGAAGTTGATTCTCGAAGAACCGACGGTCGATCCCGACGCGCTGCTGCCGGACGCGCCGGACGCCGTCGAGTGGAACATCGTCAAGGTCAACGCCGACGATGTCTGGCTGCTCGGCCACACCGGCCAGGGCGCCGTCATCGCCGGTCAGGACACCGGCTACCGCTGGGACCATGCGGCGCTCAAGGGAAAGTACCGCGGCTGGAACGGGGCCTCGGCCAATCACAACTACAACTGGCATGACGCGATCCACTCCGGCGGCGGTAGCTGCGGTGCCAACGCCACTGCGCCCTGCGACGATCAAGGGCACGGGACCCACACCATGGGGACCATGGTCGGCGACGACGGCGGTGCCAACCAGATCGGCATGGCGCCGGGGGCGCGGTGGATCGGCTGCCGCAACATGGATGTGGGCGTCGGCACACCGACCACCTACATCGAGTGCTTCCAGTGGTTCATCGCGCCGACCGATCTCGCCGGCCTGAACCCGGACCCGGCGATGGCGCCGGACGTGATCAACAACTCCTGGGGCTGTCCGCCGTCCGAGGGATGCAACCCGGGAAACTTCGCCGTCATGCAGGCGGTGGTCGAGAACGTGCGGGCGGCCGGCATCTTCGTTGCCGTCTCGGCCGGCAATGCGGGATCCTCGTGCTCGTCGGTCGAGGATCCGGCGGCGATCTACGACGCCTCCTTCTCGGTGGGTGCTACGGACTCGGGTGACTCCATCGCCGGCTTCTCGAGCCGCGGGCCGGTGACGGTGGACGGCTCCAACCGGATGAAACCCGATATCTCCGCTCCGGGTGTGAACATCCGGTCGAGTACGCGCGACGGCTCTTACCAGGGTGGCTGGGACGGCACGTCGATGGCCGGCCCCCATGTCGCCGGTCTGGTCGGGCTGATGATCTCAGCGGTGCCGGCGGTGGCCGGCGACGTCGACCGGATCGAGGACCTGATCCGCGATAGCGCCGTGCACCCCACCTTCGGCGGCGAGTGCGGCGTGGCCAACGGGGTCTTTCCCAACAACACCTTCGGCGCCGGGCGCATCGATGCGCTGGCGGCGGTGAACCTCCTGCTCTCCCAGGCCGACTTCCAGGTCGCCCTGACGCCGGCCAGCCAGGCGGTCTGTGCCCCGGCCAGCGCGCTCTTCGACGTCACGGTCGGCCAGCTCGGCGCCTTCTCCGAGCCGGTGACGCTCGCGGCCGCCGGCCACCCCGCCGGCTCCACGGTCGACTTCGCGCCCAACCCGGTGACGCCGCCCGGTGCCGCGACGATGACGGTCACCACCGCCGGAGTCGCCGCCGGCAGCTCGCCGATCACCGTCACCGGCACCTCGAGCCCCAGCGGCGTGGTGCGCGACGACGTCGCGGCGCTGGCGGTCTTCACCGCCGGTGCGGCGGCGCCGACGCTCGGCGCGCCGGCGAACGGCGCCCTCAACGTGCCCGTGCAACCGACTTTCACCTGGAGTCCGGCGACAGGCGCCGCCGACTACCTGCTCGAGGTCGATGACAGCGTCAACTTCTCGAGCCCGCTCTACACTGCTTCGCTCACCGCCGCGAGCCACACTCCGGGCAGCGATCTGCCATCGAACACCCACCTCTACTGGCGCGTGACCGCCAACAACCCTTGTGCCGCGGCGGTCTCGGCGATCTTCTCGTTCACCACCGTGGCGCTGCCGGGCGACTGCGCCAGCGGCAGCCTCGCGGCCGTCCTCTACGACTACGGCTTCGAGGCCGGCGCCAGCGGCTGGACCCACAGCGGCACGGGCGACAGCTGGGCAGTCGCCGCGACCAACCCGCACAGCGGGACGTCGCAGTTCCACGCCGGCGACCCGGACGCGGTTTCCGACCAGCGGCTGGTGTCGCCAGCGGTGGTCCTTCCGGTCGGCCAGAATCCGGTGGTGCTCAAGTTCTGGCACGTGCCGGACCTCGAGCCCAGCGGCGCGACCGCCTGCTTCGACGGCGGCATTCTGGAGGTCTCGACCAACGGCGGCGCCACCTGGACCCAGGTGCCTGCCGCGAACCTCCTGGTGGGCCCCTACACCGGGGCGGTCTCCGGGTCCTTCGGCAATCCGCTCGCGGGACTCCAGGCCTGGTGTGGCGCGAGCAGCTACAGCCAGACCATCGCCGACATCAGCGCCTACGCCGGCCAGACGGCGCAGTTCCGGCTGCGCCTGGGATCCGACAGCTCGGTCACCGGTCCGGGTTGGGACGTCGACGACGTCGTCGTCCAGTCCTGCGTTGTCGACCCGATGCCGTTCCTCGACGGCTTCGAGAGCAATGACACTTCGGCGTGGAGCCTCGTCGCCCCTTGAAGCTGGGACTCAAAGGGACCAGTCCGTCCAGCCGTCGAGGTAGCCGGACTCGAACCCGTCGGCGAGGATGCGCTGGGCGTCCGCGAGCGGCAGGCAGGGCGAGAGCTCGGAGCTGTTGGCGAACGACGGGTCCGTGGCGGCGAGGAGGACGTGTGTTTCGGGCGGCAACGCTCCCAGGAAGAAGTCGACACCGCGGTAGAGGCCGCGGAAGTCGGTCGAAACGTTGACCGATCCCAGCAGCCGGTGAGCCAGGCCGCGGCCGTCGCTGCCGCAGGTGCCGACGTAGAAGTCGACGGCGAAAGTCGTGTTCGGCGCGCTCATCAGCCCCCAGTTGAGCGCCCAGTAGGTATCTCCGATCGGCGCATTGAACGGGATCGGGAAGTTCTGCAGCTGATTGGGACCGTTGTCGGCATCGTTCGGATCGTTCGCCGGGAGACCGGCGCCGAGCGCGATGGCATGGCTCGAGTCGCGCAGGATGTTGCCGCGGATCGGGTTGCCGCTGCCCGAGACGACGTGGACCGCGAAGCCGCCGTTGCCGCGCACGTCGTTCGGCTGGTAGGGCGAGAGGTTGCCGATGACGTTGCCCGACGCGTTGTCGAGCGCGATCCCGTCGCCGGTCTGGCCGGTCACCGTGTTGCCGAAGACGAGCGTGCCGGAGGTCGACCCGCCGCTGAGCTGGATTCCCGGGCCGATGTTGGCGCGCACGACGTTGGTCGTGACCTCGGCGCCGAGGACGCCGTCGGCGATGCGGATTCCAGCGCCGTTGTTGGGTCGGTCGACGAGGTCGGCGGCGTCCCGCCCGATGAGATTGTCGAAGATCGGTCCGCCGGCCAGGCCAGGGCCGAGGAGCTCGATCCCGGGCCCGCCGTTGCCGGAGACGACGTTGCCTTCGACCGTGTTCAGGTCGGCGTCCGCGAGAATCCGGATACCGCCCTGGGCGTTTCCGATCGCACCGTCGCCGGCCGCGAGGCCGATCCGGTTGCCGCGGATCGTGTTCTGGCTGGTCCCCGTGCCGAAGAGGTAGACCCCGACGATGCCGTTGCCGGAGAGGGTGTTGCCGGCGCCCAAGGTGCCGATGGTGTTGTTCGTCGCGCCGAAGAGCAGGGTGACGCCGCCCCAGCTGTTCGGCACGGCGTTGAAGCGGTTGAAATCGAGGCCGACCAGGTTCGCGTAGAGCTGATTGCCTTCGGTGCCCACGCCCTGGATGTGAATGCCGTCGTTGTCGTTGCCGGCGATGTGGTTGCCCCTCCCAACCGCCGAGCCGATCCGGTTGTTCTTCGCCCCGCTGTCGATCTGAACTCCGTGGCTGGCGTTGCCGCGGTCGAGCGACTGGCTGGTGTCGAGCCCGATGACGTTCAGGTCGACCGTGTTGTTGTCGGCGCCCGCGCCGGTGATGTGGATGCCCACCCCGGTGTTGGCGGAGACCAGGTTGCCGACGATCTGGTTCTGGCTCGCCGGCCCTTCGATCCGGACGCCATCCCCTGCGTTCGGCATCGGTGCGCCGTTCGGATCGAGACCGATCCGGTTGCCCTCTACGGTGTTGAAGTCGCCTTCGTTCAGCAGTCGAATGCCGTGTCCGGCGTTGCCTGCGATGACATTGCGGCGCGCGACCGTGGACCCGCCGACGTCGTTGTTGTTCGCGCCAGCTTCGACGAAGATGCCGGCGCCGTTGGGCTTCGCGATCCAGCTACCCGCCGGGTCGATGGTGCCGATGTAGTTGCCGATGACCTCCGTCTGGATGGCCAAGGGTCCATAGAGGACGACCCCGGCGCCGCTGTTGCCGGAAATGCGGTTGACCTCGCCGGCTGCAGTCGAGCCGATCTGGGTGTTGGCGCTGTCGACGACGGCAATCCCGCCCCAGCTGTTGCCGAGTGCGCCGGCTGGATCGGCCAGCGACCAGCCAACGCGATTTCCCTGGATGCGATTGACCACCGGCGCCGGCGGGAACGAAGCTGAGCCCTCGATCCGGATGCCGAACTCGAAGTGCTCCCTGATCTCGTTGCCGAACCCCGCTCCGCCGCCGATCTTGTTGCCTGAAGGGTTGCGGGCGCGGTGGGTGAGCCGGATGCCGTTCTGGCCGCACTGGCGAAGCAGGAGGTTGGTGAACTCCGAGTCGCGGACGCCCGCGCCGCGGATGCAGTCCGCCGTGAAGCCTTCGATCTCGAGGTTGCGGATCCGGATCTGGTCGGGTTCGACGACGTATGGCACGGAGTCGAGGTACAACGCCGCGTTCAGCGCCGCGACACCGCTGAAGAGCAGGCGCACCCGCCCGCCGCCCGGCAGCGCGCCGTCGAGCGTGTCGTAGCGCGCGGGTTCCAGAACGCCCCGGGTGACGATCGTGGTGACCGCGGGCGAGAAGGTGACGCTATCGACGTGGTTCCTGCCGAAGCCGGGACCGCTTTCGAAGCCGAAGCAGTTGTTGTTGGGCACATATCGCGTCTCTGCGAAGGGGTCGTACTCGCAGCCGAAGAGAAGCGGACTGGCGACCGTGAAGCAGCCCGCGCCGTCGCCCGTGACCTGTGCCCGCTCGGCAGCGGTGAAGCAGACCTTGCCGGGATTTCCGCCGTCGGGTTGGTCCTCGTACCAGCCGCCGAGGATCATCGCTTCCCGTAGGGTCAGGGCGTTGTCGATGATGATGGCGTCGCCGTTCGAGTTGACCGTGATGTTGCTGCCCGCCCACGCCGGAGTGGCCATGACCGCAGCGCAGGCAGTGGCGGCAGCCCAGCTGCGGAAGGTCCGAAGGGACGGAAGCGCGCGACTCTGACGCAGGTTCATTGGCCGTTCTCCTGAAAAGGGTGGGAGTGGCGGCCCGTCGAGCGGTCGACGGGATCCGGTCGCCGGCAGAGGCGGTTGTCAGTGAGGTCGAGCTCACCCGCCGGGGAACCGACCGGGTTCGAGCGCACTTCGGGTCGGAGTTCGGTCATTCCGGGTCCGCGCCGCAGGGCGAGCTCGGGCCCGGCATCGAAGGAGAGCGTCCCGCTGGCCATTGGGACCGAACCATCGGCGGTGCGCCGGGCGGTGGCGAGGCCGCCGGCGCCGGCAAGGGTCAATGCAAACAGCAGGAGGCGCATGGTGACCGCTACCATGCCACAGCGGGGCGGGCCGAGTCTGCAGGGGGCAGCGAGGAGATTGAGAGGGAGTCGAAAGGGGCTGCCGGATCAGCCTCCGGCAGGGCCGAGAGCGACGCGGACCCGCAGCGATCTCGAGCGGCCAGGGAGCGCGCCTCCGCTGGAGCCGGATGGAGCGGATCCCCGTGCAGATGTCGGTCTTGCGCGGGGCTCTGGCCCTCGAATGGGGCCCATGCCTGCGCCTACGTTCGCCGCCCGCGCGCCAGCAGGCCGAGCACGAATCCGGCCGAGGCGACGAGCAGCAGGGCCTTTCCCGGGTTGGCGGTGACGTAGTCGGTCGTCGCCGTCGCGGCGCGCGCCAGGTCACTTCGCGCCTGCGTGTAGCCGCGATCGATCGCCTCGGCGGCTCCGGCGACCCGCCGGTGCGCGCCTGCCGAGGCCGAATCGGCCCCTTCGCGGATCTTCTCGCCGGTGGCATGGGCTTTTTCCACCACCCGGCCGGCTACCGCCTCGATTCCCTGTTCGGCGCGTCCGGAGGCGCTGACGACGGCCTCGTGAGTACGGTCGATGAGGGAGTCCACTCCACCTTGCGTCCGTTCGATGTTCTTGATCATCTGTCCGATGTCCTTTCGCTTGCAGAGGTTTCCAGAGAGTCTCTAGAGAGCCGACAGCTGCACGAGTTGTTTCCCTTCGTTCCTTCCCCGCAGCATGCCGATGAACGCCTGCGGCGCCGCCTCGATGCCCTGGGCGATCTCCTCCCGGCACTTGAGCCTTCCCGCCTCGAGCCAGAGGCGCAGCTGGGCGTAGCCCTCGGGGAAGCGCCCGGCGAAACTGGAGACCAGAAAGCCCTCCGCTTTCGCCTGTTTGGCGATCAGTTGGTTCAGCCACCGCGGCCCGCTCTCGGGTGTCTCGAGGTTGTGCTGCGAAGTCTGGCCGTAGAGGCAGATGCGCGCTCCGGTGTTGAGGCGCTCGACGACCGCATCGGTGATCGCGCCGCCGACGTTGTCGAAATAGACATCGACACCTTTGGGGCAGAGCTCCCGGAGCCTGCCGTCGAAGTGGTCGTTCGCCATGTAGATGCATGCGCCGTCGAAGTCGAGGTCGTCGCGCAGCCAGCGGAGCCCGGCGTCCGAGGCGGCCACTCCGACGACGCGGCAGCCTCGGATCTTGGCGATCTGGCCGGCGAGCACCCCGACCGCGCCGGTGGCTCCTGATACCACGACGGTCTCTCCAGGTTGTGGGTCACCGATGTCGAGCAGGCCGAAGTAGGCGGCGAGCCCGGGTGCGCCCAGAATGCACAAGGCGGTCGAGATCGGCGCGATGACGGGGTCGAGCTTTCGGAGCTCGCAGCCCGGCGCGACGGCGTACTCCTGCCAACCCAACATTCCCGCGACCGCATCTCCGGCCCGGAAGGAAGGGTCAGAGGAAGCCACGACGAAGCCGACCACTGCGCCGTGAATGACCTCCCCGATGGCGAGCGGCGGGGAGGTCGAGTCGGTCTCGCTCATCTGCTGCCGCAGGTGGGGATCGAGCGAAAGATAGACCGCATGCACCAGGACCTCGCCCGCGGCGGGGGAGGGCATGGAGGCGTAGACCAGCTGGAAGTCCGAAATTTCGGGAAACCCGTGCGGCCGCGCCGCCAGCATGATCTGACGGTTCACCCTGGCGATCAAGTGCGTTTGTCCTTCCTCTGCATAACTGCCATGCCCATTCGAGGCTCGGGTGGGCGAGCTACGCCGATCTAGGACTTGCGGCCCGTGACGAGCAGAGCGCCGCCGACGACGATGGCGGCCACTCCGGCCCAGACGGGGACGTTGACCCTCTCCTTGTCCTTCACCGAGAACTCGAGGGGGCCGATCTTGGCGTCGTGGGTGGACTTGGTGTAGGTGAAGCCGCCGTAGACCAACCCGACGATGCCGCCGATGATCAGGAGCAACGCCACGATTTTGAGCGGGCTCATCAGAGCCGCCGTCCGGAGACCAGCCGGAAGATCAGGATGACGACCGCCACCACCAGCAGGATGTGGATGAAGCCGCCCATCGTGTACGAGGTCACGAGGCCGAGCAGCCAGAGGATGACGAGGATGACGAAGATGGTCCAGAGCATGAGAAGGTCCCCTTTTCGGAAGCGGTTTGCAGATGCTGCGTCGAATGGTGGCGTCACGGGTCGCCGCCCCTCCTGGCGCTTGTTCAAAGTAGCCGTTCGGTCGGTCGGCGGGAAGAGCAATTTCTACCCGGAGTCCGGGCGGCATATAGGTAGAAAACACGTCCGCGGGGAGATGGCGCTGACTGAAAACGCCGGCTCGCCGCCCGTCCTCGAAGGTCGGGGGACAGACGGCGGCGGCCGTCGGCGTGCTGCGGCGTGCCCGGAGAGCGGGCGACTAAGGCGAGACGGCGGAAGACCACCTGGCAACGTCGCCGGTCCCGAAGCCGTCGCTGAAGAGGCCCGGACCGTCGAGCGCGGTCTCGACCAGGAAGGCGGCTGCCAGGCGGGCGAACTTCGCGGCGTGCGCGGCGCTCCCGCCGAGCGTCGCGACGGTGTCGCTCGTGGTGTGAATCGTCGGGTTGTGGTCGCCGAACCGGGATTCGAAGGAGAAGGCCGCGCGGTACCCGCGGCTCGTCCACGGGGCGTGGTCGGAACAGCCGTAGCCGCAGGCCGTCGTGGTCCACTGGAGCGTCGGCTGGTAGGTGTCGAGGAGTTCGCCGAGGAAGGCGGTGAGATCCGGATGGGTGAAGTCCGAGATGAGCGCCATGTCCTCGACCGAGCCGTTGTAGGCGGTCATGTCCTGCTGCAGGACCGCGACCACGTCGGTGCCCGCCGCCAGGTAGGTGGCTGCGATGTCGTCGGAGCCGTCGAGCCCAACCTCTTCGGCGGCGTAGGCGATGAACTGCACCGTGCGCTGCGGCGCGAAACCGGCCGCCAGCGCCACCCGGATCACCTCGGAGAGCGTCGCGATCCCCGACGCATCGTCATCGGCACCCGGCGCGTCGCAGGTGGGATTCCCAAAGCAACCCGACGAGATCGAGTCCTGGTGACCGCCCAGAATGACGACCTCGCCGCCCAGCGTCGTGCCCGGGATCGTCAGGATGACTGAAGGTTGCGGCGTGATGGCGCCGTGCGAGAAGAGCTCGACGGTGACCTCGGGCCGGCCGGCGGCGTAGCCCACCCAGAGGTCACGGATCCAGTGGGCCGACGCGGTACCGGCAGGGTGGGCGTGAAAGCGATTGGGAAAGCTCGTCGACAGGGCGGTGATGGTGGCGAGGATCTGCGCCTCGTCGATCGTCGCCGCCAGCGCCGCGACTTCGCTCGGCCGGTCGATCGCGAACGGCAGCGTCCCCTCCGGCGCGCGGGACGGCGGGGCGGCGAGCCGCGCCAGCGCGGCCTCGGCCTCGGCGCGACTCGCGTGGGCGATGAAGCCGCCGCAGCGGTGGAGCTCGTCATGGATCCGCGCACTGAGCGCCGGCAGCCCCGCGCGCGGCACGCGCGTCAACACGACCCCTTCGACCTCGGCGACGCGGGCGAGCACCAGGCCGTCCGTGCCCGGGACGAAGAGCCGGCTCGCGGTGGCGAAGGCGTCGGCGCCAAGGGTGATCCAGACCTCGTCGGAGGCCGGGGAGGAGTCGAGCGCGCCAGCCGCGAGGGCGGAGCCCGGACTGGCCGCCAGCGCCAAGAGCAGCAGGGCGAGCCACTGCGACGACCATCTGCTTGTCGTTGTTTTCGCGGAGAGTGATCCAAGCCCGGCGTGCGTGCTCCCGTTCATCCGCCGACGATAGCGCGTTTCCAGGCCCACTCGCGCCGCGCCAAGCGAGAGGAGCGTGTACTCCGTCCCAGTCTCTACTTCATCTGCAGGATCTCTCCGGAAACCGAGATTCTTCTACGGGGGTGGTCGATGCACAGACACTCGACGTCGTCTCTGGTCGTGAGCGCGTGGCTGCTCGCGGCCGCCCTTCAGACTCCGCTCAGCGCGCAGGCGATGGCTCCCGGCGACCCCGGCGACTTCGGCGGCGTCCCGTTGGCGCCGGTGGGCACCGGCTTCACCTATCAGGGCTTCCTCACCCAGTCGGGGGGGGCGGCCAACGGGCCGTGGGACTTCGAGTTCGCGCTCTTCGACGACCCGGCGGCCGGCATCCAGATCGGTGCGACCGCCACGGTGGGCGACCTGCCGGTCGCGGCCGGCGTCTTCACCGCGACGCTCAACTTCGGCACCGGCGCCTTCGGTGGCGGCGCGCGCTGGCTCGAGATCCGGGTGCGTCCCGGCGCCAGCGGCGGCGCCTACTCGACGCTCGTTCCGCGCCAGGCGATCTCGCCGGCGCCGATCGCCTTGTCGATGCCCAACGTCTACACCGATGAGGGGAGCAACTTCGTCGGCGTGGGGCGGAACTTCCGGATCAGTGGCAACGAGGTCTTCGGGTTGCGCTACACCGGCGGCGCCAACCAGTACGGCGGCATGTACATGGAGACGTCGGACCCCGGCGGCTGGCCGTTCTATGGCTACGCCACGAACGGCTCGTTCCGCGCCTGGACCTACTACGACGGTACGTCGGGCGACTGGTACCTCTACAACGCGGGCATCCGGCTGCACGTACCGAACGAGGGCGGCCTGCGCATCGGGCCGTCCGCCGACTACAGCCTGGTGATCGAGAACACGACCGGGTCGGACGGCATCCGCATTCTCGACGTGGGCGACGATTCGATCCAGATCGGCAACCCCCCGGACGTCGGCAACTACGGCGTCTACATCCCTTCGCCCGGGGTCAGCACCTACGGTCTGTGGTCCAACACCGCGAACGCTTCCGGCGAGTGGGCGCTCTACTCGGTCGACAACATCCAGGCCGGCAACGTCCTCGCGGCCGGGCTGACGCAGATCGCGCGCGTCGGCGGCGAACGGGCGCTCGCGGCGGGCGACGTCGTCGCGGCGAGCGGCTTCGCCAACGGCGTGCCCGGCGCGCAGGATCTCCTCCCGCGGGTGGTGAGCGCCGCGAATCCGGCGCATCTCGGAGTGATCGGCGTCGTCCGCAGCCGCATGCAGCTGGTGCCGAAGGCGGGCAAGGAGGGGGACGACGCCGTGGCGCTCGAGAGCGTATCCGGCAAGGCGCAGCCCGGCGACTTCGTGGCGCTCACCGTCCGCGGAGTGACCCTGGTGCGCATCGACGGCGGCGAGGTGGTCGAGGTCGGCCAGCGCCTGACGGTGGCGGAGAGCGACGGCACGGTGCGGCCGTTGCGCACGCGATCGCTCGAGGGCATGGAGGTCACCGAGGGCACGCCGGTGGTGGGCGTCGCGGTGGGAGAGGTCGACGACGAATCCGGGTTGGTGGCGGTCTACGTGATGCTGCCATGAGCGCCGCGGCAAACCTGCGTCGGCGAAGGGCCCGCTGGAGCGCCGGCCTCGTGGCGATGCTGCTCGCCGCCTGGGCCTTGTCGGGGCGGCTCCCGGCGCAGGTGGTGGACTCTCCCTGGAGAACCGTCGACGCCGGCGGGGGCGTTTCGGCGTTGGGCGTCTACAGCGTGAGCGGCACCACTGGCCAGCCGGACGCCGGGGCGCCGCTCCTCGCCGGCAGTTACCGGCTCGAAGGCGGATTCTGGCCCGGCGCGGTCGCCCTGTCGTCGAACCTCATCTTCGCCGACGGCTTTGCGAGCGGCTACACCACCGCCTGGACGGTGACCGTGCCGCTCGGCGGGGATCCCAGGCGCGCCGCTCCTTAGCCGGGGCTTCAGCCGCGCAGCAGGCGCAGCGCGTTGGCGACGACCAGGAGCGAAGCGCCCATGTCGGCGGCGATCGCCGCCCACAGCGACGCCGTGCCGAGGAAGGTGAGGGCGACGAAGAGCGCCTTCACCGCCAGCGCGAAGGCGATGTTCTGGCGAATCACCGCCAGCGTCCGGCGGGAGTGGGCGATCAGCCATGGGAGCCGCGACAGGTCGTCGCCGAGCAGCGCCACGTCGGCGGTCTCGATGGCGGCGTCGGAGCCGGCGCCACCCATGGCGATGCCGAGGGTGGCGGAGGCCAGCGCCGGCGCGTCGTTGATGCCGTCGCCGACCATCGCCACCCGCCCGTAGCGCGCGACCAACTCCGCGATCGCCGCGACCTTCTCGTCCGGCAGGAGCTCGGCGCGCACCTCGGAAAGGCCGGTGGCACGGCCGATCGCCTCCGCCGTGCCGCGGTTGTCGCCGGTCAGCATGACCGTGGTCTCGATGCCCAGGCGATGGAGCGCGGCGACCGTCTCGCGAGCGCTCTCCCGCACCCCGTCGGCGACCGCGACGAGGCCGCAGACATGGCACTCGTTGCCCACGACCACGGCGGTCTGGCCGGCCTGCGACATCGCTTCGAGCCGGGCGTGGACCTCGGGCGTCTCCTGCCCCCGCTCTTCGAGAAAGCGGTGCGAGCCGACCCAGAAGAGGCGGCCGCCGACCGTCCCGGAGGCGCCCTTGCCCTCGAAGGCGCGGAACTCCTCGGCGGCCGGCACCGCAACGCCACGTGCCGCCGCGTAGTCGCGCAGCGCCGCGCCGAGCGGATGCTCGCTGCGCGCCTCGAGCGCCGCCAAGCGCTCGAGCACCTCCCGTTCGTCGTGGCCGGAGAGCGGCACCACCTCGAGCACCTGCGGCCGGCCGTGGGTGAGCGTGCCGGTCTTGTCGAAGGCGAAGGCGCGCAGGGTGGCGGGCACCTCGAGGAAGGCGCCCCCCTTGATGAGCACGCCGTGGCGGGCCGCCGCCGCGAGCCCGGCGACGATCGCGACCGGGGTGGAGATGACCAGGGCGCAGGGGCAGCCGATCACCAGCAGGACGAGCGCGCGATAGCCCCATTCGCTCGCAGCTCCCGCCGGCGACGAGCGGCGGCAGCAGGGCGACCGCGAGCGCGGCGGCGAAGACGCTCGGAGTGTAGATCGCGGCGAAGCGATCGACCCAGCGCTCGGAGGGCGAGCGCCGCGCCTGGGCCTCTTCGACGAGCCGCAGGATCCTGGCCAGCATCGTCGCCTCGGCAGGAGCCGTGGTCTCGATCTCGAGCGCGCCCGGACCGTTGATCGAGCCGGCGAAGACCTCGTCGCCCGGCTCCTTGTCGACCGGCCGGCTCTCGCCGGTGATCGGCGCCTGGTCGAGCGTCGAGCGCCCTGCGACGACCCGGCCGTCGAGCGCCAGCCGCTCGCCCGGCCGGATCGCGATGCGGCCACCGACGGGGACCTCCGACGGATGCACTTCGCGCTCGCCGGCGGGCGTCACCAGGCGCGCGGAGGGCGGCACCAGATCGAGGAGACTGGCGATCGCGCGCCGCGCCCGGCCGATGCTCCAGGCCTCGAGTGCCAGCGAGAGCGCGAAGAGGAACGCCACCGTCCCGGCCTCGAACCATTCGCCGATGGCGATCGCGCCGGCGACGGCGATCGTCATCAGCAGATTCATGTCCGGACGCCGGCGCCGCAAGGCCAGCCAGGCCTTGGGAACGACCGAGGCGAGTCCGGCGGCGATGCCGATGGAGTAGAGGAGACGCGCGACGACCGGGACCGGTTGCTCGCCGCCCATCCCTTCACCGCCGAGCGCCGCGCCGAAGTCGCCGGCGAGGAGCGCGTGGGCGAGGAAACCGGCGGCGGTTGCCGCGCCGGAAAGAACGGTCAGGATCAGGCGGCGCTGCCGCAGCCGGTCGCCGTTGCGATCACCGCCTTCGGCCTGCCAGAGCTCGGCCGCGAGGCCCGCCTGGCGCACCGCTGCGAAGACGGCGGCGTCGGGAACCTGAAGCCGATCTGCGTCGACGGTCATCCGGCCGCGCAGCAGGTCGAAGCCGAGCCGCGCCTCGCCGCCGACGACCGGCCCGAGCTCGCGGCGCAGCGCCGCGATCTCTTCGGCGCAGTCCATTCCGGCGACGCGGAAGGCCCGCGCCCGCTGAGAGCTCATCCTCGTCCCCTGCAGTGCTTCCGCACGGTGTCCTCTCCAAGGCGCGCAGGTGGCGCCGGAAAAGTGGATCTTGCCACTAACCGCAGGACCTGCGGCTCGAACGGGGCGGACTTGCGGCTAGAGCGTCAGCTCGACCCGCAGGGTGCCGACGAAGGCGTCGGAGTTGCCGATGCCGCCGGGGTGGACGATGTACTGCAGGTCCGGGCGAAGGTGGAGCCAGGGAGTGATCTGGAACCGGTAGAAGAGCTCCCAGGCGAACTCGTAGCTGTCCACGAACGTGCCTGCGGCGCGCGCGGCGTCGCCGAAGTGGACATAGGTGCCCATGAGGCCGCAGCTGTCCGCGCGGCGCCCGAACAGATAGCCGTTCCAGACGACACCGGCGCCGGCGTGCAGGTCGATCGGGGAGAGCCTGTCGTCGGTGGAACCGACCTGGAGGAAGCCGTCGATGCCGCGGCTCTCGACCCGACCTTCGGGGGTCGGCCCCCGACCCAGCAGTTGCTCGAGGTGCTGGTCGACCACGAGGTAGTAGGAGGTCGCGCCCTCCGCGCCCCCCCCATTGCCGCCGCTGCCGTCCATCCGGTCGAAGGCGCCGGTGTGGTGCGTGACACCGAGACCGGCGCGGCGCAGCCGGCCGCCGGCGGTGGTGCGCCGGAGTCCCGCTTCGGCGATCAGGAAGAGGTCGCTCGGCGCGCCGAACAGGGTGGAGGGACCGCGCGTGCCGGTCGGCTGGCCTGCCTGCGTCGCGCCGTCGAAGAGGCCGCTGCCGACGTAGAGGCCCTCGACCGGGGAGGCAAAGAGGACCGCACCGGTCGCCGGATTGGGATAGGTGGGAAAGCCGAGAAGCGTCGGGCTGAAGCCGGCCGAGGAGTTGATCAGCGGGCCGCCATGCTCGACGAAGGCGAACTCGTTGCTGGCGTCGATCTTCCCGAGCTTCAGGCGCAGCCTGCCCTCCAGAAAGAGCTGTTCGTACCAGAGCTCGTAGAGGGCGGTGAAGCCGGGGGCATCGATGTTGGAGAAGCCCTGGAAGTCGCCGACGAGATTCTCCGTGCCGTGCCGCCCGTCCTGGGTCTGAAAGTCGACGAAGAAAGTGCCGCCCGCGAGTCCGAACAGCGGCTCCGTATCGAGCGTGAAGCTCACCTCCAGAAGGTGCCGGAAGGCCTCCTTGCCGGTGCTGATGCCGCCACGGAAATTGCGCGACAGGTCGGCGAGGAGGAGCGCCTCGAGGCTCATCCCCCGGGCTGCCAGCCAGGGCCGCAGGCCGAAGAGGTCGCCGCCGAGATGGGAGTCGCCGTCGGTTGTCGGCGGTCCCGCCGCCGGCAATCCCGTGCGATCCGCCGAACCGGCGTCCGTGGCATCGGCGGGAGTCTGCGCGCGGAGCGCTTCGCCGCCGGAGAGAAAGCCGCAGAGGAGGCTTGCGAGCAGAATGCCGCCGCTGCGCGGCCCTTTTCGCAAGTGTCGCTCGTCGCTTTCCGGCATCGGAACCTCAGGAGTCTGGAACGAGGGCAGATTATTCACCAGTTTCCCGCCTCGAGCGAGGCCGCTGCCGCGAGTCCGCAGGAGTTCTCGGGCCGGCATCGCGGGCGATCGGCAGTGGCCTGCTCGTGCTCGCCGGCGCTCAGCGAAAGCCGGCGGCCTGGAGGTCGAAGAGCTCGGCGTAGCGGCCGCCGGCGGTGATCAGCTCGGCGTGGGTGCCGGCGGCCTCGATCTCGCCGTCGGCGAGGACCAGGATCCGGTCGGCGCGGCGGACGGTGGAGAAGCGGTGCGAGATGAGCACCGCCGTCTTGCCGTGCGAGAGCTCGGCGAAGCGCTCGAAGACCTCGAACTCGCTCGCGCGCGTCGAGCGCCGCGGTCGGCTCGTCGAGGATCAGGACGTCGGCATCGCGCATGTAGGCGCGGGCGATGGCGATCTTCTGCCACTCGCCGCCGGAGAGCTCGACGCCGGTCTTGAAGCGCCGTCCGATGAGCTGGTCGTAGCCCGCCGGCAGGCGCTCGATCACCTCGTCGGCGAGGCTGCGCCGCGCCGCTTCGCGGATGCGCTCGCGATCGTCGCGGGCCTCGATCCGGCCGACGGCGATGTTCTCGCCGGCGGTCAGGTGGTAGCGCACGAAGTCCTGGAAGATGACGCCGATGTGGCCGCGCAGCGCGGCGAGGTCGTAATCGCGCAGGTCGCGGCCGTCGAGCAGGATCCGGCCCTCGTCCGGGTCGTAGAGCCGCGCCAGGAGCTTGACCAGCGTCGTCTTGCCGGCGCCGTTCTCGCCGACCAGCGCCAGCACCTCGCCGGCCCGCAGCTCGAAGGAGAGGTGGCGCACCGCCCAGCGCTCGGCCCCCGGGTAGCGGAAGCCGACGTCTTCGAAGACGAAGCCCTGGCGGATCGGCTGCGGGAAGGGCAGCGGATCGGGCGGCGAGGCGATCTCCGGCGCGAGGTCGAAGAACGAGAAGAGGTCGTCGAGATAGAGCGCCTGGCCGGCGACCTGCGAGAAGCCGATCAGCAGCCCTTCGAGGAGGTTGCGCAGGCGGCGGAATGAGGCGGAGAGGAAGGTGAGGTCGCCGATCGTCAGGGCGCCGGACGACGGTACGCCAGGCGAGGTAGGCGTAGGCGCCGTAGTAGCCGATCGTGCCGACGGTGGTGAGCAGCCCGCCCCAGCCGGCGCGCCGCACGGCGAGCGCCCGGTTGGCGCGGTAGAACTCCTCCGCGAGCTCGCGGTAGCGCGCGATGAGGAAGGCGTTCAAGCCGAAGATCTTCACCTCTTTCGCCGTCTCGACGCTGGCGCCGGTGGCGCGCACGTAGTCGAGCTCGCGCTGCGCCGGCGTCCGCCGCCAGGCGAGCTCGTAGCTCTGGGCGTTGAAGTGGCTCTCGCCGAGGAATGCCGGAATCACCGCGAAGGCCAGCAGCACGATCAGCCAGGGGGCGTAGATCGTCAGTCCGGCCGCGAAGGCGACGATGCTGACGACGTCCTGCGCCTGGCCGAGGATCTGCGACGAGCAGACCCGCTGCGGCCCGACGCCTGGCGGCGCGCGCGATCGAGCTGGTCCTGCACCTCGCTGTCCTCGAAGTCCTCGAGGTCGAGGGTCGCGGCGTGCTCCATGAGGCGGATGCTCGCGGTGTTCGCGAAGCGCTCGCCGAGCAGCGACTCGAGGAGCGAGACCAGGCGGCCGACGACGTCCGAGAGCACCGCGAGGGCGAGCTCGAGACCGAGGAAGGCGAGGAGCGGGCGCAGGTGCCCGCTCGCGAGCCAGCCCCGGAGGTCGGCCGGTGCACCCGGCATCTGGGCGAGCCGCAGGACCTCGTCGATGATCCACTTGCCGACGAAGAGCGTCGCCACCGGCAGCAGCGCGCGCAGGAGCCGCAGGAGGAGCGTCGCCAGCGTGAACCCGGGGTGGATCTCCCAGATCAGGCGGAGAAACGGGCGGAGGTTCCCGAGCGCCGAGAAGCGCTGGCGCAGCGACCGCGGCGCCCGGCCATCGACCGGGTAGCCCGGGCGGCCCGGAGCGCCCGGCGCGCGGATCCCGCCGTCCCGGCGCGCCCTCCCTGGCTGTACTGCTTCGGCATCGCGCGTGCATCTTACGTCCGCTGCGGGGACGCCCAAGAAGAAAAAGGGGCCGCTCCGAAGAGCGGCCCCCGAGAGTCTGCCGGCGAACCCCTGCGGTTACGGCGCGACGCTGCTCCAGCGGTCGGTGCCGAAGCCGAAGCTGCTGGCGTAGATGAGGTCGACGCATTCGGCTGCGAGTTGAGGTGCCACCCGATTTCCCAAGACCGAGTTGAGGTGCCACCCGATTTCCCCGAGTTGAGGTGCCACCCGATTTCCCAAGACCGAGTTGAGGTGCCACCCGATTTCCCAGGACGGCTCCTCCGGCCTTCGCCGCCAGATAGCCGGACCCATTTCCGTCTTCCATCACGATGGCACGCAGATTACGCTTCATACCTCCCGGAGGAGCTCTCGTCGAGATCACCTGTCGGACGATCCAGGGCCGCCTGCTCCTGCGCCCCTCGACGGGCCTGAACGACGTCACCCTGGGTGTGCTGGCCCGTGCTGCGAGTTGAGGTGCCACCCGATTTCCCAGGACGGCTCCTCCGGCCTTCGCCGCCAGATAGCCGGACCCATTTCCGTCTTCCATCACGATGGCACGCAGATTACGCTTCATACCTCCCGGAGGAGCTCTCGTCGAGATCACCTGTCGGACGATCCAGGGCCGCCTGCTCCTGCGCCCCTCGACGGGCCTGAACGACGTCACCCTGGGTGTGCTGGCCCGTGCCGCACGCCTCGGTTCGCTCCTGGTTCACGCCTACGCCTTCCTCTCGAACCACTACCACCTGCTCGTGACGGTTGCCGACGCCCAGCAACTCGCCGAGTTCATGAACTACTTGAACTCGAATCTCGCCCGGGAGGCCGGTCGGCTCGTGCGGTGGCGCGAAAAGTTCTGGGGCCGGCGCTACCAGGCGGTTTTCGTTTCTGACGAGGAAGAGGCTCAAGTGGGCCGGCTTTCGTACGTCCTGGCACATGGCGTCAAGGAGGGGCTCGTCGCCTCGCCCTTCGACTGGCCCGGCGTCCATTGCGCCCGCGCCCTGTCCGAAGGAACAACCGTCTCCGGTCGCTGGCAGGACCGGACGCTCGAATCCAGGGCGCGGCGCAAGAGTCTTCCTCTCGATCCGCAGGCCTTCGTCGAGCGCGAAGAGCTCAGTCTCGCTCCGCTTCCTTGCTGGAAGTCGCTCGCGCCGGAGGAGTATCGAGCACGAGTCCAGGAGCTGATCGAGGAGATCGAGGCGGACGCTCAGTTGCGGCAGGAAGAAACCGGGAAACCACCGCTCGGACGTGATGCCGTCTGCCGGCAGGATCCTCATCACGAGCCGAACCGGATCCAGAGAGGCCCTGCCCCGCTGGTGCATGCCGTGGCTCCGGCGGTGCGTCGCGGCCTTCGCAGGGCCTACTTCGCCTTCCGAGAAGCCTACCGATATGCCGCTCGCCGGCTTCGCGCGGGCGCGACGGACTTCGAGTTCCCCGCAGGCGCCTTTCCCCCGCCGCTCCCGGTCCGAGCCGCCGCCCGAGGCGGCTAGAGGCGACGGGAGCTTCGGCGAAATCCAACAATCCGGGGGACCCAACGGTCTCCGAATCCGAAGTCTCGCAATCTGAGGGGGCCTCTACGCTCGGCGTCGAGGAGTCCAGGCGCAAACACGCTCTAGAACGCCGCCACCTTCTCGAACCCCCTGTTCGGCTGAAGGCAGGTTCCAGAAACCGCGTGAAACGCGAACAGGAGCCGTCGTGGTATGCGCCACCTCCAGCCTTCCATCCGCGATTCATCGGGAATCGGGTGGCACTGCTTCAGCACTGCTTCAGCCTAGCACTGCTTCAGCAGCACTGCTTCAGCACCTCTTCAGTACCTCTTCAGTCGAGTTCAGTCCCTCTACCGCCGCGTCGAGATTGACCACCTCGACCGTGAACTCATCTTGCGTGTCTGCGGTCGAGAAGGTCGAGGTCGCCGACGGCGGCAGTTGGATGACGGGCGAATCGAAGAGTGGAGATTCGCAACTCGCCCCCCTTCGGCGGGACGGCTGGAACTCAGTGCTGTGGCACCTACTTAGAGCTGCTGGTGATCGTCATGGAGGCGAGGGAGTCGAGAGCCTTCTTGACGAGCTGGGCCTCGCCAGGATGAGTCAGCACCGTGAAGGCAATGGCGTGCCGAGATATCTCTCCAAAACCTTGGTGCAGCTCTTTGAAGTCACCCGGGCCGCGCTCCTCCTCGCGATCGGTGAGGTGATAGTAAAAAGCAGCGCCGTTCTTGAGCGGGATCGGCTTCACTTCGATGGTTTCTTGCGTAGCCGTGCCGAGAAGGCCATTGCCTTGCTTCTCAACCATGCGCTTCAACTCCTCAATGGGCCGCGCCTCACGACCCTTAGGGAGCGAAAATGCCGTCAACTGAATCGTTGGATGCTCCGATTCACTGTCCGCAAAAAACGCATGGTCACCGCAAGAGAGTTCGACTGCTCCTCCACACGCCAGCCGGCCGGAGGATCTAGCGAGAGGATCCACCCATCTGGCAAGGCTACGGTCTGCGCCTGACCATAGGCCGCATGCGCCAAGGTGGCGATTGCTGCAAAGGCAGCGACACAGCGGCGGCGCACTCGAGGTGTTTCAGACATTCTAGACTCCCTCCAATCCCGACGCCGAAACCTCGATCTGGGACCAGACAGCTCGGCGCCATGCCGAACCGGTGAAGCCGGGCGGCTTCACCAGAGTCCCCAATAGGCGTGCCTAGCTGAATCGGCCCTCGCGCATCGCATCCTCCTCGTGGGGTCTGGCCAGACCGAGGTTTTCTTGGATTGTATGTGACTCCAGTGAAACGGCAGCGCAGTTTGAGAACGACTGTAGTTCAGCTAACGACAAACCAAGACGCCGTGACCCAGAAAAGAACGAGTGATGCAACCAGAAACAGGAGAGCCTCGATGGCCTCGGCGCGTCTGATGGAGTCTGGGCTGGTACGCCCGCGAATTCTGGCGGCCAGGCGCCAGAGCAGAGAAACCGAGACTACTCCCGCGAGCACACCGGCAGATGCGAGAAGCGCGAATAGGCAAGCAAAACCAAACCATTTCGGCCCGCGATAGATCGCTGGCCAAGCGGCACCAGACAGGGCGACACATGCAATTCCAAGCCCCCGAAGAAGCAATCTTGAGAGGGTAACGTGCATACTCAGTTCTGCAGTCGATTCAAGTCGCCGATGGTCAACCCTCGAAGGGCCTCATAGTCGGCGCCGAAATCCGGATCGGTCCGACGCGCCCAAAGCCGAAGGAAATAGCGAGTTCTTGCCTCCATTTCTTGGTCACGTGCAAACGTCGCTTCGTAGGTATCAGGGTCGCGGCCTCCCACGAGCTTCAACAAGAGGCTAGCTGGGACGTGCCCGAGACTCCACCAGTGATAGCCCGCATGTGAGTATGTGTCTTGGAATGCATGCATTGCCTTTCCGAAGGCGCCAGGGTCTTGACTATCGATCGCACCTAGAAGTTCAACTTCAACATCGTCACGATCGCGGAAGTGCTCGATTGTTCCCAACCCAACAATGAATCCTGGAAGGTTGAAAGGGTCGTGTAGGTTCGGGAGCCAACCGAAAAGCGAGCGATCCATCGATTGGTCTGAGGTTGCGATCTCCAGAGCATCTGAGACAGTGACCCCTTCCTCTGTGCCCCACATGAACGTCTTCAAGAGGTGGACCTCGGATCCATACAGGCCACGTGGATCCATTCGATTCATCGGGTCGTCCTCCACGTAGGTATAGAAACCTGTTACTCCCGCACTAAACCCAATCGGATCCTTCGCCGTCCACCTCCCGATTTCTGGGTCGTAGTCCCGCGCGCCGAAGCGGATAAGCCCAGTCTGCGGGTCGTAGAGCCCTCCCGCGAAGCCGAACGGTTGGAACCCCGGATTCGAATCCGCCATCACGCGCCCATACGCGTCGTAGTCGATGCGTTGGGCTGTCGTGCCGTCGGCGGCGTTGATCACTAGCCGGACGCTCCCCAGATGGTCGGTGAAGATCCGGTAGGTGACGCCGGCCTTCACGAGGTAGTCGGGCACGTTGCCCTTGGTCGCGTAGACGAAGGTGCTGGTGATGGCTCCGGCGCCGTCGGTTTCGGCGACTGGGGAGAGGCCGCCGGCGTAGATCCAGCCTTTCACCAGGGTGCCGTTCACCCTCTTGCCGATCCGTCTTCCGCCTCGGGTCGATTGCGTAGGTGATCGCGATCCCTGTCGGAAGGTCGACGGCCGTGAGGGCGCCGCGGACGTCGTAGGTGTAGGTGGTGACGTCTGGACCCTGCGGTCTTCGTCAGCAGCTCGCCGTTCTTGGTGTAGGTGTAGCTCCGCGGCCCGGCGGTGAGCATGCGGTCCTGGTCGTCGTAGGTCGCCGTGCCGGTACCCCAGAAGTCGTCCAGGTCGTGCGGTTGCCGTTGTCGTCGTAGGCGTAGCTCTCGACCACCAGGCCGTTCTTCTTCACCTCCGTGAGCCAGCCGCGCTGCGGTTGGTAGGTGTACTCCCAGAGGCTCGTCACCCCTTCGATCGTCTCGGTCTTCGCCGTGATCCGGCCCTGCCGGTCGCGGTCGAGGGAGAAGTCGTAGACCGGAGAGCCGTTCGCATACGGCGCTGTAGGCGTCGAGCTCCGCGAAGCTCGTGCGCGCCCGGCTGTCGGAGGTCGTGCCGAGCGTCGTCGTTTCGAGGAAGCCGCTCGCCGCGTTGCGCGACAGCACGAGGGCGCCCGCCTGCGTCAGGAGGCCATCGTCGTCGTAGGCGAAGGCGACGGCGCTGCTTCCGTTCACCGTGCGGCTCGTGACCGCGAAGTCGTTGTTGTAGACGAAGCCCACCGACCCGGGGACCGGACCGGCGGTCGTCATCGCGGTGACCAACGGCCCGGTGTAGGTGAAGCTCTGGCTGACGCCTCCGGGAGCCGCGATCGCCGACACCCGGCCCGCCGCGTCGTAGCCCGTGTCGATCGCCCCGCCCGGGATCGTCACGTAGTCCAGCCGCCCGCTCAGCTCGTACGTCGGGACGATCTGCTGGCCGTCCGGCCGGGTGATCGAGGTGACCTGGCCGTCGAGGTTGTAGGCGTAGGTCGTCGCCCGCGGCGTGAAGCCGGCCTCGGGCGGCGTGTACGTCTCCAGCTGGGCGTACGGCGTGTAGTCGAAACCGTGTGCCGGCCGGGTCGGCGGCGTGACCGAGGTCACGTTGCCGTTGCCGTCGTAGGTGATCCCGATCTCCCGCAGGTCGGGCAGGATCTGCGTCGTCACCCGCCCCGCCTCGTCGCGCTCGAAGCGCACGATGCGGTTCAGCGGGTCGGTGATCGATTCGAGATAGCCGGTGGTCGGGCTGTAGGCATAGGTCACCGTGCGCTGCGCGGCGCCGGCGCCCTGCTCGACCCGTTCGATCCGGCCGAGCGGGTCGTAGAAGGTACGGGCCGACTCCGCAACTCCGGGAACGTCGACCTGGGTCACCCGGTCGCGGTCATCGAGATGGGCGACGACGATACGGCCCATGGGCGAGGTCTGCGTCAGCGTTCCGGCGCTGGCGCTGTAGGTCGACGTCGCGACCTTTCCGTTTACTGTCGTGCGCTCCGCGCGCTGAACCGTCCGCAGCTTGTCTTCTGACGCCGTAAGCCCCGCAGACTCGTGTGTCAGCGATGCCACCAGTCCAGGGAGCGTCACCGTCGTCGAAGCCCAGTCCTCCACCAGCGGGCTATAGACGTCATCCGGAACCGTCGCGGCTTCCACCGTCTCGCCGCCTGGATGGTTCGCCCGCAGCTTCCCATCCCGCATCGCCAGGAACGTGGAGGTCAGCCCTGCCGAATTTTGATCCGCCCACGAGACGTCGCGGGTCGGTAAGAACCCGATCGCCACATTGCTCGCCCGACCCATAGCTGACTGCAGGCCGATGGTTCGCCCGCCCTCTAAATCGAGCGACGGCGTGAGCGTCAGATTCCCCCCGCCCACGCGCGAGACCTGGGCGAGACGACCCAAGTCGTCCCAACCGTAGGTGAAGCGGCCGCCGGTCGGAGCCTCGAGAGCCGTCAGCAGTCCATTGGCATCAGAGTCGAGCGTCACCGACTCCAAGACCCCTCCGACAGTTCGGGAAACCGTCTCGAGGAATCCGTCCTCGTCTCTGCCCAAGGTCGTCTGTTGCCCGAACGGGGCGATGACCGAAACGGCATTCCCTGCGCCATCCCGGTTCACCTGGATTTCGTTGCCGAAGTCGTCGCGAATCCCAATCACCCGCTTCGTTGGCCGCTTGCCCGGCCCCGAAGCCGGATAGGACCCGTAGATGAACTCCCAGAGGATTCGGCGGGTCGTCGCGCTCTCGGTCCGCAGGTGATAGCCCTCGAGATCGAAGACGTCGATCGCCGAACCGTCCTGCGTCGGAATCTCGTAAACCTCTGACTCCTCGGGGCTCGGGAGCCCCAACGACCAGACGACATTGTCCTCGGCATCCGAGATCCACAGCTTGGACTCGTCTGGAGCCAGCGCGACACCCATGGGCAAGTGCAGCCCGACCGAGGTCGCCGGGTAACCATCTCCTGTGGCGATCGATTCCCCGCCCCCGGCAACCGTGTTGATCACTCCATCCGGAGTGATCGAGCGGACACGGGCGTTCCCTGTATCCGCGAAGTAGACCGTCCCGTCCTGCGCGGTGGCCAAGTGTCGCGGCGAGAAAAGACGCGTCCAGCCGTAAGCCGCGGGTTGCCCATCGCCACGGAACGTGACGTCCGGATCGTTCTGGGGCTGCGTGATGGCACCACAAACGCCTGACGTACCCGCCGGGAGCGACTTCGAAAGACCGCCCGTGATGGTGATCTCGAAGAGACAGTTCCAGGAGGTCAATGCGATGCGCCCGCCATCGACGTCGAGCCCTCCCAACGACTGGCGGGAGTACCAGTCCCCCGTATCGTCGACGAAGAGGGGGCTCCCGGGGCCCACGATTTTCCAGACGCCGGCGCAGTTCACCCCGAAGACGGCCGATCCGAGGTTCAGGACGGCCGCATAGACCGATCCCACCTCGTCGACGTCGATGTCGACAACGTAGGCATCGCATGTCGGGGACTTCAAGGAAGCGAACGTCGAGATGAGTGTCGATTCACGTTCGACACGGCGGACCGTGCCATGGGCTCCGTCCGCGATGTAGACGATCTTTCCGTCGGGCGATTCCACCGCCCGGGTGGGGCCGAAAAGGCAGGCATTGAGCGCAGGGCCCCCGTCGCCGAGTGGCCCAGCCGCCGGGTCCAAGCAACCGGAGCCAGCCAGCGAGCTCACCTCACCGAACCGGTCCACTTCCCGAATTCGATGATTCCCGGCGTCGGCGATCAGGATGCCGCCCGCACGGGTCGGCGAGACCCCCATCGGGAAGCGGAGCCCGGCATCCCTCGCCGGTTCACCATCGCCCTCGGCTCCCGCCTCGCCGTTGCCAGCGACGCGCGTGAGGACCCGCTTGAGCTCCGGCCCGGCCCCCCAAGCCCTGCGACCGCCGTCGCCGTAGAAGAGGGTCTTCGTCAGTGGGTCGAAGTGATGCTGGATCGCCAATCCCCAGCCACCAACTCCGAAGGCGTCGTTGGCATCGAAGGCCGGGAAGACCCCCTTCGTCTCCCGGGAAGATCGAATGAAGCCGCGAGGATCGCCGGCGATCGATCGGCCTGCGGGAAACAAGAAGGTCCGTTCGTGGTCGGGGATCCCCCAGGGGGTCGAGTAGTGTCCGGCGGCCAGATAGTCGACTCGAACCCTCCAGTTGCGGGGCCCGGACGCGCCCCGTCCATAGGCATCCATCGCATTCCAGTCGTACTCGATCGTCTGATTCGGAATCGGTGCCAACTGCCGCATCTCCCGTTGGCCCTCCACCTCGATGACAACCTCGATCGCCGAGACAGTGGAAGGAAGTGCTGGCCCCGAAACCGGAATCTTCAGCTTGTAGGGCGCGATGCGCCCGGGAACGCGGTCGCTCTGGTAGACCAGCAACACGGGAGTACCAATGAGCGGTAGGGCTTGCCCGAGGACGAGGTTCTCGGCATCGATCGAACCTCCGAAGCGCCCAAGCGCCGCTCGCATTGTCCGGCGTTCGTCGCTGACCGACGGAAGGGGAAGGGATGGCGGCGGTCCTGTCCGCTCTGCCATGTCCAGGAAAGCGCCCACGCTGACAATGTAGACGGAGAAGTGGCGCACCGGCCACCGCAGGAGTCCCTGGCCCGGTGTATAGAGTGAGGCAAGGCTGCGCAATTCCGCCGGCGTAATTCCTCGTGAAGCGAGGCTGGCCGAGCTCGCTGGTTGACCGGAACCGTCGAGGTCGAGAATCGCCTCGCCGTTGGCTTCAGCAAGGACCTCCAGCGCGATACCGTCGTCCTCGGCAACCCAGCGAAGGGCAGCGCGATCCCACGAAGCGACCGCCACGCGTGTCCCCGTCGGCAGGGAAACGAAGTTCTCGACCAACGCCGGCAGAGTCTGATCGAAACGGACGTGGGTCGCGCCGGCACTCTCGGCCTCGTCGACCGAAAAATCCGCGACGTAAATGGGCGACACTCCTGGCGGAAGTGCGCCGGGCAAGTTCGCCGTAGGATCCGGCCCCACACTGTACTCCCGAGCGCGAACGCTGAGGGAAGTCAGGGACTGAGTTCCCCCTCCAGGGAGCTCGGCGACCGCGGAGGTTCCAAGCGGGAACAGCACGGTGCCGCGCCGCGAGCCGTCCGGATCCGTCTCGAGGCTGCCGCGCACGACCTGCATCTCGATGGCGGCCGAGAGATCGACGGTCGTCGCCGAGGGAGCGCGGGAGAGCAGCGTCACATCGCCCAACCCGCGAATCTCGCGGGAACCGAGATCGCTTGAACGCCCTGCCCGGAGATACCCTGGCTTCACAAACTCAACTTGAACGATTCCGTCGCCGTTCACCGCGAAGTCGAACCAGCCATCCAACCTCGTGAGACTGACGCCTGCCCCAGGTGAAGCTGGAGCCCACACACGCACGCCTGAAAGCGCCTGCCCTTGGGCGTCGACAACCCGACCGCGAACGACGGCGATCCGATTGCAGTCGAGCTCGCCCTCTCCCACGACGTACTGCACCGCATTCGCGCCCGACCAGAGGAACGAGTACTCGCGGCAGAACGGACTCCCCACATCGTCGCCGGGAACGCTGGGATCCGGCGGACCCGGGATCGGATCCGTTCCGCCAATCAGTCTCGATTCGGGTGCGCTCTCGTTCCCTGCGGAATCGACCGCGCGGAACTCGACTTCGTCTCCCGGCAGCGCCGGAACCTCTCCCCCGAAGCTGCCATCGAGAGCGATCGATGCCCACCCTTCCGCGCGGGTTGCGAGATTCCGCCCACGAACTCGGAGTGCCGGTTCCGGCGTCAGCGCGCACCCGGGAGCGCCCGCGAAGATGGCCGCGCCACCGATACTCGGAGAAACCGTCAGCAGCGAACCTTCCAGACCCGCGGGCGGTGCCGTATCCAGGGTTATCTCCAGCGTAGCCTCGCTGTGGTTTCCGGACGGATCCGTCGCGCCAAGGAGGACGGTATTGAGCCCTGGGACCAGAGTCCGCATGAAGCGGAAGGTGAGATCAGAGGCGACCGCTTTTACCTGGCCACCCACCGTCAGCGCGGCACGCTCCGAGAGATGCCCGGAGACTTCGACCGGCGAAACCCCGACCGCACTGACCCAACCGGGTTCCTCGATCGTGATCACCGGCACTGAAGTGTCCACATAGACCGTCGGCGCCGTGAAGGAGACCGAAGCGTTCGCGGAACGGTTCCCAGCGACGTCCGCGACGGAGGCAGTTAGCGTGGAGGCCCCAGAAAAGGTCTGGAGAAGCCGGCAGATCGCCCCGCTGGCCGAGCTCGTGCACTGGGCCGCTACGACTGCGCCGTCGCGGCGGAACTCGAGTGATCCTGCGTCGACGCTGGTCACGCTGTCGCTCCAGGTGATCTCGACATTCTGCGTCGCCGGATCGAAAGATGCTCCGTTCTGCGGCACCGAGAAGGAAAGAGCCGGCGGCGAGGTGTCGACGATGAGGTAGAAGCTCGAAACGGCGTCGCTCGAGCGATGGTTCGCGAAGTCCGCCAAAGAGAGCGTGAGCGTATGCGCCCCCGTGGTGACCTGACCGGCCAGCGTGCATCTCGCTCCCGGCGGGGCAGCGATGCAACTGATCACGAGGGGCGCTCCATCCAGAGTCGCCAGCGCACTCGCCGGATCCACTCCGCTGCCGGCCTCTTCCGCCGCCACGACGATCTCCGCCGGCGAGGCGTAGGAGGTCGAGCCAGGCGCCGGCGAGGTGATCGCCAACAGGGGGGCCTGGGTATCGATGATGAAGCTCGCGGGTGCATCGACTGTTCGATTGCCGGCAAAGTCGGTCAAGGAGGTGAACAGGGAGATTCGCCCGTCCGTGATCGGCTGCTGCGGGGTGCAGTCGCCACCATCGTCACCAAAGCTGCAGCTGAGACTGAAGGTCACCGTGCCGTCGAGGCGGAAGTCGACCGTTGTGGGGTCGACGCCACTTCCGAGGTCGGTGAAGAGGTACTGGATCACCAGCGTCGAGGTCGTGAGAATCGCGCCGGGAATCGGATCGATGTACTCGACGAGCGGACCCTGGCTGTCGATCTTGAAGCTCGTCGAAGCCGTTCCGAGATTTCCCGCCAGGTCGCGAACCGTCACCGTCAAGGCGCGAGTGCCCTCGGCCAGCGTCGACGTGATCCAGCAGTCTGCGCTCGTCGAGGTCGTCGCGCATTGAGAAGCCGCCAGCTGACCGTCGACCAGCAGCTGGATCGAAGTCGTGTCGACGCCCGAGAGGGCATCGACCATGGAGAAGACGACGTTGGGTCGGGACTGGGGGACCCAGCTGGCCGGCACCGGCTCCGTAATCGAGATCGTTGGTCCAGCCGTGTCGCCGCAGGTCAGCGGCCGATGCAGGCGGACAATGTTCGACGAGGGAACAGCTCCGTAAGCCGGGAAGCTGCCACCGACCCAAAGATCGCGGCCATCGGGGCGGTCTTGCGTGGCGAATGAGAAGACGGCCCCAGAGGTGGTCGGATCGAAGCCGAGCGTCGACCAAGCCCCACTCTGCCACTGGGCTGCAAGTCGTGCTGAAACGTTCCCGATCGAGGAGAACGATCCGCCGGCCACGAATCGATCCGAAGACCCTTCGTCGCGTTCCAGCAGCGATTGGGTGAAGTGGCTGGGATAGCCGCCTGGAACTCCCGACCAGGCCGTTCCGTTCCAGAGCGCTAGATTGCGGAGCAGGAGGCCACCTGCGTGGTCGTAGTCCCCGCCAACAATGAGCTGCTGTCCGCTCGCCGGAGGCCACGCGAGGAGCGTGAAGACATCGCCCGTAGGTCCGTTGGATCCAGTCGTCCCCGCTCCCAACGCTCCCCAGGCGGCTCCGCTCCAGCGCGCGATATGACTGGCGGTCGTACCGCCCGCGGTCGTGAAGTGGCCGCCAACGAAGAGACTCGGCTGCCCTCCCACGTTGGCGACCTCGAGCGAATACACCGTAGAGTTGACTCCAGAGTCGAGCGCGCTCCAGGCAGAACCGTTCCAGCGCCCGATGTTGTTCGAAGCGATGGACCCCGCTACATTGAAGAGCCCTGCAGCATAGAGAGCCGGACCGGAACCGTCGTCCCAGACTTCGAGGGCTTCGACCCGACCTGCATCAGGGCCCGACATGACACCCCCGCCGACGCCAGTCCAGTTCGAGCCATCCCAGCGCGCGATGCCAGCGAGTGGCAGAGATCCCGAGCCTGAGAAGGACCCGCCTGCGTAAAGCGTTGGCCCGCTGCCGTCGTCGAAGACCGCCAGCGCGTTGACGCTGCCATCGAAACCCGAACCGAGCGGCTCCCACTCCGTTCCTGACCACCGCCCTATGCGGTTGAGCAGTGTGCTTCCGGCCGAGGCGAAGGTACCCGCAGCGTAGAGTGCGGGTCCGGTGCCGTCGTCGTAGAGCGCCATCGCGGAGACTTGCCCGGAGAGGTCCGATCCGAACGTGCTCCACCCTTCCGGCCCCCATCGTGCGGTTCCATGCGTCACCGCACCGCCCGCAAGATTGAAGGATCCCCCAACGACGAGTCGGTCTTCGAACAGCGCCATGGCCATGCCACCGGTGCCTGGGTCCGAAAGGCCCTCGCCCAATGGCAACCAAGCTGTTCCGTCCCATTTCGCGATGCCGTTGAAGGTCGACGCGGTCTCGTTCCTGAACGCCCCGGAGGCGAAGAGGGCTGGCCCGGAGCCATCGTCGAAAACAGCCAGAGCCTGGACGCCTGACGCCTCCTCCATCGAGGTGAACGTCGAGTCGAGTCCACCACCGAGGGGAGCCCACGATTCGCCGTTCCATCGCGCCACGCCTTTCGCCAGCCCAGGGTCGATCCCAGCGCGATCGAAAACTCCACCGACGACCAACTCCGCCCCTTCGCCACTGTCGAACACGGCCATCGACGAGATCAGACCCCACCACACCGCCCCCGCTGGGCTGATCCGCGCAACGCCCTCTGCTAGAGGTTCCCAGCTCACTCCGTTGAACCTGGCGACGCTGCGCGCTGCGACGCCTCCGATCGCGCCGAAAATGCCGCCTGCGTAAACCCCTGGCCCACTACCGTCGTCGTACGAGGCGAGCGCATCGACTCGCATCGGAACGAGGGGGTTTCTGACGCAGGTCTGTGAGGGCGAGCCTGTCCAGCTCACTCCGTTCCAGCGCGCGACCATGTCCGCCGGGATCCCGCCTGCGGAGATGAAGTCGCCACCCACGTAGAGCGCGGGTCCCGAGCTATCGAATGTGGCGAGTAGTGAGTGCACGGTCCCAACCGCCGACAAGCAACTCCCGGTAGACAACGAGACGGAGTCCGTCATCACACCGCCGCCCACGGACGACCAGGTGCTCCCATTCCACTTGGCCAGGCCGTTCGCGGGAACACCTCCGGCGGAAGTGAAGCTGCCGCCTGCGTAGAGAGCGGGACCAGAGCCATCGTCGAAGACCGCGAGCGCCATGATCCAACCCATCCACGACCCGTTCACGTTGCCACTGGGCGACGGTGTCCATCGCAGGCCGTTCCACTTCACCAGGTCGTAGTACAGCCCTCCCTGTTCGAGCAGATCGTCGCCGGCTGCAAACAGCCGCGGGCCGGTGCCGTCGTCGAATACCGCCAGAGCGTAGGTCCTGCCTTGGAGGTCTCCCACTGCACCAGAGGCTCCAGGAATGAATTCCGGATCGCAGGCCGGGCCAAGTACGATTGCACCCGCCGCGGTGGCCCCACCTAAGACGGGCGCCACTCCGCTCGCGACTCCGAGGAGTAGACCCGCTGGATCGTCGAGCTCAGCGACCAGGGTCAATGGGGCTCGGCTCGTCAGTTCGAGGACCGTCAGGGTGAAGGTCCCATCCGGTGCAGCGAAGGTGTCCAATCCTGAGAGCCCCAGCATTCGCACGCGAGCCCCAGCTGCTGCCGAACCCGAGGAGCGCTGCACGACTCCGGTCAACACGGTGCCCGCTCCGCCCGCAGCGACGTCGATGACGAAGTCGCGCTGCGCTATCGCCGACACGTTTCCCGCGAGGTCACGAACGCGTGCGGTGACCGTATTGAGACCGGAGGGGAGCGGCGCTGGCGGAATGCAGCGAGCGTGCGTACTTCGAACCAGACAAGCCGAGCTCGGGAGCTGCTCACCTCCAACTTCGACGGCGAGGCTCGTCATGTCGATTCCCGAATCTCCGTCGGAGAAAACAAAGTCCAGACCAGGTCGCGCCGAAGTGACCTCGCCGCCTTGCGCCGGGAAGACGATCGAGACGGTCGGAGGAATCGAATCCCGAAGCAGGTCGACTTGCAGCCGACCCCTGGAATCGTCCCAGTCGGTCGCTTCGAGAAGGAAGCTGTTCAGCCCCTCGTGGAGGGCGCGGGGCGTGCTCGAGAATGAGTAGTCGGCAGCGACGGTCGTCGACATGCCGTTGATCGTCAGAGTCGCCGGCTCGTCGATCGAGCCCGAGAAGACGACGCTCGAAGCATTCGTCGCGCCCGAAGACGGGGCGGCGAGGGTGATGACCGGAGGCTGACCTTCAGTGCTGCAACTTTCCCAATCGGGTGTGACCGCCCAGATGCCGAGTTTCGCCGATGGTACGCCGTTGAACTCGCCGAAACCGCCGGCGACGACCATCGATGGCGCGCCGAAGAGTGTCGCTGGCGCCAACGCGAGAACGGGCCCACCGTCCACGCCGATCCCCAGATTGACGTTGTAGTAAGGGTACTCACTCGCGGAGCTCGAAGAGAGACACCTGGAGGCAAAGTCGCCACCGGCAATCAGAACCGCGGAGCTGGTCGAGCTGCGATCGTCAAGCGCGGCGAGCGCAAAGAGATCGGAGTCGACCGGACTCGTGAAAATTGTCGACGAGAGATAGCGATTGCCAAGGAGTCCACAACTCCCGAATAGGCTGGAGCTCCATGCGGAGCCGCTCCAGGCTACGTAGCTCCTGTGGTCCTCGTAAAAGTACCCGGTATCCGTGAAATCGCCCGCGATATGCAACTTGCCAAATAGAGTGCGCAACGCGTGGACCGGCCCATTCACGCCGATTGCGTTGGCGGTTCCGACGACGCTCCAACCAGTCCCGTTCCACTTCGCGAGGTTTCGGTAAGTCACGCCAGCTACCGTGTTGAAGGCCCCGCCAACGTAAAGTGCCGAGTTGAGGACCTCGATGGCATTGACGCCCGAGGGCCCAGACAAGGAAGCCCAGAACTGTCCGTTCCACCGAAAAACGCCGGCGCCTGCCGCGTAGAGCCGGGGGACCGGAGCCCATGTCGAGGACCGCCACTGTGCGGATCTCTGCGCCGATCGGCGATCCGACCGCCGTCCAGCTTGTGCCGTTCCAGCGGGCGATTTCGCCTGTCGCTCCCACGATGGCGTAAATGGCTCGACTCGTTCCGTCGAGGACTTGAACGACCTTCGTCCCCTGCCCTTGCAGGCCTTGGTTCGCCGCTAGGACGCTGCTTCCGTTCCACCTTCCGATACTGCCGTTCAGCACCACGCCACCCGCCTTCTGGAGGCCGGTGAAGAAGACCGAGAAGCCGGTACCCTCCTCCTGAAGCGCGACGGAGGTGATCGATCCAGTGGTATCGCCGGTGGGGGTGAGCTGCGAGAAGACCCCAGCCACCCATTGCGAAACAACCGCGGTCGCCGCGTAGCTGGTCGTTGTAGTGGCCAGCAGCTGGGGTGGTGGCGAGCCGGCGGTGACGATCAGGCTGGCCGCAATTCCGAGGGGCGCGGACCAGCTCGTACCGTTCCATCGCCGAACGTGGTTCTCCTCCGGGCTTCCTGAAAGGTCAGCGAAGTGCTGTAGCGAATAGAGACGGGAGCCCGAACCGTCGTTGAACACGACCATCGGATAGGCGATTCCGTTGGGTGCGTAGGGACGGATCTCGACCCAAGCGGCGCCGACTTGCTTCTGAATGCCGATCTGATCCCCACTGACGTAGAGGTTGGGGCCGCTGCCATCGTCGTAGACAACGACCTGCTCGAAACCGCCGAGTGCGGGCGAGGTGATCGAGGTCCAACCCTGCCCGCTCAACTTCCAGATAGTGCCGTCCGAAGAACTGAAAACGTACAACACTTGCGCCGAACCGTCAGATCCCACCACGAAGCGGATCGTTCCCGCCAAGAATTCCGGCGGAGGGCCGGCTGGGACGGAACTCCACTGCTCGCCGTCCCAGCGCGCCAGATGGTCGGCTGGAATCGCGTAACTGAAGCCGGTCCAATCGAGGGTGCTCTGCACGGCGATGAAATCGCCAGCGATGAAGAGGGCCGGCCCCCGGCCGTCGTCGAAGGCCGCGATCGAATCGACCTCGCCGTTCGTGCCGCGGCCTACCTCGATCCAACGGACGCCATCCCACTTCGCCAGGTTGTTCGCCGTCTCTCCTCCAGCGCTATGGAAGAGCCCTCCGGCATAGAGCGCCTCGCCCTCCCCGTCGTCAAAGGCAACCAGCGAGTTGACGATCGGTTGAACCTCATAGTCGAAACCTCCCCCGACGTCGGCCCACCCGTTGGTTGTCCAGTGTGCGATCTGCGCGCGAGTACCTTGACTTGTGTAGTTGAAATCTCCCCCAACAAAAAGCTGAGGACCGTTCCCAGAATCAAGCATCGCTGCCGTCTTCACGGTCCCAGAGAATGTCGCCTCAGTGGGCATCCAGGGGGTCGTTAGCTCGCCGTAGCCGCACCGCTTCCTTAGGGTGATGTCGCCGGCGGGATGCGTTCCTGCCGCCGGCGGAGTGAAGTCGTTCAAGAAGCCGAGATAGGACTTCGATGAGACGGTAACGCGAGCCACCAGGTCGATCGGCGTCAGGCTGGTCAGCGACGTTGGGCCGAGAGAAAAGCTCCCGTCGGACGCAGAGATCGTATAAGGGGCGGCAGCATGCAGAAATTCGACTCGTGCTCCCGCGGCAGGGGAGCCATCCTCAAAACGCGTCGTACCGCTGAGAGTCACTGAATACGAAGGAGAGGCCCTGACACTGAATTGCACCGACGCGACCGGTGAGAGATTCGCCTTCAAGTCCCGAACCGTCGCGCTGAGGAGGATCGCCCCAGTCGGCAGGTCCGCGACTGGAACACAGACCCCGGTCGAGGCCCCGAACTGACACTCCCATCCTACGCTCGTCCCGTTCACAAGCAGGGCCAGTGAGGTCGTATCCACGCCCGAGCCTTCGTCGCCGTAAGTGAATCGGATTGCGGGCCTCGGGGGCACGGTGGCCGCTCCTTCGAGCGGCTCGGTGATGGAGAGTGTGGGAGGTACGAGGTCCTCGACGACGAAGCTGCGCGTCACCGGTAAGCTCCTGTTGCCGGCGAGGTCGCGGATCGTCGCGGAGAGGGTCACCGCTCCGCCCGATACCGGCTGCAGGAGCGCGCAGGTGGCGGTGTCCGCGGTGTAGGTGCACGAGGTCGCGAGCGGTGCCCCAGCCTGCTGCACTTCGATCGTTCCCGACTGAACGCCGCCGCCGTAGTCGCCGAACCCGAAAGTGAGCTGCGGCGTCGAGGAGCCTTGCGCCGAGCCCTCGAGGGGTGTGACGAACGTCAGGTTCGGCGCGAGGTCGTCCTGACAGGTCGACGGGCGGCGCAGCCGTGCCACCCGCGTCGAGGTCGTTCCGTTGGCCGAGGAGAAGGCCCCGCCCACAAAGAGGGAAGGCTCCTTCCCCGGCAGAGTCCCCGGCACGTCGGCGAGCGCGTTGCCATTGACTCCCGATCCGACAGGCTCCCATGCGATACCGTTCCAGCGCGCGAGGCGATTGAAGGTCGTGCCGGCGATGTTCGTGAAGCTCCCAGCGGCGTAGAGCGCGGATCCCGTCCCGTCATCGAAGCTGGCCAGCGCGTTGACCTGGGTGCCAAGGCCAGTCCCGACGGCTGCCCAGGCGGCGCCGTTCCACAGCGAGATGTGATTGACCGTTGCGCTTCCGGCGGTGGTGAACCGGCCGCCGGCGTAGAGCTTGGCGCCAGAGCCGCTATCCCAAGGCAGAAGCGCGTTCACCTGGATGGGAGATCCGCCCGAGACCCCCGACCCCACCGCCGACCAGGCCGAGCCGCTCCACCGCGCGACGCGATTGGCCGTCACCGAGCCCCCGGCTTGGGTGAACAGCCCGCCGATGTAGAGCTTCGATCCGCCGCCGTCGTTGTGCACTGCCAGAGACCGGACGACGCCGTTGAGACCGTTCGATACTGCCTGCCAGGCGGAGCCGTTCCATTTCGCCAGGCGATTGAAGGTGATTGAGTTCGCGGTCGTGAAGCTCCCGCCCGCGAAAAGCCTCGAGCCTGTCCCATCGTTGAAGACGGCCAGGGCGTAGACCTGTGACGCCAATCCCAGGCCGACCTGCGCCCACGCTGTGCCCGTCCACTTCGCCACGTACTTCGCAGAAGTGCTGCCCGAAGTCGTGAACTTACCTCCGGCGTAGAGCTTCGGTCCAGTTCCGTCATCGAAGACAACAAGGGCGTCGACCGACGGTGTTGTGCCGCCCCCAAGTCCGCTTCCCAGGGCCGACCATTGCGTCCCGTTCCACTTGGCGACCCGGTTGACGGTGACTCCTCCGGCGGTCGTGAAGGTCCCCGCAGCATAGAGCGCGGCCCCAGAACCGTTGTCGAAGACGACCATCGAGCGGACCTCACCGTTCAAAGCGGACGTCGGAAACTCACCCGCGGCAAAGTCGACCGCACACGAGTAGTTGATGTAGACGTCGCCGATGGCGTAGGTCTGGCCGGGTGACACCCCTGTACGGTAGGACCAGTAGATCCGGCCCCAGGGCGTCGTCTTCTGGAAGAGCAGCAGGACCTGATTTCCAGCTCTAGCGAAGAGCGCCGGTGGCGTGAGGTAGGTCCCGTCGGCGGCCGTGGTCGTGCGAGCGATCGAGTCGGCGAAGACGACGACCTCCATCCCGCCGATGGGTCGGGAGTCCGGGAAGAGCATCCGCCCCTCGAAGGCGATCTCGCCCGGGCCGAGGTTGCCGCCGGGCGCGACCATAGGTTCCGGTTGCGAGCCGACTCTCCGAGAGCGGCCCCGTGTATCCATGACCGCCACTCCGCCGATGAATTCGAAGGCGAGGGCCCGAATCTCCTCGTCCCCTTCGGTGCGGAATCGCTCCTCGACGATGCCGTCGAGACCGACTCGAAAGAGGCGTTGGCGCGTCGCGAGCCAGAGCGCACCATCGCGCGAGTCGGCGCGGATCGCGCGGATCTCCCCGAGCGCCACGGGAATGGTGTAGTCCACCGCGAGCTCGCCGAGGAGGTTCATTCGCACGACCCGAGCGCCCGAAGCGACCCAGGCTCCCCCGAAGCTGTCGCACTGCGCGAAGCGGGCAGCTTCCATTCCGAGCTCCGGGCTCGACGAAGCGGGATCCGGTGAATCCACTGCACCGTGTGCGCGCCGGTCCGGAGGCGGTCGCCGTCGATCGGTTCGACGCATTCGGAACCGTCCAGAATCGCTCGCTCGTCGTCGCTCACGAGAGCCGAACGGCTCTCGACCAGGTCGCCCGACAGGGAGAACTCCTCGACGCGACCTTCGCTGGCGACGCGAACCCCTGATTCGGAAGGCACGAGAAGGAGCAACTCCCCGGCGTCTGCGCAGCGATCGCGGCGACGACTTCGGCCCGCTTGAGCTCGCGCAGGTCGATTCTCTCCAGATTCTGGTCGCGGAGGATCCAGAGACTCCTGCCCTGGCGATCGACGGCCAGTGACCGAACCCCCTCCGGGCTCGCCGCCTCGAAGTGCACGTCTTCGCTGCCCAGGCCGATCCCGAGGATGCGATCGCTGGTCGCGATCCACAGGCGAGCCTCCTCGCCTCGACGCTGCGAGAGTTCCTGGGCAATCAGGGGTTGAAACGGGAGCAGGCAGGAGACGACGAGTGTGGCGACGTTCAGTTCACTCGACACAGGTAACTCCCCAGTTCGGCTTCAAAGCTGCAATGAACCAAAGTCCTTGAAGTGGCATGCGCGCCCACCGAGGTTCGCGTTCGCGCAGGCGCTGGAAGGGCGTTTCGAATGTAGCACGGTCGCGAGTGCGGTCCGACACGGGTCCGCAACGCTGGAAAGCGCGCCGCTTGTCTTGGAGAATTTCTCGAAAACAAAAAGGGGCCGCTCCGAAGAGCGGCCCCTGAGAGTCCTTCGGCGATCTGCTGCGGCTACGGAGCGACGGTGCTCCAGCGGTCGGTGCCGAAGCCGAAGCTGCTGGCGTAGATGAGGTCGACGCATTCGGCCGGCAGGACGAAGCTCTCCGTCTCGTCGCCGAGGATGGTGCTGGCGCCCTGGCTCGCGCCGAAGCCGACGCCGCGCTCGGCGAAGGCTCTCCAGATCGAGCAGGCGAGGTCGCCGTCGTAGTTCGCCTGGTCGGCGGCGAGGATCGCGTTCCTTCCGGTGACGAAGCCCGGACTGCAGGGCTGCAGCTTCATGCCGTCCATGACCAGCTGATAGGCGACATTGTTGCCGCCGGTGCCGTAGTAGAGATCCGGGTCGTAGCCAACTCTCCGACCATGTTCCAGTGCATCTCCCACAGCGTATTCGCCCAGATCGCGCCGACGCCGTGCGGCACCGAGACGTCGATAACGTCGATGTAGGTGAGCGGGTTCGCGAGGTTGTCGGTGTTGTACGGGAAGTCGCGGATGCCGAAGCCGGTCGCCGCGTCCTCGAAGGTCAGGTAGGTCGCCACCGGGCGCGGCGTCGTCGCCGTGTCGCTCGGGTCGGCGTGCAGGAAGAGCGTCTGCCAGTCGCTCCAGCCCTCGCCCATCTGCTCCTGGTTGCCGAGGCAGCTGGTCGTGGCGGGGCCGCCGGTCAGGCGGTTCGAGATGCCGTGGCCGTACTCGTGGACGATGACGCCGGCGTCGAGATCGCTGTCGCGGTTGATCTGGCCGGCCGGGTTGTCCTCGAGGGTGGCGTTGATCGTCTCGGTGGCGATCGTGGTGAGGAGGAGCTGGCCGTCGAGCGATCCCACCGCGACCGAGGGGATCGCGGCGTTGCCGCCGAAGTTCGTCAGCGGCGCGACCGTCTCGTCGACGATGACCGCGCCCACGGCGCCGGCGTTGAAGGCGTTGAGGACGAAGACGCTCGAGTTGCAGAGGCCCCCGCTCCAGACGATGAGCGCGATCTTGCCGGTCAGATTGTTGGTGAGCGGCTGGCAGGCATCGTCGATCGGCGGTGTGGCGTCGACGACCAGCGCCATGTCGGCGGTCAGTCCGTCGCCCTGGCCGCCGACGTTCGAGGGGTTGGCGACGTAAGAATCCGCGATCCCCACCGGCAAGTTCACGGTCACGAACTGACTGAACGGGTTGGTCCAGACGAACATCTGCATGCGCGGATTGCTACCGTCCGGCGGCGTCGCGAAGTTGGCATTGTCGGTGCCCGAGCCGTCCTGGGCGTCGGCGTTGACCGAGTCGCTGGCCGCGCCGCCGCGCGTGTAGTTGTTCTCCTGGAAGTTGCCGCCAACCTCATTGAAGCCGTACTGGTAGGCGATGTCGTGGATCATGTTGTTCCAGTAGTAGAGGTTCACCACCGCGGCGTCGCGGTAGTCGGCCGGCTGCTGCGTCACGAGGTCGATGGCCGGCGAGAAGACGAGCGGCGGTCCCGCGCCGCCACTCGGCTGGCTGCCCGGGTCACAGACGTTGTTGGCGTCGGTGTCGGTGCAGGCGTTGACGTTGTTGCCGGAGGTGACGAGTGACTCGGCCCCCAGCACGCCGTTGGTGTCGTGCCAGCCGTAGGGGCTGGCGCCGGTCGCCGGGTTGATGCCGCCGGCGAGGTGCGGATCGACCTCGTCGGTGCGCGGGCCGTCGTCCGGCGATTCCTTGGGCGACGCGAAGACGCTGTAGGTGGCGTCCGCTTCCGCGGTCCAGTTGACCCGGCTGACGATCGCGCCGGTCGCGGCGTCGACCCAGAGGTCGAGCCAGTCGGAAGCGCCGGTCACCTTGAGGTTCAGGTTCCAGGCCAGGGTCAGCCGGTCGCTCTCGGGGGCACGGAAATAACGCAGGCGGACGGGGATCTCCTCCTCGGAGATCTCCGGGCTCGAGTAGACGGTCCGCAAGTCGAAGCCGCCGGCGCTCGCGACGAGAGCGAGGTCGGCGTCACGGCCGCGCAGGCCGAGCTCCCGCGCGGCGGCGCGCACCGCCATGTCGGGCGCGAGCGCCGGCAGCGCCGGGGTGGCCGCCGCGCGATCGCCGGCGGCGCGCACGAACGCGCCGGTGCGGTGGAAGATCCGCCCCATGCGGTCGATGTGGATGCCCATTTCGGCGCCGTCGATCTCGAGCCCGTTGACGCGCTGGCGCAGGTAGACGTGGGTGACGCCGTTGTGCGGGCTGGGCACGAGATCGGTGACCGCGACGTCGGCCACATCGCTCGCCTCGAGCCCGAGCGCGCTCGCGGCGTCGCGCAGATGCGCCAGCGCGATCTCCTGCGCCGGATCCGCCGAGGGCGCGGAGTAGTAGTTGGCCTGCGTCACCCCGGCGGCAGCCGCCAGGGGGAGAAGCAGGGCGGCGGCCAGCGCCAGCGTGACAGCACTCGTCCAGCGATCGGGGGTAGTTCTAGGCATGGCGCCCTCCGGGGAGACCTGCGTTGAATCGGAGGAGATTACCCGTAAGGCCGCCGATCCGCAAGCGAGCCGCAAGCGAGCCGGATGCGGACCGGATGTCGGCCGGTGGCGGGCCGGGTCACCTCTCCGCGACGGCCTCCATCCGGCGCATCGCGCGGAGATGGTTCCGGCCGGCGATCTTCCCCAGATCCTCGTCGCTGTAGCCGCGGCGGAGGAGCTCGGCGAAGAGATAGGGATAGCGGCTGACGTCGGCGAGCTCCGGCACCATCGACTGGACGCCGTCGTCGTAGTAGTCGCCGCCGATGCCGATGTGATCGATGCCGGCGACGGCACGGATGTGGTCGATGTGATCGGCGACTTCGGCGATCGTGCCCCGGGGTTGCGGATGGGAGCTCTCCCACGAGGCGATACCGGCGTCGATGGCCGGTGGCTCGTCGAGGGCGGCGCGCAGCTCCTCCAGCCGGGCGGTCCGCGCCTCCTGCCAGGCGGCGTCGCCCTTCGCCACGAACACGCTCAGAAAGTTGACGTGCACCACGCCGCCGTTGGCGGGCATCAGGCGCAGCACCTCGTCGGGGACGTTCCTTACGTGGCCGGCGACGGCCCGGGCGTTCGAGTGCGAGAAGATCACCGGCGCGCGGCTCACCCGCAGCACGTCGAGCATCGTCGCGGGGCTGACGTGCGAGATGTCGACGAACATTCCCAACCGGTTCATCTCGCGGACGATCTGCTCGCCGCGCTCGCTCAGGCCGTCCTGCTCCGGGCGATCGGTGGCGGCGTCGGCCCAGGGGACGTTGTTCCAGTGGGTGAGCGTCATGTAGCGGGCGCCGAGCCGGTAGAAGATGCGCAGCACGCCGAGCGCGTCCTCGATCATGTGGCCGCCCTCGATGCCCATCAGCGAGGCGATGCGGCCGGCGCGATGGATGCGCTCGATGTCGTCGGCGGTGCGGGCGAGCTCGAGCTCCGGATGCCTGCGGATCATCTCCAGCACGACATCGATCTCGCGCACCGCCTCATGCAGCGAGGTGCGGGTATGCGCGTTCTCGGAGGCGGTGAAGATCGACCAGTACTGGGCGCCCACCCGCCCGGCGCGCAGCCGCGGGATATCGGCGCAGAGTTGCGGCTGAACAGCGCCGAGGTCGATCGCTTTCCAGGCCGGGTCGCCCTTCTCGATCAGCATGCTGGGCAGGTCGTTGTGGGCGTCGATGAGCGGCGCCCGCTCGAGAATCGCCTGCGCCCGGGCGAGGAGCTCCGCGCTGGGCTCGGGTGGGACGGACGCGGCGGCGACCGGCAGGGCGGCGAGCGCGAAGAGGGCGGCTGGGAGCAGGCGACGAATCAAGGCGACCTCCGGGTATCGGCTGCGGTGCGGTGGCGGGAGGATAGCGCAGGTGAGCTCCCGCCGGTGCTGCGAGCCGGCGCGCGGGTCTCGCAGGTTCAGGAGGGCAGAGAGAGGCGCACGAGCTTCACCTGGCGCGTCGTCGCTTCGACGACCTCGAGGCGGACGCCATCGACGAGGAGGTCGTCGCCCGCGCGCAGGATCTGTCCGGATTCGTGCATCAGCAGGCCGGAGAGGGTCGAGTAGTCGGGCGACACCGGCAATTCCGTGCCGAGCTGCCGGTTGACCTCCTGCACGGACATCCCGGCGCGCACGAGCGCGCGGCCGTCGGCATCCCTGCGGATCGCCTCCTCCGGCTTCTCGTGCTCGCGCAGGAGCGCTCCCAGAAGCTCCTCGGCGATGTCGCCGATCGTCACGATGCCGGCGGTCATGCCGTGCTGGTCGAGGACGACGGCGAGATGGGCACGCTTCTGTTGCAGGTCGCGCAACACCTCGACGGCGGGTGTGCGTGCGCTGACCAGCGGGACTTCGCGCTCGATGGCGGCGATGTCGACCCGCTGTTCCTCGACCAGTTGCTGCACGAGGTCGCGTTCGAGCACGTAACCCGCGACGCTGTCGAGATCGTGCGCGACGACCGGGTAGCGGGCATGCGAGCTCGCCTTCAGGAGTGCCCAGACCTCGTCGCGCGTCGCTTCGCGGCGCAGGTAGGCGACCTGGGATCGGGGGATGAGGAGCGAGGAGATCGGCAGCTCGCCGAGCTCGATCGCGCGGGAGGCGATGTCCCCGGCGGCCGGAAGGAGCGAGCCGGCGATGGCGGCCTCCTCGACCAGGTGCTGCAACTCGTCGGGCGACAGCCGGGCCTCGGTGAACGTCGTCTGGTCGCGAAAGGGCCGCAGCAGCAGATTCGAGATCGTCGTCAGGAACCAGACGACGGGCCGGGCCGCCTGGGACATCCACAGCAGCGGCCGCGAGACCAGGAGGCTCACGCGTTCGCTGCTGCGCAGCGCGAGCGATTTCGGCACCAGCTCGCCGAGGACGATCGACAGCACCGAGATGAAGGCGACCACGAGGGCGAGCGCGAGCTCGTCGGCGCCGCGGCGGAGCCCCAGGCCGGTCAGCCAGGCCGCCAGGGGCGCCTCGAGCGTCGCGCCGCCGAACGCCGCGGCAGTCGCCCCCAGGACGGTGATCCCGACCTGCACGGTGGCCAGGAAGCGCTCGGGGTTCCTGCGCAGGGCGAGCGCCGAAAGGGCGCCGCGGTGGCCTTCGTTCGCCAGCTCCAGCAAACGCGTCCGGCGCACGGAGAGGATCCCGATCTCGGAGGCCGAGAAGAAGCCGTTGACCAGGGAGAGCACGAGGATGACCAACAACTCGGCGCCGAAGAGCACTGGATCTCCTGTCCTGAAGTGGCGTGCGCCCGCCGACCGAGCGCGACACCTGCGGCCGGTGTGACCGCTGACCCTGTCGGCTCGCGGCGGCCGGTTGCTGCTCTAAGGCGCCAGGGAGAGCCTGGCGGACGCCGTCGAATCGAGCGCCAGGTAGGGCAGCTCGAGGGGTTGAATGCGCAGCGCGACCGTTTCGCCCTCCGGGGTCGCGGCGAGCACCTTGCCGCGGAAGCCGACGGCGGAGTTCGTGGCATCGGCGATCCGCACGGTCGCGCCGACGGCGAACGCCGCGGCCGCCGCGGCCGGAACCGCCGTCTCGACCACCGTTTTCTTCGCCTCGACGAAGGTCGCGAGCGGCTTGCGCTTCTTGGCGGTGGCGCCGACCGCGAAGTGATTGCGCCGCACGTAGCCGTCGTCCGGGGCGAGCAGGTTCGCGGTCGCGAGCTCGGTCTGGACGCGGGCGAGGTCGCTGATGGCGTTGGCTTCCTCCATCTGCGCTTCGGCGACCTCCGAGGCGTTCTGCATGTCCGCCCGGCTGTTGCTCGCCGGCGAGCTGCTGGTCGCGCCGCGCGACGAGGCGAGCTCGCGCTTGCGATTCTGCGCCCGCGTGAGGTCCTTGCGCAGGCCCTCGAGCTCCTTCTGGAGCTTCGCGACGTCCATCTCGACGAGCACGGCGCCCTTGGGCACCGGCTGGTGGATCGCCGAGGGCAACGCCCGGACCGGCAGGCTCAACGCCGACTTGAGCTCGCTCTCGCTGCCGGCGGGAGCGACCAGACGGACCTCGATGCCGATGGCGCCGGCCGCTTCCGCGGCCAACGCCGCCGCGCCGCCGGACAGCGCCGCGGATAGGGCGAAGAGCAGGACTGCCTGGAACGGGCTGCGCTGACGACTCCTCATCGATGCGTTCCTCCCGGCAGCCATACTAACGCGCACTTTCGGCCTCTGGCCGCAGCCTGTCGAACAGTGGCCGAACAGCGGCCGGCCGCGCTCAGCGAGAGACCTCGCCTTGGCGGGTCGATGGTACGCTGCCGCAGGGCCAGGACAGCCTCTGGGACCCTGGGATCGATGCCGCGACCTTTGCCGTTCTCTCGACTTCAGGCCCGCCCGGCCGCGGCGGGACTGGCTCTCCTGGCGCTCGCCCTGGGTGGCGCGGCGGGCGCCGGCGCGCAGGCCGCGGAGGGTGCCTCGCGACGGGAGCGGATAGACGCCCTCGTGGCGAGCGTCGGGGCTTACATCGAGCGCTTCCAGGCGGAGATGGAAGCGGCGGTGCTCGACGAGAGCTATGTGCAGCTCCTGCGCCAGCCCTGCTGCCGCGAGCCCCGCCGACCCGGCGAAGATCCGTTGCTGGCCTGGGACGACAGGCAACCGGCGGTGGGCCCGCGCGGACTCCTCGCCCGCCGGCAGTCGAAGTCCGAAGTCCTGCTGGTGCGGATCGCCGGCGGCCTTCGCGTCGGCTATCGCGACGTCTACGAGGTCGACGGCAGGACGATCCAGGATCGCAGCGAACGCGTCCGGCGCCTCTTTCTCTCCGGCACCGAGGAGAGTGCGCTCGCCCTCGGCAGGATCGCGGCGGAGAGCGCGCGCTTCAATCTCGGGCAGGTGCAGCGCACCACCAATCTGCCGACGTTGCCGCTGCTCTATCTCGTTCCTGCCATGCATCCGCGGCTCTACTTCTCGCGCGGCGGCGAGGAAGAGGTGGACGGCACGAAGACGACCCTCCTCGAGTTCCGCGAAGATGCGAGCCCGACGCTCGCGGCGACCGCAGCCGGGATCGACATGCCGGCGAGAGGGCGCGTCTGGGTCGAGCCCGATACCGGGCGCATCCGGCGCATCGAGTTGCGCTACGCGGCGGGGGCACGGCGGGTGATGACGGTCTGGTTCCGCGCCGATCCCCGGATCGGCGTCCTCGCGCCGGCGCGGATGTGGGAGTGGTACGAGAAAGTTCCGATCGGCGATGAGCTGCCGGCCGGAGACTCCAAGCGTGCCTGGTCGGCCGACGTCGAAGCGCTCGCGACCTACACCGACCTCCGCCTGTTCTCGGTCGACACCAGCGAAGACGTCGGCGAAGCCGCGGACTGACGCGCCGGCCGACCCGCGGCTGGTGCCCCTGCCGGATCCGGCTCAGATGCGGTAGCGCAGAGCGAGGGAGAACGACCGGCCGGGCTCGGGCACCGCGACGCCGGCGCGGAACGGATCGCGCTGGTAGGAGAGGTGCTCGCGATAGGTCCGGTCGAACAGGTTCTCGACGCCAGCGATCCACCAGAACCGGCCGAGCTCGACGCCGGCGCGCAGGTTGCCGATCGCCCAGGCGGGCGTTGGCGTTTCCTGCAGACCGGAGTCGACGCGTGTCTGCTCGGCGGCGGCGACGCCTTCGAGCTCGGCGAACCAGCGCCCCGGCTCCCAGCGCAACGCCATCCGCCCCGAAAGCGGCGGCAGCTCGGGCAGGTCGCGGTCGACGACGCCGGCCGCGGGAGCGAGATCCCGCGACCCGCGCAGCCACGCGAGCTTCGCCTGCAGCGCGACGTTGTGTCCAAAGGGAACGAACGCCGTGGCCTCGGCGCCCCACATCCGGGCATCGTGGTTGACGTAGGTGCGGGCGTGCCGGTTCATGACGCCCGGGACCGCCTCGAGGCGCGCACCGTCGACCACCGTGACGGCGTCGTCGAGCCGCGCCATCCAGCCGGTGACGGCGAAAGTGAAGCCCTCGCTGGCATACCGCGCGCCGAGGTCGAGCTGCGTCTGGCGTGGCGGTGCGAGCCCCGGATTGCCGACCCAGTCGGTGCCCATCCGGCGCAGGCCGAAGTAGCGCTCCTGCGGATCGGGGGCGCGTTCGGCGCTGCCCAGACGGGCGGAGAGCTCCCAACTCTCGCGCGGCCGGTAGACCAGGCCGGCGTTCCCCGACACCAGCGTGTCGTCGGCGGAGGTCGAACGAGTGCGGTGGTAGGCGAAGTAGAGACCGGTGTCCGCGAGCGCGGGATCGGCCTCTGCCCGGGCGCGTTCGACGCGCGCGCCGGCTTCGATCGAGAAGCGTTCGCCCCACGGGCGCTCGAGCTCGGCGAAGAGTGCCGCGCTGTCCAGGAGGGTCCCCGGCAGGCTCGCCTGCGCGCGGTAGCCCGTGCCGGCCAGGCGGGTCACGGAGTCCCATTGCCGGCGCTGGCCCTCCAGGCCGAGCTGGACGCCCCCGGCGAGCGCGAGCGCGCCACGCGCACTCCAGTCTTCGGCGCGCGCCGCCGTCGCCATCGAATAGGCGCGCGGCGCGGTGGCCGAGGAGATCCGCTGGCGGTCATCCATGTCGTGCTCGACGCGCGACCAGCCGAAGCTCGCGGCGAACGACTCGACGCGCTCGCCGGCGATCTCGGAGCGATAGGCGGCGCGCGCGCGGGTGGCGTCGTCCCGCGTCGCGTCCATCTGGAGATAGGGATAGAACTGCGCGTCGGCCTCCTGGCGCGTGGCCTCGATCTCGAGCCGCTCGCCCGGTCGTGGAATCCATCCCAGGCCTGCCCAGCCGGTCGTAATGTCGAAAGCGCGATCGTCCCGCCCGTCCCGAGCCGTGGCGCGGTAGGCCGCCGGGGCGGTGAGCGGGAGGAGCTCGGTGAACGCGCGGCCGTCACCGTCCTCGTAGGCGTCGCCGCGACGCGCAGCGAGTCCGGCCTTCAGACTGAAGCGCTCCTCCGCCCAGGAGACGGCCGCGGATGGCGCCGTGTAGCCGAACGCGCCGGCGGCCGCCAGCAGATCGGCATGCAGGCCCGGGTCGGGTTTGCGCGACAGGATGTCGACGCTTCCCGCGAGCCCTCCCGAAGCGGCGTCGAACGGACCGCGGTGAACCACGATGCGTTCGATCTCCGCGAAGTCGATGTGAAACGCCGGCGGATCCATCCGGTTGGGGCAGGCGCCGTGCAGGGCATGGCCGTCGATGCGCAGGGCGAGGTTGTCGCCCTTCTGTCCTCGCAGGACGACATCGTTGGCGATGCCGCCCTTGCGCACCTTCTCGAAGCCGGGGAGAAGCGCCAGCGCCTCGCCGGCGTCGCGGGCGAAGCTCTCGCGAATCTCCCGCGAACCGAGCGCGTCGTGCCCGGCCGACTCGCGCACTTCGATGCGTTCGACGAAGAGATCGAGGTCGAGGGCGAGGGTGACGGCGCCGGAGGCGCTCGCCGGCAGCTCGAGCGCGACCGCCGGCAGACCACCGCCCGGCGGATGGGCGGTCAATCGGCAGTCGACCGCGTCCGGCAATGGAAACAGCAGGCGCCCGAGCTCGTCGGCGACGATCGACTGGACCGCAGCGTCGGGCGGGCAGGCGAGATCGACGACGGCGCGCGACACCGGATCCCCGGCGCGATCGACGATCAGGCCGGTGAGCGTCCGGCTGTCCGCCAGTCCGACGGCGGGAGGCAGGGCGAGAGCGAGCCAGAAGAGGCTCGCGAGAATTCTGAGGCGCATGGGTGCATCCTTTCCTTCGCTTCGCCGGCGCTGCGGGCTGCGCCCTCGGGGCGGCGTTGCCCGGGGCGGAGAGGGCGTTCCAGGGACTGCCGACACACTCGGCGAGTCCTCGGCGCGACCGTCGATCAGGCGAGTCGCAGCGCGGCGCGAGGCGGCGGAGGTTCGGGAACCAGGATGGGGGAAGAGACCGGGACCGGCTGAGCGGGGAGGTGGCTTCCGTTGACGCGCGGCCCGGCGAAGCCGGCGAGTCGGCCAGCGGGCAGGGCGGACTTCGGTTGCGCGAGCGTTCCCGCTTCGCCCCCCTGATGGCAGCCGCAGCCGGCTCGCAGACCGGGTCCAGTCGCGGCGCGCGGCCGCGCGCACGCCTGACCGCTGCGTGCCAGGGGACAGGCGGCGCCGGCGGCGCTGGCGGCGGGGGTGCAACAGGCGTGATTCGAGCAGCGGCAGGAGGCCGCGCCCGGCGGCCGCCGGACGCAGGCGTCGACGAGCTCAGGCAGAACCAGGGCTCCGGCGAGGAGCCCCAGGCAGGCGGCGCGGAGGCTCCATCTCCTGAGCGTCGCCATGTTCATGGTCGCAGGCGCTGCATTCCCCATTCAGTTTGCCACCCGCCTCGCCCGCCTCTTCATGACGGCGGTCATGCCGCTTGCGGCGAGGTGCCGGGAGTGGCTCAGCGCTTGGCGGCCGGCTCCTGGATCGATTTCAGGTAGGCGACCAGTTCACCGATCTTGCGCTTCACATGCTCCCGGCGCTCCGGCGAATCGTCCTCCGGCCAGAGGAAGAGGTCGCCCCAGACCGGCATCTCGCGGGTGCCGTGCGCCGCCACCTCGACGCGTCCGTCGATCACTTCCTCCACGCGCTCGGCGGGGAAGACGCCGTCGTTCGCCGCCGTGAGCCGCGTCAGGTCGTTCGGTTTCTTGGCCAGGGACTCGGTGATCTCGCCCTTGCCGCGCCCATCGGCGCCGTGACAGTTGGCGCAATAGGTGCGGTACGTGGGGCCGGCCGCCGTGGCCGAATACTTCGGCTGCGCACTCGCCGAGCGCGCGGCGCTGAGCGCCAGCCCGAGTCCGACCGCCGCCACCGCCAGCGCGCCGAGCAGCGAAAACCGTACCGTGGGAATCGCTTTCATTTCGACCTCCTGGTTCGAGAAGGCTTCTCCCCCAGTGGACACGGTAGCAGTCGCACCGTGCCGCGGCACCACCCGGTAAGGCGGTCTCTCCACCCTCCCGCCGAGCTGCCGGAGACCCGTCGCCGACCGGCCGGGAGCCCCTCCTAGTGGCCCGTAACGATTGAATCGGGAGTGATTCGCCGCGATGGGTCGAAGTACTTCCACTTCACAGTTCTTGGCTTCTTGTTGTATTGGCGAATGTAACGCAGGAGCTTGCGCTTGAGGTCGGGTACGGATGTGAAGACGCCGCGCGCGATCACGTCGCGCTCGATCTTTGCAAACCAGAGTTCGACTTGGTTGAGCCAGGACGAGTACGTCGGGGTGAAATGCATGTGGACGCTCGGATGTGTAGCGAGAAACTCATCGACTTTCTGGGTCTTGTGCGCAGAGAGATTGTCTGCAATCACATGGATCTCTTTGCCTTGCGGCTGGTTCGCGACGAGATCCGTCAGAAATGCCACAAACTCGGCCGAGGTGTGGCGTTCAGCCGTCTTGCCGAGGACATCGCCGGTCTTGGTATTGAAGGCTGCGTACAGCGACAGCGTGCCATGACGGTAGTACTCGAAGCCATGGCGTTCGGCGCGACCCGGCGAGAGCGGCAGAACCGGATCCTTGCGGTCGAGCGCTTGGATTGCCGTCTTTTCGTCGACGCAGAACACCGCCGCGTGCTGCGGTGGATTCAGGTAGAGCCCAATGACATCGGCAGCTTTTGCCTCAAAGTTCGGGTCGTTCGAGGCGACGTAGCCTTCCAGCCGATGCGGCTTGAGCCCATGTCGAGCCCAGATCCGCGCCACCGTCATATGCGAGATCGTGCGCAGCTCCGAAGCCAGCTTGCGCGACGACCAGTGCGTCGAACCGTCGGACGGTTTGCGCTTGGTCGTCCAAGCCAAGACTCTGGCCTCGATCTGGTCGGTCACTCGGTAGCGCTCACGGCCGGCGTGCCTGGCGAACAACCCCGCCAAGCGCTCGGTCGCGAATCGCTGGCTCCATCGAGCGATATAACTGTCATTGCAGTCGAGCTTGGCCCGAATCTCCGCCCAAGTGAGCCCATCCGCAAGAAGCAGAATCAGCCTCGCATGGCGAGCCTGATCTGCTCGGGCACTTCTCGCTCCCGCTTGCCGCTGCAGCTCCACGCGCTCGCTCCTCGTCAGCTTCATCGCGCCTCCTCTCGGAGGCACAAGTATACTACCGATTTATGCGTTACAGTCCACTAGTGGCCCGTAACAATTAAATAGGGAGTGATTCGCCGCGATGGGTCGAAGTACTTCCACTTCACAGTTCTTGGCTTCTTGTTGTATTGGCAAATGTGTCGCGGGAGCTTGCGCTTGAGGTCGGGTACGGATGTGAAGACGCCGCGCGCGATCACGTCGCGCTCGATCTTTGCAAACCAGAGTTCGACTTGGTTGAGCCAGGACGAGTCGTCGGGGTGAAATGCATGTGGACGCTCGGATGTGTAGCGAGAAACTCATCGACTTTCTGGGTCTTGTGCGCAGAGAGATTGTCTGCAATCACATGGATCTCTTTGCCTTGCGGCTGGTTCGCGACGAGATCCGTCAGAAATGCCACAAACTCGGCCGAGGTGTGGCGTTCAGCCGTCTTGCCGAGGACATCGCCGGTCTTGGTATTGAAGGCTGCGTACAGCGACAGCGTGCCATGACGGTAGTACTCGAAGCCATGGCGTTCGGCGCGACCCAGCGAGCGGCAGAACCGGATCCTTGCGGTGAGCGCTGGATTGCCGTCTTTCGTCGACGCAGAACACCGCCGCGTGCTGCGGTGATTACAGGTCTAGCCCCAATGACATCGGCAGCTTTTGCCTCAAAGTTCGGTCGTTCGAGGCGACTGCCTTCCAGCCGATCCGGCTTGAGCCCATGTCGAGGCCAGATCCGCGCCACCGTCATATGCGAGATCGTGCGCAGCTCCGAAGCCAGCTTGCGCGACGACCAGTGCGTCGAACCGTCGGACGTTTCGCGCTTGGTCGTCCAAGCCAAGACTCTCACCTCGATCTGGTCGGTCACTCGGTAGCGCTCACGGCCGGCGTGCCTGGCGAACAACCCCGCCAAGCGCTCGGTCGCGAATCGCTGGCTCCATCGAGCGATATAACTGTCATTGCAGTCGAGCTTGGCCCGAATCTCCGCCCAAGTGAGCCCATCCCGGCAGAAGCAGAATCTAGCCTCGCATGGCGAGCCTGATCTGCTCAGGCACTTCTCGCTCCCGCTTGCCGCTGCAGCTCCACGCGCTCGCTCCTCGTCAGCTTCATCGCGCCTCCTCTCGGAGGCACAAGTATACTACCGATTTATGCGTTACAGTCCACTAGTAGGCTTGGCTTCGCCATGGCGCTCGATGCCTTTCTCCTCGTCATCGGCATGCTCGCGCTGGGCAAGGCGAGCGCGAAGCCAGCGGCCCGTTTCCGGCTCCGCGGCCGCCGTGCTGAACCGCTTCGTGCTCGACGTCTGCCTGCCGGCGGCGGTGCTGCGCTATGCCGCGCGTCTCGAGCTCGACCTGGCGCTGCTGCGCATCATCGCCGTCCCCTGGCTGCTCTGCGCCGCGACGGCGGTGGCGGTCTACTGGGGGGCGAAGCGGACCGGCCTCGCCGAGGACCGGATGGCGGTGCTGCTGCTCTGCGTGCCGCTGGGCAACACCTCGTTCCTCGGCTATCCGCTGACGCGGGCGATGCTCGGCGAAGCGGCCCTGCCGTATGCCGTGGTCTACGACCAGTTCGGCTCGTTCCTGCTGCTCTCCACCTGGGGGCTCTGGGTCCTGGCGCGCTATGGCGGCGACCGGCCGCCGACGGTCGCTGGAGGTCGCCCGCAAGGTGGTCCGCTTTCCCGCCGTTCGTGGCCCTCGCGGTGGCGCTGACGGTGATGCCGGCCGCGCCGCCGCCGCTCGTGGAGGGCCTGCTGGTGCGCCTCTCGGATGCGCTCCTGCCGGTCGTCACCTTTGCCGTCGGACTCGAGTTGCGCTTCCGCTTGCCCCGCGGTGCGCTGGGCCCGCTCGCCGCCGGCCTCGCCCTCAAGCTCGCGCTGCTGCCGCTCGCGGCGTGGGCGCTGGTGCACCTGCTCGGCATCGCCGGGATCGCCGGTGCCGCCACGGTGTTCGAGAGCGCCATGCCGCCGATGATCACCGCCGGCGCGCTCGCGAGCTCCCACCGGCTGGCGCCGGATCTCGCGGCGGCGATGGTCGGCTACGGCGTCCTGCTGTCGCTCGCCAGCTTGCCGGCCTGGAGTCTGCTCCTGCGCTGACGACGGATTTCGTTCTCGGTCACGATGACGGTCATCGGGATGTCGTGCGGTTCCGCCGGCAGCTCGTCCTCGAGCTGCACGGCGAACGCGAGGGCGATGGCGGGGAACGGGCGGCCGGCGAGGAAGCGGTCGAAATAGCCACTGCCGTAGCCGAGTCGGAAACCGCGCCGGTCGAAGCCCAGCCCGAGCACCAGCGCCGCTTCGACCGCGCCATCGATCGCCCCCGCCGCGAGCTCCGGAGTTCCGCGCGGCGGCTGCCGCAGGCCGAAAGCGAGCGTGCGCAGCGGACAGGGGAAGGGATGGACATGGAGACGGCCGTCGCGGGCGTCGGCCCGCGGCACGAAGAGTTCCTTGCCGGCGGCCGCGAGGCGGTCGACGAGTCGCCAGGTGTCGATCTCGGCGCCGAACGAGAGGCAGGTGAGGATCCGCCGGGCGCCCGAGATCTCCGGCAGCGCGAGCACGCCCTCGGCGACCCGATCCGCCGCTGCGACGGCGGCGGCCGGCGCGATCTCCGCCAGGCGCGCGCGGAGCCGCGCTCGCCATTCCGCCTTGGTCACCGCCGTGGTTCGCAAGTCCCCGGATCTCCATCGTCCGCGGATCGGCTGACGCCGCTGCGGGCGATCTTCCGCGCGGCAGCGAGGTCGCGTCGGCCGCGCAGTCTGCCGCCCAGCCACTGGCCGCCGAAGAACGCCGCGACATAGATCGGCAGCGTGCGCCATTGAAAGCCGAGGCCGGTGGCGAAACGCAGCGCGATCGCCAGCGGGACGGGAGCGTGCACCGCCACGAACCAGGCGGGCGAGAACTTGCGCAGGCCGGCGCGCCAGAAACCGAAAGGCAGGTTCACGAACGCGATGAGCGCGGCGACGGTCCAGATCATCGGGGGTTGGGCGACCTGAGGGCGAAGAGGGCGCTCCGGTCGCGCGATCGAGGCTAACACGCTCACCGGCGGCGGCGGGACGACCAGAGGCGGAAGCCGAGTCCGCACATGACGACGAGCCAGACGCCGACGGCGGTCGCGGCGAGGCGTCCCGCGATGCCGCCCATCTCGCCGGTATGGAAGGCGAACAGCGAATCGACGAAGCGCCGTCCGGGCGGCGAGGCGAGGGCGTCGAAGTCGGCGACGATCCGCGCCGTCGAGCGCACTCGACATAGACGCGCGTCTTGCCATAGGCGCGGCGGAGCTCTCCCGGCTGCTTCAGACCGGATCGCCCACCTGGCGGCCGCCGGGCGAGGGGAACCCGATGCCGGAGAGCGCGGCTCCCGGATAGCGCTGAGAGCGCGGCTGCACGGCCTCGGCCATGCCGACGCGCGGCGCGGTCGCCGGCCGGCAGCGACAGCGCCGGCGGGATCGACCGGGAGCCGGATCTCACCAGGCGCTCCGTGGCGGCTTCGAAGGCGAGGAGCACGCCGGCAGCCACCAGACAGGCCGCGGGCACCACCATCCAGAGACCCAGCGCGCGATGCCAGGAGAAGAGTCGCGCCGGACCGGCGGTGGTCTCCCGGGCAGCAGCGCGCGCCGCCATGGTACCGCGCGCGGCCACGCCACGACGGCTCCGAGGATGAGATTGGCGAGCAGCAGACAGCCGCTGCTGCCGACGATCCACTTGCCCCGTCTCGCCGGCGAGAAGCTTCTGGTGCAGGAGGACCACGCTCTCGATGAGGCCGCCGTGCGCACCACTTCTCGCCGTCGACGCGGGTGCGCAACACCCTGCCGGAGCCGTCGACGCGCACGATCCGACCGCTGTCCGGCGGCGTCGCCACGACGAAGATGTCGAACCGATGGCCGCCCGCCGCCGACGACCAGATCGAGTCGACGCGCCGGCCCGGCGCGTCCGCCGCAAGCGCCGTTGCGCGGCGCTCGATGGCCTGGATGTCCAGGCTGCGCGACTCTCCCGCGACCGTCGCATCGTCGATCTCCCAATGGAAGACCGCGACGATCCCGGTCGCCGCCTGCAGCAGCCAGAAGACGACGGCGGCGAGACTCAGGCTAGCGGTGAGCGGCGACGCAGCGGGCGCGCAGCTTCATGCCCGTCTCCTGAGCGCGGCGCGGAGCCACTGCGCGCTCTCGGCGAGCGCGCGATCGGCGAGTGGCGCGAGGACCACCGCTTCGAGGAACGAATGGGAAGCACCGCGATAGACCTCCATCCGGGAGGGCACTCCGGCCGGCGCAGGCGCTCGCTGAGACCGGGCGCTCTGCTCGGCCAGCAGGTCGAGCTCCGCAGCAACCAGCAGGACCTGCGGCAGGCCCGCGAGATCGGCGAGCGCGGGCAGGCCAGGGGGTCCAGGGCATCCGCCTCGTCCCGCAGGTAGTTGCGCCAGAAGCCTTCCATCTCCTCGGCGGTGAGCATGTTGCCGGGGCCACCCAGGCGCTGGACGGCCGCGGGCGAGGATCGGCGGGCGAAGACCCCGTAATTGAGCAGCAGCGCGCGGACCGCCGACAGCGCTCCCCGGCCGCGCAGCTCGAGCGCGGCCGCGACCGCCAGGTTGGCGCCGGCGGAATCGCCGCCGATCGCCAACCGCCCGGCGTCGATCCCGAGCTCGCCGCCGCGTTCGGCGAGGTACTCGACCGTCGCCGCCACCTGCCGCAATGCCACCGGAAACTTCGCCTCCGGTGAAAGGGCGTAAGTCGACGCCGACCACCGTGACGCCGGCCCGCGCCGCGTACTCGCGCATCAGCCGGTCGTGGGTGTCGATGCTGAACAGAGTCCAGCCGCCGCCGTGCAGGTAGACGAGCGCGGGATTCCGGCTGCCACCCGAGGGGTCGTGGACCCGGATGTGGACGGTGCCGTCGCCCGCCGGCAGATGGCGCTCGAAGAAGCGCACCATCTGCGGCCCGCCGCGGGCCCAGGGCGCGCGCACCTCCTCGGCGATCCGCCGCGCCTCGGCGGGCGAGGCGGAGGCGAGGTCCGGGTAGCGCGCCCAACCCGCCGACATCGCGGCCACGAAGCGCCGGATGTCCGGATCGAGCTCCGCGTCGGCAGGAGGCGGAGGGGCGCCGGCGCCCGCGGGCGTCATCGAGCGATCAGAAGCCGAAGCGAACCGTGGCGATCGCCTGGCGGCCGTTGCCGTAGTTGCAGTAGCTCACCGATTGGCAGACCCCGACGTAGGTCTTGTCGGTCAGATTGGTGGCGCTCAACAGGAACTCCATGCTTCGCCAGAGGTAGCGCACCGAGGCATCGAAGAGGGTGTACGACCCCACCTCGATGGTGTTGGCGCCGTCGCCGGCGCGCGAGCCGACGTAGCGAATGCCGGCGCCGAGGCCCAATCCGCTGGCGCCTCCCTCGGTGAACATGTACTCGCCGCCGGCCGCGAAGAGCTGGTCCGGGGCGAGCGGCGGGCGCTTGCCGAGGGTCGCCGGATCGGTCGTCTCGGTGACCTCCTGATCGAGGTAGGAGTAGGAGGCGTAGTAGTTGATGCTCGTCGCCAGACTGCCGATCGCTTCGAGCTCGAGGCCCTGCGAACGGATCTCGCCCTGTTGCACACTGCTGAACGGGTTGACCGGATCGGGAACGCTCACGTTGGTCTGGGTGATCTGGAACAGGGACGCCGTCAGGAAGCTGTTCGAGCCCTTGGGCTGGAACTTCAGGCCGGCTTCGAACTGCTCACCCTCGGTCGGATCGAACGGTCGGTTGTAGAAGTCGACGCCGGCGACGGGCAGGAACGACGTCGAGTAGCTGAAATAGGGCGCCAGGCCGCTCTCGGCCAGATAGGTCAGGGCGACCCGGCCCGTCAAGGCGCTGTCACTCTGGTCGACCTGCGAGTCCGAGAGGCGGTTGTCGGTGGTGATGTCGGTCGAGTCCTGACGCAAGGCGAGCGTCGCGATCCAGCGCGAGGCGAACTTCATCTGGTCCTGGACGTAGATTCCGAGCTGATCGATCGGCTGGTTGACGTTGCCGTAGATGAAGAGATCAGGGACGCTCGAGCCGTAGACCGGAGCGAAGACATCGAGCGGCGCGGCGAAGGAGAAGCCGCTCACGATCTTCGACTCGGAGGTCGAATAGTCGACGCCGAAGAGCAGCGAGTGCTCGACGCTGCCGCTGTCGAACTGGGCGTAGGCGTTGGTGTCCATGGTGAAGATCTTGAGCTCGAAGGTGTTGCCGAAGCCGAAGCGGTTCAGCGAACGCAGGTCTTCCTGCAATCCGCCGCCGAAGACGGTCTTGCCGTCGAACTCGATGCTCGAGTAGCGCATCGTGTTGCGCAGCGCCCAGGTGTCGTCGATCCGGTACTCGAAGAGACTGCCCGCCGACCACTGATCACGCTCGAAGTAGTCGTAATCCGGTTCGCCGACGAAGAGGCTGCGGTCGATTTCGCCGTGCGGGTTCCCGGTGAGAGTGCCTTGCGAGGGCAGGAACTGGCTCCAGCCGGTGTCGTCGCGCTGGAAGTCGCCGAGCACGGTGAGCGTCGTCTTGTCCGACGGCGTCCAGGTGAGGGCCGGGGCGATGAACCAGCGGTCGTCGGCGACGAAGTCGACCTGCGTGTCGCTCTGTCGCGCCAGTCCCGTGAGCCGGTACTTGAGTTTCCCGTCGTCGCCGATCGGCCCGCCGAAGTCGGCCTGGGCCTGCATCTTGTCGTGCGTGCCGTAGTTGAGCACGACCTCGCGCAGCTGCTGGGAAGGCGGCCGCTTGGTGACCAGGTTGACCAGGCCGCCGGGCTGGTTCTGCCCGTAGAGCACCGAGCTCGGCCCCTTGACGACGTCGATCTCCTGCAGCATGTAGGGGTCGATCTGGCCCGAGACCTGGCCGCTCTGCCAGCGCGAGTTGTCGCGATAGAGGCCGTACGTGGACTGGTCGAAGCCGCGGATGTTGATCCAGTCGAAGCGCGTCTCGGTGCCGAAGGTGTTGACGTCGACGCTCGCCGTGTAGCTGATCGCCGCGGCGACCGACTGGACGTTGCGCACCGTCATCTGGTCGGCGGTGATGACCGAAACCGACTGCGGAATCTCGATCAACGGCGCGTCGGACTTGGTCGCTGAAGTCGAGGACGAGGCGACGAACCCGCCGGTCTCCGAAACGGTGATGATGCTGCCGAAGGACCCGATCTCGAGCGTGAACTCGACCTGCGCGGGAACCGCGGCGTCGAGCCGCACCTCCTGCGCGGTGGCGTCGAAGCCCGGAGCTTCGGCCTCGAGAAGGTACGAACCGGCCGGTGCCGCAATCCGGAAGCTGCCGTCGCCAATGGTGCGCGCGTCCTGCCGGAAGGTGCCGCAGCGCAAGGTCAGGCTTGCGCCGACGAGCGGCGCTGCCGAGGGATCGAGGATCTTGCCGGTGACCTCGGCCCGCGGCGCGGCGGAGTCGTAGACGCACGCCTCCGGGGCCGGCGAAACCTGCGCGCTTGCTGTCGCGACGATCGCGACGGTTGCAACGATAAGGGTCAGTGCAGCGGAGATTCTCATCTCGGGCTCCTTCTTTCCTGGGTGGGCGTCGGTGCGGTCTCTTGCGGCGCATGCTGGCACCGCATCGTGGTATCCAGCAAGTACCAGATTCTGCCGTCTGGCTGGAACCAGACCGAGCCTGTCGCGGGTCGGCTCACGGGGGTCTGCTGGACCCATGTACAGGTCCATTTCTGGGCCTTTACGCGGACCAAGGCCGGATCCACAATTCCGCCCCATGTTCATCCGATCCTGCTGGAAGCCGCAGTCGGTCGAGACTGCCTACAGCCTCGTCGACGAGCATCCCTGGGCGCTGCTCGTCAATGGCTCCGACGAGGGCCCGTTCGCCACCAACCTGCCGCTCCTCCTCGACCGGTCCCGAGGCGAGCACGGGGTGTTGCTCGGACACCTGGCGCGCGCCAACGATCACGCCCGCGCCCTGTTCGCTTCGCCGGCTCCGACGCTCGCCATCTTTCATGGTCCCGCGAGCTACGTCACCGCCTCCTGGTACCCCGAGCGCCAGATGCCGAGCACGTTTTACTACACCGCGGTTCACTGCTACGGTCGCCTCCGGGAACAGAGCGAAGCCGATCTCGAACGCACGCTCGCGATCCTCACCGACAGGATGGAAGGGCCGATTCCCGACGGCTGGCGCATGGACGAGATCCCTCACTCCGAGATCACCCGCCGACTTCCCGCCATCGTCGGCTTCGAGCTCGAGATCGACCGCTTCGAAGCCAAGTTCAAGCTCGGGCAGGACGAGCCGCTGCGGGACGCCCTGGCGGTGGCCGACCATCTGGCGGCCTCCGTCGACCCGGCGCTCGCGGCCCTGGCGGCGATGATCCGGCGCGAGAATGCCGGTCGAGCCGGGGCTGGAGAAGCATGAAGGCCGCTGCCGGGACGCAACTGCTGCGCGCTCTCGGGTTCTGGGACTCCGTCTCGCTGATCACCGGCATCATGGTCGGCTCCGGCATCTTCCTGATGGCCGGAAGCATCGCGCTGCAGCTCGATTCGCTGGCTGCGGTCGCTGCGGTCTGGGCTTTCGGCGGGTTGCTGAGCGTTTGCGGCGCGGTCGCCCTCGCCGAGCTCGGTGCTGCGCTGCCGGCGGCCGGAGGCCTCTACGTCTATCTGGCGCGTGCCTATGGTCCGCGGACGGGCTTCGTCTACGGCTGGAGCGCGATGGCGCTCATCCACTCCGGTTCGCTCGCCGCCCTCGCTGCGGCGATCGGTCTCTACGCCGGGCCGGTTTTCGGTCTCTCGGCCGGCCAGCAGAAGCTGCTGCAGCTCGGCTGCATCGCCCTGTTCGTCGCCGTCAACTCCGCTGGCGTTGCGGTCGGCAAGTGGGTGCAGAACACCCTGACGGTGCTGAAGGTCGCGGGCATCGCCATGATGACGTTCTTCCTCTATTCGCGCGGCAGCATGGAGCGCCTGTGGAGCCATTGGGCGCCCCAGGCGGCTGGCGCCGGTGGCTCTGCTGGCTCCGGAGCAGCAGCCGGCGCGCTCGACGGCATCCCCTGGCTCGGCTTCGGCGTGGCGCTCGTCGCGGTGCTCTGGGCCTACGACGGCTGGCACTTCCTCTCGTTTGCCGCGGGAGAAGTCAAACGGCCGGAGCGCACGATTCCCCGCAGCCTTCTGTTCGGCACCCTGCTGGTGTTCGTCGTCTACCTGGTCGTCAACGCGGCCTACTACGCAGTGCTGTCGCCGGCGCAGATTCGCGGCAGCGACCGCGTCGCAGCGCTCGCGGTGCAGGAGGCGCTCGGGCCGGGCGCCGCGGTCTCGATCTCGCTGCTGATCGTCGTTTCGATCCTGGGAACGATGAACGGCATCACGCTCGGAGCGGCGCGAGTCAGCTACGCGATGGCGGCGGACGGACTCTTCTTCCGCTCGTTCGCCCGCCTCCATCCGCGTAGCCACGCGCCCGTGGTGGCCACCGTCGCCCAGGGGCTCTTCGCGGCGCTTTTCACCCTGGTCGGAACCTTCCAGCAGCTCTTCACCTCCTTCGTCTTCACCTCCTGGATCTTCTATGGCCTCGCCGTCGCCGCGGTGATGGTGCTGCGGCGTCGCGAGCGCGAGCTGCCGCGTCCCTATCGCTGCCCGTGGTATCCCGTCACGCCGGTCTTCTTCCTTCTCGCCACGGCGGGAATCATCCTCAGCACCTTCATGGCGAGCTTCTGGCCTGCCCTGCTGGGCGTAATTTTGATCGTCGCCGGCGTGCCCCTCCACTCCGCGTTCCAGTACCTGGAACGCCGAAGGTCGCAGAGCTAGGCCCGAGGATCGCTTATCATCGCGCCGGACTTGCCGATGCGCACCCTCGCTGACCTGTCGATCGACCGCTCGTCGCGCTTCACGCTGCAGGATCAGCTCGCCCGCCAGATTCGCGACCTCATCCAGAGCGGCGCTCTCGCGCCCGGTGAACCGCTGCCTTCGACACGCGATCTCGCCGCCGAGCTCGAGGTTTCACGCAACACGGCGATCTACGCCTACGATCGTCTGGTCAGCGAGGGCTATCTCGATTCCGCCCCGCGTTCGGGGGTCTCGGTGAGCTCGACGCTCGCCATGGCGCGTCACGCCCGGCGGTCCGCCGCGACGCGTGATCCGGTGGCCCCGCGCGATCCGGTCGCGCCCCCGGCGGTGGCGATCGGCCGTGCCCCCTTGCGACCACCGCGGCCTTTCAGGCCCTGCCAGCCCGACATCGGACTCTTTCCGTTGCTGACCTGGAATCGGCTGCGCAGCCGGGTCCTGCGCCGGGAGGGAAGGAATATCCTCCACTATCAGGCCGATTGCGTCGCCGGGCTGCCGGCCTTGCGCGAGAACGTCGCCACCTACCTCCGGGACCACCGCGGAGTCCGCTGCGACTGGCAGCAGGTGGTCATCACCTCCGGCTCGCAGCAGGCGCTCTTCCTGCTCTCGCTGTTGCTGCTCGGGACGCGCGATCAGGTCTACATGGAAGACCCGGGCTACGTCGAAGCGCGGCTCGCCTGCCGCAACGCCGGCGCGCGAATCGTGCCCGGCGCGATCGACGATCAGGGATTGCGCCCGCCGAGCCCGGCCGTCGGCAGGATCGCGATGATCTACACCACGCCATCGCGCCAGTTCCCGACCGGTGTCTCCCTGTCGCTCGCGCGCCGATTGGCGCTGATTGATTTCGCCGGCCGCACGAAGGCCTGGATCGTCGAGGACGACTACGACTCGGAGCTACGCTACGGCGCTCGTCCGCTGCCCAGTCTGCAGAGCCTGGACAACAGCGGCCGGGTCATCTACGCCGGCACGTTCAGCAAGCTCCTCTTTCCCTCGCTGCGGCTCGGCTACGTCGTGATGCCCGAACCGCTGCTCGAGGGCTTCATCGCGCTCAAGCATCTCAACGACGACCACCTGCCGCTGCTCGATCAGGCGACGCTGGCGCTCTTTCTCGAGAGCGGCGCCTTCTATTCCCACGTGCGTCGTTGCCGGCGCGAGTACGCCGCGCGCCAGACCCTCTTCCTCGAGCTCTTCGCGAAGGCTGGCCTGCCGATCGCTCTCGGCAACGCCGACGGCGGGATGAATGTCGTGGCTTTCCTGCCGCAAGGTGCCGACGACGCGGCCTGGTCGAGCCGGCTGGACGAGGCCGGTTTCGACGTGCCGGCGCTCTCTCACTATGCGATGGGGAAAACCGCGCCCGGGCTGGTCTTCGGTTTTACCGCCTTTCCGGCAGCGCTCCTGCGTTCGTCCTTTCAGCGCATGTTGCCGATTCTCCGGGCGGCGGCGGAAGAGTTGCCCGCGGAGTGGCGTCGCAGCGAAAAGAAAGCCGAGGAAACGATGAACCAGCGCGCGCTGTCGATCGCCGTGGGCACTGCTCGTGGGCCTCTCCCTGGTCCTGCCGGCCCGCCTCCTTTCCGCCGAGCGCAGCCCGTCCCGCCGGCAGAACGGCGGCGGCGCGATCGCGCCACTGCCTTTCGATCACATTCTGCGCTACACGGAGCTCACGGACCTGCTCCGCGCGTGGGCCGCAGCGCGGCCGGATCTGGTCGAGCTCGAGAGTCTGGGCAAGACCCCGGAGGGGCGGGAGCTCTGGTTCCTGACCTTGACCGCCCGCGCCACCGGCCCGGCGAGCGAGAAACCGGCGATCGCCGTGGATGGCAACGAGCACGCCACCGAGTGGGGGGGGGGCGTCGCCGCGCTCCATTTCGTGCACCACCTGCTCGAGCGCTTCGGCAGCGACGAGCGCGTCACCGACCTTCTCGAGAGCCGCGCCGTCTACGTTCTGCCGCGGCTGACTCCCGACGGCGTCGAGGCGACCCTGGCGCAAGGACGCTTCATCCGCTCGGTCGCCCGGCCGTACCCCCATGCCGAGCCCGCGCCCGGCATCCACGCGAGCGACCTCGACGGCGACGGGCGCGCGGTCTTCATGCGCTATCGCGACCCGAACGGGCCCTGGAAGGAGTACCCGGGCGACCGGCGGCTGCTGGTGCCGCGTGCCCCCGACGAGACCGGCGGCGAGTTCTGGCGCGTGCTGCCGGAAGGGCGGATCGAGGGCTACGACGGCGCGACCATCGCCGACGCACCGGCGTTCGAGCCGATCGACCTGGGTGCGAACTTTCCCGGCGATCTGCGCGACAACGCGCGCGGCCGAACCGCGGGGGCGTACCCGCTGTCGGAGCCCGAGATCGCGGCCTACGTCGCCGCCCTCGCGGCCCGGCCCAACATCGTCGCGCACGTCACCTGCCATACCTTCGGCGGGCTCGTGCTGACGCCGCCGGTGAACCTCGGCGAGAGACTGCCCGGGGCAGACCGCAAAGCCTACGAGACGCTCGCCACCCGCGCAGCAGAGCTCACCGGTTACCGCGCCATGTCGTATCTCGACTTGCGGGCCGAGGACCGCGAGAGCTACATTCCCAGTGCCTTCGGCTGGTTCTACGACCAGCGCGGGATCTTTTCCTTCATCACCGAATTCTGGGACCCCTTCCGCGCGGCCGGGATCTCGCTCGCCGGAACGACGGCCTCCGCCTGGCTGTGGGGCTACCACCCGGTGGAAGACGAAGTCGCGCTGTTGCGCTGGAGCGACAAGGAGTTGGGCGGCGACGGCTTCGTGCCGTGGCGCCGTTTCGAGCATCCGCAGCTCGGTGCGGTGGAGATTGGCGGCTTCGACCTGGTGCGCTACTGGTACAACATCCCGTTCGACCGCCTCGAGCGGGAGGTCGCGCCGCACAGCGATTGGCTCGTCTACCTGGGGCTCACGACGCCGCGACTGGCTATCCGTTCCTTCTCGGCCGAGCCGCTCGGCGTCGACCTCTGGCGGGTACGACTCGTGGTCGAGAACCAGGGGTTCCTGCCCACGAACGGCGCCCAGCAGGCGCTCGACCAGCAGATCAGCCGGGGAGTCTTCGCCGAGCTCGCGTTGCCGTCAGGCGCGCGTCTGGTCGAGGGCGACCTCCGCCGCGCGGCGGGCGAGCTTCAGGGCCGCATCGCCCAGCGCTCGACCGCAACCTGGTGGGGCTACTCCCCCGGCACGCCCGATCGTGCGGTCGTCGACTGGCTCGTCTCGGCCCCCGCCGGGAGCGCGATCTCGGCCGAAGCCTTCCACGATCGCGCCGGCCGCGAGCGCCGCCAGCTCGTCCTCGGCCGCACCGGCAACTGACTCGCCAGGCAGGCCAACCCTTCGCAATGAGAGGAGACTGTTCGATGCGCCAGAGAGCTCTTGCACTCCTGACCTGCCTGGCCGGCGCGATTCTCGCGGCGACGACCGGTTTCGCCGCCGAGACGCCGCCAGAACCCACGCGGATGCTGGTGGAGATTTACCGCATCGCCCCCGGGGAGCATCAGGCGTTCCTCGAGGCGATCGCCGGCTACGATGAAGCGAACCGGCTGGCGGGACTGCCACCGCGCCAGCTCTATGTCCACAGCGATGGCGCGAGCTGGGATTTCATGCTCATCCAGCCGGCGGAAATTCCGCCCGATAAGGCCGCGGCGCTCGGTGCGGCATGGAAGAAGCTCGGTCTCCCCTCGGGCGCCGATTTCTTCCTGAGCTTCCGCAAGTACATCGCCGAGCATACGGACACTTTCGTTCTCGGCCCGACGAACGCCGCCGACTATCTCGCCTCGCGCAAGCAGAAGTAGTTCCTGTCCGCCGGCGGAGTGCTCCTCACCGGATGGCGACGCCGGGGGCGCCGCTCGTTACAATGGGCGCGACCATGAAGCGAAGCGCCGGAGGATCCCGTTGACGACTCCTCCCGACCGGCGGCCAGGCTCGCCCCCCGAGCCGACCGACATCGGCGAGTTCCTGCGCGCGGGCCCGGCGCCCAACGTCGAGTCCACCCCGGGATCGGGCGCCGCGGCGACCCCCGACGCGGAGTCCGCCCAGCCGCAGCACATCGGCCGCTATCGCATCCTCGAGGTCCTCGGCCAGGGCGGCATGGGAACGGTCTATCTCGCCGAGCAGACGGAGCCGATCCGGCGCCGGGTCGCGATCAAGGTGATCCGTGCGTCGCGCCGCGACGCCCAGTTCACCCATCGTTTCGAGGCCGAGCGTCAAGCGCTCGCCCGGATGAGCCATCCGTGCATCGCCCAGGTCTACGAGGCCGGCGACACGGAGAGCGGCCAGCCGTTCTTCGCCATGGAGCTCGCCCCGGGCGAGCCGATCACCGATTACTGCGACCGCGAGCGCCTGTCGATCGACCAGCGGCTCGACCTCTTCGTCGACGTCTGCCGCGGCATCCACCATGCCCACCAGAAGGGGATCCTCCACCGCGACATCAAGCCGCCGAACATCCTGGTCGCGACGGAACAGGGGCATCCGGTCCCCAAGATCATCGATTTCGGCGTCGCGAAAGTGCTCGACGCCAAGTCGGCCGAGTCGCCGGAGACCGTGTTCGGAGTCGTGGTCGGCACGCCTTCCTACCTCTCTCCGGAGTCGCTCGCGGCCTTCACCGGCACCGAGAGCTCCGATCCGGACACGCGCTCCGACGTCTACGCGCTGGGCATTCTTCTCTTCGAGCTGCTCGTCGGCGAGCGGCCGTTCGGGCGATCGGGCGAGAGTCTCCTGCAGATTCTGCGACAGGTTACCGAGAGCGACGTTCCGCCGCCGAGCGGGCGATGGCGCGGGCTCGCCGAGTCCGTGCGCGCGGAGCGCGCCACGCTCCGCGCGGCGGGCGCCGCGGTGGTTGCACGTTCGTTGCGCGGGGACCTGGATTGGATCACGGCCAGCGCGACCGCACGCCAGCGCGAGATGCGCTACGACTCGGCGGCCGAGCTCGCCAACGACATCGAGCGCCATCGCCGGTTCGAGCCGGTTCACGCCGGACCGCCCGGGCGCCTCTATGTCCTCGGCAAGTTCGCGCGCCGCTACCGCGCCGCGTTGCTCGCGACCGGCTTCGTGATCCTGGCGCTCGCCGGCGGCGTCGCGGCGCGCACGCTGGAGGCGCGGCGCGCCAACCGCGAGGCTGCGGCCGCCCGCCAGGCGCAGAGCGAGACCCAGGAGGTCGTCGAGTTCATGGTCGACCTGTTCGAGGTGAACGATCCGGGATCCTCGCGCGGGAACACGATCACGGCCCGGGAGCTCCTCGACCGCGGCGCCGAGGAGATTCGCTTCCGGCTGGGCGACCAGCCGCTGGCCCGTGCCCGCCTGCTCGACACCATGGGTCGCGTCTACCAGCAGCTCGAGCTGCACGAGGTCGCCGACAAGCTCGTGCGCGAAGCGCTCGCGCTCCGCGAGGCGAGCCTCGGGCGCGAGCACGCGGAGGTCGCCGCGAGTCTCGCCCACCTCGGGGATCTGCAGTGGGTCCGGGGCGAGTACCCCGCCGCCGAGGCCACCCTGCGGCGCGCCCTCGCCATCCAGGAGCGGGCGTCCGGAGCCGAAGATCTCGCGGTCGCCGAGGTGCTCGACAATCTGGGGTCGGTCCTGGAGATCCAGGCCCGCTACGCCGAAGCCGAGGCGACCCACGAACGCGCACTGGCGATCCGCGAGCGCGTGCTCGGACCGAACGCGCTGCCAGTGGCAGCCAGCCTGGACGACCTCGGCGTCTCCCACCTCGATCGCGGAGACAGTCAGGGTGCCGAACCGTTCTTTCGCCGGGCGCTCGCCATCCGCGAGTCGATCTCCGGCCCGGATTCTCTCGCAGTGGCGACGACCGCCAACGGGCTCGCGATCGCTCTCTTTCAGCTGAACCGCTACGACGAGAGCATGCGCCTTCATCAGCGCGCTCTCGCCATCCGCGAGAAGGTGCTCGGTCCGCAGAGTTCGTCGGTCGCACAGTCGGTGATCAACCTCTCCAGCGTCTACGTCGCGCTCGGGCGTTTCACCGAAGCCGAGGCCGCGATCCTGCGCGCGACCGCGATCTGGGAGAAGAACCTGCGGCCGGATCACCCGCGCATCGGGACCGCGCACTTCATGCTTGCCGACCTCTACCTGCATCGCGGCGAGCCGGCGCGGGCCGAGCCGATCCTGCGCGAAACGGCGGCCCTCTTCGAGCGCACACTCGGACCCGACCACCCGCGGCTCGCCATCGCGCTCAAATCGCTCGCCGACTGTCTCGACGCCCTGGACCGGCGCGAAGAGAGCCGGCCGCTCTGCGCCCGGGCGCTCGCCATCCGCGAGAAAGCGCTCGGTCCCGCCGACCCGCTGACCGTCGCGACGCGGGAGTCCTGCGCCGCGCGCCTCTAAGGGAGCAGGTGGCTCGCGAGACTTGCGGCGCCGCGCCGATTGCTGCAGCATGGGGCTCTTCCGACGCGAGGATTCCCATGCCCTTCACCGCCTCCGACTGCCAGCGCGCCCGTCTTCAGTTTCCGGCCCTCGCCCGACGCCAGGGCGAGCTGCCGATCGCCTACCTCGACGGACCGGCGGGGTCGCAGGTGCCGACACCGGTGATTGACGCCATCGCCGGCTACTATCGCGAGGCGAACGCCAACACCCACGGCCAGTTCGCCACGTCGCAGCGCTCCGACGAGCTGCTGCACCTCGTGCGGGAGAAGGCGGCCGCGTTCCTCGGCGCCCCCGGCTGGAGCACGATCTCGTTCGGCGCCAACATGACGACGCTCACCTTCGCGCTGGCCCACGCCGTGGCGCGCGCCTGTTCGCCGGGCGACGAGATCGTCATTACGCAACTCGATCACGAGGCCAATCGCGGTCCCTGGCTGGGGCTTGCCGAGCGTGGCCTGGTGATCCGCGAGGTTGCGCTGCTCCCGGATGGCACTCTCGATGCCGACAGCCTCGCCGCCGAGATCGGCCCGCGCACGCGACTGGTTGCGATGGGGCTCGCCTCCAACGCCCTCGGCACGGTCAACGACGTGGCGCTGGCCCGCGAGCTGACGCGCAAGGTGGGAGCCTGGCTGCTCCTCGACGCGGTGCACTACGCGCCGCATTTCGCGGTCGACGTCGCCGCCCTCGATGCCGATTTCCTGCTCTGTTCGGCTTACAAGTTCTACGGCCCCCATATCGGCCTCCTCTACTGCCGGCCTGGCCTCCTCGAGACTCTGGCGACCGACCGCCTGCGTACCCAGGAGCCGACGGGGCCTTACCGGATCGAAACCGGCACGCTGAATCACGCCGCCCTGGTCGGCGTCGGCGCGGCGATCGACTTCCTGGCATCGTGGGGGCGCGGGGAGGATCCGCGCCAGCGCCTGATCGACGCCATGACCGGGATAGGGGAGTGGGAAGCGGCGCTCGCACGGCGCTACTGGTCCGAGGTGCGGGCCATCCCGGGCGTCACGGTGCACGGTCCCGCCGTCGGCGATGGACGACGCGCGCCGACGGTCTCCATCACCCTCGGCGGATTGCCGGCGGAAACCGTGGCGCGCCGGCTCGGCGAACGCGGCGTCCAGGTCTGGGACGGCGATTTCTACGCCGTGCGAGCGGTCGAAGTTCTCGGCCTCGCCGGCGTCGGGGGGCTGCTGCGCACCGGCTTCCTGCTCTACAACACCCCGGAAGAGGTCGACCGCCTGCTGACCGGTCTGGCGGAGATCGCGGCGGCGGGCTAGGTGGCTCTGCGGCGCCGCGGGGCCATGTAGGGAACCGCTGCCTGGTAGCGCCTGAAGGCCTCGCCGTGGCGGCGCACATAGCGCCGCTCCTTGAGCCGTGGACCGACGACGCAGTAGGTGGTCCACAGGAGAGCCAGCGCCAGTCTGTCGGGTGTCCAGACCGGGCCGGTCCACAGGGTCAGCGCGAAGCCGAGATAGACCGGTTGCCGGGTCCACCGGTAGAGGCCGCCGGTGGGAAACGAACCGTAGACCGGCTTCTCGCCCCGCCACACAGCCGTCCATCCCATCGAACCGGTCTGCAACGGCAGCCCGGCATCGTAGAGGGCCTTCAGCAGGAAGATCCAGCTCGCCGCGTAGAGGCCGTTGCTGACCAGCGCCGCCGTACCGTGCGGCTCCCACCAGACGACGCCGGAGGGCGACCAGAGGAGAAACGTCATGGCGATCTGGATCGCGGCGAAGGTGGCGAAGGTCGTGGTCGAGAGCGCCCCGCCCAGGCCGCCCGGCGCGAGGCGGGCCAGCAGGGCTCCGCCACGCCGGCCGAGGAGGAAGGAGTGCAGGATCGGGAACTGGAAGATCAACAGGGCGTTCGCCAGCCAGGCGGCGGCGCCGTGCGCCGTTCCCAGGGAGAACCGCATGCCCTGATGGAGATTCAGCAGCATCGCGCCGACGCCGACGACGAAGATGCCGTGGGCCGCGAGCCCGTAGAGCGCGGCGATGAGCCGCCGGAGTCCTGGGGTCATCACTTCTCCCACCGGCCCTCGGCCCGCACCAGGATGTCGACCGTCTTGGCCGCGCGGGCGACGAGGAAACTCGGGTCGTGCATACCCCATTCGACATAGGGAATCGGGAACTTCAACTCGCCGCGCACCTTGCCATCGCGCTCTCGACCGTGGTCGCGAGCGTCATCGGGTGATCCGCGCCATGCAGGCTCATCACCCCGGCGATGCGCAGCTCGCTCTTGCCCGGATCGGCGACGACGCCCTCGACGCGCCGCGCCCGGAAGACGATCGTGGGAAAGCGGACCGTCTCGAGCACCTCGGCGTGCATCTTCTCGTCACGATCCTCGTTGCCGGTCGCGGCCCGGGTCGCGTCCACGGTGATCTCGCCGGAGGCCTCGCCGGTCTCGGTGTCGAACCGGATCGTGCCCGCCGTCAGCACCATCGTCCCATGCACCTCGTGAAAGGTGGTGTCGAGCGTGAAGGTGACGGCGCTCGCGGCCGGGTCGAGAATGACGGCGCGCTCCGCTGCCAGGGCCGGCAGCGCGACCGCCGCGCAGAGGATCAGGGTCAGTCGCGCGAGCGGGCGTTGCATGGCGGGAGCTCCTGTCGGCGATGCCGAAATGGCGAATCGTCACCGATCCGGCATCGATGCCGGTTCCATGCCAAGCTGACAGGAACGGATGACATTCCGGTGAACTCAAGGAAACCGGGGACAGTTACCGGACTGCGGACGCCGCTCGCCGACAGCGGCGAGCGAAGTTGGAATCAGGTAACTGTCACCAGTTTTTCGTCGGCGAGCTCGAAGCGCCCCTGGAAGAAACGCAGGGTGGGCGGCTCGTGGACGAACCTGAGGCCGCCGATCGAGTCGCGGCGCTGGTAGAGGCGGACGATGCCGTCGGCCACCGCGCGCAGGTGGTCGTCGGAGTAGACCCGGCGTGGCAGCGTCAACCGCACCAGCTCGAGGGCCGGCCGGTGGTTCGCGCCGGTCTTGGGGTCGCGGCCCTTGGAGACGTTGCCGCGTTCCATCGCCCGCACGCCGGTCTCGACGTAGATCTCGCCCGCCAGGCGCTGCGCCGGATAGAGGTCCTGGTCGACGTGCGGCAGGAAGCGCTTGACGTCGAGGAAGACCGCGTGCGTCCCCGTCGGCTCGACGACCGGCACCCCTCCCGCCTTGAGCCAGGCGGCGAGGCGCGCCGTCTGCTCGACGCGCGAGCGGATGTAGCGGTCGTCGACCATCTCCTCCATCCCGCGCGCCATCGCCGCGAGGTCGCCCGCCGGCAGCCCGCCGTCGCGCACACCGCCTTCGTAGATCCTGAGCTTCGCTTCGGCGCTTCGCGCCCAGGCGGCGTTGTCCTTGAAGGCCAGGAGGCCGCCCATGTTGATCAGGTAGTCCTTCTTGCCGGAGACGGTGCAGCCGTCGCCGTAGAGCATCATCTCGCGCAGGATGTCGCGTACCCGGGTGTGGTGGAAGCGCGCGTCGTGCTTCTGGATGAGGTAGGCGTTCTCCACCGCCCGCGTGGCGTCGAACATCACCGGGATGTCGCGGCCGCTGCAATAGGCGTAGACCGCCCGCAGGTTGTCCATCGACACCGGCTGGCCGCCGGCGAGGTTCACCGAATGCTCGAAGGAGATGTAGGCGATCGCGGCGGCGCCGTGCTCGGCGACCACCGCCTCGAGCTTGGCGAGGTCGATGTCGCCCTTCCACGGGTAGTCGCTCTGCGGGTCGTGGGCCTGGTCGACGATGACGTCGACGAAGCGCCCGCCGGCGAGCTCCTGATGCACCTTGGTGGTGGTGAAGTACATGTTGCCGGGGACGATCTGCCCGGGCCGGATCATCACCTCCGAGAGGATCTGCTCGGCCGCCCTGCCCTTGATGGGTGGGCAGCGCGTAGGCGTAGCCGTAGGTCTCGCGCACCGCGGCGACGAAGCGGTGGTAGGCCTCGCTGGTCGCCGGGGTGGGAATCGCGGCATCGTAGGCCGCCCATTGTGTGGTGCTCATCGCCGACGTGCCGGAGTCGGTGAGCAGGTCGATCGCGACGTCGGCCGAGCGCAGCAGGAAGGTATTCCAGCCCGCCTCGCGGATCGCCCGCTCGCGCTGCCCGCGATCGGTGCGGGCGATCGGCTCGAGCGTGTGGATGAGGTAGGGCGCGCAATCGAACTCGAAGGTGTCGAGGTCGGCGAAGACCGAGCGGAAGCTCAACTGGTCGTGCCACTGCGCGTCGTGCGGCCGCGCCGGTCTCGAGCTCGAGCGGCGAAACGTGGTCGCGCTGGCGGAAGAGATGGATCAGGGCGTCGGCCACCTGGTCGAGCTGCTCGTTGGTCATCGCCAGGCGCGGAATCTGCAGCGGCAGCAACTGGTCGCGCCCCACCAGCCCCTGCGCGAGGGCGCGTACGCCGGAGGTCTGATACAGGGCGCAGGCGAGCGCGTGCTGGGGATGCCCGCCGCCCGCCGGCAGGAAGGAGTCGGCGCGCACATAGGCGCCGTCGCAGCCGCGCTCGCAGGGGATGCCGGCGGCGCGCAGCCGGGCGGTGAAGCGCTCGGTCTGGTGCATCGCCCACTGCACTTCGGTCTCGTCGGTCATCTCGGCGAGGCCGCGGGCGAGCACTTCCATCGTCCGTCCGGCCATGCCGCCGTAAGTGTGCAGCCCTTCGTAGACCACCACTTCGTTGAGGAAGAGCTCGAGGTCGGCCGGATTGTCGGTGGCGAGAAAGCCGCCGGTGTTGCCGTGCGGCTCCTGGGCGCCGTCCATCAGGACGATGTGGGCGGTCTTGGCGATCAGTTTGGTGAGCTCGGCCACCGAGCGATCGGCCATCCCGGCCTCGTGGCGCTGGATGTACCAGGCGTTTTCGATCACCCGCGAGAGGTCCAGCACGAGGCGCAGCCCGTGGCGGTCGGCGAGGGCACGCACCGCTTTGAGGTTGGCGAGGCTGAACGGATGCTGGCCGTCGGCGAAGCACTGCGCGCCGAGGAAGGCCGGCCGCGTCGTGGTCGACCACCTGCTCGAGCCGGGCGAGAGCGAAATTGCCGGTGAAGACCGCTTCGGCGTGGTCGCGCACGTCGTGGATCTCGATGCCGCGCGGGGCGTGCAGGTCGACCCGGCCGCGGGCGTTGCTTGCCAGCGTCGAGCCCGGGAGGACAGAGCGTCTTGACCAGGAGCTTGACCGCGCCGAGCGTGTTGTGGGTCGGGCAGACGTAGGTGTGGCCGAGCACGCGGTTGATCGTGCGCTCGAGGGTCTCGAAGTTGCGCGCGCCGGCGTACGCCTCGTCGCCGACGAGCTGGCCGGCGAGCTGCTCCTGCGACATCGCGCCGGTTCCGTAGGAGACCATGTCGAAGGTGATCTGCGAGGGCGTCAGCTCGAAGACGTTGAAGCGCGCCGCCGCGAGGTTGCGCTTGCGTTCGTCGAGCGCGGGGAAGGCGATCGGGCGGACGGTCTTGATCTTGTGCGGCTCGTGGGTGGGCACGGGAATGGGCATGGCGGGCTCCTCTGGCTTGCGGATAGCTTAGAGCCGGTCATCCGTCCGCCTGAAGGGTCTTCCTGAGGCGTTCCGGCAGGATCAGTTCGGAGAAGAAGGTAACATGAATTCATGAGTGTATGAATCAACAAAGTAGCTTGACGCCACTCGGCTGGCGGCTTCGCGGTAGCGCCTCACCCCTCGCGCTCGAACTCCGCGAGGTCGTCCAGAGCGCCCGACGCTGCCGCCAGCCGGCGCCCGGTCAGGTCGTCGCCGAGGCCGCGCCACAGGCGCGAGGCGCCGAACCGCGCGCTCCGGCTCGCCCACAGCCCCGCCGCCAGGACGGCGAGCCCGACGAGGAAGTTCCCCCCGACCCAGGCGATCGCGAAGGCGCGGTAGACGTCGAGCCCGATGAGGCCGTGCGGAACGACGACCACCAGCGCCGCCCAGAGCAACGGTGAAGCGAGCAGCAGCCAGCGGTTGCCGCGGGCGCGCACGACGCCGAGCTTCGCCAGGCTGCGCTGGATGCCCGACGACCGGGCCGCCATAGTCGATCCGGCGGAGCTCCACCAGTTGCCAGCCGGCGAGGCCGAGAGTCAGGATCGCAGCAGAGGTGCAGCAGCGCCGCCGGGATCGCGAAGCGGAGCTCGGCGAAGTGGGCTGTCAGATAGGAGCCGGCGAGCAGGGCCGCGATGGCGCCGAACGCCACCTCGTACCAGAGCACCAGCTGCGTGAGGCGCTGTCTTCGAGCGCGCGCGGTCGAGCGCTACCGGCCCGCGCCAGGCGCTCCTGCAGGCGCAGCGCAGGCTCCATCGCCTGAAGCCTCCGATCCGTCTGCTGCCAGAGGCCCTTCATCTCATCGAGTTCCATGTTCGGTCTCCTTGGGTCCGGCGCCAGTTGCTGGCGCATCTTCTCTTTGCAGCGGTTCAGCCTGGTGCCCACGTTGGTCTCGCTGATGCCCAGGATCTCGGCGATCTCGCGGTAGCTGCGGTCTTCGAGGTAGAGCAGGACGAGGGCCCGGTCGAGCTCGCCCTGTCGGTGGAGGAACCGATGGAGTGTCGCCAGCCGCGCGTCGTTTTCGTCCGCGGGTGGCGCTGCCACCAGGTCCGCAGCGGCGCCCTCGAGCGCCACGCTGCGCAGGTCTCGCGTCCTGGCGGCGCGGGCGAAGGAGATCGCGGTGTTGAGCGCCACCCGGAACATCCAGGTCGAGAATCGGCGTTCGCGGTCGTAACCGGGATAGGAACGCCAGAGCTGGAGGCAGATCTCCTGCACCAGGTCGTCACGCTCTTCGCCGGCCGGACAGTAGGCGTTGGCGAGCTTGAAGACGATGCCGCGGTGCGCCTCGAGCCGCCCCTCGAACTCCTGCTGGTCGCGCCTCGGCGCGGTGCCCGGTTTCACGTTTTCCGTTCCTCTCTCGTCTTCGGTCCCGGCGCGACCTTCTCGCCGCTTCTACAACAGTGATTCGTCGGCGAGCGCGAATCGTCACAAGATGCCACAGCCGGGCCGGGCGCGGGGGCGGCGCGACCGCCGTCGCCGGTTGGTATTCTCCGGGCATGGAACTCGCCCACGTCGACCGCAGTATCCTGGTGGTGATCGACCTGCAGGGGAAACTGGTGGACAAAGTGCATCGCTCGGCGCTCGTCCTCGCGGCGACGCACCGGCTGCTCGAGCTCGCCGAGCTCTTCCGTGTGCCGGTCGTGCTGACCGAGCAGTACCCGCGCGGGCTGGGCCCGACCCACCCGGAGTTGCTCGCGCGCTTCGACGCGCTGACGGTCCCCAGGCGCGGGTCGAGAAGGGCGCCTTCGGTTGCTTCGGCGAGCCCGGCTTCGAGGCTTCGCTGGCCGAGGTGCGCCCCGGCCTCGCCCCCGCCGACCGGCAGCTCATCGTCGCCGGCATCGAGGCCCACGTCTGCGTGATGCAGACGGTGCTCGAGGCGCGGCGACTGGGGCAGGAAGTTCACCTGTGCTGGGAGGCGGTCTCGGGCCGCGGCGCCGAACACCGCCAATGGGCGCTCGAGCGCATGCGCCAGGCCGGCGCGGTGGTGAGCAACCTCGAATCGGTGGCCTTCGAGTGGGCGCGCCACAAGGACCACGCCCGGTTCAAGGCGATGTCGGCGATGTTCAAGCAGGGCCAGCTCGGCGGCGACGCGGCGAGCTGACGGAGTCCCGGCGCGCGCCCGGCGGTGGATACCGCAGCGCCACCCGGCCGGACGAGGCGGGCGATCGACTGGCGGGTCGCGCCGATCGAGCCCACAACCCACCCGTCGGGGCGGTCCCCCGGCGCAGGGCTGGGGCGACACTTCGGAGTGGAGCCCGGCGCCGCCCGCAGGGTCGCGGTGCCTGGGAGCCCGGCTCCTCTCGCGGAGGAAACCCACCATGAAACTGCGCACCTGCGTTCTCGCTCTCCTGCCGTTGGCGTTCGTCGCCGTCGGCGTGTCGCAGCCTGCCGACGAACCGATTCAACCGATCCGCCCGGCGGAAGTCACCCGGCCGGCGGTCGTCGAGCTCGGCAAGAAGCTGTTCTTCGATCCACGGCTCTCGAAGTCGGGCTTCATCTCCTGCAACTCCTGCCACAACCTGAGCATGGGCGGCTCCGACAACCTGCAGACCTCGATCGGCGACCATTGGCAGCGCGGACCGATCAACTCGCCGACCGTGCTCAACTCGAGCATGAGCCTGGCGCAGTTCTGGGACGGCCGGGCGAAGGACCTGAAGGAGCAGGCCGGCGGACCGATCGCCAATCCCGGCGAGATGGCCTTCACCCACCAGCTCGCGACTCGATGTCATCGCCTCGATTCCGCAGTACCGCGAAGAGTTCGCGCGCGCCTTCGGGGCCGCGCCGATCGATATCGATCGCGTGAACGAGGCGATCGCCGCCTTCGAAGAGACCCTGGTCACGCCCAACTCCCGCTTCGATCGCTGGCTCAGGGCGAGCGAAAGCGCTCTCCGCGCAGGAGCTCGCCGGCTACCAGCTCTTCAAGGACATCGGTTGCGTCGCGCTGCCACAACGGTCCGGCGGCGGGAGGCACCTCGTTCCAGAAGATGGGGGTCGTGCAGCCCTACGTGACGACCAACCCGGCGGAGGGCCGGGTCGGCGTGACGCACGACGAGTTCGATCGCTTCCGCTTCAAGGTGCCGACGCTGCGCAACGTCGAGCTCACCTATCCCTACTTCCACGACGGTGAGGCGAGACGCTCGCCACGGCGGTCGACGTCGATGGGGCAGCTGCAGCTCGGCAATACCTTCACGCCGGAGGAGAACGCGACACGATCGTCGCCTTCCTCAAGACGATGACCGGCGACCAGCCGCGCTTCGAGATTCCGCTGCTGCCGCCGTCGACCCCGGAGACCCCGCGGCCGGTGCCGTTCGGCTAGACCGCTCCGCTAGCCCGGATCGCCGAACTCGGTGACGCGGCCTTTCGGGCGCAGCGCCGCGAGGTATTGGTGTGGCCCGTGTTCGGGCAGAGAATAGCGCGCGGCAGCTCGGCGCTTGGCGCTCCAGAAGAACGCCAGGATCGACGGCGAGAAGTCGCGCACGCTGTGCGCCTGGGCGACAGGCGCGGCACTCGGACGCCACTCGCCATCGCTCCACCCATACTCGCGTCCGAGGTGTGCGAATTGCCCCCAGGACGCGGCCGGCAGGGTCGGGATCGGGTCGCGTACGAGGACATGGCGGAAAACCCGTTGCGCCAGTCGCTGCGCCGCTGCGGGCATCGGCTCGCCGATCACGAACGGCTGGCCGAAGGTGTAGATGCCCCGCAATTTCGCATCGATCGCCTCGTCCTCGGCGCCGGCGAGCGCCAGCCCGAAGAGCGTCGCCATGGCGCCGCCGAGGCTGTGCCCCGTCACGTAGAGCGCCTCGAGAGGATGCGCGACGGCGCGCTCGGGATCGAACAGCGACCGGCCTGCGAGCGCCCGCTTCAGTTCGGCGTGCACGCTCAGCCGTGTCGCCCGGAAGTTGCGCAGGAAGCCCGAGTGCGCGTTCACCGTTGCGGCGCCCACCGTCATCGGCTCCGGGCCGACATCGACGTCACCCAGCCAGCTGGCGAGGTGGGTGGGCTCGGTGCCGCGGTAGCCGAGGAGCGCGACGCGGCCGCAGCGGCTCTGCACGAGGAAGGCGGTCGAGAAGACGAACATGGCGTCGACCGTCTGGTCGATGCGGACACAGGCGCCGCCGTCGAATCCGAGGCGCGACATCATCGTCGCCACGGTGGGTGCGTCGGCGAAGGCATAAGCAGCTAGAGTCCCCAGGAGGTGCGCCACCGTCTCGTCCCGTCCCCCGGGACCCGCGGCATGCGCCGCCAGCAACCGGTCGACCAGATCTTCGTGGACCGGGAAGGGTCGCTCGGATTCGCCGACGCGAACGCGCTCCAGATTCATGGCTCCGCCTCCTCGGGGGCCGGACCTCCGGCGCCCCTGCGCCCAGTCTAGTCGCGCCGGCCTGCTTCTCGGCCGGCGCGACCTGAAGTCGAAGCTGGACCTGCCAGCCGCCGGGGCCTCCGCCGGTCGATCCGAGCGGTCCTGCCGGAGTCAGGGCATCCCGGGCGGTGGGAGGCGCGCGCGGGTGGCCTGCTCGAAGCTGTACGCGAGCGCGAGGAGACGGGGTTCGCTGCAGGCGGTGCCGGTGAAGCTGACGCCGAGCGCTAGCGGCGCGGGATCGAAACCCTCCGGGAAGGGTGGATCGGCGATCGCGGCCACCGTGGCGAACGGCACCATCACCGTCGGGTAGCCCGGACGCGCCGCGAGGTTCGCGCCGCGGGACCCGGGGAAGAGCAGGGCGTCGAGCCGGTGGGCCGCCATCGCCTCGTCGATGCCATGCGTCGCGGTGAGGTCGCAGGTCTTTGGCGCGATCCGCCTCGTAGCGCGCGCGGTAGACCTCCGGATCCATCGCGTCCGAGAAGTCGAGCAGCGCCTGACCGTACTTGAGCGTCCCGGCGCTTCTGATGGTCGCGATTCCACTGCCGGAGCTCGGTCAGGCTCTTCACCGGCGCGGCCGGGCCCAGCGAGGTCAGCCAGAGATTGAAATCGCGCTCCATGCCGTAGGCGAAGTCGATCGAGCAGTTTTCGTCTTCGCCTCGTCGAGGCTGCGGCAGATGCTCCAGATGAGGAAGTTCCGCTCCGGGTCGGCGTCGACGACGCTGGGGATGTCGGCGGGATCGACGACGATCGCGCCCTCGCGCTTGAGCACCTCGATCGCTGCGGCCATTGCGGCGGCGTGGGGCGCATTCGAGTCCGCCCTGCGGCTCTCGCGTTCCCGGGCGCTTTCGCCGCGTCGTAGAAGTAGGCGCGCGGAATGCCGATGCGCGCGCCGCGCAGCGCGCCGCGATCGAGGTACTGCGTGTAGTCGGTGCCGCGCGGCAGCGCGCGGTCGCCGGGTCTTGCGGGTCGGGCGCCGCGCCCTCGAGGACGCCGAGCAGGATCGCCGCGTCGGTGACGCTGCGCGCCATCGGACCGGCGGTGTCCTGGTCGGCGGTGATCGGGATGATGCCGTAGCGGCTGATCCGCCCGACGGTCGGTTTGACCGCCGACCAGCCGGTTGGCGTTCGCCGGGCTGAGGATCGATCCGGAGGTCTCGGTGCCGACGTTCGCGACCCAGAAGCTCGCCGCGGTGCCGGTGCCCGAGCTCGAGCCGCCGGTCGCGAGCGCCGGCCGGCCGTCGAAGGTGGCCTCTCGGGGATCGCGCCGCGGGTCATAGGGATTGAAGCCGTAGCCGTTCAGGGAGTTGTAGTTGGTCGGCATGCCGGGTGGCCCCGCGACCCAGTTGGCGAGCTCGGTCATCTGCGTCTTGGCGAGGAGGATGGCGCCTGCAGCGCGCAGATTCGCGACCAGGGTCGCCTCGTACGGCGGGACGAGCCCCGCGAACGCCAGCGCGCCGCCGGTGGTCGGCATGTCCGTGGTGTGGATGTTGTCCTTGAGTGCGATCGGGATGCCGTGCAGCGGTCCGCGCACCTTGCCGGCGCGGCGCTCGCGGTCGAGGGTGTCGGCCTCCTCGAGCGCGCGCGGATTGACGGCGATCGTGGCGTTGATCCGGTCTTCGTAGAAGGCGATGCGCAGCAGGTGCTGCGTCACCAGCTCGCGCGCGGTGACCCGGCCCGCGGCCATCGCCGCCTGCATCTCGGGAATCGACGCCTCGACGACGTCGAACGGCTCGCCTGCCCAGACCGGCGTGCCGGCCGGCAGAAGGGTCAGGACGGAGAGGAGTGCCTTCTGCATCGCGCGACGCGCCTGCGACAGGAAGCCCGCTGTGGCCATGTCCCTCCTTCGAATGCGAGAGTGCGCCTACGCGGAAATCGCGGATCAGCACCGCGTCGCGGCTGCTCTTGCCTGCCGAGATGGCAATGCGGCGGCTGTCGGGCAGCCAGTGGGCGAAGAAGATGTCCTGCGCCGGGAAGTTCGCCAATTCAACCGGGGCCGCTGCCATCGGGAGCGGTCACCCAGAGGCTGTCGCCGGCCTCGGTACGCCGGCTGACCGCGAGACGGCTGCCGTCCGGCGACCACCCATGGCCGGTGAGGTGGCCCTTGTCGAAGCGCGTCACCTGCGCCGGCTCGCCGGTATCTGAGCCAGGGGAGCCAGCGGCGCCCAGCCGGTAGACATTCCACGCCGGATCGGTCCGGTTGAGGAAGGTGAGGCTCTTGCCGTCCGGGCCCGGCACCTGGCGGAAGGCCGAGGGCGGGAGGCGAAACTCGACCGTGGGCGCTCCGCCGGCGATCGGCACCGCCCGCCAGAGGGTACGCGCCAGGCCGCGCTCGTCCGCCTCCAGCTGGCCGATCAGGAGATGGCTCGAATCCGGCGAGAAACCGAGGACGCTGGAGGCGTCGGTGGCGAGCGTCGAAAGCGCCCCGGTCGCGAGCTCGAGCAGCTCGATCTTCCGCGGCGACTCCCAGCGCTCGAGGGCGACGAAGCGTCCGTCCGGCGACAGGGCGGCCAGCTGCTCGCCGCTCCCCTGGGTCAGTTGCCGCAGGCCGGTGCCGTCCGGATCGATGCGCCAGACGTGCGCCCCGGACTCTTCCAGACGATCGAAGACGATCACGCTGCTGGCGCCGAGGGCGTTGGCGGAGTGGTCGGATCCGGCGGTGAGCGCTCGCGGCTCTCCACCCGCCGCGCTGACGGTCCAGATCTGGAGGGCCGGATCCTGCGGCGCGTCGAAGACCACCTGTTCGGCGCCGGCCACCGAGAAGTTCATCGGTGACCTCTCCGGGCTGGTGATCGAGGTGAGCGGACGGCCGGCGCCCGCCTCCCGCGGCGTCGGCGAGCCAGAGGTTGGCGAGCCGTGTCTGGCGTACGGCGGCAATCGCAGGCGACGCCGCATCGCTGAGCCCGCGCGGCCGCCGTTTCGCCGCCCGACGACCGAAACGCTGAAGTAGCGCTGGAAGTCGTTGGTGACCGGCTGCAGGCGGCCGTCGGGGTAGGTGATCAGGTAGATCTGCTCCTGGAGGCTGACCTTGAGGTTCAACCCGGCCGCGATCAGCCCGCTGCCGTCCGGCAGCCAGGCGAGGCTGGAGAGGAGAAAGCGCGGGCAGCTCGAGGAACCTCCGCCGCGAGCCGGTCTCGGCCTCGAACAGGACGATCTGAACTCCGAGCACGGGGAGCGGCTGGTTGAGCAGCACCGCCAGCGTCCGGCCGTCGGGGGACCAGGCGGGAGGGCCCTGAAAACGTTCGACTTCGTCGAGAGTCGGCCAGCACGCGCTCGCGCGAGCCGGCGAGATCGAAGACGACCAGCAGGTTCTGCCGCTTCTGGGGCACGCCGCGCCAGAAGGCGACCTGCTGGCCGTCGGGCGAGAAGGCGACCCGCGAGTCGACGTCGAAGGCGATCTCGCGCGGCGTTCCGCCCAGCGACGGCACCGAGAAGAGCGCGCGGTACTGCGGGTTGTCGGCCTTTCGGGAGAGATAGAAGAGATAGTTGCCGTCCGGGGAGAATGCAGGGAATCGAACCCGGCCTCGCTCACCGGCAGCACCTCGACGTCGCTGCCGGTCGCGACCTGCCGCACGTGAAGGCCGAAGCTGCCGCCCTCTCGGCGACGTAGGCGAGGTAGCGGCCGTCCGCCGGAGATCGCGCACTCCGACACGTCCCCCCGGTTGGTCTGCGTGCTCGACCGCGCATCGTTCGATGCAGGGCCGGCGGCCGCTGGCTTCCGCGCGTGGCGAATGCCCCAGAGCGCGAACGCGATTCCCGCGAGCGCGACCAGACCGGCCACCGCCAGAATGGGCACGCGGGGTCGCTCCTTGGCGGCGCGCGGGCGCAGCTCCGAGATCGACGCACCGCTCCCGGAGCTGGCCGAGGCCGACAACGCGTCGTAGTCGTCGAAGATCTCCCGCAGCTCGAGGGCGAGGTCCTTCATCGACTGCAGGCGCTGGTCGGGGCTCTTGGCGAGGCAGCGGCGGATCACGCGGCGAAGCTCGGCCGGCGCCTTGGGGTTCAGCTCCTCCACCGGCATCGGCTCGCTCGTTGAGGATCTTGTGCATCGTCTCGACGCCGGTCTCGGCCGCGAACGGCTTCTGCCGGGTGGCCGCCTCGTAGAGGATGCAGCCGAAGGAGAAGATGTCGGAGCGGGTGTCCACGGGCTTGCCCGGCAACCTGTTCGGGCGACATGTAGCCGGCGGTGCCCAGCATCACGCCGGCTTCGTCTTCTCCGACATCGTCGGCGCGCTCGTCACATCCGGGATCGGCGTCGCGCTTCTCGGTGAGCTTGGCCAACCCGAAGTCCAGCACCTTGGCGAAGCCGTCCTTCGAGACCATGATGTTGCCGGGCTTCAGGTCGCGGTGCACGATGCCGGCCGCATGGGCCTTGGCGATGCCCTTCGGCCGCCTGCGCCAGGTAGCCGAGGAGAGTGCGCAGGTCGGTCTTCTCCTGGTGGATCTTCGTGGACAGCGTCTCGCCGCTGACCAGCTCCATCGAGATGAAGTGGACGCGGCTGGCGGAGGACGGGCGCGGGAATCCTCGCCGCTGCGCACCTCGTCCTGCCCGATCTCGTAGATGGTGACGATGTTCGGGTGGTTGAGCGAGGAGGCCGACTTGGCCTCCAGCACGAAGCGCCGCACGCGGTCTTCGTTGCGGATCAGCTCGGGCGGGAGGATCTTGAGCGCCACGTTGCGCTCGAGACTCTGGTCCTGCGCCAGGTAGACCTCGCCCATGCCACCCGCGCCCAGTGGCCGACGATCCGGTAATGGGAGATCTCGTCCTCGGGGCGCAGCGTCTGCCTCGCCTTGTCTGCCATCCTTCGCCTCCGGAAAACGGCTGACAGTCTACCGATTTCACGGCCGCCGTTGAGGACAGCAGCGTTACCGGTCGAGCCGGAGGAGCTCCGCCCGCCGATCGACCCGGGAAATCGGTAGACTACCGTCCGTTTTCTGCGAAAGATCGCCGACTCGAACGTTTCAACCGGGCAGCCGTCTGCCCCAACTCAGGAGAACTGCCATGTCGCGAAGCCAGTCCGTTGTCCGCCCGTCCCGTCGTGTGGCCCGAAACCTCCTGCTGCCGGTCACGCTTCTCGCCCTCGGCGGTTGCGGCATGACGCTCGACATCGCGGGGGTCGAGAAGTCGATCCGCGACGGCGTGGTCCAGCAGCTGGGCCTCGCGATGACATCGGTGACCTGCCCGCAGGAGAGCCGGGCGGCGAAGGCCGGAGATACCTTCGAATGCACCGGCAAGCCCGAGATCGGCGGCAGCCTGAGCGTCGAGGTCACGCAGAAGGACGATCAGGGCAACATCGCCTGGAAGGTGCTGAAGAGCACCGGCCTGTTCGACATGCAGGAGGCCGAGGCGGCGGTGAAGAAGGCTCTCGCCGACCAGTTCGGGACCGAGGTCGAGCTCTCGTGCGGCGACCGCTGGCGGGTGGGCGGGACCGGCGACACCTTCGGTGCGAGGGCGAGGATGCCGACGGGGCGATTCCGCCGGTGATCATCACCGTCACGGACGCCGAAGGCAACATCAGCTGGGCGATGGAGTAGTCCGAGCTCAGGGCAGGACGCCGCTCCAGTTGCCGATGCCGGCGCTTTCGAAGCCGTCGAGAAAGAGATCGGCGAGGCCCGCCCAGGCTTCGCAGCTGCCGCCGTCCGGATGGATGCAGTCGATCCGTCCGAACCAGCCGGAGAGCAGGTAGAGCTCCCCCGCCTGATCTTCGCCGAAGCCGTACGGGCCGAGCCCCGAGGTCGTGAGCTCGACGCTCGACCAGCCGGGAGCGGTCGTCGGGTTCGGTGCGCCGATCGCCGCCGCCCAGACCTCGCCGTTGCCGGCATCACCATAGACGTAGCGATCGGCGAGGTCGCTCACGACCGCCCCGCCGCGATAGCGGTGGCCCCCCATGATCGAGCCCCAATTGCCGCCGGAGTTGGCCTCGACCCGCACGGGATTCCGGAAGCTGGCGCCACACCCCTGCGGCGGCGTACCGCAGCCGGCGGCGTCGAAACCCTCGCGACAGGGCCAGCCGAAGTTGACCGGTGCGCCTGCCGTCACCTCGCCGAGTGCCAGGAGGTTGATCTCCTCCCAATCGTCCTGGCCGACATCGCCGATGTAGATGTCGCCGTTGCTGCGGTCGAACGAGAAGCGGAACGGATTGCGCAGGCCGAGCGCCCAGATCTCGTCGAGCCCCGCGACCCCGACCAGCGGATTGTCGATCGGGATCGCGTAGTTGCGCAGCGGATCGCCCGGGAAGGCGTCCGCGCCGTCGACGTCGAGGCGGAGCATCTTGCCGAGAAACTGATTCGTGTCCTGGCCGCTGCCGGCGGTCGAGTCGCAGCCGCCCCCGCCGTCGCCGAGGGTCACGTAGAGGTAGCCGTCGCGACCGAACTCGAGGTCGCCGCCGTTGTGGTTGCTGTCGGGGTGAGGGACGACGAGGACGATCTGGCTCGATCCGAAGGCGAGGAGATCGGGGTTGCCGGGCTCCCGCGTGTAGCGCTCGACGACGATGTCGCCAGCGGCGATGCCGCCGGCGCCATCCCAGTCGCGGCTGGTGTAGTAGAGGTAGACGAAGCCGTTCGCCGCGTAGTCGGGGTGGACGGTCATCGCCAGCAGGCCGCGCTCGCCGCCGTAGTTCACTTTGCGTTGCGCCACCGGGACGCCGGGGTCGTCGCGCAGGTCCAGCATCGGCGTCCCCGAGACTGCGGGCGAGCTGCCGTCCCAGATCCGGACCTGGCCCGGTTGCGTGGCGATCAGCCGATGCGGCAGGCCGTCCGGCGGGTCGATGAAGGCGACCGGGGCGGCGCCGACGTCGACCAGCGGCGAGAAGGCGACGGTCGCGGAGAGCGGCATCGCCGCCAGCAGCGAGACTGTGAGGGCGGCGTGGCGGGCGCTGAGCGGCATGCGGGATCTCCTCCTCGGGTTGAAACGCACAGCCTAACGGCTGGAGCCGGTGGCGCCTGTGAAATGGATCCCATCCTTTTTACGGGCAATTTACGCCGATGGGCGTACCGGCGAATGGAACGTTGACGCGCAGGAATGGCTGAATCGTCTCGCCGGAGGCGATCGATGCCCAACGCTGCGCACCCACCCGATCCGAGACGCGTCGCCACGCTGGCACTCGCGGCGCTCGGGGTCGTTTACGGCGACATCGGGACGAGCCCGCTCTATGCCATCCGCGAGTGCTTCTTCGGCCCGCACGGCGTCGAGCCGACCCGGGCCAACGTCCTGGGAGCACTTTCGCTCGTCTTCTGGACGCTCGTCGTGGTCGTCACGCTCAAGTATCACGTCTACATCCTGCGCGCCGACAACAAGGGCGAAGGGGGGATTCTCGCCCTCATGGCCCTGGTGCAGCGCAGAGTCCGCGGCAGGGCGCGCCTCCTGCTGGTCGCCCTCGGACTCTTCGGAGCTGCACTGCTCTACGCCGACGGAGTCCTGACGCCGGCGATCTCGGTGCTGGGTGCCCTCGAAGGACTCACCGTCGTTCGGCCCGGGCTCTCGCCGCTCGTGGTGCCGGCGAGCGTCGCGATCCTGATCGCGCTCTTTTTCGCGCAGCGGCGGGGAACTGCCGGAGTCGGCGCGATCTTCGGACCGATCATGTTGGTGTGGTTCGGTTCCCTCGCAGCGCTCGGCGCCGCCGGCATCCTGCGGCATCCTGCAATACTCGCGGCGGTCGATCCGCGTCACGGCATGCGCTTTCTCGCCGAGGGCGGCGGCTCGAGCTTCCTCGTCCTGGGCGCCATCTTCCTCGTCGCGACCGGGGGCGAAGCGCTCTACGCCGACCTCGGACATTTCGGCGAGCGGCCGATCCAGATCGACTGGTTCGGTCTCGTCGGGGTCTCTCTGCTGCTCAACTACTTTGGTCAGGGCGCGCTCATCCTGTCCTCTCCGGCGGCGGCCGGCAATCCGTTCTTTCTCCTCGCCCCAGCCGGCTTGCGCTTGCCGCTCCTCGTTCTCGCGACGATGGCCGCGATCATCGCCTCGCAGGCGATCATTTCGGGCTCGTTCTCCTTGACGCGTCAGGCAGTGCAGCTCGGCTACCTTCCCCGGATGGACATCGTGCACACCTCCGCCACCGAGATCGGACAGATCTACATTCCGGCGGTCAACGGGCTGCTCGCTCTCGCCACCATCGGCGTCGTCATTGGATTTCAGACGTCGAGCAACGTAGCGGGGGCCTACGGCGTCGCGCTCACCACGACGATGCTCATCACCACGCTTCTGGCCGCAGTCGTGGCGCGCAAGATCTGGCGTTGGCCAGCCTGGCTCGTCGCCCTCGTCACCGTGACCTTTCTCGTCCCCGACCTCGCCTTCTTCTTCGCGTCGTTGCTCAAGATTCCCGACGGCGGGTGGTTTCCGATCGCCGCCGCCCTGGCCGTTCTCGCGCTGATGACTTCGTGGCAGCGCGGTCGCGCCACCTTGCGCCTGCTCATGCTCGACCGCCTCGTACCGGTCGGGCGGCTGCTCGAGGAGATCTCGAGGCGCGGAATCCATCGGGTCCCGGGCACCGCGGTCTACCTGACGAGCGACGAGGCCGGCGCTCCGGTTGCGCTCCTGCACAACCTGAAGATCAACCAGATCGTGCACGAGCGACATCTCTTCCTCACGGTTCACGGTGCGGAAGTGCCTTACGTCGAACCCGATAATCGGCTGGAGATCCGGGACCTGGGCGGGGGTTCCTATCGCCTGCTCGCGAGCTACGGGTTCATGGAGCAACCCGACGTGCCGGCGCTGCTGGACAGGGCGGAAGTGCGCGCACTCGGGACCGACCCGCGCGAGACCTCCTACATCCTGAGTCGCAGCCAACTGGTGCCCGCGCGGCGGTCGCGCCTGCCGGCCTGGCGCCGCGGACTGTACATGCTTCTCGCCCGCAACGCGGTCGACGCCGACCGCTACTTCCAGTTGCCGCCCAACGGGGTTCTCGACATCGGAATGGTGGTTGAGATCTGATCTCCTCGGGCGAACTCTGATGTCCTTTCTCTCGCACGGGACGCGCCGGGACGGCAACTCGCCGGGCGACTACGCCTTCGCCGGCCTGATCGTGGCGGCGGCGGCGGCGATCTGCTTCCTATTGCAGCCGTGGGTGCCGGTTGCGAGCCTGTCGCTGGTCTTCGTCTGCGCGGTACTCGCGGTGGCACTGCGTTCGGGCCGGACGGTTGCCGGCTTTTCCGCACTCCTGTCGGCGGTCGCCTACAACTTCTTCTTCACCGAACCGCGCTACACGCTACGCATCCACGACGCCTCGGTGGTCGTGGCGGTGGTGATCTTCATTCTGGCAGCCTTCATTGTGGGCCACATGGCCTCGCGCCAGCGCGGGCAACTGCTCGCGCTCCAACGCGCCAACGCCCGGATCGGAGCGCTGCAAAGGCTCGGTCAGCGGCTCGCCGCCGCGGTCGACGAGGATTCTGTCTTGCGCGCGGGGGCCGGCGTGCTCGACGAGACCGTCGACGCCAGGAGTGTCGTGCTCACCTTTCCGCGCAGCGACCCGGAGCCGTCGAAGTTCGCCTGCGAGCCGACGCCGACGCTCGCCTCCGGTGCGCTCGCACTGGCTCGCTCGGTCGCCGCCAGCGGGCGGGCGGCGGGCCGCTTCGCGGGCGCGCCAGAGGAAGAGTGGTGGTTCCTCCCGCTCGGAGTGGAAGGCGACCGGATCGGCGCGGTCGGGCTGCGCTTCGCGGCGGATCTCGCCGAGCTGCCGGCCGATCAGCGGCTGCTGGTCGAAGCGATCGTGGCGCAGACGGCCCAGGCAGCCGGCCGGACGCGGCTCGCCCGCAGCCTCGAGTCGTCGCGTGTGGAAGCCGAGACGGAGCGTTTGCGCACGGCCCTGCTCTCGTCGGTGTCGCACGACCTGCGCTCGCCGCTCTCCGCGGTCATCGGCGCCGCGAGCAGCCTCGCCGCCTACTGGCGGGCGATGCCCGACTCCGACCGGCGCGAGCTCGTCGATTCGATCCGCAGCGAGAGCGAACGCCTCGATCGCTATATCCAGAACCTGCTCGACATGACCCGCCTTGGCTCCGGCCCGTTGCGCCTCGAACGCGACTGGGTCGGCCTCGACGAGATCGTCGCCTCGGCGGCCGCCCGGCTGCGGCGCCTGGCTCCCGGCGTCGACCTGACGGTCGCCCTCGAGGCTGGCATTCCGGCCCTCTACGTGCACGCGGCGCTGATCGAACAGGCGCTCTTCAACGTGCTCGAGAACGCGGCCAGCTTCTCGCCGGCGGGCGAGCCGATCCGCCTCGCCGCGCGCCGCGCGGGTGAGCGGTTGATTCTGGAACTGACCGACCGTGGACCGGGAATTTCCCCGGAGGAGCGCGAGCGGATCTTCGACCTCTTCTACTCGGGGTCGCGCCCGGACGGTACGTTGCTCTCCGCGGGCGCGGCGCGCGGCAGCGGACTCGGCCTGACGATCGTCCGCGGCATGGTCCGCGCGCACGGCGGCTCGGTCGAAGCGTTACATGGAGAAGGCGGAGTCGGGACGACGATTCGCATCGCGCTGCCGATCGTCGAGCCGCCGCCGGCTCCGGACGAGGAGGAAGAGCCTTGAACGACGGCGAAGCGAACGCCGGCGGCGCGGCGGCCGGCAGCCGGGAGGTGACCCCGGCCCGGGTTCTCATCATCGACGACGAGCCGCAGATCCGGCGCTTCCTCGAGATCAGCCTGCGCTCGGAAGGCTTCCTCGTGAGCGAGGCGGCGAGCGGCAGGGAGGGGCTCGAGCGGCTCGCCACCCGCGGCGCCGACCTCGTGGTGCTCGACCTCGGCCTGCCCGACATCGAAGGGCACGAGGTCCTGCGCGAGCTCCGCAGCTGGTCGCCGGTGCCGGTGATCGTGCTCTCCGTGCGGGCCGGCGAGGCGGAGAAGGTGCGGGCGTTCGACGCCGGGGCGCACGATTTCGTCACCAAGCCGTTCGGAATCCAGGAGCTGATGGCGCGCGTCCGCGCGATCCTGCGCCACCACGGCGCGCCGCCGGACGGACTGCCGCTGTTCGACGACGGACACCTGCGGATCGATCTCGCGCGGCGGACGGTTCAGGTGGATGGCGAGCCGGCTGCGCTGTCGCGCAAGGAGTTCGCCGTGCTCGCGATGTTGCTGCGCCACGCCGGGCGGGTCGTCACGCAACAGCACCTGCTGCGCGAGCTCTGGGGGCCGGGGCACGTCGAGGACACCCACTACCTGCGCGTCGTGGTCGGCAAGATCCGGCAGCGCATCGGCGACGCCGCCGCCGCCCCGCGCTACCTGCGGACCGAGCCGGGGATCGGCTATCGCTTTCTGGGTGAGCCGTCGCCGGGCGCCGCTAAAGATCCATAGGCGCCCGGCCAGGGTGCTCGAGCAGGTTCCGGCCCCCGGATGCCGCCGCGACCGGTGCAATCGAGGGGGGGGGTGACGAGGCGCCGGGATGGGGCTACACTCTGCCGATCTTCAAGTAAGGGCTTCAGAGGGAGGCAGCCATGTGCAAGTCGAAGTTTCGTTCGTGGTCCCTGTGCCTTGCGGTGGCAACCGTCGCCTTCGCCCTGCCGGGAAGCGCTCGGGCTCAGAACAACTGTGACCCACCTGCAACCGGGATGGTGGGGGGTGCGCACGAGGAGCACCCCGGCGCTCGCCGCGAGTCCCAGATGGTCAAGCGGGTGGAGGGCGCGGACACTCCGCAGATCGGTTTCATCGATTCCCCGACCGCCGGCTGCTACCAGCCCGACCCGGCGGCAGACGTCTGCTGGATCAACTGGTATTACCTCTCCGTCAGCGCGGATCCCAGCTACATGATCTGCATGGCGGTGACGATCAACGACATCGGCAGAGTGGCCCATTACCAGGGGTTCTTCCAGACCTCCATGTATGTCCCCTACAACATGGTCGACCGGGGCTTCAGGGTCGCTTGCGGCGCCCTCGGGGCGGGCGGTGATCCCGCTCTCGGAAAGGCTTACAGCTATACGATCCGGGCTCGGGACTCCGCCAATCTGGGTTCAGCCAACTACGGCACGGTCTTCTGTCCGGCTTACGCTCCCTAGGCCGGCGGGGCGGCGACGACCGGCATGCGAAGTGGATTCGGCAGCTCTCGTTTCAGCTGGGCCCTCCCGGTCCTCTGGCTGAGCCTGGCCTGGGGCCCGATCGACGCCGCCGGCGCTGAGGAGGGTGCCCGGACGGCACCTGTCGAGGCGGGGCCGCTCCCGGAGCGCGGCGCCGATGGGAATGCGCCCGACATTTCCGCCTTCGATATCCAGACTCCCAGCTGTTACAGGGCGAGGGAGCTGTCGCAGATCTGCTATGTCGAATGGAGCTACTTCTACGTCGAAGCGGGGGCGTCGCAATATCTGCTCCGCCTGAGGGTGGAGATCGGCGGCCGGGTGCGGGCCAACTTCCAGGGCTTCTTTCAGACCGGCATGTACGTGCCCGCGGAGATGTACTCGCCGGGGTTCGCAGTAGCCTGCGGCCAACCGGGGGCAGGCGGCGATCCCCGGCTCGGAAATCAGCACTCCTGGGTCGTCAGGGCCGAGGAGACCGGCGGGGGTATTGCGACCAATTCCGGGGCGATCTTCTGCCCCGCGACGTTGTACATCTTCACCGACGGCTTCGAGAGCGCCAACACCTCGGCCTGGTCGGCGTCTTTTCCGTAGCCGGATCCGCAGCTTGCCGCAATCCCGGCGCTCAGCCGGCGAAACCCAGCATCACGAGGAAGGGCAGCGTCGCTCCTGCGGCGGCGAGGAACAGGCCGGCGAGAGCGCTCGCCAGGCTGGGCGCGAGGCGGGGAGCCCCGCTCCGGGTCGCGGCTCCGCCCGTCGCGCGCCCGTCGCGGCTCTCGATCGGCAAGCCGATCCACTCGACGCACGACTGGTAGCCCATCAGGAAGACGAGCGGATAGAGCTCGTAGAAGACGCGGATCTCGCCCCATTGGCTGCCCCACGCGGCAAGCGCGAGGAAGGGGAGGACGATCGGGAAAGCCTCGCGCAGCAGCGCCGGTTTGCGTCCCAGGCCGCCGAAGATCAAGAGGGCGAAGAAGATCAGCGCGGCCGTCCGCGGGTAGCTCAGCAGGAACGGGTCGCGCACGAACCCGGCCAGGTTCTCGATGAAGTAGTTGCGCAGGTAGTTGTTGGTCGACGGATCGCCGGCGGCAGGGTGCGAGAGCGCGACCGCGAGGCCGCGCGCGGCGACGACGACGAGGCTCTGCACGACGAGTTGGAAGCGCCAGCGCTCGCCCATCGACTCCCGGAAGCGCGGCAGCAGGTAGGCGAGGAGCGCCAGCGCCATCGTCTCCTTGTTCAACGTGCCGACCGCGAGCAGGGCGGTGAGGGCGTGGACCCTCCCCAGGCGCATTGCGAGGAGCGCCGCGGTGGCGAAGAAGAGCGCCGGCGGATCGTAGATGAAATGAACGCCGGCGCCGAAAAACAGCGGCAGGAGCAGCACGGCGAAGACCGGGCCGAGACGAGCGACCCAGATCGATGTCTCGTAGAACGCTTCGAGGAGGCGTCGCAGGCTCCACATGAAGCCCGCCAGCGCGAGCGCATCGACGAGCGCTGCGGCGAGCAGGTCGAGAGCGTGGCGCCGCGAGACTTTGAAGAAGGCGAGCCAGTGCTCGAGGGCTGGGTGTTCGAGCGCCCAGCGGTCGATGAGCGCCAGTCGCTGCTCGACCGGCAGTGGCGAGAGGGCGGCGCTGGCGATCCATGGCACGAGCAATCGGGCGCTGTAGGGCCGGGTGGCACCGCCCTCGATCAGGCGGTCGATTCCGGCGGGCTCGAAGGTGTTGAAGGCGGGGCCGTGCAGGAACCAGTAGGCGAGAACGAAAGTCAGCGCGCCCGCCCAGAGCAACGCCACGGCGGCGCGCTCCAGGCTCCGGGCCCAATCCCCAGCAATCACGATGGGCGATGATCTCACGCCGCGAGCCGAGGCTGAATCCGGGCATTTCCGGCCGCGACTATCGCTCCGCGCCCATTCGTGCCATTGTTGCGGGTAGAGGAGGGTTCTCTGGCCGCGCTCGAGTTGCGCGCCGGAACCCTTCCAAACTTCCACGGCAGATCGGGCCCGCCACGCGGGCCGGATTCCGTAGATCCAAGGAAAAAACCAGATGAAGGGCACCGTCAAGTGGTTCAACGCAGAGAAGGGCTTCGGTTTCATCACCCGCGAAGATGGAGAGAAGGACTGTTTCGTTCACCACACGGCGATCGCCGGTGAGGGCTACAAGAGCCTGAACGACGGCGAAGCGGTCGAGTTCGAGATCGTCCAGGGCCCGAAGGGCCCGGCCGCCGCGAACGTCAAGCGTCTCCTGATCCGCGAGCCGAATCCGCGCGGCGCACCTGCCGCGCGCGATTCGCCACCTCGACACAGTCTTTAGCCGGGCGCCCACGGGCGAGCGGAGGGTCGCGCCTTCAACCAGCGCGTCCAGCCGTTGCTTTGTGCGCTCTGCGCTTCGCGCTTCAATTGCTGCAACCTGATCTACAATGTGCTCGGCCAAGGGATCCCGTGCCAACCTCCCGATACTCCATCGCCGGAGCGCTCCTCGCTCTGACGCTCGCGGCCGGCTCCGCCGACGCGCAGGAGCTCGAGCCCCGGGCCTACTCGCCGGCGCCGATCGGGGCGAACTTCCTGCTCTTCGGCTACACCTACCAGACCGGCGATGTGCTGTTCGATCCGTCGCTGCCGTTCTCCGACGTGGTCGCCAACGTGAGCTCGGCGAACCTCTCCTACGGCCGGTCGTTCAGCCTCCTCGGGCGGACCGCGACGGTCGCTCTCGCGGTTCCCGGCGCCTGGGGCTCGATCTCGGGCAACGTCTTCGAAGAGCAGCGCAGCATCACGCGCTCCGGGTTGGCGGACGTGCGCGGCCGCTTCGTCGTCAACCTGGTGGGCGGCCCCGCCCTGAGCCCCAAGGAGTTCGCCGCCGCGCCACCCAGAACGACGCTGGGATTCAGCCTGGGGGTCGCGGCGCCGACCGGCGAATACGATTCAACAAAGCTGATCAACCTCGGCGCCCATCGCTGGGCCTTCAAGCCGGAGCTCGGTCTCTCCCACCCCAGGGGCCCGTGGACGCTCGAAGCCGCGGCGGGAGTCTGGCTCTTCGAGGACAACGACGACTTCTTCCCGGGCGGGGTGGTGCGCTCGCAGGATCCGCTCTGGACGGTCCAGGGGCACGTCGGGTACACCTTCCAGCACCAGCTCTGGGTGTCGATCGACGCCACCTTCTACGCCGGTGGCGAGACTTACGCCGACGGCGTCGGCGGCGACACGCGCCAGGAGAACAGTCGGCTCGGCGCGACGCTCTCGGTCCCCTTGAAACGCGGCCAAACGATCAAGCTCCTGGTGGCCAGGGGCGTCACCGCGCGCGTCGGCTCGAGCTTCGAGACCTACAGCGTCGCCTACCAGTTTCTCTGGTTCGACTAGCGGCGCCGGCGATTTCCCCGATCCGTTTCTGACGCTAGGATTCCTGGATGCCCCGGAGCCGCCCATGACCGTTCGCGAGGGCTCGCCCGGAGAGAAGCTCGATCTCGACTGGTCGCTACTCTTCGCGGCCTGGATGGTCGCCCTCCTCGCCACGGCGGGGAGTCTCTTCTTCAGCTACGTCATGGAGTTCGCCCCGTGCGTGCTGTGCTGGTACCAGCGGATCTTCCTCTTTCCGCTGGTCGTCGTTCTCGCCCGGGGTCTCTTCCCGTTCGACCGCGGCGCGGTGAGCTACGGGCTGCCCCTGGCGATCCTCGGGTGGCTGGTGGCGGCTTACCACAACCTGGTCTATGCCGGCGTCGTTCCGGAAAGCCTCCAGCCCTGCGCCAAGGGCGTGTCGTGCACGGAGGAGTACATGCCGTCTCTTCGGCCTGCTCTCGATACCGGCGCTCTCGCTGATCGCTTTCACGACGCTGGCAGGCATTTTGATCGCGCTCCAGAGGAGGGCTTCGAGATGAAACGTCTGATCTTCGCTGTTTCCAGCATCGCCGTGGTGGTCGGCTTCTTCTTCGCAGCGTCGTGGTTCAAAGGGCGGCGCGCCGAGCAGCTCGGCTTCATGGCGCAGGAGTATGCGTCGACCTTCGTTCGCCCCCATTCGGCCGTGCTCGGCGCCGAAGGATGCCAAAGTCTTCATCGTCGAGTTCACCGACCCCGCGTGCGAGACCTGCGCGGTCTTCTCGCCGATCCTCAAGCGCTTCATGGCGACCTACCCGGAGAAGATCCGAGCTCGTCGTCCGCTATGCCCCGTTCCACGAAGGATCGACCGGCGCGGTGCGTGTCCTCGAGGCGGCGAAGATGCAGGGCAGGTTCTGGGAGACGCTCGATCTCCTCTACCGGACCCAGAACGTCTGGACGCAGCACCACCAGGTGTTCCTGGACAGGATCTGGCAGCTCCTTCCGCAAGCGGGGATCGACCTTCGACGTCTCGAGATGGACATGGCCGACCCGCGCATCACTGCCGTCATCGAGCAGGACTTCGCCGACGCCCAGGCCCTCGGCGTACGCAAGACGCCGGGTTTCTTCGTCAACGGCAAGCCGCTCGAGCCGTTCGGAGAGCGGCAACTCGCGGACCTCATCGAAGCCGAAGTCCGCGCGCAGTATCCGGACTGAGCTCCTCGCGACTGAATTCCTGCTCCGCGCGAGCGCGTGCGGACTGGCGAGGTGACCCTAGGGCGAAGCAAACGCCGCAAGGACCCCTGCCGTTGCGAGGGCGAGGAGGGTCGCGAAGACGAACTGCATCCCGGCTCGTGACGCCAGCTTGGCGCTGGCCTCGGCGGGGTCGCCGAGCAGCAGCCGCGTCGTCTGCGCCCAGTCGGGATCCGGGACGATGCCGCGTTGGGTCGTCGAGTAGTGACCCAGGAGGCAGACCTGCGCGCCGCGGGGAACGGTCTGCTGTTCGAAACGACAGCCGTCGAGCTCGGCCGCCGAGCCGCTGGCGTCGGCGATGTCGCTGCGGTAGTCGCCATCGCTGTCGCTCCAGCGCGCTTCGAGCTCGGCGACGCCGGCGCCGGCGGCGCCCGCGGTTCGCTTCGTGAAGGTCGTCTCGCCGAGATAGCGCTCGAAGCGCCGCAGGGTGGCCTCCCGCGGGCGCGTCGGCGGCGTCGGCCCCTTCGATCGTCGGCACAGCGAGGAGGCGAAAGGTGCCCGCTCCGGTGACGATCTGCGACGGCGCCAGCCCGACGCCCTTGTAGAGCACGAAGCGCGTCCAGCTGCGGCCGGATTTGACGTCGCGCGAGACCTCGTAGGTGTAGGCGACGCAGTCGCGACCGTCGAGCGGTCCGACGACTGGGCGCGCAGTGTCGATCCGGCCGATCAAGACGGTGGGTCCGTCCTTCGTCGGCAGCTCTCTCGTGCCGCGCCGAATCGCGGAGCGCTCGCGCAGCGAGCGGATCGCCACCGCCAGGCAGGCGGCGGCCATCCACCCCAGCGAACCCGCGAGGAGCGCCGCGCCGAGCCCCTGAACCAGCGGGCGGCCGGTCGCGAGATGCAGCCCGTAGGTGACTCCGGCAACGACCACGACCCAGCCGAGAAAGAGCTTCACCAAGCGAGTGACGAGACCCTTCATGCTGCCTCCTGGGAGAATCGCCGACAGTCTACCGATTCGACCGCAGACGTACGCGGAAATCGGTGCCTCTCCCGGTTCGCGGAAGTCCGGGCCGCCTCGCGGGGCGGGGCGTCGCTGCCGGGCGCGATGCTACGCTGCCGCGAAAGGAATACGACAATGGCCGACAGGAACGGCAGCCGAGAGAACAAGGAGTTCCACGCCGACGTGCCGCAGGCGACCGACGGCTTCTTCCTCAAAGGCTCGGCGCACTACGACTGGGGGCTCAAGAACCGGCTGGCGCGGATCTTCGACCCGAAGTCGGGCCGCACCGTGATGCTGGCGTTCGACCACGGCTACTTCCAGGGGCCGACCACCGGCCTCGAGCGCATCGACCTCACCATCGTGCCGCTGATCCCGTACGCCGACACGCTGATGCTGACGCGCGGTGCGCTGCGCACGCATCATCCCGCCGGCGTCGCGCCCGGCGATCGTGCTGCGCGCCTCGGGCGGCCCGAGCGTCCTCAAGGAGCTGTCGAACGAGGAGATCGCGGTCGACATCGAGGACGCGCTCCGGCTGAACGCCTCGGCTCTCGCGGTCCAGGTCTTCGTCGGCGGCGAGCACGAGACGAAGTCGATCCACAACCTGACGCGTCTGGTCGACGCCGGCAACCGTTATGGCGTGCCGGTGCTCGCCGTCACCGCGGTCGGCAAGGAGATGGTGCGCGACGCCAAGTACTTCCGGCTCGCCACCCGCATCTGCGCCGAGCTCGGCGCGCACTACGTCAAGACCTACTACGTCGAGGACGGTTTCGAGACCGTCACCTCCTGCTGCCCGGTGCCGATCGTCATTGCCGGCGGCAAGAAGCTCCCCGAGCTCGAAGCCCTGACCATGGCCGCGAACGCCGTCGCGCGCGGCGCCTCGGGCGTCGACATGGGGCGCAACATCTTCCAGTCGGAGGCGCCGGCGGCGATGCTCCGCGCCGTCCGCGCCGTCGTCCACGACGGCGCTTCGCCCGCCGAAGCCCACGACCTCTACCGTCGGCTCGCGCCCGGCTAGAGGAGTCGCTCGATCGCCGCCCAGAAGCTCCGGGTGGCGGCGAGGCCGGTCTTCTCGGCCCGGCGGTAGAGCGCGACGACCTGCTTGCCGCCTGCGGTCAGGCGGGCGCCGCCGCGGCGAAAGCTCGAGGTCGTGACGAGCGGCTGGCGAAAGCAGCGGTTCATCGTTTCCACCAGCTGCCACGCCCGGCGGTACGACATTCCCAGCTGGCGCGCCCCACCGGAGATCGAACCGGCCGAGCCGATCGCCTCGAGGAGGTCGACCTTCCCCGGGCCGAGCGCGATCTCGTCGCCGCGGCGGATCCGCCAGCGAGGATGCGCCGTCCATTTCATCCCGTCGGGCTTGGGTCTGGTCGCTGCCTTTCGCATCCGGTCCCCTACTCCAGGAGGGCGACGGACTTCACCTGCACCCAGACCTCCTGCCCGGGAGCCAGTTCGAGCTCGCAGACCGCCCGCTTCGTCAACCGCGCCACGAGGAGCGAACGTCCGACGCGGAGGCGTACGAGGGCCGAGCTCGGATGTTCGTCGTCGACGACCTCGTCGATGCGGCCCTCGAGCACGTTCTGGATGCTGGTGCGCTCGGGCGCCCGGCGCGCCAGGCTCACGTCGCGCGCCAGGATGCGCACCCGCACCCGGTGTCCTGGGGGGAGGCCGTGATCCCGCGTCCACAGGGCGCCACCTGGAAACTCGACCCGCGCGAGGTGCCACTGCGCGTCCACTTCGGCGATCGCCCCTTCGAGGATCGTTCCGGCATCCTCGCCGAGTCGGATCGGCAGGTCGAGCCGGGCGAGCATGTCGGCGAGTGGGCCGGAGGCGAGGACCCGCCCGCCGGCGAGCGCCACGAGGTGGTCGGCCAGCCGCGCCACCTCGTCCGGCGAGTGACTGACGTAGAGCACCGGGATTTCGAGCTCGTCGTGCAGGCGCTCGAGGTAGGGCAGGATCTCCTGCTTGCGCCCGAGATCGAGCGCCGCCAGGGGCTCGTCCATCAGCAGTAGTCGAGGGCCAGTGGCGAGGGCGCGGGCGATCGCTACGCGCTGGCGCTCGCCGCCCGAGAGCCGGTCCGGCCGGCGGTCGAGCAGGGGTCCGAGGCCGAGGAGCTCGATGGCTGCGTCCAGGCTGAACTGTCGCGCCTCGGCGCTGCGTCGCAGTCCGTAGCGCAGGTTGCCGGCGACGGAAAGATGCGGGAAGAGACTCGCCTCCTGAAAGACGTAGCCGAGCGGGCGCCGGTGGGTCGGTACCCAGCGACTGCCGTCCTGCCAGGCTTCATCGCCCATCCAAAGCCGGCCGCCCGGGGCGCGTTCCAGACCGGCGATGCAGCGCAGGAGCGTCGTCTTGCCGGAGCCCGAAGGGCCGAAGATCGCCGTCACCCCGCGGCCGGCGAGCTCGAGATCGACGTCGAGCGAAAAGCCCGGCCAGTCGAGCCGGAAGCGACACCGGATGCGGGGGGTGTCGGCGGTGCCGGGGACGGCGCGATGGCCGGAGGCTCGGGTCACAGGGGGCCCCGCTGCGAACGGGATCGCGAGGTATAGACGACGAGCAGCACGAGGAACGAGAAGACCAGCATCACCGCCGCGAGACGCTGCGCGGCAGCGTAATCGAGCGCCTCGACGTGGTCGTAGATGGCGACGGAGCCGACGCGGGTCACCCCCGGGAGGTTGCCGCCGATCATCAGCACCACGCCGAACTCGCCGACCGTGTGCGCGAAGGAGAGAATCGACGCGGTCAGGAACCCGGGCAGCGCCAGCGGGACGGCGACGGTGAAGAAGGCATCGAGCGGCGAGGCCCGCAGGGTGGCGGCGACTTCGAGCGGTCGTTCGCCCACCGCCTCGAAGGCGGTCTGCAGCGGCTGCACCATGAAGGGCAGGGAGTAGAAGACCGAGGCCACCACCAGACCCCAGAAGGTGAATGGCAGGAGGCCGAGTCCGAGCCACTCCGTCAGTCGTCCTGCCGGGCCGTCCGGTCCCAGCGCGAGAAGGAGGTAGAAACCCAGCACGGAGGGTGGCAGGACCAGCGGCAGCGCCACGACGGCGCCGATCGGGCCCTTCCACCAGGAGCGGGTGCGCGCGAGCCACCACGCGACGGGCGTGCCGACGACGAGCAGGATCAGGGTGACGGTGGCCGCGAGACGGAAGGTCAGGCCGAGCGCGGCGAGATCGCCTGGGGCGAGGAACACGCGTCGCTACCGGTTGCCGTCGCCGGCGGCATTGGAGTCATGGGCGGCTTCGGCGACATGGGCGACGTCGCCGGAGAGCTCGAAGCCGTAGCGGGTCATCACCGCGCGCGCGGCCGGATCGTTCATGAAAGCGGCGAAGCGGTGAGCCAGCGGGTTGCTCTCGGCTCGCTTCGTGACGATGTATCCCTGCTCGAGCGGTGCGTGGAGGGAGGCGGGTACCAGCCAGTAGCCGCCCTGCTTCGCGAGCTGTGGGCTCTTGACCAGCGACAGCGCGAGAATGCCGACCTGGGCGTTGCCGGTCTCGACGAACTGGGCGGCCTGAGCGATGTTCTCGCCGAAGACCAGCTTGGATTCGACTTTCTCCCACAGGCCGGAAGCGCGCAGCGCCTCTGCGGCGCGCTGGCCGTAGGGCGCATGCTGCGGATTGGCGATGGCGATGCGGGTGATCGCCGGCGCCGTGAGCGCGGCCAGGGTCATCTGCGTCGCGTCCAGACTCGCGCTCCAAAGAACGATGCGGCCGAGGCCATAGGGTTTGACTTCGGTAGCGGCGAAGCCGGCTTCTGCCAGTCGCCGGGGGAATTCGATGTCGGCCGAGAAGAAGAGATCGTAGGGAGCGCCCTGCTGGATCTGGGTGTGGAGCTTTCCCGACGAGCCGAAGACCACCTCGACCCGATCCTCGCGCGAGCCGGCCTCGAATGCCGCGACGATCTCGTCCAGGGCGAACCGCAGATCGGCCGCCGCGGCGACCGTGATCGTCGCGGCCTGGCCCGCGGCGCCGAGACCGCAGCAAACGACCAGCGCCAGAAGGCACGGGAGCGAGCGCCGCACATCGATTCGCCTGCGCATCTCGAGCCTGCTCCTTCCTGTGAGGGAAGCCGCGGCTTCCGCGCCTCCCGGTGCGCGAACATTGTATTCCGCTGAACACAATCACCGCCACTGGTGAGGGATCGCCGGTTCAGCGCCGGCGCCGGCGTCGAAACTGGATCGCGAGGGCGCGGGAACTGTGCTACGAAGGGGCTCCCAATGGAGCCCGTCATGAGCGCAGCGCTGGCCCGGTTCGCCCTCTCGTCGCTCGTCCTGCTCGCTCCGGCGTATGCGCAGTCCCTCGGCTCGACGCCGATCTTCGGCGACGACTTCGAGTTCGGCGATACCGGCGACTGGTCGGCGACGGTGCCGACGCGCTGTGATGCGATCCGGCCGTTCGACCGTGGCATCTCTCCCACTGCGTGGATCCATGTCGCGCCGCCCCCGGTCGGCAACGACACGACCGGCGACGGCTCGCCGGGCGCGCCGTTCGCGTCGATCGAGCATGCAGCCGCACTCGCCAATCCGGGAACCGCGATCCGTCTCACCCCGGGGACGCACCTCACCGACCAGTTCGTGGGCGATCTCGCCGGGGACGCGATCTCGCCGGTGTGGATCGGCGGCGAGCCCGGCCGGCTGCCGAGGCCGGTGATCGCCGGCGGCGCCGAAGCGCTCCACCTCGCGCGCGCCAAATGGCTCGTGGTGCACGACCTCGAGATCCACTCGTCGACCGCCAACGGCATCAACGCCGACGACGGCGGCGAGACGGCGAATCCGCTCGCCAGCCACACCGTCGTCTTCCGCCGGCTCGCGATCCACGACATCGGCAGCGGCGGCAACAACGACTGCCTCAAGCTCTCCGGGATCTACGACTTCTGGGTGCTCGACAGCGCGATCGCGCGCTGCGGCGGCGGCAGCTCGGGCAGCGGCATCGACTGCGTCGGCTGCCACGACGGCCTCGTCGCGCGCAATCGCTTCGAGCAGATGTCGGGCAATGCCGTGCAGGCGAAGGGCGGCAGCGCCGACCTCGAGATGCGCTGGAACACCCTCGTCTCGCCGGGCGCGCGTGGCTTCAACCTCGGCGGCTCGACCGGCTTCCCGTACTTTCGCCCGCCGCTTGCGACGACCGCGCCGAACGCCGAGGCGCGCAGCCTCAGGGCCATCGGCAATCTGATCGTCGGCGGCGATACGCCGTTCGCCTTCGTCGGCTGCGTCGACTGCGTCGTGGCGCACAACACGGTCGTCAATCCGGCGACCTGGCTGATGCGCATCCTGCAGGAGACGACGAGCGGCGGCGGCTTCACCTTCGAGCCGGCCGCGAACGGCCAGGTGGTGAACAACCTCTTCTACTTCGAGGACGGCGATATCTCGACGCACGTCAACATCGGGCCGAACACTGCGCCGGCGACCTTCGACTTCGCGCACAATCTCTGGTTCGCCTGGGACGCCCCGGGAGCCTCGACGCCGACGCTGCCGTCGGCGGAGGTCGGCGGAATCTACGGCGAAGACCCGCAGCTCACCGCCGAGTGGGGGATTCCCGGCACCAGTCCGGCCGCCGGCGCCGGCGCGGCGCAGGCCTGGCTCAGCGGAGACCGGTTGGGGAACTGCTACGGCTCGCCGCCGGGCATCGGCGCGCACGAGGCGCCGTAGCCGCCCTGATTCGCGTCGCGGCTCAGGGAAACGCCGCGGACCACTGCGCGGTCGTACCCGATTCGAAGCCGTCGACGAACAGCAGCCCGGTCCTGAGCTCGACGGCATCTGCGAGGACATCGAACGAACCGCCAGCGGTGTCCTTGTGCACGCTCAAGCGGACCGACACGCTCGCTGCGCCCGCCGGGACGGTGACCGGGATCCAGCGCGTTCGCCAGACGCCTGCAGCGACCCCGCTCGTGTAGAAAGACCCGGCGACGGGTGCGCCGGAGCAGATCGTGCCGCTGTAGGCATAGGCGATGGCGTAGCCGTTTCCAGTCGCCGCCTGACCCGCCGGCACCCGGATCGCAACCTGCAGCAGGTGGGAGCCGGGACTCACTGCGAGGCACTGCAGCAAGGGGCTGCATGCCGTTCCGGGGCTCGCATAGTCGCAGGTGAGCCGCGCCGAGCCGGTCCCGTCGGCGACGGCGCTCTCCGGCGACCACTCCGCCGCTCCGTCACCCTCGTTCCAGTTGGCGAGATTGGTGGAGAAGGAACCGTTCAGGATCAGATTGTTCGAAGCCAGCGCGGCGGCAGCACCCGCCAGACCCAGGACAATCGATGTCATTACCCGGAATCGCATGCGATGCGCCTCCATTCGGGATCGATGGTAACACCGCCCGCGCGCGGTGGCAGCGCGCAAAATGGCGAGAGGCAACGAGTGTGCGGCGGCAAGAGGCGCAGGGCGAGACCTCGAGTCCAGTGCGAGTGGAACTCTCCACAGGCGGATTCGTTTCCTTCGCCAAGAGTCGGGGCTTGGAGGGCTGCCTTGCCGCTCGCGAAGCCGACGCTCGACGCCGCTAAGAGTTTCGCCGTTTCACCCTGGGTGTCGGCGGCCGTTCTGCTGGCCGTGCTGCCGCTGGGCAGCGCCCGTGCGCAGCCTGCCTGTCCATCGCTGCCGCCTCCGGCAGGCGCGACGATCGAGGTCACGCCGGCTCAGGCCGATGACCTGCGGGCGATCGTCGCCGGAGCCGCGGCCGGCACCACCATCCTGCTGCACGACGGCGTCTACGACATGGACGCCGGCGACGCCGTTTCGCGGCTGGTCTTCTCGACTCCCGGAGTCACGTTGCGCTCGCTGTCGGGCAATCGCGACGGTGTCGTCCTGGATGGCAACTATCTGACCCATGAGCTGATCTCGATCTCCGCGTCGAACGTGGTCATCGCCGACCTGACGCTGCGCGAGGCCTACGACCATCCCATTCATGTCGCGGGCAATCCCGGTCCGATCACCGGCACCGTGCTGCACAATCTCCGCGTCGTCGACCCCGGGCAGCAGGCGATCAAGATCAATCCGGTCGGGCAGGGCTGGGCCGATTCCGGCACGATCGAGTGCAGCTCGATCGAGCTCACCGACGCCGGGCGACCCTTCGTCCGCGACAACTGCTACACCGGCGGCATCGACGCCCATGCCGCCTGGGGGTGGTTGGTGCGCCGCAACCGGATCTCCGGTTTCTGGTGCCCTGACGGCCTTTCCGAACACGCGATCCACTTCTGGAACGCGAGCCGCGACACGGTGGTCGAAGAGAACGTCATCGTCGACTGCGCGCGCGGCGTCGGCTTCGGGCTGCTCGAAGTCTCGGGCGATAGGGTCTATCCCGACGATCCGTACCCTGGAGTGGGCTACCTCGGACACATCGACGGCGTCATCCGCAACAACTTCATCGCCGCCGCCGACCCCGACCTCCTGCAGTCGGACTTCGGCTTCGATGCCGGCATCGCCCTCGAGCAGGCGCGCAATACCTGGGTGGTGCACAACTCGGTGGTGTCGACCGCCGCACCGTTCTCGTCGATCGAATGGCGATTCGCCAATACCCTGGTGCAGCTCGTCAACAACCTCGTCAGCCACAATCTGCGTGAGCGCGACGGCAACCCGCAAGCGGTGATGGCGGGGAATCTCGCAGGGGCGCAGCTCGGCTGGTTCCTGTCGGTGGCGCAGGGCGACCTGCACCTCGTCGACGAGGTGCTCCCGCCCGTCGACGCCGGCGCCGCCGTCGCGGCCGGCCTGGCCGATCGCGATATCGACCTCGAAGCACGACCCGCAGCGCGTGACATCGGTGCCGACGAAGTCGTGGCACCCCTGTTCGCGGATGGTTTCGCGTCCGGCGATCCGAACGCCTGGTCGGTGGTCGTGCCATGAGGCGAACGTCAGCGCCTGCCGCCATGAAACGCCCCCTCCTTCGACTCTCGATCGCTCGACTCGCGAGCGCGGCTCTGGGCCTGGTTCTCCTCGATCCATCCTCCGCCCCTGCCCTGTCGGCCTTTCCTGGCGCCGAGGGCTTCGGCACCCAGACGCCGGGCGGCCGGGCGGGCCCGTGCTGGTGGTGACGACGCTCGCCGGCTCGGGGCCGGGCTCTTTCCGTGCGGCCATGATGACCCCTGGCCCCCGCATTGTCGTCTTCCGGGTGTCGGGGGTGATCGACCTCGGGGGCGACATCACCCTCACCGAGGCGCAGAGCCACGTCACCGTCCTGGGGCAGAGCAGCCCCGGCGGGATCACCTTGGTGAACGGTGCGATCACCAACTACCAGACGAACTTCCACGACGCGATCTTCCGCTTCCTCCGTATCCGCGCCCAAGCCGGCGACACCTTCGCCTTCAATCCGGTCTCCAACCTGGTCATCGACCATTGCGACATGTCCGGCGGCGCCGACGAGACCTTCGACATCGACGCCAGCCACGACTTCACCGTGCAGTGGTCGACGGTGACCAACAGCATGGGCGGCGCGGGCAGCCAGAACTACGGCTGGCTCATCGCCTATCGGCCCACGAGCTCGGTGAGCTTTCACCACAACTTCAGCGCCCATCACGGCGGCCGCTGCGGCGCCCAGTTCCATTGGGCCGGGAGCGGCGCGGTGCCGGCGGACGGTGTCAAGCTCGACTTGCGCAACAACGTGTTCTACAACTGCGGTTTCCAGCAGATCTACCGCCAGGACCTCCCTCCCGAGGAGGGAACCCACTACAACCTCATCGGCAATTTTGCCCGGAGCGGACCCGACACTCCCGCGGACTCGATGCTGTTCGGACTCGACGGCACGCTCTACATGACGGACAACCTCTATCCCGGCCAGTCGATCCTGTCGATCTATTCCACTCCGACCTTTCTCGACGAGCCGCATCCCTTCCCTGCGATCACCACCCACTCCGCCGCCTTCGCCTGGAACCAAGTGTTGAATCGTGCCGGCTCGTGGCCCCGGGACGCCATGACCACGCGCACCGTCGCCGAGGCGCGCTCCGCCACCGGCACACTCGGGAATCTGAGCGGCCCACTCAACAGCACCGGCCCGCCGCCCGTGCCGGACATCGACCTCGACGGGATCGCCGACAGCTGGGAGCTCGCCCACGGCCTCTCCCCAGCCAATCCGCTGGACTCGGCCCAGCTCCATCCCGGCGGCTACGCCTGGGTAGAGGTCTATCTGAACGAGCTCGCGACACACGCCATCGCCCTTTTCAACGACGGCTTCGCGAGTGGGAATACCGCGGCGTGGGGTGGGGAGGTGCCATGAATCGACGGCGGATTCTTCTCGTGCTTCCGTTGCTCGCTGGGCTCGCTGCCAGCACTGCCGGTGCCGGTGAGATCCCGGCCGGGCTCGGCTGGCACGAGCTGGCGGACACACGGCTGCGCGCGGTCTGTCCCAGCCCGGCCGTTTACCCCGAGATTCAGGGGGTCGAGGGCTGCGCGGCAGTCACCGAGGACTGGTCCGGCGCCGCGTTCGATGCCGCGGGGGACCGCCTGTACATCACCGGCGGTGGGCACGGCGGCTATGCCGGCAACGAGTGGTACCGGCTCGACCTCGGGAGCCTCACGCTCTCCCGGATCAACGAGCCGTCGACGCCGGTGCGCGACGGCTGCCTGTTCGACGGCGTCTACGCCGACGGCAGGCCGGTGTCGCGCCACACCTACCAGCACCTCGCCTGGCTGCCGGGTCTCCAGCGGATCTTCCTGGTCGGAGGCTCGCGCTGGCAGTGCGGCTACTTCATCGACGACGCCTGGACGTTTGACCCCCTGGGCGACAGCTGGACCGAGAAGAGCTACGTCAACGGCCCGCGCACCGGGTTCGGTCTGGCGCTCGCCGTCGATGCGCCGACCGGGCTGGTCTACGCCCACGACGACTACGACCTCTACAGCTACAACCCCGCGACCGACCAGTGGACCCTTCGGGGCGAGAACCAGCAGGGGCCGGGCGACTACAAGTCCGGCGTCATCGACCCGGTGCGCCGGCGTTACTCCTACTACGCCGCGGACGATCGCACCCTCTACTGGTACGACATCCGCAGCGCCACCGGGACGCTGACGCGGCAGAGCGGCGCGACGACCGGCTGCACCTTCATGGATAGCTACGCCGCCGGCTGGGACTACGACCCCCAGCTCGACCGGCTGGTGGCGTGGAGCGGTGGGAACTCCGTCCAGCTCCTGCACCCGGACACGCGGGTCTGCACGACCGTGAGCCATCCCGGCGGGCCGGCGGCCATCACCCAGGGCACCTTCGGCCGCTTCCGCTACTCGACCCGGAGCCAGGTCTTCGTCACCTGCAACGACGTCGACGACAACTGCTACGCCTTGCGGCTTCAGACTTCCACCCGGCTCTTCGCCGACGGCTTCGAGAGTGGCGACAGCTCGCTCTGGAGCTCGACGGTGCCGTGAAGAGGGGCTTCTCGGACGGTCGGAGCTGGGCGTCTTCTGCCGCTGTGGCGGGAGGAGCGGAAGCGCAACCGGCGCGCCAGTAGCGCCGGCCAGCTCGGCGGTTGCCGCGACGCAGCGAGCGGAGAGGTACGACGAGCCCGTATGACGGTGATCATGCCCACCGTCGCGGGAAGGTCTAAGAATGGACACCTTGGTCTCCCCTTCGCCGCGTTCGGCCACCGAGCTGCGCTTTCAGCGCTGGTCGCTGCGACGCAGCGGCAAGGTCACCGCGCGCGGCTGGGTGTTCGCCGCCACCGCGCTTGCCGCCGTCAGCGCGACCGCCCACGCCGGCGTCGCGCGCTGGCACAAGTGGCGCAGTGACCAGGCCTGGAGCGACTGGCAGCAGGCGACCGCGCAGGGTAGCGACGCCGGGAGTCCGGCCCACCGCGCTCTCGCCCATCTCGAAGCGCGCGAGCGCTGGGGCTTCATGCAGCCGTCGGATATCCCGGCACGGCTCCAGAAGGGGATACGGCATGGCAAGTGACCGAGGCGGACCTTGGATCTGGGTGATCTCCATGCTCGCCGTCGTCTTCGGCCTGATGACTTTGAAGGAGGGCGGCGCGGTTCTCTTCGGCAGCGGCGAGGCCCGCACGGCGGCCGGGAACTACGTCCCGTTCGTGCTCTGGTTCAATTTTCTCGCCGGCTTCGCCTACGTCGTTGCTGGAGCGGGGCTGTGGCGCGAGCGGCGCTGGGCCGCCTGGCTGGCGCTCGGCGTCGCCGTGGCGACGGCCCTCGTGTTCGCCGCCTTCGGCGCGCACGTCGTCGCCGGCGGGGACTACGAACTGCGCACGGTGGTGGCCATGAGCCTGCGGACTCTGGTCTGGGCGGCGATCGCACGGATCGCCCGGCGTGAACTGATGGCGCGGAAGTCCTGATTCCGTGCAGGCCGGCAAGGAGATCTCCGTGACAGACAGAGGAATCCATGCTCCCCATGTTCCTAATGCTCCCGGGTATCTGTTCCTCGCGCTGCTGGTCGCCGGCACCGTCGCCGGCGGCGCCCAGTCGCATGAGCACCCGGTTTCCGCCCCTCCTGTCGCCCCTTCCACCGCTCTTTCCACCGCCCCGGCGACCGCGCCGGCGGGACCGGTCCAGCAGCTGTCGCCGGAGTTGCGCGGGCTGTTCCGCGACGAGATGGTGGCGCTCCAGGGCGCGATGCTCGAGCTCGTCCCGGCGATCGTCTCCGGGGACTCGGAGTCGATCGCACGGCTGGCCGAGCGCATGCGCGCCGGCTACGTGCTGGCGCAGAAGCTCACCGACGCCCAGCGTGAGGAGCTCGAACGACTGCTCCCTGCAGCGTTCCTGGAACGCGATGGAGAGTTCCACGATCTCGCCGGCGGCTTGGCCGATGCCGCGCGGGAACACCCAACGGCCCTGGTGCCGTTCTACTTCTACAAGTTGACGGAGAGTTGCGTCGGTTGCCATGCGCGCTACGCAGCCCACCGCTTCCCGGGCTACGCGCAGCCGCCCGCGGCGAAGCCCGCGCATCCGCACTGAGTGGCGAGACGCCCAGCCCGACCCTGGGGAGATGCGAACACGCTCAACCTGTCAGATCGTCGCGAGATGCTCCGGCAGGTCGCATCGTCGGGTGGCTGGACTCGAAGCGCAGGACTACCTGCCGGAGTGAGATCGAGAACGGTGGACCAAGTCCCTCTGAGTCCGAACACCCTGGTTTCCGCAGGGGCCGATCCCTCTCAGGGGCTCGACGGCTTGGCTTCGACCGCCGTGCTCGCATCGGCTCCCGGACTCTGGCGCATCCAGTGCGGGCGGCTTCCCGTCCAGCGCTTGAACGCGCGTGAGAAGGCCGCCGGATCGGAGAAGCCCACCAGGTAGGCAGTCTCGTTCACCGAGACCTTCCGCCCTTGCAGGTAGTGCAGCGCCAGCTTGTGGCGCAACTCATCCAGCACTCTCTCGAAAGTCACACCCTCCACCCGCAGCCGACGGAACAGCGTCTGCCGGCTGATCCCCAGCTTGCCGGCGATCGCCTCGATGCTGGCGTCGCCGGTGTGCAGGATCGGCATGAGCAGGCTCTCGACCCGGCCCCGGAAAGTCTTCGAAGCATCGAGACTCCTGAGCAGCGCCTCGGCGTGGGAGCTCAGGATGCCGAAGACGTAACCGGGTGCGACGGCGATCTTCTGCTGCAGCCAGGCTGCATCCATCAGGAGCGCGTTCCGGTGGCTCCCGAACACCAGGGGCACGCGAAAGATCCGGTCGTACTCGGCGCGATACGCCGGCTCCGCGTGGGTGAAGTGAGCCGCCTCCAGAAACGGCGTCTCGCGCTGTTGATGCGACGCCGCGGCGACCCGCGCGAAGAAGGCCTCGGTGAGCTCCGGAATCTCGTTCGGATTCTTGCGCGTGTCGATCAGCCAGACGCTGCTCTGCGTCGGTTCGAGCAGATATCGGTCCGGAAGATCGCACTCGACGTCGGCCATGAGGCGGCCATAGCGATTCCGCTGCACGAACGCGTCGGCCACTGTCTTGCAGGCGTAGCTGATCATCGAGGCGACGGAATAGTCCGCGCAGTCGATCGTCTCGCCGAAGTGCAGTGCGAGCGCGGGATCGTTGGACAGCTCCTTGGCGGCGCGGATCAAGGTCACCAGTTTTGCCAGGGGAAGGCGCTGGTCCTGATCTTCGAGCGCATCGAGATCCAGTCGGGAGCGTTCCAGCAAAGCACTCCTGCGGACACCCCTGGCCGCGGCCAGATCCACCCAGGCGCGCACCGTCCCGGCAGCGACGGTGGGCCCGGAGGCGGCAGTCATCGGCCTGTTACGTGAGGTCATGCGATGGATGCCTGGAGTCATGGTCATTGACCAGCGCCTGGCTAGACTAACCCAAGCCGTTGCTCACTCAGGGGAAGCAGGAACCCACGGGTGGGAATGCTCCCTCGTAGAGAGCAGAAGGACGGAATGCAGCCGAGAGTGACAAGCCACTGGAGGGACAAGATGACTTCGATCCAGGCGACGGCGCGGCGGGCAGGGGCCCTTTACTTCCTGTTCCTGATCGTGGGACTGGTCGACATGTTCGGTTTCACCGGCTTCCTGATTGCCGGGGACGCCACAGCTACGGCACGCAACATCCTCGCTGGCGAGCTCGTCTTTCGTATCGGCGTCCTGACCGACCTGGTCACCCTCGTCCTCTTCATCTTCCTGGTCGTGAGCCTCTACAACCTGCTCAAGAGCGCCGACAAGTGGCACGCTGTGCTCATGGTGATCCTGGTCTCGGTCGGGGTCGCTGTCGGTCTCGCCAACCTGCTCACCAAGATCGCACCGCTGATTCTCTTGAGCGGCGCCGGCTACCTGTCGGTTTTCAGCGGACCGCAACTGGACGCTCTGGCGCTCGGCAGTCTCAGCCTGAATGGCGAGGGGAATACCGTCACCGCGGTGTTCTGGGGCCTCTGGCTCTTTCCGTTCGGCATTCTGGTCATGAGGTCGGGCTTCCTTCCGCGGCTCCTGGGCCTCCTGTTGCTGGTCGCCGGCCTCGGCTACGTCACGAGCAGTGTCACAGCCATCGTCTTGCCGGAGTACAGCGACATTGTCTCCCGGGTCGCGATGCCGCTTCTCTTCGGCGAGTTCCCGATCATTTTCTGGCTGCTCATCAAGGGAGCCAAAGCGTCGCAGCCACAGGTGCGGCCCGCCTGACATCGCACCGCCCATTCCGGAGCGAATCTCGGCCGCGGCGGGGACTCCTGTCTTGCTGGAACGAATGAACACTGCGGAGGCATCGAAGTGACCATGCACACGATCGACGAGTCACAACGCAAGGCCGCGAGAGTCGCGGGTTTCGCTTTTCTTTTCGCGATGGCGATCGTGGTGCTGGCAAACTACGGCATCAGCTTTCGCCTCAGCGTTCCGGGCAGCGCCGTGGATACCGCCCGGAACATCCTGGCGAACGAAACGCTGTTTCGCCTCAACATCGCCTGCAATCTGATCTACGCCGCGAGCATCGTGGCGCTGCTCGCAGCGCTCTATGCGGTCCTCGAGCCGGTGAATCGGAACCTGGCTTGGGTAGCGGCATCCTGCAGGCTGGTCGTTGTCCTGATGTGGGCGGTGAGCGCGATCAACATGCTCGGCGCGCTGCGGCTCCTGGGCGACGCCGCCTACCTGCCGGTTTTCCAGTTAGATCAGTTGCAGACACTAGCGAGGCTGCAGCTCACCGGCGGCTACGACGCGTATTCCGTCGGCCTGCCGTTCTGGGGATTGGCTTCCACGGTTTGCAGCTTCCTGTGGTGGAAGTCGAGGTATATCCCGCGAGCGTTGGCCGTCTTGGGCGCGATCGCGTCCGCATGGTGCGTGATCTGCGCTTTCGCATTCATCGTCTTCCCCAACTTCGACAAGACGGTGAACGCCTACTGGTTCGACTCGCCGATGGTCCTCTTCGAGATGGCATTGGGCCTCTGGCTTCTGTTCAAGGGATTGCAGTCGCCTGGAGAGACCAGACGCTAGAAGGCAAGCGGCCGAGGAATGCGGCCCCCGATGTCCAGTCGCGGCGACGGATGACGCCATCCCCTTTGAAGGAGATCTCCATGTCCGTGCGCTGCGCCCTGCCTTGTTGTCTCGCCCTGCTGCTCTGCGTCGCCGCGCCGCTCGCGGCGGCGACGATCCCGGTCACGACCGAGCTGGACATCGACCTCGACGACGGCTCCTGTTCGCTGCGCGAGGCGATCGTCGCCGCCAACGACGATGCGGCTTATCACGGCTGCCTGGCGGGCTCGGGTCCCGATCGGATCGTCTTCGACCTGGCGCCACTGCCGGCGACGATCGCGCTGCAGGCGGCGCTGCCGCCGATCGACGCCTCGGTGCTGTTGCGCGGCCCGGCTCCGGGCGTCGTCGAGCTCGACGGACAAGGACTCTGGCCGATCCTCGACGTCAGCACGAACACGCCAGGGGTCTGGTTCGGCGTCGAGGATCTGGTGCTGGTCGACGGCGCCGGCGCCGGCGGCGGCGCGCTGGTGGTCGGAGAGGGCACCCGCGCCGAGCTGCGGCGGGTCCGCATCCTGGGCAGCGCGGCCACGGTCGGGGGCGGCGCGCTCTGGGTCACCGGCACGCTCGCGCAGCCGACCTCCGCCCTGCTCGTCGACTGCGAGATCTGGGGCAACACGAGCTCCGGCGGGTCGGGGGGCGGGGCGCTGCGCATCCTCGGGCCGGGTGCCTCGGTCGTCATCCGGCGCTCGGTCGTGGCGGCCAACACCGCCGAGACCTTCAATGGCGGCGCGGTGGCGATCCAGAACGGCGAGCTCGAGCTCGACCGCGTGACGCTCTCGGGCAACGCCGCCGACGGCGCCGGCGGAGCGATCCACCTCAGCGTCAGTTCAGCCGATGCCACGCTCACGATGACCGACTCCACGGTCGCTTTCAACACGGCGAATCTCGACGCCGATGGCTCGGGGGACGGCGGCGGCCTGAGTGTGGTGCCGCAAGCGGGCTTCTTGGCGACGCTCGTGATGCGCAACTCGATCGTCGCGGCGAACCTCGACAACGGCGCCACGATCGACCCCGACCTCTATTTCAGCAACGGCGCGCTGGTCGACTGGCAGAGCTCCGGTTTCAACCTGATCGGCTCGAACGCCGGCGCGACCGGCACGGTCGGCAGCGGCCTGCCGAATGTCGACGGTGACTACGTCGGCTCAGCCGTCGCGCCGCTCGACCCTCGGCTCGACATCCTGAACAACTGGGGCGACGACACGCTGGCGACCCACCGCCCGCTGCTCGCGCCGCTCTCGCCGGCGATCGACACCGGCTCGTGCCCGGACTCGACCGGCGACCAGCGGCGTTACGGCGACGCCGGGGCCGGACTCCGGCGGGTCGATCTCGCAGCCGTCCCCAACGGCTTCGCCAGCGACGGCTGCGACATCGGCGCCCACGAGCGCGCCGGCGCGCCGGGCGCCGACCGCGAGCTCTTCACCGACGGCTTCGAAGCCGGCCATACGCTGCCCTGGTCGAGCGAGGCGCTCTGAGGCCGACGCCGGCGAGCGCGACGCCGATCAGCGCCGCCGCGACGGCGAAGGTGGTCCGCATGCCGCTGGCGATGGCTGCGGGGGGTGCGGTCGCGAGGTCGTTCGTCGCCGCTGCGAACGTGAAGACCGCGCCCATCAGCGAAGCGCCGGTGATCAGTCCCAGGTTGCGCGACAGATTGAGCAGGCCCGAGCGGATGCCCCGTTGGTCGGGAGCGGTGTTCGCCAGCACGGTCGTGTTGTTGGCCGTCTGGAAGAGCGCGTAGCCAGCGGTGACGACGACGATAGGGGCGAGGTAGCCGGGCACTCCCGCTGCCGCCGGGAGCAACGCTAGGGCCGCGGCACCGGCCGCCATCGCGCCGAGACCGGCGAGCGTCATGCTTGCCGCGCCGAAGCGGTCCGCGACACGTCCGGCCGGGACGGCGGTGAGAGCGGCAACCAGCGGACCGATCGACAGGAGGAGTCCGACACGGGCCGCGTCGAGCGCCAGAGCGCGCGAGAGATAGAACGGCCCGACGACCATCGTCGCCATCATCACCGTCGAAACGAGCGCGCTCGCGGCGAGGCTCGCACGTAGCTCCCCCTGGCGAAACATCGCCAGGCGGACGAGCGGTGCAGGCGAACGCTTCTCGACGAGCACGAAGAGAGCGGCCAGGCAGGCCGCGACCAGGAGCAGCGAAAGATTGAGCGGGCCGAAGCTCCCGCGCCCCAGAGTCATGGCGAGAGCATAGGCCGCAAGCGCGAGCGCCAGCAGGAGCGTCCCGGGGACGTCGAAGCCGGCGCGAGCCGCGCCGGATTTCGCTGCGGTTGCCGGCAGGTGATGACCCGCGAGCCACCAGGCCAGCAGCCCGAGGGGTGCCTGCAGAAGAAAGATCGCCCGCCAGCCGGGACCGGCGACGAGGAGGCCGCCGAGCGAAGGGCCGAGCGCGGTGCCGATCGCGGACATCGATCCGAGCAGTCCCATGGCGCTGCCGGTCCTGGCCGCCGGAACGACGTCACCGACGAAAGCGAGGGAAAGGGCCAGCAGGATGGCCGCGCCGAGGCCCTGCACCGCCCGCGCGGCGATCAGCCATCCGAGCGCCGGCGCGATGCCGCAGCCGATCGACGCCAGCGTGAACAGGGCGATTCCGGCGCGCAGGAGCCGGCGGCGGCCGAGGAGGTCGCCGAGCCGGCCGACGCTGACGATCAGCGTGGTGACGGCGAGGAGGTAGGCCAGCACGACCCACTGGACCGCCTGGAACGAGACGTCGAGCTCCTGCGTCAGGGTCGGCAAAGCAACGTTGGCGATACTCGTTCCGAGTGCAGCGAGCAGCATGGAGAGCGCCAGGGCGGCGAGAGCCCAGCGCGCCGATGGCGGACGAGGAGGCTCTCCGGGGGCTGTCGCAGCGGGCGTTGCGCGGGTCGGCTGGAGCATGGCTCCAAGGTAGCCCGGCCGAACACATGGCGCAAGACGCAAGGCATGCACATTAGGATTGCAGCAGACGCGCTATCCCGATAGGGTCGGGCCATGGCGGATCCCGACTTCAACCTGCTCGTCACCCTCGATGTGCTGCTGGCGGAGGGCAGTGTCACGCGCGCCGGACGGCGTCTGCGGCTCAGTCCATCGGCGATGAGCCGCGCCCTGGCCCGCCTGCGCGCGACCACCGGCGATCCGCTGCTGGTCCGCGCCGGCCGCGGGCTCGTTCCCACGCCGCGGGCGCTCGCGCTGCGCGACCGGGTGCGGCCGCTCGTGGAGGAGGCAAACGATGTGCTCCGCCCGGCCGGGAAGCTCGACCTCGCACGGCTCGACCGCACGTTTACGCTGCGCACCCGGGAGGGTTTCGTCGAGAATTTCGGGCCGGCCCTGTTGGAGCGTGTTCTGCGGGAGGCGCCGGGGGTGAAGTTGAGCTTCCGGCAGAAGCTCGATCGCGAGAGCGTCGCGCTGCGAGACGGTCGGGTCGACCTCGAAACGGGCGTGGTCGGCCCGACGACCGGCCCGGAGTTGCGTGCGCAGGCTCTCTTCCGCGACCGCTTCGTCGGTGTCGTGCGCCCGGGGCATCCGCTGACGCGGGGACGGATCACCCCGGCCCGCTACGCGGGGGGAGGGCACATCGATGTCGATCTGCGGGGCCCCGGCAGCGACCAGGTGGACAGGGCCCTCGAAGCCCTGGGGCGCGAGCGGTGCCGCGTCGTCTTCGTCGACGGCTTCGCCTCCGCGCTCGCCCTCGCCCGCGCTACCGACCTGATCGCGACGCTCCCCGAGCGCCACACCGGGAACCTGCGCGCCGGCCTGCACAGCTTCCGACTGCCCGTCGCGACACCGGAGTTCACCCTCTCCCTGCTCTGGCATCCGCGTATGGACGCCGATCCCGCCCACCGCTGGCTGCGCGAATGCGTGCGCGCGGTCTGCGCCGAGCGAAGCTGAACCCGGCGCTATGCCCGTGCCGCGCGCCCCTGACGAGCGTAGAGTCCCGGACGAGGAGGCGACCATGAGCGTGACGACGCGGGACATCTTCGGTGCGGCGCCGGCCGTCGAACCGGCGACGCCCGGCAGCTACGGCGAGGCGCCGAGCGGCTTTCGCCTGCCGGCGACAACAGTGGTCGGGGCCGTCACGATCCAGGTCGCCGACCTCGAGCGCTCGCTCGACTACTACCGCACGACCCTCGGCCTCGCCGAGCTCGAACGGGACGAGGGAGGCGCCGTGCTCGGAGCGGGCGCGCGTCCGCTCGTCGAGCTGCGCGAGCGGCGCGGCGCCCGGCCCGCCGCTCGCGGCCGGCTCGGGCTCTTTCACTTCGCGATCCTTCTGCCGGACCGGCCGGCGCTGGGCCGCTTCGTGCAGCATCTGGCCGACTCGGTGTTCCCGCCGGCGCCGGCGACCATCTGGTCAGCGAAGCGTTCTATCTCTCCGATCCGGACGGGCTCGGCATCGAGGTCTACGCCGACCGGCCGCGCGCAGAGCTGGCGCAAGAAGGGACGCGAGCTCCGTGATGGCGACCGATCCGGTCGATGTCGCCGCGGTCGTGGCCGCGGGCGGGGGAGGCGCCTGGACCGGAATGCCGGCGGGCACGACGATGGGGCACGTCCACCTCCAGGTCGGCGACCTGGCGCTCGCCTCGCGCTTCTACTCGGAGGCGCTCGGCCTCGACCGCATCGTCTGGAGCTACCCCGGGGCGCTCTTCCTCTCGGCGGGGGGCTACCACCACCACCTCGGCACCAACATCTGGGCGGGCTCGAGCGCGCGATCGCCCGAAGCCGACCAGGCGCAGCTCCTGGAGTGGACGCTCGAGCTGCCGGATGCCGAGTCGGTCCGCAGCGCCGCTTCGAGTCTCGAGAGCGCCGGATTCGCGGCCGAGAGCGCTGCCGAAGGCACCGCGGCGCGGACCCGCGACCCGTGGGGGACGCCGCTCGCCCTTGTCGTGCGAGAGCACCGGGGAGCCTGAAGGTCTTCCGCCTTCAGAAGCGCTGCGGTCGCCCCGCGGCGCGGAATGTCCACGGCGATTGGGCGTTTGAAGAATACGCGCCGTTCGCCGTCGTCTTTTAAGGACCCGGCGCACGCTCCAGATGGCATCGACCCTGCAGACTCTCGTCTGGGCCGGCAATCTCGCCGGTCCCATTCATGGAGGCCATCATGACCGAGCGCAAGACCCATCCCGGATCCCGGAGCGCAAAGCAGGGCGCGCAGGTCCAGAAGGTCCAGGAGAACGAGCCTGCCCACGGGACCCGGCCGGTCGGCGACTACGACGAGCGCGACTCCCGCTACAGCGTGTCGCCCAAGGACGCGTCGCAGCACAAGGGCGGCGCCCGCGACGCGGCGTCGACGGGCGGGCAGCAGCAGGGGGGTCCCGGCTCGCCGCCCTTTCCGCGCTTCGACCGCGCGAATGACGGCGGCTCGGCGAAGAACCGTCACTAGCCCGGGCTCCGTTCCTCAGCGGATGCCAGGGACTTGCGGTCGGGCGCGAGAAGAGGACGAAGGATCTGCAAGTGGCACGGGACTTGCGCCACAGGCGCACATGACCTCTAGCGCGAACCAACCGCTGCCGACCGACCCGCCTCCTCCTCCCTACGCAGATCCCCCGGTGCCGACGCAGGTGCCGCCGATGGCGCCGCCGCGCGATCCGGTCGAAGTTCCAATCCAGGATCCTCCGCTTCCGCCGACGGAAGATCCTCCGGCGCCGATCCAGGACCCGCCGGCGCCGGCAGGCGAGCCTTCGCCAGGCACCTCCTTCGCCACGGTCCCCCCACGAACATCTGACGGACCCTGCGGATTCGGCGGTCCGCGCTCCTTCGGGCCCGCTGCCGCCGGCCTACCGCGGGCCGTTCCCGGCCGGCGAAACGCGCCGCTGCCAGGATCGCCGCCACGCTCGTCGGGCGCGAAGGCGAGGGTCGCACGCCGACCGGAGCACGACGACCCGGATCGCCGGGGTCGCTCCGGCGGATGTGCCGCTGCCCAGAGCGACGACGGCCCTTCCCGACTCGGCGAGGCTCGGCGCGCCGCCGCGAGGAAGGCGTCGGCGTCGACCCGAAGGCTGCAGGTGCATCGATCGGCGCACGCGCGGCGGCACTCGGCGCCGACCTCCTCGACGGTTCAGGACCGCGACGGAGAGCCTGGGTGACTTCGCCCGTCGCGTGCTCGCAGTAGCGGGCACTGCGTGGCTGAAGAGCTCTTCGGGCTGCAGCGCCGCCAGGCCGGGACGTCGTCCCCGGCGCCAGAGCCGAACACGTTCCGCTTGCCGGCGGCGCCAGGCGCGCGCCTCGGCGATGACGTCCTCGCTCGCAGCGCGAGCACACAGCCGGCGCAGACCTCCGAGCCGCTGTGCTCAGAGCGAAACGTGCACGCCTCGTCGAACAGGCGCGGCGATGCCGGCGGGGCGCGGCCGTAGTGACGGCGTGCACTCCCAGAGGCGGGCGCCGTCGAGATGCGAGGGCTCGCGCCCTGCGAGCGCGACGCAGGCGACCTGCTCCCGAGATCGCTCCAGGAGGCAGGCGGCCGCCGATGCGCGCTGCGGTCAGCGTCGAGGCATGACGGCGATCCCAGCGCTCGCCGCGCACGCCATCGCGCGCAGATCGTCGACGGTGATCAGACGGCGCGGGTCGCTGATCTTCAGGCCGACGCCTTGTCGCACGTCGCTATGTAGGCCTTGTCCTCGTGGAGTCCCGAGGGCGCCGTCGGACGGACGCGACGGGCTGCGGACCGCCGCGCCGGCTCGCTCTCGTGGGCGACACGCGCGATCTGTCGACAGGGCATCTGCCGCCCGACGAGCACGACGACCCGCGGCTTCGGTCGGAGGACGGGTCGCGCATGCTCGTCCTGGAGCGCCGCGCACCGCGGGGTCGTGCCGCCGTGGAGCGAGTCGACCTCGCGAGTCGGCACCGGAATCCCTGGCCGAGCCGACGCTCGGCGGAGCGTCCTGCTGGTGCCGTCGCCCGCCTCGAGGGCACGTCGACGCTAGCGCCTCCGAGGCGGACGGTGCTTCCACGCATCAGGCTCCCGGCGCGACCCGCCTTCTGAACGGCGGCCCCGAGAGACGTCGCAGCTGTCCCGTCGGCTCGCGCAGCTTAGTTGTAGTCATGGAGACGACGAGAATCGCTCCATGTCCCGCCCCGAGCTACGAGGCGGCTTGGTGGCGTCGAAGCTCGGCACCGCAGGTCGTTCCCTGCGGCGACACGAGCCGCTCCAGGGGAAGAGCGAGCGGCGGAGAAAGTCCGCCGGGACGGCAGGATCAGAGCGGTACGGTGCAGACGCCGCCACTCTTCGAGCCTTTCCAGTGAAGATCCGCCTCGATGCAGGCCTTCCCGAAGCTGCCGCAGTCGAAGGTCGCGCCCCCCGGCCCTGCCGTGCACTTGTTCGCCAGGCACTTGCCTGCGGAATCCCTCGCCTGGCATTCGAAGGTGCGGGAGATCGTGTCTGGTCCATCGCGGTCCGGGTCGAGAACCTGGCCTTTGTCGAGGCTCGGGACCGCTATCGGGCCGGGAGCGGCAGCCGGCGAGCGCCGTCAGCAGTGCGAATGCGACGATCGCGCGCGACGTGGCAGATGCTGAACGCATGGTCCCTCCTGGGTCGATGATGGAGTCATGGCGCGGTGGCGCTGCGGCATCCTGTCCCTCCGACGGGCCTCGATCTTGCGGGCCCGAGCCCAGAACGCGCCCATCGCGGCGGCGGCGTGAGAAAACTTCCAGTTCTCCGGACGACAAACGAGCGGTTGCGACATTTCGATCTCCTTCGCAGATTTCCTGTTCACTAGTACCGCGTTTTCTGGTGAAGGAGGACATCGGAGGACATTGGCTTTCTCGATGCCAGCATTTTCGATGCCAGCCACCCGAGCGGCTTCCGCCGGGCTCGCTCAGGGTGGAGAGCTCGAGCTCAGGCTGCAGTCCGTGGACTTCGAAGCTGGCGAAGCCGCCGAAGACGCCCTGCGCGACGTCGAGCGGCGTGAAGGTGTCTCCCTCTCCGGGCGCCTGGTCGTCCGCCGGCAGCAAAGCTCGTTCATGCTCTGGCGTTCCACACAAGAGCAACGTGCAGCAGTCCTCTAGTCGTTCGCACGTGTGTGGACCACGTGCCTGGAGGCGGGTGCGGGCCTGCAGGCAGGGCGAGCCCGCCGCAGGGCCCGCCTAGCGCTCTTCGAAGACGTACTCGTGCTGTGCATCGCGCGTCACGAGCGTGCGCTTGCCCCCCGCGGCGCCGACCACGAACTCGAAGCCGGTGCCTCCCGGGGCGGTGGTCAGGAACGAGATGGTGCCGTCGGGGTTCTGGCGCGAGGCCATTTCGCTCCGCCACTCGCCGAAGTCGAAGATCGTGACGCTCGCCGTGCGGCTGGTGTGGATCTCACCGAGCGCCGGGTTCGCGTAGCGGGGGCGAGCTTCGTGCTCTCCGCCGGGTCCGCCGGGGCGGTCAGGAGTTTGCGCTCGGAGGCGAGGCTGTCGTAATAGGCCTTGGCGCTCGCCTCGACCTGCGCTCCGGCCTCCGCGCGCCCGTCGAAGAGGACCTCGAGGAGCTTGCGCCGGAACTGGGAGCGCAACGTCCAGCCCGGATCGCCGCTGGTCAGCACCACCGCGCCGACCTTCTGCTCGGGAAGCCAGATCATGTCGCTGTGGTACCCGATCATGTCGCCGCCGTGGTGCACCACCGGCACGTCGTACGTCGTGTCCACCATGAGACCCATGCCGTAGATCGCGTCGTTGCCCAGCGGCACCTCGTCTCTCGCGCCGCGCGAGAAGCGGCTCGCGGGCGATGTAGCGCTGCCCGCCGGGCAGCATCCCCTCGTCGATCTCCATCTGCACGTAACGCAGCATGTCGCGCACGTTGCTCCAGGCCGCTCCGGCCGGGCGCAGCGGGATCGACCGCGTAGTTGAGCTCCATCACTGCCGGCGCGGTCCGGCCGTCGATGTCCGGCGCGTGCGGTCGGGCGTGATTCCCGGCCTGGGCGCGCGCGTAGTCGAAGGTCGTCGCCGTCATGCCGAGCGGATCGAACACCTCGGCCTGCATGGCCTTGTCGTAGGCGGCGCCGAGCTCGAGATCGGGATACAGCAGGTGGCCCGCGGCGAAGCCGGCGGCGCCGGCCATCGGGTTCGAGTACTGGAACAGCTCGCCGAAACGGCTCGTGGGCTGCATCGTGGCCAGGGTCGCGAGCGCTCCCTGAGGCGTAACGCCGGCGAACTCGAACAGCCATTCGAGGTCCTGCCGGGCAGCCCGGTGCAGGCGCAGATCAGGTGCTTCACCAGCACCTGCCGGTGGTTTCGGCGTCGCCCAGCCGGAACGACGGCAGGAGCGCCGTCGCCGGCGTCTCCCACGTCACCTTGCCCGCAGCCACGAGCCGGGCGAGGAGCAGCGTCGTCATCGCCTTGGTGTTCGACGCCACCATGAACATCGTGTCGGCGTCGACCGGTTCGGGATGCCCGAGAGCCCGCGTGCCGAAGCCGCGCGCCAGCACGACCTTGCCGTTCTCGACGATGCCGATCGCGACGCCGGGGACTTTGAGCGCCTGCATGCCCGTCTCGACGAAGCGGGCGAGGTCGGCGAGCCGCTCCGCATCGAGGGGATGCGCCTTCCTGCCGGCGAACGACTCGCGGTCGTAGCCTTTGGGCAGCAGCCGATCGAAGACCAGCGAGATCTGCGCGCCGCGCTTCTCTCCCACCGGCTGCGAGATGTCGTAGATCAGCACGGTCCAGCTGCCGTTGGCCCTGGCGCGCGAACGAGACGTCGCGGCGCTCGTTGGGCGACGTCTGGTACTCGTAGATCCGCTGCTTCGTCCAGCCGTCGCGGTCGGGCCGGTCGTTGGTGACCTTGAGCGGCCAGGTCGCGGCGGGCTTGTACGCCTTCCAGGCGGCGGCCACCGCGGCGTCGGCGCTCTCGGTGTCGCCGCTCGCGGGGAGGTCGACGAGCGCGATCCAGGAGTCGCCTTCGGGCGGCTCGAGCGTCGTGACGGCTCCCGCGACGCGCACCGTCCAGCCGGACGGGGCGACGAAGGTGTTGCCCTGGAGTGTCGTCCTGGGCGTGTCGGCGGCGAGTCGCTCGCCGGCGGCCGGCTCGGCCGGAGCCATCGGAGCCATCGGAGCCATCGGAGCCATCGGAGCCATCGAGCCGGCGGAAGCCAGGACCATCGCCGGGAAGGAGAGGAGCAGGAGGAGGGCGATCGGGGTGCGCATGGGTAGGACGATACTGCCTGGGATGCGGAACGGGCAACGGAGTGTCGGAACTCGATCGCGGCTACGCCATGGCGGGCCATCGCATCGGGCTGGCGCTGCCCGTCGGCATGCGCGGGCGCAAGCCGCAATAGCGGCAGCGGCCGTTCGTCAACTGCGGGAGCAGCCGAAGCGGGTGAGCACCCCCGCGCGCACCGGCCTCCCCGAGGGCGTCGATCGGTCGGACGGGCGCAGGATCGGGCCGCTTCGGGTGTTCCACGGAGCATGGAGAGAGGGCGACGAAGTGCGGCTCGGCTGGTGTGCGTCGGGTTCACTTTGGCGTTCGCGGCGTCGCGGGTGCGGGCGATGTCCGAACCGGCGCCCGTCTCGATACCGATGCGCGACGGAGCGGCGCTGGCGGCCGACCTCTACCTTCCCGCCGGCGCGGGGCCGTGGCCGACGATCCTGATCCAGACGCCCTACGACAAGAACCGCTACCGCGAGCTCGGGCTGCCCCTGCCGACCGAGAGTTACGCCTGGCTGATCCTCGACTGGCGCGGGCACTTCGGTTCGAGCGGCACTCCGGACGACCCGTCGCAGCGCGGCGAGGACGGCTACGACGCCGTGGAGTGGATCGCCGGGGAACCCTGGTCGGACGGAGCCGTGGGGGGCTACGGCGAGTCGGCTCTGGGTTACGCGCAGTACAGGACCGCGATCGAGCACCCGCCGCACTTTTCGGCGGCCGTGCCGATGTTCATCGATCCGGTGCGCGACTATCAGCAGTTCTTCTACGGCGGGGTTCAGAAGCTCGAATACATGGTGCAGCAGGCGGCGTTGGGCTACCTCGACTACGAGGCGACGCTCGCCCATTTCACCCATGACGGCTATTGGTCCCTCTCCGAGACGCTCGGAGACGCGACCTACGGGCAGGTCGCGATTCCGATGCTCGTCGTCGCCGGTTGGTACGACCTCGATCCGGGCGACGTGCTCGACGCCTTCGATCAGCTCAGGCTGCGCAGCGCGCCCGCCGTGCGCGACACCCACCGGCTGCTGGTCGGCCCGTGGACGCATGCGCACGAGGACGAGCTCGCGCAGGGCGAGCTCGAGTACCCGGCCGCGGTCGGCCTCTCGGGCGCAGCCGCGCTCGCCTTCCTCGACCACCACCTGCGCGGCGTCGGGCCCGGGCTCGCGGACCGGGTGCAATGGTTCGAGATGGGGCGCGACACGGTCCGTAGCGGGGATGTCTGGCCACCGGCCGAGGTCGCGCCGCGCACTTTTCTGCTACTGCCCGCGAACCGCCTGGCGGAGGAGCCGCCCCCGCCGGGCGACCCGGTGGCGCTGCTCGTGGGCGACCCGGCCGAGCCCTCGCCGACGCGCGGCGGCCCGCGCTCCCTGCCAGGGGCCCTCGACGGTCCCGTCGACCTCGCGCCGCTCGTCGAGGCGCGCGGCGACGCCCTGATCTTCACCACCGACCCGCTCGCCGAGCCCCTCGCGCTGCTCGGTGCGCCGCTGCTCGTCGTGACGCTCGATGCGGACCGCCTCGACATCGACGTCATAGCGCGGTTGACCGACGTCTATCCCGACGGCCGGTCGGTCTACGTCACCGACGGGGCGCGGCGCGCCCGCTTTCGGGCCGGCTACGAGCTCGGGGACGAGGAGCTCCTGACCCCGGGAGAACCGTTCGCGCTCGAGATCGAGCTCGAACCGGCCGGCATCGCGTTTCTCACCGGCCACCGCCTGCGGCTGGTGCTCACGACCTCGAACTGGCCCCGCTTCCACGCCAACCCGAACGACGGCGGCCCGCTCTACTCGCCCGGCGCCCAGCCGATGGCGGTCGAGAACCGTGTCCACTTGGGCGCCGACGCGCCGTCGACTCTCGTTCTCCCCGTCTGGCCGAACGCGGTCTTCGCCGACGGCTTCGAGAGCGGCACTCTCTCGGCCTGGTCAGCAGTGAGCCCGTGAAGCGGCGGACTATTCGCCCCACGCCCCCGCGCTGCCGCCCTCGCGCGGGTCCATCGCCGCGCACGGATTCCAGCCGCTGCAGTTCGGCGTGACGAGGATGTGACATCCATCCGAAGGGGTGGGGTAACGGCTCGGAGTCTCGGGTACTTTGTGCGCGATGACTTCGATCGAAGGGCCAACCGCGGCGATCGCTCCTGCCAGCTCCTACATCAACCGAGAGCTCTCCTGGCTCGCCTTCGCGCGCCGCGTTCTGGCTCTCGCGGAGGATTCTCGCCAACCTCTTCTCGAACGGGTCAAGTTCGCGGGCATCATGGGGATGATCTACGACGAGTTCGCGATGAAGCGGATGGGCGGGCTGCATCGACAGATCGCGAAGCGGAAGGCCAACCCCGGACCGGACGGCTTGACGCCGAGCGAAGAGCTGCGGCTCTGCCGCGCGGAGTTGCGCGCACAGTCGCGGACTCGTCGCGCGTCTCGTCGAGCGGGAGCTGCGCCCGGCCCTCGCGCAAGCGGGCCTGCCGATCCTCGAGGCGGCGGATCTCGACGCGGCGCAGCGCGAACACCTCGCGGCGGTCTTCCAGGAAGCGATCGAGCCCATCCTCACGCCACTGGCGGTCGACGCCGCACATCCCTTCCCGTTCATCAGCAATCTCGGCCTCAACCTCGCGGTCGTCGTGCGCGAAGGCCCGCGAGCCCGCGGCCGTTTCGTCCGCATCAAGGTTGCCGCCAAACCGCCCGCGCTGGGTAGCGCTCGCCGGTCGCGATGGTGTGGTGCCGCTCGAGCAGGTCATCGCCCTGAATCTGCCCTCGATGTTCCCGGGAGCGGAGAGCATCCGTTGTTTCGCATTCCGCGTGACGCGGGGCGCCAAGGACGACCCATGGACGGACCTCGACTCCGAGGAGGATCAGACGTTCACGCCCGGGGCTCTCCTCGGGATGGTGACGGCAGATCTCACGGCGCGGAAGTTTGCCGGCGTGGTGCGTCTCCAGGTGAGCGCCGACATGCCGGAGGACCTCCAGGGCTGGATCGTGCAGCAGCTGCAGGCCGATCCGGAGGACGTCGAGCCGACCGAGGGCCTTCTCGCCCTCTCCGACCTGATGAAGCTGCAGGTCGATGGCCGCCCCGAGCTGCGCGACCCGCCGCACGAGCCGGTGACGCATCCCGCGGCTGCGCGGGCTCGACCCGGTGGATCCGGCGGCCTTCTTCGCGGAGATCCGGCGCGGCGACCTGCTCGTCCACCTTCCCTATCAGAGTTTCGACACTTCCATTCTCCGGCTGCTCGAGAGCGCGGCGGTCGATCCCCATGTCCTGGCGATCAAGCTGACCATCTACCGCACCAGCAGCCAGTCGCCGATCGTCCAGGCGCTGGTCGAAGCCGCTCGGCGCGGCAAGCAGGTGGCGGTGCTGGTGGAGATCACCGCGCGCTTCGACGAGGCGCCGAACATCGCCTGGGCCCAGCTTCTCGAGCAGGCCGGCGCGCACGTCGCCTACGGCGTCGAACGGTCTGAAGACCCATGCCAAGCTGGCGCTGGTCGTGCGCGAGGAGCCCGACCGGCATCCGCCGCTACGCCCACATCGGCACCGGCAACTACCACACCGGCACGGCGCGCCTCTACGAGGACCTCGGCATTCTGACCGCGGACCGCGTGCTCGCCGCCGAGATCGGGTACGCTGTTCAACGAGCTCACCGGCGCGGTCTGACCGCGCGCAGCTACCGCGAGCTGATCGTCTCGCCCCGCGCCCTGCGCGAGCGTTTCATCGCCCTCATCCAACGCGAAGCCGAGCACGCGCGTGCCGGCACGCCCGGCGGGCATCCGCGCCAAGCTCAACCAACTCCAGGACCCGGGCATCATCGCCGAGCTCTACCGGGCGAGCCAGGCCGGCGTGCCGATGCGGCTCAACGTGCGCGGGCACTGCTGTCTGCGCGCCGGGGTGCCGGGCCTGTCGGAGACGATCCGGGTGTACAGCACGCTCGGCCGATTCCTCGAGCACGGCCGGATCTACCGCTTCGAGAACGGCGGCCACCCCGAATTGTACCTCGGCTCCGCCGATTGGATGAAGCGCAACCTCGACCGGCGGGTCGAGTCGATCGCGCCGGTCAAGGACCCCGCCATCCAGGCCGAGCTGGAGGAGATCCTGCGGGTCTACGAGGAGGACAACTGCTTCTGCCTGGGACATGCAGCCGGACGGCAGCTTATCAGCCCCGCAGCCCAGCACCGGCGAGCCTCGCCGCGCCGCGCAGGAGGTCTTTCTCGACCGCGCGCGACGCTCCTGACCATCCCGTCCGCGCCGGAAGATGCTCGCGGTCTCGCGGTCAGCCAGCGGCCTGCTGCGCAGACTTCGGCGCGTCGGCAAGGCGTCGGGTGCCGCCGCGGTCAGCGCTGGCGCCGGGATTCCCGAATGCGGAGGAAGACCCAGGGAGCCACTCCGATCCAGAGGAGGAAGAGAGGCCAGACCCGGCCGGCTGGAAGGTCGTATTCGTGGAGGACCTGGGTCAGGGAGCGATGCTGGAGCACCAGCCCCATGAAGAACTCGAAAGCGACCGTGAGCGTCACCCAGGCAAGACCGACGAGTGCAGCGCGACGCCCTGACGAGGGCGGCCAGAAACGCACGACGAACCAGATGAAGGCGCCCATGGCGATGGCACCGGTCAGGGTCGAGAGCTGGTGGGCCCGAGGCTCCGACATCACCCTTGCGAAGGCCAGCTGGCGCAGAGCGCCGTTGGCGATGGCGATGACGAGCATCGGAATCCATGCGAGAACGTAGCGGAGCATCTTGGGAGATCCCTTGTCTGGGCCAGACGACTCAGGGGACTACCGGGAGCCGATGGGCGACGGACGCAGGCGCTGCGGACAGGCGAAGTCTGCCGGAGGTGGTCCCTTGGGTGGCGGGGTCGGGTCGCGCGGGAATCGGCTCTCAGACATGCGTGAGCTAGTCCTTCGGCGGCATCTGGTCCGACCTCGGCAATGGGACGACGAATGCCGGGGCGATTCCCAGCAGGGCGAGGACGAGGATCAGTTCCAGCGCACCCAGGCCGAAGTAGACGGCCTGCAGCCATGAGTACTGCAGGATGATGCTCAGTTCGGCGAAGATCCAGATGAGCATGCCGAAGCCGGCCACGGCCGAGAGCATAAGGGCCGCGCGGCGCCGCGCGAGCAAGGCCATCGCGGCGGCGAGTTGAGTGCCACCCACGACGAGCCCGAGAATCAGGCCGGGTACGACGTAGGACGAGAACGGGCTCCCGGCCAGCTGTTCGATCGGGACACCGCCACCGTTGGCGGCAACCGCGAGTACCGCACCGACGAGCGAGGACAGCGCACCGAAGCCCGAGAGGGCGGCGAGAATCAGGGCGACGAGACGGCTCGAGAGGGGCATGGGCAGGGCTCGCGATCTCCGGTTCGGGAGAGCCTAGCAGCGCCTCGCGTCGGTCTGATGTCGAAAATGGTGGACCAAATCACTCTGAGTTCGAACACCCCAGGAAGTTCGAACACCCTGATTTTCTGGCTCCGGGAAGTCGCGGCAATGAGGCAGGCGGCATGACGTCGATGCCGTTGAAAGGCCTGTCTCCGGGTTCCGTACGCCGTCTCCGGAGGAGCCCGGCAGGGCGCCTCGTCGGGACCGGCGTCCCTCTCTGGTATCCGCTGCACGGCAGCGGAGCGGAGGGGCTATGGCTGGAATGACCGCTTGGAAGTCCGCGACCCCGCAGCTCTCGTTGGTCCTCCCTGGCGCCCCGGCGTCACAGTTTCATTCTACAGACTGTTGAGATCGGATCCCGCAAGTCCAGGCGCGCCGGCAGCCTGATCCGGCAGGCGCTCTACCTCGACCAGGAGGACGCCTACGCCGCCGGCGAGGTCGGTTTCCTGGCCCGGGCCCTGGTGCAGGCGACCCTTCCGCACAGCGACCCGAAGGCCAACGAGTTCGTCCGGCGCAACGGACACTTCACCCTGTCCATCCTCGCCCCCAAGGACGTCGGGCTGCCGTACGGCCGGTATCCACGCTCTGGTCCTCGCCTACCTCACGACCGAGGCGGTGCGCCGCAAAAGCCCGGACATCGAGCTCGGCAGCCACTTCTCGCATTTCTGTGCCGCCCTCGGGATCCCGCCGACCACGGGGCCGCGTGGGTCGTTGCCGCAGCTCCGCGACCAACTCCAGCGTCTCTTCGCCTCGACCTTCCAGTGCATCTTCCACGACGAGAGTCAGGGGCGCCACGCCGGCGACGGCTTCCTGATCGCCGAGAAGCGGGAGCTCTGGTGGGACCCGCGGCCGAGGAAGGGCGAGACGGCCTGGGGTTCTCATGTCGTCCTCTCGGACCGCTTCTATCGGGAGGCGACTGAAGCGCCGGTCCCGCTCGACCTTCGGGTCCTTCGCGCGCTTCGGTCGCCGTTCGAGATTGACATCTATGTCTGGCTGACCTGGCGCTTCTTCCGCCTGCGGAAGCCGGTCACCATCCCGTGGGCCTCGCTGGCGCTCCAGTTCGGCTGCGGCTACGCCAACCCCCGGCACTTCAAGAAGCGGTTCCTCGGCTACCTGAAGAGCGTCATCGATTACTACCCGGAGGTGAGGGTGGAGGACTCGTCTGCCGGCTTGCTCCTCAGGCCTTCGCCGACGCACATCGGACCGCGGACCGCGAGGAGGAAGCTGAGCCCGCGACCGGGGTCCGGCCTCAGGCTTTACTTTGAAGGAAAAGTTCCTTAATGTCGGCACTTACGGCCATCAGCCGACGTATAGGACCATGCCCACTCATAGCCAAGTTGTTCTCGAACTTGCCCGCGAGGCCGGACTGATCCGCTCCAGGGATCTCGCGTCGCGGGGGATTCCGCGAGTGACCCTGACACGACTGTCACGAACCGGCCAGCTCGAGCGGATCGGTCGCGGCCTCTATGCTCTACCGAGCCGCGACTTCACGGAGCACCAGGGCCTCGTCGAGACCGCGAAACGAATCCCCAACGGGATCGTGTGCCTTCTGTCGGCGCTCCGTTTTCACGGCCTCACCACGCAGGAGCCCTTCGAGGTCTGGCTGGCGATCAACCGCAAGGCGCGGCGACCGCACCAGGACCACCCGCCGCTCCGCATCGTCCGCTTCTCCGGGCGCGCTCTCACGGTTGGGGTAGAGGAGCACGAGCTCGAAGGCGTCAAAGTGCGAGTGACATCCCCAGCCCGAACAGTTGCCGACTGCTTCCGGTATCGCGCGAAGATCGGCCTCGACGTCGCGATCGAAGCGCTCCGCGACTACCGTCGAGCGGGCAATGGAAATGTGGACGAGCTTTGGGCTGCCGCCGAGGTCGTGCGCGTCCGGAGCGTACTGCGCCCGTATCTCGAGGCCGTCGGATGACGGGGATGACGGCCTCTCCGAACACAGCGGCGTCCGTCAAGCAACGCCTGCTTAATCTGGCCAGGAAGCGGGGAGTCGAGTTCAATCAACTGCTGACCTGGTACGGCATCGAAAGACTCCTCTTCCGGCTGTCACGCTCCAGCCACCAGGAGCGCTTCGTCCTCAAGGGCGCGATGCTCTTTCACATCTGGCGCGAGGAACCGCATCGCCCGACCCGGGACGTGGATCTCCTCGGACGAGGATCGCCTGACGAAACGGCATTGGCCGCGATCTTCGGCGAAATCTGCGCTACAGAGGTCGAGGACGACGGAGTGGACTTCGTCGCCGACAGCGTGCGAGCCGAGGCCATTCGAGAAGGCAATGCGTACCGGGGAGTGCGGGTCAAGTTGCTGGGGCGCCTGGGTGGGGCACGCATTCCCCTGCAGATCGACGTGGGCTTCGGAGATTCGATCGTTCCAGCGCCCGAGATGGTGGAGCTGCCCGCCCTGCTGGGCCATCCGGCGCCTCGCCTGAGCGCCTATCGCCGCGAGACTGTCGTCGCCGAGAAGCTCCACGCCATCGTGGATCTCGGCTTCGCGAACACGCGCATGAAGGACTACTTCGACCTCTGGTTCCTGGCGGCGAACTTCTCTTTCGACGGCGCGATTCTCGCCGAAGCCATCGCCGCGACCTTCAGTCGACGGGGGACGCCGCTGCCCTCAGCCTTGCCGACGGGATTGACCGAGGCCTTCGCAGGCGACGCCATGAAGCAATCCCAGTGGAGCGGCTTCCTTGGTCGATCGAGCATGGAGACGAACCTCCTGCAGCTCAGCGAGGTCGTGGCGGAGATCGGTCGATTTCTCGCCGTGCCGCTGGAAGCCGCGCGTCGAAGGGAGATCTTGAAGATGCGCTGGCCGGTTGGGGGACCCTGGCGGCGTGACGGAGAGGTTTCAGGCTGAGGATCTCGCTGCGGCTCACACCACCGTCGCGGAGTGCACGGAAGTTAACTAGGAGTGAACATTCGTGCGGCCCACGTGCACCTGAGCTCAGCTCGGGGCCGCCGGTTCACCGAATTCGTCGGTGAAAGCCGATTCTACCTGCGACGCGCGACGCTCGATTCAACTTGGATATCGAAAACCGCGCAACTAATTGAGACACCGAAGATTGTGACCTCGTCTCGTCAGGGCTCCACCAGCAGCCCACAGCCGGTCGTATGAGTGAAAGCCGTAAACTGTCCATCGAATCGGGGCAGCTCCACTTCTACCGATGAAACTGTGACGGCGCGGCGATCCAGCCTTCAAGGTGGGTCGGCCCTTCAACCTCACCGCAATCGGAGCGCCACGAGACCGGCCACCGCCAGGAAGGCGCCGAACAAGACGAGGGCTGAGTTGGAGGCCGTCGGAATCTCGACCAGGCTTGGCTGGCCGAGGTGAGCCACCCAGGCCTCTTCGTCCCCGGCGGGGTTGTAGCCCCAGCCAGTGACGGTCAGGCCGTCGGCTGAAACTGCGATCGCCTGCTCGAGACTCCACCCCGCCATCGCCGGGCCCAAGCCGAGCTCAACGAGCACATCGACCAGGTTCCTCATCCCGTGGCTCTCATCCCAGATGGTCGGAACTCGGTCGCCAGCGACACCCGCATCTCCGACGATTACAGAACCGTCTTCGGAGACACCCCAAGCCTGGCTGTAGTTTCCTCCTGGCGGTCTGCCCACATCTACCATGCCCGTGGCGGCTGTCCAGCGAAAGGACGTCACGCCCGGATTCAGTGCCAAACCGACGATCACCGACCCGTCGGCCGACACTGCGGTGGCCCAGCTGTCGAAGGAGCCACCTGGAAGATCGCCCATGCCGATCATCCCTTCGGACTCGTTCCACCGAAACGCCTCGCGCCCGTTTTCGGACGTAGCCCAACCCACCACAACGGTGCCATCCGCAGACATCCCCCATGGCACGCTGGCGGGGATTTCGTTCCCGGGAAGCACACCGAGGCCTACGAGACCCGTGGAGTCGGTCCACCTAAAAGCTTCACCCCAACTCGGCGAGAGGCCGGAGGTGCTGACACCGGCCACTACAGAGCCGTCGTCCGAAACTCCGGAGGCGACGCTCGAGGATTCGCCGCCCGGCAGGTAGCCCATGCCGACCATCCCGGTGGCCGCCGTCCAGCGATACGCCTCCACCCTCGATCCCGACGTCGGCGAGCGGCTGGAGCCGACCACGACCGAGCCGTCCGCCGAGACTCGGATCGCCGAGCTATAAAACTCTTCGCCCCCCAGGCCGCCGAGGCCCACTATGCCGGTCGCCGCAGCCCAGCGGAAGGCCTCGCCGCCGTTGGCCGACCCGCTTTCGCCGACGACGACCAACCCGTCGGCGGAGATGTCCCAGGGCGTGCTGTAGTTGGACTCCGCCCCTGGTAGGGCCCCCAGCCCCTGGAAGGACCCGGCCGGAAGGCTAGCTGGCAGCAGCAAGGACGCTGCCGAGCAGAGAATTGCAGCCAGAGATGCCTGGTTCTCGCGGGGGCGGAAGGGGCGCCGGAGGTGTTTCATCATCGGGCTATGGCGATACTACCCAAAGGCGCAGATCTCCGGTTTCGAAGCCATCTCGCAGGAGATTGCTGGGATCCCAGTGCAGGAGAAGGTTAGGAGATCCGGTTCCGATGTAGTTCGGGTCGCTCGGATTCGACTCCAGCAGGTCGCGGTCAGCCCAGTTGAGGATGAACGTACGAAGTTGATCGACGTTCAGATCCGGATAGTCGTGGAGGATCATGGCCGCGACTCCCGAAACGTGGGGGGCGGCCATGGAGGTGCCCGAGAGCTGACATACGATGTCGTCCGAGTCCGGATCATCGGCCAGATAGAAAGCCGAAACGACGTGGGCGGCGGGAGCAAAGATGTCGACGCATTCGCCGATGCTCGAACCTATTGGATACCCGCCGGAAAAGGTGCCAAGCGATTCCCCGCGGCGTAAGTGCCTGCCGCTTCTCCGGGCGGAAAGCTCCGGCCGACCGCGCAGGGCGCCGCGACGCGCGAGTCAACGGGCACCGGGAGCGCGCTCCAGGGCGGAGCGCCTCAGGGCACGGTCGTGCTCCAGGCGTGGGACGTGGCCGATTCGTAGCCGTCATCGAACAGCGGGCAGGGAACGGACGGGGAGCCGTCCGCGCGGATCGGCAGGACGTTCCCCGGGGCGACGAGGAGCGTCGCGCCGTCCTTGACGACGACCGGCGCGCGGTAGCAGGCACCGCCGACGTCGATCGCGACTCCCCCGATCGCAAGTGCGGTGCCGACGCCGGCCACGACGAGCGGGCGGCCGAGCTGCGTGCTCGCGGCGCCGGCGCCCGTGATCGTCACCGTGCGCGCCACGACCACGCTCTCGTCGTAGCTGCCGGCAGCGAGCGCGACCTGGGCGCAGGCCGGATCCGAGACCGCTCGCTGGACGGTGGGAACGCCGGCCGGCACGTTGCAGAGCTGCGCTCTGGCCGGAGCAGCGGGCGCCCCGAACGTGACCGCCGACACGACGGCCGCGAGCGTCATGACCGCCGAGCGGACGCCGACGCGCGCGGCGTTCTTCCCCGCGGCGACGTTGGCGCTGTGGATCGCTAGGGTGCTGTTGGCGAGTGGCGCCGCGGCTGCTGCGGCGCCCTGCTGGAGCGAATCTACGGCGAGAACAATCGACATCGTGGCTACCTCCCCGATCCGAGGACTCGAGAGCGACGCCGCCGGGCTCAAGAAGTTGTGGACGGCGTCGATGGCGGTGCCGTGGACCGTTAGAACCTGAGGAGCTCCGGGCTCGCCGTCAGGAAGCCGCCGACGGTGACGTTGGCGTTCACCGTGATTCCGGGGTCGCCGGTGACCCGCAAGCAGTTACCCGGGGCGAGGATCATGGTGGGTGCACGAAAGCTCCAGGACGTCGTCTGCAGGTCCGGAACCACGCGGAACGAGCGGCTGAGCGAGTTGCCCGGCGTAGTGTCGCAGTTGTAGCTGTGCCAGAGAGTGAACCCGACGTCGCCAGCGTCGGTGGTCGACGTCGCGGGATCGAGGAGCACGTCGGTCACGACGAAGTACATCCCGGTCGGCACACCGTTCGTCCCCCAGGTCGTAGATCCGGGGTGGAAGCTGTAACACGTCAGGACCAGCGTCTCGGAGGCTCCGAGATCCCCGGCGTGGTAGCAGTGTTGGGGGTGGGCCACGACCGCCGCCGCCGCCGCCGTCGTCTGGACTGTTGCGTCGGGGAACTCGAGGCCGTCACCCCGAATCGACATGGGGGCGGCCACCAGGACTCCGACGACGAGGGCGGCGCTCGCGCCGGCCACCAAAGCCTGCAGGACTCGCTTCATCGCTCACCCTCCTCCGGGGCGGGGCCCGGTGGTCTGCGCCAGGGCTCTGGCGTCTGCGACGAGGATACACCTGTCGGCGGTGAGGATCACGCCGTCGGCGGCCGGGCCCGCTCCCCTCCGCGCCACCCGGAAACCACTGCGCAGTCCGTAGGTAGAAACCTCCCTTTTGGGCGGCGGCGACACGCGCGGCGGACCGCGCGGTCCAGCCGGCGCCTCAAGCCAGCGCGAAGGCGCGCTCGAAGGCGAGCGCCGCGCGAGCTGCGTCGCCGGTAAGGGCGACGCCGATCTCGATCAGCTCGGCGCGAAGCTCGCGCCGGTGTGGCTCGCAGGTCACGCAGACGACGTGCGGCAGCCGGACTCCCGCACCTGGCGCTCGGCGGCGAGCACCTGCACCCGTTCGCCGGACGCGCCCGGCGCAGGGACGACGGGCACGACCACGGTGTCGGCGCATTGCCCGAGCGCTCCGAGGTAGGAGACGATCCGATCGCGGCCTCCTCGGGGTGAAGGAAGGCGGGGACCCTCTCCTCTGCCAGACGAGCCACCTGCTCGCGCAACGTCACGACCCGCACGCCGAGCTCGTGGAAGAAGCGCTCGAGCGAGTGCCGAAGCCGGCCCTGGGCGAGCAGGGGGGCCAGGGTGATCGCGCGGACGCCGGAGCCCGCGCGCCAGCGCTCGACCAGCGCGTAGCCCTGGGCCTCGAGATCGCTCCGCCACGACGGCCCCGAGAACCAGGGCTCGAGCTGGGGCCAGCGGTGCCGCAGGATCTCGGCCGCGGGCGCCTCACCGACGCAGGTCCGGATCGCCCGCTCGACCTCGACCAGGCCCGGCTGCAGGCCCTTGCGAAACTCGGGACGCAGGCGCCGGTGCAGGCGGCGCAGTCGCCGCAGTGCCTGGTCCCCGTGGTGGCGCAGAACCTCCTGAAGGCGGGTGCCGGGCGCGGCGGCTGCGCGCGGCTGCGAAGGCCGCGCCGGATGCGACGGATTCCCGCTCCATGCTCTCGTAGTCCGTGCGGGCGGCGGCGCTGAAATCGTGCGTGGCGAGCGTCTGGCGAGTGAACTTCTCGAAGTGCAGCCCCATGATCGCCAGCCGGATCGCCAGCGCGATCCGCCGCGGGTGAGAGAGGAGCGTCCGGAGCAGGAACCCGAGGTAGGCGGGTCCCTGCCGCGACAGCGACTGGCGCCGGAGCGAACGCAGGAGGGCGAGGAGCTTGGCGGTCTCGAAGCGGTAGCGCCGGCCGGTCACTCCGGGACCGAGGTTGGCGATCAGGGTCCGGCAGCGGGCGAAGTAGGATCTGAGGCCGGGATGCGTACAGGGTCGCGAGAACCCGCCGGTAGCCGGCGATGAGCACCTCGGGAGCGAGCTGCGGGCGGAAGTTGAGGGCGATCTCGACGTTGTTGCCGCTCGCCTCGCCGACCAGGCGCCCCTCGGCCGCGTAGCGGGCGTGGAGATCGGTGCCGCGCAGCGCGGTGAGCAGCCCGACCATGGCGCGCGGGATCCCCGCGGCCTGGATGAACTCGATCTGGGCGTCGAAGACCTCGGGCCCGTCGGCGTCGAGGCCGAGGATGAAGCCGCCCGAGACCTCCAGCCCTTTGCGCTGGATCGTCCGCACCGCCCGGAGCAGGAAGTCGTCCTCGTCGCGCTTGACGTTCTGCGACTTGCGCGTCTTCCGGAGGGCCTCCGGGTTGGGACTCTCGATGCCCAGGAACACCATGCTGAACCCGGCGGCCACCATGGCGTCCATCAGCGGTTCGTGCTCGGCGAGGTTGACGCTCGCCTCGGTGAACAGGTCGAAGGGGTGGGCGCGCTCGCGCTGCCAGGCGGCGACCTCCGGCAGCAGGCGCAATGCCTCGCGGCGGTTGCCGATGAAGTTGTCGTCGACGAGAAACACCGGGCCGCGCCAGCCGAGGTCGTAGAGCGCGTCGAGCTCGGCGAGCATCTGCGGGTTCGACTTCGTGCGCGGCACGCGGCCGAACAGCTTGGTGATGTCGCAGAACTCGCAGTCGAAGGGGCAGCCGCGCGAGAACTGCAGCGCCATCGACGAGTAGGCGCCGAGGTCGAGGAGGTCGAAGCGCGGCACGGGGGTCGTCGTGAGGACGGGCTTGCGCTCCGGGCGATAGAGGCGCTGCGCGCGGCCGGCCTCCCAGTCGGCGAGGAAGAGAGGAAAGGTCTCCTCGACCTCGTCGAGGACGTAATAGTCGGCCGCCCGCGATCTCGTCGGCGCACGAGGTGGGGTGGGGTCCACCGACGGCGACCGGCTTGCCCCGGCGGTTGCAACGCGCGATGACCTCCTGCAGCGAGCGCCGCTGGACGACCATGGAGGAGGTGAGCGACGAGATCGGCCCAGTCGAGATCCTGGTCGGTCAGCAGGGCGACGTTGACGTCGACGAGACGGAGCTCGAAGCGTGCGGGGATCATCGCGGCCACGGTGAGGAGCCCCAGGGGCGGCATCGCCGACCGCTTGTCCATCAGCTCGATGGCGTAGCGGAAGCCCCAATAGGAGGGCGGGAACTCCGGGTAGACCAGCAGGATCCTGGGGGAACGGGCCAAGGGACCTCCCGAATGTCGGGTACCGCAGCGAGCACGGTCCCGGATCAACGGCCAATCTAACGCCGGCCTGCGGCACCGGAAAGCGCATTAACTCCCCGGGCGAGGGAGGCCGGTCTAGGTAGAAAACGCCTACAAATGCTCGGCGACGAACGGGCGAGGCCTGACCAGGTCGAGAAGGGTGGACCAAGTCCGTGCAGGCGGTAATGAAGAGCGTGCCGCGGGATCGTCGCGGGCTGCGTCCCTGCTGCGCACCTTGACGCACTTGCTTAGCGCTAAGTAGAATGCAGGCGATGAACGCGTCGGAGATGGCCAGAGTCGCTCGGAAGCAGGGGCGGGCGGGCGCGGAGCGAGAGGTTGTCCGCGACGAGAAGAAGCGCATCGCGTCCCTGGGTGGCGAGGCGCGGCTGAGGTCGCTCCGGGCAGCCCGCCGCATCACCGAGAATCTGCGCTATGCCGCCGTGCTGGGCGAGCTCGGCGGTCGGTCGACGAGCGTCAGGCGCCAGGCAGAGTTCGCGGGCCCACTGCCGGGGATCTATGCCTAGGGTCGTGAGGTGTCCGACCCGATGGATCACCTCCGGACGGTCGGGGAGATCGTCGAAGGTCTGCGCTCGCTCCATCTGGATCCGGTGCTCGTGGGGGGGATGGCCCTGGTGGTCCTGGGGTCCCGCAGAGTGACCCGCGATTTCGATTTCGTGATCGCGCGCCCGGGCGATCGCCTCGCGGGCGCGGTCGGCCACTTCTACGACCGTGGCCTGGAGCTCGTCTCGGGCCTCGACCCTTTGGGAGACGTCACCTCGACGATCACGAATCGCCGGGTCGCGGTCGCCCGCTTGCGGACCGATGCGCCGGAGAGCGCGTATTTTTTCAACCCGAAGACCGGCCTTCGCGTCGATGTTCTCTTCGACTTCCCGATTCCCGCGTCGCAGCTCGCAGAACGAGCGAAACGGACCAGGATCCGCGCGCACCGCTTCGACATCGCCTCCGAAGAAGACCTCCTGCGCCTCAAGAAGATCGCCCTGGCGGGGCGCTCCGCGCCCGGTGACATCGTGGACATCGCCTTCCTCGAATCGCGGCGAAGGAACATCGACTAGGGTGGATTGCGCCTTAGTGCGGCAAGCGCGGGCCTTGGTGCAGGTTTAGAAAGAAATGGTGGACCCAATCACTCTGAGTTCGAACACCGCAGGAAGTTCGAACACCCTGATTTTCTGGCTCCGGGAGGTCGCGGCAATGAGGCAGGCGGCATGACGTCGATGCCGTTCGAAGGCCTGTCTCCGGGTTCCGTACGCTCACCTCAGAAGCGCCCTGAAGGGCGCCTTGTGGGGACCGGCGTCCCTCTCTGGCATCCGCTGCAAGGCGGCGGAGCGGAGGGGCACTATCTCTTGGAAGACCGCTTGGAAGATCGACCGCAGGGCGCGGCGACCGCGCCAGGACCACCCGCCGCTCCGCATCGTCCGCTTCTCCGGACGCGCTCTCGTGGAGGGGGCGGAGGAGCACGAGCTCGAAGGCGCCAAGGTGCGAGTGACATCCCCAGCCCGAACGGTTGCCGACTGCTTCCGGTATCGCGCGAAGATCGGCCTCGATGTCGCGATCGAAGCGCTCCGCGACTACCGCCGAGCGGGCAATCGCAGTGTGGACGAGCTTTGCGCTGCCGCCGAGGTCGGCCGCGTCCGGAGTGTTCTGCGCCCATATCTCGAGGCCGTCGGATGACGGGGATGACGGCCTCTCCGAACACCGCGGCCTCGGTCAAGCAACGCCTGCTCAATCTGGCCAGGAAGCGGGGAGTCGGGTTCAATCAACTGCTGATCGGCTGAAGGCAAGAGCGTGTTGCCCACGCCTCACCTGCGTCTGTCAGCCGGGCCAGTGTGAGCGAAGTAGCTCGCGGTGGCCTCCTCCAGCAGCTGCGCTGCCACCTGCATCGGGCTGACCCTCCGGTGCTCGTCGCTCAGCATCCGAGCGAGTTGCTCCAGTCGGGCTTCGGTCTCGACAGCGAGTGGGACCTTGGAGCGTTTACTCCAGCTGGGATTGGTCGGACGCCCGGGGCGCTTGCCCAGTCCGGGCTCGAGCCGCGCACGCAGAGCTTGCGCTAGCTTGCCGACGCCGAAGGCGCCGGCAGAGTAATCGGGTACGGTGCCCACGATCTCTGCCCCCAACTTCTCGGCGAGGTCCGCGATCTTGATGGTCATTTCTAGTCCTCCCCTTCGGACAGCTTGATTTCGAGGTAGGTACGATCGATGACGAGGCCGACAGCACCTTGGCCCGTCTCCCTGCCCATACGCACCAGAAACGTCCGCAGCTCGGTTGCCCGCTCCGCGATCGCCTCGGTGCTGGTGTAGCACTGAATGATCACCGGTGCGTCGAACACCAGTCGACCGCCGCGATCGTCGTCCCTCCAGATCCCTCTGCCCTGCGGAAAAGCGGTGGCGCCGCCGAACAGCTGGCCGAGCAGTCTCAACGCCTCGGTCTCCCAGAGATCCTGATCGATCGGGCTTTCCTGGCGATCGACGCTCGGAATGAAGAGCACCAGAACCGTTCCTTCCTCCTTGGCGGCGCCGAAGCGCTCTCCCCAATCCGTCACTCGTTGGAGCATTTTACTTTTGACCCCAAAAGTCAAGCGAGAGAAGTTGTCGATCTGCTGGCCTCCGGCTCAGTGCTGAGCTGTTGGCTTCGCGCCGCAGCAGCGTTTGAACTTTCGGCCGCTGCCGCAGGGGCAGAGGTCGTCGCGGCCTCGCCCGGACGCAGCTCGGGGCGAACCCCGGCCGGAGTCGGCGGGAAAGCGGTCCGCGTTCGAGCCGGGCGGCAGAGCCTGCCGTTTCTCGGCCCAAAATGCGTAGATCTTCTCTTCGCCACCGACGGACCGGCGTCGTTCGTCCAACGCTGGTCCTGCGCCTTGCGCGGAGGCGGCGTCGGAGTCGCCGGCAACGAAGAGCGGTTCGAACTCCGCGGAGTCCGAGATCAGTGCTCGGGCGACCGAGTTGTAGAGGCGCATGACGAGGCCCAAGGTTCTTTGCGCCTCCTCGAGATCCTCGAAATCAGGAGAAACCTCGCCACGGTCGACATCCTAGATCCAGGGAGTCCACTCCGAGGGCCTCACCATGCGCGGACTCGCGAGGACCGAGGCGAAGAATCCGTCCAGACCGACGACATCCATGGAGGTTTCGACGAGGCTTGGCGAAGCGAGGAATCGCTCGAGCTCTGCGAGCTCGTCGTCGCTGAGGTCCTGGTCGAGGGGCACCATGGGTGGCTTGGGTGTTCACCGATTCTGTCGGTAAAAGCCGATTCAACCGGCGACGCGCGACGCTCGATTCAACTCGGATTTCGAACACCGCTCAATTTGGTGAGCCACCGAAGGTTGCGACCTCGTCTCGCGATGGACGTGTCGTTTGGTTCCAGGCGCAAATCTCTGCAGCAGAACGAGATAAGAAATGGTGGACCCAATCACTCTGAGTTCGAACACCGCAGGAAGTTCGAACACCCTGATTTTCTGGCTCCGGGAGGTCGCGGCAATGAGGCAGGCGGCATGACGTCGATGCCGTTCGAAGGCCTGTCTCCGGGTTCCGTACGCTCACCTCAGAAGCGCCCTGAAGGGCGCCTTGTGGGGACCGGCGTCCCTCTCTGGCATCCGCTGCAAGGCGGCGGAGCGGAGGGGCAGTAGGGTTTGGAAGTCCGCGACCCCGCAGCTCTCGTTGGTCCTCCCTGGCGCCCCGGCGTCGCAGTTTCATTCTGCAGGTGTTGAGATCGGATCCCGCAAGTCCAGGCGCGCCGGCAGCCTGATCCGGCAGGCGCTTTCCCTCGACCAGGAGGACGCCTACGCCGCCCTCGAGGGTGTGCCCCCAGCCTTATTGGGGGTCGGCTTCCTGGCCCGGGCGCTCGTGCAGGCGACCCTCCCGCACAGCGACCCGAAGGCCAACGAGTTCGTCCGGCGCAACGGACACTTCACCCTGTCCATCCTTGCTCCCAAGGACGTCGGGCTGCCGTACGGCCGGTATCCACGCCTGGTCCTCGCCTACCTCACCGCCGAGGCGGTGCGCCGCAAGAGCCCCGACATCGAGCTCGGCAGCCACTTCTCGCACTTCTGTGCCACCCTCGGGATCCCGCCGACCACGGGCCCGCGGGGGTCCTTGCCGCAGCTCCGCGACCAGCTCCAGCGTCTCTTCGCCTCGACCTTCCAGTGCATCTTTCACGACGAGAGTCAGGGGGGTGATCGGCGGGGGCTGGCGACGGCTTCCTGATCGCCGAGAAGCGGGAGCTCTGGTGGCATCCCCGGCCGGGGAAGGGCGAGGCGGCCTGGGGCTTGCACGTTCTCCTTTCGGATCGCTTCTTCCGGGAGGCGACCGAGGCGCCGGTCCCGCTCGACCTGCGGGTGCTCCGCGCGCTGCGCTCCCCGTTCGAGATCGACATCTACGTTTGGCTGACCTGGCGCTTCTTCCGCCTGCGGAGGCCGGTCACCATCCCGTGGGCCTCTCTGGCGCTCCAGTTCGGCTGCGGCTACGCCAACCCCCGGCACTTCAAGAAGCGGTTTCTCGGCTACCTCCGGAGCGTCATCGATTACTACCCGGCGGTGAAGCTGCAGGATTCGGCTGCCGGCCTGCTGCTCAAGCCTTCGCCGACCCACATCGCGCGACGTCTCAATTTGTGAGGCAAGTCCGTGCCCTGAGGACGGCCGTTCGTCCTTCAGGGTGTGGGCGGAATGGTACGGCGCCCGCGCGTGCGAAGCCGCTGGACAACCTGGATCGAGCCGAGCGAGAGGAGGAACATGAGCGCGAACAGGATCGCCCAGAAAACTGCTTCGCTGGGCTGGTGGAGGTTCCCGCTCGCCCATCCGGCAATCAACAATGGGCCAAGGAGAATCACGTCGAACCAGTGGCGCCCGCCAAGTTGATTCGCGAAGTAGATCGCGACAGTTGCAGGTAGGGCAATCGCGGCCGCCGATACCACCTTCCTCATATTCTCAGTCCCCCTTCCACTGCGCCTCGGCTGGTGCCCGAGGAATCATCATTCTTGCTCCGACGGCGCCGCGCAGTCGCTAGTGCCAACCGACTCTTCTCCTTATGGATCCTCCGGCGTTTTTGGAGATGCCCTCGTCCATGTAGAGCCGGCGACGCAGGCCGCCGCGGACGTCGGAGATCGGCCTCAGCTGCCGGCAATCGCCGGTCGTGGCCGACGCCATCCACCCTGGGTGGAGGGCTTAGTTGAAGAGCCGATCGCGTGCCGCGCTGGTGATGGCCACCACCCCGGGGTGTTTGAGCCGCCGCTCTGCGGAGATGACGTAGTAGCGCTCTCGCAGCGCGTCGACGCTGCCGATGGTGCGCACGCCGTAGAGGCCGCGAACCTCCGGCTCGATCGCCGCCGGCGCCGGGAAAACAGCTCCTGCTGCTTGGCCGAAGACTTTCATCAGGCCTGAATCCTCGAACTCGCCGAGCACTCGAGGGGTGATGGCCTGCGAGTCGAACCAGTCGTCGAGTGCACGGCGGAGCGGGTTGTTGGTCGTGGGAAGCACCATCGGGGCGTCGGCCAGTGAGGCGGGAAACCGACGCCTCATTCGCGCTGCGAGCGATTCTGGAGCGAAGAACGAGATCACCGATTCGCCCAGCAGGTGGTTGAACACCTTCAGCGGAAGGTGCGCTGGCGCCGGTGCGTTGGCGATCACCACGTCGAGCGAGTACGTTCCGAGAGCAGCGAGCAGCTGCTCGGAATCATCCTCGCGGCAGACGATGCGGAACGGGTCCGGCTGCTCGATAGCGGGCCGCAGGAGGCGATAGACGACAAGTTTCGGAACGGCATTGGCGACTCCGACGGTGAGCTGCGGGGGCCTTCCCGCGGGGCGACCCTGGAGTGTCGCCAAGAGCTCCCTGCCGATGCTGAAGATCTCGTCGGCATAGCGATAGACGACTCGCCCCACCTCCGTCAGTTCGAGGTTGCGGCCCTTCTTGAAGAAGAGCCGCTCACCCAGCGAGCGCTCGAGCAGGCGAATCTGCGCGGTCACTGTGGGCTGGGCCAACCGGAGCTTCTCGGCGGCTCGTGTCACTCCGCCTTCGCGGACGACCGTCCAGAAGTACACAGCAGCAGCACGCCGGCGATGATCAGCGCGGCGAGCGAAGGGCGGAACGAATCGCCCTGCAGCGAGCGCATGGAGCGCGAGAAAGGAGATGGACATGCCTGCCTCGTTCGTGGTCTCGACCATCGGCCGTCACGGACCTTGCGTCGCAGGTCCGTTCACGGCAAGGCCATGACGTTGGGTGAGTTCCTTGCCTGGCCGAGTCACGCCTTGTTGGGCACGACATTGGGCGCGAGCCGGTCGAGTGCTTCCTGCCGCGCCGCACCCGCAATCCTTGCCGGTGCACCGGGTGTACAGTTCGGCGAGCTTGTCCAGCCGGGTCGCATGGGTGAAATCGGCGACCAGGTCGCCCAAGCCCTTGCCGACGATGAGGCCTGTTTTGACTTTCATGCTCACCTCCAAACCGCTCGCTGCTGCCGGGCGGCTGGCGATTTTTCCGTACGGTGTTGCCATGCGAGACCGTGTCACAGGTCGCGGATGGCACAGCTACCTCAGCAAGGACCAACCCGCCGGAGCATCCCAAGTAGGGCAGCAGTCCTCTCGCAGCACAGTCGAGGAATGCCTACTTTGCTTTTGCCCGGCTCCGTCAGTGAGCGCAAGCCCGGTGGCAGACGCAACCGTGCCAGGTACAGAACCCCGCGCCACTGCTGGGAACAGCGCAGGAAACCGTCCGATGCTTTGCCCAGGGCCAATTTGGCCGGTCGTTGGGCCTAGACTGGACTCGGTTGAGCCGTATTTGCAGCGAAAAACGGCCCACTAGAGCCAAGCCTTAGCCCAGCCATTCATGGACTCCACACCCACTGACCCGGTCCGCCATCAACATTCGATCCCCCATGGAAGATCCGGGTATGCTTCGAGTTGGTCCTTGTACGGACACATTGCTTCTGGGGCAAGTTGCTCAATGTAAAAGAACATCTGCCGACCATCACAGGGTTTTGTAATTCCTACGGTTTTTAGACGGTCGCTACACTTACGAAGCAACTCCTCCCAAGAAGGTACACCTTGACCGCACTTGATTCCAGTACTGAGTTTCATTTCTTTTTTCCTTTCAAGAGCTGATTGGCTCTCTCGGCAGGGACGCCGAGCGGACGGCCCGATCGTTGCCCTTTGTGCTCGCGCCGGAGAAAGCGCCCGGTTCTCCGGCAACCGACCTGCTCTGACCTCTCTGGATACGGAGCAACGGATGGCCTTCGGCCAAACGGATAAGCGGATAAGGCGCTCGTTGATCCGTTTACCCAGCACCTGCGGTTCTGGGCAGGTGTCCGCTTGGCCGAAGGCATCCGCTGCCCCGTGTCTCCCCAAACATCATCTTCCAGGCAAATCTGGCTACGTGCCAGACCTGACGCGTTTCCGTCGCGGGCTATGCGGGAAACGTCTGCCAACCCACTTACGTCAAGGACAGGGACAACGGGTCTCATCGTGTTTTTAGTGCACTCATTGACCTTTCCCACGGCATTGGGTGACTTCGCCCCCGTCGCTTCCGCATGAATGGCACAATACACCCGCGCACCTACGTCCAGGTTGCCCACCCTCTGCGGTAGTCTTTCGCCACACTTCTTCCCTCCCCTGTCATTCCTCCGCGCACCCCCGTCGTGACTGCGATGCCGGGCATGTGGCGGGTGGGAACGCGACGCTTGACCTGCTTGTCGTTCGTTTCTTGCGTGTTCATTTTGCTCTCCTTTCAAGAGCTGATTGGCTTCCTCGGCAGGGACGCTCGATCGGACGGCCCGATCGCTGCCCTTTGTCTGCGTGCCGGAGAAAGCGTCCGGTTCTCCGGCAACCGACCTGCTCTGACATCTGGCTTGATCTTCTCGGTGATCACCCCCTTTCGGACGGTGGATGCGCGCAGGCTCGGCAAACCCGAAGGGTCTCGGAGACCCTTCGGGTCTTACATCGCCTACCGCGCGCCCGCGAGCTGCCCGCTGGCGCGGCCGAGCAGCTTCAGCGGCGAGACGCGCTCGACCTCGACCTTGATCTCGCCGCCCGTCGCGGCCGCCGGCAAGGCGCCGGAGAGCAGCGCGACCTCGATCGTGTCCGGCGCCAGGCGATTCTGCGTGCGCATCGGGATGTCCGCGACCATGGCGGACAGCGTTTGCGGCGGCTGGTTGGCGCCGGCCGGGATGGTCAGCGTGGCGGGCTGGCCGGGGCGCAGGCGCGGGATCGTTTCGAGCGGGAAGCGGACGATCAGCGCGCCGTCGCGCTGGACCTGCCACTCCTGGCTGGTCTCGTAGAGCGTGACGGGCGCGAAGGCCAGCCACGCCATCCACGCCAGCAGCAGCACGCCGGCGATGATCAGCGCAGCGAGCGACGGTCGAAATGAATCGCCCTGCAGCGAGCGCATGGAGCGCGAGAAGGAGATGGACATCATTTCCCCCTTCGGGGCGCAGTGGGCACGACGAGAAATCTCAGCTCACAACTCCCGATAGCCACCGCCTAAGACCTTGCCGGCCTCGACCAGGGTGGGAAAACCATCCACGAAGGCGGGGCAGGTCTGTTTGGCGCAGTCCACAAATGTGTAGGGGATGCCCTTGGCGTCCAGGTACGCAAGCTGTTTCTTAGTCCAGCCACACCAGTCCGCCCCATAGACGGTCAGCTCGCCCGCACGCTGCCCGGTTTTGACCTGCATAAGCTGCAACTCCTTTTGGCCAGTTGTTCACTCTAGCCTTGGCCGATACATGGTTTGTACGAGAGGCTCCGCCCCATCCTTATCTGCGAAGCCTCTCATCTGTTGTTCACGTGAGCCTGTAGGCGCGGGCGGCGACGGTGGCTCCGCCCATCATCAGGCCGCGCCGCCCCCACCAGCACCGATCAGGTCAGCACGCAGCGGCACACAGACATCTTGCCCGGAATCGTGTTCCTAGCAGGCGGTGGGGAAGTTGCAGCCGCAGACGGAGTTCGTGCCAAAGGTTTCGTCGGGAGTTCGCCACTGCCCGGTCAACTTCCCGCCGAGCGCTTGGCACACCGGGGGGCATGTACCCGGGGCTGCCATCGCCCAAATCGGGCCGGCCCAAATATCTGCCTGCCGCGCGGTGCGTTAGTGCATACGCCTGCCTTTACATGGGTTTCGACTTTCATTGCTCTCACCTTCTTTCAAGGGCTGATTGGCTACCTTGGCAGGGACGCTCGATCGGACGGCCCGATCACTGCCCTGTGTCTGCGTGCCGGAGACAGCATCCGGTTCTCCGGCGGCCGACCTGCGCTGCCATCTGGCTTGATCTTTCGGTGATCACCCCCTTTCGGCTCGCGGATGCGTGCGTGTCCGGTCGGGTTTACAGCCGCGGCGGCCCGAAGGGCCACCACATCAACTTGCCCGCGGTCTTGCGGACGCCCGGATCGTTCACCACCTCTTGCGCCTTGTGGGCAACGTTCTGCGCGCCATTGCTGACCGCGTTCGCCGCGTTGGTCAGCGCCGACTGCGCGCACTGCCAGACCTCTTCCGCCGTGACACCGGCTCTCAGATCAGTACGGACTTTCATGCGACGCCTCCTGCGGTTGCTAACTTGCGCTGCGCGGGTTGAGGGGCCACGGGCGCGGCCTCAGCCGGTTCCGCCTGCGGCGCTTCCGGCGGTGTCGCGGCCGCCGGCTCGGCCACGGGGGCGGGCGCGGCGGCCGGAGCGGCCTCCCCGCCCCCCACGACCTGGCGCAGCGCGGCCTGGAACGCGGCATGGTCTTCGTCTGCCACCTTGCGGATGGCGGCGGTCGCGTGCGCCTGCCGCTCTTTCTCCGGGGCCAGGTACAGTTCGGGCGTGACGATCACGGCCCCACGCTGGATCAGGGCCCCCAGCAACTGCTGCCCGAACGCGCTATGCCGCTTGGGGTTGGCGAGCCAGTCCCGGTAGGCGAAAAAACCTTTCACGTCCTGCTGGACGTTGCTGGCGCGCCACGTCGTGAGGCTGTAGAGCAGGACAGTGTCCTCCACCGCCTTCTTGATCTCCGGCTCGCGGCTCACCTGCGGGTCACTCAGCCAGGCGAGGTCGAAGTTGAGTGACTCGCAAAAGTGCGCGACCTTCTTGGTGAACTGCTCCAGCTCCTTTTGCGGCAGCCCGCCCAGCCAGATGGCGAACCCCTCCGCGGAGGCCGGGAGGGTGTTGTAGAGCTCGACGCGCTTGGCGGGCGCGGCCTCCGCGACCCACTGCTTGAGCTGCTTCGCCAGGTCGCGCGTGTGGTTGCGGAACCTGAGCCGCCCGCGCACGCCCTGGTACATCTGCCCTGCCTTGGCAGTGGCTTGCTTGGAGGCCTGGCTCGCCTTGGCAGCCGCCTGCTTCGATGTCTGGCTCGCCTTGCCCGTTAGTTCGGCGGTGTCCGGCGGTTTGGGCGCCCACGCTGGTTTGAGCACGAACCAGAGGACCGCCGCGACGACCAGTGCTGCTAGAAGAATGTACATGCTTTTGCTCCTTTCTCAGTTGATCGGTTTGGATCGCGTCAGGGTTTCTCTTGGGTGTATTCAAATCTTTCACCTCTTTGTCGTGATCACCCCCTTTCTGGATGAAATCCGTAGGGCCGGGCTTGTGCGGCTACTCGCCTTGGGGCAGCCACCAGGGCTGCCCCGACGAAGGCTCACGGCGTTGGGACGGCTGTACCGGTCGGCGTGCCGGTCGGCGTCGAGATGACAGCGCCCGGCAGCGCCGGCTCCGGCGTGCCGGCGGGCGCGCCGACCTGCAGACCTCGCGGCCGGCTGACCCCAGCAAGCGCCGCGATCTCCGCCGCGGTCAGCGCGCGGTAGTACAGGCTCACCTCGTCCGCCTGGCCGGCGAAGAACGACGTCCAGGCCCCATTGTTGTTGTCGCGCCCGATCTGCAGCGCTCTGTTGTCGTAGCCGATCTTGAAGTCAACGCCGGCGCTTTGGGCCGCCATCTGGCTGCCGTTGACGTACAGCGCCTGCATTTTGCTGTCATCATCGAAGGTGAAAGCCAGGTGATACCATGTTCCGACCTGGGGAGTCCAGTTGTAGATGATGCGGTCGCCAAACGCGGCGGCCGCGCCCACCATGCCCTGCAATTGCCGCTCCTCGGCGTTGTAGAACAACTGATAAGAATTGTAGACTTCGGTGCCCACCGGCTTCGCCACCAGCGTCTGATTGGTTTTCGGCGCGGCAGGCCAGCGGAACCAGCCGGCGATGGTGAGTGACGCCGGCCGCAGCGAGACCGAGTCCGTGATGCTCACCGAACGATTGACGCCGTCGAACGCCAGGGCATAGCGATTGCCTGCGACGGGCGCCAGCGAGCTGTTATCCCGGACCGGCGCGTTCACCAGCCGGCCGGTGTTGCCGTAGTCCGATGCGTCGTAGGCGAAATCGCCCGCGGCTTCGTCGAATGTCCAGTAGCCTGCCAACGGCACGACGGGGGTTGGGGTCGGCGTGGTGGTTGGGGTCGGCGACGCGGTCGGGGGGGTGTCGGCGACGCGGTCGGGATCTGGGTGCGCGTCGGGGTGCGTGTCGGCGTTGCGGTCGGCGTGGGCGTGGGCGTCTTCGTCGCGCCTGGTTGGTTGGGGTCGAAGCCCTTGGGCCAAAGCGACCGCTCATCCAGCAAGGTCGCTGCGAGGCTGACCGCTTGTTCCACCGCTTGGCCGTTGATCTGCACCGTATCGCGCAGCACCGCCGCAGACATCGTCGTCCCGCGCAGATCCGCCCCATTGAAAACCACGCCCGGCGCGTAGGCGCCCGCCCAATTCGTGCCGCTCAACGAAGCGCCGTTGAGTTGCGCCACACGCCAGACGTCCCCCCGGTCGGTCTGATCTGCGCTGGCCAGAACCGCATTGCTGAAATCCGCGCCCGTGAGCGTCGCGCCGCCCAAGGAAGCGTCGGCGAGAAAAGCGCGCGCCAGGTTCGCGCCGGCCATGCGCGCGCCGGTCAGGTCCGCGCCGGCCAGATTCGCGCCGCTCAGGTCCGCCGACAGCAGGTTTGCGCCATAGAGCATGGCCTCCTGGAGGTTGGCTCCGCTCAGCCGCACCCAGTCCATCTTCGCGGCCGAAAGATCCGCGCCGACCAGCGTCGCACCCGACAGGTTCGCATGGCTCAGATCCGCCGCTCCGAGGCGCGCTTTGGTCAGGTTGATGCCGCTCAGCTCGGCGTCGCGCAAATCCGCGCCGCGCAGATCCGCGCCGATCATCTGATTGCCGGCCAGCCGCACGCCGCTCAAGTCCGCGCCGATCAGCCGCGCCTGGCTCAAGGTCGCCGCGGTCAGCTTGGTGTCCGTGAGCGCCACCCGGGTCAGCACCGCGCCGGTCAGGTCTGCGCCCTGCAAATCTGCTCCGGCCAGATCTGCGCCCACCAGCCGCGCGCCCTTCAGGTTCGCGCCGATCAAGATCGCGCCGCGCAAGTTGGCGCCATCGAGGATCGCGTCGCTCAGATCCGCGCCGTTCATGTTGGCCTCGGCGAAATTCGTGCCGGTCAGGTTCGCACGATTCAGCCGTGCTTTGTTCAGCGCGGCATGGCTGAAGTCCGCGTTGGCGAGGCGCCGCGCGCTCAAGTTCTCTCCGCTGCATCTGGGCGGGCATCGGCCCGCGGTCACAGCGGCGCAGCCCGCCAGAGCGATCACCAAGCAGAGCAGGATTGCCCAGCGCATGAGTCTGAACAGATTGGGAAACATCGTTCACGCCTCCATCTCCAGTCTGGCGAATCTGTTGCATGGATCATCCCTCACTCCTGCAGGTTCGCTTCGGGCGGTATCTGGAACCCCTCGGGCCATCGGGTGTTCGCGTCGTAGCGCGCACCCTTCAGGTTTGTGTTCTGATTGAGCGGGGCGCGTTTGGCCTCGTTCAACTCCATGATCTTGGGATCCTCGGTGGCAAAGCCCAGGTCGAGCAACCCGGAATAGACGAGCACCGCGCCGGTGAGATCCGCGCCGCGCAAGTCCGCGCCGTTCAACTGCGCGCCCACCAGCATCGCGCCGCGCAGTTGCGCGTTGTTCAAGAGCGTTCCTGCGAGATTCGCGCCGTAAAGACTCGCGCCGTTCAGGTTTGCGCCCGTCAGATTCGCGCTGCCCAGGTTCGTCAGGTTCAGCCACGCGCCGGCGAGCTCGGTGTTCATCAGCAGCGCGCCGCTGAGGTCTGCCCCGCTTACGGCATCTCCGCTGAGATTGCTGCCCTGCAAGTCAGCGGCGCTGAGCAGCGCGCCCGACAGATCGACGCCGGCCAAATCGCTGCCGGCCAGGTCAATCCCGTTCATCAGGACGTTGCGGAGATCGGCGCTGCCCAGCCCGGCGCGGCCGAGTTTCGCGCCGGTCAGGTTGGCGCCGCGCAAGTCGGCGCCGCTCAAGTTCGCCTCTTGCAGATCCGCGTTGCTGAGATTCGCCTTTTGCAGGTCAGCACCGATCAGCCGAGCGCCCGCCAGCCGCGCATCGCGCAGATTGGCTTGCGTCAGCACCGCGCCGGAGAGGTCGGCCCCCGATAGATCCGCGCCGTTCAATTGCGCTTTGGTCAATTTCGCTTCGATCAAGATCGCGTCGCTCAGTTTGGCGCCGCTCAGTTTCTTGCCGGCCAGGTTCGCGTTGATGCAGCTCGGCGGGCACCCGGCCGGAAGCGGCAACGCGCACGCGCTGAGGAGGAGGACGAGCCAGAGTGCCAAAGCTGTTTTAGATAATCCGATTCATCGTCCACCTCCCTCACGATCCCGGCGTCGGTGTGGCTTCCGGCGCCACCGGCGGCACTGGCGCCGACACCGGTGCTGACGGCGTCAGGGCCGGCCCCGGCGTGGCCAGGCTGCTGCCATCCTCCGGCGTGGGTAAGGGCAGGATGAAGGGCGCGTTGTTGGGCACCAGCATCACCCGGATCGCGGGCGAGAGCTTGTCAATGTACTGATAGGTCAGCAGGTCCTTGTCCTTGGCCAGGGCGTCGGCGATCAGCTTCAAGGCCTCGGCCTGGGCTTGCGCTTTGACCTGGATGGCGTTCGCTTCGCCCTGCGCCTTGGTGTAAATCGCATCCGCTTCACCTTGCGCCAGGCGGCGCACCTGGTCGGCCTGGTATTCGGCCTGGGTCTTGCCCTGCAAAGCCACCTGCTTCTGTTCGACCGAGGCGGCGTACTCCGGCGAGAACGCGATGTTGCGGAGGATGAACCGGTCGAGGATCAGCCCCTTTTCCAGGAAGGCCGCCCGGGCCTGCTGGTCCAGATCGCGCTCCAGGTCCAAACGCTTGGAGCTGTTCACCTCGTCCACCGTGTATTGCGAGACCTGGGTGCGGACGAGCCCGCGCACGACCGGGCGCACGAAGTCCTCGATGTAGCGTCCCTGCCATTCGATATGGATGCGGATCACCTCTTCGGTATCAATCTGGAAGATGACCGAGCTATCGATCGAGACCTCCTGCCCATCCGAGGTGCGCGCCATGATCGAATCGTCGCCGGCTTTTTGGCCTTCGGTCGGCTTGGAGGCCATCGTGTAGGTCTGCCAGTAGACCGGGTAGCGCTTCGCCTCCTCGGCCAGCGGCACGAGCCAGCCCAGACCGGAGCGGAGGGGGCGGTCCCGGTACCCGTCCGGCGAGATGAGCGAGATGACCACCGCGACCTCTTGCGGCTCGATGAAGACGACACTGTGGGAGAGCAAGGTGATCGCGCTGGCAATCGCCAACAGCGCCAAGGTCAGTCGCCGCGAAAACAGTTGGCGCAGTGCCACGTGCAATCCGCGTGTGCGCGCCGTTCGCCGGAGGTACAGGATGGCCACGGCGAAGAGAATGATCCAGATAGACCATGTGAGAACGGTCAGGAATTGTTCGAGCAACATGGTTCATCTCCGATGTGGTAGGGGCGGGGGTGCGAGCAAAGCTCGCCTACCGCCCCTACGGATGTGCAATCACCATCAGCGTCGGCGCACGTTGCAGCACACATCGCAGCGACAGCGCCAGCGTTTCCGGATCGAGCGCGGCGAAACTTTCGTCCAGGATCATCAGGTCGGCTCCCTGCAGCAGCGCGCGGGCGATGTACAGCCGGCTGCGCTCGCCGTGCGACAACTGCCAGCCGCTCTCGCCGACCATCTGCTGCAACCCAGCGGGCATCCGGCTGATCACGTCGCCTAAGCCGAGCTCCCCGCAAATCTCCTCCGCCTCCTGCAAGTCTTCAGCAGATGGCGGCCAGCGCCGTCCCATCAACAGATTGAAGGCGAACGTCTCGGTGAAGACGTGGTTCTCGTGAAACTGGGGCGCGACCGCGATCCGGCGCCGCCACGCCTCCGCGCCCACGCTCGGCCGATCGTAGCCCCGCAGGAGCAGCAAGCCGGACTCGGCCGGCCGCAGCCCCGCCAACACGGCGGCCAGGGTAGATTTGCCGCCCCCCGACGGGCCTTCGAGCAGCAGACGATCCCCCTGGCGCACGTCCAGGTTGCACCGGTCGAGGATAGGCTGACCGTGTTCCCGGTAGCGGAACGTGATCTCTTCTGGCGGTGAGGATCGGGGGTGCCGCGGTCCCCCCGGAGTCTGCTCTGAAAACAGGCTCGTAGGACGGGTTGCCAACCCGTCCTACATTTGTCACTCTGAGCGGGTCCGCGACGGATGGCGTGTCACGGCGAGACCCCAGCGAAGAGTCCGTCTGCGAGCGCACGGATGCTTCGCTAGGGGCTTGCCGCGGCCCAGGTTCACTCGTCAACCCGCTCAGCATGATATTTTCACCTTTGGGTTGCGCGGGCAGCACGATCGACGCGACCTCTTCGCGGCGCGTCGCGGCGTTGAAGAGCGGCCCGACCTGGTCCCACGCCTGCGTGACCGAGACGACATTCTGGACCCCGGCGACGATGCTGTTCAAAGCCTGGAGCGCGAGGAAGATGCCGCCCAGGCTGATCGCGATCCGCGCCGGCGCCGGTGCGGCGACGAGAAACGCCACTGCGATGCCGGCCAGCCCCACCACCATCCAGGCGCGCGGGATCGCGGCGAGCAACGACCCGGCGCTGTCCACGTGCTCCGAAAGGCGCAGATAGCGATCCAGGTCGCGGTCCTCTTCCACGTGCCAGGTCGCGGCGTCTTCCTGCGCCAGCCGCGTGCGATGCCCCACCATGCGCTCGACCAGGTCGTTGGTCATCCCGCGATAGGCCGTCACCCAGGCGCGGTTGGCCTGCCAGTAGCGCCAGCCGAGGAACAGCGTGACGAGCGCCCAGACGACGAGCATCAGCGTGTGCGGCCAGCCGCCGATGCCGCTCCCCAGCACGCCGATCGCGATCATGATTAGGATGAGCGACATGATCGCGGTCAGCCCGCCGCCGACCGCCAGCAGCTCGACGGAGTCGGCCTCCATGACGCGGCCCAGGAACTGCCCCAGCCCCTGGTGGCGGATTTCGTCGGGCTGGAGTTTCAGTGTGCCGTAGAGCAGCCGCGTCTTGAAGACGCCGCTCAAGCCGGTGGCGAACTGACCCTGGGCGCTGGATGTGAGCAGCCCGAGGGGGATTCCGGTGAACTGGAGCAGCGCCCAGGCCGCTAACCAGGCCCATTCGAACTGGCCCGCGAAGACCCTGCGGCCGATGATCACCCAGGTGAAGATCACCAGCATCTGGTAGAGGAGGCTGCCGCCGAGCATCGTGAGGAAGGGCTGCAGCAGCCGCGCCTGCCGCGCCTGCTGCCAGACTTTCGCGGCCGGCGAGAGGCGCAGCAGCCAGCCGCCCTCCAGGTGCGCGGCGCTCAACTGCTCCGCCAGGATCGTCCCGGCCACGCGTTCGCGCTGATCGGCCGCGACGCCCGCGTGCTCCAGCAAGGCGTCGATCGTCTCCCGCCGCGGCGCCTCGAGCGGCGCGCAGAGCGCCGCGCGCAGGACGGCCGCCGGGATGCGACGTTCGGAGAAATCCGGCGCGAGGAGCGTGACGCGGCCGTTGCGGCTTCTCAAGAGCGCCAGGAACCGCGGACCCGTCATTGCGAGGCCCGCCGTTGGGGCCGAAGCAATCTCATCCTCAGAGCTACTTGGGGATTGCTTCGCCCCTGCGGGGCTCGCAATGACAGCGTAATCAGTTTCATCTTGCGGCAAATACAGGATCGCGGGCGCGGCGCGGCGCACGAAGCGGTCCGCGTCCACGTAGGTGGATTCCACCGGCTCGGCTTCGATGCCCAATTGGCTCGCGACCAGGTTCACCCACTGGCCGAGCGCCGCGGGATCCGCGGCCGCGAGGCCAGCGGGCGGCGCGGGGGCCGGGGTGGCATGCGCCAGGAGCCGCGGCTTGCGGGCCAGCAGCTCCAGCGCTTCCCCCAGCCGCGGCGCATCCCAGGCCAGCGCGTCGAGGTTGTGCAAGGATTCAGCCATGATCGACTATCCAAGGAATCGAGAGAAACCCGTTTTCTGGCCTGCGGTGGAATACGGGTTTCCGGGGAACATATGACCAGTCTACCCCCTCAGTCTTCTACGTCTCCTGCCTTCACATCAGTCTTGACTTTCATGGTTTTCACCTCCTTTCTGTTCTGGTGTTGGCTTTGCGCAGTTGAGGCGTGCTGGGTTCCACTTTGATGGATCTCCCCCTCCCCAGGCCGCTGTGCGGCCTGGGGAGGGCCATGGCTCCCGAAGCGCAGCGGAGGGAGGTGCCAGGGGGAGGGGCAAGGCCCGCATGGACCGAAAAGCCTACCCGCGGCAAGCGTCAGTGTTGCGTCGTGTTGGCTGGGCTTTGGTTGGTTG
>CAVRCL010000011.1:0-66593 GCA_963719555.1 Thermoanaerobaculia bacterium | reverse complement strand
CACCCTTGCGCAGCTCGCTGCGCAGGTCGTCGCGGCTCAGGCCCTGGCGGCCGGCGCGCGCCAGGAGGGCCTCCAGGGCCCTTGGGTCGGTCACCTTGGCCAGCTCCAGCAGGGCCGACTTGGCCTGGATGCCGAGCTCGAGCGCGCGCTCGCGCACCTCCGGCGGCAGCACCAGCAGGCTCAGGCTCTCGGCGATCGAGCTGCGGGACCGGCCGACCGCCTGGGCGATCTGCTCCTGGGTGTAGCTGTGCAGGTTCCCGAGGGCCTGGTAGCCCTCGGCCTCTTCGAAAGCGTTGAGGTCCTTGCGCTGGAGGTTCTCGATCAGGGTGATCTCGAGGGCCTCGTCGGCCGTCACGTCGAGCTCGATGGCCGGGATCTCGAACAGCCCGGCCTCGAGTGCCGCCCGATAGCGCCTCTCCCCGGCGACGATCTCGAACTTCACGCCTGCCGGCAGGCCTTCGACGGTATCGGGTTTGCGCACCAGGATCGGCTCGAGGACGCCCTTGTCGCGGATCGAGGCCACCAGATCCGCGAGGTCGCCGACCTCGGTGCGTGGCTGATGCGGGTTCGCCCGCAGGCTGGAGAGCGGCAGGAGGCGACCGACCGACGACTCATTGCGGCTCGCCAGCTCGTCGACGAAATGCGCGCCGTGGCGCATCTTGACTCGCAGCGGCAGGCCCCGCTTGGCAGTTCCGGCCTCAGACACGGCTGAGTACCTCCTCGGAGAGCTTGTAGTACTCGTAGGCCCCGGTCGAACGCGGCGCGAAGGTGAAGATCGACTCCTTGTAGGCGGGGCTCTCCTCCAGCCGCACGCTCTTGGTGATCATCGTCTCGAAGAGCTTGTCGCCGAAAACCTTGTGGATCTGGTCGACGATGTCGCGCGAGAGCAGCGTCCGCTTGTCGTGCAGGGTGATCACGGCGCCGAGAATCTGCAGCTGGGGGTTGGCGCGCTGCTTCACCTTGTCGATCGTCTCCAGCAGGTCGTCGGTGCCTTCGAGGGCGAAATAGCTCGACTGGATCGGGATCAGGACATGCGTCGAGGCGACCAGCGCGTTGACCGTGATGATGCCGAGGGTTGGCGGCGTGTCGAGGACGATGAAATCGAACTTGTCGGCGACGCTGCGCGAGCGCGTCCTTGAGGCGAAAGTGGCTGTCGAGCTCGCCGAGGAGCTTGGATTCGATCTTCGCCAGCGCGATGCTGGAGGGAGCGATCGAGAGGTTGGGGACCTTCTCCGCCAGCACCACGATGTCCGCCATCGTCACCGACGGGTCGGTCAGCACGTCGAAGACCGTACGCTGAGGCCATGGACGTCGAGGAAGGACATCGAGCTGTTGGCCTGGGGATCGAGATCCACGAGCAGTGTCCGCAGCCCTTTGGAGGCCAGCGCCGCCGAGAGATTGATGGCGGTGGTCGTCTTGCCGACGCCGCCTTTCTGATTGGTGATGGCTAGGATCATCGTTCTGGCGGCAGTGTATTGAACCGGCCGGACGCGGTCAAGCGCCCCACGGCAAGGACCCTTCAAGGCCATGTCGGCGCGCCGACAAATCGTGTAAACGTCTTAGAATGAGCATGTTCGTAGATATGTCGAGGCTTACATGGTGTACTTCCCGAGATCCTCCGGCCGTGCCCGTTCGAGCCAGTCCCGCAGGCGCTCTTCTTCCTTCCCCACCATCGCCAGGTCCAGCTGGAGCGCCTCGTCCAGGACCGTTCGGGCAACCCAGATCGGCGCGCCGGTCCGCACCGCCATCGCGATGGCATCGCTCGGCCGGGAATCGACTTCGCACCGCTCCTCGCCTCGCCGCAAGCGCAGCCGCCCGATGAAGGTCCCCTCGCGCAAGGCCCAGACCTCGATGCGCACGAGCTCGATCGCGAGCTCGACGAGGATGCCGTGGATCAGGTCGTGGGTCATCGGCCGCGGCTCGCGGATTCCCTCGAGCGCGACCGCAATCGAATTCGCTTCCACCTGGCCGATCCAGATCGGCAGGAGAATCGAGCCGTCGCTCGACTGCAGCAGGAGCACCGGCGTTTCGGAGGCAGGGTCGAGGAGCAGCCCTTTGACTTCCATCGCCACCCAGCCCTCCTCCACCTCCGCATTTGCGCTCATGGCGGCGATTGTGCGACGACCGGCCGGGCCGGTCAAGCGGCTGCGCTACAGGCTCCGGCGGGAGGTGGAAACGGAACCTACGAAGCGGCCAGCGCAGTGAAAGCTGCCGCAGCCGCCTGCTCCGCCGCGTCCGCCGCGGTCTCCGGCAGCAGCTTGCCGATCAGGCTGTGCGCATGCGTGCGGGTGATGGCGACGCGTGCCAGCGCGCCGGAGCGCGGGGTGGCGGCAGGAGAGTCGGGAGCGGCGAACTGGACGATCCGGTTGCATCCTGTCCGGCCGGTCAGCACGCCGGGGGCTTTGGCCCAGCCCGTCACCAGGACTTCGATCTCCCGGCCGACGAACTCGGCATGGAGCTCGGTCTGAATCTCGGCCTGGAGCGCGAAGAGCGCCTGCAGTCGCGCCTGAGCCACCGGCTCCGGGACGGCGGAATCGGCGAGCTTCAGCGCCGCCGTGCCGGGTCGGGGCGAGTAGCAGAAGGCGTAGACGGCGGCGAAGCGCACGTCGCGCAGGAGATCCAGGGTCGCCGTGAAATCCGCGTCGGACTCCCCCGGGAAGCCGACGATGATGTCGGTCGACAGCGCCATCGTCGGCCGCGCCAGTCGCAGTTCGCCCACCAGGTCGAGATACGAGGCCCGCGTGTAGCCGCGACCCATGCGTCGCAGAACCGCATCGCTCCCCGACTGCACCGGCAGGTGGAGCCCGTCGCAGAGATTCGGCGTGACGGCGGAACTGCTCCACCATTCGCGGCGAGAAGTCGCGCGGATAGGAGGTCATGAAGCGCAGACGGCGAAGCCCGGGAAGGACGGCGAGGCGTCCGAGCAGATCGGCGAAATCGGCGGTATCAGCTTGACTGGCGGCATCGGAGCCGGTGCCTGCGCCGGCGGCAGCGGCGGTCGACGCGGGCTCCCGCCAGTGGTTGACAGTCTGTCCGAGCAGCTCGATCTCGACGAAGCCGAAGGCGAGCAGGTGGCGAACTTCGCGCTCGATTTCGGCGGCGCTCCGGCAGGCCTCGGGACCCCGGGTGGAAGGCACGATGCAGAAGGTGCAACGCTTGTTGCAGCCCTCGATGATCGTGACCATCCCCTTGTAGAGCCCGTCGCGCGAAATGGCGTCGAATTCGTACCGGCGTTCGGCGGGAAATCCGAGGGCGACGACCCGCTCGCCGGTTGCCCGCCGGGCGAGGAGGTCGGAGAGCTCCCCCACCCGCGCCGGACCGAGGACGAAATCGAGGTCCGGCACGCGCGCCAGGATCTCCTCGCCTTCCTGCTGGGCGACGCAGCCGCAGAGGCCGATCTGCAGGTGCGGGCGCTCACGCTTCAGCAGGCGGTATTCGCCGAGCCGCGAATAGACCTTCTGTACCGCCTTCGCGCGCACGCTGCAGGAGTTGAGGAGGATCAGATCGGCTTCGGCGGCGTCGTGGGTGGGCAAAAGCCCCTGCTGCATCAGCTGGCCGGTCATGCGTTGGCTGTCCAGCTCGTTCATCTGGCAGCCCCACGTTTCGACGTAAAAGCGGCGTAAAGATGTGCCGAGGCTCAAGGCCCGTCCTGCGGCTCCGGCGCTTCGACCGGCTCGGTGGGCTCGGCGTTCGGTGCCGCGCGTGGGAGGCGCTCGGGCTCGAGGTCGGAACCCTCGCGCAGCCAGCCGGGAAAGGCTCCCGCCTGCCGGCCCTCGGTCAGGAAGCGCTCGAGCTCGAGCTCGTGGCGCTCGACCTCCCGCCGCGTCGAGTCGAGCTCGTCCAGCGTGTGATCCCACTCGGGCTTGATCTGCGAGTCGCGCTGATAGGGATCATCGGCGGCATAGAAGCGCCGGCGGAGCTCCTCCGACTTGCCTTCGAGCTCCGTGATCCGATCGGCCGCAGCGCGCCATTCGCGGCGGATCTCCAGCCCGCGTTGGCGCCAGTAAGCCTCGTCCCTGATCGCTTTGGCCAAGGCGTCGGCCGTCGCCGTGGAAGAATCGGCCGTATCGCCGGCCGTCGCCGGCTCCTGACCGATCGTGAGCTTCTGGTCGCGCGAGAACTCGGCGAGGTTGCGGTTGTCGATGACGGCCACTGGCGCGCTGGCCTGGGCGCGGCGTTCGCGCTCCTCGCGGGCGGCCACCGCCAGGCTCTTCGGTCCTTGCGCTTCGTCAGCGGCGCCGTCATCGATCACGACGAGTGTCGGCGGCGGGGGCGATGCGACCGGATCCTCGCCTTGCGTGCTGGGGGGCGGAACCTCTGCACCGGCCTCCGAGACCGGCGGCAGCGCGACCGGATCGGAGACTCCGGTGGCGCATCCCAGGTGCGTCGCGAGCGCCAGCGACAGGAGGGCCCGGGCTGTAATCTGATGCCGCCGCTCTCGCCGCGGCTGCCGCTCCCGCCGATCGTCAGGTTCTGCCATACCGGTCTTCCAGGCGGACGACGTCATCGAGCTCGGCCGTGGAGACCTCGAAGAGGTCACAGCCGTCCGCTCCGGCGACCATGCGATGCCGGGTTCCCGGTGTCACGTGATACGACTCGCCCTCCTCCAGCCTCTGTGGCAGCAGGATGCCGTTCTCTTCCACCTGCAGCTCGATGCCGCCGCGGGCGACGAAAAAGGTCTCGTCCTTGCGGTGGTGGAACTGCAGCGACAGGGCTTCGCCGGGCTCGATGTGCAGGAGTTTGCCGACATACTTTTCAGTATGGGCGAAAATCAACTCGTAGCCCCATGGCTTCTCGACACGGCGTACCGCTTGCCTCATCGGATCGTTCCCTCTCCCTCAGGCTCAGTTTCCCGTCGGTGCTTCAGAGCGCTCCGCCAGCAGTCGATAGACCTCAGCCCCCGAGCTCACCGCGCAGCAGGCTGTCGCCAGCCTCGCGGCCTCCTCGACGCGGATTCCGGCGAGCTTCTGCCGCAGGGCCGGCAGAGCGCTCGGCGAGGCGGAAACCCGTCGCAGCCCCAGGCCGACGAGGAGCGGCAGGAGCTGGGCATCCGCCCCCATTTCGCCGCACAGGCTGACCGGAATGCCGGCTGCATCCGCGCTCTCGATGATGAAGCGTAGCATGCGCAGAATGGCCGGATGCACCGGCTCGTACAGGCCGGCGACGCTCCGGTTGTTGCGGTCGACCGCCAGGGAATACTGGATCAAGTCGTTGGTTCCGATCGCCATGAAATCGACCACCTTGGCCAGACTGTCGGCGATGATCGCCGCCGCCGGAACCTCGACCATGATTCCCACCCGCACCGCGGCACGATGGGGAACGCCCTCCCGCGCGAGCTCCCCCGAGGCTTCCGCGAGCACCCCGCGCAGGGCCTCGACCTCCTCGACCCGGCTGACCATCGGCGCCATGATCCACAGGTCGCCGGCATCCGCCGCCCGCAGAAGGGCCCGGATCTGGGTGCGGAAGATCTGCGGCCGGGCCAGAGTCGAGGCGGATGCCGCGCAGGCCGAGCACCGGATTCTCCTCGGCGCTGTCCATCATCTCCCGCGCCAGCTTGCGCCCGCCCAGGTCGTAGGTGCGAACGACGGCCGGGAAGGGCGCGGCCGCCTCGATGAGCTTGAGGTAGAGCTGCAGATGATCTTCCTCGGAGGGCAGATGGGGATCGGTCTCCATGTAGAGGAACTCGCTGCGATACAGCCCGATCCCCCGCGCCCCGAGGCGTCCGAGCTGCGGCAACTCCTCGGGGAGGTCGATGTTCACCATCAGCTCGACCGCCACCCCGTCCGCCGTGACGGGTGCCGACTCGCGCGACTCGGGCGTTGCGGGCCCGGCGGCGGAGATCTCGTCGCGCCGGCGCTCGTATTCGGCCAGGACCTCGGGAGTGGGGTGCAGAATGACGATGCCGGCGCTCCCGTCCACGATGACCGGATCGGAGTTCGTCACGTAGTCGGTCACTTCCTCGAGGCCGGTCACCGCCGGCAATCCGAGGGAACGCGCGATGATCGAGGTGTGTGAGGTCCGGCCGCCGGCCTCGATCGCGAAGCCGATGACTTTGTCGCGACCGAGCCGGATCGCCTCGGACGGTACGAGGTCGTCGGCAACCAGGATCACGTTGCCCGAAACGTCCGAGATCTCGTGATGCGCGATGCCCTGCAGCACCCGGAGGAGCTGTCTCCCGATATCCTCGAGGTCCTGCCCACGCTCGCGAAGGTAGGGGTTCTCGATGGCGGAAAACCGCTTGGCGAGCTCGCGCGATGTCTCGTGCACGGCCCACTCGGCGTTGACCTGCTCTTCGACGATGCGGCGCTCCACCTGGTCGAGGAACATGCGGTCGGAGAGCAGCAAAGAATGGGCGTCGAAGATGGCCGCCAACTCCTGCCCGAAGAGGTGACTCGCCTTGGCGCGTGTGCCCTGGATCTGTTGCTGGGTGACGCTGCAGGCGGACTTGAATCGGCTTACCTCGGCGTCGGTCTCGTCGGCGGCGATCGGAATCCGGAAGACATCGAGCGCGCGGTTGGCGATGACGACCGCCTGACCGATCGCGATGCCTTGTGCCGCCGGCAGGCCCTGCAGCCGGATCATCGGACGGATTTCGGTCATTCGCTCTCTCCGAAGCGCTCGGCGAACAGGGCGGCGATGGCGTCGACTGCGGCCGCCTCGTCCGGTCCGTCGCAGCGCAGACCCAGCCGCGCCCCCTGCGGAGCGGCAAGCAGCAAGAGACCCAGGATGCTCTTCGCGTCGACCTCCTCGCCGGCGAGGATCACGATCACCCGACAGGCGAAAGCGCTCGCCAGATGCACGAGCTTGGCGGCAGCGCGGGCATGCAGGCCCAGACGGTTGACGATTTCGATTTCGCGCTCAATCACAGCCGGTCCGCTCCCCGGGCGCCGACGGCTTTGCTGGCGCCAATGGCGCAGGTGGCGCTGACGGCACGGGGGACGCTGCGAGATCGACCGCGACGCCGCGGCAGATGCTGCGCCGCCCTTTCTCCTCCAGCCATCGCGCGGTCTCGACGAGCGTCGCCGGAAGCACCGAAGAGCAACTCATCCTGACGACCATCGGCAGATTGACTCCCGTCACCACCTCGACCTTGCCGGGGACCGCCAGGGCGATGGCGGCGTTGGAAGGGGTGCTGCCGAACATGTCGGTGAGGATCAGCACGCCCTCGCCGCGGTCGAGCTCGGCGACCGCCTGGGCGATCCGCGCCCGCGCCGCGTCGCTCCCTTCGTTCCAGTCGAGGGAGAGCGCCTTGATGTCGGGCCGGACACCGGCGATCGTCTCCGCCGCGGCAAGGAGCTCCTGCGCCATCCGCCCGTGGGTCACTACCAGGACCGGAGTCAAGGTCGCAGCCGCTCGAGGTCGCGGTGTTTCACCCGCACGGTCCAGCTCGCCGCATCGAGCTTGGACGCGAGCTCCGCCGCGAGCGCCTCGACGAGAGCCACCGAGCGGTGCTGGCCCCCGGTGCAGCCAATTCCGACCGTCAGATAGCTGCGGTTCTCCTGTTGATAGCGCGGCAGCAGGAAGCGCAGAAGGTCGGCGAGTCGCCCGAGCAGCTCCTGGAAATCGGTGCGCTGACGCAGGAACTCACGCACCGGTTCGTCCAGTCCGCTGAGCGGCCGCAGCACCGGGTCGAAGTGAGGGTTCGGCAGAAAGCGAACGTCGAACAGCAGGTCCGCCCCGAACGGAATGCCGTGCTTGAATCCGAAACTGACCAGACTGACGTTCATCACCGGCTCGTGACCGGCGTCCCGCCCGAACTCGCGATAGATGAGGCTGCGAATGTCGTGGATCGACCAGTCGCTGGTGTCGAGAATCAGGTCGGCGGCGCCGCGCAGATCGGAGAGCACCGTGCGCTCGGCACGAATGCACTCGAGGACCGGCAGCACGTCCGAGAAGGGGTGGGGCCGGCGGGACTCCGAGAAACGGCGCATCAGCGCCTCCTCGGACGACTCGAGGAAGACCAGGGTCGTCTGCAGCTTTCCGCGGTCGAGCTCGCCCAGGAGGAGCGGCGCCTCGGCGGCGAAACCCGGGGCGCGCATGTCCGTGACCACGGCGATGTGGTCGCGGTCCGGTACGAAATCGAGCGGCGCAGCGACGAACTGGCGCAGCAGCGGCAGCGGAAGATTGTCGACGCAGTAGTAGCCGAGATCCTCGAAACACTTGGCGACGGTGCTCTTTCCCGAACCGGAAAGGCCGGTCACCAGGACGAGCCTGGCCCTAGCGTGGCTTGGCGGTTCGGCTGCGCTCAAGTTGCTCCTCCAGCTTGCGCGCGAACTCGCGCGCGGAGTGCGTCCCCTGCAGCTTCAACACGTGATTGCGGGCCGCGATCTCGACCAGGTTGGCGACGTTCCTGCCGAGCGCTACCGGCATGCGGATGTAGGGACAAGGCGTGTCCAGGATGCTGAACACGGTTTCGTCGAGGCCGAGCCGGTCGTAGGCCTGTCCCTCCCGCCAGGGTTCGAGCTCGACCACCAGGTCGATCGGCTTGCGGGCGCGAATCGCCGCCAGCCCGAAAAGGTCCTTGACGTTGATGATACCGAGGCCGCGCAGCTCCATGTGGTGCTTCAGCGTCTCCTCGGAGAAGCCGACGAGCTCCCCGCTAGGGTAGCGCTTGATCGTCACGCGGTCATCGGACACCAGGCTGTGACCGCGGGTGATGAGGTCGAGCGCCGCTTCGCTCTTGCCGACCCCGCTGGATCCGATGAGCAGGACTCCGAGCCCGTAGATGTCGAGCAGCACGCCGTGCAGACGGGTGGACGGGACCAGATGGTCCTCGAGAAACCACGACAGCTGCTTGATGACCACCGATGAGAGTGCGCGCGAAGCGATGACCGGCACCTGGCGGACCCGGAACTCGTCGAGGAATTCCGCGTCGGGGGCGAGGCCCTTGGTGATCACGACCACGGGAATCGGCAACGCGGCGATGCGCCGCAGGCGCTCCCGCCGCTCCCCCGCCTCCACCGTCTTCAGGTACTCGAGCTCGCTCTCACCGACGATCTGCACCCGGCCGGGCTTGATGTACTCGTAGTAGCCCGCGAACGCGAGGCCGGGCTTCTGCACCCGTGGGTGGGTCACCGGATTGTCGAGATGGTTCTCGCCGGTGAGCACGGAGAGGCGAAGATCGGCGAGCTCGTCGCCGAAAAGCTCGCTCACCATCACGCTCTGGGTCTCAGGCATCGGCGATCACCTCGCGGGCGGGATCAGAATTCGGGAACGATGAGGCCGTAGTCGTCGTCGTGGCGGCGATAGATGACGCTCACGCGCTCGCTGTCGAGATCCCGGAAAACGACGAACTCGCTGCGCGAGGCCTCGAGCTGCAGCGCGGCCTCGTTGATCGTCATGTCGTGGATCTGAAGCTGGCTCGTCTTGACGACGATCGGCGGCTCGCCCTTGCGCACGCTCTCGCGGGTCAGGACCTCTACCGGCCACTGCTGCGCAGTCGCCTGCACGCGGTCCTTGCGGCGCGGCTCGTCGACCTCGCGCTTGCGCGCCCGTTTCGCCTGCTCCTCGATCTTTTCGGCGGCGAGCGCCAGCGCATCGTGCAGATCGACCGCTTCTTCGCGGGCGACGAACTCCCGCCCGCCACAGCGCACTTTGATCTCGGCCGAGTGCCGGAACTTGCTCGCCTCGAGGACGATGTGCGCTTCGATCGGTTCGGCGAGGAACTTGAGCAGCCGGTCCAGCTTGCCCGCCGCCAGGCTTCGCGTGTCGTCCTCGATCTGAAGGTGCTTGCCAGCAAATTCGATCTTCATCGATCCTCCTTGCTCAGAAAATCCGCTTGCGATCCGAGGATGACGGCACATTCAGCTCGTCCCTGTACTTGGCCACCGTCCGGCGCGCGATCTGGATGCCTTCGCGGTTCAGGATGCGCATCAATTCGCTGTCCGAGAGCGGATGGCGCGTATCCTCGATCTCGACCAGTTGCTTGATCTTGCGTTTCACCGTCAGCGAAGAGATGTCCTCCCCGTAGTCCCGGTCGATTCCGCTGTGGAAGAAGTACTTGAGCGGAAAGAGGCCGCGGGGGGTGTGCATGTACTTGTTCGAGACCACCCTCGAGACCGTCGACTCGTGCATGCCGATATCGTCGGCGACGTCGCGCAGCACCATCGGGCGCAGGTAGTCGAGGCCCTGGTCCAGAAAGTCCCGCTGCTGCCGGACGATCGAGGTGGCGACCTTGTAGATCGTCCGCTGGCGTTGGTCGAGGCTCTTGATCATCCACAGCGCCGAGCGCATCTTCTCCGAGATGAACTGCTGCGCGTCGTTCTGCCTCCCCTCCTGACGGAGGTTCTTCAGCATTCTCCTGTAAGACCGCGAGATCCGCAGCTTCGGCAGCCCGTCGTCGTTGAGCTGGATGACGTACTCGTCGCCCACCTTGAGGACGTAGACGTCGGGCTCGATGTAGTGCGTCCGGTCGTTGGTGAACTTCCGTCCCGGCCGGGTCTGCAGCGTCTTGATGTCCTCGATCACCGGCTCGAGATCGGCCAGCGTGACCCCGAGGGCGCGGGCGACCACCGCATACTGGCGGCGCAGGAAGAGATCCCAGTGGTCGGCGAGCACCAGTCGTGTCAGCGAGTCGGCGGGTTCTCCGCGCAGGTCGAGCTGCAGCAGGAGGCTGTCGCGGAGATTCGCGCAGGCGATACCCGGGGGATCCAGGCGCCGGACGCGCCCGAGAACCACCTGAATCTCATCCATCGCCAACGGCTGATCGTGGTCCGCGTTCGCGAGATCGCGGATCTCCTCGAGCGATGCCGCGAGGAATCCATCCGGATTCAGGTTGCCGACGATGAGCTCGGCGATCTCGCGGTCGCGAGGCGGAAAGTCCGACAGATGGATCTGCCAGAGCAGATGGTCGTAGAGATCCGGCTCACGCGTCAGAGTGTTCTCGAGCGGCGGCGCCTCGCGATTCTCCGACTCGCCGTAGCTGCCGCCGTCGTCTCCGGATGCGTCGTCGAGGTAGGCCTCGAAAGCCACCTGTTCGAGCCGCTGACGCTCGATCAACTCGGTTGTCGGAGGCTCTTCGATGACGTCCTGCGTGGCCGCCTCGAGCGGCAATCCGTCGTCCTCGTCTTCCTCGATCTCCTCGGCCTCTTCGAGAATCGGGTTGATCTCGAGCTCCTGCGCCACGACTGCTTCGAGCTCCAGCCGGGTCATCTGCAGCAGCTTGATCGCCTGCTGCAGCGACGGCGTCATCACCAGTCGCTGGGAGAGTTTGAGGGAGAGCTTCTGTTCGAGAGCCATGCTGGTCGGGTATCGGTCGGGTCGATCTAGAGCTCGAACTGCTCGCCCAGATAGATCTTTCGGACCTGCGGATCGGACGAGAGCTCGAGCGGTGTGCCGGCGCGCAGAATCCCGCCGTTGTTGATGATGTAGGCGCGGTCGGTGATCTTCAGGGTCTCTCGGACGTTGTGGTCGGTTATCAGGATGCCGATTCCCATCTGCCTCAGGTGCCGGATGATACCTTGAATATCGAGCACGGCAATCGGATCGATGCCCGCGAATGGCTCGTCGAGCAGAATGAAGGAGGGCGACAGCACGAGCGCCCGGGCGATCTCGACGCGACGGCGCTCACCGCCGGAGAGCATGTACCCCATGCTCTTGCGGACCTTCTGCAGCCGGAAGTCCTCGATCAGGCGGTCGATGCGGCGTTCCTGTTCGGCGTGGGTGAGATCGAGAGTCTCGAAAATCGCCCGCAGGTTGTCCTCCGAGGAGAGCTTGCGGAAGACCGAAGGCTCCTGCGGCAGATAACTGATGCCGCGCTGAGCGCGCAGGTACATCGGCAGGTCGGTGATCTCGTCCTCGCCGAGCATCACCTTGCCGCCGTCCGGAGCCGCCAGGCCGACGACCATGTAGAAGGTCGTCGTCTTGCCGGCGCCGTTGGGGCCGAGGAGGCCCACGATCTCGCCCGGTGCCACTTCGACCGAGACGTCGTTCACCACGGTACGCCCGGCGTAGACTTTGCGCAGATGGATCGCGGCGAGATGCTGCCCCGCCGGTTTCATTGCGCCGCTCCCGCAAGGCGCGCCGAGCTCGACTTGAGGTCGTAGAAGGCTCGCTTTCCCTTGAGCGTGGCGCCGGTGTCGTCGATCATCGTCACGGGTTCGCCACGCAGTTCGATGCTCTCCGCGCCGACGTCGTAGGTCGCGGTCCTGGCCTCTATGGAGCGGCCGGCCACCGTGTCGCGCAGACGCACTTTTCCCGTTCCCGTCATGCTCCTCATCTGTTGCGCCTCGTCGAGGTCAGCAACCAGCTCGTCGCAGGTCAGCGTCCGGGTGCCCTGCGTCAGGCGGACGCCGCCGGTGTAGGTGACGCTCGCCTCCTGCTTGCGGTAAGTGAGGAAGTCGGCGATCACTTCGGTCATCTCGGCCGGCGTGTCCTTCTGCAGGTCGATCAGGGTCCGCACCGCGCCTGCCGCCGAGAGCCTCGCCTCGGTCTCCTCGCCGTTCACCTGATTGGCGAGCAGCAGGCTCTTGCCCTGCCAGGCGCGGACCTTTCCCTTGAGGAAGAAGCCGCGCGGCGCGTCGGTGAAGATCGCCTCTTCGGCCTGGAACTCGATCGGCTGGTCGCCACGGAACCCGACGCCGGCGATGGCGCTCGCGCCCCCCCGCTGCAGGACGCCGCGCACCCCCCGGTCGGCGGTCAGCAGGCCGGTCTTGCGGGCGTAGACGATGTGGGGCGCTGCCAGTTCACCGCTGGCGCTCTCGGTGCGCGCCGGCTCGCCGAGGAGCTCCGAGCGCCCGGCGTCGAAGTCGAACAGGGCCTGTTCCCCCCAGCCCTTGAATTTCGGATCGGTGAGGGTCACGCCGCCGATGAGAACGACCCGCGAGATGCCGCCAGCGGCTCCGAACTCGGCCTCGGCGCGGTCGGCCCGCCCCGAGCGCGTCGGCTCTTCGACGCTGCGGTGATACTCCGCGAAGTAGACCGGCTCGGTGCTGTTGACGCTGCGGGGTCGTCCGCCCTCGAGCTTCAGCCAGAGCGCTCGCGAAGCCAGGCCGTGAAGGATCTCGCCGTCGACCGACTCGATGAGCGCCAGGTTCTTGCCGCGACCTTCGAGGCTCATCTCGCGAGGTTCATCGACCCCGCTCGCGCCGAACTGGATGGCGAGCTTGACGCCACGGAAGTCGATCCGGTCGGCGCCCTCCGCGGCAGGGGCGTCCGGGTCGGCAGGAGCCGCGCCCGTGGTGAAGTAGGTGCCGGTAATTGCGCCTTCGAACAGGAGTGCTGCCGGCGTCTCGCCGTCCTCGGCCAGGAGCAGCTCGGCCTCGTGAGCGGCGAAATGGCTGGCGCCGCGCCGGGCGCGCACGTCGCCCTTGGCGCGCAAGACCCTGGCCGAGCGATCGAGGACCACCTTTCCGGCCTCGACGGACATCGGTTCGGCTCCCGGGGGCCCGCCCGACATCACCACCGGGCCGCGCATGGTCAGGAGATCGAGCGCGACATCGAACTCGAGGCCACTCGCCGCGCCCGTCCAGTGCTGGCCATGGCGGAGCGCGATCGGACCCTCGGCGCGGAGAAACTTGCCACCGCGCGAGAGCTGCAAGGCGCCGCTCTCCATCCCGAGCTCGCCGCCGGTGAGCCGCACATTTCCCGTCAGCAACGCCTCCTGCGAGTTCGAGTCGTAGGTCGCAGTGTCGCTCGCCACGGAGTAACTGGTGCTGTCGCGGAAGATCTCGAAGTTCACGCCTTCGAGGTCGACCTTGCCGTCTCGCGTCGTCCGGAAGCGGTCGCCGTGCACCTTGAAGACCGGCTTGCCCTCGATCGACTGGGTGAAATCGAAGGCGTCGCTCGAGGCGACGACATTCTCCTCATCCGGCGCGGGGCGACCGTCCGTCTCCGCAGGGTTCGCCGGGTTCGCTCCCGCGCCGCTACCTGCGCCCTCGTCGCCGGGAGCCCCCTGTCGCCCCAGCAGAAAGAGGGCCGTGAGTCCCGCCAGTGCGACCAGCAGGAGCGTCAGCAGGACGCGCCGCAGGCGCTTCACGCCCCCCTGATTCGCACTCTTCATCCGCTTCATTCTAATCGAGGGGCGACCGGGCGGCCGTCGACGAGGCGCAGGCGGGGCCGATTGCGGTAGCGGTCCTGCTCCACCACCGCCAGCATCTCGAACTCGCCGTCGAACAGCCCACTTGCGGCGGCGCGTTCCGCCCACTGCCAGGCGACGACCTCGACGCTCGCCCCGGTGTCACGGCCGGCGGATTCGCCCCGGGCCGCCGTCCCTGGCGGGGACTCGACGCTGTCGCGGGCGATGAACCCGAAGTGGCCGGCGCCGAAGGTCCGCGCGACTCCCGCCCGCCGGCAGGGACCGAAGTGAAAAACCGGCTCCGGGTTGCCGACCCCGAACGGTTCGAGTCGAGCCAGGCGCCCGAGAAGACCCGGGTTCACATCCGAAATCGCCAGACGCAGATCGAATTCGACCGCCGGCGTGAGACTCTCGGGCGACCAGGCGGCCGCGGCCCTCTCCCACTCCGGCGCGAGGACCTCCAGGGCCGCGACGCTCGTCGTCAGTCCCACCGCCTGGGCGTGTCCGCCGAAACGCTCCAGGCGATTCTCCCAGGCGAGCAGAAAGCCGTGGAGATCGATTCCCGGGACGCTCCGTCCCGAGCCCACGGCGACGCCATCCTGGACCGCGAAGAGCAGCGCCGGCCGGTGGAAGAGGCGCGCCAGACGCCCGGCGGCGATGCCGACGACGCCCCGGTTCCAGCCCGCGCTCCAGCCGACGAGGACGGCCGGCAGGTCGCCCCCGGCGTAGCGGGCCGCGCAGTCGTCGACGACCTGCTTCTCGAGCTCCCGGCGTTGGCTGTTGCAGCGGCCGAGCTCCGCGGCGAGCGCTTTGGCCCGCGCCGGATCCCGGGTGAGCAGGAGCTCGAGCGCCGGATCGGCAGCGCCCAGACGTCCCGCGGCGTTCAACCGCGGTCCGATGCGGAAGCCGACGTCGTGCGCCGAGATCGGCGCGACGACCGCGGCTTCGGCGAAGAGCTCGCGCAGTCCGAGCGAAGGCGTCGCGGCGAGGTCCGCGAGGCCGCGGCTGGCGAGGACCCGGTTCTCCCCGACCAGCGGCGCAGCGTCGGCGATCGTGCCGAGGCAGGAGATCCTGAAGAGCGCGCTCCACGGGACTTCGCGACCGAAACGCTGCAGCAGCGCCGCCCCGAGCTTGAGCGCCAGCCCGACGCCGGCGAGATCCTTGAAGGGGTACGGGCAGTCGTCCTGGCGGGGATTGATGACCACCGCTCCGGCGAGCGGGAGAGCTCCCGGAAGGTGGTGGTCGGTGACGATGACCTGCATGCCGCGCCGCCTCGCCTCGGCGATCGCCGCGTGCGCCTGGATCCCGCAATCGGCGGTGACCAGCAGGCGGCAACCGCGCTCCTCCGCCAGCTGCACGTGCTGGAGCTGCGGGCCGTAGCCGCCGGCGTGGCGGTTGGGAAGGATCCCGTGCGCGGCGATACCGACCGCCTGAAAGACGCCGAGAAGCAGCGCCGTGGCGGTCAATCCGTCGACATCGTAGTCGCCGATGACCGCCACCGGTTCACCCCGGCCGTGCGCCGCGACGAGGAGGTCCAGGGCCTCCGGCATCCCTTTGAGCTGCAGCGGATCGTGCAGGCTGTCGAGACCGGGGGCGAGGAAAGCGGCGGCTTCGGCCGCGGTCGCGAGACCGCGCTGGGCGAGAAGGTGAGCCAGGTCGCGTGGCAGGCCGGTGGCTTCGAGGAGCGCGAGGACTTCGACCGCCGGCAAGGGCTGCCTGGCGATCCAGGGGGCGTGCACCCGCCGTCAGCGACCGGGGGCCGCAGAAGGCGCAGCAGCCGCGGGCGGCAGCGGAGCCAGACCGGCGGCGCCGGCGGTGCCGGCGACGACGCCGAGGGCGCGGAAGCGGCGGTAGCGCGCTTCGACCCGGGCCTCGGGACTCATCGCTTCGAGCGCCTTCAAGGCGCGCTCGATGGCGTCGCCGAGCCGCAGGGCGCCCGCCTCGGGGTCGGTGTGCACCCCGCCGGAGGGCTCGCTGACGATCTCATCGACGACGCCGAGCTTGAGCAGGTCGGGGGCCGTGATCCGCATCGCTTCAGCCGCCTGCGCCTTCATCTCCTGGTCCTTCCAGAGGATTGCGGCGCAGCCCTCGGGAGAGATCACCGAATAGACCGCGTATTCGAAGATCAGCACGCGGTCGCCGACCCCGAGCGCCAGGGCGCCACCGCTGCCGCCCTCGCCGGTGACCGCGACGACGATCGGCACGCGCAGGCCGGCCATTTCGATCAGATTGCGCGCGATCGCCTCCGCCTGTCCGCGCTCCTCGGCGTCGAGGCCGGGGTAGGCGCCGGCGGTGTCGATCAGGGTGATGACCGGCAAGCCGAATCGCTCGGCGAGCCGCATGACCCGCAGCGCCTTGCGGTAACCCTCGGGCCGGGGCTGGCCGAAGTTGCGCGCGATGCGCTCTTTCGTGCCATGCCCCTTGTGATGGCCGATGATCGCCACCGAGCGCCCGCGGAAGCGCGCCAGGCCGGCAACGATGGCGGCATCGTCGCCGAAGGCCCGGTCGCCGTGCAACTCGACCCACTCCTCGGTCATCATGCGGACGTAGTCGAGAGTATAGGGCCTCTCCTGATGGCGCGCGACGAGCGTCTTCTGCCACCGGGAAAGGCCGGAGAAGATCCGCTCCGTCGCGCTGCGCAGCTCCTGGCGCAAGTCGCGCAGCTCGGCTTCCCGCCCGGAGCCTTCCGGGTAACCTTCGAGCTCCTCGATCCTTCGCCGCAGCGCGACCAGGGGCTCTTCGAACTGTGAGTCCTGGGGATTCATGGGGAGGGTCACGGGGGCGATCAAAGTAGCAGAGGCGCGGGAACCAGGTCAATCCGGGAGGCCGGTCAGAGTAGGTGGTAGGGGTCGACATCGACGGTGAGCCCGGGGTGCGGCTTCTCCCCGAGCGCCTCGCGGACGACCTGGCGGACCACGCCGCCCTGTGCCGAGCGCACCAGCAGCTGGAGGCGCCACTCGCCGCGCAGCCGCTCGAGCGGCGCCGTCGCTGGCCCGGTGACCCGCAGCTCGCCGGCGCGCGGGTGCCGGGCGATGCGCCGGGCGATCTCCGTCAGGCGCTCGAGGCCGCGCTCGCGGTTGCGATCGCGCAGCAGGAGCTGCACCATGCGGGTATAGGGCGGGTAGTGAAAGATGCGCCGGAAGCGCATCTCCTGCTCGGCAAAAGCGGCGTCGTCCTGGAGCAGCGCCGCGCGAATCGCGTAGTGCTCGGGCAGAAAGGTCTGAATCACCATGCGCCCCGGGCGCTCGCCGCGGCCGGCGCGGCCGGCGAGTTGGGTGAGCAGGGCGTAGGTCTTCTCCACCGCGCGAAAATCGGGGAAGCCGAGGTAGCTGTCGGCTGAGAGGATTCCGGTCAGCGCGACGCGCGGGAAGTGGTGGCCCTTGGAGACCATCTGGGTACCGACCAGGATCTGGGTCTCGCCGCGCTGAAAGCGCTCCAGAATGGCCGCCGGGCCGCCACCCCGGTGCAGCGCATCGCGGTCGAGAACATCGACGGCGGCATTGGGGAAAAGCTGCTGCAAGGCCTCCTCGACGCGCTCGGTGCCGGCGCCGATCGCTTCCAGAGTCTCGGCGCGGCAGACCGGGCAGCGCGCCGGAACCGCCAGCCGCGAGTCGCAGTAGTGACAGATCAGCTGTTCGCCGCGGCCCCCCTTGCGATGGTAGGTGCGCGGCAAGCCGCAGTCGGCGCAGCGGAAATCCTCGCCGCACGCGCGGCACAGCAGGAGCGGCGCGTAGCCGCGGCGATTGCGCAGCAGGATCGTCTGGTCGCCCTCGGCGAGGGCACGCTCGATCTCGGCGATCAGGCGTTCGGAGAACAGCACGTCGCCGGGCAGCCGCCCCTTGCCCCCCAGTCCGACACTCGGTTCCTGGCGCAGGTCGACGAGAATGCCCTCCGGGAGCGCGCCATTGCCGGCGCGCTCCGGAGAGCGAGGGGCGCGATGCGGCCGGAAAGGACCGCCAGGCGGGTTTCGAGCGCCGGCGTCGCCGAGACCAGCACGGCTACTGCGCCTGCGAGCTTGGCGCGCATGAGCGCCAGGTCGCGGCCCTGGTAACGCGGCGAGGAGTCCTGTTTGTAGGAGAGATCCTGCTCCTCGTCGACGACGATGAGGCCGAGGCGCGAGACCGGCGCGAAGAGCGCCGATCGCGGACCGACCACCAGGCGTGCCTCGCCGGTGCGGATTCTCGCCCACTCCTGCTGACGTTCCGCGGCGCCGAGCCCGGAGTGCAGGACCGCGAGCTCCTGCGGGAAGCGCTGGCGCGCCGCCGCCGCGAGCGCCGGGACGAGGGCGATCTCCGGCACCAGCAGCAGGACGCTGCGTCCACGGGCGAGCGCCGCTGCTGCTGCGCGCAGGTAGACCTCGGTCTTGCCTGAGCCGGTGACGCCGCGCAGGAGGAAGCGTTCGAAGGTGCCGCCGGCGATGGCGCGCTCGAGCTCGGCGAGCGCCGCCTCCTGGTCGCCGCGCAGGCGGATTGCCGGCAGCGTTTCGTTCTCCGGATTCACCGCCATCAGGTGGCGATCGAGGCCCAGGCGGCTGGGCTGGCTGAAGCGCAACAGAATGCCGAGCCCGGCGAGCCGCCGCAGCACCGCCGCGCTGCAGCCGACTCCCTGGCGCAGCTCATCGGCGAGCGCCGGGCGGCCGAGAGCGGCGAGGAAGTCGACGACCGCCCGGCCGGCGGCCGACCTGCCGGCGCGCTCGCGCAGGGTGGCGGGCTCTCCCGGCGCGAGCTCGAACGCCGCGGCATAGCGCTCGCCACGCGCCCCGGCTTCGTCCCAGGCGATGGCGCCCTCTTCGATGGCCGCGACGAGGATCGCCTCGATCTGCGGATCGTCGAGAATTTCCTCGATCTCGCAGATGCGCATCTGCCCGCGTTCGAGGAGCAGCGCCTGGAGCGCGGCACCGGCCGGCTGATGATGCAGAGCCATCGCCCCGCGGTCGGTCAACCGGACTCGGCGGTCGCCCCAGGAGTCCGCCTCGGCGGGGATCATCGCGGCGAGGACGTCGCCCAGGGGGGAGAGGTAGTAGTCGGCGGCGAAACGGGCGAGCTCGAGGAGCTCGGGCGGCAGGACGGGGTCGCGATCGACCAGCGCCTCGATCGCCCGCGTGGTGAAGCCTGCGGGAGCTTCGGCGCGCGTCGCGACGACGTAGCCGGTCATCCGGCGGCGGCCGACGGGCACACGCACGCGAGCCCCCGGCTTGATGCGCTCCTGCTGATAGGGAGTCAGGTGGTAGGTGAAGGTCAGGCCCACCGGCAGAGGCAGGGCGATGTCGACGAAGGCCGTCGGCGATGGCGCCGCCGGCGCCGCTGGCTCCGCTACGGGCGGCGCCGGCAGCGCGGTGGAAGCGTGCGGATCGGTCACCAGGGGATGCCCTGCGTCAAAACCCCTCCGTGCGGAGAAAGGCCGGCAGAAAGTGAAACGGCCGCCCCAGCTTCCGGAGAAGTGGGAGCGGCCGTGAACATGCGGCGTGCACGGCGACTAGCTCGCGAGCAGGTCGCCCTTCTTCTTTCTTTCGATGCTGGAGGTCAAGGCGCGCTCCACCTGTTGCTCTGCATCGCGCTCGGTCATCCCCTTGACGTGGGCAACCTCGCTGACGATGAAGCTCTTCGCGCGCTCGTACATCTTCTTCTCGCGGAACGAAAGGCTCTTTCTCTGGCTGACGAAGCGGAGGTTCTTCAGCACCTCCGCGACTTCGGTGATGCGGCCGGTCTTCATCTTCTCGACGTTCTGCTTGTAACGTCCCTTCCAGTCCTTCTGTGCCTCGACGCTGCCGTTCTCGAGGATGCTGAACAGCGTCCGGATCTCCTTCGCCTCGCACAGGGGACGAAGCCCCACCAGATCGAGGTTGTCCTTCGGCACCATCACCTTGGAATTCCCCGACAGCAGCCGAAGGTGGTAACAGGTACGCTCGGTGCCATCGATCCGGCTCGGAGCAATTTCCTCGACCACGGTGACGCCATGATTCGGGTAGACGACCTTCTGACCGACCTTGAATGTCACGTAGTCTGCCCCCTTCTGTAACTATTGTGAGTCCGGGTACTTAGGATACGAGAGAGTCAACTTCCGACGGCGAAGAATAGCCGAAACGGGGCGTTTCGTCAACCCCACAGGGTAGCGAAAAACGGGCGCAAACGACCCCTCCAGAGGACGTTTCTGGGCGAGATTCCCGCAGATTGACAGCTGCGGGGCCTCCTCGTAGCATCCTCCTCCCCCACCCAAACCTCGCCGGAGTGGCGGAATGGCAGACGCAGGGGACTCAAAATCCCCCGTCCTCACGGGCGTGCAGGTTCGACTCCTGTCTCCGGCACCATTTGGAATCAATGCGTTAGCCGAAGTGGATTCACTGCCCTGGCGGCGGCTCCCAGAGCTCGACGCGGTGGTTTTCCGGGTCCATGACCCAGCCGAACTTACCGAATTCCGACTCTTCGACCTTGTCGTCGACGATGCAGCCCTCTGCACGCAGAGCTTTCACCAGCGCGTGCAGGTCGGCGACGCGATAGTTCACCATGAAGCGCGACTCGCTCGGCGCGAAGTAGGGCGACTCCTCCTTCATGATGCTCCAGTTGGTCGATCCGACTCCGGCGGGGTTCTCGGGACCGGCCCAGCTGAAGGCGGCGCCCCCCCACTCCTGGACGTCGATGCCGAGATGCCGCCGGTACCACTCGCGCAGCGCCGCCGGATCCTTCGCCTTGATGAAGATGCCGCCGATACCGGTCACTCGCTGCATGGTGCCTCCTGGCAGTAGCCTCGACTGTACCGCATCGGCTGGCGCCCTTCGCCTCAGCGCGCCGGCGGATAGCCGGGGATCTTCTCGCCGAGGCGGATGTCGCGTTGCACGCTCCACGTGCCGTCGGCCCCCTTCGTCGGCGCGACGATGCCGCTGCCGCCGCGCCCCCGGTCGTGGCTCGCGCGCTCCTCCGCTCCGAGGCGCGGATCATCGGTGAACAGGATGTCGTCGATGTAGTAGGTGCAGCGCCCGGGTTCGATGACGTGCATGTGGATGTGCTGCGGGATGCCGGTGCCGGGATAGCCGGCCGGTCGGATGGTGTCGAAGCGGTACTCCCCTGCCGTGTCGGTTTGCGCCCAGCCGCGCAGGCGACCGTGGCGGACGCCGGGCCGGCCGCTCCCGCCCGGCTCGGGCGGATAGAGCCCATGGGCGTCGGTCTGATAGGCGTAGACGATGACGCCCGCGGCCGGCCGGCCGGCCGCGGCGAAGACGGTGCCGCGGATGACCAGCGGCTCGCCCGGCTCGCCCACCGGGGCGATCCGCGCCTGCGCCGCGAGCGCCGCCGGCATGCCGACGAAGACCGTCTCGCAGCCTTCGCACGGTAGGCCGACGACCGCCTCGCGCGCGGGCGGCGCGTCAGCGGCGCGAGTCTGCGACGGGAGCGCGAGCGTGCTCAGAAAGGCTTCCAGTAAAAGGACGACGGCGAGTCGGCAGCGGGTAAGGCGTTTCATGGTTGGTCTCCGGATCCCCGGCTCCCTGCACTCCGTGTGGGTTTCAGCTCGAGCCGCGGCGCACGATCGAGCCCGCGAGCCTCGAGAAGAAGCTGCCGAACGGCAGGCGCGGTGGGTCCGGAGCCGGGACGCTTGCAGGAGCCGAAGTCATGTCGAGGATACGTCGATCCGCGCGCGAAGTTCTCCCTCAGACCGCGCCAGTCGGGTCGGCGGGGGGCCCGGCCTGGTGCTTGCCCAGCCGCTCCCGCAGCACGCCCGGGCAGCCGTGGAGTGTGCCCTTGACCCGGCGGCGCGGACTCTCTAGGTTGGGGACGATGCGTGCGCCTGGGCTCGTTCTCCTCGTCGGACTCGTCGTCGGGCTCGCGGTCAGCGCCGCCCCGGCCGTGGCGGCCGATTTCTACGTCGACCCGGTGAACGGATCGCCCACCGGCACCGGCAGCGCGGCCGACCCCTGGCGGACGCTGGAGGAGGTCGTGGCGGCGAATTTCATCGAGACCCGCCACTGGGCGTCGCTCCCCTATGAGCCTGGGCGCGACTCTGGTGGTGGTGAACCCGGGCGCGCCGGTGGCGGCCGGGGACACGCTCTGGCTGCGCAGCGGCTATCACGGCGAGCTCTTCCTGCGCGGCGCCTACAACGCGGCGCCGATCACCGTCGCCGCCGCACCGGGCGAGCTGCCGCGCCTGCGCCGCGTCTGGCTCTCCGCCGCCCAGAACTGGATCGTGCGCGGGCTTTCGATCAGCCCGTCGCACGCCCCTGGACCGCTCACCCAGGACACCATGGTCTTCGTCGAGAATCACGGCTGGCACGGCCCGTCGTGGGACATCGAGATCGCCGACTGCGACCTCTTCACCGTCGACGACGCCTCCTCGTGGGGGGAGAACGAGTGGGTGAACGACGCCGCCAGCGCCTTCCGCATCGACGGCGATCGCGTCCGGTGCACGGCAATCGCGTGCGCAACGTGCGCTTCGGCATCTCGGTCGCAGGCAAAGATGCGCGCATCCGCGACAATCTCGTCGACGGCTTCTCGGCCGACGGGCTGCGCGGCCTGGGCGACGGCGGCTGGTTCGAGTACAACACGATCCAGAACGCGCTGGTCGGCGCGCCGGCGGACGGCAACCACGACGACGGCTTCCAGAGCTGGTCGGTGGGCCCGGGGGGAGTCGGCACCGGCGAGGTGCGCGACGTCGTGCTGCGCGGCAACCGGATCGTCAACAACCTGAATCCGGACCACCCGCTGCACGCGACGCTGCAAGGCATCGGCTGTTTCGACGGCCTGTTCGTCAACTGGATCGTCGAGAACAACGTCGTCGTCACCGACCACTGGCACGGCATCAGCCTCTACGGTGCGATCGGCGGCCGGATCGTCAACAACACCGTCCTCGACTTGAACGGCGCCTCGCCCGGTCCGCCCTGGATCATGCTCGCGAGCTCGAACGGCACGCCGAGCTCGGGCGTCCTGGTGCGCAACAACCTGGCGACCGACTATGCGATCTCCGGCACCGGCATCGTCCAGGACCACAACCTCGAGATCACCGCCCCGGGCACGCTCTTCGTCGCGCCGCCGTTCGATCTCCACCTCGCGGCCGGGTCGCCGGCGATCGATGCCGGCAGCGCGGCGCAGGCGCCGGGCTCGACGCCGAGCGGGTGGCCCGCCCGCAGGGTGCCGCGCACGACCTCGGCGCCTACGAACGCTGCCCGACCTGTCTCTTCCACGACGGCTTCGAGCCTGGCGACAGCCGCGCCTGGAGCGCGATCACGCCCTGAACAATCAGTCCCGGATCCAGCGCAGTCCGTCGAGCAGCACGAGGTTGTCCCAGTTGCCATCGCCGACGTCGAAGGCGGCGAGATCGAGCACGATGGTCTCACCGCCGATGACCGGCACGAAGGCGGTGCGCCAGCGGGTGGCCGCCGAGTCGTTCAGGGCGTATCCGGTACCGGCGAGCGGCCCGTCGCCCGCGGGGCAGCCGGTGCAGATCACCACGTCGACCGAGTCGACCGACGCCGGCCGGCCGGCGCTGTCGAGCACGACGTTGCGATCGACCGGGAGGGAAGGGTGGGTGCCCGCGATCACGATCCCCAGAAAGTAGTCGATGGAGACCGAGCAGACCCACTCGGGATAGTTCGAGTCGATCATCCGCCAGTCGAAGGCGAGCCGGTCGGCCCCCGCCGGCACCGTCAACGTGAGACGGAGAACCACGGAATCGTGCGTGACGTTCGGTGCGTTCCCACAACCGGAGACGCCGGGAAAGCTGTTGCCGTGCGCGCTCATGAAGACGCCCGGCCCACCGCTCGAGCGGCCGAAGGCCGTGCCGCTCTGCGGCGAAACGTAGCCCGCATGCGCGGCGTCGCGTGCCGTGCCGGAAGAGAGCGCGATCATCGCGCCGCCGGCGGTGGGTAGCATCCCCCCGGTGCCGAACGAAGCGAGGATGGCAGACTGCTGGTCGCTCATCGCGGTGAGATCGGGAGCGGCGGGCAGCGAGCCGTCCGCCAGGCGGAATTCGGCGCCGGTGAGCGAAGGGGCGCAGGCGCCCAGCGCCTCCGCGAGCACGAGCGGCAGAAGGCCGGTGATCTGTTCGGGCTGCGGCGAAGGGTTGCCGCTCGACCACCGCCCCGCCCCGCACTCCTCGAAGCCATCCTGAAAGATCCCGTCGGCGACGCCGGGAACCGTCGCCGCCGCGAGGCTGACGACGATCGTCGAGATCTGCGCGAAGTTCCGCTTGCGCATCGGGCCCCCTGTCGCTATTGAATGCTGGCGGGCACTCTAGCATCGTAGGACGAGCAGCCACACCGGGGCCTCGGGCCAGACTTCCCCTGCGAAGGCGCTGATAGCCTCCGCGCCAGGATCAGGCCTGACTTGTTCGCTCCTGAACCCATCGCGCCGGTCCTGCGTAGTTCTGGATTCGAGGTGACCCATGATGTTCCAGCTTCGTTCTATCGTTTTCGTCCGCTTTCTCCTGGTCGCGGCTTTCGCCTGCCCGGCTTTCGCCGAAGGGCCGGCACCTCCTGAAGCGCAGAATTCCAAGTTCGACGCCGCCCTCGCCGCCGAAGTCGGGGCGGACGACTACGGCATGCGGAACTACGTTCTCGTCGTCCTCAAGACCGGGCCGAACAAGATGCCGGCCGGCAAGGAGCGCGACGAGATGTTCAAAGGGCACTTCGCGAACATGAACCGCCTGGCCGCCGCAGGGAAGCTGGCGCTTGCCGGCCCCTTCGACGGCGTGGACGGCTGGCGGGGCCTGTTCATCTTCGCCGTCGAGGAGCTCGAGGAGGCGAAGAAGCTCGTCGCTACCGACCCGGTGGTGGCGAGCGGCGAGATGGTTCCGGAGTTCCACAAATACTACGGCTCCGCCGCGCTGATGCTGGTCAATGCCGCCCACGAGAAGGTGCAGAAGCGGAGCTTCTAGCGCACACCGGCCGCTCCGAAAGCCGTCCGTAGTCAGTCGACGATGAAGAGCCGCGCGCCGATCGCGGTCGACGAGCGGTGGGCCTCGGCATTGTCGGCGACCTGGTAGCTCATGCCCGGCCGGAGGGTGAAGGTCCGGCCATCCTGGAGCTCGGTCTGCAGCTCGCCTTCGAGGCAGAAGAGGATGTGCCCCTTCGCGCACCAGTGATCGGCGCGGTAGCCCGGCGAATAGTCCACCCTGCGGACGCGAATGCCGCCGAAATTCTGCGTGCGCCAGGTGGCCGTGCCACGCTCTCCCTGGTGTTCGCTCGCTTCGACCTCGGCCCAGTTGGTGGTGCCGAAAGGGATGTCGGTCATCTGCATGTGCGCCCCCGTTTTCGCTGCGCTGGCCTAGGGAGTCTTGGGCGCCTCGCGATCGAGCTCGCGGATCTTGGCGAGGGCCGCTTCCAGCTTGTCCGGCCTGTCGCGGACGAGAACCGTCGGGGGCGCGCGGACGACGCCGATCCGGCGGATCGCCAGGGTGCGCAGCGCCGCCATGACCTCATTGCCGGAGGTATGGCGCAGCGCCCTGCATGCCACGATGGTGCCGTCACCGACCTCGTATCTGGCGCCGGCCTCCGCCGCGCAACCGGGCCCTTCGACGAGCTCGATGATCTTGCGGGCGAGGAGGATCTTCTCGGGGGTGTCCTGGATGCGCAGCGCGTGCGCGTCCGCGATCTGAACGCGACCGGTGCCGGCGAGGGTGCGGACCATGGTCAGCGCATCCTTCGCCTCGATGCGCTGCAGCTTGATCTCCTCGCCGCTGGCCCCTTCGGCCGCCACGGCAGCGCTGCTGAAGAGTAAGGCGCCGCAGAAGGTCAGCAGCATCCAGCGGTCTACCTTGCTCATCGGTTGTCTCCTCGACTTCCCAGTCGCCGAGTATAGTGGTCCCGAGATGAAGCGGCACGCGACTTCCACTTCCCCTGGTCCCCGCTGGCGCGCAGGATTGCTGGTCGCCGCCCTGGCGGGCGCCGCCGGCCCGCCGGCGATCGCCCAGGGGTTCGACAACGCCGGCGCCTGCGCCACGAGCCGCGCGCAGCAGTCGATCGACACGGTCGCCGCGGCGATGATCAGCTGGCTCACCGACGTCATCTCCGGCGTGGCCGATGCGCCGGCGCTGGGAAGTTCGACCTGCGCCAGCATCGGGCCGGTGGACATCGCCCTGGTGCCGGCGATCCCGGTGGCGGATCTGCGCGCGCTGCTGGTGCCGTTCTACATCGCCTCGATCCCGGCGAACGATCCGTGGGGAACGCCCTACGACTACCGGCTGAACGTCGCCAACCCGCTCTCGCTGCACGCGATCGCGCTGCGCAGCGCCGGCTCGGACCACCTCTTCGAGGGCGCGACCTACGAGGTCGGCGAAACGGACGGGCCGGCGGGCGACCTGGTGCATTACAACGGCGATCGAGTGCGACGGCTGCCGCGGCTGGACCCCGTCGCACGGCAGCAGGTGACGGTCGCTCGCCTCCAGAACCTCGGCGCCGCGATGCTCAGCTGGGTGACCGACAACGTCCTGATCGAGCCTGGCCGGCCGGCGGGCGGCCCGACGGTGGACCTCACGCTGATCACCCCGATCGCCGTCCCCGACCTCGCCCTCCTCCTGACGCCCTTCTACACCCTCTGCGTCCCCGAACGGGACGGCTGGGGTCACTCGCTCGACCTGCGCCTGAACGACGACCTCCTGGGCACCCCCGTCATGTCCATCCGCAGCTCCGGCAGCGACGGCGTCGACGAAGGCGACCTCTACGACACCGAGCTCTTCGTCCCCGAGGACTTCGCCCGCGACCTCGTCTGGAGCGACGGTTTCTTCTTCCAGAGCCCCTCCCCCACCCGCACCCAGATCTTCACTGACAGCTTCGAATCCGCCACCCTCTGGGGCACCTGGACCTGTGGGCCGGGGTTCTGAGGTTGCGACAGTTCCCACCTCAGATGCAGACGGACACGGGTGCGATCAGCACGCGAAGGCGAACGGGTGAAATGGGGGCTCTGGCGGAGCGAGCCAGAGAGAACGCCCGCGGGACCATTGCCATGCCGCCAACGCCGCGCCGCAGGCAGCCACGAAGTGATCGCTCGGCTCGCTGTCCGGAAGTGATGTGACGCCCTGAGTGGCGAGCCAGTGCAGCAGGACGGGGCGATGCTCCGCTCTCTTCTTGAAGGCTCGAACTGAATCCAGAGGGGCACCTCGGAGACAGAATCCGGCGCCTGGATGAACCTCGATGACTCGTACCTGCGCCTGATCGAGTGTGGTCAGCAGCCGCGCGACACCCAGCCCACGCAGCGTGAGGTACGCCATGCGATTGAAGGTGGGAGGCATGACGGAGCCATGCCTCATTCCGCGCTCGACAATGCGCTCGCGCAAGGAGCGATCGCGCAGGCGGAGTCCTCCGCCGGGTTGGTAAGACAACGGTGCATCCAATCCAACGACCACCGGCGCATCCCGCGCGAGTCGCGTGACGAGCTCGAGAATCTCCACGTCGCCAGCCACCGGAATCTGCTGCGCGAAAACCGCCGACTCCCCGTCGCACCCCAGCACCACAGCGCAGGAGCCGCGGGCGTTCGAGGGTCCGGAAAGGTCGATGCCGACGATGTTGACCAAGGCCACGGAAGGCGGCTCAGGCACCGCGACAAACAGCAAGTGCTGTCGACCGCTTCGCAGCTCGCATCACGCAATCTCCTGCGGCAGCCCAGCCGCGGCGGAGCACGGGGCTTGGAACTCTAGCCAGAAGTTCTGAAACCCTGGTGCTCGTCTTCCTTCTTCGCCCCGTACTTCACTTACCGCGTGCGAAGCCGGCTGCGAGCTGGCGCCGGTACTCGGCTTCGTCGTAGGTCGCCTTGGAGGTCGCGATCAGCCCATCGGGGCCGATCGTCCACTCCTCGGAGCCGCTGATTCTGACCGCCTTGCCGGTTCCACCCGGGCCGGAGTTCCTGCCGGTCAGGGTCCAGTAGAAGACGATGTCGCCTTCGAAGAGGCTGAGCTCGTCCATCTCCATGGCGAGGTCGGGGAAATCGGTCATGTACTGCTTCACCTTGGCGGCGATCGCTTCGCGGCCGACGGCGGGCTCCGCGTCGTTGATCTTGAGCGACCCGGTCGGAGCGAAGCAGGCCGCGACCTTCGCCGGGTCCTTGGTGCCCCAGGCGTCCGCGTATGCAGCCGCAAAATCTCGCAGCTTGGTGGTATCCAACGGTGGCACGGAATTGGAGCAGGCGGTAGCCAGGGCGAGGGTCCCTACCATGACCAGAGTCACTCCCCGGGCGACGAGCTCCTTGCGGTAGCCGATCATCGGTCAGCTCTCCTATCCAGACCTGCGAGTCTCGCCTACCAGTATTAGCGATCGCTAGCGAAAGCGCACACACCGTTCGGGTAGGGAAAGAGGGAATTCCCCCGCTACCGTCACCTGCCCAGCTTCAAGGAAAGGAAGGCCCGCAGAAGTGCCGCAGAAGTGCCAGCCGATTTCCACTGCGAGTCTTCTTTTCCCGCGCGGTGCCAGATAACCGGGTCATTTTTCCGTCCTTCAGCTGTATGGCACGAAGACTACGCTACGTACCCCCCGGCGGGGCGCTGGTCGAGGTCACCTGCCGGACGGTCCAGGGTCGCATGCTGCTGCGGCCTTCCGCACCCCTGAGTGAGATCACCCGCGGCGTGCTCGCTCGTGCGGCGCGCCTCCATGCGGTCGAGGTCCACGGCCATTCCTTCCTCTCAAACCACTACCACGTGCTCGTGAGCGTCCGGGACGCGCAGCAACTGGCCGCCTTCATGAACTACCTCAACTCGAACCTCGCTCGAGAGGCAGGTCGCCTGGTGCGCTGGCAGGAAAAGTTCTGGGGAAGGCGGTACCAAGCGATTGTGGTCTCGGACGAGGAGGAGGCCCAGGTGAGCCGCCTGGCCTATCTCCTGGCGCACGGGGTCAAGGAGGGGCTCGTCGCCTCGCCCTACGACTGGCCGGGCGCCCACTGCGCCCGGGAGCTCGTCGAAGGAAAGCCCGTCTCGGGCCGCTGGCGCGACCGGACGCTCGAGACCAGGTCGCGGCGTAAAGGCCTCCTCCTGGATCCGAAGGACTTCATCGTCGAGGAGCAGCTCACGCTCGCTCCGCTCCCCTGCTGGCGGTCCCTCGAACCTGCGGTCTATCGTGCTCGCATCCAGAACTTGATCGCGGAGATCGAGGCCTGGGGGCGGCAGCGCCAGGAGGAGACTGGAAGGCCGCCCCTCGGTCGCGAGAAGGTCTGCGGTGAGGACCCCCATCTCGAGCCTAACCGGATCAAGAAGGCCGCGGCACCGCTCGTTCATGCCGTCGCACCGGAGGTGCGCCGTGCCCTTCGCCGGGCCTATTTCAGCTTTCTCGCTGCCTATCAGCGCGCCGCCCGCCTGCTCCGCGCCGGCATGCGGCATGTCGAGTTCCCCGAAGGAGCCTTTCCCCCAGCCCTTCCGGTGCGATTCGCCGCCCGCAGCGGCTAGAACTCGAGCGGACGCGCGCTCGAGCATCGGATCCCTTTGGCAATGCTGTCGGCCTCGCGGCGGACGGCTTGCCGGGAATGCGCAGCGACGGGCTCAGAATCGGTTCGCCCCTCCACGATGCCGGCCTCGCGACCCATCCAGGGCCGCGCTTGCCTTCCTTTGAGCGCGCACACGAACCTGAAGTGGAGATCACCACATCTCCGCGCCCCAAACGAACTCCTCACAGTTGAGAAGTCTCCAAAAACAGGCTGGCACCTAGGGATCGGCCGTAGCCGCTTTTGGTCTCCAACCGAAAGGCTAAACCCTTCGGGGAGGAACCGACCGACTCATCTCATCTGGCACCTAGGGATCGGCTGGAACCTATTCAGCGAACCTATTCAGGAAATCGGCTGGAACCTATTCGGAGACCTATTCAGCGAACCTATTCAGGAAATCGGCTGGAACCTATTCGGAACCTATTCGGAAGAACCTATTCGGAAGAACCTATTCTGGGAGCACCTGACGACGCCAAGTAAGGGCGCTTCCGCGCCGCTGATCGATTTCTCGCGGATTCGGCGCGTTGAGAGTGCAGGAGGACTTCTGATGACTCAACAGATTCTCGAGTACCCGCCAGGCCACCTTGGAACCGCCTTTACTGACCGTCGTAGCTGCGCTGGCCGCGATGCCCGCGAGGACCGCACGGACTGCGGGGCCCACGACCTCAGGGACAGGCGCCGCAGGGCGCGACTCTGGCTCCTGGCGCTCGTCCTCGCGGCGGGTTCGCCCGCCGCCCGAGCCGTCGAGCCCGGAACCTGCGTACAGCCTCCTGCAGATCTCGTGAGCTGGTGGGCAGCGGAGGGCAATGCCGACGACGAGACGGGCACGAATCCGGGCGACGCCTCCGCGGCCGGCTTCGCGCCGGGGCCGGTCGGAGTGGGGTTCACATTCGACGGCGACAATGATTTCGTTTCGGTGCCCGACGACCCCAGTCTCAACCTCGCCGCCTTCACTCTCGAGGCCTGGATCGAGGCCGCAGAGCTGCTGAGTCCGGCCGTCGGCTTCATCGCCGTCAAGTCGGGAAGCGACGGCATTCAGGGCTACGAGCTCGGGGTGTACAACCCGACGGGGCAGCTCAGGCTGACGCTCAATGGCGCGCTCGGTGGCGCCGATCTCATCGCCGGACCCGACGTCATCGACGGACAGCCGCACCATGTCGCCGCGAGCTACGACGGCGCGCGACTGCGTCTCTACGTCGACGGCCGTCTGGTTGGCTGCCACGCCGACAGCGAGACCGTGGAGTACGGTGTGGCTTCGCCGCTCTACATCGGCCGCCGGCCGGAGCTCACGTTCGACGGCGACTGGAATGGGCTGATCGACGAGCTCTCGCTCTACTCGCGCGCTCTCTGCGCGACGGAGATCGCTGCGATTCATGCAGCTGGCGGCAGCGGCAAGTGCAACGGCGGCACGATCACGACCTGCGAGCTGTTTCTCGACCGGTTCGAATCGGGCAACCTGTGCCCCTGGTCCGCCTCAGCGCCGTGAAGAAGGTAACGCGAAGTGGGCGGTCGAAAGCGACTGGTCCCTGAGAAGTGGCCGGAAGGTGGTCGGCACTTCTTCGGGAAAAGTGGGCACCGGGAGCGGCAACTACCCCCGGATCGCCGCTTTCAGAAAGAGCTGAACGCCAGGCGATCTCCCGATCGGCTCGAGCAGGAAGATGAAGAGGTTGACGCCGATGGCGAGCCAGGTAGCCGGATGTCGGAGCTTGCCGAACCTCCACGCCGCGAGGAGCAACAGGCCGAGGATCAGGAGCTGGGTGGGATAGAGCGGCAACATGATGTCGACGTTGGGCATCTCCGCCTGATGCAGTCCGATGTAGAGGTTCTGGATGCCGCGGCCCAGCGCCGGCATCATGATGAGAAAAACCGTGGAGACCAGCCACCAGGCGTGGTTTTCGAGCTCTTTCCGATGCAGGATTCCCTGGAGGACGGCGACTCCGAACGCCGTCATCATGACGATCTCTACCGCCGCGACGCCGTAGAAGAACCAGGGCTCGAACGGGCCGAATCGGTCGGGGAACTCGACGGCGCGCTCCGCGGTCGCCATGTCGCGATGCAACATGCTGAGCGCGGTCAGGCAGACTCCACCGGCCAGGAAGACGCCGATGATTCCGTTCGTACGGTGCCGCGCGAGCTGGCCGTGGGTGGCGAGAAAAGGCTGGAGAATCAGGTAGCAGTACCAGGCTGTGCCGGTCCAGTAGTGGACGTGCACGGACCACGCGTTCGTCGAGAAATCTCCCCAGTAGTCCCGGAAGATGCCCGCCTGCATCAAGACCATGGGCACGATCATCCAGAGATGGAGAGTGCGGTACCGGTCCATACGATCCCCCCTTGCGAAAACGCGGCGAACCCTGAGACTCGACAGCCACCTGAAGCCAGCCAAAGCCTCCGTCATCGATGAAAACGCAATCCAGGCCGATTCCGCGACAGGCGTCTCCCGCGAGCCCTCGGCTTCGCCACGCTTGAATCCTCTTGCTCGGAGGCGGTCAGAGATCTACTTGCGGAGCGTCGGCACCTTGGAGAGCGTCCTACTCGTAGCGCAACGCGTCGATCGGATCGAGGCGGCTCGCCTTCCCCGCCGGATAGATCCCAAAGAAGATCCCGACGATGGCGCTGAAGCCGACGGCGATAAGGATGGCCCAGAAGGGGACGTGGGCGGGGGGCCAGTCGCCGGGGAGGAGGGAGGCGACCAGGGCTCCCAGGCCCCAGCCGGCTGCCAGGCCGATGCCGCCTCCTACCAGGCTCAGGGTGACGGCTTCGATCATGAACTGGACGAGGATGTCCTGGCGCCTTGCGCCGACGGCTTTGCGGACGCCGATCTCTCGCGTGCGTTCGGTCACCGAGACCAGCATGATGTTCATGATGCCGATGCCGCCGACCAGGAGAGCGACGCCGACCACCGCGCCGACCACCGTCGTGATCATGCCGAGGATCGAGCCGACGGTCTTCAGGATCTCGTCCTGCAGCATGACGTCGAAGTCGTTCGGCTGGCCTTCGGCGATCTTGTGGCGCTGGCGCAGGAGCTGCGTGATGCCGTCCTTCACCTGGTCGACCACCGCGGCGTCCTCGGCCTGCAGGCGGAGCTGGATCGCTTCGCCGGCCGTGCGGCCGAAAAGGTTCACCGCCGTGTCGAACGGAATGAAGGCGAGGTCGTCCGAGTCCTGTCCGAGCGCCTGGCCGCGCTTCTCCATCACGCCGATGACCGAAACCGGCAGCGAGCCGACGTAGATCTCCTTGCCGATCGGATCGCCGAGCCCCAGCTCCTCGGCGACCTTGCGGCCAATCACCGCCACCTTGCGCCGGTGCGTCATGTCGAGGCGCGAGAAGAAGCGCCCGAGCTCGACCTCGTGGTTGTTCACCTCCGGCCAGTCCTGATTCACTCCGAGGAGAAGCGTATTGTGCTGCTGCTCGTTGTACTTCAGCACCTGCCCGGGAGCGGCGATCAGCGGCGTGATCAGCCGGATGCCCGGCACCTGCTCGCGGATCGCCTCGCCGTCCTCCCAGGTGAGCTTCACCTGCCGGGCGATCACTCCCGGGCCCTGATTCGGATCGTGCTTCGGCATCACCATCACATAGGTCGCTCCGACCCCCTGGAGCTCCTTCGTGATCATGAACTGCAGACCCTGGACGATCGAGACCACCGCGATCACGGCGGCGACGCCGATGATGATGCCGAGCGTCGTCAGGATCGAGCGCAGCTTGTTGGCGCGCAGGGCGCGGAAGGCGATCCGGATGTTTTCGGAGACGACCATGGGTCTAGAGGATCAGCCTGGCATTCGGAGGGAGCGGAGGGAGCGGCGGCAGCGGCGCGAGCTCAGACCGCCGCGGCCCGGGCCGGCTCCCGGATGTCGGTCAGCACCTTGCCGTCGCGCAAGACGATCTTGCGGTCGGCGTGCGCCGCGATGTCCGCCTCGTGCGTCACCAGGATCACCGTGTTGCCCTGGCGGTGCAGCTCGTCGAACAGGTTCATGATGTCCGTCGAGGTGGCGGTGTCGAGGTTGCCGGTCGGCTCGTCGGCGAGCAGGATCGACGGGTCGTTCACCAGCGCGCGGGCGATCGCCACCCGCTGGCGCTGGCCGCCGGAGAGCTCGTTCGGCAGATGGTGCGCCCGGTCGGTGAGCCCGACCCGCGCCAGCGCCCGCTGGGCGCGCTCCCGGCGCTCCTTGCGCGACACGCCGGCATAGATCAGCGGCAGCTCGACGTTCTGCAGCGCGTCGGTGCGCGCCAGCAGGTTGAAGGTCTGGAAGACGAAGCCGATCTCCTTGTTGCGGATCGCCGCCAGCTCCTGGTCGTTGAGCTTCTCGACCGCGGTGCCGTTGAGGATGTAGCTCCCGGTCGACGGCGTGTCGAGGCAGCCGAGGAGGTTCATCATCGTCGATTTGCCGCTCCCGGAAGGTCCCATGATCGCCACGTATTCGGCCTTGCCGATCGTCGAGATCGACGCCGTTCAGCGCATGCACCTTCTCGGCGCCCATGTCATAGACCTTGTGCACGTTCTGCAGCTCGATGATCGACATCCGTCGCTCTCTTCCTAGTCGGACTCTTTGGCAGAGTCCTCGTTGTCGGAACTCTTGTCTTTGCCGCGCTCCTCGAGCTCGGGGGTGGTGACCCGCACCGGATCTCCGTCTTCCAGCTTGCGCAGCGCGCGATACGGCCCGGTGATCACCTGCTCGCCGCCGGCGAGGCCGTCGACGATCTCGACGTCGCGTCGAGTCGGAGATGCCCGAGCGCACCGGGACGCTCTTCGCGTGCCCCTCCTCCACCACGAAGACCACCGAAACCGGAGCCTTCGACGGCGCTTTCGCGGACGCGGGATCGCCGGACTGCTTGGCGTCTGCGGCGTCCGCGGCGCCAGCCTTGGGGGTTTTCGGCTTGCGCTCGACGACCGCCTGGATCGGCACCGCGAGGGCCTCGGCGTGCGTCGCGACCTCGATCTCGGCGCGCGCCGACATCCCCGGGCGCAACGCATCGTCGGGAGCATCGAACAGAACCTTGGTCTCGAAGAAGGTGACGTCGGGCTGGGCCGGTTTGGCGTAGCCCGAGCTGCCGATCTCGACCACCTTGCCGGTGTACTCGCGGTCGGGGATCGCGTCCACCTTCAGGACCACGCGCTGACCCTGGGCGAGATGCACGACCTCGGTCTCGTCGACGTCGATCTCGGCCAGGATCTCCGACAGGTCGGCGATCGTGCCGATGACCGAAGCCGGGTTGTTCATCGTGCCCGAGACCACCACCTCGCCGACCTCGGCGTTCAAGGCGATCACCCGGCCGGAGATCGGCGCGTAGATCGTCGTCTTGCGCAGATCGTCCTCCGCCTTGACGAGCATCGCCCTGGCCTGCGTCACCGCTTCGCGCGCCTGCTCGACCGCGAGGTCGGCGGAAGTCCGGCGCAGGCGCGCCGCCTCGACCGCTTCGACCGAGGAGATTCCCTGGGTCGCCAACTGTTCGGCGCGTGCCAGCCGCACCACCTCGTCGGCGGCGGAGATCTTCGCCTGCTGCAGGCCGGTGCTGCTCATCGCGAGCTGGGCGCGCGCGTTGTCCCGCGCCGCCAGAAAGGCCTCGCGCTCGAGCTCGAGGAACGGCGAGCCGGCGGCGATCGCGGCCCCTTCGACGACGTAGAGCTTCTCGATCTTGCCGATGACGTGGGCCGAGATGTTGACCTTGATCCGCGGCTGGATCTGGCCGCTGGACTTGACGCTCTGGGTGAGCGCCTGCCGGCCCGCGACCTCGACATAGACCTTCTCTCCGGATTTCTCCCGACCGGAGAGGAGGCCGCCGACGAAGATCGCCACCAGGACGAGGACGCCGCCGGCGATGAGCAGATTGCGCTTCATGAGAGGGTCATCGGTGTTTTTCGCTAGAGGGGCTGCGCGCGTCGCGGGTCAGAAGATCGAAGCCAGCGTGACCTTGCCGGCGACGACGATCGCCCAGAGCGTCAGCACGACGCCCCAGGCGGCGGCCTCCGACACCTTGCCGACGATGCGATAGCCGATCGCCAGCAGAGCGATCGTCCAGATCGAGAACAGATCGCAGCTCGCGAGCAGCGAGTGCATCGCCTTGCCGGTCGACTCCGAGGCGAGGAATCGCCAGGTTCGAGGGCAGGAAACTGCCGTCCTGGACATCCTCCATCTCGACTCTCGAACGGGTGAAGCACGATCGGAATCGTGAGCAGAGTCGCGAGGAGGAACGGCATCATGCCGTGCACCGTGACCGCGAGGCTGCGGCGGAAGTCGATCTCGCTGCCGGTCAGGCGAAAGACGACGAGGAAGACACCTGCCATCAGTAGGTAGATCGCCGGCTGGAGAACGACCTGCGAGACCGTGCCGACCCACTTGAAGCTCTCCGCCAGCTCGATCTGCCGCTCGAGCTGCGCCTCGGGAATCTCCTGGCCCTGCTTCTCCATCGCGTCGCGGATCACCTGCTCGCATGTCGAGGCGCGGCGTGAGGACGAGCGACAGGACGAGCGCGGCGACGACGAGCAGAATCAGGGCTGCCAACCACTGCGGGCGAACAGCGAGGGCGCGGAAGGTCTTCTCCGGAGCCAGCAGCACCCCCCAGATCGACTGTACGGCGCTGCCCGGAGCCGCCTCCGCTTCCACCTGTTCGTGACTGTCCATGGTTCGTGTCCCTTCCCGCTCATCGTGCCCGAAACCGCCGGCGTCGGCAAGGCCGGGCGGCCCGGCCCGACGACCCGCCGCGGTCCCGGCCGGCGTCACTCAGCGATGGTGACGTTGGAGCTCGCCAGCAGAGTGCCGGTCGCCCGGTTGTACTCGACGATCGACTTGCGATAGCCGGTCACCGCCGCCACCTGGCGGTAGCGCGCCGCCGTCAGGTCGTCCTGGACCTGCAGGATCTGGTACGCCGTCGACAGTCCGTTGTCGTACTTCTTGCGTTCGGCGTCGAGATTCTTCTCCGCCAGCCGGGTCGAGACCTTCGCCGACTCGAGCTGCTCGCGGGAGGTCTCGAGGCCTCGCACCGCCGCCCGGACCTCGGTCGTGACGCGCAGCTCGAGCTGCTTTGCGGTGTCCTTGCCGGCCTCGACCGCCAGGTCGGCGATCGCCTTGCGCGCCCTGGCTGAGCGGTTCTGGATCGGGATGCCGAGCTCGACACCGACCGACCAGCCCGGGAAGTCCGCGCCGGTGACCTGGTCGAATGCGTCGTCCCAGCCGCCCGGGATCGTCGACTCGACCGAGCCGTCTGGATTGCGGATCACCACGTCGCCGCCCAGGCCGGAGAGGCCGTAGGTCGCGCGCAGGTCGAGACGAGGCTTGGCGTCCTGGGCCAGAAAGGTCTGGTCGAGGGTGGCCGACTGGATCCTCAGCTGCTGACTCACGATCTCGGGCCGCGAAGCGAGCGCCGTGCTGATCGCCTGGGAAAGATCGACCGGCGGATGCTCGACGATGGCCTCGGTGTCGGGCACGATCGTCTTGGACCAGGCCTCACCCTGATCGACGTTGAGGTAGAAAAAGAGCAGATCCTCGGCGTCGCCGACCACACCCCGGGCGCGGATGATCGCCTCCTGGCGGGTGGCGATCTGGGCTTCGCTCTGCACGAGCTCGAGCGGGGCGAGCGTCCCGACGTCGACGCGCACCCTGTTGTTGGCGTGCAGCTCTTCGGCGAGATTGAGACTCTCTTCGGCGACCGTCAGGGCGTAGCGCGCCGCGAACAGATTCCAGTAGGAGTTCTCCACGTTCTGGATCGTCGAGATGACCTCGAAGACGAATTGCTGCTGCGAGATGTCACTGGTCGACCCTGGCGACCTCGATGCCGTAGTCGGTCGCCCCTCGACCGAAACCGCGCAGCAACGGCTGCGTGAAGGAGAGGTCGAGGCCGCTGTCGAACGACGGGTTGAGCAGCGAGAACCTCGAGTTGGTCTCGTAGCGCCCGTTGGGAATGCTGACGCCGAACACGCCGCCGGTGGGGACGAGCTGCGAGCCGCCGACCGTGAGGCTGGAGCGCTCTTGGATCTGCACGTCGGCGCCGTCGAGGTTCGAGGCCGCCGGATTCTCGACGTTCGAGGTGAAGAGATTGGCGAGGAGATTGAAGTCGTAGATGCCGGTCGCTTCCACGATTCCGAGGCTCGCCTGCTCGCGGTAGTAGCGCTGCGTGCGGAGGTTGAGGTTGCGGGAGAGTGCGAGCTCGACCGCCTCTTCCAGGGTCAAGTGGATCTCGTCGCCCTTGACCCGCAGCTCCGCCATGCCGACCTCGGGGCCGACGGCGGTCGCGACCGTGATCGGCATCCCTGAATCCTGGGCGAAAGCCGCGGCGATCGGAGTCAGCGGGTCGATGGAAGCCATCAGCGCGCCCGCAGCCAGCAGGGTCACCAGCCTTGGAGCGCCATCGGTCCGGCGCAGTCTATTCTTCACTCGCATCTGAATCGTCATGCGTATCCTCTCCATTCGCGAAGTTTACGTCACAGGTTTCTACGTCAGTATGGGCGAAAAGTTCCATCCCCGGCGGGCGCCATCCCGCCTGTTTCGGGCCCTACGGGGTAGTGGCAGGCGACCCGCCGGCCCGGCCCGCCCGCCGACGAGCAGCGGGCGCTCGCTGCGGCAGCGTTCGCGAACGCCGGGACAGCGCGGATGAAAGGGGCACCCGGGAGGCGGATCCGCGGGGCTCGGCGGTTCGCCGGCAGGAGCGCGCTCCGAGCCCTGCGTCGCCGGCCCGGCGGACCCGCGGCACGGCGGCGATGAGGCTCGCCGTGTAGGGGTGGAGCGGCCGGGCGAGGAGCTCCGCCGCCGGCCCCTCCTCGACGATCCGGCCCAGGTAGAGCACCCCTATCCGGTCGGCAATCTGCTCCACCAGCGCCAGGTCGTGGGCGATGAAGAGCATCGCGATGCCGCGGCGCTGCTGCAGGTCGGCGAGGAGATTGACGATCTTGGGCGCGCACCGAGAGATCGAGCGCCGAAACCGGCTCGTCGGCGACCAGGAGGTCGGGCTGCGGGGCGAGGGCGCGCGCGATGCCGATGCGCTGGCGTTGGCCGCCCGAGAACTCGTGCGGGTACCGGTCGGCGGCCTCAGCAGGCATGCCGACCTCGGCGAGCAGCGCGGCGACCCGCGCGACCGCGGTCCCGGCGGTCGGCCAGGCCATGAACGAGGAGCGGCTCGAAGAGCGCGTCACCGATCCGCAGGCGCGGATTGAGCGAGCCGTAGGGATCCTGGAAGACCACCTGGAAGTGCCGTCGTGCCCGGCGCAGATCGCGCCCGGCGAGCGCCAGGAGGTCTTCGCCGCGGAAGCGGATCGTGCCGCGGGTAGGCTCGATGAGACGCACGATCATCCGTCCGAGGGTGCTCTTGCCCGATCCCGACTCCCCCACCAGAGCGACAGTCTCGCCCGCCGCGATGTCGAGATCGACGCCGGCGACCGCCGCTACCGCTCCGAGCCGCCGGCGCAGCCAGGGGGAGCGGATCGGGAACTCCTTGGCGAGCCCGCGGACCTCGAGCAGCGCGCTCATGCGCCGTTCTCGCCGTGCAGCAGGCCGGGGAGCCGCAGACAGCGGCCGCCGTGCCCTCCTCCCAGCTCGACCCAGGGCGGGCGTTCGTCCGCGCAGCGCTCGATCCGCGTCAGCGCAGCGCGGCGCGAAGACGCAGCCCGGCGGCAGGCCGTCGGCGGCCGGAACCTGGCCGGGAATCGCCGGCATCTCGCCGCGCGGTGCCGGCTGGCCGAGCACCGGGATCGACGCCAGCAGGCCGCGCGCATAGGGGTGCGCCGGGCGCGCGAAGAGCCGCTCCGCCGCGGCCGCTTCGACGATCTCGCCGGCGTACATGACCAGCACGCGGTCGCAGCTCTCCGCGACCACCGCGAGATCGTGGGTGATCAGCAGGATCGCCAGGCCGAGCTCGCGCCGCAGCCGCGCGAGGAGCTCCAGGACCTGCGCCTGCAGCGTGACGTCGAGGGCGGTGGTCGGTTCGTCGGCGATCAACAGCTCGGGCCCGGCGGCGAGCGCGATCGCCAGCATCGCGCGTTGCCGCTGACCGCCCGAGAGCTGGTGCGGATACTCGCGCAGCCGCCGCACCGGATCGGGAATCGCCAGCAGCTCGAGGAGCTCGAGGGCGCGCGCCCGGGCAGCGCCGGAACGGACCCGCGCACCGGACTTGCGGTGCGCCTGAACGGCTTCGCAGATCTGGGTCTCGAGGGTAAGGACCGGATTCAGCGCCGCCATCGGCTCCTGGAAGACGAGGCCGATACGCCCGCCGCGAATCGTCCGCATCTCGCTCTCGGCGAGGCCGAGCAGATCGCGCCCGTCGAGCCGGATCCTCCCGGCGACGACCTCGCCGGGGGGCGGCACCAGTCCGAGGATCGCCAGCGCTGTGAGGCTCTTGCCGGAGCCCGACTCGCCGACCAGGCCGACGAACTCGCCCCGCTCAACTGTCAGGTCGAGGCCCCGGACGACCTCGAACGGCCGGGCCGCGGCAGAAGGCGGCCGCGAGAGCGGCCGGGGAAGCGGATCTCCAGCCCGGAGACCTCGAGCAGAGGAGCGGACAGGCGCCGGCATCCGGGCCGGTTTCAGCGGCGCTTTCTCTGCCGGCGGAGCGCTCTCGCCGCCGGTGCCGCCGCCGCCGCAGCTGCGGCCCGGGCGCGCAGCCAGTTCACCGTCAGCGCGACCGCGTAGCCCGTGGCGCCGCGCTTGCGGGGGCCGTCGCCGCCGACGTAGGCCGGCCCGGCGATGTCGAGATGCGCCCACTGCTCGACCTCGCCGACGAACTGCGACAGGAATGCCGCGGCGGTGCAGGCACCGCCCCAGCGTCCACCGAGGTTCTTGAGATCGGAGTGGCTGCCCTTCATCTCCTCGAGGAACTCGGGCCAGAGCGGCAGCCGCCAGAGACGCTCGCCCGCGGCGGCAGCGGCGTCGAGCAATCCGCGCGCGAGGTCGTCCGAGGGGCTGAAGAGGCCGGCGCCGGTCGGACCGAGGGCGACGACGCAGGCGCCGGTCAGGGTCGAGTACTCGACCATGGCCTCGGGCTTGTCGCTCGCCGCCCAGGCCAGCGCGTCCGCCAGGACCATGCGACCTTCGGCGTCGGTATTGAGGATCTCGACCGTCTTGCCGTTGGCGCAGCGCACGATGTCGCCCGGCCGGAAGGCGGCGCCGTCCGGCATGTTCTCGGCGAGCGCCAGGTAGGCGCGGAGACGGAACGGGAGCGCCAGCCGGCTGGCCGCTTCGAGGATCCCCAACACCGCGCAGGCGCCCATCTTGTCCCATTTCATTTCGTCCATCTGCGCCGCCGGCTTGATCGAGATCCCGCCGGTGTCGAAGGTGATCCCCTTGCCGACCAGCGCGATCACCGGGCCACCTTTCGAGGCGCTGCCGAGATCGATCCGCACCAGACGGGGAGGGTTCTTCGATCCGGCGCCGACGGCCAGAATGCCGCCCATCTGGCGGCGCTTCAACTCAGGTTCGGCAAGCACGCGCATCGTGGCGCCCCAGCGCCGGGCGTGCCCGCGCACCTGGCGGACGATCCACTCCGGCGATGCCAGGTTGGGCGGCGTATTCCCGAGGTCGCGCGTCAGGGCGACCCCGGCGGCGATCGCCGCGCCGAGGGCGCCTCCCGAGTCGTAGACGCGGCGCCAGGCCGCCGGCACGGCGACAGTCGCCGACTTGAGGCGCGCGCCGGGCCGGCGCGGAAGATAGGGGTCGAACCGGTACTCTGCCAGGGCGAGCTGGCGGAAGATCCGCTCCGCCGCGGCCTCGCCGGTGAAGGCCGCGTGCTCGGGCACGACGAGGCCGAGGCTGGCGGCCTGCGAGCTGCGCGCCGAGTCGATGGCCCGGTCGACGAAGGCGCGCGCCTTCTCGGCGGTGAAGCTCGGTGCGCTTGCCGAGGCCGACGAGGGTGAGCGTGCGTCCTCGCGCGCCGAGCGGGGTCTCGGCGGTGCGATCCTCCTCGCCCCTGAAGCGGAGCACCTGAGCGAGAGCCTGCGCTGCGCGTGCCCCCTCGGCGCCGAGGCGGTGGTACTCCGGCTCGGCGTCCGAGAAGAGGCCGTGGACGACCTTGTCACCGGCCAGGACGCGGCCCTGGGCAAGCTGAACCTCCACGAGTCGTCTCGTCACCTAGCCGCCCTCCCCTGGGTCCGCCGCCTGTGGGTCCACCGTCTGCGGGTTCACCGACTCCAGTCGATCCCGCACCCGCTGCATATCTTCCCATGTGGGTCGCTTCCAGGCGGCATTGCGCAGCAGCGCGGCCGGGTGGTAGGTGACCCGCACGGGTATGCCCTGCAGATCGTGCCACTCGCCGCGCAGCCGGGTGAGCGAGGCGTCGGTACCGAGCAGCGTTTGCGCGGCGTAGCGCCCGAGCGCCACGACGACCGCTGGCCGCACGAGATCGATCTGGTTTTCGAGATAGCCGCGGCAGGCGCGCACCTCGTCCGGCTCGGGATCGCGATTGCCGGGCGGACGGCACTTGACGATATTCGCCACATAGACCTCGTCGCGGGCGAGGCCGATCGCGGCGAGAATCTTGTTCAGCAGCTCCCCGGCCGGACCGACGAACGGCAGCCCCTGCTTGTCCTCCTCGGCCCCCGGCCCCTCCCCCACCAGCATCAGGCGGGCCCGCGGATCACCGCTGGCGAAGACCGTCAGGTTGCGGGTCGTGCACAGCTTGCACTCGCGGCACGAGGCGACCACCGCCGCCAGGGCATCAAGCTCCGCCACGACTTCGGCCGCAGGGCGCCAAGGACCCAAGGGCGCAGCGGTCGCGGCTCCTTTACTGAGAGCTTTTGCTTCTATTCCTGAGGATACTGCCCCCGGCCCCTGCGCGCCGGACTCGCGCTGGAGGTAGAGATCGCTCCAGCCGAGGTCGGCGAGGTACTGCAGGAGCTCCGTCTCGGTCGGACCCGGTTTCATGACTCGCCTCCGGCAGGCTCGCGGTCTCTGGCTACGAGGCGAGCGCGGCCAGCGCCGCCTCGAAGCGATCGAACAGGGCGCTGGCGAGCGCCGGCTTCGGGCGCCGCGAGAGGAGCTCCGGCGGTGCCTCACGGCTGAACACCGTGACTTCGTTCTCGTCGTTGCCGAAACCGATGTCGGCGCGCGAGATGTCGTTGGCGACCAGCAGGTGAGCCCCCTTGGCGGCGAGCTTCCGCGCCGCCTCGCCTGCGGCGAGGACGCTCTCGGCGGCGAAGCCGACGCGCAGGGCATTCGGAGCCAGCCTGGGCAGCGCCGCCAGGATGTCGGGGTTCTCGGCCAGGGCGATCGCAGGCGTTCCCAGGTGGCGCTTGATCTTCTTCGCGGTGTAGCTCGCCGGACGGAAGTCGGCCACCGCCGCCGCCATCACGATGAGGTCGGCCCCTCCGGCCAACGAGCGCACGGCATCCTCCATCTCGAGCGCCGTGCGGACGTCATGGCGCTCGACGCCCGGGGGCGTAGGCAGCGCGACTGGTCCGGCCACGAGGAGCGTGCGCGCGCCGCGCCGTGCCGCCTCGGCGGCAAGGGCGAAGCCCATCTTGCCGCTCGAGCGATTGCCCAGGTAGCGCACCGGATCGATCGGCTCCTGGGTCGGTCCGGCGGTGATCAGTACGGTCCGTCCGGCGAGACGTCGGCACGGCGAAGCTCGCCTCGCAGGCGGCCACGATGTCGAGCGGCTCGGCCAGGCGCCCGAGACCGATCTCGCCCGAGGCGAGCGCCCCGCAGACCGGTCCGACGATGCCCACGCCAGCGCGTCGCAGACGCTCGATGTTCTCCCGCAGCGCCGGCTTCTCCCACATCGCGCTGTGCATGGCGGGCGCGACCACGACCGGGCCGCGGAAGGCGAGCGCCAGGGTCGAGAGAAAATTGGGCGCCAGCCCCAGGGCGAGGCTGGAGAGCATGTGCGCGGTCGCCGGTGCGATGCAGAGCAGCTCCGCCCAGGCGGCGGCGCTGATGTGCTCTTCTCTGCCCTGGCATCCCGGCTCGAGATACTCCTCGCCGTAGACCGGGTGCGCTGACAGGACCTCGAGGGTGAGCGGGCTGACGAAACGGGCCGCCGTCGGCGTGACGGCGCAACGCACTTCGTGGCCGCGTTCGCGCAAGCGGCGCACGAGATCCGCCGCCTTGTAAGCGGCGACTCCGCCGCAGACGCCGAGCAGGATCCGGCGCCCCGGGCCGGCGACGGCAGTCGCGCCGCCCGTGCCGGCCGACCCCGCAGCGCCGCTGCCCGCCGGACTCACTCGGGTGCGTCTCCCGGAACGGCTTCCACCGGCGCCGGAACCGGCGCCGGGCCGTAGTCCCAGTCCACCAGGTTCTCGACCACTTCGCGCATCGCCACCCGCGAAGGCTTGCGGTTCGGCATGTCGATCCTCGGCTTGGCGCCCCGAACGAGCTGTTCGGCGCGCTTGGCAGCGATCAGGATGTAACGGAAGGTGCTGTCGATGCGGTCGGGAATCTGTTCCATGAAGGCTCCTCGGCGCGCCCATCTCGTGGAGGTGGGCCGCAGTCTGCAGCGACGTCGTCAGGACTTTGGGACGCTGGAAAAATCGGCCAGGATCGACTCCACGCGTTGCTGCATACGCGCCAGGCGACACCGCTTCTCCAACACGATGGCCGCGAGCGCCTGGCTGGCGCGCGCGGCATCGTCGTTGATAATAACATACTGGTAGCGGTCGAAACGCTTGATTTCCCAGAGAGATACGGCCAGGCGGCGGGAGATCTCGTCGGCTCCGTCGAGGCGCCGGCCGTCGAGCCGCTGCACCAGATCGGCGTAGGACGGCGGCAGGATGAAGATGCTGTAGGCCGCCGGGAAGCGATGCATCAGGCGCTCGGCGCCCTGGACGTCGAGGTCGACGACCACATCGATCCCCTGCTCGAGGAACGGCAGGACCGCGGCCGATCGAGGTGCCGTAGTAGTTGCCGTGCACCTCGGCCCACTCGAGGAAGAGATCCTCGGCGATCATGCGCTGGAAGGTCGGCATGTCGACGAAGTGGTAGTCCTTGCCGTCGACCTCCCCCAGCCGCGGCCGGCGGGTGGTGTGGCTGACCGAGAACTCCATGCTGCCGGAGTCGGTCAGCGACTCGATCAGATTGCGGATCAGGGTCGTCTTGCCGGCGCCGGACGGCGCCGAGAGCAGGAAGAGCTCGCCCTGTGTCCGCGCGGCATCGAATGCTGCTGGCGGCGGTGTCCGTTCATTCGACATTCTGCACCTGCTCCCGGATCTGTTCACAGAGCAGCCGGGCATCCAGCCCGAGCTGCACGACGCGCGTGTCGCGGCATTTGGCGCACAGGGTATTGAGCTCGCGCAGCAGCTCCTGGGCGAGGAAGTCGAGGTGCCGCCCGATCGGCCCGCTGCGCCGCGAAACCTCCTGCGAGCTGATCGAGGTGAGCGGCCAGCCGATCCATCTCCTCCTGGACGTCGCTCTTCTCCGCCAGGACGGCGATCTCGGAGAGCAGGCGCTCCTCGTCGACGCCGGTCTCCCTCGTCCACTCGCGCAACCGCAGCCGCACGCTCTCGGCGATCGCCGCGCGGGCCTCGGGGAGGCGGTCGCGCAGCGTCGCCGCGACCGCGAGCAGCCGGCCCAGGATGGCGTCGAGCGCCTGACCGATGCGGACGCCCTCTCCCACCCGGCTGGCCTCGAACTGCGCCAGGGCGGCGTCGAGGCTCCGCCAGACGGCGGCGTCGTCCTCGGCGCTCCAGGAGGCGGCCGACTTCTCGACCCGCAGGAAGGTGGGGCTGCGCAGCGAGGTCGCCGATCGTCAGCTGCCCCACCAGCTCGCCCGCTTCGACCAGCGGCTGGCAGGCCGCAATGAGCTTGCGCACCGCCCCCTGCCGGAGCTCGACCTCGACCTCGCTCTCGTGCAGCCGGCGCAAGACCGACGGACGCCTCGCAGCGTCCGCGGCGGATGACGCGCGTCCAGCCGCTCGCGCATCGCCGCCTCGAGAAAGCGCAGCTCCTCGGGCAGCCGCAGGACGAGGTCGAGATAGCGATGGTTGACGCCCTGCAGGGTGACCGAGACCTGGAGTCCGTCCACCTCGACGATCGCCTGCCCGAAGCCGGTCATGCTCTTCATCGCTCGCCCCCGCCGGTGCCGGCGTCACCGCGCCGGCCTGACCGTCCGTCACTCTTCCCCCAGTCCATCCGCGAGGCCATCCGATGCCCAGCCCGAAAGCGCCGCCGCTCTTGCGTCGAGGGCGTGGAGGACGTGCTCCAGACGTTCGACCCCCTCCGGGATCGGGCTCCGCGGGCCGATCGCAGCGGCGCGCCGAAGACGATTTCGACCCGGGCGCCGGGCAGCGGCACGAGCATTCTGTCCCAACTGCGCAGGAGCTTGCGGCGGGTCGCGCCGATGCGCCACCGGCTGGATCGGCAGACCGCTCAGCGCCGCGGCGACGATCACCCCGGGCTGAACCTGGCGCAGCGGTCCGCTTCGGTCCGTCCGGAGTGAACGCCAGGTCCGAGTCCGCCGCGCGCGCGCCGCAGCAGATCGCGCAGCGCCGCCGCGCCGCCCTGGCTCGATCGAGCCCCGGCAGGTGTCGATCCCCAGATGCGCGAGAGTCTGCGAGGTCAGCTCACCGTCCCAGCTCTGGCTCACCAGCACGCTCATCCGCGTCGCCGCGATAGGCATAGCGCATCAGGATGAGGTAGCGGTGCCAGAAGGCGAGGATGAACGGCCGCGCCTTCGCGCTCCCAGGAGCGCATCGTCGCGTCGTCGTGAAGTCGGAACTCGACCGTGGCGGCGAGACCGCGGATCAGGCCGGAGAGCGCCAGGCTCGCCGGGCCGATGCGCCAGTCGTCCGCCGGAGCGGCGCGTTGCGCCGGGAGCGGCGGGGCCGGGAGGATCGCACGTCACTCCCGGAACTGCAGGTCGTAGAGCCGCCGGTAGAGACCGTCGGCGGCCAGCAGCTCGGCGTGGGTGCCCTGCTCCACGATCCGTCCGGCCTCGAGGACGAAGATCCGGTCGACCATGGTGATCGTCGTCAGCCGGTGGGCGATGACGAAAGTGGTGCGGTCGCGCATCAGGTTGCCGAGCGCCTTCTGCACCAGCGACTCGGACTCGGTGTCGAGCATCGAGGTCGCTTCGTCGAGGATCAGGATCGGCGCGTTCTTGAGCAGGGCGCGCGCGATCGCCAGGCGCTGGCGCTGGCCGCCCGAGAGCCGCACGCCGCCCTCGCCGACGATCGTGTCGTAGCCCTCCGGCAGCTCGAGGATGAACTCGTCGGCATAGGCGGCGAGCGCCGCTTCGCGCACCTTCTCGAGCGGCAGGTCCTTGCGGCCGTAGGCGATGTTGGCGCGCACCGTGTCGTTGAACAGCACCGTCTCCTGGGTCACCAGGCCGATCTTGCCGCGCAGGCTCGCGAGCTGGATGTCGCGCAGGTCGATGCCGTCGATGAGGATCCGTCCGCCGGTGACGTCGAAGAAGCGCGGCACCAGGTTGCACAGCGTCGTCTTGCCGCCGCCGGACGGGCCGACGAGCGCCACCGCCTCGCCGCGGCCGCACCGTCGAGGTCGACGCCCGAGAGCACCTCCTTCTCCTCGTAGCGGAAGGAGACGTTCTCGAAGCGGATCTCGCGCGCGAGGTCGGGAGCCGTCACCCGCTCCCGGGCGGTCCTGGATCTCGATCGGCAGGGTCATGAGACCGCGGATGCGCTGCGCCGCCGCCATCGACTGCTGCACCACGAGATTCACCTTGTTGAGCTTGCGGATCGGGTCGTACATCGCGTACAGCCCGATGAGGAACTTGACCAGGACGCCGGGCTCCATGCGTCTGCGAGTGGATCGCCCGGCCGGCGAAAACGAGGAAGACGCCGGCGCCGATGACCCCCAGCGACTCGATGACCGGCCCGAGAGGTTCGACAGCATCTGCCCGCGCAGGTTGGCGCGCAGGTGGCGGCGCGTCGCCTCGCGGAAGCGCGCCTCCTCGAACGACTCCATTCCGAACGCCTTGACCACCCGGTGCCCGCGGCACGACTCCGAGACCAGGTTGGCGAGGTCCGCGGTCCGCTCCTGCGTGCGGTGGCTGGTCTTGCGCATGCTCTTGCTGAAGCGCACGATCGGATAGAGCACCAGCGGCGCGGCGACGACGCAGAACAGCGCCAGCTTGTACTGGATCGAGAACAGCAGGCAGAGCAGGCCGACCAGGGTCACCGACTGCTGCACGAGGTCGACGAGCCGGGTCGAGACCGCCGCCTGCAGCACGCCGACGTCGTGCACGACGCGGCTCACCAACTCCCCCGAGGGATGCTCGGCGTGGAAGCGGCTGGTCTGCGCGAGGGTTCGCGCGTAGAGGTCGTTGCGCAGATCGTTGGTCGCTCCCAGGCCCAGTTGCTGGAAGGCATAGCCGTTCAGGAAGTCGGTGAAGCTGCGCAGGATGAAGACCACGACGAACAAGCAGCGGAATGAAATAGATCACCTGCGCAGGCGTGACTCTGAAGGCCGCCTTGAGGGCTTCCAGGCCGTCGTGCAGCAGGCGGTCGAGAAAGACCCGCGCCTTCTTTGCCTCCTGGAGGACGTCGGGCGCGCTGGCGGCCGGCGAAGCCGCACCCGCGGCGGGCGCCGCTGGCCGCATGCAGGCGCTGCCGGACGCCGCTGGCACCGCCGTCGGCGGGCAACAGGGCGCCGAGTCCGCCCGGCATCTCGGTCGAGCCGATCTGCAGCACCTCGCTGAAGATCGGCTCGAGCAGCTGGATCAAGATGACTGTCGAGGCGGCATAGACCACCGTCGCGCCGAGCGCCAGGATCGCCCAGCGCCAGTAGCTCCGGGCGTAATGCAGGAGGAAGCCGAGGAGCTTCATGCGGCCCGGCCTCGGGAAGGAGCCGTCGTCTCCTGATCTGCAGCGGACTTGGCGGCGGGCGGCAGGAAAGCGGCAATCTCGCGGGCCGCGCGCCGGCTGGCGCCAGAGCGGCCCAGGGCCGGCCGGAGGGCGGCCAGGTCCTGGCGCATCGCCGCCACCCGCGTCGGGCGAATGCAGCAGCTCGAGCGCTCGCGCGGCGATGTTCTCGGGAGCCGTCTCCTCCTGCATCAGCTCCGGCACCGCAGCCGCGCCGCAGCACCAGGTTGACCAGGCTGAAATGCGGCAGGCGCACCAGAGCGCGGGCGAGCAGATAGCTCCAGGCGCCGAGCCGATAGAGCACCAGCATGGGGTGCCCAGCAGACCGACCTCGAGCGTCGCGGTCCCCGAGGCGCAGAGCACGAGATGGGACGCCGGCGATCGCGCGGAAGCGCTCCTCGCGCACGACCGCCAGCGGCCGTCCGGTCTCTGCCTCGTACGCGGCAAGGAAGGGCGCCAGAAACTCGCTGCTCACCGAAGGCGCCTGGATCAGCACCGGCTCGATCTCGGCCTGGCGCTGCAGGACGCGAGCGGCGGCGAGCATGCGCGGCAGCAGGGCGCGGATCTCGCTGCGGCGCGACCCCGGCATCAGCGCGATCCGCAGCGGCCCGGACGAGAGCGCGCTTGTGCGGCTCGTCCCAGATCCCCGGCAGCGTAGCGTCATCTCATCGACCAGCGGATGGCCGACGTGGCTGACCGGCACGCCGTGCCGGCGGTAGAAATCGGCCTCGAAAGCGAACAGCACGAGCATCCGGTCGACCAGCTCGGAGATGGCCGCGCACGCGCCCCTTGCGCCAGGCCCAGACCTGCGGACTGATGTAGTAGACGACTGGAATCCCGAGCCACTTGAGCTTGCGGGCGAGGCGCAGATTGAACTCCGGGAAAGTCGATCAGCACGGCGACGTCGGGACGCCGGCGCTCGCAGGCCGCGACCAGCAGATCCTGAATCTCCTTCGCGCGCGGCAGGATAGCCAGCGCCTCGGATATGCCGACGACCGAGATCTCGCGGCTGTCGGCGACCAGATCGACACCCTCGGCAGCGCAGCTGATCCGAGCCGAGGCCGAACGACTCTGCAGGCCGGGACGCAGGCGCTTGAGCTCGCGCAGCATCCTCGCGCCGTGCTGATCTCCTGAAGCCTCCCCGGCGACCACCAGAAGGTCGCCGCTGCTCATGGGATCGGAGCGGCGGGCCCGGTCGGGAAGGGATACATCAGCCACCCGAGGAGGATGGCGCCGATCATCATGCCGAGGAAGATCTGCAGGAAGAGCTTCGCCTGCTCCTTCACGGCCGCGCCGCCAGAGCAGCGCGAAGAAGAGCCCGACCAGCGCGGCGTAGGTGGTCATCAGGACGAGATGGCTCAATCGTCGTCCCTCCGGCCGCGGGCGATGTCCCAGACGTCGAGCACCAGCAGCAGGTTCATCAGGCCGGCGGAGAGCAGGAAGACGGTGCCGTACTCGAAGCCCTGGCGCCTCGGGCCTCCCCTGGTATCCGGCGCCGTAGCGCGCGACGAAGTAGGGGGCGCCGATGCCCATCGCCCCGAGCGTCGCGAGATAGGAGAGCGGCTGACCCGCCACCGGCCGGTAGAGATTCCCCTCCAGCCGGAGGCCGAGGCCGAAAGCGATCAGCAGGACGACGGCAAAGCCGAGCGCCCGGAACCTCTTGCCGAGGAGAAGATGCCCGGACACCGGCAGCAACCAGGCGACAGTGCGCGAGCAGCAAGGCCCGCACCGGAAAACTCGATTTCGCAGCTTCGGTCACCGAATCTCCGGTCAGGGTTCCGTCTGGTTGAGCTGCTCTTTGAGCTCCTTGCCCGGCTTGAAGTAGGGAATCCGCTTCGGGGGGACTTCGACCCGCTCCCCCGTCTTCGGATTCCTGCCGAGCCGCGCACCACGATTCCGGATGCGAAAGCTGCCGAACCCGCGGAGCTCGATCTTGGACCCGTCACGAAGCGAGTCGATGATCGTCTGAAAGACGAGATTGACGATCGCTTCGGCCTGCTTCTTGGTCAGCTGGGCGGTTCTCGCCACCTCTTCGACGAGATCCGCCTTGGTGAGTCCGTCGTTCGCCGGCTGCACGGGCTACCCCTTTACCAACTCAGGAAGGTTCGCCGTCCGACTCCGCCGGCTCGCTGGCATCGCTCGTGGGGCTCGACGGGCACGATCGCCTTCGCAGCCGCCGACTCCAGCTCGGCGATCTCTTCGTCGCTCGGCTGCGACACGCCGCGGACCGTGAGGCCGACCTTCTTCTCGTCCTGCTCGATCCTGAGGATGCGCGCCCGGACCCACTTGCCGACCGGGAACGTGCCCTCCAGTTTGCCGCCGGCGAAGTCGATCTCGCTGATGTGCGCGAGACCCTCGAGTCCGTCGAAGATGTCGATGAACAGCCCGAAGTCGGTGACGTTCACCACGCGGCCGGTGACGATGTCGCCGACCCGGTTGTTCTCGACGAACTCCTGCCACTCGTTGGGCAGGAACTCCTTGATCGACAGCGAGACCCGCTGGTTGTCGACGTCGATGTTGGTGATCCGCGCGCGCACCGTGTCGCCCTTCTTCAGGACTTCGCTCGGGTGCTTGATGCGCTTGGTCCAGCTCATGTCGGAAACGTGCACGAGGCCGTCGATCTCCTCGGTGATCTCGACGAACGCGCCGAACTCGGTCAGGTTGCGCACCCGCCCGTCGATGATCGAGCCGACCGGGAAGAGATTCGACAGGCCTTCCCACGGATTGCGCTCGATCTGGCGCAGCGACAGGCTGATGCGGCGCTGCCCGAGGTCGAGCTCGGTGACGATGGCGGCGAGCTGTTGACCGGGGACGAGGAGCTTCGCCGGGCTGACCACCTTCTTCGTCCACGACATCTCGCTGACGTGCACGAGGCCCTCGACACCCTCCTCGAGCTCCACGAAGGCGCCGTAGTCGACGAGGCTGACCACCTTGCCTTCGACGCGCGTGCCGACCGGGATATCTCTGGTCGACGTGGATCCAGGGATCTTCCTGCCGCTGCTTGTAGCCGAGGGAAACGCGCTCGGACTCGCGGTCGAACTTGAGCACGATGACGTCGACCTCGTCACCGACGTTGAAGTGCTCCGAGGGGTGGTTGACCCGGCCCCAGGAGATGTCGGTGATGTGCAGCAGGCCGTCGATGCCGCCGAGATCGACGAACACACCGTAGTCGGTGATGTTCTTGACCACGCCCTTGAGCGCTCGCCCTCCTGGAGGCGCTCGAGGGTCTCGCCCTTCTTGCGCTCGTACTCCTTCTCCAGCACGGCCTTGCGCGACAGGACGATGTTGTTGCGCCGGCGGTCGAGGCTGATGACCTTGAACTCCAGATCGCGGCCCTTCAGGCTCTCGAGGTTCTTGACCGGCTTGATGTCGGCGAGCGAGCCCGGCAGGAACGCGCGGACGCCCGACGTCGACCGTCAGGCCGCCCTTGATGCGGTCGATGACCCGGCCCTTGATGATGCGGCCCTCCTTGAAGCTGTTCTCCACGTCGGTCCAGACGCGCATGCGCGCCGCCTTGGCGTAGGACAGCAGGATGTGGCCTTCGAGGTCCTCGGTCTTCTCGAGGAGCACTTCGACGTCGTCGCCGACCGCGACGGTCAGCTTGCCCTCTTCGTTGAAGAATTCCGCGACCGGGATCAGACCTTCCGACTTGTAGCCGACGTCGATCACCACGGAGTTGTTGGTGATCGTCACGACCCGGCCCTTGACGATCTCGCCCTCGGCGAGATTGCGCATGCTCTGGTCGTACATGTCCGATGAACTGCTCGTAAGCGCGCTGGTCCTCGGCGCTCATCTCCTCATCGATTTCCGCGCGCTGCTTGCCCAAGCTCATTCCGGTACTACCTCCTGGTTTGGATTTTTTTCAGGCCGAAGCCTGTGCCCCTGGAAGGGGACTCGAGATTCTAAGCTATTGAGAATTCGAGCTTTTGAAGTATATGGGTCGCTGCACGCGGGCTGTCAAAGGGGGCCGAGGGCCGTCGCCAGCTCGAAACGCTGGTCCGGATCCGCCTCGCCTTCGAGAGCTCGCTGCAGGATTTCCTTCGCCTCCGCTGTGCCGATCTCGCCCAGGGCCCAGGCGCAATGCCGGCGAACCAAGGGGAGCCGCTCTCGAGCGCCTCGGCCAGGGCGCCAATATATCCCGGATCCCGCCGGTTGCCCATCGCCACCGCGACATTTCTCTTCAGGCCCTCCACCTTGGGACGCAGCAGCGGCGTGCCGCGCAGGAGCGCCCGGAGGTCGCTCTCCCCGCCGCGCCAGGACGCCGGCGAGCGACAGCGCCTGGCGCGCCGCAGGGATCGCGAACTCCGCCGCCAGCTCCCCCACCGGATCGCCGTTCCACGGGCAGACCTCCTGGCAGATGTCGCAGCCGAAGACCCACTGCCCCATCCCCGCGCGGATCGTCGGCCGGAATGTCGCCGCGATGCTCGATCGTCCAGTAGCTGATGCAGCGCGAGCTCTCGAGCCGATAGGGCGACAGCGCGCCCGTAGGGCAGGCCTCCAAGCAGCGCGTGCAGGATGCCGCACAGGTCGGCGACCGGCAGGTCGGGTGCCAGATCGAGCGAAAGCAAAAGCTCGGCTAATAGAAAAAAGGAGCCCGCGACGGGGTGCAGCAAGTTGGTGTTCTTGCCGAACGAGCCCAAGCCAGCGCGCGCGGCCCACTCGCGCTCGAGCAAGGGCGCCGTGTCGACACAGGATCCGCGCCTCGACTCCGGGCACCTCCGCTTCGATCGCCGCCTTCACTTTACCGAGCTTTTCGCGCATCGAATCGTGGTAGTCCTCGCCGCGCGCGTAGCGCGCGACACCCGGCCAGAAATCGCCCGCAGGCTGCCGGGCTCGGGTCTGCCGGCGGCGCGTAGTCGAGCGCGACGCAAAGCACGCTCCGCGCGGCGGGAAGGAGGGTGCGAGGATCGTGGCGCAGCGCCGCGTGGCGCGCCGAGGTACTCCATGCCGGCATGCCCGCCTTCGCCGAGCCAGCGGTCGTTGGCAGCGGCCGTCGCGGAGGCGAGCGAGGGTCGCGATGCCGGCGCGGGAGAAGCCCGCGGCGAGCGCGAGCTCCTTGACCCAGGCGGCATCTGCGCGGCGGCTCATGCGGCGATTGTACGGGGCCCGTGCGGTAGACTCCGCGGGCTTTCGCGGTACCCCCCTAAACATTGGCCCTTCGGGCACGAGAGGAAGATCGCATGGACGCCTTTGCCGAGATGAAGGAGATGGGGCACGAGCGCGTGCTGCTGTGCTCGAACCGGGAGGTCGGCCTGCAGGCGATCATCGCCATCCACTCGACCGTCCTCGGCCCCGGCCTCGGCGGGACGCGGATGTGGCCTTACGAGAGCTTCGACGCCGCCATGACCGACGCGCTCCGGCTGTCGCGCGGCATGACCTACAAAGCCGCCGCCGCCGGCATCAACCTCGGCGGGGCGAAAGCGGTCATCATCGGCGACCCCAAGAAGGACAAGTCGGAGGCTCTCTTTCGCGCCTTCGGCCGCTTCGTCGACTCGCTCGGCGGGCACTACATCACCGCCGAGGACGTCGGCACCGACACCGCCGACATGGAGCTCATCGCGCAGGAGACGGCATGGGTCACCGGCGTCGCGCCCGGAACTCGGCGGCGGCGGCGACCCTTCGCCGGTCACCGCGCTGGGTGTGCTCCAGGGCATCAAGGCGGCGGCGCAGACCCTCTGGGGATCGACCGAGCTCGGCGCGCGCACCGTGGCGATCCAGGGCCTCGGCAGCGTTGGCGGCTATCTCGCCGGCTACCTGAAGGACGAGGGTGCGCGGATCATCGGCTGCGACATCGATCGTGACGCGATCGCCGAGGCGCAGGCTCTCGGCGTCGAGATCGTCCCGCCGGAGGCGATCTACGACGTCGATTGCGACATCTTCGCTCCCTGTGCGCTGGGCGCGATCCTCAACGACGAGACCCTTCCCCGGCTCAAAGCCAAGGCGGTCGCCGGCGGCGCCAACAACCAGCTCGCCGATGCCGCCCGGCACGGCGCCGAGATCGACGCCCGGGGAATCCTCTACGCGCCCGATTTCGTGATCAACGCCGGCGGACTGATCAACGTCTTCCAGGAGTTCATCGGCTACGACCAGGAGCGCGCCCTGCGCCGGGCGCGCGGCATCTTCGACAACGTCCTGCGGGTCTTCGCGATCGCCCGGCGCGAGGGCATCCCGACGGCCGTCGCCGCCGATCGCATGGCCGAGGCGAGGATCGCCGACGTCAAGACGCTGGGCCCGCGCCACTGGGATCGCGCCGTGCTCGAGCGCCTGTCGACCTGAGGCGGTCGCCGGCACCCGCCGAACCTGCGAGTGCGTTTCGAGGTGCGCCCTGAGCGCTGCCGGATCTCGGCCAGCATCACGTCCACGACCTCCTCGGGCAGGAGGCCGCCGGTGTTGATGTGACAGGCATCCGGCGCGGCCTGGAGGGGAGATTCGCTGCGCGAGCTGTCGCGTGCGTCACGCTCGGCGAGCTGGCGGGCGACCTCCGCCGGATCGGTCGTGGCGCCCTTCCCGGCGAGCTCGGCGTGGCGCCGCTCGGCGCGCACCGCCGGATCCGCATCGAGATAGAACTTGAACGGCGTCGCCGGGACGACGACGGTGCCGATGTCGCGCCCTTCCATCACTCCACCGTGTCGCTCGCACGAACTCCTGTTGCAGGGCGACCAGACGCAGCCGGACCTCCGGGTGCACCGCGATCCGCGAGGTCAGCGAGGCGACCTCCGCACGACGCAGGCGCTCTCCGGGATCCTCGCCCGCGAGCTCGACCCGCGCCCCGCCGCCGTGCAGCACCAGCCGCAGGGGCAGGCCTGCGACCGCCTGCGCGACGGCGGGACGGTCCCCGGATCGATGTTCCGGTCGGCGAGATAGAGGGCGGTGGCGCGGTACATCGCGCCGGTATCGACATAGGGAACTGCCAGGCGCGCCGCCAGGCGGCGCGCCACGGTGCTCTTCCCCACCCCGGCAGGGCCGTCGATCGCCACCACGATCGCGTCGGGCCGGCGGAGTCGGTGGCGTCGTGGGCAGGTCGGTACTCACTTCGTGCGCGCGGTCCGGGGTGAACCGGCGGACTTGCCGCCGGGTTTGCCGGCTCGCGCCGGCGCGCCGCGCCCGGGCGCGCGCCGCTTGTCGGCATCAGGGCCGGCCGGAGGGCCGGGCGGGACGGGCCGGACGGTCTCGGACGTGCCGTGGCGGCGGGCTCCGCCGCCGAACGCTGCTCCGGACGCTTGGCGGTGCGCGGCCGGGCCGGTTTCGCGACCACCTTGTCCGTCGCCCGGCGCAGCACGGAGAGCTCGCGATCCGAGAGCTCGCGCAATGCCCCTACCGGCAGCTCGGTGTCGCGGAGCGGGCCGATCGCCACCCGGCGCAGTTTCTGCACGGGATGCGCGATGCGAAAGAACATCTCGCGCACCTGCCGCGTCCGCCCTTCGGAGAGCTCGACCGCGAACCACGTGTTGCCGCCCTCTTCGTCCCGGCTGCCGGTGCTCTTCATCCAGGTGATGCGGCACGGCGCCGTGCGCCGCCCCTCCAGCACGATGCCCTTGCGCAGGCGGTCGAGCTGCGCCTCGTCGGGCGTCCCCTTCACCTTGACCTCGTAGGTCTTGTGGCAGCCGTAGCGCGGATGCGAGATGCGCTGAGCGAACTCGCCGTCGTCGGTGAGCAGCAGCAGACCTTCGGTCTGGTAGTCGAGGCGCCCCACCGGAATCAGGGCCTTGCGCCACTGCTGCGGCACGAGCTGAATGACCGTCGGCCGGCCGGCATCGTCCTCGACCGCGGTCAGGTAGCCGCGTGGCTTGTTCAAAAGCAGGTACCGGTGCGAGGTCAGGCACTGGATCCTCTTGTCGTCGACCTTGATCGAGTCGACCGCCGGATCGGCCTTCTCGCCGAGCACGGCGACCCGTCCGTTGACGGTGACCCGCCCCTCGCGCATGAGGTCTTCGGCCTTTCTGCGGGCAGCGACGCCGGCTCTCGCCAGGATCTTTTGCAGCCTCTCTGCAGTCACGATTCCTCCACCCTGTCCGCATCCGCCTCGATCGCTGTCGAAATTTCCGCTTCCATCGACGCGCGGGATTCGCGCGCCTCCAGCGGTTCCGGCGAGTCGAGCGGCCTCATCGGGTCGATCGGGTTCATCAGGTCGTTTGCATCGTTCGTCTCGCTGCCGAAGGTCTCCTCGAACTCCTCGAGGGGCGGCAACTCGCCCAGATTCTTCAGTCCGAAGTGCATCAGAAATTCGCGCGTCGTGGCATAGAGGAAGGGTCGCCCCACCACTTCCTTGCGTCCCGAGATCCGCAACAGGCGCTTCTCGAGCAGGTTGCGGATCACCGCCTGGGACTGCTTGCCGCGCATCTCCTGCACTTCCGGCACCGTCACCGGCTGGCGATAAGCGACGATCGCGAGCGTCTCGATCGCGGCCATCGACAGTTTGTTGCCGCCGGCGGCGTCGAAGAACTTCTTGAGATAGACATGGTACTCCGCCGCCGTCACGATGCGAAGCCCGCCGGCAACCTCTTCGATGAAGAGGCCTCGCCCCGGCTCCGGCTGGTAGCGGGCGCGAAGGGCCGCCAGGGCGGCGTCGAAATCCTCAACCGTGACACCCTCGAAGAGGGCGCTCAGGCGCTCTACCGGCACCGGTTGGGCGGCTGCGAACAGCACCGCCTCGAGGGCGGCTTCGAGATCGGCTCGACCGTTCATGCGTCCACACTCTCCAGATCTTCGGCGGTGAGATCGAGCGTCGTCCGGTAGAGGACGATCGCGCCGTTCTCCGTCTGGTGGATCCTCACCAGGCGCAAGCGCGCGAGCTCCAACACCGCGAGAAAAGCGGCGATCGCCTCGGCGCGGCAACTGCGGGTCCTCAAGTCGTGAATGAAGTCGAACGGCGCCCCGGCGCTGAGGATCTCGAGCAGGCGTTCGAATTGTCCGCGTACCGGGTAGCTCTCGGCCGGCAGCAGGATGGGATCGGGGTTCTCGCGATCGTAGCGGTCGAGGACGCCGCGAAAGGCCGAGAGCAGATCGAAGAGCGATACCTCGTCGAGGTCGACCTCTTCGCCCTCCTCCTGCTCCCAGGCGGGCTTGCGTCGCGCCCAGAGTCCGAGCCGCATGCGGTCGACCTCGGCCAGCGCCTGCGCCGCCTCCTTGATCCGGCGGTATTCGAGCAGGCGCTGTACGAGCTCGCCGCGGGGATCCTCGTCGACCGGCTCGCCGTCGGTTTTCTTCGGTCGCGGCAGGAGCAGCCGCGACTTCAGCTGGATCAGCAGCGCCGCTTCGTAAATGTACTCGCCGGCGATGTCGAGGTCCATCTCCTCCATCAGGCGGAGGTACTCGTGGAACTGGTCGCAGATGGTCGCTACCGGAATGTCGGTGATCTCGACTTCGTTCAGCTTGATGAGGTGCAGCAGCAGGTCGAGGGGGCCGTCGAACACCGGCAGGTGGACGCGCCAGTCGTCCGGCAGGAGGCGGGTGACCGTCGGCGCCTGGCTCACTGCAGCTCCTGGTGGAGCAGGCGGTCGTAATCGAGTCCGAGAGCACCGCGGACCAAGGCCATCGTCTCCTGGGCGCGCTCGCGGGCGCGGGCCGACCCGTCGCGCAGCAGCTGAAGCAGCGTCCCGCGCTCGCGCAGCAGCGCATGGCGACGGACCTGGATCGGTTCCAGCAGGGCGATGATTTCCTCCGCCAGGAGCTTCTTGTCCTCCACGCAGCCGATCGTCGCCGCGCGGCAGTCGCGCGCGACGCGCTCCTGGAGGTCCGACGGCGAGAGCAGCTTGTGGAACTCGAACAGATTGCAGCTCTCCGGATGGCCGGGATCGCTTTTCCTCACCCGGGTCGGATCGGTGAACATGGTCATGCACTTCTGGCGCACGACCGCCGGCGGGTCCGAGAGGTTGATGGCGTTGTCGTAGGACTTCGACATCTTGCGGCCGTCGAGCCCAGGCACCTTCGGCGTCCTGGTGAACAGGGCGCGCGGCTCCGGAAAGACGTCGCCGTAGAGCCCATTGAAGCGCCGCGTGATCTCCCGCGAGAGCTCGAGGTGGCTCGCCTGGTCCTCGCCGACCGGGACGAAGTTGGCGCGATAGAGAATGATGTCCGAGGTCTGCAGGACCGGATAGCCGAGGAAGCCGTAGGTGTTCAGATCGCGATTCTCGATCTCGCGGATCTGGTCCTTGTAGGTCGGTACCCGCTCGAGCCAGCCGAGCGGCGTGATCATCGACAGAATGAGGTGCAGCTCGGCGTGCTCCGGCACCATCGACTGGACGAAGACCACCGACTTCTCGGGATCGATGCCCGCCGCGATCCAGTCGGCGAGCGCCTCGATGGTGTTCTCGGTCACGCGCGAGGGGTCGGCGTAGTCGCTGGTCAGCGCATGCCAGTCGGCGGCGAAGAAGAAGCAGCGATGCTTCTCCTGCAGCTCCACCCAGTTGTGCAGCGTGCCGAAGAGATGGCCGAGATGGAGCTTCCCGGTCGAACGCATTCCAGAAAGCACGATTTGAGAGTCCGACACAGAGGCTCCTTCAGGTTCCGGCGTCACTCCGCCGGCGCCGCTTCCTCAAGCTGTACGACCGGGGGACACGGAACGGGACGAACGGCCGACAGTATAGCAGTTGGCGGCGTTCAGACGGGTTCCCGGACGGGCTCCGTCTCCCCCATCCTGCGCATCTCGACGCTATCGGCGAGCAGGGCGCGGCGCTCGAGGAAGAGGGCGACGATCTGCGACAGGATCACGACGAACCCCGCGACGGCGTGCGTGACCGGATCCACCCGGCGCAGGAGGATCGCCCCGCCGAGGCTGAACGACGCCGACAGGGCGAGCAGGGCGAAGAGTGCCGCCGCCAGCGCATCGCGCCGCAGCCGGTGCGCGCGCTCGCCGGTCGGCGACGGCGCGCCTTCACCGGCGGGCGGTGCGCGCGCTGCCGCGTCGCCCGTCCGCGCGCCGCGAGCAGAAGGTAGGCAGCGTCCAGAATCGCGGCAGGACGCACAGGCAAGCGGCCGCCAGCGCGATCATGGTGTGGCGCGCGAGCTCCGGCGTCTCGCCGCGGACGAAGTAACCCTTGCGTCCAGACCACGGTCAACAGCGCGGCGCCGGCCCAGCCCAGAAGCTGCATGATCCTGGCGAATCGGTTCATCCCTGGCTCCCGCTCGCTGCGCTCCTCGAGGGCGCGCGCCGACTCTCGACTCCCAGACTCCGGCCACCACCTCCGGACGATATCTCTCCTCGAGCCGCTGGCGCCCGCGTTCGCCGCGCCGGCGCGCCGCTCGGCGGATCGGCGAGCAGCTCGGCGAGGGCCGCCGCGAGCGCTGGCGGGTCTTCGGGCGGCACCAGCCAGCCGGTCTCCGGGTCGAGCACGACCTCCGGAATGCCGCTCACCCGGCTCGCGACCACCGGCACGCCGGCGACCATCGCCTCGAGAATGACCAGCGGCATCCCCTCGTAGATCGACGGCACGACGAGCGCCGCGGAGCGTTCGAGGAGCCAGCGGATCTCGGCCGGCCCGCGCCGGCCGAGGAAGTCGACCTGGTCGCGCACCCCGAAGCGGACCGCGGCGCGCTCGAGCGCCTGCCGGTGCTCGCCGTCGCCGGCGATCCGCAAGCGCGGGGACAGCGGCGGTCGCCTCGGGCGCGCAGCACGCGAGAGCGCCCGCAGCAGCACCTCGACCCCCTTGCGCAGGCGCAGCCGGCCGACGAAGAGCAGGCCGGGCTCGCCGCCCTCCTCGACTCCCACGACGCCCGCAACCGCCTCCGGTCGGCGACGAGTGCCGCCCGAGGCGTTGGGCAGCACGGCGGTGTTGCGCGCGCCGTAGTCCCGGGCGAGCTCCGCGGCGGTCGTCGCGCTCGGCGCGAGCACGAGATCGGCGGCGCGCGCCGTGCGCCGGCCGAGGAAGATCTGCAGCGGCGCCTTGAAGCGGCGGAAGCGGAGCTCGATCGCCTCCCGGCTCGCCGAGCACCTCCGCGCCGTGGCGCAGCGGGCGGACGGCGCGGCGCTCCTCGACATAGCTCACCTGAAGCAGAGCGACGAGCAGCGGGGCGCACCCTGCACTCCGCGCGAGGACCCTCGCCAGGAGGCCGCTGTCCGATTCGTGCAGCCTGCACGACGTCGGGACGGAACTCGGCGGATCGGCTCGCAGCGCCGGGCGGACGATGGCGAGCGGAAAGAGGACCTTCGGCCCGCGCGCGCCGCCGGCCGCCGCGGCCCGAGCACCTCGACCTCGTGGCCGCGCGCCCGCAGCCCGGCGGCGAGCTGCAGCACCTGCTCGCCGACCCCGGAGAGATCGTGCGGCGGCAGGGTATTGGCGATCAGCAGGACGCGCATTGCCCGAGTCACTCAGCCCCCCGCCAACTGGTCGCCGAGGCTGGCGCCCGCGCCTCTACCCGCGCGCGCAGCCGCGCGTACTCGGGGGCGTCGAAGCGCGCCACGATCTCGCGCGCATCCTGGCGGGCGCGCTCGATCCAGGCGAGGTGGGTGGCGAGATCGGCGACGCGGAAGCGCGGCAGACCCGGCCTGCCGCGTGCCGAGGAGGTCGCCGGGACCGCGGATCGCGAGGTCGGCCTCGGCGATGGCGAAGCCGTCGCGGGTCGAGGCGAAGACGTCGAGCCGCTTCGTCCCCTCCTCCGAGAGCCGGCCGTGGATCGCCAGGCAGTGCGACGCTGCGCTGCCCCGCCCGACCCGGCCGCGCAGCTGATGGAGCTGCGCCAGGCCGAAGCGCTCGGCGCTCTCGACGATCATCCAGGTGGCGTTGGGCACGTCGACGCCGACCTCGATCACCGTCGTGGCGACCAGCACCTTGATCCTGCCGGCGGCGAACTCCTGCATGATCCTCTCGCGCTCCACCGCCGGGATCTTTCCATGCAGGACGGCGCTCGGAAAGTCAGCGAGGTAATCGCGCACCTTCGTGCCGAGCGCCGCGAGCGAGTCGGCGGGGATCTCCTCGCTCTCCTCGATCAGCGGGAAGACGACGTACGCCTGCGCCCCCGCCGCGAGCGCGGCGCGCAGCCGGCGGTAGGCCTCCTTGCGCTCGCCGCCGGGCAGGACCTCGGTCACCAGCGTGCCGCGGCCGGGCGGCATCTCGTCGATCTGCGAGACGTCGAGATCGCCGTAGAGGGTCAGGGTGAGCGTGCGCGGAATGGGCGTCGCCGTCATCACCAGAATGTCGGGCTGGTCGCCCTTCGACTGCAGGACCTTGCGCTGCTCGACGCCGAAGCGGTGCTGCTCGTCGATGATCGCGAGCCCGAGCCGCTGGAACGAGATGCCGCGCTGGATGAGCGCGTGGGTGCCGACCGCGATCTGCACCGAGCCGTCGGCGAGCGCGCGGCGCACCGCGGCAGTCGAACCGGAGGCGCTCACCAGCTCGATCCGGCAGCGCTCGCCCAGCAGGCGCCGCAGGTTGCCAAAGTGCTGCTCGGCGAGGAGCTCGGTCGGCGCCATGAAGGCGGCCTGGAGACCGCTCTCGGCCGCGAGCAGCAGGCAGATCGCGGCGACGATCGTCTTGCCGCTGCCGACGTCGCCCTGCAGCAGGCGGAGCATCGGCTGCGGGCGCTTCAGGTCGTCGACGATCTCCTTCACCACCCGCTTCTGCGCGCCGGTGAGGGCGAACGGCAGCATGGCGCGCGCCGCGGCGCGGGCGTGGTCGTCGATGCGGTAGCGGTGGCGCTTCTCCACCGCGGTCTCGACCGCGCGGCGGCGGGCGAGCTGGAGCTGGAACTCGAGGAGCTCGCCGTAGGCCAGGCGCGAATGCGCGCGCGCTCTCGCCGCGGTTGAGCGCCTCGACGTCGGTGTCGGCGCGCGGACGGTGCAGTTGGCGCAGCGCCGCCGGCAGCAGAGGAAGCGCGTAGCGCCGCAGCAGCTCCGGCGGCAGGAGGTCGGCGGCGTCGGCGCGCGTCGAGCGCCGGCAATGCCTGCTCGAGCAGCCGACCGAAGAGCGCCGACGGCATGCCCGCGAGCCGCGAGTAGATCGGCACGATCCGCCCGCGTGCGGTCGCCCTGGGCGGGATCGACCGCCTCGCAGGTCGGGTTGGTCATCTCCCAGAGCCCCCAGTCGGCCCCTTTCACCGCGCCGTGCAGCAGCCAGAGACCGCCGGCCTGGAGACGCGTCAGGAGATACGGCTGATTGAACCAGGAGACCGGCAGCGAACCCGTGTCGTCGACCAGCCGCCCGCGCACGATGACGAGGCCGCGCCGCCGCGTGCGGATCGCCCGCAGATCCTCCATCCGCCCGGCGACCGTCCACGCCCCCGGCCCCTGGATCTCCGCCACCCGCGCCACCCGCCGCCGATCCTCGTAGCGCAGCGGCACCGTCAGCAGCAGATCCTCCACCGTCCGCAACCCGACCCCAGCCAGCTTCTCCGCCCGCCCCGGCCCGACGCCGCGCAGGAAACGCAACGGTGTGTCCAGGCGGATCGGTGCAGCGGAAGCAGAGGTTCGAAGCGGTGAGCTTTCGGGCGGCACGCTGCCCGGAAGCTTAACGCGATCGCGCTTCGCCTCTGGTCGCGGTCTTTGACCAGAGTCCGCTCGGGGTCCCGTCCGGCCCGATTCCCATGGGTGCTCGCGCTGAAGAAGCGCGCTCCGCGCCCATGGGAGCCCTCGGTCCGGCCACCCCTCGTCGGTAAGGTTGCAGGGGAAGGCGCATTCAACCCGGCCTCACCGCGACGCGAGGGCGCTCGGGATCCAAGGTGGGCGACCACGCTTCAAATAGGAGCCCGCCTTGGATCCCGAGTGCCGGAGCAGCGCGACCACCGCCGCTTCGATGACAAAAAGAAGAAAGCTCTGCCGGCGCTACTCGGCGCGGAACTTGAGGTTGACGAGGCCGCAGCGGACTTCGTCGCCGTACTTGATCTCGGTGGGGACGCCGGTTTCGATGCGGGTGCCGTTGACGAAGGTGCCGTTCATCGTGCCGATCTCTTCGGCGACGAAGAACTTGGCGCCGCGGCGGTAGATCTTGGCGTGACGGCGGCTGATCGAGCGCTGGGTGTCGGCCGGAGTGAGGTCGATGTCGGGGTCGATGCCGGTGACCGGATCGCGCCGGCCGATCATGGTCTCGGAACCGCGCGCCAGGAGGAACTCCATCCCCGACTTGTCGTGTACCAGACACTGCGGGCCGCGGCCTAGCTCGGCCTCCGCGGCGGCGGCGGGACTTGCCGCCACGGGCTCGTCGATCGCCACCACGGCGGCGCCGGGAAGCTCGCGCAGCAGCCGATCGGTCTCGCGCAGCCGGCGCGAGAGCTTGCGCATCATCCGCACCGCGATCTCCGGGTTGGTGCGCAGCATCTGGTCGAAGGTAGCGCCGTTGATCAGCAGCAGCTTGACCGGCGTGAGCGCCCGCGCCGCGGCGGTGCGCGGCAGATCCTCGAGGATCGACATCTCGCCGAAGAAGTCGCCCTTCTCGAGCACCGCCAGCTGACGCTGGTCGCCCTGGATCTGCTTGAGGATCTCGATCTCGTCCCTCGTGGATGATGTACATCTCCATGCCGAGGTCGCCCTCGTTGAAGATGAACTCCCCAGCCTCGAACTCGACCGTGTAGTTCGGGAGACTCGGTTTCTTGCTGGTGGTCTTGAAGACCGGCTTGGTGGTCGCCATGTCAGATCTCGCTCGCTGGCGCTAGGGATGCTCGATGACGAGGTGCGAGCTCTCGGCGTCGATGCGGGCAGGGCACCCGAGCGGCAGCGTGAGATTCGGCGTCGTGATGCCCGGCAGGCAAGTCCGCAGAGCGACCGTGCCGGTCGCCCGCCCGGTCGCGGATCTGCGCGAGCCGCACTCGGCGTCGATACGGAGAGGCGATGGCAGGCTCCGAGAACCATGGCGCGAATGCCGGTCAGACTACCGGACAGGCCCAACTGGGTCAACATCCGATCGATCCGGTAGAGCGGCTCGTCGACGTCCTCGAGAAGAGGATGGCGTCGTCCGAGCGGCGTGGCGAAAGGCGTGCCCCGGCGTCGCGCGCGAGCAGGCTCAGGCAGCCCCCGAGCAAGCGGCCCCGCGGCCTCGCCTTCGGACCGCGACTCAGCGACAGCGTCAGGGCCAGCTCGCGGCTCCGCTCGCCGGCCAGCGCCGACAGCGAGGCTCGCCCCTCTTCTCCGACAGCCCGCGGGCCATCTCCGCCGCGACCATCGGGCCGTGGAACGCGACCCAGCCCGAGGCGCTCGACGACAGTTGAGCAGGAACGGCGTCAGGTCCGAGTAGCCGACGTAGGCGCGCGGCACGCGCGGCGAGACGCGTCCCAGTCGAGGAGCGGCAGGAGGCGCAGCAGGCCATGCCCGCCGCGGGCGAAGACGATGGCGCGCGAGCGAGGGATCGTCGGCGAGCTCGTGGAAGGCCGCCAGCGCGCTCCTCGTCGTCGCCGGCGAAGAGGCCGGCTCGGGAGCGAGGTTGCGCGCCGGCACCGGCATCGAACCCGAGCCGCGAGAGCTCGTCGATGCCGTCGGCCAGCCGCGCCGGGTCGACCGGTCCGGAGAGCGCCGCGATGCCGACGCGATCACCGGGACGGACGCGGAGGCGGCAGCACGCGGGGTCGATGGGAAAAGGGGTCGAAGAGCCCGATAAGCCGAGTTCTGTGCCGGCGTCTCGCGACGCCGGTCACGGTCATTCCTCTGGGACCGGCGTTGCCGCCGGCCTCGAGCAACCTACCCGGGGAAGTCGTCCCGGCGAACCGGAACGGGCGGGACGGGCGGCCCGCGCTGCCATCCCCCTATTTGGTCTTGCTCCGCATGGGGTTTGCCGTGCCCCGGACCGTCACCGGCCGGGCGGTGCGCTCTTACCGCACCGTTTCACCCTTACCTCGCCCGAAGGCGGGGCGGTCTGTTCTCTGTTGCACTTTCCGTCGCATCACTGCGCCTCGCCGTTGGCGAGCATGCCACCCGTTGGAGTCCGGACTTTCCTCTCCACGCGAACGTGGAGCGACCGCGCCGGGCTCTTCGACCGCTGCCAGAATACCACCCTGCTCGCGGCTCAGCCGTCGCGGCGACGGAAGATGCGGCCGAACAGGCTCCCCTCTCGATCTCGGGACGCACCGTCCGCGCTGCGTTCAGGCTCCGCATCTTGGCGCTCGCCTGGAGGTGATTCGGATCCTCGCGCACGGCGGCGGTGTACTGCGCCCGTGCCCTCTCGAGGTCCCCCTGCTGCTCGTAGATCTCCCCCAACAGGTAGCGCACGTCGGCATTCTGGGGTTCGAGCTCGAGCGCCGCCCGGCAGCTAGTCGACGGCACGCTGCATCCACTTGGGTTCTTGACCTGGACGCGGGCCAGCGCGAGCAGGTACTCGCACGGCGATCCAGCTTTGCCGCCAGTTGCAGCAACTCGACGCCGAAGTGGAAGTCGCCACGCGCCACCATGGCCTGGGCCTGCTCGAAGTATTTCCGCGCCAACTCCTTCGACTCGACTTCGCGCTCGACGCCGGTGACCCTCGACCCGGATAGATCGATCGCCTCTGTCTGGTTGTACTGCCGGCGGCGCTCGGGATCCGCCAGCACGAGGTAACCCTGCGTGGCGCGCTCGAAGAGCAACGACAGCATCGGCTTGAGACCGGTCAGGCCGTAGGCCGCTTCGTTGGCCGGATGGACCTGTCGGGCGAGCAGCTCGTACTTCGACTGCACCAGCTCCGCCGGGACGACGGATCGACTTCGAGCAGCTCGTAGATAGTTCATCGCGCCAAGCCGGCGTAAGGAGGTCCGCCACGCGAGCGCTGGTACTCCTCCTGGCGACAGCCGCAACGGCTCCTCCTTGAGATCGCGTTCGAATCGGCTGAAGAGCCGGTGATGAGCGCCCCGTCGAGAGCCGGAGCGGCGTCGCCGACCGGCATCGGCGCGTTCGAGCACCCGGATCCTTCTCACCGCCAGGAGCTGCGCCAGCCGCTGCTTCGTCGCTCTCACGGTCGAGTGGGCTCTCGGCGGCGACCTCGCCCAGGGTCATCGGCTGGCGCAGCGCGCTCGAGCAGGAAATGCTCCTCAGGACCGAAGCCCAGCAGATCGCTCGGATCGTCCTGATGCTCCCCCTCGGGAACCGCCACGAGATGAACGCGATCGCCGCCCAGTCTCGCGGAAAGCTCCGCCGGCGTCGCGCCGACCGTCGCGCCGACCATCAGCAGACGGCGGGTCGGCAGAGGCCCGACGAGATCCGCGGTGAGGGCCGCTGGGATCCTCGACGAAGCGGAAGCGGCCGGTGCGCCAGTCGCCGATGACCCGCGCCATCCTCGCCACCAGATCGAGGCAGCGCGCCCGCGCTTCGGTGGCGGCGGCGGAGCTCGACCTGTCGCTGAGAGCCCGCACGAGCTCCTCCAGCCGGCGGGCGAGAGGATGGGTGCCCGCGAGGTAGAGGCTGCCGGCGCGCAGAAAGAGGCGGCGCTTGTGCTCGCCGCCGTCCACTTCGAGCACGCCGGTGGAGCGGCGGAAGTGCAGGTCCTGAAGAACCGTCAGGATCGACTTCTCGCTCAGATCGCCCGTGATTCGGCTGCCGGCCCGCGCATAGGAGCGGAAGTCTATCCGATCTCGA
>CAVRCL010000010.1:0-393681 GCA_963719555.1 Thermoanaerobaculia bacterium | reverse complement strand
GCGGTCGGCGCGCCATGCAGATGACGGAAGACGGCGCTGCCGAGCGCCGATCCGAGCAGTGACTCGAGCTCGTCGATCGGCGCCGCCGCTCACCAGCTCCAGGTTCCGTAGCGCTTGGCGAGCAGCTGCCGCCGGGCCGGCCCGACGCCCGGGATCTCCTCGAGCTGGCTGCGCAGCGAAGCCGTGGTGCGCTGGCGGCGGTGGCGCGAGACCGCGAATCGATGGGCCTCGTCGCGCAGCATCTGGAGCAGCCGCAGCCCTTCGTCCCGCCGCGGCAGACGGAGCGGCTCCGGCGCTCCGGGCAGGTAGAGCTCCTCCTCGCGCTTGGCCAGCGCGACGAGCGGCAGCTCCTCGAGCCCGAGGCCGGCGAGGGCGGCCGCAGCGGCGCCCAGCTGCCCCCGCCCGCCGTCGATCAGCACCAGGTCCGGAAGGACTCCCGACTCCTCGCGCAGCCGCCGGTAGCGGCGCTCGACCGCCTCGCCGATCGACGCGGAAGTCGTCCTGCCCGGCGAAGCCGCGGATGTTGAAGCTGCGGTACTCCCCCTTGCGGAGCCGGCCGTCCCGCCAGACCACCATCGAGGCGACGACCGCCGTCCCCTGGAGGTTCGAGATGTCGAAGCCTTCGATCCACCGCGGGGGCTTCGCCAGACCGAGGTGCCGCGCAGCGCGCGCGGCGCGGCATCGCGCGCCGGATCGATGCGGAAGCGCCGGCGGAAGGCGAACTCGGCGTCCTTGGCGGCGATCCGCAGGCGCTCGGCCTTCGGGCCGCGCGCCGGGATGGCGCAGGTAGACCCGCTCCCCCTTGCGCTCCGACATCCAGTCGGCCAGGCCTCCTCGCCGTCGACCTCGAACGGCAGGTGGAGCTCCTTGGGCAGAAAGGTCGTCTGGTCGTAGATCTGGGGCAGGAGCTCGGAGAGCAGCTGCGCCGGGCGCGCGGCGCTCTCGCCTTCCCAGAAGACCTCGCGGCGGTCGAGAACCTGGCCCGATCGCATGACCAGGATCGACACCGCCGCCTGGTTGCCGTGCACCGCAACCCCGAAGAGGTCGATGTCCTCCTCGTGCACCGAGGAGAGCGGCGAACGCGCCGACTGGCGTTCGATCTCCTGCAGCAGGTCGCGCAGCCGCGCGGCGCGCTCGAACTCGAGGCTCTCGGCGGCGACTTCCATCTGGGCGCGCAGGCGTCCGGCAGAGCGGCGCGGTCTTTCCGCCGAGGAAAAGCCGCGCACCTTCGACGGCCTCGCGCGTAGGCGGCGTCTCGAGGTCAACCCGGCGACGCACGGTCCCAGGCAGCGCTTCATGTCGTGGTACAGGCAGGGCCGCGGCAGGCCGCCGTCGATCTCGATCGAGCAGACGCGCACGCCGAAGAGCTTCTGGACCAGCTTCAAGGCCCGCCGGGCCATGCCCCCCGGCAGGTAGGGACCGAAATAGTCGGCGCCGTCCTGGCGGATGCGGCGGGTGAAGACCAGCCGCGGCCAGGGCTCGCGGGTCAGCTTGAGGTAGGGGTAGGTCTTGTCGTCGCGCAGCAGGACGTTGTAGCGCGGCCGGTGGCGCTTGATCCAGTTGTTCTCGAGCATCAGGGCGGCGGCCTCGGTCGCGCGTCGCCACGCACTCGACAGTCGGCCGCGAGCTCGCACCATCGCCGCCAGGCGCGGCTCGAGGTCCCGCGCCGAGATAGCTCGGGACGCGCTTGCGCAGCGACTTCGCCTTGCCGACGTAGAGCGCCTCGCCGGCCTCGCTCGCGGAAGACGTAGATCCCGGGTGAATCCGGGAGCTCTTCGATCTGCCGGCGCAGGTCGTCGTGCATCAGCCCAGCCGTCCCATCAGCTGATCGCCCCATCAGCCGGCGTAGATCTGCAGCTCGCGGAGCTCCCGCAGGCGGTCGCGCAGCATCGCCGCCTCCTCGAACTCGAGGCGCTTGGCGGCGGCCTTCATCTCCTTCTCCATCCGCGCGATGCGCTGCGCGAGGGGAACCTCCGGGTCCGTCGGCCACCTCCAGCAGGCGAGGGCTCAGACTCGCCGAGTAGTCGAGATTGCTCATCGCCACGAGCGGACTGTGAATGTCCTTCAGAATCGTCCGCGGCTCGATCCCGTTCTCCCGGTTGTAGGTCTCCTGGCGGATCCTGCCGGCGCTTCGTCTCGGCGACCGTGCGGCGGATCGAGTTGGTCTCGACGTCCGCGTAGAGAACGACCTTGCCGTTCAGGTTCCGCGCCGCGCGTCCAGCGGTCTGGATGAGCGCCGTCTCGCTGCGCAGGAAACCCTCCTTGTCGGCGTCGAGAATCGCCACCAGCGAAACCTCCGGCAGGTCGAGTCCCTCGCGCAGCAGGTTGATCCCGATCAGGACGTCGAACTCGCCGCGGCGCAGCGAGGTGATGATCTCCGAGCGCTCGAGCGTCTCGATGTCGCTGTGGAGGTAGCGCACACGAACGCCGCATCTCCATCAGGTACTGCGTCAGCTCCTCCGACATCTTCTTGGTGAGGGTGGTGACCAGCACGCGCTCGCCGCGGGCCGCACACCTCGCGGATGCGCGCCAGCAGGTCGTCCACCTGTCCTCGTGCCGGGCGGATCTCGATTTCGGGATCGAGCAGACCGGTCGGACGGATGAGCTGCTCGGCCACGACCCCGCCCACCCGCGCCGAGCTCCCAGGGGGCCGGCGTCGCCGAGACGTAGATCCGCTGGCCGATCCGGGCGTCGAACTCCTCGAAGGTCAACGGCCGGTTGTCGAGTGCCGACGGCAGGCGGAAACCGAAGTCGACCAGCGTCTGCTTGCGCGAGCGGTCGCCGTGGATACATGCCGCGCACCTGCGGAATGGTCTGGTGGCTCTCGTCGACGATCAGCAGGAAATCGTCCGGGAAGTAGTCGAGGAGCGTCGGCGGCGGCTCGCCGGCCGCGCGCCCCGAGAGGTGCCGCGAGTAGTTCTCGATGCCGTGGCAATAGCCGGTCTCCTTGAGCATCTCGAGGTCGAACCGCGTCCGCTGCTCGAGACGCTGGCGCTCGAGGAGCTTGCCCTCGCCCTTCCAGCTCGTCGAGCCGCTCGCGCAGCTCGCGCTGAATCGATCCGATGGCGCGCTCGAGATTCTCCTTCGGCGTCACGTAGTGGGTGCGGGGAAAGACGCCGACCCGATCGAGCTGTTCGAGAGCGTCGCCGCGCAGGGTGTCGAAGCGGGTGATGCGCTCGACCTCGTCGCCGAAGTACTCGATCCGGAGCGCGTTGTCGTCGTAGGCCGGGAGAATCTCGAGCATGTCGCCGCGCACGCGGAAGCTGCCGTGGAAGAGGTCGAGAGAGGTGCGCTCGTACTGCATGGCGACCAGCCGGGCGAGCGCCCTGTCCATCCCGGTCTGACTCCCCTTCTCGAAGAACTCCAGCATCCCGAAGAACGCCTCCGGCGAGCCCAGGCCGTAGATGCACGACACCGAGGCCACGAGCAGCACGTCTCGGCGCTCGAAGAGCGCCTTCGTGGCGCGCAGACGGAGGCGGTCGATCTCCTCGTTGATGTTGGTTTCCTTCTCGATGTAGGTGTCCGACTGCGGGACGTACGCCTCGGGCTGGTAGTAGTCGTAGTAGGAGACGAAGTACTCGACCGCGTTGTGCGGGAAGAAGCTGCGGAACTCCTGGAAGAGCTGCGCGGCGAGCGTCTTGTTGTGCGACAGGACGAGGGTCGGGCGGTTCGACGCGCTCCACCACCTTGGCGATCGAGAAGGTCTTGCCCGAGCCGGTGACACCGAGCAGCACCTGCTCCTTGTCGCCGCGCTCGAGGGCCTCCGCGAGCTGCGCGATCGCCGCCGGCTGGTCGCCCTGCGGCGAGAACGGGGAGACGAGCTCGAAGCGAGTTCAAGGGGCGGGAGGCCGCGACGGCTCGGCTGGCGGCGGGAGGGACTCGCCGGTCTGCTCCTCCGCGGGCTGCCCTGACGGCGTCCGCAGACGCGTTGCAGGAGCCGCGGGAGACGCGGCGCCGGCCTGATTGAACTTGTCGAGCGCGGCGAGCAGACCGCCGAGCTCTTCCCGGGTCAGACGGCGCGTCGCGGCGGCCGACGCCGCGCCGGTGAGCTTCTTCTGCAGTTCCTGCAGCGCGACCGGATCGATCTCGCCGCTGCGGATGCGGGCGAGCGCGGCATCGAAACCGGTCTCGACACGCTGCCGGTCGGACTCTCCAGCGTCCTCGGGGAGGTTCGCCACCACTTCCGCCCGGAGCTGGTTCATGGCATAGGCGAGCACGTCCTTCGCCTTGACCACGAAGACGACCGCGGCGATGCCGAGCAGCAGCGCGAGCAGACCGCAACCGACCAGCAGCGGCTTCTGGCAACCTCCTCCGCCGGCTGACCTTCTCGGGAGCGAACGGCTTCGGCGGGGGCGGCGGCAGGGGCGGCATGGACATCGTTCATCGATCGGTCCTCCATCGCACGCAAGACTATAATGGCGGCCGTGACTTCTTCGTCGGTACCGCCTGACGAGCCCCCTTCCGGCGCGTCCGAGATTCCGCCCCCAGCCGCCTCCCGGAAGCCCGCGCGAAAGCGCCGTTGGCTGTTGCAGTTCCTGGCCGTCGTCGTCTGCGGAATCGCCGCCGGGATGGGGATCGCCGCCGCGATCCACGTCCCGCGCGTCGACGCGATCGCCAACTTCAGCCCGAAGCTCGTCACCCAGATCTACGACCGCGAGCAGTGTCGCCTTCGCGTCCTACGCGCGCGAGCGGCGCCTCATGCTCGACCAGGGAGAGATCCCGCCGCTGCTGCGCGACGCCCTGCTCGCCGCCGAGGACGGCAACTTCTTCCGCCACGGCGGCATCGACGCCCTCGGCATCGTCCGTTCGGTGCTGGTCAATCTGCGCAGCGGGCGGCGCGCCCAGGGCGCTTCGACGATCACCATGCAGCTCGCCCGGAAGCTCTTCCTGACCGACGAGAAGAGCTGGCGGCGCAAGATCTCGGAGGCGTTTCTCGCCGTCGAGCTCGAGAAGCAGCTCTCCAAGCAGCAGATCCTCGCGATGTACTTCAATGTCGTCTTTCTCGGCCACGGAAACTACGGCATGGAGAGCGCGGCGCGCTCCTATTTCGGTCACGGAGTCGCGGAGCTGACGCTGCCCGGAGGCGGCGGCGCTCGCCGGCATCGTTCAGCGGCCGAGCTAGTTCAGCCCCATCCGTCACCCCGACCGGGTGGTGGCGCGGCGCAACTACGTGCTCAATCGGATGCTCGCCGAGGGCTTCATCTCCGATCGCCGACCGTCGCCAGGCCATCGCCAGTCCCGCTGGTGGTCGTCCGCACCCCCCGGCAGGCGGAGCTCGGCTCCGTTCTTCGCCGAGGACGTGCGCCAGCACCTCGAGAAGATCTACGGCGTCGACCGGCTTTATCACGAAGGCCTGCAGGTCCAGACCACCCTCGACACGCGAATCCAGAGCGCGGCCGAGTCGGCGCTGCGCGGCGGACTCCTGCGGCTGGATCACCGGCGCGGCTAGCGTGGACCGATCCTGCGTGGCCAGAAACTCGACCTCGAAGGCGACGCGATCGAGGCGCTCGCCGGCAGCAACCCGGTTCCGGACACCTGGGTCCCTGGCCTGGTCCTCGAGAGCGGCCGCGAAGAGGCACGCATACGGACCCCGGAAGGAGCGATCGCGGTCAAGGCGCCCGGGATCGCCTGGACCTCCCGGCGGTCCCCGTCCGAGATCCTGCGCATCGGCGACATCGCCTGGTTCCGTCGCGCGCAGGATCCGAAGCGCCCGGAGGAGATCCTACTGGCGGCTCGAGCAGGAGCCCGAGGTCGAGGGCGCCGTGGTGGTTCTCGAGTCCGCCACCGGGGCGCTTCGCGCCATGGTCGGCGGTTGGGACTTCCGCCGCAGCCGGTTCAACCGCGCCAACCAGGCGCTGCGCCAGGTCGGCTCGTCTTTCAAGCCGTTCGTCTTCGGCGCCGCGCTCGAGAACGGCTTCACCGCCGCCGACACGCTTGTTCGATGCTCCCGCCCTGTTTCCCGGCGCCGACGGTCTGCCCACCTACAGTCCCGCGGAACTACTACCGCCGGTACTACGGCATGCTGACCCTCCGGCGCGCGCTCGAGCTTTCGGTCAATGTCACCGCGGTGAAGCTGATGGACCTCGTCGGCGCCGCGCGCGACCATCGACTTCGCGCGCCGCTGCGGCATCACCGTCCCGTTGCCGCCCTACCCCAGCCTGGCGCTCGGCGCGGCGGACCTGCTGCCGATCGAGGTCGCCGCGGCCTACGCCGCGTTCGCCAACCAGGGAGTGCTGGTCAAACCCTACCTGGTCGAGCGCGTTCTCTCCGGTAGCGGCGGAACGCTCGAGCAGCACGAGATCGAGGCGACCAAGGCTCTCGAGCCGGCGACGGCCTTCGTGCTCACCTCCATGCTCGAAGGTGTCGTCGATCGCGGGACCGGAGCGCAGGCTGGCCGACCTGCCGCTCGCCATCGCCGGCAAGACCGGCACGACCAACGACTACACCGACGCCTGGTTCGTCGGCTATACGCCGCGCTTCACCATCCTCGTCTGGGTCGGCTACGACCAGAAGCGTTCCCTCGGCAAGAAGATGACCGGTGCCGAGGCCGCCCTGCCGATCTGGCGAGAGATCGCCGAGAGCGGCCTGCGCGATGGCTGGCTGCAGGAGGGCGAGCGCTTCGCCGTTCCCCCGGGAGTCGAGTTCCGCACCGTCGAGTACCGCACCGGCCTCGCCGCAACCCCCGCGGCAGAGCGCACGATCAACGAGGCGTTTCTCGCCGGGCACCGGACCGGATCGCCTCTACGAATCGCGCTGGGCGACAATTCTCGACTTGCCCTGGGCCCAGCAACGCCCGTTCTACGCCGCCAAGGAACGCGAGCGCATGCCCGACGGCCTGACGGCGGAGAACTTCCCGCACCGAAACCGTGGAAGAGACCGCGGAAGCGAGCAGGACTCAGGCCGGGCTTGCTGGCGATGATGGCGTAGTCCTGGCAGCCGAAGAGCAGGTCGTCGAGCGGTCGCGCAACGAGTTGATCTCGAAGGCCAGGGCGCGCTGATCGGCGGCGACGGCGTCGACCCGGATCTCCGGCAGGCGCTCGACCTCGCGGGAACGGGCGCAGGTCCATCCTCTCCACCGGATCGAACCCGGCCAGCTCGAGGCTCAACTTGAGGCTCTCCGGATGCACCGGACGCTTGTGCGTCGGGTCGAGCCAGAAGTTGCGCGCCGCGACGACCAGCGAGAGCGGATTGGGGGTCTCCAGAATCAGCACGCCACCGGGGCGCAGAGCCCGCCAGGCGAGCCGCGCCAGCCGGTCGAGAACCTCGGGCGGCAGGTGCTCGATGACGTGGAACGACACGATTCCACCGAATCGTCCCTCGGCGACCCCGGCCAGATAATCCAGCAAGTCGCCCACTTCGGCGGCGAGCCCCTTGCGCTGGCATTCCGCGACCATCGACGCCGAGAGGTCGACACCGCGAGCCGGAATCTCCCGCCCGCGCAGGACCGCCAGCGCCTCGCCCCGTCCGCAGCCGAGATCGAGAACCTCGCCGCGCCCCTCGAGGTTCGGCAGGAACCGGGAGATCCGCTCGGCGATCTCCTCCTCGGTGCCGCGGAAGCGGCGCTCGAGCTCGACGTAGACGTGCTCTTCCTGCGCCTTGATGACCGCCGGCAGGCCGCCCTTCTCTGCCAGAGCGAGCGCCGCACCGAGTCTGCCCCAGATCGTACGGGTTTCGCGGCGGAGGAAGTCGAGCTTCTGATCGACGCGCGAGAAGAGCGCGTCGTTGTGCTGCATGATCTCGTTTAGGCCCTCGCGATAGACCGCGTCCAGATGGTTGATCCGGTGCTCGTGCACCTCCTGGACCTGCTTGCGGACATCCTCGCCGCGCTGGAGATACTCGAGCAGGACGAGGTTGAAGACCCGCTGCCGGTCCCAAAGATCGCGCTGCGGGGCCTGGACGAAGGGGCGTGCCAGCCGCTTCCAGAAGACCACCAGGCGGCCCAAAAAACCGCGATGGCTGCGAATCGGAAACGCTTCGTCCCCGGTCCACAGCCATCGCCAGTCTTCGATACTTCTTGTCGGATCGCCGAGGAATCTCTCGATCGTCGGCCCGGACGCTCCCGCACCGGGTTTCAGCTCGCGATGCGGATCGCCGCCCTTCACGCCACTAGTCTGCGGCGGCGACGGTTACGGCCAGCTCCGCTACGACGTCGGCATGCAGCTCGATACGGACGATGTGGTCGCCGACCGTCTTGATGCCGCCTGCCAGATCGACCTGCCGGCGATCGACCTCGATACCCTTTTCCTGCAGGGCGGCGACGATGTCGGCGACAGAAACCGATCCGTAAAGCGTACCGGTCTCCATCGCCCGCTTCTTCAACTCGAGCTTGACGCCCGAAATCCTCGCGCCTTCGGCCGTCGCGATTTCGAGAGCCGCATCGTGGCGCGCATCGATCTTCTTCTTCTCATGCTCGAAACGCTTGATGTTGCCCGGCGATGCCAGCAGGGCCAGGCCCTGTGGCAGCAGGAAGTTGCGGGCGAAGCCAGGCTTCACTTCGACCACCTGCCCGCGCCGACCGCGGTGACGCAAGTCACTCATCAGGATGACTTTCATCTCCGGCTCCTAGTCGGTCGTGTAGGGAATCAGCGCCAGATGACGTGCACGCTTGATGGCCGCCTGCACCATTCGCTGGTGCCGGGCGCTGTTGCCGGAGATCCGGCGCGGCAGGATCTTGGCGCGCTCGAGAATGTACTGCTGCAGGAGCTTCACGTCCTTGTAGTCGATGTACTCGATGTGCTCGACCGTGAAGCGGCAGACCTTCTTGCGACGGAAGAAAGTCTTCTTCTTCGCCGCCGGCTTGCCCTTGCCCGGTCCCTTCTTGCCGCCACGCGGGCCTGATTTGAACGGTTGCATGCTCAGACCTCCTCGGTGCCGGCAGGAGAGGATTCAGTGCCTGCAGCGGTTTCAGCGGGCGCGACGGTTGCTTCGACCGCGGGGACGACGACGGCGGCCTCGGTGGCCGCTGCAGCCTCCGGGGTCGCTGCCGCGGCTGCTGCTGCGGCGGCGGCGACTGCCGGGTCGACGTCGTAGTAACCGCCGGTGCGCGGTGCAGCTTCGCCGGGCTTCGCCCGGCCGACGGCGCGCTTCAAGTCCTCGTCGGTGCGCACGGTGAGATAGCGCAGGATCTTGTCGTTCTGGTTGAGTCGCATCTCCACTTCCTTCAGCAGTCCGGCTTTCGCCGGCTCGATCTGGAGAAAGAGGAAGAGGTAGCGACCCTCGGTGAGCTTGTGGATCGGATAGGCGAGCTTCCGCCGGCCCCAGCTCTCTTCGCGGAGAACTTCTCCGCCGCGGCTGGCGATGAGTTGCTTGTATTCCGTGGAGAGCGCCGTCACATCGTCGTCCGAAAGCCTCGGATCGGCGACCAGCGCCAGTTCATACGTTCTCACTCTAGCCCTCCCTATGGCCGTTGAGGTCCCGCGCCAGGCGCGGAACAGGGAGGAACGGCGACTCGGTACACCCTCGTCACCGGCGGGTTCTGGGATCCACCCGCGGGGTTGATCATTCTATTCGTTCCTGCGGCGTCGGCCGGCAAGTCAGGCGCATTCGCGAGGTTCATCGCGATGCCGATTCCCGACTCCAGCCACGCGGTCACCGCGCGCGCGGCGCGCTCGACCATCTCCGTCACGATCGGCTCTTCCTCGGCGAGGAAGTCGGCCAGGACGTACTCCGCCAGCCTGGAATCTGTCATTCCGGTGCTCATTCCGGCGGTGATGGAGGCGCCGATGCCCGCTGGCGGTGCGCCGACGCCGAGACGCAGCCGAGGAACAGCCTCGGTCTGCAGCGACTCGATGACCGACTCCAGGCCACGATGGCCGGCGGCGCTGCCTCCGGCGCGCATGCGGAGCTTTCCCAGCGGCAGGTGGACGTCGTCGAAGACCACCAGCACGGCGTCGGCATGCAGGCCGTGACTTTCGCAGAGGCAGCGCACCGCGCTGCCGGAGCGATTCATGAAGGTCCGGGGCTGGCAGAACAAGCCAATCCCCACGCGAGCCGACCCACGCACCGCATTCTTCCCGGACGCCGGCGATGGCATGCGCCTGCGCGACCCGTTCGACGACGCGAAAGCCCACGTTGTGCCGAGTCCGCAGGTAGGACTCGCCGGGATTCCCGAGACCGACGACGAGGCGGCGCGACTCGATCGGGCTTACGACGGCTCTTTCTCCTCGTCCTTCTTGCCCTTGGCGATGACCTCCGGCTCCGCCACGACCTCGGCGCCAGCCACGACGGCCTCGACTTCGACCTTGGCGTGGGCGACCGAGATGACCACGCGATCGGGCTCTTCGAGCAGCTTCACCCCGTCCGGCAGGATCAGATCCTTGACCTCGAGGTGCTGGCCCACCCGGACTTCGGAGACGTCGACGTGGATTTCCTGCGGAATGGCAGTCGGCAGGCACTCGACTTCCACCTCGCGGGTGACGAAGTCCAGCAGGCCGCCTTCGGTGCGCACGCCGTAGGCGACGCCGTCCAGCGTCACGTGCACGCGCACCCGGATGCGCTTCGACATGTCGATGCGCATGAAATCGACGTGCTCGACCTTGCGGGTGATCGGATCGATCTGCATGTCGCGAATCATCGCGTGCCGGCTCTGCCCGGTGTTGGCGAGCTTGAGCAGGAAGATCCGATTCTCGCTGCCGCCGGATTTGAACAGGTCGATCAGAGTCTTGCGAGGCATCTGGATGGAGATCGCCTCTTTGCCGCCGCCGTACACCACGGCGGGAATCATCTCCTCGCGACGCAAGCGGCGGTTGGCGGATTTGCCGGTCTCTTCCCGGCGCTGCACTTCGATGGTGAGGTCCTGAGTCATTGTCTTGATCCCTTCTCGTCTATACGAACAGCGAGCTGACCGAGCTGTTCTCGTGGATTCTGCGAATGGCTTCGCCCAGCAGCGGCGCGACCGAGAGTGAGCGGAGCTTCGAGCTCTTCTGGAGCTTCTCCTCGACCGGAGTGGTATTGGTGATCAGCACCTGCTCGAGCGGCGACTGCTCGATGCGCTGCAGCGCCGGGCCGGAGAGCACGCCGTGCACGCCGGCGGCGAGGATGCGCTGACGCGCCCGAGGCCCGCAGAGCGCTTCGACCGACTTCGACAGGGTGCCGGCGGTGTCGATGATGTCGTCGAGGATGAGGACGTGGCGACCGTCGACGTCGCCGATGATGTGCATGACTTCGGCCACGTTGGGTGCGGTCCGCCGCTTGTCGATGATCGCCAGGCCGGCCGCGAGGCGCTTGGCGATGGCGCGCGCGCGCTCCACGCCGCCGGCGTCGGGCGAGACGATGATCAGCTCGGGGATCTGCGAGCGCGCGGATCGCCTCGAGCAGCACCGGGGCGGCGAAGAGATGGTCGACCGGAACGTCGAAGAAGCCCTGGATCTGCGGCGCGTGAAGGTCCATGCATCAGAACGCGGTCGGCGCCCGCCCGGGAGATCAGGTCGGCCACCAGCTTGGCCGTGATCGGCACCCGCGGCTGGTCCTTCTTGTCCTGCCGGGCGTAGCCGTAGTAGGGCAGCACCGCGGTGACGCGCGAAGCCGAAGAGCGCTTGAAGGCGTCCAGCAGGATCAGCAGCTCCATCAGGTTCTCGTTGACCGGGCGAGCAGGTCGGCTGGACGATGAAGACGTCCGAGCCGCGCACGTTCTCGTCGATCTGGCAGAACGTCTCGCCGTCCGAGAAGTTGTAGGCCGAAGAGTTTCCTGGCGAAACCTCCAGGTAGTCGCAGATCTCCTGCGTCAGCGCGGGATGAGCGCGCCCCCGAAAGATCTTGATTTCGCCGTAGTGGTCGCCGTCGGTCTTCGGAGCTCTCATTGAGGATTCGATCTCGGGTTCAGCGGGTTTAGGGTTCTCGGAGACATCAGGGTGCGCGACCTTCCCGGCCTTGACGGCATCCCCGGCCACTGCCGGTGTCGCCGGTCCTTCAGGAGAAGCGATCCTGCCGAACCTGGTTGGGGCGGGAGGATTCGAACCTCCGAATGCGAGATCCAAAGTCTCGTGCCTTACCGCTTGGCGACGCCCCAGAAGAACTGCACCGACCGCTGCCGCCCGGCCAGTCTATCGTCGAACTCAGGTGACCCCCCAGAAGGAGTCGCCGAACTGCAGCCGCTCGACCTCTTCGAGCGCCCGCTCACCTGCACTCTTCGCGCCTGCTGAGACCGCCGGTATTGCCGGCGGGTGCGACTGTGACGTCGGCGGCGACGGCACCGATTGCAGCGCTGCATCCGCTCCCGCGCTCACCCCATCTAGACTCGCCTGGTAAACCGCGAGAATCCGCTCTTCGACCCACCTGCGGGTCTCGGAGTTGAGCGGATGCGCCACGTCCTTGAACTCACCGCTCTTGCGCTTGCGACTCGGCATGCTGACGAACAGGCTGTCCTTGCCCTGAATGACCTTGATGTCGTTGACCATGAAGCACCGGTCGAACACGATCGAGATGAAAGCGCGAACCTTTTCGTCACGCACGGGATAGACCCGAACGTCGGTGATCTCCACGTCAACTCCCTCCCGACAGAGCGAACAGTCCACTCCGGCGACGCCACTCCGTCCGGCTCAAGGTCTGAACAGGCAACCAGACCGCCTCGCTGCCGAGACGAGCCCCGACTGCCTCTCCGGCCGCTCGATCCGCGAACAGGGCGAAGATCGTCGAGCCACTACCGGACAGGCGAACAGCCACCGCCCCCGATTCGGAGAGCCGATTATACACGTCGCGCACCGCCGGATAGAGCGCCAGGCAAGTCGGCTCGAGATCGTTCCACCCCAGAAGAGGGCGCCAGGCCGCGGGAACCGCCGCACCTTCTCCGCTCGCGGCCGCCGCGCGCCAAGAATTCGCCGCCGGCTCGGACCCTCCCTCCCCCTCCGCGGCTGCTCCCGAGCCCGACGCTGCGGCGACACGATGCGCCGAAAAGACCGCACTCGTGGCCACGGCGACCGGCGGTACCGCGAGCCAGAGGTCGAGAGGCGAGGCCGCCGGGTCGGTCAGCAGCTCGATCTTCTCTCCCCGCCCCGTCCCCTGCGCCGTCCCACCGTGGAGGAAGAAGGGCACGTCCGAACCGAGCTCGGCAGCCATCTCTGCGAGCGGCGCCGGTCCGGGATGGCGGTCGAGGAGGGCCGACAGCCCGAGCAGGACGGTCGCCGCGTTGGCACTGCCCCCGCCGAGGCCACCGCCGATGGGGATGCGCTTCTTCAACCGCAGCCGCACACCCTCCCCGGGCCGCCCCCAGGCGGCGAGAAATCGGGCGGCGGCTCGCCAGGCGAGGTTCGACTCGTCGGCCGGCAATCCCGGGGCACCTTCCACCGCCAGGCCGACCACCGCACTTGGAGCTCTGCCCAGCGGTTCGAGCGCCAGCTCGACCTCGTCGGCAAGATCGATCGTCTGGAAGATCGTCCGCAAGTCGTGGAAGCCGTCTCCCCGACGCTGCAGCACCTCGAGGTGCAGATTCACCTTGGCGAAACTAAGGAATCGCATTCTCGGGACAAGCGATCTCCCGGGCGCTCGGCACGAGCTCGCCGGGAAGGCGGAGTGCGGCGTCGGCTGATTCGCCGGCCGCCAGGCCGAGGGCGCCTCGCGCGCTCACCCGCCAGCGAACCTGGACAGAGGGGCGACGCACCGAGAGGAGCGAGTCGGCACCGCGATGCTGGAACCAGGCGACGGGCTCGCCGGCCTCCCAGAGAGTCCAGCTCGACCAACCGCCCTCTCCCCGTTCGCCCGTGAACCGCTGTCCAGACGACCCGGTCGGCGCCCCGGTTTCGCCAACGGCGCTCGCGGAGGGCCACTCTCCGATCAGCAGGCCGGGGAGGTTCTCCAGCGAGATGTTCGGCACCCATTGGCTCGCCCGCAGCGGCTGCCGCGGGTCGAGACGGCAGAAGGCCTGAGTCTGGGAATCGAGCCAGATCGCCTCGTTCCCATCGCGCCGGATCTCCCAGCGCGCCTGTCCCAGGGCGTCCGTAGCGGCGAGACTGAAGCGCTCAGCCGCGAATCGGCGCAGCAGGAGCCGCAGGCTGCCCGAACCCCGCTCGCCGGAGACTTCGGCCCGGAACAGCCACTGGTCAGGCACGCTCGGGTCCGGCTGGGCGGCGCTGGTGTCCGCCGGCGTCTGCACGCGCTTGGATCCTGCCGGGGTCGGCGCGGAAGCGGCGCAGCTCGACATGAGGAGTCCGAGTGCGCCGAGTGCGGGCAGCGAGAGGGTGAGCCGGCCCCTGCCGCCGAGGCTACGAAGCCCCAGAAAGCCCCGCCAGCTTCGCAGCCAGATCGCCGCTGCCGTCCGGTCCGAGCGCCAGAGCGCGGCGGTAGGCGTCCCGGGCGCGGTCGCGCGCGCCCAGAGCGAGCCAGGCATCCCCGAGATGCTCCAGCACGGTCGAGTCGCTGGGCAGCAGGCGTGAGGCCCGTTCCAACACGGCGCTCGCCTCGGCGAAGCGTCCCAGACGATAGAGACCCCAGCCCAGCGAATCGACGTAGGCACCGTTGTTGGGATCGATCAGCAGCGCGCGCCGCACGAGCGCCAGGCCTTGTTCCACCTCGGCGCCGCGCTCAATTTGCATGTAACCCAGGTAGTTGAGCGCTGGAGCATGCTCGGGTTCGTCGCCGATCAGGGCGCTGAAGAGCTTCACCGAGGCCTCGAATCGACCGCTGCGCTCGAGAGCGATCGCGGTACGAAAGCGCAGCTCGCCCGATGACGGATCGGCCGCCAGAGCCTTCTCGAGCAGCGGCAGCGCTGCGGCGAATCTCTCGAGGCGTTCGTCCGCGGAGGCGAGCTCCAGGAGCTCCTCGATCGTGCCGCCGGCGAGCTCGGCCCGCGACTCGGCGGCCGCTGGAACATCGCCGGCGCGCATCGCCAGCTCGTAGCGCTTGGCGACATCGGATGCGCCGCGGGCGTCGCCGAGCGCCGCCAGGGCCGGGGCCAACCCCCCGCGTTCGAACTCGACGTCGGCCATGAGGTGGCGCACCTGCAGCCGGACCTCTTCATCGAGCGGCGGTTGTGCCGCGAGCACTCGCGCGCCGAGGCTCACCGCGACAGCGGCGCGATCGTTGCGTGCCGCCAGCAGGACGGCGCTCGCCAGGACCAGCTGGGACTCGGCAGCGCGTCCGGCGCCAGCCAGCGCCTGGGCGCGACGGGCGAGTGCCGCCAGCGCCTCGTCGACACGCCCCAGACGCTCGAGCGCGCGTACCGCCAGGAAGCTGAGCTGATCCTGCAGCGGAGCCCGCTCGGCAGCCTCGCCAATGAGCTCGAGGACGGCTGCCCAGTTTCCGTCCGCCTGCTCGATCGTCGCCAGGAGGACCCGCAGGGCCCCGTTGTCCGGGAACTCGGCGAAGAGCTCGCGCGCCAGGTCACCGCTCGCCTGGATATCGCCGTCGAGGTAGAGCTCGACCGCTCTCCTTCGCCGCAGCTCCGGCGACCCCTGCTGGGACTCCGGGGCGGCCGCGAGGAGCGCCGCAGCTGCGGCGTGCAGGCCCCGGTCGGAGAGGGATTCGGCGAGCTCAAGCCGGCTGTCGAGGCGATCGGGATGGGCGGCGAGCAACGCTCGTTGGACCGACTCCGCCGATTGCGGGTCGCCGGCCGCGACCAGCGCCCGCGCCCGCAAGGCCTCGATCATCGGCTGCCCGGGGCGCAATTCGGACGCCTGCGTGAGGACCTCCACCGCGCGCGGCGCGTTGCCCTCCCCGAGGTAGATCTGGCCGAGCGCGATCAGGCCCTCCAGATCCTCGGGTTCGGCGACGAGAAGCAGCTCGAAGGCTTCGCGCGCCTCGATCCGCGCCGCGGCCTCGCGATCGGCGAGATTCATCGCGATGCGCGCCTGGGTCCGCAGCACCGCGGCGTCGGCGGGCGCGAACTGCCGCGCTATCCGGACCTCTGCGGCCGCCTCGGGGAATCGTCCGGCGCGTGCCAGCGCATTGGCGTGCTCGAGACGCACGTAGGGATCTTCCGGGGCGAGCGCCGCCGCCTGGGCGTATGCGGCAAGCGCCTCCACGCTCTCGCCGTCCGCGAGCAGCGCGCCGGCGAGGAGGAAAGGATAGGCGGCAGCGGTCGCCGGGGCTTCCGCCCTGCCGGCCTCGGTCAGGAGGAGTGTGAAGCTCAGGTACAGGGCGGCGAATCTCAGTCCCGACACGGGCGAATCATAGCCGGACTGGGACTTTTCCCGCGGGCCTCGTTCTGATATCTTGTCGACAGAAAGAAGTCCTTTTTGATTCTTACAATTAGGGGTCCAATTGCGCACGGTTCCAGTTCGCCTGGGTGAGCTGCTCGAAAAGCGTGGCGAGGTCACGCGCGAACAGCTCCTGCGCGCCCTGCGCAATCAGAAGGTCCTGGGCGGCCGCCTCGGAACCTGCCTGCTCGAAATCGAAGCGATTTCCGAGGAGCAGCTGTGCAGCGCGCTCACCGAGCAGCAGGGCGTCCCCAGCGCGTCTCCCGAGGATCTGCGGGGAATTCCCGATGACGTTCTCAACCTGCTGCCGGCGAAGCTCGCCAAACGCTGTCACGCGATCGCCTTCCAGGCGAGTGCGACGCAGGTCAGAGTGGCGCTGATCGATGCCCGCAATCTTGCCCATCAGGACGAGATCTCCTTTGTGGTCGGCAGGCGGATACGGTGGTACGTCGCCCCCGAGCTCCGCCTGATCGAAGCGCTCGAGAAGCACCATGGCGAGGAGTGCCCGGCGCGGCTCTCGAAGCTCCTCGACAGGATGAATCGCTCGCGATTCCTCTGGGCGCGCGAGAACGCCGCGGCTGCAGCGGCGGATCGGACACTGCGCCCCACGGGCGAACAGCTGCAGTGGGACTCGCGCATGGCCGGGGTCGCCGCGCAGGAGCCCTCGCCGGCATCGGCCACGGAATCGCCGGAGTCGGTCTCGGTCGAGCTGCCGCATTTTCAGCACCAGGCGCTCGACTTGCCGACGCTCGCCCCCATGCCGCCGAGCTCGGCGACCTCGCCAGTCGCTCCGCCGGCTCCCGCCGCGGCCGCCTCCCTCCCCATTCCTGCGGCGGCCCCACCGGCGGTTCCGTCCCCTGGACCAGCGATTTCTCCCGCGCCCGTTCCGGCGCCAACCGGGACTCCTGGCGCGTCGCCTGGCGCGACGGAGCCGGCACCGCCCGCCGACGCTCCGCATCGCCGGGTCAGCGTCGAAGAGACCGAAACCCGCCTGCTGCGGCCGCGCGAGCGCGACGACGTCGCGCGCGCCGTGGTCGACTTCGCGGCCGGACTCGTCGCACGCGTCGTGCTCTTCGTCGTGCGCAAGGACGGTGTCGCTGCATGGCTCTGGTCGGGCGACGGCCTCGACATCGTCCGCCTGGCGGCATGGCGGCTGCCCCTGCAGCAACCCTCGCTCTTCGACGGCTTGAAGGAGGAGGGCGGATTCTTCCGCGGACCGCTCTCGCCGTTGCCGGCGCACGATTCGCTGGCCGCCTGTTTCACCGCGCCAGCAATCTCCGGCGACGTCTTCGTGCTGCCGTTGAAAGTCAAAGAGCGACTGGTCGCGGCGCTCCTCTTCGAACCGCGATCGGTTGCCGGCGCCGAGCTCGCGCCGGCGGAGATCGCCGATCTGCAGCGCGTGATCGCCAAGGCCGAGATCGGCTTCGAGCTCTGCATCATGCAGGCAAAACTCCGCAAGGCATGACTCCGCCACCCGTCGCCCCCACCGCGTTGACACTCCCGGCGGATGCGGCTAGATTTCTTGAGAGGCCAAGCCGGAGATGATCAAGGCAGATATTGTGATGAAGGTCTCGGACGTCTCCAACGTGCCGAGGATGAAGGCCGTTCAGGCGGTCGACACGATCATCGACGCGATGAAGGACGCTCTCTGCGCAGGGCGGCGGATCGAACTGCGGGGCTTCGGGGTCTTTCAGGTGCGGGACCGCAAGAAGGGCGTCGGTCGAAATCCGAAGACGGGCGTCGAAGTGGCCATCACCCCCGGCCGCACGGTGCGTTTCAAACCAGGGAAAGATCTCAAGAACCTCTGAGCTGAGCCGACCCGGCCTTGCCGGATTCCCTTCCACCGCCGAGCATCCAGCTCCTTCCTGCCGCACCGGCAGGCCCGCTGCCGGCGTTGTCCGGGGAATCCGCAGCGCCCGGGAAGAGCGGCTCGATGGTGCTCGCCGGGGCCCTGTTCCTCACCTCGCTCTTCACCTGCGTCACGCTCGGAGGAGGCTTTCTCCTCGCGGCGCGGACCGATGTCGTCACCGACCTGGTGCCTCTCCTCCTGCCGTCCACGGTGCGGCGCGTATGGACAGATCCCGAGCTCCTGCGGTGGGGCTTCGCCTTCGCGCTGCCCGTGCTGGCGATCCTGCTCGCCCACGAGCTCGGCCACTACCTGCTCTGCCGCCGCCATCGGCTCCCGGCGACACCGCCCTATTTCCTTCCCGCACCGATCGGTCTGGGAACTTTCGGCGCCTTCATCCGCATCCGCGGCGCCATCCGCAGCAAGCGCGTGCTCTTCGATGTCGGCGTCGCCGGGCCGATCGCCGGGTTCATCGCCCTCCTGCCGTTCCTGGTCTACGGCGTCGCCCATTCCGAGCCGGCGATCGTGCAGCGCATTCCCGACAGTGAAGCGGCGATGTTCCTCTATCTGCCGGGCCAGAGCCTGCTGTACTCGGCCCTCGCCTGGCTCTTTCACGGGCCCCTGCCGGAGTCGGTGATCCTCAATCCGCATCCCTTCGCGCTCGCTGCCTGGGTCGGCTGTTTTGCGACCATGCTCAATCTGCTGCCGCTCGCCCAGCTCGACGGCGGGCACCTGCTCTACACCGTGGTGGGGCGGTGGCAGAACCGCATCGCTCCGGCCCTCTGGGCGGTCCTGCTCGCCGGCGGATTCCTCTGGCCAGGCTGGTTCCTGTGGAGCGCAATCGTTCTGGGGATGGGGCTCCGGCACCCGCCGGTGCTGGACGAAGCTGAACCGCTCGACCGCCGGCGGCGCTGGCTCGCGGTCGCCGCGGCGGCGATCTTCCTGCTCTGCTTCATGCCGGTGCCGATCTCGCAGATTGCCATCGCCAGCGCCATGCCCTGAGCGGAGCGGTTTCCACACCGCTCAGGCAGACTGGAAATCCAGCACCAGCGTCACCGGACCGTCGTTCGTCAGCGAGAGCTTCATGTGCGCACCGAAGCGCCCCGTGGCGACGCCGAATCCCTCGCGTCGCAGCAGGTCGACGAAGAGCTCGACCAGTGGCTCCGCCAACCCTGCTGCCGCCGCGCCTTCGAAGGACGGACGGCGCCCGCGCGAGGTGTCCGCCACCAGGGTGAACTGCGAGACCACCAGAAGCTCACCGCCCACCGCCGCCAGGTCGAGATTCATCTTCCCGGCCGCATCCTCGAAGAGGCGGAGGCCGGCGACCTTGCGCGCCGCCGCGGTCACCACAGCGGCGTCGTCACCGCGGGTCACGCAAACCAGCGCCAGAAGGCCGGTGCCGATTCGCGAGACCTCGCGGCCTTCGACCTCGACCGCTGCCTGGGCGACGCGCTGCAAGACGATGCGCAAGAATTACGTCCTATCTCCGTAGAAAGGAATCCGGTGGGCTGCCGCGATGCGTATGATACCGTCCCGGCCACGCCGAGAGGGAGCACAATCATGGTCAACAAAGTGATGTTGGTGGGAAATCTGGGACGCGACCCGGAGATGCGGGCACTGCCGAGCGGTCAGCAGGTGGCGAATTTCTCGCTGGCCACGTCGCGGCGCTACAAGGACCGGGACGGAAACCGCAAGGACGAGACGGAATGGCACAACATCGTCGTCTTCGGCAAGCAGGCGGAGATCGCCGGGCAGTACCTGACCAAAGGCAAGATGGTCTTCGTCGAAGGGCGCATCCAGACGCGCTCCTGGGACGACAAGGAGAGCGGCAAGAAGCAGTACAAGACCGAGATCATCTGCGAGAACTTCCAGATGCTCGGCTCCAAGGGTGACGGCGGCGGCGGTGGCAGCAGGGATGCCGGCGCCAGCGCCCCTGCGGGCGGTGCGAACGACCCGGGCCACGAGTTCCCGGACGACGACATTCCGTTCTAGCGCGGTCGCGGAGCTGGCTGCCGGCGCGCGACGTCGGCGGCCAGGAGGGCCAGCTTCCGACGCAGTTCGCCGATCGCCGGCGTCGGCGCCGCCGTCTTTCGCCAGCGGGCGAGCCGCAGGCGCAGGCGCGCCAGTCGGCGCGAGGCCTCTTCGAGCCTCGGACGCAGCGCCTTTCGGCTCACGGCGGCGGCGATCTCCGGCGCGATCTCGAGCCGCCGGCAGAAGAGCAGACCGTCGCAGCCTGCCGCGAGCGCGAGCGCGCCGAGCTCGGGCAGCGCGCCGAACTCCGCCAGCGCGCCCATCTCGAGATCGTCGCTGAACAGCGCGCCGCGGAAGCCCGCTTCCCTGCGGAGCAGGCCGGTTGCCATCGCTTTGCTGAGACTTGCCGGCCAGCTACCCTCCCCCCAACCCGGGTAGATCGCGTGCCCGACCATCGCGGACTCGGCGGCTGAAAGAAGCTCGCCAAAGGGGGTCAGGTCCCGATCGAGCTCGGCTCTCGTCGCCCGGATGTGGGCGCCCCTCAGATGGGTATCCGCGGTCGCCCGGCCGAGGCCGGGAAAGTGTTTGAGGCAGCCGCCGACGCCCGCTTCGTGAAGGCCCTGCAGGACCGCCCTCGCCCTGGCCGTGACCTGGCGCGGTGTGGCGCCGAAGGTGCGCTCGTCGAGAGCGTTGCCGGTCACGCCGTGATCGAGGTCGACGACCGGGGCGAAGTCGAGATCGAAGTCGAACTGGCACAGCGCGGCGCCAAGCAGCCGGCCGGCGCGTCTGGCAATTGCCGGGGGACAGTGCGAAAGGGCCGCCGCGCTTGGCGCCGGAGCGACGACGCCGCGCAGACGATCGACCCGTCCGCCTTCGGCGTCGAGGCAGAAGATGGCCTCCGGCGTCGCGGCGCGCAGGTCGGCGATCAACTCGCGGAGTTGGGGCTCCGACTCGATGTTGCGGGTCACCAGCACGATCCCCGCCGGCTGCACCCGCGAGAGGATCCGGGCCTCGTCGCGCTGGATCGCCTTGCCCTCGATACCGAGAAAGAGGACCTTGCCGCCGATCATCTCAGCCGGTCCTTGAGGCTCGCCAGGAGGTTGAGCGCGGCGAGCGGCGTGAGCCTTTCGAGATCGAGGTCGCGCAGCACGCCGGCGACGACCTCTTCGGGCGCGGTGAACAGGGGGAGCTGGGCCGACTTGCGGTCTGCCGGCAACTCGCCGTGGGCGAGTCGCGGGCGGCCCTCGGGATCGAACTCCTTGGCTTCGAGATTCGCCAGCACCTGCTGCGCTCGGTTGACGACCGACTCCGGCAGCCCGGCGAGCTTGGCGACGTGAATGCCGTACGAGTTGTCGGCGCTGCCCGGCGACGACGCGGCGCAGGAAGACGATGCGGTCCTCCCACTCCTTCACCGCCATCGTGCGGTTCACCACCCGCGGCAGGAGGTCGGCGAGCTCGGTCAGCTCATGGTAGTGGGTGGCGAAGAGAGTCCGCGGCCGCACGCGCTCGTGGAGATGCTCGACGATCGCCCACGCCAGCGAGAGGCCGTCGAAGGTGGCGGTGCCGCGCCCGACCTCGTCGAGAATGACGAGGCTCTGGGGAGTCGCGAAACGCAGGATGTTGGCGGTCTCGATCATCTCGACCATGAAGGTGGACTCGCCGCGCGCGAGATCGTCCGAGGCGCCGACGCGCGAGAAGATCCGATCGATGACGCCGATCGCAGCGCGGCGGGCTGGCACGAAGCTCCCGGCCTGCGCCATGAGGACGAGCAGGGCAGCCTGTCGGAGATAGGTCGACTTGCCGCCCATGTTCGGTCCGGTGAGAAGGACGATCTGTGAGCTCCGCGGATCCAGCTCGAGATCGTTGGGGACGAACGACTCGCCGAGCGCGACTTCCAGCACCGGGTGTCGACCCTCTTCGATCGCCACGCCGCTGCCGGCGGCGAGCAGCTGCGGACGCACGTAGCCCCGCCGCGCCGCGACTTCGGCGAACCCCGCCAACGCATCGACGCCGGCGATCGCCTGCCCCAGTCTCTGCAGCCGCGAGGCGTTGGTCGCGATGCGGGCCACCAGGTCGGCGTAAAGGCGCTTCTCGATCGCCAGGCGCCGGTCCTCGGCGTGGAGAATCCGGTCCTCGAGCTCCTGGACCTCGGGGGTCACGTACCGCTCGGCGTTGGCGAGCGTCTGGCGCCGCACATAGTCGGCGGGTACCGCGGCCTGATTCGCCCGCGTGATCTCGATCGAATAGCCGAAGACACGGTTGTAGCGCACCTTCAAAGAGGAGATGCCCGTGCGCTTGCGCTCGCGCTCCTCGAGCTCCAGGATGTGGCGCTTGGCATCCGCAGCGAGCGAGCGGTACTGGTCGAGCTCGGGGTCGACGCCGGCGGCGATCACCCGGCCGTCGTCGAGACTGCCGGCCGGCTCCGCTTCCAGACTCGCCAGCATTGTGGCGGCGAGATCGGCCACCGGGTCGCAAACGGCGGCCGTTGCCAGCAGGCGGCTTGCGAGTCCGGCGAGCTCCGCCAACAGGTCCGGGACGGCGACCAGAGTGTCGCGCAGCGAAGCGGCCTCGCGCGGATGGAGCGCGCCGACGACGGCACGAGTCGCCAGGCGTTCGAGGTCGCCGATGCTCGCCAGCGCGCTGCGCAGACGAGCCAGATGCGCCGGCTCGGCGGCGAGCGCCGCGACGCCGTCGTGGCGCTCGCCGATCTCCGGCATCTCACGCAGCGGACGCCGCAGCCAGTCGCGCAGGAGCCTTCCTCCCGGCGCCGTGACCGTCCGATCCAGTACCGAGAGCAGCGAGCTTCCGCGCTCGCTTTCGCGCTGGGTGCGCAAAACTTCGAGGTTGGCGAGTGTCGTGGCGTCGAGCACCAGCCGGTCGTTCGTCTGCCGCAGGAGAATCTCGGTGACATGGTCGAGCTGGCTTCGCTGAGTCGACTGGGCGTAGGCGAGCACCGCCGCCGCGGCCTGCATCCCCGGTTCCCCCTCTTCCAGCCCGAAGCCGCGCATCGTGCCGACGCCGAATTGCCGCGCCAGCCGCTCGGCCGATTTCGCCGGCGACTCGAGGTAGCCCGCGAGCCCCGTGCGACAGGTGACGTCGCGTTCCGCCCACGACCGCAGCGCCGCCGGCAGCTCGGCGATGTCGCACAGCAGCTCGCGCGGGCGGAGGACCTCGAGCTCCGCGACCGCCTCGAGGGCATCCTGCCAGCGGCGGAGAAAGAAGCTCCCGGTCGAGACATCGAGGAAGGCCCCCGCGCCGCCGGCGGCATGGGCGCCAGCGCCGCCCTGCCAGACGAGGCCGCCGAGGAGGTTCTCTTCCTTGCTCTCGAGCAAGGCGAGCTCGGAGATCGTGCCGGGAGTGATGACGCGCGTCACCTCGCGGCGAACCAGTCCCTTGGCCTGCGCCGGATCCTCGACCTGGTCGCAGACCGCGACCTTGAGGCCGAGCCGGATGAGCTTGCCGATATAGCCCGCCACGGCGTGGTGCGGCACGCCGCACATCGGGGCCTCGTTCGGAGAGCCCTTCTGGCGCGCCGTCAGCGTCAGGTCGAGGAGCGGCGCGACCTTGAGCGCATCGTCGAAAAAGAGCTCGTAGAAATCTCCCATGCGATAAAACAGGATCGCGTCCGGATACTGGGCCTTGAGCTCCAGATAGTGGCGGAGCATCGGCGTCATTTCGACCCCTGGGCGCATGGGCCGCAAAGTATAGCCGCGAAGTCCGGGCTAGACTGGCGATCGATGCCCACCTGGCTCGCCTTCGATGCCGGCTCGCCGGTCACCAGCGCGGCGGTGGCGCGCGACGGCGCGCTGCTCGCCGCGAGCAGCGGCGAGGGTCGCTCCGGACCATCCCTCCTCCACCACATCGATGCGAGCCTGCTCCGCGCCGGGGTCGCCCTTGCCGACCTCGACGGCATCCTGGCGCTCAGCGGACCCGGGAGCTTCACCGGCATCCGCGTTGCCCTCGCGACCGCCCTGGGGTTCCGCGCCACGCTCTCCGTGCCCGTCGCGACGATCTCGAATTTGGCGGCGCTCGCCCTGGCGGCCCTCGGGCGCGGCGGGACCGGCGGCGAGCGGGTCGTCGCGCTCGTCGACGCCCTGCGCGACGAGTGGTTCGCGCAGGAGTTCCGGCTCGCAGGAGGTGCACTCGCCGCGCTCGGCGAGCCGGAACGAGTGCTCGGGGCTGACCTCGCTCCGCCTCCGGGCGCCGTGCTCGCCGCCCACGACGGGCAGCGCCTCCCACCTCATCTCGCTGCGATCCCGGTGCGGCGTTCCGGCGCGCTGGCGTGCCCGGCCGCACTGGCCGCCTCAGCGGCGACGCTGGGCGGCCTGCTGCGCGCGGACCTCCAGCCGTTGTACTTGCGGGCGTTCCTTCCCCGGAACCCGCCCGGTTGATCGACCCCGGTCCTCCCCTGCCGCCTCTCCGGGTCCGTTCTGCTGCGCCCGCCGACCTCGAGACGATCGCCGCTCTCGAAGCGAGCTCCTTCGCCGAGCCCTGGACAGCCCGGTCGCTGGCCGGCTTCTGGGAGGCCCCGGGCGCGCGCGGCTGGTTGGCGGAGGCGGCAGGGCAAGCGGTCGCCTGCGCGCTCTTTCGCGTGGTCGCCGGCGAGGCCGAGCTGCTGCGCGTCGCGACCGCTCCCGCCTGGCGGCGCCGCCAGGTGGCGAGGACCCTCCTCGGCGCCGCGTTCGCCGAGCTCGACGGCGCCGGTGTCGATTGCCACCTCGAGGTGCGGGCCGACAATCAGCCCGCGCTGGAGCTCTACCTTGGGCTCGGATTCGCGCCCTCCGGACGGCGGAGGAAGTACTACTCCGACGGCTGCGATGCCTGCCTCCTGGCGCGGAAAGGGCGTCGGTAAACCTGGGTTGAAGGCCGTAAAAGCCGGGTGCTATCCTCGTTTCGGACTGCTTTCAACTGGAGAAAGGACAACGTCCCTATGCCGAACTTCGACGCCCTCAGACAAGAGTTCCTGCGCACCAGCGAGGCCTTCCGCCTGCTCCATCAAGAGCACCACGAATGCGAGGAGCGCCTGACGCAGATCGCCCAGCGAACCCTACCGTCGCAGGAGGACGAGGCTGAGGAAAAGCGTCTCAAGATCCACAAGCTCGCGCTCAAGGACCGCATGGAGGCGATGATGCGCGGGCACCAAGACAATCAGGTCGCCGTCTGACTCCGACCGGGATCTGCGCCGCCCGATTCCTGGTCGCCCGCGCATGAGTTTCGCCAAGGAAGCCTGGGCTTTCGTGCTGCCGCTGGTCGCGATCGCGGCCGTGCTCTACTCTTTCGATCGCCGCACCGCCGCGATCGCGGTCGCCATGGTGAGCCTCTTCGTGCTGCTCTTCTTCCGCGATCCGAAACGGCGCTTCGACGGGCCGGAGAGTGTGGTGCTCGCTCCCGCCGACGGCCTCATCACCGCTGTCGATGAAGTCGTCGACGCGGAAATCGGGCCCGGACCCTATCGTCGCGTGGTGACATTCCTGTCGGTTTTCGACGTCCACGTGCAGCGCTGCCCGGTCGCCGGCGAGGTCGTCTTCTCCGCCCTGTTGCGGGGCCAGAAGCTCGCCGCCTTCCGCGCCGACGTCGGCGACAAGAACGAGCGCTATACCAACGTCTTCCAGCGCGCCAACGGCGATCGCATCGGTGTCCGCCAGCTCGCCGGACTGATCGCGCGCCGCGTGGTCTCGTACCTCGGCGAGGGCGACCGACGGGAGCGCGGGGATCTGATGGGGGTGATCAAGTTCGGCTCGCGGGTCGACCTCTACGTCCCGGCGTCCTACGAGATCCTGGTCCGCAAGGGCGACCGCGTGCGGGTGGGCGAGACCCCGATGGCCCGCGATCTCCGCGCGGCGATGCCGGCAACAACAGCGCCCTCCAGCACCACCGCGGCGGGTCGATGATGGCGCCCGAGTCGCGCCTTCGCCGCCACCGCCGGCGGGCCGCTTTCTTCCTCCCCAGTGTCTTCACGATCGGCAACATCTTTCTCGGGTTCTTCGCGGTCGTTCTCGCCCTGCGTGGCAGGTTCGTCTGGGCCGCCGGCTGCATCCTCATCGCCGGGGTCGTGGACAACCTCGACGGCCGGATCGCCCGCATGACCGGCACCGAGACCGACTTCGGACGCGAATTCGATTCGCTCGCCGACGTCATCACTTTCGGCGCCACTCCGGCCCTGGTGGCCCACCTGTGGGGTCTCTCCGTCTGGAGCCGTCTCGGCTGGCTCGTGCCGCTCTACTTCGTCGTTTGCTGCGCGACGCGCCTGGCGCGCTTCAACGTGCAGACCGTCCGCGCCGACAAGCGCTTCTTCGTCGGTCTGCCCTGCCCCGCGGCGGCCGGCGGCATCGCCTGCATCCTGCTGGTCGTGCCGCATGTCGAAGGGCGCCACTGGCTCCTCGTCGGCATGGCTGTGGCGCTGTCGCTCCTCGGCACCTTGATGGTATCGACCTTCCGCTACTGGAGCTTCAAGTCGCTCGACTTCCGGCAGCCGCACAGCTACCGCATGGCGCTCCCGCTCGCGGCGATGATCCTCCTCCTCGCCTTCTATCCGGAGGCCTTCCTGCCGGTCATGGCGATCGCTTACGCCCTCTCGGGTCCGGCGCTCTGGCTCGCGGGCCGGGCCGGATTCGGTCGACCTGCCGCCCCGCCGCCCGACGCGAGGGCGACTTGAGCCGCATCGCGCTGGTGCACTCGGTCTCTCTCGCCGGCAAGGAGGTTGCGGACCGCCTGGCACAGCGTCCCGATCTGTGCACGGACCTGCGCCTCTATGCGCTCGACGAAGCGATGGTCGGCACCCTGACCGAAGGGCTCGACGGCGCGGCCTTCGTCGCGCGGGTGGAAGAGGGCTGCTTCGATGGTGCCGACCTCACCATTCTCTGCGGCGAAATCGAGCTCGATCGCCAGGCGCTGGCCCTGGTGCCCAGAGACGGGCGCGCCATCGTGGCCTCGCGCGGCGGCACGACCGGCGACGGCTTTCCGGCGGTCGCCGGCATCGAGGAGTTCTCGTGGCTCGGACAGGACCGTCTGCTCGCGCCCGCACCGGCGGCCGTCGGGCTGACGCGCCTGCTCGCGCCGCTGCGCGCCCTCGGGTTGCGGCGCGCCGTCGCCACCGCCGTCCTGCCGGCGTCGGAGCTCGGCGCGCCGGCCATCGACGCGCTGTTTGCCGAGAGCCGCGCGCTGCTGGCGCTCGCCAAACCGGAGAAGCCGGAGCTCTTCCCCGGCCAGATCGCCTTCAATCTCCTGCCGGGAGCCTTTCCGGGCCGCGAAGTCGCCCGCCAGGTCGAGGTCGCCCTGGGGCTCGACAACCAGGTGTTCGTCCAGACCGCCCAGGCGGGGGTCTTCCATGCCGTGACCTTGAGCCTCCATGTCGAGCTCGAGAAAAAGACCGCAGCTGGCGCCGTGCGCAAGCTCCTCGGGCGCGGCGGTGCGGGCACGCTGGCCAAGCGGCCCGCGGCGCTCGGCCCGGTGCAGGCTGCCGGCGAGGAGGAGCTCCTCGTCGGCGACGTGCAGGAAGCCGGTGACAACGGATTCTGGATCTGGGCGACGATCGACAACCTCACCGTGGGCGGCGCCGGCAACACCGTCCGCCTCGCCGAAAAGCTCCTCCGCCCAGGCACGGCCGTCTGAATCCGCGCGATCCGGCTGCGCCTGAGGCGCGATCGGCCCGGCCGGAAATGAACCTCCGCTTCCGGTTGTTATAGTCGCAGCGTTCCGGCAGCTTCGCAGTCACGGCGTCCGGAAGGCCTCTCACCGCGTATCTCCCTCTGAAAGGAGCTCTTCGGTCGCATGACGAACGCAGCGCCGTCTCCAGACAGTCACTTTCGCGTCGCGATTCTCGGCTCCGGTCCGGCCGGGCTGACCGCGGCGCTCTACGCCGCCCGCGCCGACCTCGAGCCGGTGGTCTTCGAAGGCAACCAGCCCGGCGGCCAGCTCACCATCACGACCGAGGTGGAGAACTACCCCGGCTTCGCCGCAGGGCATTCAGGGCCCCGAGCTGATCGACCAGATGCGCGAGCAGGCGCGGCGCTTCGGCGCCCAGGTCAGGTTCGAGGTGGTCGTCCGAGGTCGACCTTTCGCAGCGTCCATTCCGCTTCAAGAGCGACGACAAGAGCTACTCGGCCGACACTCTGATCCTCTCCACCGGAGCGAGCGCCAAGCTCCTCGGCCTGCCATCGGAGAAGGAGCTCATGGGCTACGGCGTCTCGGCCTGCGCCACCTGCGACGGCTTCTTCTTCAAGGCAAGGAGGTCGCGGTCATCGGCGGCGGCGATACCGCCCTCGAGGAAGCGATCTACCTCACGCGTTTCGCCTCCAAGGTCACCGTCGTGCACCGGCGGCGGGAGTTCCGGGCCTCGAAGATCATGCTGGAGCGCGCCCAGGCCAATCCGAAGATCGCCTGGATCCTGGACTCCGAAGTGACCGAGATCCTCGGCAGCCGTGACGAAGGCGTGCGCGCCCTCCGTCTGCGCAATCGTGTCACCGGCGCCGAATCGCAGTTCGACACCCAGGGGCTCTTCGTGGCCATCGGCCATCAACCCAACACCCAGGTCTTCGCCGGCCAGCTGCCGACCAACCCGGCCGGCTACCTGCTCGTCGAAGAGCCGACGACCGCGCACGAGCGTGCCGGGAGTGTTCGCCTGCGGCGACGTCACCGACCCGCTCTATCGCCAGGCGGTGACCGCCGCCGGCAGCGGCTGCAAGGCGGCAATCGACGCTGAACGATGGCTGGAGGCACAGCACGGATGACGACTCAGGCAAAGACCCTGGGAGAGCTCAGGCGAACCGCCTACCGCTCGCAGACAGTGCGGGCGGAGATCCGCTCCAACCTGCGGCGGAAGCTCGCCGCGAAGCAGGAGCTCTTCCCCGGCATCGTCGGCTACGACCGCACGGTCATGCCGTCGATCGTCAACGCGCTGCTCGCGCGGCACGACTTCATCCTCCTCGGCCTGCGCGGCCAGGCGAAGACGCGCCTCCTGCGCCAGCTCACCACTCTCCTCGACGAGCAGATCCCGGTGATTGCCGGCAGCGAGCTCAACGACGATCCGCTGGCGCCGATCTCGACCTGGGGCGCGCGCCGGATCGCCGAGGCAGGCGACGACGCGCCGGTCGACTGGCTCCGACCGCGAGGCCCGCTACAGCGAGAAGCGGCGACGCCCGACGTCACGATCGCCGACCTGATCGGCGACATCGACCCGATCAAGGCGGCGACGCGCCGGCTCACCTACGCCGACGAGGAGGTCATCCACTACGGGATCATCCCGCGCACCAACCGCGGCATCTTCGCCATCAACGAGCTGCCCGACCTCGCGCCGCGCATCCAGGTCGGCCTGCTGAACATCCTCGAAGAGAAGGATCTCCAGATCCGCGGCTTTCCCGTGCGCATCCGCTCGACATGCTGTTCGTCTTCTCCGCCAACCCCGAGGACTACACGAACCGCGGCAACATCATCACGCCGCTGCAGGACCGCATCGCCTCGCAGATCCTCACCCACTACCCGCCGAGCGCAGCGCTCGCCGCCCGGATCACCGCCCAGGAGGCCTGGACCGACGCGCGAAGGCGCGCCGATCGTGATCACCGACGAGTCGCGCCTGCTGATCGAGGAGATCGCCATCGCGGCGCGCGAGAGCGAGCTACGTCGACCAGACCTCGGGCGTCTCGGCGCGGGTCGCGATCTCGGCGCTCGAGCTCCTGGCTTCGAATCTCGAGCGCCGGGCCCTGACGACCGGCGACCGACCGGTCTATCCCCGGCTCTGCGACCTGCCGCCGCTGCTGCCGGCGCTCACCGGCAAGCTCGAGATGGTCTACGAGGGCGAGCAGCAGGGTCGCCGAGATCGTGGCGCGCAAGCTCATCGGCATGGCGGTCAAGAAGCTCTTCGAAGGCCGCTTTCCCGAGCTCGAGCGCGACTCCCCGACTGGCGTCGGCGGTGCTGGCGGCGGCGACGAGCCGGGACCCTACGCCGCGACTCTCGCCTGGTTCGCGGCCGGCAATGCCGTGACCCTCTCGGACGAGATGCCGTTCGCCGAATATGCGGCCGAGCTCGCCAGCGTTCCGGGACTGGAAGCTCTCGTCGCGCCGCTGGGAGGATCGCCCGAGCAGCGCGCTTTCTGGTCGGAGCTCGTCCTCGACGGACTCCACCAGAGCGTGAAGCTGGCCCGCCACGACCTCGACAGCTCCGTGAGCTACAAGGAGCTGTTGAAGTTTCAGCTGCTCAAGCCGCCCCGGCGCGGACCGCGGCGCGGCACCGGCGAGATCAACTGACCGCACCCTCCGGCCAGGACACTCTCGAACAGGCTATGCGCCACCGCTACTTCCACCTCGACCCCGACCTGCTGCGCCAGATGCTGGCGGGGATCGACCTCATGCGCCTCTTCAACCAACTGTTGCTCGCCTCCGCGGGCGACCCCGAAGAAGCCATGGAGTGGATGCGGTACCTGCAGGAACAGGGCTACATCGACGAGTCGGTCGATCTCGAGGCGTTCTTTGCCGAGCTCGAGAGGCAGCGCCTGCTGGAACGTGACGACGAAGGCGGGTTGGTGCTGTCGGGCGCCGGCGAACGCCACATCCGCAAAAGCGCCTTCGAGCAGATCTTCGCCGGCCTCGCCAAGGGAACGCCGGGCTACCACGCCATTCGCGCCAGCGGCGAAGGGGTCGAGACGCAGCCCGAGTCGAAACCCTACGCCTTCGGCGACGACCTGGCGCGGATCGACTCTGTGCGCAGCCTCGCCAACGCGCTCAAGCGCACGCAGGGAGAGTTGGAGCTCGCCGAGGAGGATCTCGAAGTCTTCGAGACCGAGCACCAGACCGCCTGCGCCACCGTGGTCGCAATCGACATCAGTCATTCGATGATCCTCTACGGCGAAGATCGCATCACGCCGGCGAAGACCGTGGCGCTGGCCCTGACCGAGCTCATCACCACCAGGTACCCGAAGGACCATCTCTCGGTGATCACTTTCGGCGACCGCGCCGAGCGGATCTCGATTCGCGACCTCCCCTATCTCGAGGCCGGTCCGTTCCACACCAATACACGCGAGGCCCTGGCCCTGGCGCGCGGCCTGCTGGCGCGGCAGAAGCAGCCGAACAAGCAGATCATCCTGATCACCGACGGCAAGCCGTCGGCGATCACCGAGAACGGGCAGGTCTACAAGAACCCGTTCGGGCTCGACCTGCGAATCGTCAACCTGACGCTCGAAGAGGCCGACCACTGCCGGCGGCAGAAGATCGTCATCAACACCTTCATGATCGCCACCGACAGCTACCTGCAACAGTTCGTCGACCAGTTGACCAAAGTCAACCGCGGCCGCGCCTACTTCGCCTCGCCCGACAACCTCGGCGAGTTCCTCCTCGCCGACTACATCCGCAATCGCCGCAGCCGCGTCCACTGACAGAGGGCCGGCGCGCCAGCGTCAGCTCACGGCGTGGTGGCGCTCCAGCGCGTCGTCGCCCCGGTCTCGAAGTCGTCCGCGAAGAGCGGAGCGTCGGCGAGCCCACCGGCGGAGGCGAGCGACCAGCCGAAGCGGTCGGAGATCTCGAGCGCCCCCTCGATCCCGCTCGTCCCCTGGGACACGAACCAGGATCCACTACCCGTGAGCCCGCCGAGCGTGCCGTACAAGGTCCAGACGCCGCCGTCGTCGGTGACGCCCACGTCCTCGTAGGGCGCACCCACGGCGAGGTCGGTGAAGCCGTCGTCGCCGAAGTCGCCGGCCGCGAGGCTCCAACCGAAGCGATCGCCGGTCTCGGGGCCGCCCGCAACCCCGCTGGTGTCCTGGTGGAGGAACTGGTTGCCGGTGGTGAGCAGACCGGTGGGAGTGCCGTAGAAGACGTTCACCGCACCGGCGTCTTCGACGGCTCCCACCGCCTCCCAGGGTACGCCCACCGCGAGGTCCTCGTAGCCGTCTCCGTCGAAGTCGCCGGCGGTGAGGGCGGAGCCGAAGCGGTCGTCCGCCTCGAGCCCGTCCGCGATCGCGACACCCTGGTAGAAGAGCTGATCCCCCTCGGTGCTCAGACCGGACGCGGCGCCCGCGTAGGATCGCCACAGCACCCGCGGCCAAGACGCCGTCGATCTCCTCGCCGGGGACCCCGACGGCGAGATCGGCGTAGCCGTCGCCGTCGAAATCGCCGACCGTCAGCGTCTCTCCGAAAAGGTCATCCAGCTCCTGGCCGTCCTGAATGCCGACGCCCTGTTGCCAGAGCTGGTTGCCGGCCCAGCCCAACCCGCCGGGGCCGCCGTAGAGGACCTGCGACGACGCCAGCGTCCTCCACCGTGGCAACGTCCTCGTACGGCACGCCGATGGCGAGATCGGCGAAGCCGTCGCCATCGAAATCGCCGGCCGCGAGCTCTGAGCCGAACCAGTCGATAGCTCTGCGCCGACTCGAGGATGCCCGAGGAGTCCTGCGACCAGAGCTGATTGCCGACGGCGGTGAGGCCGCTCGCCGAGCCGTAGAGCACGGCGACCGCGCCGGCACCTGGCACGATGGGATCCGGCGCCTCCCCCAGGCTCTCTGCGGGCACACCGATCGCCAGGTCGTCGAAGCCGTCGCCGTCGAAGTCGCCGGTAGCGAGGGACGAGCCGAACTGGTCCTCCCACTCCGCCTCGTCGAGAACGCCGGTGCGGTCCTGGTGCCACACCTCGTCGCGCATCGCCGAGAGGACAGAGCCCCGCAGCCCGTAGAAGACGTGGACCTCGCCGGAAAGCTCGAAGCCGAAGTCGCCCGCCGACTTCTGCGGCACGCCGATCGCGAGATCCTGGGCGCCGTCGCCGTCGAAGTCGCCCGCGGCCACGACGTCGCCGAAGTATCCACGGTCCTCGGGATCGCCTTCGACGCCGGGACTGTCCTCGGTCCACAACTGGTTGCCGCCGGCCGCGAGCCCCGCGCGACAGGCGCCGTAGAGGAGCGCAGCGCCACCCTGGAACTCATCGGGGCCGCTCCCGATGGTCTCCCGGACGCCGACGGCGAGCGCATCGGGTCCCCAGGTCGTGAAGCGCCCGGCGCCGCCCTCTCCCCCGGTGCCGACATCGGCCCACCAGAGACGGCCGGCCGGGTCGAAGGCAACGCCCATCGGCCAAACGGTGCCCGGAATGGGCTTCGATTGGAACCTCCCGGTGGCAGGGTCGTACATCGCCAGCGAGGAGGTGACGAAGCCGGCGGTGTAGAGGCGGCCGCGGTCGTCGACCACGAGGTAGTGGCAGTCGTCGGCGCCCGGAATCGGCACGCCGAGATGCGCGTGGGTGACGCGGTCGACGCGCACGAGCTGGCTGTCGGCGCCGTCCCAGCTGTGGTCCACGAACCAGATGAAGCCGCCGCTGGAGACGATGCCGTGGGGCCTGAAGAAGCCCGCCGACGAGAGCCAGCCGGCGCTCGCCGGGTGCGCGGGATCGAGCCAACCGAAGCCCGGCGACCCACCGGCGGCGCTGGCGATGGTGAACCAGGCGACGCCGGCGTCGTCGAAGACGATCTCCATCGGCGGGTCGGGGAGCCCGGCGCCGAACCCGAAGCGCGTCCAGGTCGGACCGGCGGGCTGCAGGCGGCCGATCGAGCGGTTGACCGTGCAGGCAAAGAAGATGTCTCCTCCCGGTGCGACCTTGATGCCGAACGCCCCGCAGCCGCCGGGGAAGGTGGCGGCCGGGATCGCGAAGGTGGTGAAGACGAGCGTCGCCGGATCGAGGCGGAAGATCCGCTCGTTGGCGTCGGAGATCCAGATCATCCCGTCGCCGGCGATATCTAGCGTTTGGATCTGCTTGTCGGTCCCCAGCGGGTACATGCCCTGGCTGAGTCCGGTCGCCGGGTCGAGGCGGACGACGCCGAGCTCGTGCGTCATCCACACCTTGCCGTCGGCGGCCACCGCGATGTCATAGGGGCTGACCAGGGGGGTCTCCCAGGAGGTCGAAGGTGCCGTGCAGGCGCTGAGCAGAGAGCGTCGAGGGCACCGCGAAGAGGACAGCGACCAGCAGCAGGAAACGGGTGAGTCGACGCATGCGTTCCTCCCCGGAACCGTGCGCGGCGCACACGTTCCGCGACGAAGCGCGCCGCGAGGAATTCCGACGGATCTAATGGTGAATCAAAACCCCGCCGGACGCAATCCCGAGGTCCACGGGGAGAGGAAGTGGGGACCGACTGGCCCCTACCTGGCCAGAGAGGCTGGGGACAAACGCCCCGACGTCCTGCTGCGCCGCCGCGGCGTCAGGCCGCCGCTTCGGTCGGGCGGTCTTCGACGATGCGGCCGTCCTGGATCTGCACGATGCGCCGGGTGCGCCGGGCGAGGGCGTTGTCGTGGGTGATCAGGACGAGGGTGTGGCCCTTGGCGGCGAGATCCTCGAACAGCGACATGATGTCCTTGCCCGAGGAGGTATCGAGGTTGCCGGTCGGCTCGTCGGCGAGCACCAGCGCCGGCTCGCAGGCGAGGGCGCGGGCGATGGCGACGCGCTGCATCTGGCCGCCCGAGAGCTCGGTCGGCCGGTGGTGCATACGGTCGGCGAGGCCCACCTGCTCGAAGAGGAGCTCGACGCGAGCCTTGCGCTCGCGCGCCCCCGTGCCGTGGAAGAGCAGCGGCAGCTCGACGTTCTCGTAGGCGGTGATCTGCGGCAACAGGTTGAAGCTCTGGAAGACGAAGCCGACCTTGCGGTTGCGGATGTCGGCGAGCTCGTCGACGTCGAGCTCCGCGACCTCTTCACCGTCCAGCCGGTAGGAGCCGCCGCTCGGCGTGTCGAGGCAACCGACGATGTTCAGCAGGGTCGACTTGCCCGAGCCCGACGGGCCGACGATGGCGACGAACTCACCTGCCTCGACCTTGAGGTCGATCCCCTTCAACGCCTCGACCTTGACCGCGCCGGTGTCGTAGATCTTGCGCAGGTCGCGCATGTCGATGATCGCCGGGACGGTCTCCACGGCGGGTATCTTCTTACTGTTTCGTCCGACGAACAAGTTCATGTCTTGGTCCTCACTCGTACCGCAGAGCTGCCGCCGGCTGGATGGTGACCGCGCGGCGGGAAGGGAAGAACCCGGCGAGAAATCCGATCGTGCCGAGGAGCGAAACCGTCGTCAGGGCGACCGCGAACGAGAATGTCGGCGCGCCCATGAATTCGAGCGCGTCGCTGTTCGCCTTCGACTGGACGAAGGCCAGCAGCTGCACGAGTCCGACGCCGACCGAAATGCCGATCGCGCCGCCCATCGCGGTCAGCGACAGCGACTCGACCACCAGCGGACCGATGACGTACGACCGCCGCGCCCCGAGGGCCATCTGGACGCCGATCTCCTTGGTGCGGTGCTTGACCACCGCGTACATGATGTTGGCGACGCCGATGCCGCCGATGAGCAGGGTCAGCGCGCCGATGATGCCGAGGAAGATCTCGATGCCGATGCCGATGTTGGCGGTGATCTTCTGCGACTCGACCGTGTCCCACATCGCCAGAGCGCGCTCGTCGGTCGGATCGAAGCGGTACTTCGCGCCGAGGACCTCGTAGAGGCGCTTCTTGACCGCCTCGTTGACCTCCGGATTGGCCGCCCGGACCACGAGGTCGGAGACGTAGCGCCGCCCGAAGAGCGCCCGGAAGGTCGACAGGGGCACCACCGCGTTGTTGGCGTCCGGCCCGCCGTAGGTGCCCATCTGGATCTTCTTCTGCATCACGCCGACGACGGTGAACGGAATCTGATTGATGAAGATCGTCTCGCCGATCGCGTCCCTGTCCGAGAACAGCTCGTCCTTGAGGTCGTTGCCGAGGAAGACCACCCGCCGCTTGAGCTCTTCGTCGCGGTCGTTGATGAACCGGCCGCCGGTCTGCGGGATCTGGTTGCGCAGCTCGCCATAGGCCGGCTCGACGCCGACGACCGGCTTGGTGAGCGTGACCCGCTCGTAGGTAACCGTGTTCCCCCAGCGCCGCATCTCCGCGGAGGTGAGCTCGAGCTCCGGGATGTTGGCTTCGAGGAGGTCGGCGTCCTCGGGCAGAAAGCGCAGGTTCCGCCCCTGCGGGAAACCCGCGAACGCCTTTGAGGTCGCCCCGGGCCAGATCACGATGATCCCCTCGCCGAGGCCGCGGCTCCCCTTGCTGAGGTTGCGCTTCAGGCCTTCGCCGAAGGAGAGCAGGAGCACGATCGAGAGGGTTCCCCAGGCGATGGCGGCCACCGTCATCACCATGCGCTTGCGATGGATGCCGGCGGTACGCCGGAAGAGCTTGAGAATCAGCGGCAGGTTTCCCATCGTCACATCCTCAACGCTTCGACCGGCCGGAGGTTGGCGGCCGTCCGGGCCGGGAAGTAGCCCGCCAGCAGGCCGATCGCGCCCAGGATCGTGGTCGTGATGGCGGCCACCTGGAAGGAGATCCGCGGATCGCCGATGAACTCCTGGAAGCCGAGGCTCGGGAAGACCGCGCAGATACCCCACGAGATCAGGAAGCCGGCGATGCCGCCGACGATCGTGATCAGCAGGGTCTCGAAGAGGAACTGGCCGATGACATAGCGACGCTTGGCGCCCAGGGCCATCTTGATGCCGATCTCCTTGGTGCGCTCTTCCACCACGACGTTCATGATGTTGCTGACGCCGATGCCGCCGACGACCAGGGTGAGGGCTCCGACGATGCCGAGAAATCCCCGGAAGACGAGGAAGAAGGTGTCGAGGAACTTCGTCCCTTCCGTCGTGTCCCACATCTGGATCGCTTCCTCGTCGGTCGGGTCGAAGCGATACTTGTTCGCCGCGGTGGCGATCACCGCCTTCTTGACGCTCTCGATCTTCTGTACGTCCTTGGCCTGGAAGATCAGGTTCTCGATGTACTTCGAGCCGTAGATCGCCCGGAAGGTGGTGGACGGGATCATCGCCTTGTCCTTGTCCCGACCGCTGTAGGAGGAATCCTGCTCCTTCTGCACCATGACGCCGATGACCGTGAACGGCGAGCCGTCGATCCGCACCTTTTCGCCCACGGCGTCGACCCCTTCGCCGAACAGGTCGATGGTCAACTGGTCGCCGAGGAAGACCACCCGGCGGCGTTCGTCGAGGTCGAGCTGGTTCAGGTAACGCCCGCCCGCCTGGGGATTCATCGAGCGCATGCTCCCGAACTCGACGTTGGAACCCGAAATATCCACCGACAGCGCCTTCTTGCCATAGGTGATGCGCGCGCCGTCCTGCGAGTACTCCTCGCTGATGTTCTTGATCCCCTCGATCTCGGTGCGCAGCAGCGTCACGTCCTCGTCGGTGAGCTGGATCCTGCGACCCCGTGGCAACCCCTGCCACGGCTTGCTGGTACGCGAGGGCCAGGCGATCACAATGGCGTCGCCGAGCCCCTTCTGCGCCACCAGCACCTGCCGGTGCAAGCCCTCGCCGAAGGCCAGCATCAGGGTCACCGCCGCCGTGCCCCAGACGAGGCCGAAGACGGTCAGGAAGAGCCGCAGCTTCTGCGCCCGGACGTCGCGCAGGAACTGCCGCAGATAGTTGCGCAGATACACGGTGCTACTCGACTTCTTTGGCCGGACGCTGGATGACCTTGTCGCCCTCGGCGAGGCCGGCGACGACCTCCAGGTTGAGACCGTCGGAGAGGCCCACCTGGATCTCCTTCTTGACCGGCTCGTCCTCGGGACTGGCGCCCGGGATCTCCACCGAGGCCTTCTCCTTCTCCATCGTCACCAGGCGCTCGGGGATCAGCAGCACGCCCTGCTTCTCCTGGATGATGACGTCGGCGTTCGCCGAGTAGCCGGCGCGCAGCGTCACGCTGGATTTCGTCGTGTCGATCTCGGCCTCGACGTCGAAGATCGTCGCGCCTTCCTTCTCGCGCGCCTTCGGCGCGATGCGCGTCAGCTTCGCCGGCACCGAGCTCCCGGGCAGGGCGCCGATCTGGATCCGCACTTCCATGCCTTCGAGGAGCTTGCCGACGTCGATCTCGTCGACCGTGCCCTTGAACTCGAGCGTGCTCATGTCCGCCAGGGTCATCAGCACCGTGCCCTCCTGGAAGGACGTCAGCGGCACCACCGGATCGCCCGGATTGACCTTGCGCTCGAGCACGGTGCCGGCGGCCGACGCCCGGATCACCGAGTCGACACCGTTGATCTTGCGCACGATCCGCCCTTCCTTGAGGAGCGAGACCTTGTCCTTCTCCTGTTCGAGGGTGATGCGCGCCTGTTCGAAGTCCTTTTGCCGGGCGTCGAAGGCGTCGCGCGCCAAAATACCGCCGCTCCACAACGACTGCGTGCGCTCGAGGTCCTGTTGCGCCCGGTCGTAGGCGACCTGCGCCAGCTGGACCCGGCGTTCGGCGTCGGCGAGCTCGAGCGGCGTCGGATCGGGGCTCACCGAAAAGAGCGACTGGCCGACCTCGACGCGGTCGCCGACCTCGACGAAGCACTCGTCGATGATGCCGGAGATCTGCGACTTGACCTGAATCTCCTGGTCCGGCACCACCTGACCCACCGCCAGCGCCTTGTCGATGATGGTGCCGCGGACGATTTCGACCGTCTTGATGCCTTCCTGCTTGGCCGATGCGTTGCGGCTGTAGAGAAAGAGCCCGACCGCCGTGACGCCCACCGCCAGCGATCCGACTACGATTTTCATCGGCTTGCCCATTGTCTTCTCCCCGTAAGATCTGCCTGCTGTTCACTACGACTGCCGGTAACGGAGGTTTCATGCCCCGACTGCACGTCGCGCTCGTCGCGCCGGAAATCCACTGGAACACCGGCAACGCCGGCCGCACCTGCCTCGCCGCCGGCGCCGACCTCCACCTCGTCGAGCCCCTGGGCTTCTCGCTCGGCGATCGCGAGGTCCGCCGCGCCGGTCTCGACTACTGGGAGCGCGTCCCTCTCCGGCGGTGGAACTCCTGGCCGGCCTTCGAGAGCCACCTCCCCGGGCTCGGCGAGCCCTACTTCTTCTCCGCTGAGGCAAACCTCGACTATTGGGACGTCGCCTACCCCTCGCCGGTTACATTGGTCTTCGGCGGCGAGAGCCGCGGGCTACCCGGCGCGGTGCGGGAGCGCTATCGCGAGCGGCTGGTGCGGCTGCCGATCGCCGACCCGGAGGTGCGCTCGCTGAACCTGTCGACCTGCGTCGGGATCGCGGTGTACGAAGTGCTGCGGCAATGGCGCGCGCGCGGCCTCGCCGCTCAACCCTGAAGTCGTCGGGCGAGATCGTCGACGCGGGAGTTCCTGGGGTCGATCTGCTGCGCCTTCTTCAACTGGCGCTGCGCTTCGCGGGTCTTGCCCGCCGCGAGCGCCCAATGCCCCAGCGCCGCCTGGCTCTCCGCCTGCCGGGGATCGAGCCGCACGGCCCGGCGATAGAAGCGGCCGGCCTCCTCCAGGCGGCCGAGGCGCAGGGAGAGGTCGCCTAGCGCGAGATAGCTGAAGGGGTTGCGGTTGCCCGATCGATCGACGAGCGCCAGCAGGTCCTCGGCCTCCTGCTCCCGTCCCACCAGGCGCAGGAGCGCGGAGAGATTCTGGTAGCCGGTCACCGTGGAGGGATCCACCTCGAGAGCCGTCCGATAGGCCGTCTCCGCAGCCACCAGGTCGCCCGCGCGCCGCTCGGCGACGCCGAGGTTGATCCAGGCTTCGGCCAGCTCCGGATCGAGCCGCACCGCCGTGCGCAACAGGTCCAGCCCCTCGGCGGTCCGGCCCTCGCGCAGCTCCTCGGCGCCGCGATTCGAGTAGTAGAGCGCCACGGCGGTCAGATCCGAGATCTCCTCCACCCAGCGGTAGGCGCGGACCGGTCGCTGCGCGAAGTCGAGGATCCGCCGCCGGTCGGGCGTGCCGAACGCCGCGGTGATGTGCGCCGATGCCACGATCAGGTCGCCTTCGCGTTCGAAGCTCTGGAGGTCCGAGACGCGCAGCAGGTAGACCGGCAGGCCGAGCTCGCGGGCGAGAGCCACGAAGAGCTGTGAGAAGCCGAGGCAGTTGGCGGTCCCGCTGGCGAAGACGTCGATCGCGGTACCGGTGTGGCCGGCGGCGTAGACGAGCGGCGCGGTCGTGCGATTCAGCAGGGCCTGGAGCAGCCAGTTGAGCTGCGTCTCCCGGCGGGTCGAGCGCGGCACCTCGGCCTCCAGCCAGCGGCGCATATCGTCGGTGGCGGAGAACGGAATCGACCACCTTCGCCGGTTCGAGGCCGCGCGCGCGGATCTGCTCCTGCAGCTCGTCCTCGAGCCGCGCGCCCAGTCCTTGCGACGCGCAGCCGGCCACACTCAGGGCACCGGCCAGGAGAGCCGCCGCCCGCCATCCGGCACCTGCGCGACCGGGCCTCATCGGGCGCCCTTCCGCAGGCGCGCGATCCAGGCTTTCGCCGGCACCTCGCCGAAGGCGGTGGCGATGCCGAGGTAGGCGGCGCCGAAGAGGGTGAAGATCGCCGCCGCGCGCACGGTCGGGTGCACGAGAACGGGCTCCCCCGGTCCCCATGTCCGCAGCGCCAGCGCGACGACCGCCGCCGGCGCAGCCGCGGCGAGCCCATACAAGGTGAAGCGCAGGAAGGTGCGCGTCGGCCAGACGAGGCTCGGCATCTGCCTGCGCGCGGCCCGGCGCAACGCTGCGAGCTCGGTCCAGGCGGCCAGGGATGCGGCCAGACCGAGACCGACCGCGCCGAGCCGCAGGGTGCTGCCCGGCGAGCCGAGAAACGGCAGGTCGCCAAGGCGCAGCCGATCGAGCGCCAGCATCGCGGGCAGTCCGACTGCCAGGCTCATCATCACCCGCAGGGCGGCGATCCGGGCCGGCGTCCGGGTCTCGCCGCGGGCGTAGAAACCGGCCTGGACGATCCGCGCCGAGGTCGCCGCAGGCAGGCCGACCGAGTAAGCGGCCAGTACAAGATAGACGAGGCGGCTTTCGGCGGCACCGAATCCCTTTCCGAACAGCTGGAAGATCCCCTCCACCAGAGGGAGACCCAGCAAAAGATACGCCAGAAAGCTCGGAAGGTTCAGAAAGGCCGCGCTCTCCAGGGCGCGCCCCGTCCCGGCGGCGAGCTCGGCCTCGGAACCGGCGCCGCCGCTCCTCGACAGCCGCGGCAGCGCTGCGGCGGCGACCGACATGCCGAACAGGCTGACCGGCAGGAGGTAGAGCGTCTGGGCGTAGAACAGCGCCCCCACCGCGCCGGCAGCGAGCAGCGAGGCCAGGAGCTGATCGAGGTAGGACGACAGCTGCACGACCCCCCGTCCCGCCAGCGTCGGACCGAAGGCGGCCAGGACCTCGCGCACGGGCTGGGGAGAGAGATCGAAAGAGAGACGGAATCCGGCCAGGTCGCCGCGCAATCCAGGAAGTTGAACGAGAAACTGCAGCAGGCCGCCGACGAAGGCACCGACGCAGGCCGCTTCGAGGAGGCGATCGGTCGCGCCCGCGCCGCTCCGCAATGCCGTCCAGGCGACCGCGGCGACGATCGCGGCGTTCCAGAAGACCGGCGAGAAGTAGGAGAGGAAGAACTTGCCGTGGCTGTTTCGCACGCCCAACGCCCACGCCGAGAGCACCAGGATCGCCGTCATCGGGAAGATCCAGCGCACGGCGGCGACCGCCAGCTCGTAGCGATCCACCGTCGCCTCACCGAGGGCGATGAGCTCGCGGTCGCGCAGGAAGCCGGCCGCGAGCAGCCCGACGAGTGGCCTGGCGAACAGCACGCCGAGAGCGGCCGCCGCCGCCCGCCACCGCGACGAGAAGCGAGAAGACCGCGCCGGCGAGCCGGCCGGCCTCCTCGCGCTTGCCGGCGGCGAGGAGCCGCGAGTAGACCGGGATGAACGCCGCCGAGAGCGTCTGCTCGCCGAGCAGGTTCTGCAGCAGGTTGGGCAACCGCAGCGCGGCGCTGAAGACATCGGCATGCGGACCGACACCGAAGAACGCACCCAAGGCGCTGGTCCGCAACAGGCCGGCCAGCCGGCTGCAGAAGATCCCGGCGGCGACCGACAGCGTTCCGCCTGACCTTCCGACCCTTCCTCCGGTTCCTGGCGGCGAAGGCAAGCGATCCTCTCCCGGCTTCAGGAGCCGGCGGGGTTCTTCGCCAGCCAGGCGGCCGCGAGAGGTCGGACGATCGCCGACTCCGGATCGAGGGCGGAAGCGCTGGCGAGGGCCTTGTCGAACCAGACCCGCGCGTTCTCGTTCTGCCTGAGCCGGGCGTAGGAGTCGGCGACCAGGTACTGGATGTAGGCGCGATCGGTCTCGGACTTCGTCAGCTGCTCGATCGCCTCGTCGTACCGCTTGTCTTGCCAGCGCAGGTAGCCGATGAGGTAGGGATAGATCCACTTGTAGTGCTCGGCATTGGCGGCATCCGAATCCATCACCGCCTTCGCCTCGTCGGCGAGTGTCTGGGCCTTGCGGGTCTCCCGCCGTTGGGCCGCCACCCGCGCGGCGCCATGCAGATGACGCACCTGCCAGATCGGCCTCTCCTCGGCCTTCATCGATGAGCCCTGAACGATCCCCCAGCCGCGGTCGTACCACTCCAATGCCGGGCCGCTGCTGCCGGTTTCGAGCAGCACCCTGCCGACGGCGTTGCAGGCTGCAGCCGCCATCTCCGGGCGCCCCAGACCCTGCCACATCGCCACCGCCTGTTCGGCTCGATCGAGCCCCTGCGGCAGCTGTCGCAGATAGGTGTGGGCGTAGACCACCGACATCAGGGCGCGATAGCGCTCGTTGCCCGCCGCCGAGGTATCGACCGCTTTCGTCAAGTCGCCGAAGGCGCCCTCTCTGTCGCCCAGAAAAAGGCGCGCCCCGGCGCGCCCGAGGAGCGCGGCCACCGGCCGGCCCTGATCGTCGAGGGCGTGGTTGTAGGCGTTGTAGGCGGCGGCGAAATCACCGTCGGCCCGCTTGAGCTCGCCGACCCCGAGGAGGGCTGCGGTGTAGGCGGGATCCAGAGCGACCGCCGCGTTGTAGGCCGCCAGCGCACCGGCGGCATCGTCCTGGGCGCGCAACGCATCGCCGAGGAGTTTGTGCAGAGCGTTTCTCGGAACCCTTTGCGGCCAGCGCTTCCCGCAGCTTCACGATCGCCTCGGTGCCCTTGTCCTGATCGAGCAGCGCCAGGCCGGCGCTCGCCGGCCGCACCCAGTGGCCCTCGGGAGCGAGCCCGCCGGCGCGAGCGAGATCGGCCGCCCGGGGTTCCCCGCGCTCGGCCAGCGCGAGCTCGAAGAGTCCCTCCGCCGCGGCCGCCGACAGCGCCGGCCGGGCCGCGTCCAGGTCTCCGCGGTCGAGGGCGGCGCGCGCCTGGGCGAGCGCGCCCGCTGCGCCCTGCGGCTCCGCGGCGCTCCCCGGCGCCGGCACGCACAGGCTCACTGCGGTCAGCCCGGCCACGGCAAATGTGCGCCGCGCGCATCGCAACAGATGTCGCTTCATTGCATCCTCCTTGGGGCATGGCTTGGGTCGTGGCTTGGGTCTGCTTGGGTCATGGCTTGGGTCCTGGCTTGCGGGAGGGCTCGCGGCGCTGCCTGCTGCATGGACGGGGAGTTCGCCCGCCGCCTTCATCCGCTCACGCGCCTCGCGCTGCACGGCGAGCAGCATGCCGGCGAGCCCCAGCGACTTCCCCAGCGAGAGTTCACGCCCGAAAACCCCCTCGACGACCTCCATCGGGACCTGGCTCACCGCTTCGAGGGGAGCACCGGAGAGGGTCCGGGCGAGGATCGCCGCCAGCGCCTTGGCGGAGATGCCCTGCGGATTCTCCACCGCGAAATGAAAGTCGAGGTTCCCGTCCGCCCGCGGTTCGGCGAAGACGAAGGCCTGCGACTCACAGGCCGGCACCCGGTTGGGCTCGGGAAACGGGCGTTGGGCGAGGCGGACGGGCACTTCGCGGAAGCCCTCGGCGAGAGCGATCAGGGCCTCGATGCGTCCGCTTCGGTCGAGTCCGGCGAGGGCGGAGACGAGCTCGGCGAGCTCCGGGAGCCCGGCGAGCCGGCGCGCCAGTTCGGCGTCAGCGCTCAATCGGCACGCCCACCAGATTGCCCCACTCGGTCCAGCTGCCGTCGTAGTTGCGGACCTTCGGGTGCCCGAGCAGATAGGTGAGCACGAACCAGGTGTGGCTGCTGCGCTCGCCGATCCGGCAGTAAGCCACGATCTCATCCTGGCGCGGCAGACCCTGTTCCTCGAAGTAGATCTTCGCCAGCTCGGCGGCGCTGCGGAACTCGCCGCTCTCCGGCACGATGGCGCGCGCCCAAGGGACGCTCCGGGCGCCCGGGATATGCCCGCCGCGCAACGCCCCTTCGTTCGGGTACGCCGGCATATGGAGCCGCTCACCGCTGAACTCCTCGGGGCTGCGTACGTCCACCAGCGGTCGCCCGGCGGCGACGTGCGCGAGGACCTGCATCGCGGAAGGCGCGGATGCGCGAATCGTCGCGCTCCGGAGCGCGGTAGGACGACTGCGGCCAGGCGGGGACGGCGCGGTCAGCGGCCCGCCCCTGATGCGCCCACTTCACGCTGCCGCCGTCCATGATTCTCGCCTGGCGATGCCCGAAGAGCTGGAAGATCCAGAAGGCATAGCACGCCCACCAGTTGTTCTTGTCGCCATAGAGGACGACGGTCGTCGTCGTTGCCGATGCCGTGGCTCCGCATCAGCTGCTCGAAGCCCGCGCGATCGAGGTAGTCGCGACGCAGCGAGTCGTTCAGGTCGCGCGCCCAGTCGATCTCGACGGCACCGGCAAGATGTCCCGAAGGGTAGACCAGAGGGTCCTCGTTCGACTCGACGAGACGCATCGAAGGATCCTCCTGATGCTCCGCGACCCACTCAGTGGAGACGAGGACTTCCGGGTGTGCGTAGCCACGGGCGGCCGGATCGGTCATGGACACCTTTCTCGAGTCTTCGCAGTATAGACCCAGCGCCAGCGACTGGGGGCGCCAGCCGATAGACTCTCGCCCCGTGAATCCGCCCGGACCGCTCCGCCCACCTGCCGCGCCGCCAGAGATCGGGCCCCGGCCCCGGCTCTACGTCGTCGCCCTCTCGCACCTCGACACGCAGTGGCGCTGGACGGTGCGCGAAACCGCGCGGCCTTCCTGCCGCGGACGGTACGCGAGAACGAGGACCGTTTCGGCGCTTTCCCCACTACCGGCTGAACTTCGAGGGCGCCTATCGTTACCGGCTGCTCGAGCGAGTGCCACCCCGAGCTCTTCGAGACCCTGCGGACGCGGGTGGCCGAGGGACGCTGGTTCCCCTCCGGCGCCGCCTGGGAGGCGTTCGACACCAACCTGCCGGCGCCGGAATCGATCGTCCGCCAGATCCTCTACGGCACGCGCTACCTCGAGCGCGCTGTCGGCAAGCGCCGGACGGGACCTCTTCCTGCCCGACTGCTTCGGCTTCTCGCAGGCGCTGCCGACGCTCGCCACGCACTGCGGAATCCTCGGCTTCTCCACCCAGAAGCTGCGCCGCGGCGCCGAGATGCGCTCGGCGTTCGGCGTGCCTTTTCCGTTCGGCCTCTGGGTCGGACCCGACGGCTCGACGCTCGCCGGCGGTGCTCGATCCGGGCGAGTACGGCGCCCAGGCGTCCACCGACCTGGCCGCGGATCGCGGAGTGGCTCGACCGCTTCCAGGCGCTCGCGGCCGCCGGCCGTCCCGGCCGCCTGATGACCTACCAAGGACTCGGCGACAAGGGCGGCGCTCTTGCTCCGCGGGCGGCGATCCCGTGGCTCGAGCGGGCGCGAGACAGCGCCGGGGCGATCGATGTCCGGCTGGCGGACTCGGAGGAGATCTTCCGCGATCTCGACGCGGCGACGCAGGGCGCGCCTGCCGGTCTACGACGGCGAGCTGCTCCTGCGCCTGCACGCCACCGGCTGCTACAGCTCGCGCTCGCAGCTCAAGCGCTGGCACCGCCAGGCCGAGCAGCTCGCGCACGCCGCTGAGCGCGCCGCGGCCATCGCCCAGTGCCTGGGACTCCGCCCCGCCGATCGCGAGCGCCTCCGCGAGGCCTGGCTGCGCATCCTCGCCCACGAGATGCACGACGACCTCACCGGCACCAGCCTGGTCGAGGCCTACCGCTACTCCGCCCAGCGATCTGCGCTCTTCCCTGAACGAGCTCCGCCAGGAGCTCGCGGAGGCGGTCGGCGCCGTCGCGGCACGCCCTCGACACACACGCGCCGCCCGGCGACGCCGCTGGTGGTCTTCAATGCGCTCGGCTGCGAGCGCACCGATCTGGTCGACGTCGAACTGACCGGACGGCGTCTGCGCCGACCGGACTCCCTCGCCGTCTTCGACCCCGACGGCCAGGAGGTCCCGTCGCAATGGCACCAGGATGGCGAAACCTGGCGCGGCTGCTTCGTGGCATCTCCCTTCACTGAGTTTTTCGCTTTTCGATCTTCGGGCCGGCGCGGCCCCGGCAGGAGCGCCCCCTCCATCCGCTCTCTGCCGGCGAGAGCTTCCTCGAGAACGAACGCCTCCGGGTCGAGATCGACGCCCACGGCGACCTCGCCGGATCTTCGACAAGCGCGACGGGCGCGAGCTGCTCGCCGCGCCGGTCGGGCTGGAGATCCTCGACAACTTCTCCGATCGCTTTCCGTCCTGGGAGATCCGCTGGGAGGACTCCTCGCGGCCGGCCCGCACCCGGATTGCCGGAGCGGTCCGAACGATGGTCGCCGACAGCGGCCCGGCGCGCGTCGCCCTCAGATCGAGCGTGGCGCCGAAGGCTCGCGCTTCGTGCAGACGATCTCGCTCGCCGCCGGCGCGGCCGGGGACCACGTCGCCGATCGACACCGCGATCGACTGGCGCACCGACGGCGCGCTGCTCAAGATGGCTTTCCCTCTCGCCACGCCGGCGGAGCAGGCGCTCTTCGATCAGGGAGTGGGCGTCGCGCGCCGTCCGGTCGCGACGGCGCAGCTCTACGAGGTCCCGGCCCACCAGTGGGCGGCGCTGCGCGAGGGGCCGACGCCACTGGCGCCGGTGCCGCCATCGCCAACGACTGCAAGTACGGCTGGGACCATCCGACCGCCGACACCCTGCGCCTCACGCTGCTGCACACCCCGCGCATCGGCCGGCGCTTCCGCTATCAGCAGAAGCAGGACTTCGGGCATCACGAGGTCCGGGTGGCGATCGCGCCGATCCGCGCCGGCGAGTCGCTTGCCGACACGGTGCGCTTCGCCGAGCGCATCAACCAGCCTCTGCGCGCCTTCCTGCCGCCGGCGGGCACGCCAGCGGCACCGGCCGACCCTCGGCGCGAGACCGAAGAGCTTCTCCTTTCTCGCGCTCGACTGCGACGCTGTCGCGGTGCAGGCGCTCAAGCTCGCCGAGGACGGAGACGAGCTCGTCCTGCGGCTGCGCGAGACCACCGGCGAGAGCCGGGAGGTCGAGGTTCGAACCAGCGCTGACGGTCTCGACCTCGCGCGCGGTCGACGGTTGCGAGCGTCCGTTCGAGCCCACCAACCACCTCCTGAAGGCGAGGCGCGAAAAGCTCCAGTAAAGGAAAACAACCGCAAGATCTGCCTGAAGTCGGTTCGGGCTCGCTGCCGTCGCGCTGCATCTCGCTTCTCCTTTACCGGTCTTTTCGCAACGTCCACCGCAGACGCTCGGGCTCGCCCTGCCCTGGGACTGCTCTGCGGTCACCTCGCCGTGGCGAGCGGGCGCGCCGCGGCGGGCTCGACGGGCACGGCCACGCCATTCCGCGCGAGCTGCTGCCGCGCTCGTTCCGCGCGCCGGGTGGAGCTCGACCTGGCGCATGCGCATGGCATGCGCTCGGATCGCCCTCGGCAGTGCTTTGTGCCGGGCAGCGGATTGCCTCCCCGCCGGGTTCTGCCGACTGGTGCTGCTCGCAGCGGCGTTTCCCGAAGCGCTGGCGGCGAGTTCGTAGTCGATGGAGTGGCCGCTCCGCGACACGTCGCCGCCGGTTTCGCTCCGCTCGGTCGCTTCGACGAGCTCGAACGCGGATTCTTCGGCCGGCCGACGGGCGGCGTCGCAGCCGGATTCCAGCGCACGCGAGCCGCTGGCGCTGGCGGTGCCGCATCGCCACGATCGCCGCGGCGCGATCGACCCTTGTGCCCCTGTCCTGTTCTTCACCGTTGAGCTGCCCGTCTCAGCCGGCGGGATCGGACCTGGTCCTGCCCCGCGCCGGACGTCTGTCCTCCTCGCGGCGACGCTCACCGATGCGCCTTCTCTCGGCGGCTGCAGCGTCGCGGTGTCGGCGGGCGATGAGCTGCTCTGGGTCGTTTGCGTCCTTTCGTCGGGTCGGATTCGCGGGCGCCGTGCTGCCGGCGATACCTGGCCCGCCGCTGGTCTTCTTCGGCCTCGTCGCCGGCGCCGCCGCGGACGACTTCGAGCGCGTCGGCTGGGGGACGCTCGCCGCGCTCTTCCTGCTCACCTGCCTGACTTTCGGCATCGATTTCGCGGCCACCGCCCTCGGCGCGCAGCGCGCCGGTGCCAGCAAGCTGGCGATCGTGGGCGCGCTCGTCGGCTCCCTCGTCGGGCTCGCCTTTGGCCTGCCGGGCCTGCTCCTCGGACCGTTCGTCGGCGCGATCGCCGGCGAGTGGTACGCGCGACGCGACCTGCGTCAGGCGGGGAAGGTCGGTTTCGCGACCTGGCTCGGGATGCTGCTGGCGGCGGTGGCGAAACTCGCGATGCTGCTGCTCATGGTCGGCCTCTTCGTGCTGGCCTGGTGGCTCTACCGCCCGGTACGGCCCCGGCGCTCAGAAGAAGAGGCCGGAGCTGTCCAGCACCTCGAGCACCTCGAGCTCCTGAATCCGCCAGACGCCTTCGTCCTCACGCCAGGCGACGCGGATTCGCAGACGCTCGCGGCCGGGTCCGCCGGGCCGGAGCCCACCGCCTCGACCACCGCAGTCAGCTCGGCGGTGGCGTTCGGGCGCAGTTGGATCTCGACCTCGGAGTCGGAGACCGTGATGCGCTCGGCGCTCGCGCGGTAACGATCGACGACCGCCATCAGCTGCTGGCGGTCCTCGATCGTTCCTTCGTAGGGCTGGGCGAGGATCACGAAGCCGTCGGCGAAGAGGTCCGAAACGGCGCGGGCATGCGCCACCCGGTCCAGCGTCCCTTCGCTGGCGCTCTTGCTCGATCGCGCTCTGCAGCGCTTCGAACTGCGCCAGGATCCGGCGGCGATCGCTCGTCCACCAGAGAGCGACCGCGACGAGGATCGCCGCCAGCGCGACGAGCGCCAGCAGTCGCACGAGGCCCGGCTTCACCTCAGGCGCGCCCGGCTTCCTTCAGACGAGCCTGGCCTTGAGGACGATCTCGATGTTGCCCGACAGCGCCTTGGAGATGATGCAGTTCGCCTTGGCGCCTTCGGCCTGCTGGGCGAAGGTCGCGGCGTCGATGCCCGGGACCTCGGCTTCGCAATCGAGCTCGATGCGGGTGATGGCGAGTCCGGCATCGTTCTTGAGCATCTGCACCCGCGCCTCGCTCGCCACGCGCTTGGGCGAGAAGCCGGCCCGGCCGAGGCCGGCGGCGAGCGCCATCGAGAAGCAGCCGGCGTGGGCCGCGCCGAGCAGCTCTTCGGGGTTCGTTCCGGTGCCTTCTTCGAATCGCGACGAGAAGGAGTAGCGCCCTTCGAACGCGCCGCTGCCGAGCTTCACCGTGCCGTTGCCGTCCTGCAGTCCGCCGTTCCAGACCGCGTTCGCCTTGCGAATGGCCATGTTGGTCCCTCTCCTCAGAAGCCGACGCGAACCGTCGCGCCGAAGGTGATGGTGTCGCTGTCGTAGTCGTCGAGATCTTCCCACTTCAGGAAGCGATAGTCGGCGTTGATGTCGAGGTGGATCTTCGGCAGCAGCAGGAAGTCGACTCCGGCCTTGGCGATGTAGAAGGGATCGGACCAGCTGCCGTTGGCGAAGTCGGAGTAGGTCACGCCCACCCCGAGGCCACCGTAGAAGCCGCGTCCGGCGAGGACATAGACCTGGGGCGAGATCGCCCAGTCGCGCGAGCCCTGGAACCCCTTGTCGAAGTACTCCGCCGCCGCCTCGAAACGGATGAAGCCGGCGAGATACTGGTACGAGACCACCTCGGAGACGCCGTCGTCCTGGACTTCGAAATCCGGGAAGTCGTCGTCGAGCTGGTTGAGGCTCTGCCAGTAGTGCAGCCCGACGCCGAGGCGGTGCTCGCCCGCCGCGGCGGGCGCGGCGAGGCCGGCCGCGAGGAGGGCCAGCAGGCAGGTCCAGCGCGAGGATCTTGTTCATCGGTCTTCGGTCCTTTCCCGTTGCGATCGCGCCAGCCTCACGATCGCGAGCTCCGGATCCGCGCTGCGGTGAGAGACTACCAACAAGCGGCGCCCGAGCTGTGGAGCCGCCCGCCGCGCGGCGGGTCAGCGTCGCCGGTATCCCGGCTGGCGTAGCGCCGCCGCAGCCGCAGCAGTCCGCCGTCGCGGGTGCGCTCGAAAGCGGCGAAGGCGGCGAAGTAGGGGCTCGTCGCCCGCCGGCTCGCCGTTGATCTTCTCGACGTCGATGCTGCGCTCGGCGCGCGACGGCGCGGGTCAGGGCATTGCGCAGCGGCTCCAAGAGCTCCGCCAGTGCCGGGATCCTCGGGCGGGACCGCGAACTGGATCTCGCGGCCGCCGCGCGCGAAGACCGCGCACAGCCGGCTGCCGCGATAGGCGAGGCGGGTCGAGGCCACCCGCCGAGAGCGCCGGCGGCGAGAGTCCCTGCAGCCCGGGCAGATCGAGGCCGCAGGGCGACGCCGGATCGAGCGCCGAGCACCACCAGACCGCCGCCGCCGGCAGCCCGTCGCGCAGTCGGCGCAGCGCCCCGGGCAGCGCGAACTGCAGGCCGGGCAGGCCTTCGAAGAAGCGCCCGGCGACGATCTCGCCCGCGAGCTCGAGGCCGCGCAGCGCCCGCGCCACGCGGCTCCAGGCGAGCGCCGGCAGCTTCGACCGCCAGCAGCTCGCGAAAGAGCACGCCGTAGCGGTCGAGCAGCAGCCGCGCCCGCTCGCGACTGCGCTCCTCCTCGACGAAAGGGCCGTCGGATCCCGCGGCTCGCCCGGTCGCCGGTGGCGCCGGTGCCGTCGCACGCCGGCGGCGAGCGCCCGCCACCGGCCCGGCCAGCGGTTGGCTCCCCTGCCAGCGCCGGAAAAGCCCGCGCCGCCCGCCGCGGCCGCCGCGCGCGCCGCCGGTCCGCCGCCCATCGCCTCCTGCGCGCAGCGCCTCGACCCGGAAGCCGTTTTGGATCCCCTGGCGCAGGACGCGCAGCGAGGAGCACGTCGCCTCGCCGCGCCAGGCGAGCGCCCACAGCGCCGCGGTCGCCGCGCCCAGCGCGAGGCCGGTGCGCTCGGCGAGCTCGCCGACCTCGAGACCGCGGGGCTCCGTTGGCCAGGTCGTTCGCGCACCCGCTGCGCCGCCTCGCTCGACCTCGCCGCCTGCGGCCCCGCCGGGGCCGGCTGGAAGAGGTCGAGGTCCGACACGGAAGGCGAAGGCGATGCGCTCCCGTCCGGTGCCGAACCAGACCAGCTCGCTCTCCTCGCAGAGGGTGTCGAGCCAGGCCGGGAAGTACGGCTTCGAGCCGCGCCGGAAGCAGATCGCTCTCCCACAGCCCGGCCGGGGCCGGGAAGCCGAACAGACGCTCAGAGCGCTCGCCTGCAACTCCCTCCGCCGCCGCGTCCCGCGCCCGGTCAAGCCCGTGCCAGGAGGCGAGAAAGAGCGGCAGCTCGCCGAGCGGCAGCGGCTCGAACGCCGGCCGCGCCGCCGCCCGCCGCCAGCGCAGCAGACGTCTCGACGACCGCCGACGGTCGCCACCTGCGGCGCGGCGTCCGGCGCCGCGCGGGTCGAGCAGCTCGCCGACGACCACCCGCTCGCGCGGCCACGAGCGGCGCGAGCGCCGCCTCGACTGCACGCGCGCGAGAGTCCCCACAGCGTCGGCGACCCGGCCGAGGGCGAGCGGCGGCTGGAACCGCAGCCACTCTTCGATCCAGCGCCGCCAGGCGGTCGTCGCTTCTCCGAGTCGCCTGCGCGCGAGCCGCGGCAGATTCTCGCGCGCGACGATCGCCTCGCTCCGCGTCCGCGGCGAGCCCGAGCGTCGCGAGCTTGCCACCCGCGCGAGCTCGGCGAGCATCGCCGCCGTCCCGCCCGGGCGATCGCGCTCGATCGCCGCGAGCAGCTCCTGCCACTCGGCGGGCGGCAAGAGCAGCGCTCCTTCACCCATTCGAGCAGCTCGCTCGGCGCTCTGCGGCGCGTACCCGGGCAGGAGCCGCTGGAGCTTCCGCGCAGCTCCTCCGCCAGCGCCGGGGCGATCCGCGGACGCTCGCCACCGAGCGCGACTTCGCGCAGGAGATCGCCGCGCACCGACGCTGCCGCGGCGCGCCCCCGGCACGTCGTCCTCGTACATGAGCTCGTTGGTGCGCCGCCAGACCAGCCCGGCCGCGAGCGGCGAAGGGCGCTCGCTGCGCACACTCCGCAGCTCGATCTCGCCCCGGCCGACCTCCTCGAGCCGCAGGCGCAGCGTGTCGAGGTCGAACTCGTCGTGCAAGCGAGCTCCGCCAGGTCTCGAGGGTGACCGGGAAAGTCGTCGAAGCGCGCCACGGCGTCGAGCAGCTTCTTGGCGTTCTCGCGCGACACCCAGAGCGGCGTGCGCCGGCGCGGGCCGGCCCGCGGCAGGAGCAGCGCCCGCTGGGCGTTCTGGCGGAACTGCGCGCCGAAGAAGCCCGGACGATTCGAGCCGCGCCCGCAGGAGGAGCTCGAGGCGCTCCGGCGTCACGCGCGCCAGCAGCGCGCGCGCGTCGGCCGCCCGGCGGCAGGACCAGCAGCACCGCGTCGTCGTCGGCGAGGGTCTCGATCGAGCTCCCCTCGGCCTCCTCCCAGGCCGCCGCGAGCGCCAGCGCCAGCGGCCGGTTGAGCGTCCCGCCCCAGAACGTGTACAGCACGACCTGCCGCCGGCCCTCGTCCCCGGTCGCCGCCTGCCGGCCGCGCGCTCGAGCGTCTCCTCGAAGACCAGCCGATGGCGGTGCGGCAGGACGCCGCCCGAGCGCCGCCCGCGCCTCGCGCAGCAGGCGGGCGAGCTTCGGCCGCGGCGGCGGCATCGAGGGCGTACTCCGCCGCCAGGGCAGCCTCGAACCCCGGCAGCTCGAGCTCGCGATCGGCGCGCTCGAGCAGCGGTCCGATGCGCTCGGAGAAGACGGCGCCGCGATCGCGCGCGTCCGCCCGCCAGAACGGCGCCAGCATCGCGCCGCCGCGGGCCGGCGCCACGAAGACCTCGTTCGAGGTGATGCGGTGGATGCGCCAGGACTGCGTGCCGAGCAGGAAGGTGTCGCCCAGCGAGCGCTCCCAGACGAACTCCTCGTCGAGCTCGCCCAGGCGGGCGTTCGACTCCTCGATCCGCAGCTGAAAGTAGCCGCGGTCGGGAATCGTGCCGCCCGACTGCGCGACCAGCCGGGCCGCGCCCGGCCGCGCCGCGATCGTCCCGTCCAGGCGATCGAAGGCGATGCGCGGCCGGAGCTCGGCGATGCGCGCGTCGGCGTAGCGCCCGGCGAGCATCTCGACGACCAGGTCGAACTGGCGGCGCGGCAGCTCGTGGTAGGGCGTCGCTCGCGCGCAGCACGGCGTAGAGATCGTCGGCGCGCCAGCGCTCGTGCGCCACCATGCCGACGATCCACTGCGCCAGCAGGTCGAGCGGCGCGCGCACCGGCTGGATCGGCTCGATCTCGCCGTCGAGCACGGCGCGGGCGGCGACGGCGCACTCGAGGAAGTCGCGCGCGTGGGTCGGGTAGAACCGCGCCCGGCTGACCTCGCCCACCGCGTGCCCGGCGCGGCCGACGCGCTGCGCCGCCGAGGCGAGCGAGCGCGGCGACTGCACGAGCAGCACCTGGTCGAGCGCGCCGATGTCGATGCCGAGCTCCAGCGAGCTGGTCGCCACCAGCGCCGGCAGGTCGCCCGCCTTCAGGCGCCTTTCGATCGCGCTGCGCAGCTCGCGCGACAGCGAGCCGTGGTGCGACCAGGCGATCTCGCGCGGCGCGCCGTCGTTCACCAGCCGGGTGAGCTTCTCGGACAGGCGGCGGCTGTTGGTGAAGACGAGCGTCGAGCGCGCCTCGCCGATGCGCTCGCGCAGGTCCTCGGCGAGCGCGCGTCCACAGCGTGTCGCCCTCGCGCTCCTCGCCGGCGAGCGCGGCGAACGCGGGAGGAAACCGCACCTCGAGGTCGTAGCGCTTCGGCTGCCGCGATTCGACCATCGTGACCGGGCGCCGCGAGTAGACGCGGCTGATCGTCGGCGCCGCGCTCCAGCCGGTAGCCGCCGACCCAGCCGGCGATGCGCTCGAGCGGCCGCACCGTCGCCGAGAGCGCGATGCGCTGGAATTCGCCCGCGAAGAGCACCAGGCGGTCGACGGCGGTGATGAGGTGCGTGCCGCGCTTGGTCCCCGCGACGGCGTGGATCTCGTCGAGGATCACCGTCCGCAGGCCGGCGAAGAGCGCCGGCCCGGCCTTCGAGTTGACCAGCAGGTTGAGGCTCTCCGGCGTGGTGATCAGGATCTCCGGCCGCTGCCGGACGATCCGCTGGCGCTCGGCGGGCGGCGTGTCGCCGCTGCGCGTCGCCACCCGGATCCGCGGCAGCGTCGCTGCCCGCGGCGCGGAAGGCGTCGGCGATCCCCGCCAGCGGCTCCGCGAGGTTGCGCTCGATGTCGGCGTTCAGGGCCTTGAGCGGCGAGACGTAGAGCACCCGCGTCGTCCCCTCCTCCCAGGCGCCGGTGGCGAGCTGCTCGAGCGCCCAGAGGAAGGCGGTCAGGGTCTTGCCGCTGCCGGTCGGGGCGGTGAGCAGGACGTGCCGGCCGTCGGCGATCGGCCCCCAGGCGAGGCGCTGGACCTCGGTCGGCGCGCCGAAGCGCTCCGCGAACCAGTCGCGGATCCGGGGATCGAAACGGTCGAGGCTCACGGCCGCAAGCTTAGCCGACGGCGACGATGGCCCGCGGCACGCGGATCCGTCGACTCGCGGCGAGAGGCTAAGATGGCCGTCGGGGACCTCCCGCGGGAAGGAATTCGTCCATGACCGACCCTCGCAGGAAAGACCCTCTTGATCACCGGCGCCTCGCGCGGCATCGGACTCGCCATCGGCCTGCGCGCCGCGCGCGACGGCGCCAACGTCGCGATCCTCGCCAAGACCACCGAGCCGCACCCCCGCCTGCCGGGGACGATCCATCACCGCCGCCGCGGAGATCGAGGCCGCCGGCGGCAAGGCCCTCCCGATCGCCTGCGACATCCGCGAAGAGGCGCAGGTGAAGAGCGCCGTCGAGGCGGTCCGCGCGCGCTTCGGCGGCATCGACATCCTGGTCAACAACGCCTCGGCGATCAGCCTCACGCCGACCCTCGACACCCCGATGAAGCGCTTCGACCTGATGTTCTCGGTCAACGTCCGCGGCGACCTTCCTGTGCTCCCAGGCCTGCCTGCCGGAGCTCAAGAAGGCGGCCAACCCGCACATCCTCAACCTCTCGCCGCCGCTCAACATGGACAAGAAGTGGTTCGCCGGACATGTCGCCTACACCATGGCGAAGTACGGCATGAGCATGTGCGTCCTCGGCATGGCCGAGGAGCTGAAGGGCGACGGCGTCGCGGTCAACGCCCTCTGGCCGCGCACCGCGATCGACACCGCGGCGCTCGCCATGCTCGGCGGCTTCGTCTCGGCGGCCAACAGCCGCAAGCCCGAGATCCTCGCCGACGCCGCGCACTGGATCCTCACCCAGCCGGCGCGCGAGTGCAGCGGCAACTTCTTCATCGACGACGAGGTCCTGACGCGCGCCGGCGTCACCGACCTCGACCGCTACGCCGTGGAGCCCGGCCAGCCGCTGATCGCGGACTTCTTCCTGTGAAGCTCGCCTCGGCCTGCCCGCTCGACTGCCCCGACGCCTGCAGTCTCGACGTCGACGGTCGAGGACGGCCGGGTCACCAAGATCGACGGCGCGCGCGATCGCAACCCGGTCACCGAGGGCTACATCTGCGCCAAGGTGCGCAAGTTCCCCGAGCAGCTCTACGGCAAGGAGCGCATGCTCGAGCCGATGCTGCGCGTCGGCGCGAAGGGCGAAGGGGTCTTCGAGCCGCTCTCCTGGCAGCAGGCGCTGTCGCTCGCCGCGAAGCGTCTGGTCGAGACCCGCGACCGCTACGGCGGCGAGGCGATCCTCCCCTACTGCTACGGCGGATCGAACGGCTACCTGTCGCAGGACACGACCGACGCGCTGCTCTTCCGTCGGCTCGGCGCCTCCCGCCTGGCGCGCACGGTCTGCGCCGCGGCCACCGGACGCGCGGCGATGGGCCTCTACGGCAAGATGGAGGGAGTCGCCTTCACCGACTACCCCGCCGCCCGCCTCGTCGTGGTCTGGGGTGCAACCCCGCCGCGTCCGGGCATCCACCTGGTGCCGCCGATCCAGGCGGCCTGCGACGCGGGCGCCAAGCTGGTCGTCGTCGATCCGCGCGCCACGCCGATCGCCAAGCAGGCCGATCTCCACCTCGCGATCCGCGCCCGGGCACCGACCTCGTCGTCGCCCTGGCGGTGATCCGCGAGCTCTTCGCCAGCGGCCGCGCCGACCGCGACTTCCTCGACCGCCACGCGACCCGCGCCGAGGAGCTCGAGCGCCGCGCCGCGCCCTGGACGCTGCGAGCGCGCGGCCGAAGTCGCCGGCGTTGCCGCTCGCCGACCTCGCGCGGTTCGTCGACCTCTACGCCGCGACTCTCGCCGGCGGTCGTGCGCTGCGGCTGGGGGCTCGAGCGCAACCGCAACGGCGGCTCGGCGGTCGCCGCGGTGCTCGCCCTGCCGGCCGTCGCCGGCAAGTTCGGGGTGCGCGGCGGCGGCTACACGCTCGTCCAACTCCGCGGCCTGGAAGATGAACGCGCGAGCGATCTCCGGGCCCGGACGCGCCGACGCGCACGATCAACATGAACCGCCTCGGCGCAGCGCTCACCACGACCGCGCAGAGGCCGGTCCACCTGCTCTTCGTCTACAACTCGAACGCCCTGATGACGACCCCGAACCAGACGCTGGTCCGCCGCGGACTCGAGCGCGAGGACCTCTTCACCATCGTCTTCGATCAGGTGCTCACCGACACCGCGCGCTACGCCGACCTCGTCCTGCCGGCGACCACCTTTCTCGAGCATCGCGAGCTCGCCCGCGGCTACGGCGCCTTCGTGCTGCAAGCAGATCGCGCCGGTGATCGCCCCGGTCGGCCAGGCGCGCTCGAACTACAGCGGTCTTCGCCGACCTCGCGGTCCGCACCGGAGTCGCCTCGCGCCGACGAGATCCCGACCGAAGAGGCGGCGATCGACGCTGCATTCTCGATTCGAGCGGCCGCGGCGCCGATCTGCGCGCGGAGCTCGCGAGCGCAGGGCTTCGCGCGCCCGGCGTCCGGCGACCGTCCGGTGCAGTTCGTCGACGTCTTCCCGAAGACCGACGACCGCAAGATCCACCTCGTCCCGGTGGCGCTCGACGCGGAGGCGCCGCGAGGGGCTCTACACCTACCAGGAGGACCCGGCACCGCACGCGACTCCGCTCGCGCTGATCTCGCCGGCCACCAACCGCACGCATCAGCTCGACGCTCGGGCCAGCTGCGCAAGGGCCCGGTGGCGCTCGAGATGCATCCCGGCGACGCCGCGGCGCGCGGCCTCGCGGACGGACAGCGGGTGCGGGTGGCGAACGACCTCGGCGAGGTCCTCTGCCGGCTGCGGCTCTCGCACGACCAGCGCCCGGGCGTCGTCGAGCTGCCGAAGGGGCTCTGGGCGCACAACACCGACAACGGCGCCACCGCCTGCGCCCTCGCGCCCGACAGCTTCACCGACCTCGGCGACGGCGCCTGCTTCAACGACGCCCGGGTCGAGGTCTCGCCGGCCTGAGAGTCGAGCCGCCTCAGCGCTCCTAACGCTTGTTGTAGGTCGAGTAGCCGGCGACGACGGCGCGGCGAAGATCGGCGGCGGTGCTTTCGAAGGCGACCAGGAGCACAGTGCGGTTGCCCTCCACGCGCAGCACTGGCTCGTTCGGGAAGCGGCAGCCGCCCGCCGGGCAGCCCCGCCCCGGCAGGCAGTCCGCCGCGACCGCGGCGCTCTGCGCCTCGTAGCGGAAGCCGGTGAAGCGCGCTCCCGCCGGCAGCTCGACCGCGATCACCCGGCAACCCGCGCCCGCCGCGGCGAGCTCCGCGCGACAGGGCCGCCGACCGCCGCGAGGTCGACGCTCTTCAGCCGCGCCGCAGGTCCGCCGGACAGCCGGCCGTCGCGCCGCCCTCGATCGCCGCTTCACCCCACGCCGCGCTCTCCCCCGGCGGGCACTCGACGCACAGCCGCGCCCGCGCCGGAGCCGGAGCCGCAGCCGGCACCGCCGGCGCGCGGCACAGCCGGAGCGGAGGCGGGCGCGGTGCAGGCGCCACCGTCGGGACCGGAGGCGCTGCCGCTACCGGAGCGGGTGCCGCAGCCGGAGGCGGCACCGGCGCAGACGCAGGAGCCACCGCCGGAACCGGAGGCACTTCCTTTACTGGAGCCTTTCTGCCACCGGCGGCGGCACCGGCGAGGCGCAGGAGCCACCGGCGGAACCGGAGGCACTTCCCTGACTGGAGCCTCTGTGCTGCAGCCGGCACGGGCGCAGGGCAGGAGCCACCGTCGCCGCCGGCGGCAGTTCCCTTACTGGAGCCTTCGCCGCGAGCCGGCACCGGCGCAGGCGCAGGCGCCACCGGCGGAACCGGAGGCATTGCCTTAACTGGAGCCTTTTCTGCAGCTGGAGCCGGCGCCGGTGCAGGCGCCACCGCTGGAGCCGGCGGCAATTCCTTTACCGGAGCCTTTCTGCCACCGGAGCCGGCACCGGCGCAGGCGCTGGAGCGGAGCGGCGGCGTTGACCGGGGTAAGATCTCGCGGCGCTGGCGCCGGCGATGCCGGCGCGGGGGCGCCGGCCGCGCCGCCGCGGCCGCAGGAACTTGACCTTCATCGTCGAGGTCGCGCCCGGCGCCATCAGATGCGAGGCCGACTGCACGACCGGCTTGCCCGTCGGCGGCGAGCGCGAGCTCGGCGCGGTAGCTCATGTGCCCGGCGTGGCGGATCTCCGATCGTCCAGCGGCCGGCCGCGAGGCCGCCGATGTTCGCCTTGCCGTTGGCGTCGGTGAGCACCGGGGGCAGGCTGCCGCCGCCGTCCGGGAGAGAGATAGACCAGGAGGATCTCGGCGCCGGCGAGGTTCCGGCCCTTGGCGTCTCTCGACCTGGACCTCGAGCGCCGCGGGTCCGCGCCAATCCTGGCCGCCGGCGACCGCCGGCAGGAGGAGCGCCGCGAGAAGAAGGGCTCGCTTCGCATGTCCTCCGCGATCCTACCGCAGGAGATCCGGCAGCGGGGACCTCAGAGCCGGCCGGTCGGCGTGACCTTGACCGGCGCCGCCGCGGCGCCTTCCGCGGCGGGCGTGAAGTCCTCGCCCGGATTGATGAAGCGGTCGCTCTCGAGCTGGTACTGACGGTCGTGCAGCTGCTTGTAGCGGCCGTCGCGGGCGATCAGCTCGCGATGGGTGCCGTGCTCGACGACCTCGCCCTCCTCCACGACCAGGATCTGATCGGCGCTGCGAATCGTCGACAGCCGGTGGGCGATGACGAAAGTCGTTCGGCCGGCGCGCAGCGTCGCGAGCCCGTCCTGGATCATCGCTTCGCTCTCGCTGTCGAGGCTCGAGGTCGCCTCGTCGAGGATCAGGATCGTCGGATTGGCGAGCACCGCGCGGGCGATCGCCACCCGCTGCCGCTGCCCGCCGGAGAGCTTGACGCCGCGCTCGCCGACGATCGTCTCGTAGCCCTGCTCGAATCCGTCGACGAACTCGTCGCAGTGCGCGACCTTGGCCGCGGCCAGGATCTCGTCGCGGGTCGCGTCCGGGCGCGAGTAGGCGATGTTCTCGGCGATCGTGCCGTCGAACAGGAAGTTGTCCTGGAAGACCGCGCCGAGGTGCCGGCGATAGTCGCGCAGCCGGAGGTTGGCGAGATCCTCGCCGTCGACCCGGATTCGGCCGCGGGTCGGGCGATGGAAGGCCATCACCAGCCCGATCAGGGTGCTCTTGCCGGAGCCCGAGGAGCCGACGAGCGCGGTCGTCGAACCGGCCGGCGACGCGGAACGAGACGCCGCGCAGCACCGGCGTGTCGGCCTGGTACTCGAACCAGACGTCCTCGAACTCGACCTCGCCGCGGAGCTTCTCGACCGGCTTCCGCGCCGCGTCCTCGTCGTCCTCGGTCGTCTTGCCGAAGATCTCGCGGATGCGGTCGAGGCCGGCGAACGCCTCGGTCAGCTGGGTGCCGATCGCCGCGATCTCGGCCACCGGCGCCACCAGCAGGCCGCTGAAGAAGATGTACATGATGAAGTCGCCGAGCGTCATCGAGCCGGCGAGGATCGAGCGTCCGCCGACCACCATCATGATCACGCCGACGACGCCGAGGAGCGCCGTCGAGGCGCTGGTCACGCCCGGCGATGCCGCTCATCGTGCTGCGGATGTTGCCGAACAGCCTGTCGATGCCGCCGCCGAAGACCTCCTCCTCGAACTTCTCCGCCGTGTAGGCCTTGACGACCCGCACGCCGCCGAGCGACTCGGCCAGCCGGCCGGTGATCTCGGCCTGGATCTTGTTGCGCTCGCGGAAGATCGGGCGCAGCCGGCGGAAGGCGTAGGCCAGCATGCCGGCGAAGAGCACCAGGACGCCGAGGATCGCGGCGGTCAGCCGCCAGTTCAGCCAGAAGAGCACGCCGAGCGCGAGCGCCGCGGTGACCAGCCCGCCGACCAGTTGCACGAGTCCGGTGCCGACGAGATTGCGGATCCCTTCGGCGTCGGTCATGACGCGCGAGATGAGCTCGCCGCTCTTGGTGCCGTCGAAGTAGCTGGTCGGCAGGCGCAGGACGTGCGCGTGCAGCTTCTTGCGCATCTCGGCGATCTGCTTCTGGGCGGCGATGCCCAGAAGCTGCGCGAGCCCCCAGCCGGTCGCCGCCTGGACGAGGGTCGCGGCCCCGGCCGCGAGCGCCAGCGGCAGCAGCAGCCCGCGCTCGCCCTTGCCCAGGACGTCGTCGATCAGGAACTTCGACGACGCCGGCAGGACGAGGCCGGCGAGCCGGCCGATCAGCATCAACAGCAGAGCCCAGCCGAGCCGCCGGCGCTGCTGCCAGACCAGCGTCTTGGCCTCGCGCCAGACCGATTCGAGCTTCAACTTCGGTTTCTTCGTCTCCGGCGGTCTTCTCGCTCACGAGCCCTCGATGGCGCGCAGGAGCTGCGCGCCGGTCACGATCGACAGCACGATCGACAGCCGCCGTCAACGGCGAGGCAGACGAGCGCCCAGAGCATGTGCCGCGAGCGCTCGGGCTCCAACGGGTCGAGCGCGCGCGCGGCGCCGAATCCACCCACGAAAGCCGCCGGCGTGCGCCCAGTTGTCGACGCCGGGCATGATGGCGCCGAAGAGGAACATCACCACCGCCCAGGTCCAGACCTGCTGGTGCATGGCGCGCTGGCCGGTGCGCCGGCCGTAGCAGACGAGCGCCCCCAGCAGCCCGAAGATCGAGGCCGAGGCGCCGACGGTGAACGGGGCGTGCGAGCCGAGGATCGGTATCGCCGGCAGGAAGGCGCTCGCGGTGGAGCTCAGCCCGAACCCGACGACCGACGCTGCGGTCCAGATGAGGATCATCCGCCCGGCGCCGTAGAGCTCGGCCACCGGCCCGGCGAGCTGGCGCACCCACATCATGTTGAAGAAGATGTGCAGCAGCCCGCCGTGCAGCCAGGAGGCGCTGAGCAGCGTCCAGACGTGCCCGAGCCCGTAGACCGGCAGCGCCCCGCTCGCCCCGAGCAGGAAGAGCGTCCGCGTGTCCGGGGCGAAGAGCTGCATCAGCCCCTTCGGCTGCAGGGCGCCCGGCGTCATGAGCACACGCTGACGATGTAACAGGATCGAACAGCCGCCGATGAGCAGCTGGACGAAGCCGAGGTCGGCGCCGAGGCGGCGCAGGAGCGGCGCGAAACCCCAGAGCGAAGGGTTGCGCTGCCGCAGTGTAAGCAGCGCTCGTCCTTGACGCCGACCAGTCGCCCGCAGGAGGCGCAGACGACCGAACCGCTGGTCTGCCGCGCGAAGAGGCTCAGGGCTCGCGGCTCAGGGCTTCTCGTTGTACGCCACGAGAGCCTGGGTTTCGCCGTCCTGGGCCGCGGCGGTGATCGAGAGCTGGCGCTTGCTCGGCGGTGGCATTGAGCGTGCCGCTCGGCGCGCCGTTGAAGCTCAGACTCGCCTTCTGCACCTCGAAGCCGGCCTCCTTGAGTTTCGATTCGTAGAACGCCGTGACGGTATCGGGCGTATCCGCGGTGCGCAGGGTGAAAGTGCCGGACTTCTCGCCCTTGGCTTCGATGTTCGCCAGACCCTCGGTGCGCCCGCCGGGATAGTTCGGGATCCAGTCCGGCGCCTGCTGCGCGCCGGCGCCGAAGACCGCCGTACCCTGGTCGGTGACGACCTTCATCTGGCCGCCATTGTCTCGCGGTAGCGTCGATGTCGACGTTCGTCGTTCTCGCCGTCCGCGGTGATCGAGAACTTCCCGGCCTTGATGTCCTCGAGGTTGAAGGTGACCTCCTTGCCGGTCTTCTTCTCCCGCACCGTGATGGTGCCGGCGGCGGGATCGGACGAGACCACATCGACTTCCGGGTTCAATCGCAGGGCGAGCTCCGCCGCGCTGACCACGGCGGCATCCGGATTCGACTCCATCTCCTTGGCGAAGTCGGAGAGCTTGCCGACACCCTTCTTGAGGAAGTAGCCGGAGACGACGAAGCAGCTGCCGATGCCGAGCAGCAGCAGTACGCCGCAGCCGAGCAGTACCTTGACGAACGTCGACATGCCCTTCTTCGGGGCGGCTTCCGGAGTGAGGGGCTGGTTCATGGTCTGCGGCTCCTTGACTGGAGGATCGTGGCGAAAAATCAGATTAACACGCGGCGCGAATTCGCGACCGGACGCTGCGCGCACCTATTGGAACTCCCCCCGCACGCTGTCCGGGAGCTCGTTGTCGTCGTCGGTCCGCCGGATCAGGCCGTGGTGCGCGGAGGATCCCTCCGGCCTTGCGCACCGCTGAGAGCAGCCCGGCGCCCGGGCCGGATGCCCGCACCGTGGCGGCGGTCTCGCGCGCCAGCTGCCTCCCAGGTGCCCGCCGGAACGACCGAGTGGATCCCCTCGTCGGCGAGCACGACGACCCGCCGTTCGAACGCCGAACCGCGATCAGAATCCCGGTCCGGTCGCGGGTCGTGAAGACCGAATGCACGAGAAAGGCCTCCCGCGCGCGCTGCTGCAGCCGCCGGTCGAGCAGGGCCGGACCGCACAGCCAGCGCCGGAACGGCGGCGACGACACGCGTCGCCAGCGCGCCGGCGAGCAGCCCGCAGGCATACATAGAGCAACATCCAGGCCGGGCGGGAGATCCACAGCGGGCGCATCTGGTCGAGCCGCCGCGGCGACCGCCGCAGCCACGAATCCGGACGAGCGCCGCGCCCTTCCAGTAGGCGACCTGATAGTCGTCCGCGCTCGCCAGCGCGAGCGCCACGATCTCGCCGCCGGTATGGCCTTCGGCCTCCGCCACGGCGTCGCGGATGGTGGCGGCCTCCTCGGCGGTGATGCCGGGCGGCAGCTCGGGAGGGCTCGGATGGTCACGGAACGAGATTCTAGCGCGGCCGGCGCTCCGCGAATGCCGCAATTGACAGCCGTCGGCGCACCTCCCTAGACTTATGCGCCCGGCTTCCGGCGCCCCCACCCATGCCCTGCGCCTGCTCCCCGCCTTGCTGCTCGCCCTCGGTGTCGGCCGGCCCTCGGCAACGGCCACCGCGGCGAACGCCCAGGAGCTCATCTTCCTGGCTTTCGGCGACAGCATCACGGACGGCTACGGCGACACCTCGAACCCGGGGGGCGGCTACCCGACCCGCCTCCAGCGCTGGCTCCGCCAGGAGGGCTACGACTGCGTCGTCGAGTCCCACGGCGTAGGCGGCGAGACCACCTCCTCCGGGCTCTCGCGCATCGACTCGGTGCTCGCCGGCGGCGGCGACTACCTTCTCCTGATGGAAGGGACGAACGACATCTCCCGCGCGTCGAGCATCGAGTCGATCGCTTCAACCTCGACGAAATGGCCGAGCCGGCCGAGGCGCTCGACATCATCGTCGTCCACGCCTCGGTCATCCCGCGGGTTCCGACCGCGCCGGCTGACCCCAGCAACTCCGCGACCTCGGCCCTGGCGCTGGCGATCCGCGGACCATGGGAGAGGAGTCCATCGCGCCGTCGCCGACCAGTTCACCCTCTTCGAGGGCCTGCCGGACGTCTTCGAGAACTACTACTACTACGACCCGGACGTGATCGACATCGTCGGGCCACCCCAACACCGACGGCTACATCGAGATGGCGGGACTCTTCCTCGAGACCCTCCTGCCGCTGCTCGAGACCCCGGCCATCGAGATCGTGCCCGCCGCCCAGCCCCGTTGTCAGCCGGGCAGCTCGCCGCTTTCGGCCGTCGATGGCAACGCCGTGGACCAGTTCGTCCAGTGTCGAGTGGGACTTCGGCGACGGCGGCTACGCCAGCTCACCCGCCCCCCGACGACCTGACCATCTTCTACATCTTCCTTCATCCTGGAACGCTACACCGTCACCGTGCGCGGACTCGACCGCCGACGGCGCCGTCTCCGAGGACTCCGTCCAGGTGGTCGTTTCGGGCAGCGAGCCGGCCTGGGAGACCGCATTCGACGCTTCTCCCGCTGATCGTCGAGTCCGCCGACGGCCAGGTCGTCTCCGACCTCGTGCTGATCAACTCCAGCTTCGACTTCGGCGTCGTCGAAGCCGCCTTCCTGCCGAGATCGTCTACGACGAGCCGCCGCCGGTGCGCCGCTTCGTCGTGCCGCCCCAGAGCACCGACGAACATCGACGATATTCTCGGCACCGCCTTCGGGATCGGCGCGGGAAGAGGCGCGCTGCGCGTCACCCTCTACGCCTTCCCCGGCGCTCGCCGGCGGTACTCTCCGCGCGCGCCCTCGTGCACGCCGCGAGCGATCCCGACGGCAGCGACGGCGCCACCGTCTCCGGGATCCCGCGGCCGCCTGGACCTCCGCCGGCAAGCAGATCTCCGGCATTCCGCACGACTCGACGACTCGCCGTCGACGCTGATGGTCGCGAATCTCGACGGCGTCCGCGGCACGGTGAGCTTCGATCTCTACGACGCCGCTCGGCGGCGACGTCGGTTCCGGCGTCCTCGAGCTCGGCGCGAACGCCACCCGCCTGCGCTCGATCGCCGACCTCTTCCGCGGCCTCGCTCCCGCGCCCGGCGCCGTTCCGGGCCGTCTTCGCCGCCGCCGGCATCCGCTTCTCCGCCGCCGCTCTCGTCGCCGATCCGGCGAGCGGCGAAGTCCGCGTGCTGACCGCACTCCCTGATCTTCCGCGCTCGCGCGCGCGGAATTTCTCTCGCCGCCCGGCGAAAAGAAGATGTTAAAGTTTCTCCGGCCATTCGGCCGGACTTCCGCTCCAGTAGCGCGAGGGAGAAGGGGATTGACCACTCTGAATCATCGCAAATGGACGATCGAGGACTCTCTCGACCTGTACAACATCCGCCAGTGGGGCAACGGCTACTTCTCGGCCAACGAGCAAGGGCAACCTCGTGGTTCACCCGGGCGGACCCGGCGCGCCGGCGGTCGACCTGAAGGAGCTCGTCGACGAGGTCCGGCAGCGCGGCATCGGCGCTGCCGCTGCTCATCCGCTTCTCGCAGATCCTCAAGGCCCGCGTCGTCGAGCTCAACGAGGCCTTCCTGCGCGCGATCTCCGGAGTACGGCTACCAGGGCACCTACCGCGGCGTCTTCCCGATCAAGGTGAACCAGCAGCGCTACGTCGTCGAGCGCCTGCTCGAGGCCGGCCGGCCCTACCACTTCGGCCTCGAGGCCGGCTGCAAGCCCGAGCTGCTCGCCGTCCTCGGCGATGCTCGAGGACGAGGAGGCGCTGCATCATCTGCAACGGCTACAAGGACGAGGAGTACATCGAGACCGCGCTGCTCGGCTCGAAGCTCGGCCGCAACGTCATCCTGGTGGTCGAGAAGTTCTCCGAGCTCGAGCTGATCGCCGCAGTGGCCGAGCGCACCGGCGTCAGGCCGTCGATCGGGCGTGCGCGCCCGCCTCGTCGGCGCGCGGCGCCGGCCACTGGGAGGCCTCGGGCGGCGACCGCTCGAAGTTCGGCCTCGGCGCGCGCGAGCTCTTCGAGGCGATCGAGTTCCTGCGCGAGAGCGAACCTGCTCGACTGCCTCGAGCTCCTGCACTTCCACCTCGGCAGCCAGATCTCCTCCATCCGCAACGTCAAGGAGGCGCTGCGCGAGGCCGGGCGCATCTACGTCGAGCTCTCCAAGCTCGGGCGCGCCGCTGCGCTACCTCGACGTCGGCGGCGGCCTGGGCGTCGACTACGACGGCTCGCAGACCAACTTCGCCGTCGTCGATGAACTACACGATGCAGGAGTACGCCAACGACATCGTCTTCGGCATCATGGAGCTCTGCGACGCCGAGCAGCGTGCCGCACCCGATCCTCGTCTCCGAGTCGGGCCGCGCGCTCGTCGCCCACCACGCCGTGCTGGTCGTCGACGTCCTCGGCGTCGGCGAGTTCACGCGTCGGAGCGCTGCCCGAGGCGCTCGCCGAAGGCACGCCCGGCCCGGTCCGCTACCTGCTCGACACCTATCCGCGAGGTGTCGCGCAAGAACCTGCTCGAGGCCTACCACGACGCCGCTCGAGCTACCAGCGACGAGGTGCTCAGCCTCTTCAACCTCGGCCACCTCACGCTCGAGCAGCGGGTGCTGGCCGAGGACATCTTCTGGGCGCTGCGCGCACAAGATCCTGCGCCATCGTCCGCGAGCTGCCCGAGATTCCCGAGGAGCTCGAGGACTCGAGCGCGCGCTCGCCGACACCTACTTCTGCAACTTCTCGGTCTTCCAGTCGCTGCCCGACTCCTGGGCGATCGACCAGCTCTTCCCGGTCCTGCCGATCCACCGCCTCAACGAGGAGCCGACGCGGCGCGGCGTGCTCGCCGACATCACCTGCGACTCCGACGGCAAGATCGACCACTTCATCGACCTGCGCGACGTCAAGGACGTGCTCGAGCTCCACCCGCTCAAGCGGCGACGACTACTACCTCGGCGTCTTCCTGGTCGGCGCCTACCAGGAGATCCTCGGCGACCTGCACAACCTCTTCGGCGACACCAACACCGTCCACGTCTCGCTCGGCGAGGAGGGCGGCTACCACATCGACCACGTGCTCGCCGGCGACACCGTGCCGACGTGCTCAAGTACGTGAGCTACGACCGCGACGATCTCGTGGCCAACGTCCGCCGCTTCGTCGAGATCGCGCTGCGCAGCAAGCGGATCACCCTCGAGGAGTCGCGGCAACCTCCTGCGCGTCTACGAGCAGGGTCTCGCGGGCTACACCTACCTCGAGCGCGAGTGAGCAGGAAGGGACAGGCCGGAGCCGCCGCGCGCCGCGCGCGCGCCGCCGGCCTGCTCCTGCACCCGACGTGCCTTCCCGGCCGCTTTCCGATCGGCGACCTCGGCCCGGCCGCCGTCGCCTTGCTCGACTGGACGGTCGGCGCCGGTTTCACCGTCTGGCAGGTCCTGCCGCTCGGGCCGACCGGCATGGGCGACTCGCCCTACAACGCGCTCTCGGCCTTCGCCGGCAACCCGCTGCTCATCTCGCCCGAGGCGCTCGTCGCCGACGGGCTCCTGCCGGCCGACGGCCCTCGACGCCCTGGGAGGCCGCATCCCGGACGGCGAGCGTCGACTACGAGCCGCGGCGCGCTGCAAGGAGCAGCTCCTTCGCCAGGCCTTCGAGCGCTTCGAGTCGCGGGCGGCTTCCCGGAGCTCGCGGCGGAGCTCGAGCGCTTCGCCGGCCAAGAGCGCCGCGCCGTCTGGCTCGACGACTGGGCCCTCTTCTCGCGCTCAAGCGGCGAACACGCCGGCGCCGCCTGGCTCGACTGGGACCCGGCGCTGCGCGACCGCCAGCCGCAGGCGCTGCGCCGGAGCCGGCGGCCGTGCTCGCCGGCGAGGTCCGCTTCGCAGATCTTCTGCCAGTTCCTCTTCTTCCGCCAGTGGGCGGCGTGCGCGGCGCCGCCGAGAGCCGCGGTATCCGGATCCTCGGCGACGTCCCGATCTACGTCGCCCCCGACAGCGCCGACGTCTGGGCGAACCGCACGCTCTTCGATCTCGCCGCCGGACGGCCGCCTGCGCGCCGTCGCCGGCGTGCCGCCCGACTACTTCAGCGCCGACGGGCAGCTCTGGGGCAATCCTCTCTACCGCTGGGACGTGCTCGCAGGCGCGAGGGCTTCCGCTGGTGGGTCGACCGCCTCCGGGCGCAGCTCGAGCTCGCCCGACGTCCTCCGGCTCGACCACTTCCGCGGCTTCGTCGCCTACTGGGCGGTTCCCGCCAGCGCGCGACGACCGCGCGGCGCGGCAAGTGGGTCAAGGGCCCGGGCGAGGCGCTCTTCCACGGCCGCTCCGCGAAGCGCTCGGCGACCTGCCGCTGCGTGGCCGAGGACCTCGGGCGAGATCAACGCCCGCGTCGCACGCCCTGCGCCGACGGCTCGACCTGCCCGGGATGAGGTCCTCCAGTTCGGCTTCGGCGGCGTCGACGAGCGACCACAGCCCACAACGTCACGCGCCGAGCTCGGCCGTCTACACCGGGACGCACGACAACGACACGACGCGCGGCTGGTTCGAGCAGCGTCGGCGACGACGAGCGCCGGCGCGTCCTCGACCTACCTCGGCGGCGACGCCGGAGACCATCACCGTCGGCGTCTCGTCCGCGCCGCCTACGGCTCGGTGGCCGAGCTCGCGATCCTGCCGCTGCAGGACGTCCTCGAGCCTGGGCAGCGAGGCGCGCATGAACACTCCCGGCAAGGGGGACGGCAACTGGACCTGGCGGGTCCGCCACGGGACGTGCCGGACGGCGCCGCCGGGAGAATGCGCGATCTTGCCGAGCGACCGCGCACCTGCGGGAGGTTCGGGAAGTCCGCGCATCCGCGGAATCCTGCGCTGAGAGCACTCCGCCCGGGCCGCGGCGACTCGTTCGGGGCAAGCGCTTCCCGGACCGGGTAAGCTGCGCCGACCGGCAAAGCGTAGAATCGGCTTCGTGTCCCGCGACCCCGCCCTTCGACCGCCGCCTGCCGACCCTCGGCGCACCCGCTTGCCGGCCTCGACGCGCCAGCGAGGACCTTCTCGGGCGTCCGCTGGGCGATCTGCGCATCTCGGTCACCGATCGCTGCAACTTCCGCTGCGTCTACTGCATGCCGCGCGCCGTCTACGGCCCGGAACATGCCGTTCCTGGCCCGCGCCGAGCTGCTCACCTTCGAGGAGATCGAGCGCCTGGCGCGAATCTTCGTCGGCCTCGGCGTGCGCAAGCTCCGCCTCACCGGCGGCGAACCGCTCCTGCGGCGCGACCTTCCCGAGCTCATCCGGCGGCTCGCTGCCGCTCGGCGTCCCGATCGCCCTCACCACCAACGGTTCTCTGCTCCGGCTCCAGGCCGCGGCGCTGCGCGCGGCGGGCCTGACGCGCCTCACGGTCAGCCTCGACACCCTCGACCCGGTCGTCTTCCGGCGCATGAACGACGCCGACTTCGCGCCCGAGGAGGTGCTCGCGGCATCGCGGCGGCGCGAGTCGGCGGGCTTCGAGTCGATCAAGATCAACGCGGTGGTGCGCCGCGGCGTCAACGAAGACGGACTCCTCGACCTGGTGCGGAAGTTCCGCGGCACCGCGCATGTCGTGCGCTTCATCGAGTACATGGACGTCGGCACGTCGAACGGCTGGCGGCTGGAGGATGTTGTGCCCGGCGACCGAGATCCTGCGGCGATCATCGCCGCCGAGCATCCGCCGAGCACCGTCCGCTCGATCCGCTCGCGCCGCAGAGCCGCGGCGAGGTCGCGAAGCGCTACCGCTATCGCGACGGCTCGGGCGAGATCGGCATCATCTCGTCGGTGTCGCAGCCCTTCTGCGGCGACTGCGTGCGCGCCCGCCTGTCGGCAGACGGCCAGATCTTCACCTGCCTGTTCGCCTCGCAGCGGCAGCGACATCAAGGCCCCGCTGCGCGACGGAGCGACGGACCGAGCAGCTCGCGGAGAGGATCGCCGCGATCTGGCGGCGCGCGACGATCGCTACTCGGAGCTGCGTTCGCGGGCGACGCCGGCCCTGCCGGGGCGGGTCGAGATGTCGTACATCGGAGGTTGATCGAAGCGTGCTGCGACTCCTGCCGGCGTGCTGTGGAGAGCTACTTGAAGAGGGCGTCGAATGCGGCGCGGGGATCCTTGCGCGGCCGGCGCCGGCCTTCTCGGCGGCGAACTCCTGGCGTTCGCGGGGTTCGAACTGGACGCACTCGTTCGCCGTCGACTTCCTCATGACGAGCGTCACCTGCGGCTGCCGGCACTGCGCCGCGCGCGCCGGGATCGAAATGCGCGCAGTTGGTGCAGGTGTGCAGATCGGATCCGCAGCCGTGCAACGGGCGGCGAGGCCGGCGGCGGCGGCGAGGCTCTGCTGCTCGCCGCAGCTCGCGCAGCGAAAGGCGCTCGCGGTCGGCGCGCCGAGGCCGCGGCCGCGCGGGGCGTCACGCGGATCGCGAGCCCCCCCCGGCCGGCCGCGGCGCGCCGGACGGCCGGTCGCCGCTGCGGACGCGAGGAGTCTCGCGACGATGAACCGGAGTCCTGATATCCGCTCTGCTTGTACTTGCGGTCGCTCATGAGCGCAGTATACCGGCAGGCCGGGCGCGGCCCTGTGCTGCTGGCTCGCGGCCGCACTCGATCGCCCGCGGCGGTTGCCGCAAGGTTGGCGCCAGCACGCCGCCGACTCGTCCGGCCCTTCTCTGCAGCCTCGCGCTTCGAGCTCCGCGAGCTTCCTCGCCAGCCGCGCGAGCGGCGGTCGACTCGCCCGAGCCGCTCGTTCGCCTCGGCAGCGGCGGGCGCGCACCTCGCGCTTCACCGCCCCCGGCCTCGCAGCCGCAGTCTCTCTACGTCCCGCCGGCCGGCTTCCGGTCGCGGCCGTCGCGCCGCACGGCGACCGCATCGCACTCGTGCGCGACCTCGATCCGGACAGCACCGAGGTCCTCCTGCACGACCGCACCCGCGGCGAAACGCGACTCCTCCTGCCGGTCGACCGCGACGCCCGATTCCTGCCGCAGAGCTTCTCCGCCGACGGCAGCCTCCTTTTCCTCTTCTCCGATGAAGCCGACGACACCCTGCAGCTCGAGATTCTGCATCCCGACAGCGGCGAGCGTTCACGACGGCGGCGCCCTGGATGCGAGGTCACTCACTTCGACGCCGGCCCCACCGGCACCATCCAGGCTCTGCAATGGAGCTGCGCTGGCAGGCGGGAGGCCGCCCTCTTCGACGCCGCGACCGGCGCCGAAGCCGGTCCGCTGCCTCTGCCCCGCGACACGCGGCTCGCGCGAGCGCTTCCCGGCGACGTCGGGAAGGCGTGCTCTACGAAGTCGCCAGCGGCCGGTTCCCCCGCGATCTCGTTTTCGCCGAGCGCCTCGATCCGGATGCCACCGCCCATCCCCTCACCTTCGGTCTCGCGCCGCCGATCGCCGCAGGGGATCTCGTCGATCCGGTGCCGATCGCCGTGCCGATCGCCGCCGCCGCCAGTCGCTCCGGCCGAGCTCTGGTGGCCGCGCCGCCCGGCCGGCGCTCCACCGGCGCTGCTATGGATCGAAGACGACGCACGATCGCCGGCCTGGATGGAGTTCCATCCCTTCCTGCAGTTTCTCGCCAACCGCGGCGTCGCGGTCCTGCGCCTTCGCCTGCGCGGCGCGCGGGGCTTCGGCCGGACGTTCCGCCACGCCGCCGACGGGCGCCTCGTCGAGGCCGGACTCGAGGATCTCGAGGCTGCCCGCACCGAGCTCGCGAGCCGCGGCGTCGATCCGCAGCGCATCGCGGTGTTGGGCGAAGGCGCGTGGCCCGGGGCCCTCGCTGCGACGGCGCTCGTCGAACGCCCCGGACGCTTCGTCGCCGCCATCGATCTCGGCGGGGATCCCGATCCCTCTGCGCCAGCACGACCCCGTTCCGACGCTCGCCGAGCCCGCGCGCACCTGGTGGCTCACGCGCCTGGGAGATCCCACGGCGGAACCCGTGCGGCGCGAGCGCGAGCGAATTCGCTCTGCCGATCGAACCTCCGGGCCTTGCATGTTTCTGACGCCGCCCCCGGCACCGGCTTCGACGAACTGAGTGCCGCCGAGTTCGAGCGCTTGTGGGAGTTCCTCGCTTGCCCGGCTCGGCCCACCTCGTCGGCGCCCTGACCGCGCGCCCCGTGCTACGCTTTCCGGCTCGCTCATGGAGACTCTGGACAAGTATCAAGTCCTTGAAAAGATAGGCGTTGGCGGCTTCGGCGTCGTCTACAAGGCTTACGATCCGTTCATCAAGCGCCACGTGGCGATCAAGACCTGCACCTCCGAGGATACCGAGACCCGCGAGCGCTTCATGCGCGAGGCCGAAATCGCCGGCAACCTCCATCACCGCAACATCGTCACGGTCTACGATTTCGGCTTCAAGGACGGCGTCCCCTACCTGGTCCAGGAGTACCTCTCCGGCGAGGACCTCGATCGCAAGATCAAGCGCCGCGATTTCCTGAGCCTGCCCGAAAAGCTCCTTTACCTGGTGCAGATCGCCCGCGGACTCCAGTATGCACACTCGCGCGGCGTCGTGCATCGCGACATCAAGCCGGCGAACATCCGCATCCTCGAAGACGACACCGCCAAGATCATGGATTTCGGCATCGCCAAGCTCGCCCAGCACCAGGAGGCGCTGACCCAGGCCGGCATCACGCTCGGGACCGCCGCCTACCTCGCTCCCGAGCAGATCCGCGGCGGCGCCTTCGACGCCCGCACCGACCTCTTCTCGTTCGGCGTCCTGGCCTACGAGCTGTTCGCCCTCGAGCGCCCGTTCCAGGGCGCCGAGATCTCGGCCGTCTTCTACAAGATCCTCAACGAAGAGCCGCCGCAGCTGAGCGAGAAATCGCCCGACTGCCCACGACTGAGCTCGAACGGATCGTGCGCCGCTGCCTCGAGAAGGAACCCGCGAAACGCTACCCCGGGTGCTCGGAGCTGCTGCACGAAATCGAAGCGCTCGCCCACCGCCGCCCGCTGCACCCGCCTGCCGAACTGGCGACGGCGCAGTCCACCGTCCGGCCTGCTGCCACGACGGCGCCGCTCGCCTCTTCGTCGTCGCCATCTTCGCCCGCTTCGCCCACCTCGATCCCCGCGCGCGCCGCCCCCGTCCCGCGGCCGATGAGCGTCGGCGACATCGAGCTCGACTCACGCCACGTCGTGCGGCATGTGGCGAGTGAGGGACTCGCCACCCGCGCTTTCGAGCGCCAGTCCTCTGCCGGCAGGTCGATCCTCCGCGGCCTGATCCTCGGCGCGCTGCTCGCCGCGGCCGCCTGGGGCGGCTGGCGCTATTGGCAGGAATCCCGACCTTTGCCGGCGACGGCGGCGCTCGATTCCGCGCCTGCGACCGGCAGCGCCGGCCGCTTGCCGGCGCCTTCGACGGTGCCCACTAGAGCGAGCGAACCCTCCGCCTGTCGCCCAGCTTCCGGCGACCGAAGCTCCGGCTGCCCCGACGCACGCCGAGCCGCAGGCGGACGCCGCCGCCCCGGCCGCCATCGAGCCGGTCGCGGCGCCACCCGCGCCGCAGCCCGCCTTCCTGACGGTGGCTGCGGCCTGGGACTCGGCGATGACCCTGCGCCTGGGCACCAGGACCTGGACCCTCGACCGCGAACGCCGGCTCGAGCTCGCAGCGGGCAGCTTACAGGCTCAAGTTCGCGATCGCGACTCCCGTCTACGCCCACGCCGCGGAGATGTCGGTCCGGCTCAAGGAGGGCGAGACGCCGCCAGATCGTCTCGCCGATCGAGCGGCCGGGCCGGCTCACGGTACAACCGCACATCAATGCCCGCCAGGCCTTCGTCCGGCTGGACGGCGCCCCCGCCGTGGCCGACGCCGCTGCGGGGACGGTGGCTCGCGCCCGGGCCGCACACCGTCGAGATCGTCGCCGCCCCGGATCCGGCGTCGCCTGTGCTGCGCCAGGAGAGCGTCGTGATTCGCGCCGAGAGCGAGTCGATTCTGACCTTCGACCTCGACGGGCGGAACCCCCTGCGCCTCGCGGAGAAGCCGATCCTGCCGAACTGAGGTCCCGGCTGCACTTGGGGGCCCGCGCGCGCCGTCCCGCCATCCGACCTCGTCCAGCCCTGTCCGGAGGAGCGCTCTGCTAGAGTCGCCGCGGTCCATTTTCGATGCGCGCGCCGTCTCTCCTCCCGTTTCCCGCCGCCCGGACTCTGCTTCTTTGCTTCGCGTTTTCGCTGCCGTCCGTGGCGCAGACCGCGCCTGCCGCGCCCGCCGACGGCGTGACCAGCGAGGACCTCATCGAGCCCACGGAGGCCACCCCGGCTCCCGTGGCGCCTCCCGGGACGGGCGATAGCGCAGCCGATCCGCTGCGCCAGCGCAGGAGCTCGCGGCCGAGCAGGCCTTCGTGGACGGCGACCTGCCGCGCGCCCTCGCTCTCTACCGCGAGCTCGCGGAGCGCATCCCGCGCTGGCAGAACGCTCACGCCTGCGGGCTACCGCGGCCTGGCTCGAATTCCAGCTCGGCAACGCCGAGGCGGCCAACCGCGAGCTCACCGCGACGCTGGTCGAGGATCCTACCTGGGAGCCGCGGGCCGAGATCTACAGCCCCGAGTTCATGGCGCTGTTCCAGAACGCGCAGCGCGACGCGACACAGGAGCGCGGGCGCCGCGCTGCGCGCCTGCTCAAGCAGGGAGTCGATGCCCTGACGAACGGCGACGCCGCCACGGCGCGGAGCCGGATCGAGGAGAGTCTCTCCCTCGCTCCCGGATCGCTGCGCGCGATCTTCGCCCTGGCCCAGGTCGACCTCAGCGGAGCGACGCACCGACGCCGCGCTGGCGGGCTTCGAGCGCGTGCTCGCGCTCGAGCGCGGCACCCCCGACAAGCTGCCGCGCGAGCTCAAGGCGCAGGCGCTCAACAACGTCGGGGTCATCTACTTCGAGCGCGGCACAGTTCGAGGATGCCGCCCAGGCGCTCGACGAAGCCTCGCGGCTTGCTAGCCGTGACCCCCGGGTCTGGTTCAATCTCGGCCTCGCCCGACGGAAACTCGGGCTCGGGAGCGCCGGGCTGGATGCCCTGCGAACCGCCCACGAGCTCGACCGGAGAGACGCCGAGATCGCTTCCGAGCTCGGCCGGGCCTACATCGACGCCGCCCGCTGGATGGAGGCGGTGGCGGTGCTGCTCGAAGCCACCCAGGCGCACCCCGAGTCGCCCACGCTCTGGCAGGAGTTCGCCAGCGCCCAGCGCGGACTCGGCAATCTCGACGGCATGGCGATCAGCCTCGGAAGAGCGATCGAGCTCGACCCGGCGAACTCCACGGGGGCGGGCTATCCAGGCGGCGATGGACCTCGCCCAGGCCGCTCTCGACGCGAAGAACTTCGGCCAGGCGATCGGAGCTGCCGAGGTCGCGGTTCGCATGCGCCCTGATCAGGGCAGCGCGTGGGCGCTGCTCGGTGTCGCGCAGCGCGCTTCGGGACGACTGCCGGAGGCGGCGCAGAGCCTGGAGAGAGCGGTCGCCGTCGCCCCCGATCGCGCCGATATCGTGCACAACCTCGGCACCGTCTACCTCGCGCAGCGGCGCTATCCGGAAGCCGAGAGCCGCCTTTCAGCCGCGCGATCGAGCTCGACCCCGCGGCGACCGAATCGGCCGCCGCCCTGACCCGGCTCGAAGCCCAGCGCCAAGAGGCGGCGAAGGGGATTGAGGGCGCGAAGCGCGGGACGGCCGCCGCAGCGGCAAAGCCGGCGGCAACCGCGGCACCGCCGCCGCGACCGGCGCCCGTGCGCCCGAAGCCGGTGGAGCTCGGCGCGCAGTTGGTCGCGGTCGACTATCCCCCGCTCGGCATCCGCGGTCTGCTGGTCGAGTCGATCGTCCCCGGCGGGCTCGCGGAGGCCTCCGGCCTGTTGGTCGACGATCTCGTCTTGCGCGCCGGCGGCCGCCCGCTGACCCAGCCCTCCGCGCTGACCTCGATGCTGGCGAGCTCCGGAAGCATCCCGATCCAGCTGTCGGTCCTGCGCGCCGGCAAGCCGGTCGAAGTTGTGCTCCGGGCGCGCTAGCGATGACGCGCGGCGGAGCCGCGAGCGTGCTCATCGGCCGCGACGTAAGCCGCGCGGTAGCGCGCGGCGACGCTGTCCCAGGAGAACTCGCGGCGCGCGCGCACCCGGGCGGCACGCACCGAAGCGCTCGAGGCGCGAGCGATCGGCGAGCGCCTCCTGCAGGATCCGGGCGAGGTCGGCGACGCTCCCCTCCTCCGCCAGCCAGCCGTTCGATCCCCTCGGCGATCGCCGTGGGCAGCCCCGAGACCCGCGAGCCGACCACCGGCAGGCCGCTGGCCATCGCCTCCAGGATGACGTTCGGCAGGCCGTCCACGTTGCCCTTCGCGTCGTGCACGGCGGGCAGCACGAAGAGGTCGGCGGCGCGATAGAGGTCCGGCAGCGTGTCGTGCAGGACGGCGCCGGGAAAGTGCACCCGGTCGGCGAAGGCCGCCGCTGCCCGCCGGAGCTCCTCCAGGCGATCGCCGCCGCCGGCGAGCACGAGGTGGGCTCTCGGCACCGACGCGAAGAGCGCGGGCAGGGCCTCGAGCAGGAGGTGAAAGCCCTTCTTGGTCGCCATCCGGCCGACGCCGAGGAGCATCGGGGCGTCGGGGGGAATCCCCAGTCGTTCCCGCCAGAGGGCGCGGCGCGCAGCGTCGGGCGCGAAGAGGTCGCTGTCGACGCCGTAGGGGATGACGTGCGAGCGCTCGGCGGGAAAGCCGATCTTCTGCACCCGCGCCGCGAGCTCGGGCGAGCAGCTGGTCAGGCCGTCCACGCGGCGCAGGGCGCGGCGCACGAACGGGCGCACGAGGCCCTTCTCGGCCATGAAGACGTCGCTGCCGTGGAGTCCGACGAGCAGCGGCATGCGCCCGCCGCAAGCGGCGGCGGCGAACAGATTGGGCACGACCCAGTGGCGCCTGCACGAGGTCCCAGCCGCCCTCGGCGAGCGCGCCGCGCAAGCGCCCGCCGGGCCCCCAGAAGATAGAGCGGCGCGACCGCCGCCGCGGCGCCGGCCATGCGCTCGTCGGCGTGCAGCGAGCGGCCGTAGCCGAGGAGCTCCCAGCGCTGGGGCGCATAGCGGAAGGTGCGCACCTCGACCCCCTCGTCGCTCCACGACGGGGCGAGCCCGCGGCGTGCGGCGCCAGCACCCGGACCCGGTCGCCGCCGCGCACCAGGGCGCGCGCGAGGTCGCGGATGAACGGGCCGGCGCTGTCGTGCTCCCGCCGCGGATAGGTCTGGGTGAGGAAGAGGATGCCGAGGGCGCGGCGATCGGACGCGCCCCGGCGTAGCGTCCTACCGCGCTAATCGAGCATCTCCTTGACCGAGTAGCTGTCGGTGCGCCGGAAGGTCTTGTGGGTCATCATCTCCGCCAGCAGGCCGGTCATCAGCACCTGCAGGCCGATCAGCATGAGCAGCGAACCGAAGAGCAGCAGCGGCCGGTCCGACAGCGACTCGCCCATGGACCAGCGCACCGCGAGGTACAGGTTGATCAGCAGCCCCGAGCCGAGGCCGGCCAGGCCCATCGCGCCGAACAGGTGCAGCGGCCGGCGCGTGTACTTGGTGATGAACAGCACGGTGAGCAGATCGAGCAGTCCCTTGTAGAAACGGTCCCAGCCGTACTTGCTGACCGCCGTGCTGCGCGGGTGGTGGAGTACCGCCGAGCTCGCCGACGGCGAATCCGCTGCCGGCTGGCGAGCACCGGGATGTAGCGGTGCAGCTCGCCGTAGATCGGGACCTCTTCGAGCACCTCGCGGCGGTAGACCTTGAAGCCGCAGTTGAAGTCGTGGAGGTCGACCTGGGCGACCTTGCGCGGTCGCCCAGTTGAACAGCAGCGAAGGGCAGGGTCTTCGTCAGCGGATCGCGTCGCGTTCGTGTCTTCCAGCCCGAGACGAGGTCGAAGCCGCCCCTCTTCCAGGGTCTCGAGCATGCGCGGAATCTCGTCCGGGTCGTCCTGCAGGTCGCCGTCGAGGGTGACGATCAGGCGGCCGCGAAGCGATGTCGAAGCCCGCCGTCAGCGCCGCCGCCTTGCCGAAATTGCGGCGCAGGCGCACCAGCTTGACGTTGGGGTCGATCGCCCGCGCCTCCCGCACCCGGTCGCAGCGTCGCGTCGCGCGAGCCGTCGTCGACGAAGATGATCTCGTAGCGAGAGCCCGAGCGGCAGCGAGCGCCCCCGCCACGCGGCCGGCGAGCTCGAGCGACCGTCCCCGCCTCGTCGAGCACCGGCACCAGAACGGAGCAGTCGAGTCGGCCGCTCGGTCCGGGGACGCCCGCGGCGCCGGGCTCGGGCGGGGAGGGGGAGATGGGGTTCATGGGCGAGCCGCCGAAGGGGCCGCCGCGGTATTGTAGCAATCAAGCGATGCTCCCGCTCCGCAGCAGCTTGACCGGCCCGTTCAACTTCCTCGGCAGAGAGCTCCGAACGAGCTCCGCCGGCTCGTGCCGGACGCCGAGCAGATCCTGCCGGCGCAGCTGCAGAAGATCTTCCAGGAGGACGAAACCGCAACCCCGCTGCTCGGCTATCCGGTGCTCGCCGACGCCCGAGCTCGCGGCGCTCGACCGCGCCTTCGAGCGGCTACCTCGGCGCAGGAGGAGGAGGTCGAGTACGCGACCCTGCAGCGCATCGCCTTCGACTCGTCGCGCCTTCGCAGGCGCCTGGGAGCGCTACCGCCTGCTGCTCACCCGGGCCACCGAGAACTCGATCACGGCGAGCTACGGCCGGAGCTTCCCGGGCATCTTCTGGCTCTATCACTCGCGGCGCCATCGCCCGGAGCTTCAAGGAGACGACGAAGCGCCTGCTGCGGCGCGATCTGGCGTGGGCGCAACAGCAACGGCGACGAGTTCCGCTACCGCGTCTACCATCGCGTGCTCGACCGGCTTTCGAACCTCACCTACGACCTGGTCAACCGGCTCTCCACGCGACACCGAAGAGGTCGAGCAGCAGATCTTCCCGATCCTGCTCACCCGGATGAAGGACAACGTCCTGATCTTCACCGAGGACCACATCAGCCCGAACCTCGCCGAGCTCGCGAGCTACTTCTCGGGCTGCCTCAAGCTCGACGGGCGCGACTTCCGGCTGCGCCTGATGCGCGTGCACGAGTGGTACTCCGGAGCTCTGCGCCGCGACGAGGAGTTCGTCCACTCATCGCCGCCTGCTCGGCGAAGAGCCGGGCCAGGAGCCCCGGCTGCACCTCAACCGTCCCGGTTACCTGACCTTCCTCGCCGGCCGTCCGACCTACGACCCCGGTTCCTGCTGCCGCCGGCCTGGATCCAGGTCTGGGAGAGCCTGCTGGTCAAGCTCAAGGAGTTCGAGCTCTTCAACGCCCTGCGCCGGAGCATCGTCGGCGTCGAGCGCGACGGCGACCACGTCCTGTCGGCCGCGAGCGCTTCTTCGGCCGGCGTCGGCGGCGCGACGACGCCGCTGCCGGCTCTCGGCCAGCACCCGCCCGCTCGACTTCATGGCGCCCTGGGTGTCGACCCCCTGGTCGCCCGCTTCGGCCTGATCTACGACATCTCCGACTTCACCGAGACGGTCTCGCTGCTGCGCCGCTCCGGCGCGCTCGAGCAGGACCGCTCGTTCCGCATGATGTTCCGCTTCCAGCGCAAGGTGAACCGGCTCGCCTCCCAGCACAAGGCCAAGCTCGAGAAGTACCTGGGCGACGGCGCCTTCTACTCGAGCCGCGAGGCGCATCCCTGCTCGTGCTGGCGATGCAGATCCAGCGCGCCTACCGCGAGGCGCTCGCCAAGGGCTTCCCGTTCTCGAAGGGCCTGCGCATCGCCCTCAACCACGGCCAGTACCGGCTGCTGCCGATCCAGATCGGCACCAAGGAGGAGTTGCGACCGCTACGAGTTCTTCGGCCACGGCGTGGTCGAGCTGACCCGGCTGACCACGGGCAAGGCATCGCGCGAGATCGACGAGATCAAGACCCTGCTGATCACGCTACGGCTACCCGGAGTCGATCGTCAACCGGTTCTTCGCGCCGATGACCCGGCAGAACCTCGACGTCGTCAACAAGATCGAGGAGACGCGCGGTTTCTACTCCTACATCAACCGAACGGCTCGCTGGTGAACGAGGGCATCGTCGCGACCCTCGACTTCATCTCGCGCCTCGAGAAGGAGTCGGTCGCAGCCGCGATCTTCCGCCTGCTCGACGGCGAACGCACGTACGTCGCGCTCAAGGTCGACACCCCCGGGGGCAGCCTGCTGGTCGGAATCCGCAAGCTCGGCGTCGCGCATCTCAAGGGCCTCGACCGCCTGCCGATCTACGAAATCGTCGACGCCTCGCTCTGGGGCGACAACACCCTGGTCGAGCTGCGCGGCAGCCTGATGGAGCTGATCGAACGTGAATTCAACTCCGCACCTGAGCCATCTGATGGCTGCCAGGCGAACCGGGAGCAAGGAGAGCGATCGACCGTGAGCACCGGCGACAACGGCCTCACGTCTGGCAGACCGACTTCCCGGCCTGCCGGCGCCCCGGCGCGGCAAGGTCCGCGACATCTACGACCTCGGCGACCGCCTCCTGCTGGTCGCGACCGACCGGCTCTCGGCCTACGACCACATCCTGCGGCCGGCGATCCCCGGCAAGGGCCGGATCCTCACCCAGCTCACCAACTTCTGGATGGAGCGCCTCGCCGACCTGATCGTCCCGAACCACCTCCTCGCCACCGAGGTCGCCGACTTCCCGGCCGAGCTTCGCCCCTATGCCGCGCAGCTCGACGGCCGGGCGGTGGTCGTGCGCAAGGCGGAGGTTGTCGCCTTCGAGTGCGTGGCGCGCGGTTCTCTCGCCGGCAGCGCCTTCAGGGAGTACCGGGCGGCGGCACCGCCTGCGGCATCGCGCTGCCGCCCGGCCTCGAACGCGCCAGCCGGCTGCCGGAGCCGATCTTCACCCCGGCCACCAAGGCAGAGTCGGGTCACGACGAGAACGTCTCCTTCGCGCACCCTCGGGCCGGCGTCGGCGCCGCGACCGCGAGCCGCCTGCGCGAGCTGACCCTCGCCCTCTACCGCGCCGGCGCGCGCGCACGCCGAGTCGCTCGGCCTGCTGCTCGCCGACACCAAGTTCGAGTTCGGCTTCGTCGCCGGCGAGCATCGTCCTGATCGACGAGGCCCTGACCCCCGACTCCTCGCGCTACTGGGAGGCGTCGGCCTGGCAGCCCGGGAGCGAGCCGGCGTCGTTCGACAAGCAGTTCGTGCGCAACTGGCTCGACGCCTCGGGCTGGGACCACGAGTCGACGCCTCCCGAGCTGCCGGGCGGAGGTCGTCGCCGGAACGCGCGACCGCTACGTCGAGGCTTTCCGCCGGCTGACCGGCCGCGCGCACCGCAGCTCTGACGCCCAGGTCGATCGCCGTGGGCATCGCTTACCGCAGAGAAGATCCGCGCCATTCACGAGATGGTCGACTCCGGCGACGTCGGCATCGCCTTCCAGCCGATCGCCGACATCCACCAGCGCCGCCTCCACGCCTACGAGGCGCTGGCCCGCAACTCGAATCCCCTGCCTCAAGACACGCCGGAGATGTTCGAGGCGGCGGTGCAGGCGGGCCGGGTCGCCGAGCTCGGCCGGCTGCACCGCGACCAGGCTGTGAGGCTCTGCCCGCATTACCCGCTCTTCATCAACATCGATCCGCACGAGTTCGACTACGGCTGGCTGGTGCGGCCCGACGACCCGATCTTCCGCCACCGCCACCGATGACCGTCGAGATCACCGAGTCGGTGCCGATCAAGTACTTCTCGCAGTGCCACTGGGTGCTCGCCGAGATCCGCCAGAAGGGGATCTCGCTCGCCATCGACGACCTCGGCGCCGGCTTCTCGAACCTGAAGTACATCTCCGACCTGCAGCCCGAGATCGTCAAGCTCGACCGTGAGCTGATCGTCGGCTGCGTCCCCGGCGAACCGGCCGTTCCGGCTGCTGGAGCTCGATCGTCCCGCTGTGCAACGAGATGAAGGCCAAGACGATCGCCGAGGGAATCGAGACTCCCGCCGAGTTCGAAGCCGCGGTCGAAGCCGGCGTCGACTACGCCCAGGGCTACCTCCTCGGCCGCCCCGCCTGCCCCGCCCCCGACCTCATCTGGCCGGGCACCTCGCGCTAGCGCAGGCCGCTTAGGTCCCCGGCGTCGATCCGCGCAGCGTTCGGCGAGCTCTTCGAGGGTGGCGACCTGGATGCGCTGCAGGTCGATGCGCTTGGCGCAGGCCCTTCGATGCGCGGCAGATAGACCGTCTTGAAGCCGTGCGCGGCGCTCTCGCGCAGGCGGGCCTCGGCCTGGCCCACCGGGCGCACCTCGCCCAGCAGACCGATCTCACCGAAGAAGCCGGCGTCGGGGCAGGGCGACGCCGCGGTAGGCGGAGATCGAGCGCCGCGGCGACCGCGAGGTCGGCGGCGGGCTCGCGCAGCGCCAGGCCGCCGACGACGTTGAGGAAGACGTCGCGGTCGGCGAGACCGCAGCCGGGCGAAGCGCTCGAGCACGGCGACCAGCAGGATGACGCGGTTGGCGTCGAGCCCGACGCTCATCCGGCGCGGCGACGGGGAAGTCGGTCGGGATCCACCAGCGCCTGGGTCTCGACCAGCAGCGGTCGCGCGCCGGAGATCGTCGGCAGCACCGCCGAGCCGGGCGCGCCGCGGCGGCGCCGCGCGAGCAGCACGCCGGAGGGGTCGGCACCGGCTCGAGCCCCGACTCGCGCATCTCGAACATGGCGATCTCGCCGGTCGGGCCGAAGCGGTTCTTCGTCGCGCGCAGGATCCGGTAGTCCGACTCGCGCTCGCCCTCGAAGTCGAGCACGGTGTCGACCAGGTGCTCGAGCGACTTCGGGCCGGCGATCGTCCCCTCCTTGGTCACGTGCCCGACGAGGAAGAGCGTCATCTCGCTGCGCTTGGCCAGCTCGACCAGCCGGTTGGCGCAGTGGCGGACCTGGCCGATCGAGCCCGGCGGGCTCTCGAGATCGTCGCTGGCGATCGCCTGGATCGAGTCGACCAGCAGCGCCGTCGGCTCCTCCCCGCTGCGGCCTCGAGCACGGCTTCGAGGCGCGTCTCCCCCACGACCAGCACGGCGCTCGACGCGCACCCCAGCCGCTCGGCGCGCAACCGGAGCTGGCGCGGCGACTCCTCGGCGCTGGCGTAGAGGACCGTGCGCCCGCTGCCCGGCGAGCCGGTCGGCGAGTTGGAGCAGCAGCGTCGACTTGCCGATGCCCGGCTCGCCGGCGAGCAGCACGGCGCCGCCCGCGACCACGCCGCCGCCGAGCACGCGGTCGAGAGCCGGCATCCGCAAGGCACCGCAGCACCCGATCCTGCTCGACCTCGGCCGAGCGACTGGCGGAAGAGCGCCGCCGCTGCGTTCCCCGCCTTGGCGGAGCGCTTCGGCGCCTCGCGGACCTCCTCGACGAACGACGACCAGGTGCCGCACTCGGGGCAGCGCCCCAGCCACTTCGACGACTGGTAGCCGCAGCTCTGGCAGGCGTACAGGGTGCGCTGGGCCATCAGAAGCTGGGGACCGAGCCCATGAGGTACTTCAGGTCATCGTCGCTCCAGCGGATGCCGACGCCGACGAACGGCGAGCGGAACTCCTCGACCAGAGGGTCGTCGTAGCCCGCCTTGACGTAGAGGTTGCGCAGGAAGTTCCATTGTCCGGTGAGGCGCAGATGCGGATCGAGGTCGCGCTCGCGGCCGAAGTCGAACGCCTCCAGGGAGAGCGCCGCCCGCTTCCTGAAGAAGGTGTAGTCGACCTGCACGCCGGCCGAGTTCTCGATGACGCCAGCCCACAGCGAGCCCCGGCGCTCCGCGAACGGGAAGCCGAACAGCGCCGACCAGTTGGCGCGCTCGGTGTCGGAGGTCAACCGGTTGGTGGTCGTCGTCGCCGTCGAGCCGTCCGGGAGAGTGACGGTGACGATCTCGCGCTTCTCGTAGATCCGGCCGCGTGGGTCGGTGACCAGCTCGACGCGGTAGAAACGCGGGCTCTCGTCGCCGTGCGGCAGCACATCGAGGCGGAAGGCCGAGCGCCAGTCTTCGAGCTCGGAGAGGTAGGCACCGTCGAGCCCGAGCTCGAGCTTCAGCTCCTTCACCCGGTTGAGCGTCGCGCCGAGAGCGTCCACGCCCTCCTCCACGCTGCCCAGGGCGCTCATCAGCTGGTCGTGCGCCTCCGGGCTCGAGACGAGCTTGCCGATCGTGCCCTCGCCGCTGGCGATCTTGGTGGTGATCGAGTTCAGGTTGTCGACCGAGGTCTGCACGCGCTCGGTGAGCTCCTTGATGTTCGCCATCGAGTCCCTGAGGGTCTCCCGGTTCTCCGCCAGGACGCCGTCCACCTGCTCGAGGACGCGTGCGATCTGCTCGGTGATGCGCGGCAGCTCGCGGGCGAGCGTCTCGCTGAAGCGCTCGAAGTTCTGCATCGTACCCGAGACGTTTGCCCGGTTCTCGGCGATGAGCGCGCGCAGCTCGTCGGAGGTCGCCTTGACGCTTTCGATCAGCGCCGAGAAACCTCCTCCTCCTCCTGCGCCGCCCTCGCCGATGAAGTTCTGCACCGTGGTGCCGATCTCCTCGAGCTTCGCCATCGCGTCGTCGAACGACACCGGGGTCGTGCCGGGAAGGACGCTCCCGGGAGGCAGGAGCGCCGCGCCTTCCGGCCCAAGGCGCAGCTCGACGAACTTGTCGCCCAGCAGGCCTTGATTGGCGATCGCGGCGTAGCTGCCTTCGACGAAGGCGATCGGCTGGTCGAGGAGGAGCGAGACGCGTGCTTTCCTGCCCTCGAGCCGGATTCCGTCGACGCGCCCGACCCTCACGCCGGCGAGGCGCACCGCCGCCTTGTCGTCCAGTCCGACGATCGAGTCGAAGATCGCGTCGACGCGGGTGCCTTTGGGCCCCCAGAGCTTCCAATCCTCGACGCGCAGGATGAGCCACCCCAGCAGCACGAGGCAGATGGTCATGAAGATCCCGACTTTGACTACCTGCGGCGTGTTCGGCATGGCGTGCTCCTTCGCTGCTTCCGGACTCTGGACCCGACGCTGGCGCTCAATCGGTGAGCGGTCCGGTGGCAAGACCCTGAATGAACTGCTGCACCCGCGGATCGGACGAGGCGCGAAACTCCGCGGGCGGCGCGTAGGCGATGATCTTTCCCTGGTGGAGCATGGCGATCCGCTCGGCGATCCGGAAGGCGCTGTCCATGTCGTGAGTGATGGAGACCGCCGTCGACCCGAGCCGCTCCTGGAGCTCGAGGATCAGCTGGTCGATGACCGCCTTCATCACCGGATCTAGGCCCGTCGTCGGCTCGTCGAACAGCAGGATCTTGGGCTCGAAGGCGATGGCGCGCGCGAAACCGACCCGGCGCCGCATCCCGCCGGAGAGCTCGGCCGGCATCTTCTGATCGGCCCCCTCGAGGTGAACGAGTTCCAGGCACTCGGCGACGCGCGCGGCGATCTCGTCCTTCGGACGGTTGGCGCGCCGCAGCGCGAAGGCGACATTCTCCCAGACCGACATCGAATCGAAGAGCGCGCCCTCCTGGAACGACATGCCGAAGCGGCGGCGAAAACCGGTGATGGCGCGGGCATCGAGCGTCGCGATATCGGTGCCGTCGACCACCACGCGGCCCGCGTCGGGGCGCAGGAGGCCGATCATGTGTTTGAGCAGCACGCTCTTGCCGCTCCCCGAGCCGCCGAGGATGACGACCGACTCGCCCTCGTAGATGGCGAGGTCGAGTGCGTCGAGGACCTTCTTGTCGCCGAAGGACTTCGAGACCTCCTGCAGGTCGATCTTGATCGCCAGCGGAGCCTTCGAACTCCCCGGAATCGCCGCAGCTGCGCTCGCCGAGGACATGATCAGTACAGGATCTTGGTGAGAAAGAAGTCGGAGATCAGGATCGCGATCGAGGCCAGAACTACCGCGCGGGTCGTCGCCCGGCCGACGCCCTCGGCTCCGCCGCGGGTGAAGTAGCCCTTCTGGCAGCCGACCACGGCGATGATCAGGCCGAAGACCGCCGCCTTGATCAGCCCAGAGGAAAGGTCTGCGAGATCCATGAAGCGGAAAGTGTTCTCGACGTAGGTCACCGGATTGGCGCCGAAATAGACCACCGAAATGAGATATCCGCCGGCGATCCCGATCACGTCGGCGACGACGATGAGCAGCGGCAGCATGAAAACCGTCGCCCAGACCCGCGGCACCACCAGGTAGTGCACCGGATCGGTGGCCAGCACTTCGAGGGCATCGATCTGTTCGGTGACCCGCATCGTGCCGAGCTCGGCTCCCATTGCCGAGCCGCAGCGTCCGGCGATGAGCAGCGAGGAGATCACCGGGGCCAGCTCCCGCACCATCGACAGCGCCACCAGCGAGCCGACAAAGCCCTCGGCGTTGAAGCGCTTCAGGGTCGAGAACGTCTGCAGCGCCATCACCATGCCGGTGAACAGCGCCGTCAGCAGGACGACCGGCAGCGAGTCGACGCCGATGCGCACCATCTGTCGCGTCAACTGCTGGAAATCGTAGGGCGGGCGGAAGGTCCAGGCGAGGGTTCTGCCGAGGATCTGGAAGAACCGCCCCATCTCGGTGAAGTAGCCCTCGAGCGGCACGGCGCGCGTCGTCATGACGCCGATTCGACCGGCAGCGCGTTGCCCGGCGCCGGGGTATCTCGAGCCGAAGTGTCGACGATGCGTCGCGGCAAGCGTAAACCGAAGAGACAGAGCAACTGGTAAGGAATCGTCCCGACCTCCGCCGCGAGCTCCACCGCCGAGATCGCTTCGGCGCCCTGGCGACCGAGGAGCGTGACTCGAGATCCGACCTGGGCAGGGACGCCGGTGACGTCGACCGCCAGAAGGTCCATGCTCACCGAGCCGACGACCGGCACGCGCTGGCCGGCGATGAGAACCTCTGCACGATTGCCCAGCCGCCAGGAGTAGCCGTCGGCGTAGCCGACCGGCACGATGCCGATCCGGCTCGGGCGCGCGGCGACCCACCGCCCGCCATAGCCGACCCGCGCACCGGCCAGAACCGACTTGACCTGGACGATCTCGGCCGCGACCGAGAGCACCGGCTCGAGATCGCCAGAGAGCCTCCCCGCCGAGTCGTAGCCGTAGAGGGCGATCCCCAGCCGCACCCAGTCGAAGCGCGCCGCCGGCAAGTGCAGCGCAGCTGCGCTATTCGCCAGGTGGATCGAGCAGGAAGCCAGTTCTTCAGCGCTGAGCAGGGCGAGAACCTGGGCGAAACGAGCCTGTTGCAGGCGGTTCGACTCCGATTCCGGCGTCTCCGCCTCCGCCAGGTGCGACAGCACACCTTCCAGCCGCACTTCCGGCGAGGACCTCAGAAGCTCGAACAAGGAGGAGGCCTCCCTCGAGTCGATGCCGAGCCGCGTCATTCCTGTGTCGAACTTGAGGTGCAGCGGCGCCACCCACCCACACCCTTTACTGAAAGCTTTTAGAGCCTGAAGACTCTCCAAGCTGGAAATGACTGGAGTAAGACCGTAGCGCCGCAGAACCGGAGCCGCGTCGGGCGGCAAGGGAGACAGGACGAGAATCCGGGCCTCGACACCGGCCTCGCGCAGCTCGATCGCCTCCTCTGCGGTGGCGACGGCCAGACCGGCGATGGCGTCGGAACCTTCCAGTTCGAGCGCCCGCGCCACGGCGACAGCGCCGTGACCGTAGGCATCGGCCTTGACGACCGCCAGAATCTTCGCCGGCGCTACGCGTCCGGCGAGGCGGCGGAAGTTGCGCCGGAGGGCTTGAAGATCGATCTCGACCCAGGCTCGGCGGAGGGTCGGCGCGCCGCCCGGGCCTTCAACCAACGTCACTCCCCGCGTGGCTCGAATCGTAGCTGTGGAATCGCGTCGTCTCGCCCTTGAAGACCAGATTGATCGTCGCCGTCTCGCCGTTCCTGTGTTTGGCGATGATGAGCTCGGCCAGCCCGCGCACCGACGGATCCTCCTTGTTGTAGATCTCGTCGCGATAGATGAACGCCACGAGATCGGCGTCCTGCTCGATCGAGCCCGACTCGCGCAGATCCGAGAGCACCGGTCGGTGGTCGCCGCCGCGCTTCTCCGAGGCGCGCGAGAGCTGCGACAGCAGGATGATCGGGATGTCGAGCTCCTTGGCGAGCTGTTTGAACGAGCGCGTGATCGCCGAGATCTCGAGGTTGCGGTTCTCGAAGCGGCCCCCCGCCTGCATCAGCTGCAGGTAATCGACGACCAGCACCTCCAGGCCCTTCTCGGCCTTCAACCGCCGCGCCTTGGAGGCGACCTCGAGCAGGGTCGGGGCAGCCGAATCGTCGATGAACATCGGCGCCTTGCCGATCTCGGCCATCTTCTGCACGACTTTCACCCACTGCTGCTGCGACAGGTGCCCCGACCGGATGCGCGAAAAGAAGACATCGGCCTCGGCGCAGAGGATGCGCAGCGCCAACTCCTGCTGCCCCATCTCGAGCGAGAAGATGCCCACCGTCTTCTTCTCGCGGATGGCGACGTGCGAGGCGACATTGAGGGCAAAACTGGTCTTCCCCATGCCCGGCCGGCCGCCGATGATGATCAGCGTCCCTTTGCCCAGGCCGTGGGTCAGGCGGTCGTAGTCGACGAAACCCGACGGGACGCCGGTCAGCGCCGTTCCCGGGTGCTCCTCGAGCATCTCGAGGGTCTCTTCGATGATGCGATCGAACGGCACGAAGCCGCGGCGAACCGCCTCTTCGCCGAGCGCCATGACGGCCGACTCGGCACGATCCAGCGCCTTCTGGGCGTCGACGCCGCCATCCAGGCAGTCGCGGGTGATGTCGCGACAGACGTCGATCAGCCGCCGCCGGACCGAGCGCTCCTTGACGATCTCGACGTAGTGCTCGAAGCGACCGAGGTCCGGGAGGTCGACGTCCAGGCCGGCGAGGTACGCCAGCCCGCCGGCGCTCTCGAGGGCCGCCTTCTGCTCCAGTTTCGCCTGCACGGTGCGCAGGTCGATCGAGACCTGGTTCTCCTGCAGCTCGAGCATCACGCCGTAGATCAGCCGATGGCGCTCGGTGTGGAAGTCCTCCGCCTTGAGGCGGCCGGAGACCGACGGCAGGAGCCGGGGATCGAGCAGCACCGCCGCCAGCACGGCGCGCTCCGACTCCTCGCTCTGCGGCATCGACTTCGGGTGTTTGAGGACTTCCAGCATGGCCACGGCTATCCTAGCCGAAGAGGCGCCCCGGCGAACCCGACCGTCACCGGCTCGCCAGGGGCGCGAGTGGCGCGCTGCCTAGGGCAGCGGAACGCTGCTGTTGTAAGCGTCCGACAGGCACTTCCACTGGCCATCCACCTTCTTCCACACCTCGAGGTACTTGCCGTTGTCGGTCACCGTCTTGCCGTCGGGTCCGGTGAAGGTCAGGGTGTAGGAGCCGCTGGTGTAGCCCAGCTCGCCGCTCGCGGCCACCTGGGCGCGCTCGGCCTCCCAGGAGATCCTGGCGTCGGGCAGCTGCATGAGACCGTTCCAGGAGGCGCGGATCGCCTCCTTGGTGCGCGCCACCGGCTCGTTGGGCGCCAGCGTCTCGCCGTCTTCGGCCATGAAGGCCACCGTGGCATCGAGATCCTTCCGGTTGGCCGCCTCCGCCCAGGCCTTGTCCAGAGCCTTCAGCGCCGCCTCCTCCGCCGCCCGGTCGACCTTCGTCGGCGGCGCCCCGGCGAGGGAGACCGCCGCGCCCGCCATGGTCCACAAAGCCCCTGCCGCCAGCATCCGCCGCATGTTCATCGCCTATCCCTCCAAGGTTAGATGCAGCGGAAACTAGCACGACGACGGGGCCGCCAGGACCCAGCCTCCTCCAGCCCCGGGGTCAGGGAGCGGTCGCGCTCCAGCGCAGCGTAGCCGCCGACTCGAAGCCGTCGACGAAGATCGCCGTCGAGCCCGCCAGGCGCAGCAGCGCGCCGCCTCCCATGCGCAGGATCTGCTCCGCCAGCAGCGGGCTCAGGTACCCAGGGAGGTCGTTCATGGTGTGGTAGTTCGGGTTGGCAGGATAGTCGGCCTCGATCGCCAATACGGCCGGACTGCTCTGCCAGAGAAACGGCGCGTGGTCGGAGCAGCAGACTCCGTACTCCATCACGATACCCAGCGTCGTGAAATCGGCGGCGGCGTCCGCGAAGTGGTCGAGCCAGGGCTGCGCGAACGACTCGGTTTCCAGGATGCAGTCGAGCTGAACGCTCGCCGTGAAGGCGATCATGTCGAGGATGTAGGCTCCCTGGACCTGCGCCAGGTCGCCCGCCGCGACGAGGTCGGCGACGTAGTCCTCGCTGCCGAAGAGGCCCTGCTCCTCCCCCGAGAAGCAGACGAAGACGAGCGTCGCATCCGGCGGATGGGCCGCGAACAGGCGCGCCAGCTCGAGCGTCCCGGCGCAGCCCGAGGCGTTGTCGTCGGCGCCCGGCGCCGCCACCGACGGATCGTTCGATGTCGAATCGTAGTGCCCGCCGACGACGTACCACTCATCCGGCCGGACCGTGCCGGGCAGGGTCGCGATCACGTTGTAGCCCCAGGCTCCCGGGTAGCTGTTCGGCGGCACCCAGAAGTCCGCCGTGGTCACCGAGACGCCGTCGAGCGCCGCAAACTGCGCCACCAGCCAGTCGCGCGCCAGGAGAACCTGCGCGCCGCGGGTCCAACGATTCCAGGCGGCGAGGGTGGAGACGTCGGCGAACCAACGGTTGCGGTCGATCTCGTCGAGCATCGCGGCGATCTGGGGGTCGGTCAGCGCCTCGCCCACGCCGTGGCGGCGCCGCGCCCAGCGCCGGGCAAGAACCCGGTTGGGCTCGAAGGGGAAGAGGGCCGGCCCGACGCGGACTCTGTCGCGGGGCGCGGGCGGCAGCCCGGCGGCGAGCTCCACCACCACCCAGCGTCCGCCGCGGGCCAGCACGCGGCCGAGCTCTTCGGTGTGCAGGCCGGGCGTGACCTTGAGGAAGGCGAGACGATCGGGATCGACGCCGGAAACGCCCGTGACGGCGAGCGCACCGGCGGCGGTCGCCGCGGCGCCGAGCTCCCCGGCGGTGAGCGCACCGCCGCGCGAGCACAGCAGGAGATCGTGGTCGGCCTCGACCCAGTAGTCGGCACCGGCGAGCGTGCGCAGGCGCTCGGCCGGCGCCTCTTCACCGGAAGCGATGGTCGCGACCACGCACTCGTCGCGCGCGGCAGGCGCCGGGTGATCGGAGATAGCGGCGGAAGCGGCGGTAGAGGGGACAGCGGCATCGGCGGCCGGGGCGGCGATGGCGGCGACAGCGCAGAGACCGGCGGCACCGAACATCGCGACCGTGAGCAGACAAGGGAAACTGCCGTCGAACGACCTGCGGGCGGATTCGATCCTGGGGGCCATGGTCGAACGGTAACTCCCCCTGCGGGTTCTGCGCCCCGTCCGACCGGGCGGGCCGCCAGCCCTTCGCCGCCGCAGTTCTCTTCTGGCGCGCTGCGAGGTGAAGATCGCGGATCCGGATGGTAAGGTCCCGGGGCGAAGAAAGAGCGCTGTCTCCGACCCACCGACCTGGAGAAACAGAGTCCGGATGAGCCTGCCACGCGAATTTGCCAGCGACAACACCGCGCCGGTGCACCCCGCGGTGCTCGCAGGTATCGCGGCTGCCAACTGCGGTGCGAGCCCCGCCTATGGCCAGGACCCCTGGACCGCGCGCGCCGCCGCCTGGTTCCGGGAGCAGTTCGGGCCCGAGACCGCGGTCTTCCTCGCCTGGAACGGTACCGGCGCCAACGTGGTCTCGCTGCGCGCGATGACTCGCCCCTGGCAGGCGGTGGTCTGCTCGGCTCAGGCGCACATCCAGATCGACGAGTGCGGCGCGCCCGAGCTCCTCACCGGATGCAAGCTCGTCGCCGTGCCGACAACCGACGGCAAGCTGACTCCGGCGATGCTCCGGTCCTCGATGACCGGCGTCGGCGACTTTCATCACGTGCAACCGGCGGTGGTCTCGCTCACCCAGGTGACCGAGTACGGCACGGTCTACTCCCGCGAAGAGCTCATCGACCTCGGCGCCACGGCGCACGAGCTCGGCCTGCGCGTGCACATGGACGGCGCGCGGATCGCCAACGCGGCCGCCGCCCTCGGACTCCCGCTGCGGAGCTTCACCCGGGATGCCGGGGTCGACATCCTCTCCTTCGGCGCCACCAAGAACGGCGCCATGGGGGCTGAAGCCGTCGTGGTCTTCGACCCGGCGCTCGCCGGCGAAATGCTCTTCGTGCGCAAGCAATCGATGCAGCTCGCCTCCAAGATGCGCTACCTCGCGGCGCAGTTCCTCGCCCTCGGCGAGAACGACCTCTGGCTGGAGAACGCCCGCCATGCCAACGCCATGGCCCAGCGTCTCGCCGCCGGGGTGCGGACGATCGCCGGCGTCGAGATCACCCAGCCGGTGCAGGCGAGCGCCGTCTTCGCCGTCCTGCCGCGCGCCGTGACCGAGCGCCTGCAGCAGACCTTCCACTTCTCCTTCTGGAACCACTCGCCGCACGAGGTGCGCTGGATGACCAGCTGGGCGACCAGCGAATCCGACGTCGACGAGCTCGTCGCGGCCGTCCGGGAAGCCATGGCAGGCGCGGCGGGATGACGCCACTGCGGATCGCGCTCTTCCTCTTCTTCCTGTTCTCCGGCTTCTGCAGCCTGGTCTACCAGGTGGTCTGGCTGCGGCTGGGGATGGCGAGCTTCGGAGTCAACACCGCGATCGTCTCCATCGTCCTCTCGGTGTTCATGGCCGGGCTCGCCGCCGGCAGTTGGGGTGCCGGGGTGTGGCTGCGGAGATCGGGAGCGAGTCCGGCCGCGGCGCTGCGCGCCTACGCCATCGCGGAGCTCTGGATCGGCCTGTCGGCCTGGATCGTGCCTTTCGGGCTCGCAGCGGGCGGACGCTGGCTCGGGCGTCTCGGCGCCGGCTGGGCGTCGGTCGATCACTTCACTCTTGCCGGCGCCTGGCTGACGGTCGTCCTCCTGCCGTTCTGTGTCGCCATGGGCGCCACCATCCCGCTGGCGATGCGGACGGTGGAAGAGAGTCCGGGCGCCGGTCGATCGCTCGTATCGCCCGAATCGTCCGGACCTCGGAGATCCGGGCGATCGTTCAGCTTCCTCTACGCCGCCAATGTTGCTGGCGCGGCGCTCGGAACGCTGGTCTCGGCGTTCGTCCTGATCGAGCTCCTCGGCTTCATCGGCACACTCAAGGTCGCGGCAGGTCTGAATTTTCTCGTCGCCGCGACCGCGGCCGCCTTCAGTTCGCGCGGCGCTTCGCGGAGTCCGGTCGTTGCGGAGGACGCTTTCCAGGCCGGAGCCGAGGGCACGCGGCCGCTCCTGGGCGCATTGTTCTCCACCGGCCTCGTCAGCATGGCCGCCGAAGTCGTGTGGGTGCGGCAGTTCACGCCGTTTCTGGGCACCATGGTCTACGCCTTCGCTGCCCTTCTGGCGGTCTACCTCGTCGCGACGTTCTGCGGCAGCCTCTTCTATCGTGCCCTCGACGCGCAGGCGCTACCCAGGTGGGAGCGCGGGAGCTGGATGGCCCTGCCTGTGCTCGCGGTGCTGCCGCTGGCGGCCGCCGACCCGCGACTCACCTTCGGAATCGACGGCTCGGTATTCGGCCTCTTCACCTTCGACGCCGCCGCGCGCCTGCTCGTAGGTATCGCGCCGTTCAGCGCTGCCACCGGCTTCCTTACGCCGCTGCTGGTGGACCGCTACTCCGGGGGGCGCCCGCGAGCGGCCGGTTTCGCCTACGCCGTCAACGTCATCGGTTGCATTCTCGGCCCGCTGCTCGCCGGCTTCCTGCTCCTGCCGCTCGTCGGTGAGCAATGGGCGCTCGCCCTGCTGGCGCTGCTGCTCGTCGCCAGCGCCGTGGTGCTGCATCGCCGGTGGCTCCCACGGGCGGCGCTCGCAACGATCGCGGTGATCGCTGCGATGGCGGCAATCCCGCTCCTCGCCGCCGTGACGACGCGGGGCTTCGACTCGACTCTGCCTGGGGCGACGGTACGGCGAGACTCGACCGCTACCGTGACCGCAGCCGGCTCGGGGATGCAGAAGCGTCTGCTCGTCAACGGCGTGGGCATGACGTTCCTGACGCCGATCACCAAGATGATGGCGCACCTGCCGCTCGCCTTCCGCGCCTCACCACCCAGTCGCGGGACGTTGGTCATCTGCCTTGGGATGGGCACGACCCTGCGCTCCGCGCTGTCGTGGAATGCGCCCGCGACGGCCGTCGAGCTGATTCCCAGCGTCGTCGACCTGCAGCCCTACTTTCACCCCGATGCGCACCGGCTGTTTGGCTCGCCAGTGGCGCGGATCGTGGTCGACGACGGCCGGCGCTTCCTGGCGCGCTCGACCGACTCCTACGACGTCATCATCATCGATCCCCCGCCGCCCGTCTACGCGGCGGGATCCAGTCTGCTGTACTCGCTGGAGTTCTACGCCGCGGCACGCCAGCGTCTGGCGCCGCACGGCATTCTGCAGCAGTGGATTCCGGCCGGCGACGGGCGGCTCAAGTCCGCAGCCATCGCTGCGGTAGCCAGGAACTTCCGCCACGTGCGACTGTTCGGTGGGATCGAGGGTTGGGGAATCCACATTCTCGCCAGCCAGGAGCCCATCGCAACGCTGACGGCCGAAGAGCTCGCGGCCCGGCTGCCGCCGACGGCGGTTGCCGACCTCCTGGAGTGGGGCCCGGCGGCGACCGCCGCAGAGCAGTTCAGGCCCGTGCTCGCAACGGAGAGCACGCTGGAAAAACTGAAGCGCCCGCGGGTCAGGGCACTGACCGACGACCGGCCGGTGAACGAGTACTTCTTTCTGCACGAGCGCCGGACCCGCGCCCGCGGCGGGCAGGATTGAGCCCAGCTCAGCTGTCACGGGTGAACCGCCGCGGCGCATCCACGACGCAGCCGCGGTCGGGGTCGAAGCACGCAGCGGAGGGATCAAGGGACGGTCAGCGACCAGGCGCTCGTGTCATTGGTCTCGAAACCGTCGGCGAAGATCAGGAAGCTCTGCAGGTCGAAGAACTCCGGTGTCGCGAGCACCGTCGTATCGGCGAGCTGCCGCCCGCCCCAGACCCACATGCCGGGATTGCCGCCGCTGCCGGGCCCGGTCGGGACCAGCGCGCCGGCGTGGTTGCGCCGGGTGAGGTTGAAGGCCGGGAAACTGGTGTCCCAGGAGTTCAGGGCGACGTCGTAGATCATCGCCTGGGCGATCTCGTTGGGCCACTGCCCGCAGCCGGCGACGACGATCTTGCCGGCCAGCATGAAGGGCGACGCGGTGTCGAAGCCGAACGCCTTCATCGCATCGCAGCCGAAGTCGGGGCCGGGGCCGACCGGCGGCATGTCGGCAACTCCGGCGTTGTCCCACGCCACGGGGCTCGACGTATCCAGTCGCTCGACGATCGATACTGCGTGCAATGCGGCGCCGTCCCAGGAGTCGCCGCCGATCGCATAGACGAAGCCGTCGACGACCGCGGTGGCGATGTAGCTCCGCGCCAGGGCCAGCGAAGGCCCAGTGGTCCAGCGTGCTCCAGCGGCGGCCGTGATGTCGAAGATGTGGGTCGCGGAGAGCGCCACGACGGCGTCGAAGCCGCCGAACACATACGCCTTGTTGCCCGCGACGGCGACGCCGCCCGGTGAGGTCGCCAGCGGATACGGGTCGCTCGCAAAGGTGGTCGTCGTATTGGCGACCGGGAAGTAACCCTGGACGGTCGTGGTCACCGTGCCGGCGGCGGTGCGGCCGCCGAAGACGACCAGCACCTCGTCGCCGTTGCCGTCGATGAGGCGGGCGATCTCGTAGTTGGAGATCGGAACCGGCAGGGAGACGCCGGTGTTGGCGTAGTCGCCGGTCACCGGGTCGAAGGACCAGATCGTGCCGTCCGTCCCACTGTCGGCGAGGCGGCCGCCCAGGAAGTAGACCAGACCGGTATCCAGGGAGAACTCGCTGTCGAAGCGGGTGAACGCGAACGGTGCGTCCGCCGCCGCCTGCCAGACGGCCGCCAATTCCGCGCTGGTGCCGGCGTGCCCCAGAGTGGCGCTCAAGGCGGCGAGCGCGAGGAAGGCGAGGCCGGCGCGGCGGATCCTGCGAGTGCTTTCGTGCATGGTTGCCTCCGGGTCAGGATGGGCAGCGAACCCGGCGCGGACCGTCGCAAGAAAAGCCCCCGAAGAGAACGGTGAGCTTCGCGTTGCGGCGCCCGTCCCGGCGCTGGAATGCTCCCATTCAAGGTACGCCCCGTTCGCTCCGAAGTCAAACCCGGTCCACCGGCGCGCGGCGGTCCGCTTCACTTCTCGAGTGTCGGGATCGGGCGTCTAGTCCGGAGCGTCAGCGCTCGGAGGATGCCGGCGCCTCCAGAGGGTCAGGCGCGCACCGGACCAGCTTCGCGTCCGTGCGCGCCGAAAGTCCGGCGCCAGGTATCGAGATGCGGATTCGCTCGCGCCGCCATGGGCAGGTGCAATGACTACCCACAATCGGTCTACGCCTTGGACTTCCTTGAGGAACTGACGAAGGTCGGCCGCGATATGCCGGAGCCCGGGGTCGAACCGGGACGCCCCTTTCGGGACGGAGGATTTTAAGTCCCCTGCGTCTGCCATTCCGCCACTCCGGCTGGAGGGGATTCTAGGCCAAGCGAGGCGGGGTGGACGGGCTCGGGCGGACAGGCGTCCTCGATCGGGGACGGATCGGGTTCAAACGCTGCCTGGAGTTGCGGGTTGCGCGGGGGAAAACTGTGGAGGCGACGGCCGGAGTCGAACCGGCGAATGAGGGTTTTGCAGACCCTTGCCTTACCACTTGGCTACGTCGCCCTTAGGGCGAAGGCCGCCCGAAAGCGGCCTTCTTGAGACGAAAAATTGGAGCGGGAAACGGGACTTGAACCCGCGACCCCAACCTTGGCAAGGTTGTGCTCTACCACTGAGCTATTCCCGCTCGGGCCTGTGGACGATAGCGAACGGCCGCGCGGGCTGTCAAGGCGAGAGCACCGGCGCGTCGAAGGCGTTCTTCACCAGGGTGAAGCTCCAGGCGCCGTCGCGGCCGCGGTCGAGGCCGAGGACATCGAAGCGGCAGGGGCGCTGCGAGCGGTTCTGCGCCAGGAAGAGGAGCGCCGCCTTGGCCAGCCGGCGCTGCTTCTGCGGTCCGACCGCCTCGATCGCCCGGCCGAACTCGGCGGTCGCCCGCGCCTTGATCTCGATGAAGCAGAGCGTTTCGCCGTCGAGCGCCACCAGGTCGAGCTCCCCGACCTTCGTGCGGACGTTGCGCGCCACGATCCGGTAGCCCGAGAGCTTCAGGAACTCCTCCGCCGCCGCCTCGCCCGCCGCCCCGCGGGCGTGCGTATGCGGGAGCTCGCCGAAACCCCTGAGGCCGGAGCTCACCGTCTCCGCCCGCCTACCGCCGCTTCCATCGCGTGCCCTGCGGCGAGTCCTCGAGCACCACGCCGCGCGCCGCGAGATCGTCGCGGATGCGATCCGACTCGGCGAAGTTCCTCGAGTCGCGCGCCGCCTTGCGGGCCGCGATCGCCGTCTCGATCTCGGCATCCGAGGGAGAAACGCCGCCTCCCGAAGCGGCCACCGTGCCCCACGGCATGAAGATCACCCCGAGCGCCGAATCCACTTGCCGCAAAGCCGCAATCACCCGCTCCGCATCGCCAGCCCCCAACTCCCGGCGATCAATCATCCCGTTCACTTCACGCACGAAATCGAACAAGCAGGCGAGCGCGGCAGAGACGTTGAGATCGTCCGCCAGACCCGCCGAGAACCCAGAGACCAAGGTCTCTACCTTTACTGAGAGCTTTTCTTCTTCTTGCTGAACGACCGCGGCCTGTTCGACGCGATCGACGAAGTCGTCGAGCCGGATCAACGCTGCGCGCGCCGCGTCGAGCCCGGCGAAGGTGAAGTTGAGCTTCTGCCGGTAATGGACCGAGATCAGCAGGTAGCGCAGCGCGCGCGGCGAGATGCCGCGCGCCAGGAGATCTCCGAGCGTGTAGAAGTTGCCGAGCGACTTCGACATCTTCTGGCCGTCGACGATCAGGTGCTCCGAGTGCAGCCAGTAGCGCACGAACGGCACGCCGTTCGCCGACTCGCTCTGGGCGATCTCGTTTTCGTGGTGCGGGAAGAGGTTGTCGACGCCGCCGCAATGGATGTCGAACGTCTCGCCGAGGAAGGCGGCGCTCATCGCCGAGCACTCGATGTGCCAGCCGGGCCGGCCGGGGCCCCAGGGCGAAGGCCAGGAGGGCTCGCCGGGCTTGGCGCCCTTCCACAGCACGAAGTCCCGCACATCCTCGGTCTCGTACTCGTCGTTGGCGACCCGCTCCCCCACCCGGGCCTCCTCGAGCCTGAAACCGGAGAGCTTGCCGTAGTCGGTGTCGGCGGCGATGCGGAACCAGACCGAGCCGTCGCTTTCGTAGGCGTAGCCCGCCGCGAGCAGTCGGGCAATGATCGCCTGCATCCCGTCGATGTGCTCGGTGGCCCGCGGATAGGCCGTCGCCGGCACGACGTTCAACGCCGCGAGGTCGGCCTGGAACGAGGCGATGAAAGGCGCCGTGTAGACATCCAGCGCGAGCCCCTTGTCGAAGGCGCCGCGGATCGTCTTGTCGTCGACGTCGGTCAGGTTCATGATCTGCGTCACCTCGAAACCGAGGAAACGCAGACTCCGGCAGAGAAGGTCCTCGAAGAGAAAGGTCCGGAGGTTGCCGATGTGCACCGTGTTGTAGACCGTCGGGCCACAGGTGTAGATGCCGACCTTCCCCGGCGCGAGCGGCTCGAACAGTGCAAGTCTGCGGCCGAGCGTATTGAAGAACTTCACCTCGCTGCGATTCACGCGGCTCCTTTCGTGACTCCGGCCCTGATGCCCGGTGAACTCACCGGCAGACCGAGCCTACGCCATCGACTCTCTCGCATAGCCGAGCTTGCCGAGCTTGCGCATCGCGAGCTGACGCCGCAGGCCCCGCAGATGGTCGATGAACAGGATGCCCTCCAGGTGATCGATCTCGTGACAGAGGACCCGGGCGAAGAACCCTTCGGCCTCGAGCTCGTAAGCCTCCCCGGAAAGTCGCTGCGCCGCGACCCGGACCGCGAGCGGCCGCTCGACCCGCTCGGTGAAGCCGGGTATCGAAAGGCAGCCCTCGACGTCGGTCTCGGCGCCGGCCCAGGCGACCACACGTGGATTCACCAGCACATGCAACTGCGAGCGCGGCCCCGAAGGATCGATGTCGACCACTGCGACCCGCCGCAGATCTCCGACCTGCGGCGCAGCCAAGCCGACTCCCGGGGCGCCGTACATGGTCTCCGCGAGCTCCGCGACCAGGCGCGCGAGCGAACCGTCGAACACGGCGACCTCTTCGGTCTTCTGACGCAGAATCGGGTCTGGGAAGAGGAGGATCGGCCGCAAGGTCATGCGCGAGACGCGGCCTCGAGCTTCTCGACCGCGGAGGCGACCGCCTGGTCGCAGCGCTGCGCCCGCAGGGCGTCGAGCAGGGCGCGCGGATCGGGGTTGCCGGTGAGCGCCCCTTCGAGGCCGAGCGCCCCCACCTTGACGAACTTCGCGCGTTCCGTCACCCGGTAGTCCGCCGGCCAGGGCTTGTGCTGCAGGAGGGAACCCTCACCGAAGATGTCGCCCGGCGCGAAACTCCGCAGCTGGAAGCGCTGGCCGTCGGCGGCGGTGTACAGCGCCTCGGCGGCGCCGGTGATCAGAATCAGCAGGAACTCGTCGCGACTGCCGCGGGCGGCGATCTCGCGACCCGCCTCACCGGCCCAGAGCTCACAGCCGGCGAACAGGCGCTTCAGCTGGTCACCCGACAGACGCTCGACGACCGAGGTGCTGGCGAGCCCCTGCCAGATATGCTCGACCTCCACCGGCGACGTGCGCGCCAGCGGATCCTGACCGCTCTGCGCCTGCACCAGGCCCTCGATCGCCAGCACGCGGCTGTGCTCGAGCGCCTTCAGGCGCTGGATGCGCTGCACCCTGGCGCTCACCGTGTCGTCCGTCGGAGCGAGGCGGGCCACCTTGCTGAGCTGCGCCAGCGCCTTGTCGTAGAAGCCGTCGTCGGTGTACATATCGGCGACGTAGAGGTACTCGTCGAGCGCCTTGGCGCCCTTGCCGACCTGCGCGTAGACCTCTGCCAGGCGCAGGTGGGAATGCAGGTCGTTGGGATTCTCCTGGGTCTTCTTCTCGAGCCGCTCGAGCGCCTCTTCGTAGCGCTCGAGGACGACCAGGTCCTCGATCGTGAGCTCGTGGGTAGCTGGCACGGGGCTACCCCTGCCGAAGAGTTTCTTCAACATTGTCAGCTTTTCCGGACGGTAGTGTACCAGCGCCGGGCTGCGCCTGTCGCCCCCGCGGCGCGCTCCGCCGACGATCTCCGACGCTCGCCGGCCCGCCAGATCGGGCGCTCAAGGTGGCTGGCCCGCACCTTGCTATCTCTTCTCCCAGCAGGGTAGCAAGGAGGAGAGAGATGACCGACAGAAAGCTGTTTCGACCGGGTTCGACCCGATTCGGGTGGGTGCTTGCAGGCATGCTGCTGCTCACCCTTCCCCCGATGGTTCCAGCCGCCGGTCTGGCCCAGGCCAGCGCTGCCCCTCCGGAGGTCGCCGAGGCGACCGCTGCGACCGCTGCGATCGCCGATGAGCGCGCGAGCTACTCCTACCTGCGCACGCTGGAGGGCTCGGCGACGGTTGCCGCGGCGGCGCAGGGAGTCGGCGAGCCGCTCGAGATCAACCAGCCGCTGCTCACCGGCGACCAGGTGCGGGTCGAGTCGGGCTCGCGTCTCGAGCTGGCGCTCTCCGACCGCAATCGCCTCTTCCTCGACGCCTACAGCAGCCTCATTCTGGAGCGCCTTGCCTTCTCGGGCGACCGGGAGGAGCGCGTGACCGTCCTCCGGCTCGAGGGCGGCGAGCTGCTCCTGGCGGTCGCCGACGAAGCCCTCGGCGACGAGCTCCCGCGCGTCATCACCGCAAACGCCACGGTCTATGTTCAGGAGCCCGGCGAGTACCGCATCGAAACCGGCGTCGGGAGCGACGGCGCCAGCTGGACACGGGTGGTCACCCGCCGCGGGTTCGCCGAGGTCGTCACCGATCGCGGCTCTTCCGTCGTGCGCGGCGAGGAGTCGATCGTCGCCCTGGGCGACCGCTCGGCGAACCTCGAGATCAGCGCGGCCGACGAACCCGACCCGCTCGAGCGCTGGAGTGGCGTGCTCGCCGAGCGGGCCGAGCGCACTTCGCGCAGCTCGACCTACGTCGAGCCCCATCTCGCCGACGATGCGGCGCCGCTCGACGAGGCCGGCGACTGGATCGAAGTCGACAGCGTCAGCTACTGGCGGCCCTACGTTTCCGCCGGCTGGCGCCCCTACTGGCAGGGACGGTGGGCCTGGACGCCCTCGGGCTACACCTGGGTCTCCGCCGAGCCCTGGGGCTGGGTGCCCTATCACTACGGCCGTTGGTCCAGCCTGCCGGGCTACGGCTGGGCCTGGCGGCCCGGCGCCGTCTACTCGCCGGCGTGGGTCTATTGGAACTGGACCAGCGGCTATGCCGGCTGGGTGCCGATGGGCTACTACAGCCACTTCTACGATCCCTGGTACCGCAGCGGCTTCCGCTACGGCGTCTACGGCTGGGCCGGCGGCGGCTGGGGCATCTACTCGGACTGGAACTTCGCGCCGGTGCACTGCTTCCGCGACCGCCGCTTTCGCGGCCACATGCGCCGGGGCCGGGACATGGAGCGTGACTCCGGGCACCACGAGCCGCCCCGCGGCCTGCTGACGACCGACACGCGCGACTTCCGGCCGGAGCGTCTCGATCGCACGGACCGGACCGAGGACCTCCTCCATCAGATCGGCAAGCGGCATCAGCCGCGCACCGGCGGCGAGCTGCCCGACGTCACCGATTTCGTCGGTCGCAAGGGAAAGCTGCCGACCGAAGTCGCGAAGATCGTTGTTCCGCCTGCCGGCAAGGAGCGTGGCGTGATCCGCGACATCGGCAAGGCGCCGAAAGTCGCCGAGACGCCGGCCTGGCGCCAGAAAGAGCTCGGCGGTGGCGAGAAGGTCGAGCGCAGCGCCGGCATCCAGCAGCCGGCGGTACCCGGCGCGGGCAAGGGCGGCCGGGAGAACCCCGGCGCGACCTCCGGCCTGCTGCTCGACAAGGGGCGCGCTACCGCAACGAAGGGAGCGCCGCAGGTCGATTCCCGGGGCGGGAGCGCGACCAAGGGGGCCATCAGAGGGAGCGGAGGAGGCAGCGGGAGCGGCGGAAACGTGGGGATCGGCGGTAGCGGAGCGAGCGCCAAGGAAAGCGCGACGAACCGGGGCGGAGACTCGGCGGACAAGGGTTCGTCCGCGAAGGCAGGAGCGCCGCGGGTCGTACCTCTGGCGCCGGTGGCGAAGACTTACGAGCCCACTGGCCCCGGCCGTTCCAAGGGATCGATGCCGGCGGGCGAGAACCGCCAGCTCTGGAAAGAGCACGGTGGCAAAAGCGCCCCGGTGCAGCGCGTCGTCGGCAGTGTCCGGCGGCCGTCCCCGGGCGTGGAAACGAAGGCGCCAGGGTCGCCTCCGGCGTCCGCAACTGCAGGCCGTTCGCAGGAACCGCCGTCGTACAGCGGCTCGAAGAGCGCTTCGCCGCGGGCTCCTGCAACGACCTCGCCTGCGCCGCGCTATGCGCCGGAGAGCAAGTCCACACAGCGCCGTCCGTCGCCGAGCTCGCCGCCGTATGAGCCGTCGGTGAAGTCGCAGCCGCAGCAGCGCTCGCAGACCAACCGGCCGGCGCAGCCGGCGGTGAAATCACCGCCGACGCAAGGCTCCCAGCGGCCGCCAGCGTCTCAGCCCGCGGTCCGCTCGCAGCCGTCGAGCAAGAGCTCCTCGGGGTCGCAGCCTTCCGCCAAGTCGCAGTCGTCGTCGGGCTCGAAGAGCGGCTCACGCTCGGGCCAGAGCTCCCCCCCGCCACCGCCCAAGAAGGACGACGGCAGGCGGTAGGAAAGCGCCGAAATCGGTCGTGGGCTGGGCGGGTGGACTACAATCCACTCGCCCATGCGTGCTGATGCGCTCTTCCGCGGAGTCTTCCTCGTCTACTGCGTGGAGGCGGGCCTGTTTCTCCTCCTGTCGCCCTGGTTCGAAGCCTGGAATCACGCCGCGCTGCTGCTGCCGTTCGGAGCCCTGCGCGAGCTCCTGCTCACCTCCTGGGCGCGTGCCGTCATTTCCGCTTTCGGGCTTCTCCACCTGGTCTGGGGCCTCCACGACCTCGATCTGTTTCTGCGTCGCAACACCGGCTACGCCCTTGAAGATTCCGCGCCTGCTCGCCATCACTAGCCCGGCAGTCGTGCCAGGCGCCGCCTGGCGGCGCTGGTGCGCTGCCCTGGCAGCCGCCGGCGTCGACGCGCTGCAGGTGCGCTGCAAGGGTTGTTGCGACCGCGATCTCCTCGCCCTGACTACCGAGGCGCGCGCCGCCGCGCCCGAAACGCTTGCCATCCTGGTCAACGCCCGCCCGGACATTGTTCTCGCGGCCGGCGCGCAGGGCGTCCACCTCCCCGCTTCGGGTCTCCCCATCGCCCCGGTCCGCCGCGCGCTCGAGGCTCTTGCCGGCAGGCGTCTCCTGATCGGGCGATCGACGCACAGCGTGGAAGAGATTCGCCTCGCCCGCGATCAAGGGGCCGATTTCGCGCTCTTCGGACCGGTCTTCGAGACGCCTTCGAAGGCCGGTCGGATGGCGCCACGCGGGCTCCGTCTGCTCACCGCGGCGGTCGCCACCGGGCTGCCGGTCCTCGCCCTCGGCGGTGTCGACGCGAGCAACGCGCGCCAAATCGTCGATTGTGGCGTCGCGGGCCTGGCGGCGATTCGTTGGTTCGAAGATCCTGTCGCCGGCGGTGCGCAGTTCCAGGCCGTTCTGCGGCTCTGGCAGGCCGCATGACGCAGGTCCTCGGTCTCGGCCTCGACCTGGTCGACCGCCGGCGCATCGAGCGCCTGCTGGAGCGCCATGGCGACGCATTCCTGCGCCGTGTCTTTCTCGACGGCGAGATCCGGGCCGGCGTCGGCGCGGCGGGCAAGGCGGCTCACGTGGCCGGGCTCTTCGCTGCCAAGGAGGCGGCCATGAAGGCGCTCGGCACGGGCTGGGCGCAGGGCGTCGGCTTTCGCCAGATCGAGGTTCTCCGCCAGGCCTCGGGCGCCCCATCGCTTCGTTTCCACGGCGAGGCGCGGCGCCGCGCGGCGGCGCTCGGCGTGCGGAATCTCTGGCTATCGATCAGCCACGACGGCGCCAGCGCCATTGCCGTCGTCGTACTCGAGGGAGTTCCGCCATGACCGAAACGGTTGACCTGCCGGCGGAGGCCGCGGCGGCATCCCGGGGGCGAAAGGCGCCTTTCCTCCTTCTCGCGCTCGCTGTCCTCGCCCTCGATCAAGGGTCGAAGTGGCTCATCGAGACCCACCTGCCCGAACAGAGCTCGCACGAGATCGTGCCGGGCCTCCTCCACATCTCCCATGTCCGCAATACCGGCGTCGCCTTTGGCATGTTCGCCAACGGCGGCCGGGATGGGGGCTCCTGGGTGCTCTCGCTCGTCGGCCTGGTGGCGCTCGGCCTCATCGCCATGCTCTTCCATCGCACTGCGGCGAAGGACCGCGGCCTGCTCGCCGCGCTCGCCCTGGTGATGGGCGGAGCGGTCGGAAACCTCCTCGACCGGGTGGCGAGCGGCGCGGTCACCGACTTCATCGCGGTCTATATCGGCAGCTATCGCTGGCCCGACTTCAACGTCGCCGACAGCGCCATCTCGGTCGGCCTGGTCGTCATCCTTCTCGACTCCTTTCGCCGGCGACCGTGACTTCGGGCACCTGGTGCGTCGGCGAGGGCGAGGTGGGTACCCGCCTCGATCGCGCCGTCGCCAGCCATCTCGACCTGCCGCGAAACCAGATCCAGGAGTGGATCCGTGGCGGCCACCTCACGCTGAACGGTCTCCCCTTGCCGAAGCCGGGACAGGCGCTGCGGGCGGGAGACCGGATCGCCTGGGATCCACCCGCGAGGGAAGAGTCGCGCGTCCTGCCCGAAGCAGGCGAGCTGGACCTCCTCTTCTGCGACGACGACCTGATCGTCCTCGACAAACCAGCCGGCCTCACGGTGCACCCGGGCGCCGGACAGTCCACCGGCACCCTGGCGCACCGGCTGCTCGACCGTTTCCCCGAAATCGCCGGCGTCGGCGGGCCAGGAAGGCCCGGGATCGTCCATCGCCTGGACAAGGGCACCAGCGGAGCGATGGTGGTGGCGCGCACTGCGGCGGCCTACCGGGCGCTGACGGCGGACTTCGCCTCACGCCGGGTGGGCAAACGGTATCTCGCGATCGTGCACGGCACCCCCAGATCTCCCCAGGGAACGATCGAGGCGCCGATCGGGCGCCACGCTTCCGAGCGCAAGCGCATGACGGTGCGCAGCGACGGACGCCCCGCCATCACCCGCTATCGCACGCTCGCTTCCGCCGCCGGACTGGCCCTGCTCGAGCTCGAGCTCCTGACCGGACGGACGCACCAGATTCGCGTCCACCTCAAGCATCTCCGGCATCCCATCGTGGGTGACGCGACGTACGGCGAGGCCCGGCATCGCGAGCTCGCGAGTGGGCCGGGACGCTCCGTGCGGAGCTTCCCACGGCCAGCGCTGCACTCCTGGAGGCTCGCCTTCGAGCACCCGCGCACCCGGGGCGAGATGCGATTCGAAGCCCCGCTCGCCGACGACATGCTGGCACTCTGGTTCGCCCTTGCCGGTAGCGCTCCGACGCTTCCGGGTGCGCTCGACTAGCAGATCTCAGAGGGGCGTCGGACGAAATCAGGACGAAATAGAAAACGGGCCCGTCGCTCCATCGCTGGAGAGACGAGCCCGAATTCACTACCGTTGAATCTGCCGGACCGGAGCGTCAGACGCCCCGACCGCCTTCAAGTTCACTCGATCGGGCAGGGAAGAACCGGACCGCCATCATCGAAGGTGTAGATGCAATCGTCCGGCGCGGTCGCAACCGCGGTCACGTTGCCGAGCTGGATGGCATCGAAGCCGACACTGAAGCGACCCTCGGCATCCATCGTCGCCGTCACCCAGTTCTGCATGAGGTACTCATAGCCGGCCGGGAACGCCGCGCCAGCGTCGAAGTTCAGGTTGAGGTACATCCAACCGAAGTCTTCGCTGGTCGGGAGCGCGCCGCCGCCAACCGAGACGCGCTGCGCCTCCCAAGGGAACGGAGTCGTCTCTTCGCCCGGCTCGCAGGGAGAGATCGTGCAGCCTTCGGGAACTTCGAAGTTCTCCTGCTCGTCGAACACGACAACCTGGTGCTGACCCAGCGGATACTGCGACGGATAGTCACCGCAATCGAACGGAACGTCGTCGCCATTCTCCTTCGAGTCACGCCACACCAGCAGGTCCGTGCCGCCGTCGAAGCCGCCACCGTTCAGGTAACGAACCGCGAACACGTTGCCGAGACCTTCACGGTTGTCGGCGCCAGCCACGTAGCGATAGTAGAAGGTGTAGTCCGCGACGCCCAGTGCGGCATCGGCTTCGATGTGCACCAGCGTCTCGCCCTGGGCGAAGTTCTGGCCCGGGTTGACGTAGAAGTAGTCGCCCCAGATGACGTTCTCGTTCGACGCCGTGCCCGTGCCGCCACTGATGAAGTAGCCGGTATCTTCCGGGAACTCGAGCGAGCACTCGTTGACCGTGTCGACCGTGATGTAGCCACGGGCGATGCGATCGCCGTGATCGACGCCGCTGCACTGGCCGTCCCAACCGAAGGAGTCAGAACCCTGACCCGTCAGCAGGTTCTGCACGTGCTCGATGTAGGTCGCGTTCAGCGCCGGGTTGGTGTAGGGCAGGAACGGGTCGCAGCTGGCGTAGGCATCGTCATACGACGCCGGGCCCTGGGGGCTGATGGTGTCGGCCGGATCGTTGCCGTCATCCGCCGTGCGCGGCAGGTTGCCGCTGACGAAGATGTCGCGCAGGCTGATCGTCTGCACGTCATAGCCGGTGAGGTAGACGTTGAAGTCGAGAACGTGGTCCGACAGATCCGACCACACCACGACGTGCGCGAGGACCGCGGTCGCCGAAGCGTTGTTGATCGACATCAACGTGTTGATGCCGTCGGTGTTGTCGAGATCCACTTCGAAATACGGCAGCAGCAGCGTCGCGGCCGGGACATCATCCACCGTCCCGATGACGGCGAAAGCCGGCGCGGCGAGTACCACCAACAGACACGCAAGCAACAATCTCTTCATCTCTTCTTCTCCTTATAGAACTGCGTTGATCAGAACTTCTTGAATCCTACCTTGGATCCTACCCTGAATCCTATGAAATCAGACCTGTTCGGCTCCACCACCCAGGTCTCTCCGACAGGTTTGATGGCAATCTAGGACACTTTTGATGCTTTGTCAACATTTATTTGGCGACTTTTGGGGTCCAGGCCGTCACCCCTCCCTGGCTCGTGCAGCTGGTCGGGTCGAACAGGGCGTTGCCCTCGCCGGCGTAGGACGCGACGATCTCCGCCCGGCCGTCCTGGTCGATGTCGACGAGCTTCAGCCCATACCCCCGACAGTCGCCGTGCGGTTGCTGCGCCTCCGGGCTCTCCTCGCGCACGAAGCCGCCCTTTCCGTCGCCGAGGAAGAGCAGCAGGAAGCCTTCGTGGTCGGTACCCACCAGATCGAGGTGCTGGTCACCGTCCACATCTCCCGCCTCGAGCGCGGAGATGCCGCGGCGCCCGTCCCGCACGAAGACCGGACGGCGCTCCCAGGCACCACCGCGGCGGGCGAAATAAAGATCCACCCCGACGCGGCTCACTCCGAGCTCGAAGCTGCTGTAGCTCACGGCGATCTCGGGTCGCCGGTCGCCGTCGAAATCACCGACCGCGACGGCGTTCACGTAGGCCCGGGGCCGGAGCGGCAGCTCCTGCGACTTCCACGGACCGCCGACGGTCGGTCCCTGGAGATAGAGCAGATCCTTTCTTCCCATCGCGTTGGTGGAGGTCAGGAAGTCGGGCCTGCCATCGGCGTCGAAATCGGCTACGGCCAGATCGTCGCCGAAGATTTCCTGCCGCGGACCGCCCTCCTCCACGGCCACCCAGGAGCCGTTTCCTTGGTTGAGATAGAGCTTCGGTCCGAAGGTGCCGAGATCGCCGCCGGCCTTCGGCGCCTTGTCGCCCTCGAGGAGGGTGATCTGCGGGCCTTCACTCAAGGCGAGGAGATCGGGCTTGCCGTCCCTGTTCCAGTCGAGAACCTCGATGCGCCGCGACGCGAAACCCGAGCCGTCGTATCCCGCCTTGGGGACGACGAAATCGAGCCCCTCCCGCCACGAAGTGAACTTGCCGGCGCCGTCGCCGACGAAAACCAGCACGCCGCGCAAGTGGCTCGCCGCGGCCAGGTCCACTTTGCCGTCGCCGTTGAAGTCGGCGACCTTGACGTCACCGTAGTCGAGCAGACCCGGCGGCACGCTGGCCCGGTGCGGGCGCCACTTGCCGCGGCCGTCGCCGAGGAAGATCCGCGGCTGGTCTCCACCGCGCCGCGTCGGACCGTGCACGAAGTCGATCTGGCCGTCGCCGTCGAAGTCGGCGAGATCGAAGCCGTTGCGCCACATACCATGCGCCGGCAGGCCGGCACCGAAGGGCCCGAGCTGCAGCCGGTCGACCGTCGCGATCGGCGCCAGGAACGTCGCCGCCGAGGCTGCGAGCTCCGCCGGGCTCGGCCCGGGATCGACGGGCTTGCGTTCCGACACCGCTTCGTCCCGTCGGTAGACCTTGAGCCAGATGTTCTCGGAATCCTCGCCCGCGAGATCGTATTCGGCGCCATAGATCACGCGTACGCGCGAATTGCCGAGGAGCTTGTAGGCCCTGTGCTTGGGGTGCTTGCGAATGAAATACTGCCGGCCTTCGGCGTCGACCAGCCATTCCCCGTCCGGCGGCTGCGTCGCGGCCACCACTTCGTCGCGTAGCGCTTGTTGGGGACTCGGAGGAGCGTCTGGCGGCGGTGCCGCCGTCGGCGCCTGCGGCTCGCCGCCGGGCGCGACTGGCTCGCTCGGAGCACTCGGAGCGCTGGGGGTCTGGGTCAGACTGAAGGCCAGGCCCGGGATGAGCCAGGACGAGAACAGGAGCGCAGGGAGCGAGCGGAGCCTTCGGATCCTTCTGGGCATTCGGACCTTGCGGATCATGGCATGTGGGGTGCAGGAGAGGGCCGGCATCTGACGCTGGCGGAGATTTTGACACAGTTGCCTGGCGGCAGATGACAGTTTGGCATCGTTCGAGCGTTGTGCACGATCCACACCAGTTCCCAGGAGAGTCTCTTCATGCCGCCATCCCCCGCCCTTCGACCGCTATCGCTCGACCCAGCGGCTTCGCCCGCGATCGCTCCCCGGCTCTCACGGGCAGCGCTGCTCTGCCTGGCTGCAGTCCTCGTCTTTGCCTCGGCACCTGCGCTGGCGCAAGGCGAAGCCGTCCCGACGCCCAAACTGACCGCCGAGGAGCGCGTCCATGCGACCGGAGAGACGGCGCGCGACCAGGTGGTGGAACACACTTTCAAGATCCGCAATTCCGGCGGCGCACCCGCTCACCATCCTCGAAGTCGTCGAGCCGCCCAACCTCGAGATCCTCAACCTGCCGACCAGCCTGGCGGCCGGCGAAGCGGGCGAAGTCCGCGTCCGGGTGCCGCTGCTCTACGACAAGCCTGGCGCACTGCTCAAGCAGATCGTGCTGCGGACCAACGATCCGGCGACGCCGGAGTTCGTCCTCGAACTGAAGACTCCTGTCGACGGAGTACGTTGCCGCCAAACCGGGATATGCGCGGTGGATCGCCGTGCAGCACGAGAAGCGCGGCACGATCTCGCAGCTGCTCGCGGCCACGGACCGTCAGGACTTCGAAGTTCTGCGCACCAGCACGCCGCCGCCCGGCATCACCTCCGCCATCGCCGTCGCCACGAAGGAGCCCGGGAGCCCGCGCACCCGGACCGTGGACCTCACGCTCGGCGACGACGCCCCGGTTGGAGCCATCGTCGGCACCCTACTCATCCACGTCACTCATCCCAAGCAGAAGATCGTGCCCATTCCGCTCTCCGGATTCATGCGCCCGGTCGTCGCGGTCACGCCGGACAAGGTGAGCGCCGGCGAGATCAAGCTCACCGAGAAACGCAATCAGGTCTTCATCGTGCGGACCTTCTCCACCGAGCCCATCCACGTGACCAAGGTCGAGCACGACCTCCAGGGATTCCCTCCGGCCGTCCTCGAGACGCGGACCGTCGGACGCGAGTACAAGGTCAGGCTCGCCTTCGACCCGGCGACGATGCCCAAGGGTGCGCTGCGCGGGAAGCTGAAGATCTACACCGACAGCCCGAAGGCACCGCTGCTCGTCGTGCCGATCGACGGCACGGTCCCCTGATCAGTCGACGACGTCGATCCGCCCGTGGAGATCGGAGCCTTCGGCGAGCACGATGCAGGCTGAGGAGAGGTCGCCGGCAACCGACCCGCCACGCCGGACCTCGATCCAATCTTCTGCCTGCACCGGACCGCGCACCTCGCCGCTGACGACGACCGTGCGCGCCCGCAGCGGGCCCTCGAGGCACGCACCGGCACCGATCGTCACCCCGCCGCGAACGACGACCTCGCCGGTGAAGCGCCCTTCGAGATGCAGATCGGAGCCGCAGGTGAGGTTGCCGCGGAGCTCGGTGCCGGCGGCGATCATGGAGGTTGGCGCCACGGATCAGCCTTTCTCCGCCGTCGACGCGGACTCCGCGTCGCACGCCCGGCAGCAACTCGAAGTGGATCCGAACCCGGTCCTGGAGGGCTCCCCCACAGGTCGCGAAGGCGAACCCGCGAGTGCCTGACCGGAAATCACTGGAGCGGGCAACGGGGCTCGAACCCGCGACATCAAGCTTGGGAAGCTTGCACTCTACCAGCTGAGTTATGCCCGCCTGCACAGCCAAACGCGGTCAATTTACCGAAGCCCCCCCGGCGCGTCAAGCGTTGCGTCAGGAAGCGTTGCCGCTATACTCATTTCAGAATGGCTGCTTCCGGCACCGACTCACGGGAAACCGAGCGCGGCACCAAGCTCTACTTCTTCCCTGACCAGCCGGTTACCGCGGAGGAGTTGCGCCTCCTGTTGCTCGAAGGTTCCCCGGAGAGGCGGGCCTGGGCGATCTCCCACCTGCTGCGCTATGCCGATTGGGAAGACATCTGGATTTTCACCACGCCGGGAACAGGTGCGTGACCATTTCCCCGATCTCGATCTGCCGGCGAGCCTGCGCGCCGCCTGGGCCCGCATCCTGAAGGTCGAGCCGCTCGCCGTCCCGGGCAACAAGTAGACCGGCGCCTCGGCCGCTCATTCCGCGCCGACTCAGGGAGCCTACGGGAGTCGTTTCTCATGCCCACGCGTCAGGTTCGCTCATCCGGAGTCGCTTCGCTCAACCGGCTTCACGCCCTCCTGGCGCTGCTTTTCGTGGTCATGGCGGCACTCGCCGTCTACCTCCCGACACCCGGCAACTACTGGATTCGCTACGACAACGAGACGCTGATCCGCAGCAGCCCGCAGGTGAATGCGCTCGCCGGCGAGGAGAATCTGAAGGCGCTGGTGACGATCTTCACCAGCACGCACTACAGCCTGTATCAACCGCTCTTCACACTGTCGGTGGCTCTGGACCATGCGCTCTTCGGCTGGAACCTCGCGGGCTTTCACGCGCACTCGGTCCTGTTGCACGTCGTCATCGTCGCGCTGTTGCTTTTCGTGCTGTTCCGGCTGACCGACTCCTGGCTGGCGGCGATCGCGGGCAGCCTCCTGTTCGCGGTTCATCCGGCGCTGGTGGAAACGGTGCGCTGGGCGATCTGCCGCAATTCGCTGGTCGCTGCGCTGTGGTTGCTGGTGGGCGTCCTGCTCTATCTCCGGCATCTCGACCGCCCCGGTCGGGCGGCGCTTTGGAGCTCGCAGATCGCCCTGGGGCTGTCCCTGCTCGCCAAGGTCTCGCCAGCGATGGTGGTCATTCCATTCGTGCTCGATCTCTGGCGCCATCGGCGGATCGATCGACGCGCGATCCTCGAGAAAGTGCCGCTCCTTGCCCTCACCGGCCTGCTGACCTGGGTGAACTACCGCGCGACGGTGGCGCACGCCGCCGACAGCCCGCTGCAGCGACCATGGTCGGAGGTTCTCGGTTTTCTGCCCGAAGCGGTGGCGCTGATGACCGCCAACGCGATCGCGCCGGCGAACCTCGCGATCCTCTACTCTCCCGCCGCCATGGGAGATCTGCTCGGCTGGCGCGCGGCGCTGGTTGTCGCCTTCCTCGTCGCGGCGCTCGGCGGCGGCGCCTGGGCCTGGCGCCGCGGGCATCGCGGCGCGCTGCTCGGCGTCGTCGCCTGGTTTGCGTTGCTCCTGCCCAACGTCGCCGCCGGCCGCTTCCGCACGACCATCGCCTCCGACCGCTACGTCTACCTGCCCATCCTCTTCCTGGCCGCCGCGCTCGCCGCCGCATTGGTTCCTATCCTGCGCCGGCCGGTGACCGAAGCGACTTCGGCCTCCCGCTCGCGGCTACGGCTCGCCGGGCGCTGGGTCGCAGCGGCAATTCTGCTGCTGCTCGGCGTGTCACTGGCGCTCGCCGCCGGCACCGCGGCTCGGCGCTGGGAGAACGAGCGCCGTATCTGGCAGCGCGTCATCGACCTCGCGCCGCACCACATGGCCTACTACATGCTGGGCAACCTGGCGCTCAAGGCGGAGCGCTGGACGGAGGCTGCCGACCTCTTCGCGCGCGCCCTGGAACTGGCCCAGCTCGACCCCTACGCGAAGCTCGATCCGGTTTTTTCGCAGGCCGTTCTGCAAACCAGCCGCAAGGCGGCGAGCGAGCTCGCCGAACAGCCGGACGCGCAGGCGCAGCAGAATCGGGAAGCGCTGCTCGACCGGGTGAATGCGGTTGCGGTGGAGGCCGCCGCCAACCTGCCGGAGAATCCGCAGGTCCAGTTCGAGCTCGGCAAGTCGCTCTACAAGCAGAAGAATTACCGCGCGGCGATCACGGCGCTCGACGCTGCCCTCGCGCTGGATTCGCAGCACCACCTGGCCTGGACCTACCGGGCCATGAGCCAGTACTTTCTCGGCGAGAAAGAGGACGCCATCGCCACCTTCCGCAAGTCGCTCGCCATTCGCCCCGACTGGATGACCTATTCGAACCTCGGCAAGGTCTATCTCGCGGAGGGCAAGCCCGCCGAGGCCGTGCAGGTGATGCAGGACTGGCTGAAGCTCGAGCCCAATAGCGAAGAGGCGCACCGGCGCTTCCTGCAGGCAGCCGCCGAGATGATGCGCCGCGGCCAGACGGAGGCGGCGATTCCGCAGCTGGAATCCTATGTCGGCCGTTTCCCCGAGTCGGCGCCGGCGAAGTCGATGCTCGAGCAGGCCAAACGCCGGCGATCGCGGAGCTGAGCGCAACCTCCGCCGGAGAATTTTTCAGTTCGCCGGCGGGACGCTCGGACGGCACTGGCGCCCCGGACTCTTCCGACCCATCCTGGTGGCGCTCATCGAGCAGCTCCCTGGCGCGCATACGGGCGGTCGCGATGAGATCCTCGACCCGTTCTCCCGGCAGGAGAAAGACTCCGAGGGGTCCACTCTCCATCCGCCCGCGGCCGAGCGCGAAGTAGCTCATCATGTCGCCGCCTTGCGCCGCCGGCTCGGAGGTCCGCGAAAGTACCGTCGCGACCGCACCGACGGCATGCCCCTCGGAATCGAAGACCGGCAGGCCCAGCAGGGCCGGAGAGGCATCGAGAATGAAGGCGCTCGCAGGCTTGGTGATCCGGCCGGCGATCCGCCCGGTTTCCAGGAAGGGCGCCCTGTCGAATGCCGGCGAGAGACGCGAAACGCCGAAGACCGTATCGCCGATGCGGGCCGGACGCGAGCGCCCGAACTCGATGCTGGCGAGTGCGCGCGCGGGCCGCTCCTCGAGCTGCAGGAAGGCGAGATCGAGCTCGGAATCGGAACCGGCGAGAAACGCCCGATGTTCCCGGACGTCGCCGGCGAACGTCACCCGGAAGTCGGTCGGCGTCATCTTCAGCTTGAAGTCCTCGCCCTCGCCCATCTGGCGCACGGCATCCATCAGGCGTGTCGCCGAAAGCTGGGAGTTCCAGAGCAGGATGAGACCGTCCGGATCGACCACCGCGCCAAGCGCGTCGAGAATCGACTCCTGCTCCTGCATGGCGTCGCCCATGTTGAACTCGGTCTTGAGGACCACCTTGACGCTGACGATCGCCGGCGAAATCCTGGCGAGCAGATCCTCGTAGGCGGGTTGTCGCGGCGCCGCAGCGGACACCGCCGCTCCGGCGACGATCCCGGCGACTGCACAAACGGCGACACGGACTGCGCTGGGCAACCGGTGCGGTGGGTTCACTGGCCCTTTCCTTCCGCCCACTCGGGCTCGATGAAGACGAAATGGGTCCCGGCGCCGCGGCGAACGAAGACCTCGACCATGGGAGCGCGCGCCGCCGAAATCTCCGCCAACCGGCGCTCGAAATCCGCGACATCGCCGACCGCGCCGCCGTTCAAAGAAAGGATGAGGTCGTCGATGCGCAGGCCCGCCATATGCGCCCAACCGCCGCTCGTGACATCGGCGACCAAGACGCCGCCTTGCACCAGCGGCCAGTGCCGATCGCTGCGATCCAGCAACGTCAGCTCGCGCACCGCGAACTCGAACTCTTCCTGTTTCGATCGCCGCGTCTCCTCCGAGGCCGCCGGCCGGGACTCGAGCTGGACGGCGATCTGCCGTTCGCTACCGCCGCGCACGATTCCCAGGAGCATCGTCTCGCCGATCCGGCGCGCCTCGACGGCCCGCCGCAGATCGTCGGCGTCCTGCGGGCGAGAGGCGGTCAGGGGCTCGCCATCGATGGCGATCAGCAGGTCGCCCACTTCGACACCTGCCTTCTCCGCGTTCGTCCACGAGTAGACCTCGGTGACGCGGAAACCGCGCACGTCCGGCTGCTCGAGCGCCGTCGCGAGCTCCGGCGTCACCACCTGGGTGAGCAGGCCCAACCACGCCCTGGGCAGCTCGCCCCCCCAGCGGCCGTTGCGCGCCTGCGGCAGGCGGGCGAGGGCGAGCAGCTGCTGGTCGCCGCGCAGGACCTCGAGGACGATGCCGGCGTTGCCGGCAGCGGCGAGCCTCTCTTCCAGCGCCGCGAGAGTCCGCACGGGCTGCCCGTCGACGGTGAGCAGAACGTCACCTGCCTGAACCTGGGGTCGCGCCGTGGCGGCTGCCTGCCCAGGTCGCAGGCCGGTCACCAGGAGCCCTTCGCGGACGCGCAGATTGCGCGCCAGCGCCAACGGTCCGGTGAGCTCTTCGGCCGAGATTCCGAGCGCCCGCACTTCTCCCTTCTTGCCCCGCAAGGGCTCCATCTCGACGCTGCGGACGGCGATCTCGCGCGGCTCGCCCTGGCGCTCGATCGCTGAGCGCCACGGCGGCGCCGATCGGCAGCTCCGCGACGCGGCGATAGAGCTCCGGGATCTGCTCGAAGAATCGCGCCTCGACCTTCTCCCCGTTCAGCGCCAGCAGGATGTCGCCCGCCGCGAGCCCCGCCGCTTCAGCCGGTCCGCCCGGCGTGACGGAAGAGATGAGGGCGCCGCTCTGACGCCCGAGTTTGGCGACCGGCAACGCGGCGAAGCCGAGAAAGCTGCGGCGCACGACGCCGTTGGCGAGTGCGTGGCGCAGGACATCGGCGGCCACCCGGGCGGGAATGGCGAAGCCGATTCCTCCGCCGCCGAGCTCGTTGATGCCGATCACCTCTCCCGCCAGATTGACCAGCGGTCCGCCGGAGTTGCCGGGCAGGATCAGGGCATCGTGCTGAATCCACTGCGTCAGCCAGCCGGTCGTCTCGCCTCCGTCCAGCTCCATGTCCGAGAGCTCGGAACCGGTGAAGTCGGTGAACACGCGATGGGCGTTCGAGACGATCCCGAGCGTCACCGAGGAGGAGAGCGCGAAGGGATTGCCGAGGGCCAGGACCGGATCACCGATCGCGACCACGGCATCGACGGCGAGCCGCGCCGGCCGCAGGCCCGGAGGCACCCTGCTTTCGCGGGCGTCGCCGGCGGCGGCCGTTCCACCTGGACGCATCTGAGCCGCCGCCCGCAAGCGGAGGACCGAGAGGTCGGTCAACGGGTCGTGCGCAACCACATCGGCGTCGAGGATCCGCCCGTCGGTGAGCGTGCAGCGAATGCGCGAGCTGTTGCCGGCGACATGGAAGTTCGTCAGCACGTGCCCCTGGTCGGAGACCAGCACGCCACTCCCGGCGCTGGGGAATCGCACCGCCCGACCCTCGGAATAGTCGCGCGACACCGCCGAAATGTTCACCAGGGCGGGATAGACCGCGGCTACCGCGAGCTCCACCTCGCGTGCCGTAGGCATCGCCGGACGTTCGGCCCGCGCGTTCGCCGCGCCGCGGCCGCCGGCGGCTCCGCTGTCCGCTCGTTCCGAAGCCAATTCCACATGCCGCGCAGGCAGCGAGGAGCGGCGACCAACCCTTTCGCCGGCGTCCTCCGACGTCCTTCCGCTGCCATTCCCGTCCGCTTCATCGCTCTCCTTACCCTCTGGCGGCGTGCCAGTGTATCGGCCGCAATCGACGGAGACAAGGCGACTCCCGGAGATAGGCTAGGCGCCATGACGACGCAGCCGACGCTGCCTGGAGTCGAAGGCGGAGGCCTGCCACAGGAACTCCTGCAGGATGCCGTCGCCCTGCTCACCCGCTTCGCGGCGACGAGCTCGCCCAGCGACGACCCACAGGCGTTGGAGCGGATGTCCGCATTCCTCGCCGGGGAGCTGCGTGCGCGCGACCTCGCCGTCGCGATCCGCGCCGAACCCGATGAGCATGGCGTCCTCCTGCCGGTCGTCGAGGCCGTCGGGCGCGCCAGCGGGTCGGCGGAAGACTCCCGCCTGCCGATTCTGCTCGTCGGGCACTTCGACACCGTGCTCTCCGCCGCGCCACCACGCCTCGAGGGCGGGCGCCTGTTCGCGACCGGTGCGATCGACATGAAAGGCGGCATCGTCGCTTTTCTCAAAGCGCTCGACTTCGTCGCGCTGCGCGGCGGTCGCCGGCCGGCGTTGCGCCTCGTGCTGGTGCCCGACGAAGAGGTCGGAGGAGCGATCTCCCGGCGCGCCGTCGCCACCGCCGGCAGTGCCGCGCGGGCGCTCTGGGTGCTCGAGCCGGGTGAGCCCACCGCCGGCGGCGAGACGCTGGTCACCGGGCGCCGCGGGATGTTCCACTGGCGCCTCGCTGCGCACGGCCGAACCTCCCACTCTGGCCTCGCCTTCTGGCAGGGGCGGTCGGCCGCCGTCGCGATCGCCGAGTGGATCGAGCGGGCGGCAGCGTTGTCGCGCCCGCAGGGTGGACCCACGGTCAATGTCGCCCGCCTGGTCGCCGGCGACCGGACCTTCGTCGACTCACTGGCGGCGGGCGCCAAGACGCTTCTCGGAACCGCGCATCTGCGCAACGTCGTGCCCGATCACGCAGTGGCCGAGGGCGAGGCGCGATTTCTCCGGTCTGCAGAGGCGGAGACCCTGGCGCACCAGCTGTCGGCGCTGGCGGGCGCGATCGCCGCCCGACACGAGGTCGCGATGGAATTCAGCCGCGAGGCCACGGTCGCGCCGGTCGACCCCGCCCGCCTGCCGCGCGCTCATGCCGACCTCGCGGTCCGGCTCGCCGCCGAGGCCGGCTGGCGGCTCGAGCGCGAGGAGGATCGCGGAGGCATCTCCTTCCCGAACTTCCTCCCGGATCCTGGGGGGATTCCGGTTCTCGACGGACTCGGTCCCGTCGGTGGCGGAATGCACACCCGAACGGAGTTCGTCGAAGTAGCTTCCCTGGCCCGGCGAATCCGCCTGCTCGCGGATCTCTTGCAGAGCGAGGCGCCAGCCCCTGCGACCGCGGGCGACTGACGCCTCAGGGGGCGGGCGGCGCCGGCGAACGGATCGCCACCGCGAACAGCTTCGGCCAGTACTTGCCGGTGAGCAGGAAGAGTCCGCGCTCGGCATCCCAGGCGATGCCGTTGAGGACGTCCGTGCGGCGACGCTCCGCGGGAGAGAGTAGCTGCGAAGCGTCGACCGATCCGGTGACCAGCCCGGTGCGCGGGTCGATGCGCAGGATCTCGTCACTCTGCCAGACGTTCGCCCAGATCTCGCCGTTCACCCACTCGAGCTCGTTGAGGTAGAACTGCGGCCTGCCGGCGCGCACGACCGGGAGCTCGCGCAACACGGAGAAATCGGCCGGAGAGCGGAACGTCAGGCGCGAGCTGCCGTCGCTCTGGATGAGCGAAGAGCCGTCGAAGGTAAGGCCCCAGCCCTCGCCGCGATAGGTGAACTCGCGCACCCTCGTGAAGGTCTCGACGTCCCACACCCAGCCGTACTCGCCCTGATAACTGAGCTGAAAGAGCTCTCCGCCGGCGAGCGCCAGCCCCTCGGCGAACTGATCGGGGGCGAGCTCCAGGCGGCGCACGATCCGGCCGCTCGCGAGCTCGACTTCGCGCAGCGAGGAGGTTCCGTACATGCCGGTGCTCTCGTAGAGCCTGCCGCGATGCCAGAGCAGCCCCTGCGTGAATGCCGCTGGGTCGTGGGGATAGGTGGCCACGACCTCGAGCGTGAGGCGGACCTCGGCCGCCGCGGCGGCAGCCTCGGGTGCGGCGCCGTCAGCCGTCTCGTCCGCCGCCGACGGTCCAGGAGCTCCGCAGGCGATCGCGGCCACGAAGACAGTGCCGGTCAACGCGGCGGCGAGAAATCGCAATCGTCCGCCCTCTCCGCCGCCGAGATCTCGAGGCCTGAAGCCCAATCGTCCGACGCGCTACCGATCGGCTCCCCCGGCGGTTCGGTGGGCGCGAGGCGCGTCGACGGCGTCGGCGCGGCGGGGCGCGCCAGATGTCTGCCGATTTCGGCGGTCACCGCCGAGAAGTGCGCCTTCTCCTCCGGGTCGAGCGCCACGAGCTGGTCCATGCGCTGGAGAAGATCGGCCAGGGCGCCGTCGGCGCGCGATCGCACCCAGGCCGCGGCGGCCATGTTTCCCGAGAGCTCGATCAGGCGGTCGACGAGCACCCGCTGCACGACACGCGCGATCTCGACCTCCCGCGGCTCGAGCAGGGCGCTGTCGAGGAAGACTTTGTCGACCAAGGCGGCGAGCGACTCGTCGAAATCGGGCTGCGCCGCGTTCCGGCGGTGATAGTCGATCATTCGCGCCGCGCGCGCCGGCTGCAGCAGCTGGCGGATCGTCATGTCGGCGGCGCTGGCCGCAGCTCCCAGGGCATCGAACGCCGGGGCGGTCTTCGAGGCGAACATCTCGCGATTCACTTCGTAGCCGTGCGGCCGCGGCAGGAGCTTGCGCAGGATCTCCTCGGGCAGGTCGAGCACCGACGGGTTGAGCGTCTCGAGCACGACCGCGAGCGCCCGCCGCTGGCGCTCCGGCGCGACCGGGCGGGCCAGGGCTCCGGAAACGGCGTCACCGTTCAGGGCGTAACGATAGTCGAGTCCGCCGAGCACCTTGGCGGCCGCCTGCAGCTGGAATCGATGGTGAAAATAGACCGGAACGAGCGTCTCCTCGAGCAGGGCGAGCGGCTCTCCGGGGCGCAGGTTCGCTTCGCCGAACCGCGCCAGTGCGATACGCCGCACCCGCATCGTCTGCTCGAGCGCCGCGACCGGATCGTCGCCATTGTCCCAGAGGCTCGCACGGGGATTGGCGGCTCCCGCCGGGCGGGCGTCCTGGTCGGTGAGGAAGTAGAGGTTGCTGCGCAGTCCGGACTGCACGATCGCGTCGAGAGCGTCCGGCTCGACGGTGCCCGGCGGAAACTGCGCGTAGGCCCAGCGCGTCGCGTGCACGTCCCACTTCCCGACTCCGACGCCGTAGGCCTGCGAGAAGTCGAGCTCGCCCTGGCCGTTGATCCGCACCAGCGGCGCGGGATAGTCCATGACCGAAGCGCGGTCATAGACGCTGGCGGCGAAGTTGTGCGAGAACCCGAGCGCGTGCCCGACCTCGTGCGCAGCGAGTTGGCGAATCCGCGCCAGCGCCAGCACGACAGGGTCGTCCGGCAGGCCGGTGCCGCTCTTCGCGGCCCCCGCCAGACCCTCGAAGAGCAGCCGGTCCTGCCGTACCCGCAGCGAGCCGAGCGTAACGTGCCCCTTCAGCTGCTCGCCGGTGCGCGGGTCGACGACTCCCCCACCGTAGGACCAGCCGCGGGTCGCGCGGTGGACCCACTGGATCACGTTGTAGCGCAGATCGAGCGGATCGGCGCCCTCGGGCAGCAGCTCGACGCGAAACGCGTCCTCGAAGCCTGCTGCCGCGAACGCCTCGACCCACCAGCCGGCGCCCTCGAGCAGCGCGGCGCGAACCGGCTCCGGCGCCGCCCGGTCGACGTAATAGATGATCGGCTTGCGCACTGCGCCGGGCTCGGCAGAGGGATCGATCTTCTGCAGCCGGTGGCGCACGATCCAGCGGCGTTCGATCGAACGCGCCAGGGGGGCCGCGTAGTCCTGGAAGTGAATGGCGAAAGAACCCATCCGCGGGTCGAACTCACGCGGATCGTAGCCGCCGTCGGGCAGGCGAACGAGCGACTGATGCTGGACGAAGGAGAGCACCCGAGGCTCGACGGCGACCCCGCGCACCTCATCGCCGGGCTTGGCGCTGGTGAAGGTGACGAGCGACTCGAACTCGAGGTTGTCCGGAAAAGCGAGACAACTGGCGACGTCGATGGCGCTCTTTTCGCGGTCGAAGGCGAAGCCCCCCTGGCCACTCTCGCTCAGCCGGTCGGCGATGCCATGCGCGTCCCGCAGGAGAAACGGACCGAGATCGATCAACGAGCCGCCGTCGGCGTCGCGCGCGGCGATTTCGGCGCTCCAGATCACGGAACTGGCGAACGACTCCTCGACCGCCTGCACCTCGTCCATGGATTCAGTCAACGCCCGGAAGCGGAGGTTGACGAGCTCGAAGAGCACCCGGCCTCCGAGCTCGCGGAGGCGCAGAATCTGCGGCTCGCCGACCTGCCCGCGGTCGAGCCCGACCGGATTCGATCCGAGTCCGGAGACGATGCCCTGGTAGTAGATGTACTCGCCGATCGTCCGCCGGGTGCCGCTTGCCGGCGGCAGCCGGACGAGAACCTTGCCGAGTTCGGCGTCCACGAAGAGATCCAGCAGTCCCGGGCGCGCAGCGAGACCGGCGGTCTTCGCGGCGATCGCCGAGGCGGCGGGAGCCCGGCGGGGATCGGCGTCCGTGTCGACCGGTCCCGCCTTCGACGATGCGCAACCGGCGAGAGCTCCGAGAACCAGCACCACCCCGGCGAAACTGGACGCAATCGACATCGTGCGGCGCATACTCTCCCCGACTCCGGTTCCACCTGCGGTCGTCTTCATCCTAGCCCGATCCCGGCGGCGCGATGGCGCCCGGCGGGCGCTCCGCAAGCGGCGGCTCGCCGAGCCAGCCAGCCAGGCGGCGGGCCAGATACATCCACGACAGCGCCCACAACAGTCCCAGCAGAGCGCCGACCGCGACGCCGGCGCCCAGGGAGCCACCCATGAGAGGCGGCAGATGCGGGAGCTGCGCGACCTCCGCGACCTTCGCCACCAGGTCATCGCCGATCAGCCCGCGCTGGCCCAGCCAGAGGGGCAGGTGCACGACCACCAGCGAGCCCATTTCGTAGGCGTCGCCGGTCAGCGAGAGGAGCGGCGCGAAGGCTGCCGGCAATGCCGCTCCGTAAGCGACGGCCTGCCCGGCGCGCGCCGCCCGGCGCAGCCACCAGAAACCCGGCCAGAGCGCCAGGGCGAACGGCGCCAGGTCGGTCGCAAGATAGATCCAGTCGCTGCCGCGGGTGTCGAATCCGGCGAGCCGCCCGGCATACTCACCGCCCGGGGTGACGAAAGGGAAGACCACAGCAATCCAGCGTGCGCCATAGATCGGGTCGATCTCGAGGCGCGAGATCTCTCCCCCCGCAGCCCAGCAGCCCAGGGCATGCAGGAGCTCGTGCGCCGGAACGTAAAGCCACCATCCGGCGAGCAAACCGGCGCCGACGAGCAGGAGCGAGCGCCAGCCCGAGCGCAGGACCGCGTCCAGCCCGTGGAGCACCTCCCGAAAAGGGCCGCCCGCGAGCTCCCGCGAAAGCCGGGAGAGCGCGCTCAAGGGGTCTCGAACTGCCATACGCGCGGCGCTACCGTCAGGGCCTTGCCATCGGCGAGCAGGAAATTCGCGGAGACGGTGATCGCCGGTGTCCGCTGCGCCAGCTTGAGCTCGATGGTCCCGGTAGCGGCTTCCTGATGCTCCTCCACCAGCGGCAGGAAGAAACGCACCGTATTCGCCTCGCGATACGCCCGCATCGTGCCCTTCTCGCCGTCAACCAGAAGCTCGAAGCGCTGGAACTCTCCGGCCTCGACCCCGCCGATCGTCGCGCCAGCGACTTCGAGCTGCACGAAGTTGCTGTCGAAGTAGGCCAGGTCCGTGCTTTCCGAGCTCCGGTTCGCCAGCCGCACCTTCACCAGCCAGCGGCGCTCCGAAGTGGAGACCTTTTCCACCGCGACCTCGAGCGCCGGAGCGGCCGCGTCCGGGGCCAGCACGTCGGCGAGGTTGTCGACGGAGAGCGACAGACGCTCGTTCTCGCGCCGCAGACGATAGTAGACCTCACCCAACCGGTGAGGCGACTCCGAGGCTCCGATGCGGCGGCGAAGCTCCTCGAGGAAAGGTGTTGCCGTACGAACCACACGGATCGAGTCGCCGGTCGCGAGATTCCACTCCCCCGCTCGCAGCGGTCCCCGCGCCACGAACTCCCACACCTGGCGATCGATTCCCTGCAGACTGAAGCCCGGCTTGAGCTCGAGATTGCGCAAGTGGACGAGCTCGCCGAGAGCGAACGACGTCGAGGACTCCCTGACCTCGCCGTTTCTGCCACGCCAGGTCGCCGTGCCCAGCGTGGAGGCGCCGATGAAGTAGGGGCGGCCCAGCGCCTCGAGCCGGCGGAAGCTCTTCTCGACGAACTGCAGGTCCCAGGCGGTCGGATCCTCGGCTTCGCCGGGCCGTTGGCCGTAGATCATGCAGACGAAGAAGTCGACCGCGTCGGCGATGGCCTGCGCGTCCGGACCCTCGAGCGCCCGGCGATCGAGGCCGGCGGACAGGTAGGTGCTGTTGCCGAGGCCGGAGCGCAGTCGCTTCAGGGTGTTGCCGTAGCTCTCGCCCTTCGCCCCGGGCTCGACCTCGAAATGGAACCCCGTCACCAAGAGGCCGTCCTGTTCGGCGGCGATGCGCAATCCGCTCAACTCGGAGAGCAGCGCGGTGGCGAGCTGCTCCGGCGGCCGATCGCCCGACAGCCAGCGGCCAGAAACGACGAGAGTCGTCGGGGTCCGGCGGGGAATCGCCGGCGCTGCGATCCTGATCAACCGGACCCCGCCGTTCCAGTCGAGCTCGGCGGCGTCGACAAAAATCTCCCGGGCGCCGAGCCCGCTCAGCCGGCTCTGCTCGTTCGCGCCGAAGGCTCCGGAATCGCGGGTCAGCCAGAGCGCGGCTCCGCCGGGCTTGTCGGGTCGCGCTCCCCCCAGGCAACCGGCGGCGAGGCCGGACAACACGCACAACACGGGCAGAGCGATCCGCAGAGAGGTCATAACAGGGGAATTGTAATCGCGACCTCGAGCCCGCCGGCGTCGAGGTTGCGGGCCGAGATCGAACCGCCGTGTTCTTCGGCCACCCGGCGCGCGATCGAGAGCCCCAGGCCCGTGCCGCCGACCTGGGTCGAAAAGTACGGTTCGAAGATGCGCGCCAGCATTTCTGGCGGCACTCCTGGACCACGATCGGACACCCGGATCTCCGCCGAGTCGCCTACCCGGCGGGCGCCGATGGTCACTTTTCCGCCGCCGGCCGAGACCCGAACCGCATTCTCGAGCAGGTTTCGCAGCGCGCGCCCGAGGAGCCGGGCGTCGAACCGCGCCGGCAGGCTCTCTTCGCCGCCCTGAAGCTCGATCTCGACGCCCGCAGGCGGAGCGGCGCGATAGCCTTCGACGATCTCCCGCACGGTCTCCGCCAGGTCGCCGGGAATCCGCACCGACTTCGGAATGTGACTGAAGGTGGAGAACTCCGTCGCGATGTCGCGCAGCTCCTCCACCTGGCGCAATATGTTTTCCGTGCAGCGCTCGAACACGACTTCGAAGTGGGCGCGATCGCGCCGCCAGACCTCTTTCAGGTGCTCGGTCGACAGCCTGATCGGGGTGAGCGGATTCTTGATTTCGTGGGCGATGATCTGGGCCATCGCCGCCCAGGCCTCGAGACGCTGGGCCCGCAGGACCTCCGAAATGTCTTCGACCACGAACAGCGCCGCCGGCTCGCTTTCGCCGGCGAGCGGCACCCAGACGAGCGACCAGTCGCGCTCCTTGCCCTCGGCACTCGCTTGCCCGCCGAGCCGGATGGTGGACTGGGCGAGCTCGCGGCGCGGAACGGAGACGAATCGCCTGGCCTCCTCGAGCTCGGGGCGGCTGGCAAGACGGTCTGCAATACGATCGCCTGGAGCTACCTCGAGGAGCTGGCGCGCCACGCGATTGGCCAGGAGAACGCGGCCCGACTGATCGAGATAGACCACGCCGGAGGTGACGTTCTCGATGATGCCCTCCACCAACCGCTTCTCGCGCAGCAGCTGGTCGCGACCCTCGCCGATCTTGCGCGCCATGCGATCGATCGCCTCGGCGAGCGCCGCGAGCTCGAGCACCGAGGACTTGACGCCGAGCGCGGCGGCGCCCCCGGCGATCCTCTGCGTGCCCGCCACGATCTCCATGATCGGCCGGGTGAACGCGCGCGCCAACCGCGTGCCGAGCGCGGCGAGCAGGAGGAAGACCGCGAACGTGGCGAGCAGCGTCCGGCGGCGGATGAGCGCCGTCTCCACCGTCGCCTCTTCCTGTTGCGCCAACAGGGGCATCGAAAGGAACAGGCGCGTCTGTCGGGAATCGAAGCCCGGCACGGCGAGCGGCGCGTAGAGCTCCAGATACTCGGCGCTGCCGGTTCGCGCCGTGCGCGAGGCCTCGTTTTCGCCACCGAGCGCCATGCGCGGCCAGACCTCACCGGGAATCCGCCGCGGCAGGAGCCCGGCAGCGAAGAGCTCCCGCTTGCTCGATGCGTAGACCTCGCTCCCCCAGTAGAGGCTCACGTCGTGGCCGATGACCCGAGAGAGCCAAACCAGAATCTCGTCGTCGATCGCCGTGCCCACACCGAATCCGGGCTCGAGAGTCAGCACGTATTCTCCCAACACGCGTTGGGCGGACGAGAGCGCCGACTCGGCGGCCGACCGCTGCTCGCGCGCGACGCGACTCTCGAGAGTTCGCGAGAGCAGTCCATAGAGCAGGGCGAGCGGAACGAGCAGCAGCAGCGAGAAGAGGAGAATCAGCCGGTTGGCGTAGGAGCGCGTCATGCGGGCGAAAAGATCGCGCGCCGTTCCGCGGGGCAGGGCGAGCAGGAAGCCGAGAACGCAGAGCGTCGCCGCGGCGAACAGGGCTCCCGCCGCGTGCACCCCAACGCGCTCGAGCGCCGCCGCCGGCGCGAGCTCACGCGAGAAGAGCGCCACGGCGGCGCCGCCACTCTCGCGCAGCAGGACGCGAGCGCTGCCCTCCGGCGTGGCGATCCTCGCGCCGCCTCCCGCGCCACGACTGCGAGGGTCGCGAGCGCCGCCGGCGCTACCGGCGGCGTCGGCAGCATCGGCGGAATTCGCGCTGACCACCGCGCGCACCTGGGCGAGCGCCGGTGTCGCCTCGCGCCAGGGAGAGGCGAGGATCTCGCCTTCGGGCGAGTAGAGCACCGGCGCCGGGTCGGGTCCGGGAAGTCCGCTCGATCCGGCGCGGTAACTCGCCGGACCACCACGCAGGAGCGCGGCGGCGAGGTCGCCGGGCGCTACAGCGTCGGCGCCAAAACCCGGCCGCGGCACCATCCAGAAGCGCACATCCCCCACCGCCCGGCCCCCACCCACCAGCGGATAGCGCCCCTCGATCCGTTGGTCGCGCCAGGCGGGCGGTGCCAGGCCGCTCCAGCGGGCCGGCGCGAGATCGAGGTCGAGCTCGTCGGTCAGCGGCAGGCCGTAGGCGAAACTCGAGGGTGGCCTTCCCGGCCGCTCGATCACCAGCGCCGAGATCGCATCCAGCCGCGCCAGCGGCGAACCGCGCCAGAGCACGTAGGCGAGGTCGCCCTCCTCGGTGCGCGGCAGAGTCTCCGGCGCCACGTCCGCGAGATCCAGGGCATCGAAAAATGCCTCGACCTCGGCAGCGACCGCGGCCCGGCGCGCCGGTCCGGGCGGCGCCAGCGCGGCGAGGGATCCGCTGAGCGACGCCAGCGAGCGCAGCCGGTAACCGGTCTCCCAGGCGGTCGCCGAGATCGCCACGGCCAGGAGCAGGAGCGCCGTCAACCCGGAAGCGGCACGCCCGGAAGCCCATCGCAGCGAGCGCAGCGCGAGCCAGGTGCCGGCAGCGAGCGGCAGCAGCGGCCAGAGGCCATGATCGTGCCCGGCCGCGGCCAGCAGGATCAGCGGCAGGGCGAAAGCCAGCCGAAGCCGCCCTCGCGCGGCGGCCGACTCGGAGCTCTCCGCCGCCAGGATCAGGACGCCGAAGAGCGCTGCGGCGAGCCCCAGGCGGGTCGCCCCGGCGGCCCCCGCGAGCGTGAAGTCCGCCGCGAGATCGAGGGCTTCCGCTGGCCAGAACCGGGCCAGCAGGGTGATCCCCGGAAGCGTGAACAGAGCGCCCACCTTCGCCGCCCGGGTCCACGGAGTCGCGCGCCACCTTCTGCCGCGACGCCAGGCCGCCAACCAGCCAAGACCGGCAATCGCCAGCCCCGCGAGGAGCAGCGCGAGCTCGGCGGCGGGCACGGCGAGACCCAGACCCAGCACGGCGACGCCGGCGAGCGCCATCGCCGCGACCTCGAAGATCCGCAGCGGACGCTGCAGGACCGTCCCGGCGAGGACCGCCAGGGCGAAGCCACGCAGGGCGGCGAGACCGAAGAGCCCGAGGCCGATCGGCACAGCGGCCCGCTCGCCACTGCTTCGCGGCCCCTCTCCGGCCCTCTCCCAACCGGCGGCGAGAATGAGCGGCGGGAGCCCGGGAGGGCGCAGAGCACGCCTCTCCCGCGGCACCGCAACGGCAGAGGCCCCCGGCACGGGATCGACGACGCCGAAGCCCCACAGCCAGTCCGCGGCACCTGCCGCCGCCGCGATCGCGGTGTTCGGCGCGCGGCGATCGCCGCGCTCGGGACGCCCGCCCAGGAGCGGCGCCATGGCGCGCCGCGAACGGCTTTCGCCGCACACCAGCAGAAAGCGACTGCCATCGCGTCCCGCCAGCGGGCGCAGGACGAGGGCGGTCGCCGAGGCCGCGCTCTGCAGGAACCGCCGTGCGTCTCCGGCGTCGCCCGCCGGCGCCGGCAGCGCTGGCAGCGATGGCACCGCGGGCAGCGCCGGGATCCCTTCGGCACCCGGTGGGCCGAGGTCGTGCAACAGCCCGGCGCCTCCCCAGGCGACCGGTTGGCGGTCGGAGTCGAGCAGCAGCAGCGTCAGCCCAGGGAGGCGCGACTCCTTCGCCAGCTGGCTGAGGCTGGCGAAGGCCTCGAGCTGCGCCGCCGGTTCGAGCGGCGGGCGCGGCAGGATGGCGAGGGCCTGTTCGGCGCTCGCCTCGAGCTCGTCCCAGTAGGCGCGATACCCGGCGACGAGGGCGGCGTCGGAGGGCGCCTCCGCGCTCGCGCGGAGAAGATCGTTGGTGGCAGTCGCCGCCAGAATCACCGCCGCCGCGCCACCGCACAGGAGCAGTAACCAGCGCTCCCGTGGTGGCGGCGACCAGCGCCAGATCCAGATCAGCCACGCCGCGAGGGCGCCGAGCGTGAACAGCGGCCGGCCGGCGAGGAGCGCCGCGCCGGGCACGAGCAGCAACGCGAGCTCTGCGATGTCGGGCCGCTTGGCGGCTCCTGCCGCAGCGAGCCTAGCGCGCGCGGCGGCGTGGCTAGCCCGCACTCTTCACCAGCGTTCGTATCGCGGCACTAGCTCACCCCAGGACGTGGGCCGTCCCGCAATGCGAGCATCGGGAGATCGACACCGAGCGCGGCGGCGCAGGCGAGCGCTTCCGGATACCCGGCGTCGGCATGCCGCGCGACGCCCATTCCGGGATCGCTCGCCAGCACGCGCGCAATGCGGGTCGCGGCCGCGCTGGAGCCATCGGCCACGATGACCATTCCGGCGTGCAGCGAATTGCCGATGCCCACCCCGCCGCCGTGGTGAAACGAGACCCAGGTCGCGCCGTTGACGCCGTTGATGAGCGCGTTCAGGATCGGCCAGTCGGCGATCGCGTCGGAGCCGTCGCGCATCGCCTCGGTCTCCCGGAAGGGCGAGGCGACCGAGCCGCAGTCGAGGTGGTCGCGCCCGATGACGATTGGCGCGGAGACCTTGCCGGAGGCCACCAGCTCGTTGAAAGCCAGCCCGGCGCGATCGCGCTCGCCGTAGCCCAACCAGCAGATGCGCGCCGGCAAGCCCTGAAACTCCACCCGCTGCTGCGCCATGCGGATCCAGCGCTCGAGCTTGCGGTCGCCGGGAAACAGCTCCAGGATCGCTTCGTCGGTCACGCGCAGGTCCGCCGGATCGCCGGAAAGGACCGCCCAGCGAAAGGGCCCCTTGCCCGCGCAAAAAAGTGGCCGGATGAACATCGGCACGAAGCCGCCGATGTCGAAGGCCGCCGCGACCCCGGCGTCGCGGGCCTGTCCGCGCAGGTTGTTGCCGTAGTCGAAGGTCACGGCACCGCGGCGCTGGAGCTCCAGCATGGCGCGCACGTGCGCCGCCATCGACGCCATCGCCCGCTCGACGTACTCGCCGGGGGAGGCGGCGCGCAGGAGAAGGGCCGCGGCGTAGGAGATCGCATGCGGCACGTAGCCGTGCAGGTTGTCGTGCGCCGAGGTCTGGTCGGTGACGACGTCCGGGAGAATCTCCTCGGCGAGCAGGCGCTCGAGCAGGTCGACCGCGTTCACCTCGACCCCGATCGACACCGCCTCCCGGCGCGCCAGCGCCTGCCGCGCGCGCGCCAGGCCGGCGTCGAGGGAGGGCGCCCATTCGTCGAGATAGCGCTTCTCCAGCCGCTTCTCGATCCGCGTGCGATCGACCTCCGCCACCAGGCAGACGCCCTCGTTCATCGTCACCGCCAGCGGCTGGGCGCCGCCCATGCCACCCAGGCCCGCCGTCACCGCAAGCCGGCCGGCGAGGCTGCCCCCGAAGTGGCGGCGCGCCAGCTCTGCCAGGGTCTCGAAGGTTCCCTGCAGAATCCCCTGGGTGCCGATGTAGATCCACGAGCCGGCAGTCATCTGGCCGTACATCGTCAGGCCCAGGCCTTCGAGGCGGCGAAACTCGTCGATGGTCGCCCATCGCGGCACCAGATTCGAATTGGCGATCAGCACTCGCGGAGCGTCAACGTGGCTCTTGAAGATCGCCACCGGTTTGCCGGATTGCACCAGCAGGGTCTCGTCATCGTCCAGGCGGCGCAAGGCGGCGACGATGGCATCGAAGCAGTCCCAGTTTCTCGCCGCCTTTCCCGACCCGCCGTAGACGACCAGTTCGTCCGGCCGCTCGGCCACCTCCGGGTCGAGGTTGTTCATCAGCATGCGCAGTGCCGCTTCCTGCAGCCAACCCTTGCAGGTGATGGCGCTGCCGCGGGGGGCGCGGACGAGGCGGCTCGGCCCGCGAGGGGTTTCGCTCATGCGCAGATTCTAATCGCAGAGCCCCAGCACGCCCAGGGTTCAGTCATCGGCCGCGGCGTCGCTGCGCCCGCGCTTGCGATCCGACTGCATTCGCTTGGCGCGCAACCGCCGGGCTCCTGCGGCGCGAGTGGGACGGGTCGCGCGACGCTTGCGCGGTGCGACGAGCGCCTTCACGACGAGCTCCTCGAGCCGCGCAACGACGTCCTGGCGGTTCTTCTCCTGGGTACGATGGCGCTGGCCGAGCAGGACGATCTCCCCTTCCTTGGTAGCCCTGCGGCCCGCCAGCGCCAGAAGTCGGACTTTGACCTCGTCGGCGAGTGCCGTCGATCCGCGCACATCGAAGCGCAGCCGCACGGCGGTCGCGACCTTGTTGACGTTCTGCCCTCCCGGGCCCGAGGAGCGGATGAACTCGAAGGCGAGCTCCTGCTCGGGGATGACCATTACCTCACGCCCCTTTGAGGGCCTGGTGCATCGGCCTGTCGGCCGAGGAAGAGGGAGCCGTGCGGAACGGCAGGCGCAGCCGGAAGACGCTCCCGCGCTGCGGCTCGGACTCGAACTCGATCGCCCCTCCCATCTGTTCGGCCAGCCTGCGCGACAACGCCAGACCGATTCCGGTGCCGCCGTGCCGGCGCGTGTTCGATGGGTCGATCTGGCTGAAGCGCTGGAATACCGCCTCGCGCTGCTCGGGAGCGATACCGATGCCGGTGTCCTCCACCTCGACCAGAAGCTCGATCCGCCCGTAGGACGAGCGCTCGACGACTGGACGCACGCGAATCTCGCCCGTGTCGGTGAACTTCACCGCGTTGCTCAGCAGGTGACGGAGGATCTGGCGTAGGCGTCGGTCGTCGCCGATCACCTGCAGATTCTTGTCGAGTCCCTCGGCGACATGCAGCCGCAGATGCTTGTGCTCGGCGGCGATGCGATGCCGTTCGACCGCGGCGACCAGGACCGCGCGGAGAGGGAAGGTCACCTCTTCCATCGGCGCCTTGCCCGCCTCGAGCTGGGCGAACTCGAGCAGATCGTCGACCATGCCCAACAGCCCTTCCGCCGAGCGCTGCGCCGTCTCGCAGTGGCGCCGCTGGCGCTCGTCGAGTGACGAGGTCAGCAGCAACTCGTTCATGCCCAGAAAGACGTGCAACGGGGTGCGCAGCTCGTGGCTGACGCTGGCGAGGAATTGCGACTTGGTGCGGCTGGCAGCAAGGGCGGCGTCGCGCACCGCCGCCAATTCCGTATTGCGCAACTCGGCCTCGGCGGTGGCCCGCCGCAGACGGGCGACCGAGACGAGGCCGGTCAGGACCACTGCCAGCACCGCCGAGAGCACCGCCAGGGCATCGAGGCGGCGGCGGGCAATTGCCCTGATCCACAGAAAGGCGTCGTAGTCGATCCCGAGTACCGCTTCGACCCCACCGGCGGCGTCGTGCATCGGCGTGAAGCTCGAGATCCAGGTTCCCCAACGGTCGGAAGTGGGAGAGCGGTCGAAGGTGACCTCGTCTGCGAACGCGCGGTCCAGTTCGGGGACCCGGTGCGGGTAGGCCTCGCCGATGGCGGTGCGGCTCTCGCGCGCGCCGGAGTACTTTCCATCGCGATCGTAGTCCGTCTCGGAGTCGACCATCAGCACGACTGTACCGTTGGCGAGCTTGCGGTGGGTGTAGATGTCACTGATGTTCTTGTTGCTCGCGAGCCAGCGCTTTTCGGCTTCGATCATTGCCATGTAGCGCTCGTCGTCAGGCTGAGTTCGCAGGTCGAGTCCCTCGTGACCCATGAGCTCGAGCTCGCGGGCGTAGGTCGGAGCCATGGAGGAGATCAAGCGCTCGAGATCCTGCGTCGCGCGCTTCCCGGCAGCCTCGACATAGACCCAGCCGAGCCCCAGCCCCGCAAGGAGGAGCAGGAAGGCGAGGTTGCGACTTCTCCGCAGACCCGCCCGACGCACGACCACGACCGTCGCCGCCGCAGCCAGGACGGCGACGAAGACGAAGTCCCAGGGTGGATGCACCGCGGCGCTCTCCGTCCTACTCCAGCCCTGCCAGGCCGGGGATCTCGCCGGTCGCGAGCAGTCGCTCCGCGGTGGCCAGATCAGGCGCCATTTCGCGATCCTCGTCCCAGGTGGCGACGGATTCCCGCACCCAGTGATGGACCGCTTCGAGCCGGACGCTCGAACCCAGCGGCCGCAGGAGGTCGATGCCCTGGGCCGCGGCCAGGAGCTCGATGGCGAGGATCTGGCGCACGTTGGCGACGACCTGACGGCACTTGAGCGCCGCCCACATGCCCATCGAAACATGGTCTTCCTTGTCGGCGGAGGTCGGGATCGAATCCACGCTCGCCGGGTGGGCGAGCACCTTGTTCTCCGAGGCCAGCGCCGCGGCGGTCACCTGCGCCATCATGAAACCCGAGTTGAGCACCGGCGTTCGCGACCAGGAAAGGCGGCAGCCCCGAGAACGTCGTCGTTGGTGAGCTTCTCCGTCCGCCGTTCGGAGATCGAACCCAGCTCGGCCAGCGCGATGGCGAGAAAGTCGGCGGCGAAGCGCCATCGGCTCGCCGTGGAAGTTCCCGCCTGACAGCGCTTCGTCGTCGCGCCGCGAAGACCAGTGGATTGTCGGTCGCCGAGTTCATCTCGACCACCAGGCGCGCTCGACGTCGCCCAGCGCGTCGCGGACCGCACCATGCACCTGCGGCATGCAGCGCAGGGAGTAGGGATCCTGCACCCGCATGTCGTTGTTGCGATGGGAATCGCGGATCTTGAGCCCTGGAGCAGCCGCCCAGAGATTGCGCGCACTGGCGAGTTGGCCCGGCATGCGGCCGGACGGCATGGATCGCGGGCATCGAACGCAGCGTCGGTGCCGCGCAGTGCGTCGGTCGAGAGCGCGCCGACAAGGTCGGCGACGCGGACCAGCCGGCGTGCCTCGAGCGCCGAGAGCGCCAGGAGCGAGGTCATCGCCTGCGTGCCGTTGACCAGACCGAGCCCCTCCCGCGGCGCCAGGCGGATCGGCGCCAGGCCGGCGTCGCGCAGCGCTTCGGCGGCCGGTACGAGCTTCCCGGCCCGTCGCACGCGGCTGCGACCGAGCAGCGGCAGCGCCAGATGGGCGAGCGGCGCAAGATCGCCGCTCGCTCCGACCGAGCCGCGGCTCGGGACGACTCGGGCAGGAGGTCCATGTTCAGCAACGCGAGCAGCCCGTCGATGAGCAGCGGACGCACGCCCGAGTGCCCGCTTGGCGAGCGTGTTCGCCCGCAGCAGCAGCATCCCGCGCACCGCGGCATCCGGCAGCGGCTCCCCCATCCCGGCAGCGTGCGAAAGCACCAGCCGCTCCTGCAGCGTCTCGAGATCGGCGTCGGCGATGCGGACGTTGGCGAGATTGCCGAAGCCGGTGTTGACCCCGTAGACCGCCTCCCCCGAAGCAACCGCCCGCTCGATCACCTCCCGCGCCGCGCGCGACGCGCTCGCGCGCCGCGCCCGTGAGCACGCCATGCTCGCCGCCGAGCAGCCACCGCGGCGAACTGCTCCAGCGACAGCGACTCACCCGTCAACTCGATCAAACCCGCCCCCGCGTTCTTCCTTTGCTGAAAGCTCTTGCTTTGGCTGAAGGCTTTCTCTGCCGGTGCCCTAGCCTACTCCCACTCGATCGTGCCCGGCGGCTTCGAGGTGACGTCGTAGACCACGCGGTTGATGCCGCGGACTTCGTTGACGATGCGGTTCGCGACCCGGCCGAGGAGCTCGTAGGGCAGGTGGCTCCAGTCGGCGGTCATGAAGTCGTGGGTCTCGACCGAGCGCAGCGCGAGGACGTTCTCGTAGGTGCGGAAGTCGCCCATCACGCCGACCGTCTTGCACCGGCAGGAGAACGGCGAACGCCTGCGAGACCTTCTCGTACCAGCCGCTCTCGCGCAGCTCGCCGAGGAAGATGGCGTCGGCCTCCTGCAGCAGGGCGACCCTGTCGGCGGTGACCTCGCCGAGGATCCGCACCGCGAGGCCCGGGCCGGGGAACGGATGGCGGCCGATGAACTCCTCCGGCAGGCCGAGCTCGCGCCCCAGCTGACGGACCTCGTCCTTGAAGAGCCAGCGCAGCGGCTCGACGAGCTCGAAGCCGAGCCGCTCGGGGAGGCCGCCGACGTTGTGGTGCGACTTGATGACCGCCGACGGCCCGCGGACCGAGGTCGATTCGATGACGTCCGGATAGAGCGTCCCCTGGGCGAGGAACTTCACGCCGGCGAACTTGCGCGCCTCGCGCTGGAAGACGTCGATGAAGATCCGGCCGATCGCCTTGCGCTTGGCCTCGGGGTCGGTCGACGCCCGCGAGCGCCCCGAGGAAGTCCGCGCCGGCGTCGGCGGTCACGATCGGGATTCCCAGACCGTCGGTAAGGCTCGCCTCGACCTGCGGAGCGCTCCCCCTTGCGCAGCAGGCCGGTGTCGACGAAGACCGAGACCAGGTCGTCGCCGATGGCGCGCTTGAGCAGCGCCGCGGTCACCGCCGAGTCGACGCCGCCCGAGATCCCGCAGAGCACCTTCTCGCCCCGCGTGCGCTCGCGGATCGTCGTCGCGGCCTCGTCGAGATAGGAGGCCATCGTCCAGTCGCCGCGTGGCGCCGCAGGCTTTGAAGAGGAAATTATGCAGCACCGCGGCGCCGTGCGACGGTGTGCGAGACCTCGGGATGGAACTGGATGCCGTAGATCCCCCGCCCGCGGTCCTCCATACCCACGACGGCCGCGTTCGAAGTGCGCGCGGTCTGCGTGAATCCGCTAGGCAGACGCGTGACGTGGTCGCCGTGGCTCATCCAGACCGTTTCCGCGGCCTCGAGTCCGGCGAAGAGCAGGCCGTTCTCCGCCACCTCGACCTCCGCCCGGCCGTACTCCCGGCGCTCGGCGTGCTCGACCTTGCCGTCGAGCAGGTGCGCCACGAGCTGCATGCCGTAGCAGATGCCGAGCACGGGAATGCCGAGCTCGAGGAGCGCGCGCTCGGCGTGCGGCGCGCCGGCGTCGTAGACGCTCTGCGGCCCACCGGAGAGAATGACGCCGATCGGCGCGCGGCGGCGGATCTCCTCGACCGGCAGTCGAGAACGGGTGCACTTCGCAGTAAACCCGCTGCTCACGCAGGCGGCGCGCGATGAGCTGCGTGAATTGACTCCCGAAATCGAGAATGAGAACGGTCTGGTGGGTTGCCATGCGAGAGTCTACTCCCTAGAGAACGGTCTCGTGCTTGAGATCGCGGGTCATCAGCTCGCGCAGCGCCACCTTTGCCGGCTTCCCTTCGTACATCACCGCGACCATCTGCTCGCTGATCGGCATCTCGACGTCGACGGCGCGCGCCAACTGCAGAATGACCCGCGAGTTCCGCACGCCCTCCGCCACCTCGGTCGTCTCCTCGAGAATCTGCTGCAGGCTCTTGCCCTGGGCGAGATCGACGCCGGTGCGCCGGTTGCGCGACAGGCCGCCGGTGCAGGTCAAGACGAGGTCGCCCAACCCGGCGAGACCCGAGAAGGTCTTCGGATCGCCGCCGTAGGCGAGACCCAGGCGGGTGATCTCGTGCAGGCCGCGGGTGATCAGGGCGGCGAGAGTGTTGTGTCCCATGCCCAGTCCCGAGACCACGCCGGCGCCGATGGCGATGACGTTCTTCGCCGCGCCCGCCAGCTCCACACCCACGACATCGGCTGAGGAATAGAGCCGCAGCGTCGGGCTCGCCAGAGTCTCGCGCAGCTCCGCCGCCAGCGCCACGTCGGCGCTCGCGACGACCGCCGCCGAAGGCATCGCGCGCGCCAGCTCGGCGGCGAAGGTTGGGCCGGAGAGGGCGGCGAATCGCGCCGGAGTCCCGGCGCGCTCGCACTCCTCGGCGGATACCCGGCTCATCCGGGCGAGCGTCTCCGCCTCGATTCCCTTGGTCGCCGAAACGATGATGAGCGGGGCGCGCGACCCGCGTGCCGCGAGAAGCTCGCGCAGAACGGCGCGATAGCCGTGCGAGGGCGCCGCGACGACGATCGGAGAGCACTCGCTGAGCTCCGCCAGGTCGTGGGTAATCGCCAGAGCGTCGGGCAGGGTCACGCCTGGAAGGTAACGGCGGTTCTCGCGCGCCGCGGCGATCTCCGCTGCGGCCTCTTCGCGACGGACCCAAAGCGTCGCGCGCTGGTCGGCGCGCGACGCGTGGACAGCGAGCGCGGTGCCGAAGGATCCTGCGCCGAGAATACCGATCTGCGCCATTTGAGCCAAGACCTCCTACCCTCGCCCCTCGCCGAGACGTCGTTCGGTGCCGGCGAAAAGTCGTTGCAGGTTTCCGGCATGCCGGAGAACGACCAGGCCGGCGCAGGCGCAGGCCAGCGCCAGCGCGCTGCTCGACAGTGGCGGGCGACCAGCCGAAGCGGGCAAACAGCACGGCCAGCACGGGAAAGGCCGCGGCGGACAGCACCGAGCCGAGCGAGACGTAGCGCGTCACCACGACAGTGAGCGCGAAGACTGCCAGTGAGACCGAGGCCGCGAGCGGCAGGAGAGCCAGCAAGGCGCCGAAGCCGGTGGCGACGCCCTTGCCACCGCGAAAACCGAAAAAGAGCGGGAAGACATGCCCGACGACGACGGCGAAGGCGGCCGCCGCGACCACCTCGGAGGGCGCACCGAAGGCGCGCGCCGCGCGCACCGGCAGGATTCCCTTGGCGATATCGAGCAGCAGGACGAGCAGCGCCGGCCAGCGCCCGGCGGCACGCAGGACGTTGGTGGCCCCGGCATTCCCGCTGCCCAGCTTGCGCAGGTCGGCCCGGTGAAGGATCCAGACGACCACGAGGCTGAAGGAGAGCGATCCCAGCAGGTAGGCGGCGCCAACGAGCCCAAGCCAGCGCGGATTCAAGGCGCCACCTGCAGGGCGGCGGCAGGCCGGTGGACGATCAGTCGCCGGCGCAGCATCTCGAGCGCCATCTGCGCGGCAAAGATCCGGATCCGCTCACGGTTGCCGGGGAAACGCGCCGAGCGGTGCTCGACCGGCGCGTCCCCGGGCCCGGCGACCGCCAGGTGGACGGTCCCCACCGGCTTCTCCTCCGAGCCCCCGCCCGGACCGGCGATGCCGGTGAGGCTTACGCCGAGATCGCTCCCCAGCCGCCGGCAGACGCCGATCGCCATCGCCCGCGCGACCGCCTCCGAGACCGCCCCCTCGCGTTCGATCAGCGCCGGTTCGACATCCAGCAGGGCGCACTTCAGGTCGTTCGAGTAGGCGACGACGCCGCCGACGAAGATCGTGCTGGCACCCGGGACCCGGGTGATGCGCTCGGCCACCAGGCCGCCGGTGCACGATTCCGCCGTGGCCAGAGTCCAGCCGGCCTCCGCCAGCAGAGCCGCGACCACCGCCTCGAGAGAGGTCCCGGCACCTTCGCCGAAGACGGCCTCGCCCAGCAGGACCAGGGTGCGCGCGCGCATGGCGGCGAGGCGCTCCAGACGCTCGCCGTCGGCACCGGCGGCGGTGAGCAGGACGCGCACTTCGCCCGCGCCGGCGAGGACGGTGATCCACTCCCGTCCGAACTCCTCGTAGGCCGGGCCGAGCGACTGGTCGACCTCGGACTCCGGCCGCATGGCGACCTTGATCGTCCAGGTCTCCCGGGCGGTGCCCGGCGAGCGCCTCGCGAGCCAGGGCACCAGGCACTCCGCAGCCATCCGGTCGAGCTCGAAAGGCACCCCGGGAAAGAGAAAGAGTGCCTTGCCGCCGCGCTCGAAGAGCTGCCCTGGAGCGGTTCCATTGGGGTTGTCGAGAACCTGCGCGCCCGCCAGCATCTCCGCCTGCTTGCGGTTGTTCGGCGAGAGCTCCGGCGCCCCATGGCGGCGAATCGGCGCTCGATCTGCTCCAGGACAGAGGCATTCGCGGACCAACCCGACCCCGAGCGCGGCGGCGGCCGCCTCGCGGGTCAGATCGTCCGCGGTCGGGCCCAGTCCTCCGCTCACCAGGACGAGGTCGCTCGACGCCCAGAGCGAGCGCATCTCCCGCGCGATCTCCGGTTCGAGGTCGCCGATCACGCTCTTCTTCACCAACTCGACGCCATGGCGCTCGAGCAGCGCCGTCAGGCGGAGCGAGTTGCTGTCCAGGCGCTCGGTAGACAGCAGTTCGGATCCCACCGCGAGAATGGTCGCACGCACGTCCGGCATGATAGCAACCGCTAGCGCCTCCGGCGCTGCCGGTCGCTCCTCTGGCGCCCCTGCCGCGCGCTGCCGGCGCCATTTGACTCTTTCCCGGGCGACACCTACGATGCCGCTCTGCCATGCCCGCCCGCACCGCATCCGTGTCCTGGTACCTCGGCCTGCTGCTGGCAGCCGGCGCGGCGCAGGCTGCCGACACCGGCTTCTGGAGCGCCGGCGCAACCACGCTCCGCTCCTCCGCCGAGACCCCTCCGGCCACCCACGCCAGCGGTTCCTCCACGGCCTATCTTCTCGCGACGCCGCGCGGCGAACGGCAGATCACGCTGCCTGCGGACCTCGTCGTGGAGGAGCTCTTCGCTTTGCGCGCGAGCTCCTTCCTGAGCGCGCGCGGCGCCGGCCGGGAACACCGCGACCTCTTTCTCGCGCTGCTCGACGAGCAGGGGCTGCATGCTCTGCCGGCGCCCGCCTCGGGCGCCGGCGGCGTGCGCGAGAACGCCGTACCGCTGACCTCGGTCGGCGGCGACCTCGAAGGTCTCGTCTGGCTCGAAGGCGGCGACCGGCAGAGTTACGCCGTTCGCCACGCTGCCTGGGACGGCATGCGCTGGTCGGAACCGGCCGTCCTCGCCGAGCCGGCGCCAGGCAGCCAGCTGGCGCTCGCCGCCACGACGCTCGCCGACGGGTCGAGGCTCGTGGTCTGGAGCCGCTTCGATGGCCATGACGACGAGATCGTGACGGCACGCTTCGCCCACGGTCGGTGGAGTGCGGCGCGAGCGATCGCCGCCGACAACGGCGTGCCGGATATCACGCCGGCCGTCGTCGCCGTCCGCGGGGGTGCCCTCGCCACCTGGAGCCGATACGACGGCCATGAGTACCGCATCGTGATCGCGCGCTTCGATGGCCGGGAGTGGAGCGCGCCCACCTGGGCCGGTCCGGTCGGTTCGACCGAACCGTTCCTGTCGCGGGCGGCGGGGGCGGGTGCGGACAGCCCGACCTGGTTGACCTTTGCGCACGCGCGCCCGCGCGGTTGGGGCGTTCTCGAGCTCGATGCGACCGGCCGCGTCCTGCGGCAAGGGGCCGTCGCGACGGGCGCCCTCTCCCGGCCGGCGTTGACCGCCCTGCCCGGCGGCGGTTTGCGGCTGCGCTGGGCCGCCGACGAGAGCGACGTCGAGCTGCACTAGGAAGGCTGGCAGGTCAGGCGGCCGCGACGCGCTCGACGATGAGGTCCGGTGCGGTCCCCTTTTCGCCGATCTCGAAGCAGCCGCCGAATCGTCCCGCCAGGTCCTGGTTGTCCGTGCGCAAATAGACTCGCGCCAACTCCTCTCCCGCCTCCACTCGCCGACCGAGGCGCGTGCGGTAGTGAAGTGCGATGCCGAGGTCGAGCTCCGAACCGATGGCGCGCCGCGCCCCCCCCGCCTCGGCCAGCAGCAGGCCGAGTTCCCGGGTCCGCACCGCAGCCACGCAGCCGGATCGCGGCGCCTGGATCACGATCTCGACCGGCGCCAGGGGCAGATCGGGTCGATCGAACCAGCGCTCCGACGCCCCCTGCGCGACCGCCCAGCGCACGAAACGCTCGCGTGCCGCCCCCGACCCGAGCAGTCCGCGCAGACTCGACTCCGACCAGCCGGCGCCGATCTGCCGACCGAGCGAGAGGGCCAGGGCGAGGGTGAGCTCGATCGTCTCGCGCGGCCCGCCCCCGGCGAGACAATCGAGCACTTCGCGAATCTCGCTCGCGTGCCCGGCCCAGTCGCCGAGCGGCTGGTTCATGTCGGTCAGCAACGCTTCGGCCTTCATCCCGAGCTCCGAGGAGATCCCGGCGAGGAGCCTGGCGAGCTCCCTCGCCTGTTCGATGCGTGGCAGGAAGGCGGCATCGCCGACCTTGACGTCGAACACGATCGCCGCCGCGCCGGTGGCGAGCTTCTTGGACAGGATGGAGGCAACGATCAGGGGGAGCGAATCGACGGTCGCAGTCCGGTCGCGCAGCGCGTAGAGCTTGCGGTCGGCTGGCGCGATGCCGGCGGTGGCGATTCCGAGCGCGATACCGCAGCGGTCGAGCAACTGCACGGCACGCCCGCGGTCCAGCTCCTGGCGGAATCCCGGGATCGCCTCCAGCTTGTCCGCCGTCCCCGCGGTGTGTCCCAGCCCGCGGCCGGTCAGCATGACGACCGGCGCGCCCGCGGCGGCGAGCAGCGGCGCGAGGAGCAGGCTCGCCTTGTCGCCAACCCCACCGGTGGAGTGTTTGTCCAGCAGATTGGGCCGCTCGCGCGCCAGATTCCACCGCTCGCCGGAGTCGAGCATGCCGGCGGTGAGCTCGCGCGTGCGCTCGACATCCAAGCCCCGGATGGCGACGCCCATCAGAAACGCGGCCAGCTGCGCATCACTCCAGCTGCCGTCGGCGGCGCTTTGCGCGACCTCGCTCAAGTCGCCGCGCCGGAGCGGCTCCCCGGCGCGCAATCGCGACAGGACCCCGTAGGCGCTCAGGATGGCTCCGGGTCAGGTCCCTTTGGGAGCCGGTCCGGCCTCCCGCTGGGCGTCGGCGTTATAGGGCGACTGGGGGTACTCGTCCACGAGGCGACGCCAGGAGGCCTTCGCGTCGTCGCTCTTGCCGAGGGCCTCATAGGTGAGCGCCAGCTGATAGAGGATGACGTCCGCGGGGAGCGGCTTGTCGGCCTGCTCGCTCATCTTCTGCAGCTCCCCGATCAGTTCCGCACCGCGGCCCTGTTCGCGATCGAGCTTGTAGAGATTGACCCGCGCCGTGGCGGCGAGCGCACCGGACGGTTCGGCGTCGAGGAACGCCCGCCAGAGCTGCTTCGCCTTCTCCGTGTCGTTCTCGGCGATGGCGATCTGCGCCAGGTAGAGCTTTGCCACCCGTCCGGTCGCCGTCGAGCCGTAGCGGTCGTCGAGCTCGGCGAAGAGCTCTTTGGCCCGGGTGCGGCGCGCCGATTCGGAGGCGAACGTGGGATGCAGAGTGTCCCCGGGGTTGGCGCCGCTCGCGACCACCTCGGCGCCATCCACCCGCAGGGCCTTCCCCAACATCTCGTTGGCGCCATCCTTGCGGCTCGCGATCCACAAGAAGACACCGGCGACGAGCAGCGCCACACCGACCACTCCGCCGACGCCCCAGATGAGCATCCGCTTGTGATCCTCCGCATAGTGGATGCCCTTCCCGAGGGCCTCCTCCAGTTCGTTCCGCTTCAAGTCTTCCCGTGTGACCGAGTCCATGTGTCCGAGGCCTTTCTGTCTGCGATGAGACGGCGTCCAGGCCCGCCGCCGGCGAACCTGGTGCGGCTGGGAGGAGTCGAACCCCCGACCTTGAGCTTAGGATGCTCCTGCTCTATCCAACTGAGCTACAGCCGCGCGAGCGCCATTATATCCATCTGCCTGCGCACTGGTGACCCTCGGTGCCCGAGTCGCCGGAGTCCGGCGAGTCGGTCCCAGACTCCGCACTGCATTCAATACTGGATGAGCGATTCGACTTCGTAGCTCCTCCAGCCCGGCGCGGCCGGGGAGGAAAGTGAGCTCGATGATGAAGCCGAAACCCGCCACGTCGCCGCCGAGTCCCTCGACCAGCTTCGCGGTCGCGCGCGCCGTGCCGCCGGTGGCGATGACATCGTCGACGATCAGCACGCGCTCGCCCTTGCCGATCGCGTCCTCGTGGATCTCCAGCCGGTCGGTGCCGTACTCGAGCTCGTAGGACTGCGAGAAGGTCTTCGCCGGCAGCTTGCCGGGCTTGCGCACCGGCACGAAGCCGGCGTTCAGGCTGTAGGCGAGCGAGGGCGCGAACATGAATCCGCGCGACTCGATGCCGACGACTTTGTCGATCGGCGCGCCGGCGGTTGCCGCGCGAACAGCCAGGCGAACCGGTCGACCGTCATGCGCAGCGCGAGCGGATCCTTGAGCAGCGTCGTGATGTCGAAGAAGTTGATTCCCGGCTTGGGGAAATCCGGCACTTCGCGAATGTAGCGCTTGAGATCGTCCAACGGTTCAATCCTCCACTGCGAAATCGGTCTGCGGCAGGATTTCGACTTCGTCCAGCACGAATGCGTCCAGCGTCTCGACCCGCGCCCCCGGTGGGCCCATTCTGAGTCCCGCAGCGAAGGAGATCGAGCGCGGCATCCGTGCCCGCCGCCTCGGCCTGCAGAGTTCCGTCGGCGTCGTTGCGCACCCAACCGACCACCCTGCACTCGCGCGCCAGTCGCACCGCGTAGGCGCGGAAGCCGACGCCCTGAACGCGGCCGGTGACGCGGTAGCTCATTCGCTTCATGGCCGGCTCACTCCGCCCTCACTCCGGGCGCTCGTCGGGGTCCTGCCAGCCGAAGCGACCGACCAGCGGCACGAAGGCGACCGGCTCGAGCTCACGGCGCCGCAGGCCGCGGGCGAGGCGCTCGTAGAGCACCAACTGCTGGCCGCTGCGCCCGCCCTCGGGCACCAGGAGCTTCCCCTTCGGCGCCAGCTGATCGAGCAGCGGCCGGGGCACGGTCGGAGCGCCCGGCGGTGACCAGGATGCGGTCGAACGGCGCGACCTCGCTCCAACCGACGGTGCCGTCGAAGGCCTGAATCTTCACGTTCACGATCTCGAGCTGGCGCATGCGGCGGATCGCCTGGTGGGCGAGCTCGGGGATGCGCTCGAGACTGTAGACCCAGCGCGCCAGGCGGGCGAGGATCGCCGTCTGATAGCCGGTTCCGGTGCCGATCTCGAGCACCTTGTGGGCGGGATCGACCTCGAGCAGCTCGCTCATGCGCGCGACGATGTAAGGCTGGGAGATCGTCTGCGCGTCGCCGATCGGCAGCGCGTGGTCGCCATAGGCCTGCGCCGCGCAGGTGCGTGCGCACGAAGAGATGGCGCGGCACTTCGCGCATCGCCGCGAGCACTCTCGGGTCGCGCACGCCGCGGGCCTGCGATGAGCTCGCGCACCATCTGCTCGCGCGAGTAAGTGTCAGCGAACATTCTCGGCGTCGGAGCTTACGATGAGGCCGAGGCGGGTGCGCAAGTCGGCGTGCCCTTCGAGCCCGCGATAGTCGGTGAGATCGAGATGCAGCGGAGTCACCGAGACCCGCCCGCTGTGCACCGCCTCGTGGTCGGTGCCGCTGTCCGACTGCCACTCCGGAGTGCCGGCGATCCAGTAGTACTTGCGCCCCCGCGGATCCTCCTTCTCCACCACGACCTGCTGGTAGACGCGCTGCCCGAGACGGGTGAAGGAGAGGCCCAGGAGCTCGCCCGCCGGCAGGTTGACGTTCAGCAGAAGATCCGGCCGCAGCGACGCGGCGAGCAACTCAGCGATGAATCGCCCGGCGAAAGCGGCGGCGCGCTCGAACGAGTAGCCCTCGGCGATCTCCTGGCTGAAGGCCACCGACGGGATGCCGAGCAGCGTCCCCTCGAAGGTCGCGCTTACCGTCCCGGAGTAGGTGACGTCGTCGCCCAGATTGAGGCCGAAATTGATCCCGGAGACCACGAGGTCGGGCTTGCGACTCCCTGAGCAGCCAGAGCACCGCGAGGTTGACGCAGTCGGTGGGCGTGCCGTCGACCGCGTACCAGTTCTCCTCGATCTTCTGCAGGCGCAGCGGTCGGTTGCAGCGTCAGGCTGTGTCCGGTGGCGCTCTGCTCGCGATCCGGAGCGACGACCGTCACCTCGCCGAGCGGCGCGAGAGCTCGCGCCAACAGGCGCAGACCCTCGGAATAGACGCCGTCGTCGTTGGTGATCAGGATGCGGGTCATCGCGCGCTCGTTCCTGCCCGTCGGGCGGAGCTCAGCGCCGCCAGGCGAGCTTCCCGCCGGAGCGGTCGAGATACTTGCCGATCGAGCGGCTCGAGCGACTGCGAGGGTGTCGGCCGGTACCAGGTTCGGGTCGGTGATCAGCGACATCGCCAGGGCGCTCGAGCAGTCGTTGGCGACCTCTGGTCCGAGCACGGCGATGGCGCGCCGCACGACGCGCTGCGCCAGAGCGACGTTCTTGCGCAGGACCTCCATCACGCCCTCGCCGGTGACCGCCTCTTCCTCCTCGTGCCAGCAGTCGTAGTCGGTGACCATCGAGAGCGAGGCGTAGGCGATCTCGGCCTCGCGCGCCAGCTTCGCCTCCTGGAGGTTGGTCATGCCGATGATGTCGAAGCCCATGTGGCGATACGCCATCGACTCGGCGCGGGTCGAGAACTGCGGACCTTCCATGTTGACGTAGCAGCCGCCGCGGTGGGTCACGGCGCCTTCGGCGTCGGCGGAATCGGCGAGGGTCGACGCCAGCAACCTTCGAGACCGGATGGGCGACCGAGACGTGCGCCACGATTCCGTTGCCGAAGAAGGTGTCGGGCCGGTGACGCGTGCGGTCGTAGAACTGGTCCGGAACGACGATGTGGCCGGGGACGTACTCCTTCTTCAGCGATCCGACCGCCGAGACGGAGATCAGGAACTCGACGCCGAGCGTCTTGAAGCCGTAGACATTGGCGCGGAAGTTGAGCTCCGTCGGAAGAAGGCGGTGACCGCGGCCGTGGCGGGCGAGGAAGGCCACCTTGCGGCCGTCGAGCTCGCCGAGGATGTAGGCGTCCGAAGGCGCCCCCCAGGGCGTCTCGATCCGCCGCTCCTCCGCCACCGTCAAGCCGGCCATCTCGTAGAGGCCGCTGCCGCCGATCACACCGATCCGAACATCACTCATCTGCTTCCTCCGAAATCTTCCTGTCTCGAGCTTGGATTTGAGGTCGGCCGTCAGCCGCGACTACGGAAGGCGGAGATTAGCACAGGACCCCGTCCCGCGCGGCCGGCGTGGGTCTTGGCGCGGCTGCAGCCACGACTTCGAGGGCGGTCGCGAGCGCCTGGCGCCCTGCCTCGCCGTCCACCTGGCGGACGCGCTCGCCCCGGCAGGCGGCGACGAAGGCCGCCAGCTCGCACAGCAGCGGCTCCGACTTCACGACCGGCGGATTCGCCGGCAGGATGGCCGCGTCCGCCGGCGCTCGAATCGAGGCGGTAGCCCTTGATCTCCTGCGCCTGGTAATCGAGCGACAGGTACCGGTCGGGGAAAAAGGCGCGGAGCTTGCGAACCCGCTCGCCGGAAACTCGCGACGCGGTGACGTTCGCCACCAGGCCAGAAGCGAAGGCGAGCCGCGCATTGGCGATGTCGATGCGGTCGGAGAGGACGGGTATGCCGGTGGCGCGCACCTCCACCACCGGAGAAGCATCCATGGCCTGCAGGATCTGCAGGTCGTGGATCATCAGGTCGAGAATGACGTCGACGTCGAGGCTGCGCGGCGAGAACGTCCCCAGGCGTTCGATCTCGATGAAGCGGGGGCCCGAACCGGCATCGAGCAGCGCCTGGACGGCCGGGTTGTGGAACTCGACGTGCCCCACGGCGAGCACCCGGTCATGGGCCCGGGCCGCGGCGATCAGGGCGTCGGCCTCCGCGAGGGTCGAGGCGATCGGCTTCTCCACCAGCAGGTGCACGCCGCGTTCGAGGAGCGCGCAGCCCGAGTTCCCCGTGGAGTGTCGTCGGCGCCGCGAGCACCGCGGCGTCGATCTTGCCCGGCCAGTTCGTCGAAGCTCGAGGCGACGCTTGGCGCCGTGCTCGGCCGCGATCGCCGCGGCCACTTCGGGCCGGGTGTCGAAGATCCCTTCGAGCGACACGCCCGCGAAGGTCGAGAGGATCCGGGTGTGGTGGCGGCCGAGGGCGCCGATCCCGAAAACGCCCATCCGCAGCGGCCGGATGCCTCGCGCGTCAGTCGCCACCGGTGTCCCCCGCTCCGCGGTGGCGTCGGCAACGCCTTGACCACGCCGCGTTTGGCGCTGCGCACGAACTGGACCAGATATTCGACGTCGGGCGCACCGGGGAACTCGGCCTCCAGACGCTCGAGGGCCTGGGTCGTGTTGAGCCCGGAGCGCAGGAAGATGCGCATCGCCTTCTCGATGGTGCGGATGCGCTCGTCGTCGAGTCCCTTGCGCCGCAGGCCGATCCGGTTGACGCCGAAGACGGCAGGCCGGAGCCCGACCGTCTTGACGAACGGCAGCGCATCGACGAGCAGGCGCGTGTAGCCGCCGACGTAGGCGTGACTTGCCCGACCCGGCCGAACTGCTGCACGGCGGAGAAGGCACCGACGACCGCGTCGTCCCCGACTTCGACATGCCCGGCCAGCGTCGCGCAGTTGGCGAAGATCGTCCGGCTGCCGACATGGCAGTCGTGGGCGACGTGGCTGTAGACCATGAACAGATTGTCGTTCCCGACGGTGGTCAGGCCGCCGCCCTTGCCGGTGCCGCGGTGAAAGGTGGTGAACTCGCGAATCGTGTTGCGGTCGCCGACCTCGAGCCGCACCGGCTCGCCGGCGAACTTGAGATCCTGCGGGTCCATGCCGAGGCAGACGCTCGGATAGACGCGATTCTCGGCGCCGAGGACCGTCGGCCCGTTGATCTGCACGTGGGCGCCGATCTCGGTCCGATCGCCGATCGTGACCTGCGGCGCCGATCACCGCGAAGGGTCCGACGGTCACGCCGTCGCCGAGCCTGGCCGTGCGGTCGATGACCGCCGAGCGGATGCAAGCTGCTCATCGGCATGGCATCCCGGTCGACAGTCGTCGAAAGCAGCTCGGCCTCCGCATGCACCACGCCGTCGACCGAGCGCCCGCGCTGACAGCTTGCAGTGGTTCGCCTTCAGCCGCAGAACCTGGGCCTCGAAGTGCACCTGATCGCCCGGAACGACCGGGCGCCGGAATCGCGCCCGTTCGATCGACATGAACAGCAGGAGCTTCTTCTCGCGCTCCGGATCGTCGTGCATCAGCAGGATGCCGCCCGCCTGCGCCATCGCCTCCACCAGCAGCACGCCCGGAACGACCGGATGCTGCGGGAAATGGCCGGCGAAGAACTCCTCGTTGATGGTGAAGTTCTTGATCGCCACGATCCGCTGGCGCGGCTCCATCTCGAGAACCCGGTCGATCAGCAGCATCGGATAGCGGTGCGGCAGGACCGACATGATCCAGCGTACGTCCCAGTGTACGGCCCGTCGCTCGCGCGGCCGTCGCGGCTTCTCAGGCGTCACCGTCGTCTCCGACATTCTTGGTCCCCATCTTCTGCTCGAGCGCGCGCAGCCGGTTCCAGATCTCCGGCAGGCGGCGAAGCATCGCCTGCTGGCGCCGCCAGACGGCGATCGGCGCCGCCGGGATGCCGGCGACCGCCGCTGCCCGCTGGCACCGACTGCGAGCGCCGCCGACTTCGCGGCAACCTGGGCGCCGTCGCCGAGCTCGAGGTGCCCCGACGACGCCCGCCTGCCCCGCCAGGACGACGCCGGCGCCGAGCCGGGCGCTGCCCGCGATCCCCGGCCTGTCCGCAGAGGATCGAACGCTCGCCCGACCACGACATTGTGTCCGACCTGCACCAGGTTGTCGATCTTGGTTCCGGCCCCGATCGACGTCGCGCCGAGGAGCGCGCGGTCGATCGCCGTCAGGGCGCCGATCTCGACGTCCGGCGCCGATCTCGACCCGCCCCACCTGCGGGATCTTGTGGTGCACGCCGCGCACGCTGGCGTAGCCGAAGCCGTCGCTTCCCAGCACCGTCCCGGCATGGATTTCGACGCCATCGCGCCAGGGTCGTCCCGGATAGAGCACGACGTGGGGATGCAGCACGCACCCGGGCGCCGATCCGGCAGCCTTCCCCGACCACGACGTGCGGATGCAGGACCGTACCCTCGCCGACCGGCACGCCGCGGCCCAGCACGACGATACGGCCGCGAGCGCCGCCGAGGCTCGCGACCTCGGCACTCCTCGCCGACGACCGCCGTCGGTGGATGCCCGGGGCTGGACCGCCGCCGGGTGAAAGAGCCGGCAGAATCGTGCGCCAGGGCGAGCTGAGGATGGGCGCAACGCAACAGATCCCGGCCCGGGAGCTGCGCCTCACGCCCGGTCAGGATCGCCCCCGCCGCGCTCTCGGCCGCCTGGTCGAGATACTTCGAACTGGTCAGAAACGAGAGGTGGGTCGGCGCCTGCCTCGGACAGCGTCCGGACGCCATCCAGCTGGCGGGCCGGCGAACCCTGCACCTCTCCGCCCACCCGCTCGGCCAACTCTCCGAGCGTCCAGATCAAGCGCTAGTTCCCCTTCTGCGTCGCCGCGCCGTCGAAGCGCTGAATGATCTGGTCGGTGATGTCGGCAGCCTCGTCGGCGTACAACAGCCCGCTCTGGAACTTGTTGAAAATGAAGGTGTAACCGCCCTCCTTGCCGACCTGCTCGATGACCGGAAATACCCGGCGCTCGATCTCGCCGAAGGTCGTCTCGCGGCTCTTGTTGAAGTCGCGCTCCGCGTCCTCCTGGAAGCGGCGCAGGCCGGTGACCTTCTCTTCGAGCTGCTTCTCGAGCTCCGAGATCTTGTCGTCGGCGAGCGAGAGGCGCCCTTCGTTGAGGCGCTTGCGCAGGGCGTCGACCTCGTCGTTCTTCGCCTTGCCCTCGGCGATCTTGTCGTCCTGCAGCTTCTTCAGGCGCGCCAAGCGCCTCCTTGCCGGCGACCGAATCGGTCACCAGGCGCTGCACGTCGATGACCGCGACCTTGCCGGCCTGCGCGAACGCGGCCGTCGCCGGCAGCAGGGCGACGATCGCCATCGCCAGGATGATGCGTCCAGCCACTGCGGTCGTTCTCCTGCGGAAATTCGCTGACATGAACCCGCTCCTTTGTGCCTAGAAAGTTGCACCGATGCTGAATTGGAAGCTCTCGAACCGGTCCAGCGGCTGCGGATCCAGGTTCGAAGAATAGATGAATCGGAGCGGCGCGCCGAAGATCGGCACGAAGATGCGCAGCTCGCCGCCGGCCGAGTTGCGCAGGCGGGAGAAGTCGATGCTCTGGTCGTCGTCGTAGACGTTGCCGCCGTCGGCGAAGAGCGATCACCCGGAACGGTCCGCCGACCAGCACCTGGAGCTCGACGTTCATCTGGAGGAACTTGTCTGCCGCCCTTGAAGTATCCGTCCTGGAGAACCGGGAGGCCGGTGACCTCGTCGGTGACATAGATCGACCGGAACTGGAATCCCCGGATGCTGTTCTCGCCGCCCATGAAGTAGCGCTCGAGCGGCACGACCTCCCGGCCGTCGAACGGCGTCACCAGTCCGGCCTCCAGGTTGAGCGCCACGAGCGTCTTGATCGGCGTGTTGCGTCAGCGGCTGGAACCTGGAGAGGTGGACCTCCGGGCGCCAGAAGTAGTTGTCGCCGCCGAGGAATCCGCCGGCGTACTCGAGAGACCCGACGAGGTTCCAGCCGCGCGTCGTCTCGAGCCGGCTGTCGCGGCTGTCGAAGATGTAGGTCGGCTGGATCGACGAGTTCGAGATCTCGTAGCTCTGCTCGACGATGAGATCCAGCGGTCCGGTGTAGAACAGCCGGTCCTTGGACTCGGAGACGCGTGTAGCTGATGCTGCCGCTGCCGAACAGGCCGAAGTTCCGGCCGTAGGTCAGCACCGCACCCTCGCTCTTGCGCTCCGACTGCTGGGTCGAGAACTGGGAGTAGTTCAGGTCGCTCTTGAAGATCTGCAGCCCGATGCTCTGCGGGCGGTCCAGCCACCAGGGAATGTAGTACGACAGACCGTACTCGTCCTGGTAGCGCCCGGACTGGAAGGAGAGCCCGACCGTCTCGCCGCGGCCGAGGAAGTTCTGCGTGCGCACGGAGAGCTGGCCGAAGAAGCCGTAGGTCTCGCTCCAGCCGGCGCCGACCTGCAGCTCCGTGCGGTCGGCTCTCGTCGCCCTTGACCTTGACGTCCACGGTCTTCTTCTCGGTGTCGAAGTTCTCGAAGGTGATCGGATCGTCCTCGTTGAGCTTGAAGTAGCCGAGCTGGTTGACCTTGAAGAGGCTCCCCTTGATGGCGCCCATGTTCAGGAGGGTGCCCTCCTGGATCCGGAACTCCCGGCGCAGCACCTTGTCGCGCGTCCGCGTGTTGCCCTCGAACTCCATCCGGCCGACCCGATACTGGTCGCCCTCGGTGATCTTGATCTCGATGTCGGCGACATCGCCTTCGCGCTCGACGAGCTGGGTATCGATATTGGCGAAGATGTGGCCGTAGTTCTTGTAGGCGTCCTGGACCGCCTCCGTGCCCTTCGTCACCATCGAGGAGCGCAGCCAGCCGCCCGCGCGGCTTGGAGAACTGCGCAGCGAGGAAGTTCTGATTGAAGACCTCGTTGCCCTCGATCTTGACCTCGCCGAGCTTGAAGCGGTTGCCTTCGTCGACCGGGATCTCGATCCGCAGGCTGCGCTTGCCGCTGCCCTGCTCCTTCACGCCCAGGATCGGATCCTCGAGCGCGATGTTCTTGTAGCCGGCGCCGCGGTAGAGGTCTTTCACCTTCACCATGTCCTCCGCGATGGTCGCCGGATTGTAGATGTCGCGCTTGAGCATGCGCCAAAGGAGGTTCGTCTCCTTGGTCTTGCTCATCGCCCACTTGAGGCGCCAGTCGCCGTAGATCGTGTTGTCGGCGAACTTGATGTCGCCGATGCGGACCTTCTCGGCCTCGTCGATGGTGAAGACCACCCGCCGCTCCGTCGGGGCGACCTCCTCCAGCAGGAAATCGGCCTTGGCGAAGCGGAATCCCTTCTCGCGGTACATCTCCTCGATCGTCGTCTGGAGGCGCTTGACCTCGCCGAGCGAGATCGGCGAGCCCTCGCGGACAGAGATCGACTCCTTCGTGATGCGCTCGGTGATGTCGGTGCGGGAGAGGCGCTTCAGACCCTTGAAGTCGAGCGATCGCAGGATCGGGCGCTCGGTCACCGTGACGATCAGCCTGCACGCCGCCCGCCGCCCTCGATCTTCTCGATCTTCGAGGTCGTCGACGAGATTGCGCCGCCAGAGCTCCTCGATGGCTGCGGTTCAGGGCGCCCTCGTCCAGCTCCTTGCCGTCGACCAGGCCGAGGTAGTACCTCACCGTCTCCTCGGCGAGCAGGCGAAGGCCACGGAACTCGACTCCGGTGACGTTTCCGCGCGCGCACCCGCGGCGAGCAGGAATAGTGCGACCGGCAGCCAACGCTGAACGTGCCTCATAGAATCTCCGCGCGCTGCAAGACGGGTACCATGCTCGGCGGCCGCGGTCGCGGCCGATCCAGGAACCGGGAGTTTGCGTCAGGCCCTGCTGGGCTCCAGCTCCCGGGGCCGTGCTCGCACCGTGAGCTCGAGTCCGTCCACATCCGCCTCGACGACTTCGAAGTCCTGCTTGCTGGAACGAATCAACAACTCGGAGATTGTATCCTGCACGTGGCGCTGGATCGTCCGGCGCAGAGGTCGGGCTCCCGTCGAGGCGTCGATACCGGCGCGCCGAAGCAGCCATTCCTTCCCTGCCGGCGACACTTCGACACGCAGGTGACGCTGCGCCAGAGTCACGTTGACGTCGTCCAGGAGCAGATCGACGATCGCCCGCAGCTCGCCTTCGCCGAGCGGATGAAACACGATCACCTCGTCGACGCGGTTGATGAACTCGGGGCTGAAGGAGCGCCGCAGCTCGCCGAGGATCTCGTCCTCGACCCGCCGGAACGCCTCTTCCGCGTCCTGCCTGCCGAATCCCATCCGGCCGCCGCGCAAGACCAGCTTCGAGCCGATGTTCGAGGTCATCAGGAGGAGCGTGTTCTTGAAGTCCACCTGATTGCCGTAGGAGTCGGTCAGCGTGCCGTCGTCGAGGATCTGCAGCAGCAGGTTGGCGACGTCGGGGTGCGCCTTTTCGATCTCGTCGAAGAGCACCAGCGAATAGGGCTGCCGGCGGACCCGCTCGGTCAGCTGCCCGCCCTCTTCGTGACCGACGTAGCCCGGCGGGGAGCCGATCAGCTTGGACACGGCGTGCTTCTCCATGTACTCGCTCATGTCGAAGCGCACGAGCGCGTGCTGCGATGCCGAAGAGGAACTCGGCGAGCCGCCGCGCCACTTCGGTCTTGCCCACTCCCGAAGGACCGAGGAAGATGAACGACCCCATCGGCCGCTGCGGATTGGCGACCCCGAGGCGCGAGCGGCGGATGGCGCGGGAGATGCCGGAGATCGCCGTCTCCTGCCCGACGACGTGCTTGCGCAGCGTCTCCTCCATGTGCAGGAGGCGCTCGGCCTCGTCCTCCTGCAGGCTCGAAACGGGGATCCCGGTCCACGCCGCGATGACCTCTTCGATATCCCGGGTCGTCACCTCGAGCTCGGCATCCTCGTCGGCCACCGCGCCCATGCGCTCGAGGTCCTCGCGCAGCTCGATCTCGCGCTCGCGCAGGAAGACGGCGCGCTCGAAGTTCTTCTCCGAGATCGCGCTCTTCATGTCGCGGACCACCTGCCGGATCTCCTGCTCGAGCCGGCGCAGGTTCTGCGTGTCCTTGACCTTGCGCAGCTTGACCTTGGCTCCCGCCTCGTCGATGACGTCGATCGCCTTGTCGGGCTGGAAGCGGTCGGTGATGTAGCGCGAGGTCTGGTAGATCGCCCGCTGCAGCGCCTCGCCGGAGTAGCGCACCTTGTGGAACGACTCGTAGCGGTCCTTGACCCCGTCCAGGATCTGCATGGTCTCCTCCTGGTTCGGCGGCGAGACCTGGACCGACTGGAAGCGGCGCAGGAGCGAACGATCCTTCTCGATGAACTTGCGGTACTCCTTGATCGTCGTGGCGCCGATGCAGCTCACCTCGCCGCGCGACAGCGCCGGCTTGAGGATGTTGGCGGCGTCGAGCGAGCCCTCGGCCGACCCGGCGCCGATGAGGGAGTGGATCTCGTCGACGAAGACGATGATGTCCTTCGAGTCCTTGAGCTCCTTCAGGATGCCCTTGAGTCGCTCCTCGAACTGGCCGCGGTACTTGGTGCCGGCGACGATGAGCGAGAGGTCGAGCGCGAGCACGCGCTTCTGGGCGAGGAAGATCGGCACCCGGCCCTCCACGATGCGCAGCGCCAGTCCCTCGACGATCGCCGTCTTGCCGACGCCGGGCTCGCCGAGCAGGATCGGGTTGTTCTTGGTGCGGCGCGACAGGATCTGCACGATGCGCTCGACCTCGCGCTCGCGGCCGATCAGCGGGTCGAAGCTCCCCTGGGTGGCGAGCGCCGTGAGGTCGCGGCTGTACTCGGAGAGGAACGGCAGCTCCTTCTTCTGCAGCGACGCCTCGCGCTCCTTGGCGATCGACAGAACCTCCTCGCGCAGGGTGTAGACGTCGAAGCTCTGCTGGGTGAGGATCCGCATCGCGACGCAACCTTCGACGCGCAGGATCCCGACCAGCAGGTGCTCGGACCCCACCGCGGTGTGCAGCATCGACTCGGCCTCGTGCGCGGCGTAGGCGAGGATCTTCTTCGATTCCTCGGAGAGCGGCAGCTCGGCGGTCGAGGAGATGCGCTCGACGAAAACGCGCTCGCCTTCGATCTCGCGGCGAACGTCGTCCGGCCGGGCGTGGAAGCGCCGGAAGAGCTCGGTGACCGATCTCTTCGCCCTCCCGCAGGATGCCGAGCAGAACGTGCTCCGACTCGATCACCCGGCTGCCGAGCTTCGAGGCCTCGTAGCGGGCGAAGAAGAGCGCCCGCCGCGCCTTCTCGTTGAACTTCTCGAACACGCTCGACTCCTTGAGGAAAAGCCTCGAAGTGCTTGCAAATCAAACACTTTCGAAGTGCAGCGCCCCCCCGTCCAGCTGCAAAATTCTATCACACCGCCGCGCCAGCACCGGGTTGTGGGTGACGACGATCGCCGTCATCCCCCGGCCGCTCTGCAGGGTCTCCAGAAGCTCGACGACGGCAGCCCCCGACTCCGGATCGAGGCTGCCGGTGGGCTCGTCGGCGAGCAGGAGTGGCGGATCGAGCAGCAGGGCACGGCAGAGCGCCACCCGCTGCTGCTCGCCGCCCGAGAGCTGGGACGGAAAGTGCGTCTCGCGCTCGCGCCATCCCGACCTGCGCGAGGAGCCTCCGCGCGCGCGCGGCCAGCTCGCCCGCCGGAAGCCCGGCGATGCGGCCCGGGATCATCACGTTCTCGAGCGCGGTGAAATCGGCCAGCAGCTGCTGGAACTGGAAGACGAAGCCGATCGTCCGGTTGCGGAAAGCCGCCAGCTCGGCGGCCGGAGAGCGCAGCCAGGGCATGCCCGCCGACCACGATCTCGCCGGCGTCCGGCCGGTCCAGGCCGCCCAGGAGGTGCAGCAGCGTCGACTTGCCCGAGCCCGAGGGCCGACGATCGCGAGCCGCTCGCCGGCGTCGACTTCGAGGTCGACGCCGCGCAGAACCTCGACCGTCCGCGCGGCATCGCGATAGCTCTTGTCGACGCCCCGCATGGAGATCGCGATCGTCATGCGCGCCCCCTCATGAGCGCCCGCTCAAGAACGCAGAGCCTCCATCGGATCGAGCCGCGCGACGCGCGAAGCGCCGAACCAGGAGCAGCCGAGCGCCCAGAGCAGGGTGACGGAGACGATGACGACGAGATCCCGCACCGGCACCGCGAAGGGCAGGTAGTCGAGGAAGTAGACGTCGCCCGGGCATGCGGATGATCCGGGCGCGGTCGAGGATCAGCGCCGCCGCCGAACCGACCGCCGCGCCCCGGCGAGCGTGCCGATTCCGCCGAGCATCGCTCCGAGCCAGCAGAAGGCGGCGCGCAGCGTTCGCGGCGCTCCCGCCCATGGCGACCAGCAGGCCGATCTCGCGCCGCTTGTTCGCGGCGATCAGCGAGAGGTCCGCAACCAGGGCGAGCGCCGCGACGACGACGATCAGGGAGACGGCGACGAACATGACGCTCTTCTCGAGGCGCAGGGCGAAGAAGAGCGGGCGATTCAGCTCCTGCCAGGTCGAGACCCGAGCGCTCTCCGGCAGCGACCGCCGCGAGCCGCGCGGCGACCCGCTCCGCCGCGTCGAGGCTGGTGAGCCCTACCAGCAGCCGCCGCGGGCGATCGCCACCGAACAGGAGCTCGGCGCGATCGATCGGCAGCGCCGCCCGCGCCCGCTGCTCGGTCCTGCCCGAGTGAAACAGGCCCGCCACGCGCAGGTTGACCGCCCGCGGTTGCGGACCGAACGGCGTCAGCGTCGGCCGCGGCGAGGCGATCGTGACGATGGTCCCCGGAGCGATGCCGAGCCGCGCCGCCTCACGGTCGCCGAGGTAGAGGCCCGCCGGCGCGCCGGAGGCCCCCGGGAAACTGCGCCGGGACCGCGCCCGCGAATCCGGTCAGCTCGACCGGCATGGCGCGTCCGGAGATCGACGATCCACCCCTTGCCGGAAAGCGCCTGCTGCACCGAGGTCACCTCCAGGTCGCCCCGGATGCGCTCTGCGAGACTCGCCACGACCGTCGCCTCCAGGCGCGCCGGGAGCTGGACCTCGAACGCCGGCGTCCGCGCCAGGATCTCGCCGGTCAGCGCCTGCTGCATTCCCGTGAGCGCCGCGAGCGCCAGCACCAGCGCCGCCACTCCGAGGCCGATGCCGGCCGCCGCCACGAGCGAGAGAAAGCTGACGAAAGCGTCCTTGCGGGTGCTGCGCAGGTAGCGCAGGGCGAGCGCGAGGGAAAACGGCAGGTTGCCGGCGGTCACTTCGCCCCGACCGGGTCTCCGATGCCACCGTCGTCGGCGTCCGCATCCGCTGCCCGCGGGGCTCCGGGCGCAGCAGCGGAAAGAGGATGACGTCGCGGATCGACGCGCGGTCGGCGAAGATCATCGTCAGGCGGTCGATGCCGATGCCCTCGCCGCCGGCCGGCGGCATGGCGTGCTCGAGCGCCCGCACGTAGTCGGCGTCGAAGCGGTGGGCCTCGCCATCGCCGGCCTCGCGCGCCGCGAGCTGCTGCAGGAAGCGCTCCGCCTGGACGTCCGGATCGTTGAGCTCCGAGAAGGCGTTCGCGATCTCCATGCCGCCGATGTAGAGCTCGAAGCGCTCGGTGAAGCGGGGATCCGAGGGCTTCTGCTTCGACGAGCGGCGAGATCTCGACCGGATGGTCGATGATGAACACCGGCTGGTCGAGGTGCTCCTCGCAGAGCTCCTCGAAGAGCGCGCTCAAGAGCAGGCCGTAGTTGGCTCCGCCGGCACCGAGCGCGGCCTTCGGCGCTTCGAGCCCGCGCGCGCGAAAGGCCGCGAGCAGGCCTTCGGCGGTCGCCGTCTCGGCTCGGCCGACAGGCCGGCGAACCTCGAGAGCGCCGCCGCCATGCTCAGCCTGGGCCACGGGCGGCGTCAGATCCAGTTCCTTTCCCTTATAGAGCAGCTTCTTCGTCCCCAGAATCCGCTCGGCCAGCTCGACCAGCAGCTCCTCGGTCACGTCCATCAGATGCTCGTAGTTGCTGTACGCCCAGTAGAACTCGAGCATGGTGAACTCGGGGTTGTGCTGGGTCGAGAGTCCCTCGTTGCGGAAGTTGCGGTTGATCTCGTAGACCCGGTGCATCCCGCCGACGAGCAGGCGCTTCAGGTAGAGCTCCGGCGCGATGCGCAGGTAGAGATCGATGTCGAGCGCGTTGTGATGGGTGACGAACGGCCGCGCCGACGCGCCCCCGGGAACGGCCTGCATCATCGGCGTCTCGACCTCGAGAAAACCGTGGCGGTCGAAGAAGGCGCGCATGCCGCAGACGATTCCGGCGCGGATCTCGAACACCCGTCGCGACTCGGGGTTCGCCACCAGGTCGAGATAGCGCTGGCGGTAGCGGATCTCGGTGTCGGCGAGGCCGTGCCACTTCTCCGGCAGCGGCCGCAGCGCCTTCGCGAGCAGCGTCAGGCGGTCGGGAGCGATCGACAGCTCGCCCACGCGGGTACGCAGCAGCTCGCCCTCGGCCAGCAGGTAGTCCCCGAGATCGAGGGCGTCGAGCAGCTCGTTCGACGCCGCGTCCAGGAGATTGCGGCGGATGAACAGCTGCAGCTTGGCGGCACCGTCGTGCAGATCGACGAACACGAGCTTGCCCTGCTCGCGAATGGCGCGGATCCGGCCGGGCACGCGCAGGCGGGACTTCGCCGCCGCGAGCTCCTCGGCGCTGCGGCCGCCGAACGCTGCCTGCACCCCGGCGGGCTCGAGGTCGAAGTCGCAACGCGCCGGGAACGCTTCGACGCCCCGCGCGGCAAGGTCGGCGCGCTTCTGCCGGCGATTGGCGATCTGCTCGTCGAGCTCCGACATCGGAGGCGAAGAATACCCGAAACGGCTTGCTGGGCTAGGATCCTGCTGCCATGCGCCACTGGCAAGACGAACTCGAGCAGGCCGTGCTCCGCTGGCGGACGCTCGGCCGCCCGGCGCCCGACGTCGCGCTGGTCGCCGGCTCCGGCCTCTCGGTCGACCTCGGAACGCCGGTCGCCGGGCCCGAGCCGCTCGCCGACTGGCTGCCGTTTCCCGGTGCATCCGGTCGCCCGGTCACCGGCACGAGATCGAGCTCCTCGAGCTCCCCGCCGGCCGCCGCGTCCTCTACTTCCGCGGGCGCATCCACGGCTATCAGGGCTACGCGCCGGGCGACGTTGTCTTCCCAGTCCGCTTCGCGGCGCTCCTCGGAGCCAAGACCCTCGTGATGACCAACGCCGCGGGCGGAATCCGTCCGGAGTGGTCCGCCGGGACGCTGGCGGCGGTCTCCGATCAGCTGAACCTCACCGGCGCCAATCCGCTCTTCGGTGACCCCCCGGCCGGCGTGGGGAGACGCGCTTTCCCGACATGGCGGACGCCTTCGATCCCGGCTTCGCGCAGACTCGCGAAGCAGCTGGCGGGCGCGCTCGGCTGTCGAGCTCGCGGAGGGGGTCTATGCCGGTCTGAACGGACCGAGCTACGAGACGCCCGCCGAGGTGCGGATGCTTCGCACCCTGGGCGCCGACCTCGTCGGCATGTCGACCGTGCACGAGATCATCGCGGCGCGGCACATCGGCATGAAATGCCTCGTCCTCTCGCTGGTGGCCAACCCGGCCGCCGGAGTCACCGCGGCGCCGCTGCATCACGCGGAGGTGCTGGAGGCCGGGACGCGCCGCGGCTGCGCGCGTCAAGGCCCTGCTCTCGGCGCTGCTCGCCGACCCCGGGCTTCTCTGAGCGCGCGTAGCGGCCCGCTGGCCAGGCGTCAGACGGAAGCCGGCCGGTTGACCAGCAGCCAGAGCCCCGAATAGTCGCGGATCAGCCGCATGCGCAGCAGCTGGAGCTGCTGCGCCTCGACGAAGTTGCCGTCCTGGATGGCGACATCGATGAAGCTGCTGAAGCGCTGCACGAAGGCATCGGCGACCCGCGTCGTGGCGCGCGCGCGCTCGAACACCGGCGCGTCCTTCGTGACCGCGGTCTCGTCGAGCAGCTCGGCGATCTCGGCGGCCTCCTGATTGATGCGCAGTCGCAGCGCCGCCGCCTCGAGCACGAAGCTCTCGACCTCGGTGTCGCCGCCCGGAGTCACGAAGACGCGGCGGTAGGCCGACGACCTCGCGCGGTTCGAGCCGCAGGTGATAGATGTCGCGCGACAGCGCCACGGTCTTCGGGTCGGCCTTCTCGTCGGTCGACTCGAGCGCCTCGATGATCTCCTGCAGATGCCCTGGGGCCATGCCCCGCGAGCTGAAGCCGATCCCAGGTCGACCGGTCGCGGCACGGGCCTCGGGCGCGCCTCCTCCGGACCCTTCGGAGTCCGCCTTTCGCCGCGCGCCTCTCGCGGCGCGCAGCCAGGCGCGGAGCGAGCTCTCCGACCTGGCGCCGCAGAAGGTCCAGATCGCCCAGCTTGACGTTGTCGCGCTGCTGACTGCGCTCGAGCTGCTCCATCGACTGCCGCAGATCGGGATCTCCGCCGCCAGCGGCGGGTCGCTGCCCACTTCGCTCTCGAGCTCGAGGATGCGGTTCGACTCGTCGAGGATGCGCTGTTCCTCGGAGCGGTAGTACTGGCGAACCTTGTTCTTGACCGCCAGATTCGTCTCGACGACCGCCATCATCAGCTCCGGCTGGAAAAGGTAGCGACCCATCTCGTGCTTGAGCTCGCGGTAGCGCTGGATGTAGCCGCTTCCGGTGAGCGCCTCGAAGCTCCCGAGCCCGGCGAGCTCGCGGCGGAGCTCCTCCACCTGGGCGCGCCGGCTGGCGAGCATCGTCGCGTCGATCTCGACTTCCGGCAGCGCCGCCCAGAAGCCCTCGAAGAGCTCGCGCAACCGCGTCCGGTCGCGCAGGACATAGAGCCCGGTCACCCGATCCAGCTCCTCGGAGAGCTTCGAGACCAGGAAAGTCGAGCTTGTCCTGGCGTTCCCCGCTCAGGCTGCTGTCGGACGAGGTGGCGAGATAGAACCGCACCATCTGGGCTAGGATCTGCTCGTCGAAGTTCTTGACGCGATCGAAGAACTGGCGCAGCAGCGAGGCGGATACGCGGGAATCGGTGGCGGACAGAATGCCGGTCATCTGGGCTGAGCTGGCGCTCCACCTGGTCGAGCTGCTTGACCAGCATGTCGCCATCGCCACCGTTGAGATTGTCGGCGACCGCCTTGAGGGTACCGTGGATCTCCTGGAAGTCGGACGGGTAACGCCCGATCTCGACCTCGGCGAAGAACTTCTGGATGCCCTGCAGGAACTGGTGGAAGGTCCAGGCCGACTTGAAGCGGCTCGCCAGGTCGACATAGCGTCGATGCAGAACGGCGATGTCGTGGGTCGTCACAGGTAGCCCAGGTTTGAATGGGGATTCTAAAGCATGGAGAGCCAGAAGGATAGCCACAGAATCCGGGTGCTCCTCGACGAGGAGACGATCGCCAGGCGGGTTCTCGAGCTGGCGCGGCGAGATCGACGCCGACTTCGCGGGCAGCGAGGATCTGGTCGCGATCGGCGTCCTCAAGGGCTCGGTCTTCTTCTTCACCGACCTGGTCAAGCGCCTGCAGACGCCGCTGAGGATCGACTTCTTCCAGACCACCAGCTACGGCACCGGCACGACCGCCGGCGAAGTCCGCATCAAGCGGGACATCGACCTGTCGATCCGCGGCAAGGACGTCATCCTGGTCGAGGACATCGTCGACACCGGCTGGACCCTGCGTACGATCCTCGACCTCTTCCGCTTCCGCGGGGCGCGAACGCGTCAAGCTCTGCGCGCTGCTCGACAAACACGAGTCCCGCGAAGTCGAGGTCCCGATCGACTACTCCGGCTTTCGCATCGGCCGCGAGTTCGTGGTCGGCTACGGCCTCGACTTCAACGAGCGCTACCGCAACCTTCCCTACATCGGGGTGGTGGAGATGAGCGAAAAATGACCCGCGAGAAGATCCAGCGGTTCCACACCGACGCCGCTCCGGCCGCGATCGGCCCCTACAGCCAGGCGGTCGCTGCCGCAGGGATTCTCTACACCTCGGGCCAGACCGGACTCGATCCGGCGACCGGTTCCCTGGCCGAAGGCGGCTTCGAGGCCCAGGCGGAGCAGGTCTTCGCCAACCTCAGGCAGGTGCTGGCGAGCGCCGGGGCGGACTTCTCCGATGTTCTCAAGGCGACCGTCTACCTTGCCGACATGGAGGATTTCCCGGCCCTGAACCAGATCTATGCGCGGGTCTTCGGCGACCACCGGCCGGCGCGATCGACCGTCCAGGCAGCCGCACTGCCGAGAAAGGGACTCGTCGAAATCGACCTCATCGCCCGCCTGCCTCAAGGCGCTCCGGGCGCCCCCGGAGGTGGAAAGCCCTTCTCGGCCAGCCGGTCCCGCAGGCGATAGGTCAGGTCGGCGGCCCACTGGCGGCCGGCCTCGCTGCTGGCGCGAAAGATCTCCGGCTGCTTGCGCAGCAGCTTCTCGCCCACCGGCGAGCGGTAGAAGACGAGCATGGCGTCGAGCTCCTCGCCGGTGAAGCTCGCGAGGTAGAGCGGCACGATCGCATCCTCGAGCTCGCGCGGATCGCTCTCGGCGCGGAAGTCGCTCCACACCTCTGCCGGCACCTGCGGCATCGCCTTCTTGAAGGTGTCGAGGATCTTGTCCATCATCTGGAAACCGACGTTGACCGAACCTGTCAGACGCAGCAGCTCGCGCACCTTGAGCTCCTCCGCCGCCGGCCGCGCGAGCAGTTGCGCCTGCGTGGGCGCAGGCGCGGGTGGGGTCCCTTCAGCGCTGGTGGTCGGCGAGCCGGAAGAAGAAGCTTCCAGTAAAGAGCTCACCAGGGTCGACTCCGGCACCACTCTCGTCGCGCGCTCCGTGTTTTCGGCCGCCAGCGCGAATGGCACGGCCAGGCCAACCAGCGCCGCCAGCAACGGCACCCGCCAACTCGCCTCGCCGCACCTCCGCCTCACGGTCAGCAAAAAGCCACGCACTCGCTCCGGGACTTTCATCGGCCACCTTTCCTTTACTGGAGCTGTTCGCTTCTTCTCGTAACTTATCGAGACTCTTGCTGCGCGGGCGCTGCAATGAGCTCGCAGAACTTGGCGAGATCGATGTTGCCGCCGGAGACGATGGCGACGATCGGGCCCGGACCGGCTTTGCCGGTCAACGCGGCGGCGACGGCGAGCGCGCCGGCGCCTTCGGCGATGACACGGGCTTTCTCGGCCAGGAGCCGCATCGCCCGGCGAACCTCGTCGAGGCCGACCACGATCGAGCCGTCCACCACCGGCTTCATCCGCTGCCACATGCGCGGGAAGACGCTCTGGCCGCCGGCGCCATCGACGAACGACGCTTTCCACTCCGCGAACCGCTGCGGAGAGCCCTTGGCGAGCGAGAGCGCCAGGGGAGCGGCGGTCTCCGGCTCGGCGCCCCAGACCTTCGACCCGCGGGCTGAGCGCCCGCATGCGCTGCCGACGCCGGTGAGGAGTCCGCCGCCGCCGACGGCCGCGATCACCGCCGTGGTGTCGGGGGCGTCCTCGAGGATCTCGAGCCCGATCGTCGCGTGGCCGGCGATGAAAGCGTGGTCGTCGAAGGGGTGGATGAACGTGGCGTCGATGCCGGGAAAAGCACGCGCTTCGAGCGCCTCCCAGGCGGCGTCGTAGGAGACCGGAACGAGCGCCACGCCGAGCGCCCGCATGCGTTCGATCTTCGAAGCCGGCGCCGTTTCGATCACCACGACCGTACACGGCACGCCGGCCTTCCTCGCCGAATAAGCGACGCCCTGGCCGGCATTGCCGGCGCTGATCGTCCAGACGCCGCGCTCGCGTTCGGCCGGCGAAAGCAGCGCCACGGCGTTGGCGGCGCCGCGCAGCTTGTAGGCGTTGATCGGCTGGAGGTTCTCCAGCTTGAGGCGGATGTCGGGGTACCCCGGCCCCAGTTCGAGGCGGACCAACGGTGTGCGCACGACGGTCCCGGCGATGCGCTCGCGAGCCGCTAGGATGTCCGCCATTTCTATCGGGCGCACCGCTTCGAGTCCCTTCGGCATGGAGCGCTCCCTAGAAGAAAAGCTCGGTAAGGACGGGATTCGAGACTACGCGTCCTTCGATGGTCAGGCGCACGCGGCCGGCGCTCTCGACGACGAATCGGTTCAGCCGCCGGAGGCGAGCGGCCAACTCCTCCGCGTTCGCTCCGGACGCCGCGCGCAGGGTCGCCATGTCGATGCCCTCCTCGAGGCGCAGGCCGAGCATCGCCTGCTCCTGGGCCAGGTCGTGGTCGAGCGGCAGGCAAGGCGAGCGGATCGGCAAGCCAGGCGCCAAGATCGGCTGGATGCTGGAAGCGCTTGCCGTCGACGAGAGAGTGGGCGGCCGGGCCCGAGGCCGAACCAGGGCTCGAGATGCCAGTAGCGCAGGTTGTGACGCCCCTGCTTTCCGGGGCGCGCGAAATTCGAGATCTCGTAGTGCTCGTAGCCGGCTCCGACAAGGCGCACGTGCATGGCGAGATAGCGCCGGCGTTCGGCCTCCTCGCCGGGGAAGAGACCCGGCCGTTCGCGGCGCAGGAAGTCCATCTCCGAGCTTTCGTGGACTTCGAGCAGATACAGGCTCAGGTGATCGGTCTCGAGCGCGATCGCCTTTTCGAGCGAGCGCCGGAAGCTCGCCTCGGTCTGGCCCGGGATCGCCAGCATGAGATCGATCGAGAGATTCTCGAATCCGGCCTGCCGCGCCTCCCGCACCACCCGTTCGGCGCGCGCCGCATCGTGCCGGCGCCCGACCAGAGCGAGCTCGCGATCCGAGAACGACTGCACCCCGATCGAGAGCCGGTTGACGCCGGCGGCGCGCAGCGCAGCGAGCGCCGGCGGGTCGAGATCGGAGGGGTTCGCTTCGGCCGTGACCTCGGCCTCCGGGGCGATCGCGAAGACGCGCCCCGAGAGCCGCGAGGACGGCGCCGATCTCCTCCCCGGCGAGCAGCGAAGGCGTGCCGCCGCCGAAGAAGATCGTCTCCACCGCGCGGCCGTGGAGCGCCGTCCAGCCGTCGATCTCGCGTGCAGCGCGGCGAGGAAGAGGTCGATCTTGAGGCGGTTCTCCCCGACGCGGTAGAAGTCGCAGTAGCGGCACTTCGTGCGGCAGAACGGAACGTGGAGGTAGAGCCCGAGAGACGAGCTCACGCCGACAGCCGCTCCGGTCGACTGTACTCGGCGCGCAGCTCGGCGAGAAGCGTGCAGCGCCGACGCCGTGCGGCGGCTGGCCAGTGGCGCTGTCGATACCGGCGCGCCAGAGGCGAGAGGAAACCGAGGTGGGCGAGATTGCCTTCGCGCGAGAGCGCCGCGAGGTCGAGCCCGGCGACCGCCGCGCTCTCGAAATGGCGCGCGGCGGCGAGCAGCGCCGCCCCCTCGGCCTCGCTCCGTCCGACGCGCAGCCAGAGCTCGCCGCATTCGGCGAGCACCGTCGCCAGCGCCCGGTTGCGCGCCAGCCGCGGCGGCAGCTCCGCCGGCCGGGCGCTCGACGAACGCCGGCAGTCCGGCGCGCGACGACGGCGGCGGCGAAGGCGCGCTCCAGGCGGCGGCCGGAACCCTCTTCGGTCAGCGATGGTGAACCGCCTCGAAATGCTCCTCGCCGAGCCGCTCGACGAGCTTTCGCCGGTCGAGCGGCGAGAGCTCCGGAGCGACGCCGACAACCGCGAGCGGCCGGCAGCGAAGCGCGCCCGCCGCAGCAGCCCGGCCCAGTCCTCGGCGGTGCTCGACAGCCACCGGCAGCAGCGGCACGACGACCCAGGCCCGCTCGGGAAACTCGTCGATCATCGCCAGGTTGCCGTCCAGTAGCGCGCTCGAGCAGGTCGGCGACCGGCGATCGCAGCCGGGCGCCGGGCTTTCCGCGTCGACCGCGGAGAACTGATCGAGCACCGGCACACGGGCAGCGACTCAGGTCGAGCGACGAGGTTGCCCCTTTCCCTTGTGCGGTCGTCTCGCACCGGCGGCACCAGCGCCACATCGGCGAGCGCTGCGACGGCAGGGAAGCGCGCTCCCCGTCGGCTGGCCGCTCGCCCGGTGCCGGCGGCCAGACGATGCGGTGCTCGAACAGATCCAGCCGGGGCTCCTCGGCCTCCGGCCAGTGGCGCGGCAGGTGGCGGATCCAGAACCGCGACGGCAACGGCACCACCTCTCGCCAGGTCAACGGGTCTTCCCGCTGCCAGCCGAGGTGCGGATGAGGCCGCGCACGAGGAGCATGCGTTCGACGTACTTGGCGAGGACATCCGCCTCGAAATGGAATCGGCTCCCGGGTTGCGCGGCCCCCAGCGTCGTGACGCTCGAGGGTGTGCGGAATGAGCGCGACGGTGAAGCTGTCGCGGCTGCACGATGCCACGGTCAGGCTGACGCCGTCGAGGGCGACCGAGCCCTTCTCGACCACGTAGGCCTCCATTTCGCGCGGGATCGACACCGTGAACTCGCTGTGCGCTTCCCGATCGTCCCGCCGCAGCAGCGTCGCCACCGCATCGACATGCCCCTGCACCCAGTGTCCACCCAGCGGATCGCCCGCCGCGCAGCGCCGGCTCGAGATTCACCCGCTCGCCCAAGCTGCAGCCTGCCGAGCCGGGTTCGCGCCAGGGTCTCGCGCGACAGCTCGACCTCCGACTCGACCTCCGGAACTTGCGTCCAGTCTCGAGCACGGTCAGGCAGACGCCGGAGACCGCCAGGCTCGCGCCAGGCGCGAGCTCGCGCCCCGAGCTCCGCCGAGTGACCGATGCAGCAGCCGCACGCCGCCCTGGCCCGAATCCTCGGGTGCGGCGGTCAGATGCCCAAGCTCGCGGACAATTCCCGTAAACATTTCGCGTTGAATCCTGACAGCACCAGGTCGGAACCGCACTTTCGGGCCTTCAGCCGCTCGACCGAAGGGGCTTCGACAAGTCGCTCCACGCCGTGGCCCCCGAGCGGCCCGGGCGCGCTTTGGCCGGCCAGCAGGCGCGCCGCCACCGCAACCTCCAGCCGATCGTAGAGCTCGGCGGCGAAGAAGGCCGTCGCGACCTCGCGGCCGCCTTCGACCAGCAGACTCGAGACCGCCACGCCCGCCGAGATCGGCGAGCACGGTGACCGGCGTGACCGCGGGCAGGAGCACGACCTCGGCGCCGCGCTCGCGGAGACGCTCGGCGCGCTCCGCGTCGCGCGACTCGGAGTAGATCACTACCGGCCCGGGCACGCCGAACAGCTTCGCCGCCGGCGGCGTACGCAGCCGGCGATCGAGCACGACCCGCAGGATCCGGCCGTCCGGCACGCCCGGGCCGGCGATCGAGTCGCGGGTCGTCGGCGAGCACCGTGCCGACTGCCGACGAGAATCGCGTCGTGCTCCTCGCGCAGGGCGAGCGCCCAACGCCGCGCCGCCGGCCCCGAGATCCACTGGCTCTCGCCGGCGGCGGTCGCGATCTTGCCGTCGAGGCTCATCGCCCACTTGAGGGTGACCTGCGGACGCGCGACAGGACCCGGTTCACCAGAAAGCGGAAGATTGAGCTCGACCGCGGCCTCGCGCCAACTCCCCGACCTCGACGGCGATCCCGGCCGCCCGCAGCCGCTCGAAGCCGCGCCCCGCGACCCGGATGTCGGGATCGCGGTGACAGGCCACCACCCGCGCGATTCCGGCGCGCACGAGCGCGTCGGCGCAGGGCGGAGTCCGGCCATGGTGGCAGCAGGGCTCGAGAGTTGACGAAGAGCGTCGCTCCGCGCGCCCGCTCACCGGCGGCCGCGAGCGCCAGGATCTCGGCGTGCGGCTCGCCGGCGCGGCGGTGGAAGCCCTCGCCGACCACTCTCCCGTCGCGCACCAGGACCGCGCCGACCATCGGATTCGGCGCCGTGGTCAGCGCGACCGCGTGCGGCGAGCGCCAGGGCGCGGCGCAGCGGATCAGGCGACGAGGGCAGAGGCGAACTCCCGCGGCTCGAACTCGACCAGGTCTTCCGGCGTCTCCCCGACTCCGAGATAGAGCACCGGAACCTTGAGCTCCCGCACCACCGCGACGACCATCCCGCCGCGGGCCGTTCCGTCGAGCTTGGACAGCAGCACCCCGTCGACCGCGGCGACGCGCAGGAACTCGCGCGCCTGGACCAGCGCGTTCTGGCCGGTCGTGGCGTCGAGAACCAGCAGGGTGCGCACCGACCAGCCGGCTGCCTCGCGCTCGACGACGCGGCGGATCTTCGCCAGCTCGTTCATCAGGTGCTCCTTGTTGTGCAGCCGCCCGGCGGTGTCGACGATCAGATGGTCGACCTTGCGCGCCCGCGCCGCGCTGATGGCGTCGAAGACCACCGCCGCCGGATCGGCGCCGGCGGCCTGGCGGACGACATCGACGCCGAGACGCTCTCCCCAGACCACCAACTGCTCGATCGCCGCGGCGCGGAAGGTGTCGGCCGCGGCCAGCAGGACCTTCTCGCCGCGCAGCTGCCCGCGCCGGGCGAGCTTGGCGATCGAGGTCGTCTTGCCGGCGCCGTTCACGCCGACGACCAGGGTCGAGTCGCGGACCCGGGGCGTCCTCGAACCGCGTCGCAGCGCCGGATCCGCCTCCGGCCACGGCGCGCGCCGCCTCTTCGTCGCCCTCTCGCAGCAGCAGCTCGATCTCTTCCGCCAGCAGCTGCCGCAGGCGGCCCTCGGCGGCCGACATCGGCGCGTCGCACGCGCTCGCGCAGCCGGTCGAGCAGCAACTCGACCGTCCCGAGCCCGAGATCGGCGCCGATCAGCGCCTCCTCGAGATCCGCGAGCGTGACGTCGTCGAGCTTCGGCTTGAGGTCGAGCGCCGCGCCGACCCGTTCCGTGAGTCTCGCCTGGGTGCGCGCGAGCCCGCTGCGGAGCTTCTGCCAGAGTCCGGTCGCCGCCGGCGCGCCTGCCGCCTTGACCTCGCTCACCGCCACTCAGCCCTGAACGAAAAGCGCGCGGTGGAGCTGGTCGCAAGCCTGCTCCATCGTCGCGTCTCGCGCAGCCCGGCGAGCCCCGGACGGCGCTGCACCAGTACGAGGTAATAGCCGTCGGGCAGCGGCATCGAGTAGAGGTGCAGGCCTTCCTTCTCGACGTGCAGGAACCTGCGCCTTGCCCAGATTCGAGTCCGCCAGAAAGGCCTCGCTCTGGCGCAGATAGATTCCCGACGTAGGCTCCGACCACCCGCATCTGGTAGGGACTGTAGTCCGAGCAGGCGAAGTCGACCGTTTCGCCGGTATCGTCGAGAAAGAGCACGCCGACGGCGCCGTCGTTCTGGGCCAGCAGGTTGGCGAGGATGTACTGGAAGGGCAAGGTCGGGTCTCCCGGTCGCTTCAGGATCGGATCAGATATAGGCCGCGATCGGCAGCTCGACGTCGAGCCCCGGGCGGGTCCTGTCGTTCAGTGTCCTCCAGCGACGCCCCACCTTGGATAAGCGCGCAGGAATGCGGTCACCACCTTGGCGTCGAAGCGCGATCCGGCGAGCTGGGTGATCAGCTCAGCGGCATAGCGCGGCCTCGTAGGCCTTCTGGTAGGGCCGGTTGGTCGTGATTGCATCGAAGCAGTCCGCGACCGCCACGATGCGGGCCATCAGCGGGATGGCCGCGCCGCGCAGCTGGTCCGGGTAGCCCTTGCCGTTCCAGTTCTCGTGATGCCAGCGCACCGCCGGCAGCATCTCGCGCAGCGGCTCGATCGACTGCAGGATCTCCGCGCCGATCGCCGGATGGCGCCTTCATCTGCTCGAACTCCTCCGGCGGTCAGCACGCCGCTCTTGTTCAGCACCCGGTCTTCGATGCCGATCTTGCCGACGTCGTGCAGCAGCGCGCCGATCCAGAGCTTGTGCTGGAACTCCTCGCTCTGCCCGAGCGACCTGGCGATCAGCCGCGAGAGCTCGGCGACGCGCTCGGAGTGGCCGCGGGTGTAGGGGTCCTTGGCGTCGATCGCGGCCGCGAAGGCGCGGATCGAGCTGATGAACAGCTCGCGGTTCTGCCGCGCCGCTTCGTTGAGCTTGCGCGACGTGGTCCTCGACGTACCCGGCCATGAGATTGAAGTCGGCGGAGAGGTCGGCGAGCTCGGCGACGAGGCGCTGCTCCGGCAGGCGCTCGCCGAAGTTGCCGGAGGCCATGCTGTGCGCGGTCTCGGACAGCTGGCGGATCGGCTGGCCGAGCCAGCGCGAGGCGTAGATCGCGAAGCAGCACCGCGAGCAGAAGCAGCAGCACGGTCGCCAGCAGGGCGCTGATGACCATGCGCGCGCGCCGACTCGTAGGCCGCCGCCACCGGCCGGTGGACGACGACGCCCCACCCGCTCTCGACCACCGGGCTCACCATGCCGAGCATCGCCACCGAGCCGCTGCTCGCTCTCGAGGTCGTACTCGGCGGTCAGGTTGAGCGGCTTCCGCGCGAAGTCGCGCACCAGATTCGGACTTCGCGAGCGGCCTGTCTGACGCCGCGCCGTCGCGCCCTCCGACCAGAGCAGGCTCCCGTCGCGGTCGATCAGGAAGATCTGCACCACTCCCTGTCCCCTGGCGTCGCGCTCGAGCACCGCCTCCATGAGGCGCAGCCGGATGAGGATCTCGACCACCATCGAGATCTCGCCGCGTTCGTGCGCGGATCGGCACCGCCAGGGCCGCAACCGGCTCGTTGGAGCGCGGCAGCACGGCGAAGCGATAGATCGGCTGCCTTTCTGGGCGAGCGCGGCGGCGAAGGCCTCGTCGAGGGCGCGCTCGGAGAGCCTCGCCGAGGTCGGGCGGCGAGAAGCTCCATCCGGCACCCTCGAGGTCGAGCACGCGCAGCGCGAGCGGCTGGCGGCTCGCGCCACGATGAAGCGCTGCAGATAGGCTCGTGACCCAGGGTTCGCGCAGGCGCTCGTCGATCTGGTCGGGTCCGGGCGGAGCGAGCATGCCGGCGCCCAGCTGCTCGAGCTCCCGGCGGGCTCCGGCGAGATAATCGTCGAGCTCGCGCGAGAGCGACTGCGCGGAAGAGGTCAGGAAGCTCTTCTCCTCGGTGACCAGGAGCTCCCGATTCTGGGCGATCAGCAGCCAGTTCGTGATCGCGAGCGGAATGGCGCCGGAGAGCAGCAGCAGCAGGAACGCCACATGCCGGAGCTTCAGTCGTCGAGTCAGGTCGGGTAGCGCACCCATGGCATGGTCGGAGCACCGGCGGCGCCCGCCGCACGTGGCTCCGGGGGCATTATACGGGCCCGGCGCCGGTGCGGAGGCTCGGGAACGAGACGACTCGACCTCCGCGCGCGACCTCGGCCTCGCCGATTCCCTGCGTCCGCTCCCCGGCGCCGGGCGCCATCGGCAGGATCCAGGTCAGCCCGGACTCGCGCGCCTTCTTGTCGCGGCGCCAGGTTGCCGACCACCTCCGCGGCCTCGACCGCGGGCGGCAGGCGGCACGCCGAGCCGGTCGAGAAGCCGCTCGACCCGCGCGCAGAAAGTCGGGATCGGCGCCCCTGCGCCGCGGCGAGCCGGTGGCAGAAGCGCATTCCCCAGGCGACCGCGTCGCCGTGCAGCATCGTCCCATACCCGGCAGCCGCCTCGAGGGCGTGCCCGAGCGTGTGGCCGTAGTTCAGCAGCTGGCGCTCCCCGCCCTCCAACGGATCGCGCTCCACCACCCCGACCTTGGCCGCCGCCGCGCCGCGCACGACCGGGCGCGAGAGCGGCCGGATCGCCGGCGAGCAGCGGCTCGAGGTCGCGCTCGATCCGGGCAAGCAGATCGGGATCGAGCAGCGCCGCCATCTTGATCGCCTCGACCAGGCCGGAGCGCAGCTCGGCCCGCGGCAGGGTCGACAGCAGCGTGCTGTCGGCCACCACGAGCTCGGGATGGTGGAAGGCGCCGACCAGGTTCTTGCCTGCGGCGATGTCGATCGCCGTCTTGCCGCCGATCGCGGCGTCGATCTGCGCCAGGAGCGTGGTCGGCAGCTGCACGAAGGCGACGCCGCGCAGGAAGGTCGCGGCGACGAAGCCGGCGAGATCGCCGACGCTGCCGCCGCCGAAGGCCGACGACGACGCTGTCCCGCTTGCCGCCGGCCCGCGCCATCGCCTCCCAGAGCCGCCCCGCCTCCGCCAGGCTCTTCGCCGGCCTCGCCGTCGGGGACCTCGAGCATCGACGGAGCGCGCGCCGCGGCTCCCGGCAGAGGGGCGAGCGCCGCTCCCTGGAGCCGCGAGTACGCGCCGGGCTCGAAACCAGAAAGACCGTCCGGCCGCGCCAGAGCGCCGGGCTCTCCGCCAGCGCCGCGCGCGAGCAGCCCTCGCCGGCGACGATCCTCGTCATCGCCCCGCGGGTGCCGGAGGCTCGAGAGGCTCGCGCCGCGCCATTCGTCCGCGCCCTCAGGCCTTGGACGCCGGCGCGAGCAGCAGGCCGAGCTCGCGCAGCTGGCGGGAGTCGACCGGCCGAGGGCGCCTCGGTCATCAGGCAGCTCGCCGAAGCGGTCTTCGGGAAGGCGATGACGTCGCGCAGCGACGTGCGCGCCGGTCATCAGCATCACCATGCGGTCGAGGCCGAGCGCCAGGCCACCGTGCGGCGGCGCGCCCAGCCGGAGGGCGTCGAGCAGGAAGCCGAAGCGCTCGCGCGCCTCCTCCTCGCCGATGCCGAGCAGGCGGAAGACCTGCTCCTGCACCTCGCCGGTCGTGGATCCGGATCGAGCCGCCGCCGAGCTCGGTGCCGTTGAGCACCACGTCGTAGGCGCGCGCCTCGAGCGCGCCCGGATCGGCTGTCAAGCGACTCGACACCGGCGAGGTCCGGGCTGGTGAACGGGTGGTGCATCGAGAACCAGCGCTGCTCCTCGGCGCCCCATTCGAGCAGCGGGAATCGGTGACCCAGAGGAACTCCCAGCGGTCCGCCGGGATCCAGCTCGTACTGGCGCGCGAGCTCGAGGCGCAGCGCGCCCAGCGGCCGGCGACGACCGTCATCGGCGTGCCCGCCGCCAGGACCGCGATGTCCCCCTCCTGCACGCCGAGCGCGTCGGCGATCGCCGCGAGCTCCTCCGGCGCCAGAGCCCCTGCTTGACCGAGAACGTCGAGCTCGCCGTTCGCCCGCTTGAGCAGCAGGACTCCCGGCAGGCCCTAGCTTCTTGACGAAGTCGCTCCACAGGTCGGTCTGCGACCGGCTGATCGCGGCCCCGTCCGGCACCACGATGGCGCGCACCACGCCGCCCTCGCTCGCGACCTTCTGGAAGACCTTGAACGACGAGGCCGCGGCCGACCGCGGTGACGTCCTGAATCTCGACGCCGAACCGCAGGTCGGGCTTGTCGCTGCCGTAGCGCGCCATCGCGTCGTCGTAGGTCAGGCGGCGGAACGGCGTCTGGACGGCGATGCCGACCATCGGGAAGACCCGCGCGAACAGACCCTCGATGAGCTCGAAGATGTCCTCCTCGGTCGGGAACGACATCTCGAGGTCGATCTGGGTGAACTCGGGCTGGCGGTCGGCGCGCAGGTCCTCATCGCGGAAGCAGCGCGCGATCTGCATGTACTTCTCGAAGCCGGCGATCATCAGCAGCTGCTTGAAGAGCTGCGGCGACTGCGGCAGGGCGTAGAACTCGCCGCGATGGACGCGCGACGGCACGAGGTAGTCGCGCGCACCCTCGGGGGTCGACTTGGTCAGGATCGGGGTCTCGATGTCGAGGAAGCCCTGCTCGTGGAAGTAGCCGCGCACGGCGTGGGTGATCTCGTGGCGCAGAATGAAGTTCTTCGCCAGCTCCGGCCGGCGCAGGTCGAGGAAGCGGTACTTGAGCCGCATCTCCTCGGCTGACGTCGGCGCGCGAGTCGACCGCGAACGGCAGCGGGTCGGACTTCGACAGCACGACGGCGCGCTCGGCCAGGACCTCGACCTCGCCGGTCGCCATCTTCGGGTTCACCGCCTCCGGCTCGCGCGCGATCGACCGTCCCCTCGACCTCGACCACCCACTCGGACCGCACCGGGTCGAGCACCGCGCAGCGCCGCCGCCGACTGGTCCGGCTTCGCCACCACCTGCGCCACGCCGCTGCGGTCGCGCAGGTCGAGGAACAGCACGCCGCCGTGATCGCGCCGGCGCTGCACCCAGGCCTGCAACAGGACCTTCGTTCCGATATCCGCACGGGACAGCGTCCCCGCTCCTCTGCGCTTCATGACTTCACCTCGTGCCCGTAGGGCAAGACTCAACCGCTCTTCCCCGTCCTGATAGCCGAGACCGCATTCGCGGGCAACAGCTTCGCAGGCGCAGACGCTCTCGAAAAGCTCCAGTAAAGGAAAAGAATCCTCTGCAGCGCTTCCGCGAGCTCCGACTCGTCGAGTTGCGAGGCGCTCGCCGCGTGCCCAGGAATGCGGACATTGCAGGCGCCGTCGCCGGGACCCTCGTCTCGCCGATGTAGACGATGGCGGGCGACTGCATCGCCACCGCGCGGCTCGTAGACCTTCTCCTGCTTTCCCGGCACCTTCGACGGCCGGAATCCCGAGCCGCCGCAAGCGCTCGACCAGACCGAAGGCCGCCGCGAGCTCCCCTTCCCTTACTGGAAGCTTTTCCGACCCGGTCACCACGACCGGCCCGACGGAGACGAACAGGCCGGCCCGGCGGGCCGGCGAGTCGGCGGGCAGGACGTCGAGCAGCCGGTCCTCGCCGATGGCGAAGCCGACGCCGTAGGTCGGCGGGCCGCCCAGCTCCTCGACCAGCCCCTCGTAGGCTCCGCCGCCGCAGATGGCGTTCTGCGACCCCAGCCCCTCGGAGACGATCTCGAAGACGGTGTTGGTGTAGTAGTCGAGTCCGCGCACCAGGCGCGGCGAGACCTCGTAGGCGACGTCGAACTGCTCGAGAGCGCGACAGACGCGCCGCGAAGTGCGCCCGGCTCTGCTCGGTCAGCGAGTCGCGCAGCTGCGGCGCGCCGGCGAGCATTCCTGCTCCTGCGGGCTCTTGCTGTCCAGGATGCGCAGCGGATTCGTCGCCAGCCGCCGGACGCTCTCTTCACTGAGCTTTTCGCGGTGCGAGTCGAGGAAGCGCCACCAGCGTCGCCCGGTAGGCCGCGCGGGACGGCTCGTCGCCGACCGTATTCAACAGGACCTTCAGGTCCCGGAAACCGAGCTCGCGAGGAAGGCGACGAGCATCAGCAGGACCTCGGCGTCCGACTCCGCGCCCTTGCCGCCCAGGAGCTCGGCGCCGATCTGGTGGAACTGGCGGTAGCGCCCCTTCTGCGGCCGCTCGTAGCGGAACTGCGGACCGATGTAGAAGAGCTTCACCGGCTGCGGCTGGCGGTGCATGCCGTGCTCGACATAGGCGCGCACGACCGAGGCGGTGTTCTCGGGACGGAGCGTCAGGTGGCGCTCGCCCTTGTCGACGAACGAGTACATCTCCTTGCCGACGATGTCGGACGACTCGCCGACGCCGCGCGCGAAGAGCTCGGTCTCCTCGAAGACCGGGGTGCGGATCTCGCGAAAGCCGTAGCGGCCGAAGACCGCTCTCGCCGCCGCTTCGACGGCGGCCCAGAGGGCGGTGTCGGCGGGCAGGATGTCGCGCGTGCCCTTCGGGGCCTGGAAGCGTTGCGCCATCGTCGGTATCCTCAGAAGCCCCTGCCCGAGCGTCGCGAGGTAGTCGTTCTTGACCCGGACGTAGCGCCGGGCGATCTCGCGGATCGCCGTCGCGCTCGGCGTCGGAGAGCGGCCGGACGACCCTCGCCGGAACGCCGAGCGCGAGTTGCCCCGCGGGCACCCGCATTCCGGGCGGCACGACCGCTCCGGCCCCCACCTGGGCGCCGCTCTCGACCACCGCGCCGTCGAGGATCCGCGCGCCGATACCGACCAGGCAGGCGTCCTCGAGGGTGCAGCCGTGGATCATGCAGCTGTGGCCGATGACGACGTCGGCACCGATGAGGAGCGGGAAGCGCTCGTGGGTGACGTGCAGGATGGTGCCGTCCTGGACGCTGGTCCGCGCTCCGATCCGGATCCAGTTCACGTCGCCGCGCGCCGCGGTGTGGAACCAGAACGAGCTGTCCTCGCCCACCTCGATCTCGCCGGCGAGATCGGCCGAGGGGGCGAGAAAGACGCCCGCGCCGAGACTGGGAAGCTTGTCCTGGTAGGGATAGATGGGCATGGGCGGTTCGAGCCGGACGAGCGCTGCGTGTGCCGGAAACAGCAAGAATATCGAATTCCGACCGCGGGAGTCGTCCGCGCGCTCCGACCTTCACGAAGTTCTTGCTGCCTGCCGCCCGGCGAGCGCTGGGCCGACCGCCGGCGACGCCCGGGCCACCCGCGAGGCGGTCCCGATTCCGCCGGCGGCGTGTTAGATTTTCGCCATGAACTCCGCGCCTGGATTCCGCGCCCGCCTGCGTCCCTGCCTGATCAGACTCTCGCCTGGCCTATCGCCGGTCTCAGCTGCCGCGCGCTCCCGCCGCCGCCACGCCCGGCGACGCCGACCGACGACGCCGGCCACCGGCCCCTCCTGGCTCGACAAGCTCGGCCGCAACTTCGACAAGTCCGCGCTCGGCACGGGTCGGCGCCCTGGGCCCGAACGAGCAGGATCCCGAGCTCGCGGCCCCGGCTCCCAAGGACGGGAGCTGGCTGCGCAAGGGCTTCGAAGTGCGCGGCGCCGACCTCTTCCGCTTCACCTGCCGCTCCTGTCACGGCGCCGGCGGCCGCGGCATGGCGCCCGAGATCCTGCCGCTGGTCAACCTCGTCAAGTCCACCTCCGCCGAGCTAGCAGAAGCAGCAGGGCCAGGAGGGCGCAGCGCCGCTGCCGACCGCGCCAAGCTCGCCGAGAGAGCTCCTCCAGCACCAGATCACGCCGGCGGGCGCTCGATGCCGGGCTTCGACTTCCTCGCCAGCGAGGAATCCGAGGCCCTCCTCGGCTACCTCGAGCACCTCGCCTCGATCGCGGATCCGAAACACGCCGACCGACACGCTGCAGATTCCGGTCGACCGGGTCGGCGAGTTGATCGTCAAGGGCACCTGCCAGACCTGCCACGAGGCCTCGCCGGCGTCCGGCAAGCGCCCGAGCCAGCTGGCGATCCCGCCGCTCTCCGGCATGACCGCCTCGCACTCCGCCAAGCAGTTCGTCGCCGGCTCCCGGCATCGCTCTCAGATCGGCGGCCAGGGCGGCCTCAAGGGCAAGGGCCCCGAGGTCACCTATCTGCGCGACCACGAGCTCGAAGCGGCTTACTTCTACCTCACCGCCTACCCGCCGCGCTGAGGCCGTTCTGAGCCACCGGCTGCCGCCCCACCACGTCGACGTCGAAGTCGAGGTGCGCTACTTCGAAACCGACCAGATGGGCGTGGTCCATCACGCCAACTACATCGTCTGGTGCGAGCTGGCGCGCACCCGCCTCTGCCTCGAGGCCGGCTTTCACTACGCCGAGATCGAGAAGCGCGGGCTGCTCCTGCTGGTGACCGGCGTTCATCTCTCCTACCGCGCGCCTGCCCGCTACGGCGACACCGTTCGTGCCGCCTGCTGGGTCGAGCGCGTCAGCAGCCGCGGCGTGACCTTCGAGTACCGGATCGCCGTCCGACGCCGCCGACTCCCCGGACCCTGCTGCAGCCACGCTTCTCGCCACGGCGTCGACCGAGCACGTCTGGGTCGACGCCGGGACGCGCCGGCCGGTGCGCTTTCCCGAGGAGCTCAAAGCGCCTTTCGAGCGCTTCCTGCCGCCGCGGCGGCTCCGCCGCCGCGGCCCCTCCGGTAGACTGACCCCACTTTGCTCCGCCGACTCTCCCTCACCACCGCCGGCGAAAGCCACGGGCCCGGCCTCACCGCGATCCTCTCCGGCATGCCGGCAGGCCTCGCGGTCGACGTCGAACTGCTGGCGCGCGATCTCGCCCGCCGGCAGCACGGCCATGGCCGCGGGCGGCGCATGCAGATCGAGCGCGATGTCGCGCCAGATCCGCGCCGGCGTCCGCGCCGGCGAGACCCTCGGCTCCCCGATCGCGCTCTGGATCGAGAACCGCGACGCCGCCAACTGGCAGCGCGCGATGGCGCGCCGACGCCGGCTGAGATCGATCCGGCTTTCGCCGAGTTGCGGCGCCTGAAGAGCCCGCGGCCCGGCCACGCCGACCTCGCCGGCGGCGAGAAGTACCTGCGCCGCGACCTGCGCGACATCCTCGAGCGCGCCTCGGCGCGCGAGACCACGGCGCGAGTCGCCGCGGGCGCCTTCGCGAAGATGCTCCTCGCCCGGCTCGGCGTCGAGATCGCCAGCGGCGTCGTCGCTCTCGGCCCGATCGGCGCCGGTCGGGCGACGCCCACCTGGGAGGAGATCCGGCGGGTCGACGACAGCTCTCCGCTGCGCGCCGTCGACGCCGGCCTCGAAGCCGAGATGGTGAGAGCGGTCGACGACGCCAAAGCCGCAGGCGACACGCTCGGCGGAGCGGTCACGGTCATCGCCCACGGCGTGCCGGCTGGCCTCGGCTCGCACGTCGCCTGGAACGAGAAGCTCGACGGCCGGATCGCGCAGGCGATGATGTCGGTGCCGGCGGTCAAGGCGGTCGAGATCGGCTCGGCGATCGCGGCCAGCCGCGGCCCGGGCAGCGCGGCGCACGACGCCATCCTGCCGCCGCGAGCCCGACGGCCGCTTCCCGCGCGCCACCAACCGCGCCGGCGGCCTCGAAGGCGGCATCACCAACGGCGAGGACCTCGTCGTGACGCTCTACAAGAAGCCGATCGCGACGCTGAGCGACGGCCTGCCCAGCGTCGATCTCGACGACCTCGAAAGCCGCGAGCCGCATCTCTCGCAGTACGAGCGCAGCGACGTCACCGCGCTGCCCGCCGCCGGCGTCATCGGCGAGGCGATGCTGGCGCTGGTCCTCGCCGACGCCTGCCTCGAGAAGTTCGGCGGCGATTCGATGGCCGAGCTGCTGGCGCATTCGCCGCCAGCCGCGAGCTCGCCGCCGCTGGCCGCAAGGCTGACTCCGGGCGACTCCAGGCGCGCCCAGCCCCTGAACTCCCCACCGCTCCGCCGTCATCCCGTCTGGGTGGCGTTGCCGCCGGCGCGCTTGGCGCGGTAGAGCGCTTCGTCCGCCCGCCGGAAGAGCTCGGCCGGATCCTGCTCGAGCGCCGGGGATCGGTGGAGGCGACGCCGCAGCTCACCGTCACCACGCGTCCCGACCGTCGACGCGACATGGGGGTACGTCCAGGCGCTCGACGCGCCGGCGCAGATGCTCGGCAACCAGCAGCGCTCCCGCCACCTCGGTCGCCGGCAGGATGACGGCGAACTCCTCGCCACCGTAGCGCGCGATCGCGTCGCCGCTGCGCACCAGTCCGTCGGCGAGGCAGAGCGCGACCGACTTCAGGCAATCGTCACCGACCAGGTGGCCGTAGGTGTCGTTGTAAGCCCTTGAAACTGTCGATGTCGAGCATCACCAGCGAGAGCGGCGAACCCGCCCGCATGACTTCGCCGCCACTCTTCGCTGAACAGGTCGTCGAACCGGCGACGGTTGGGCAACGAAGTCAGGGCGTCGACGTAGGAGAGGTCGACCAGCAGCTCGTTGGCGCGCTGCAGCTGGCGGGTGCGCGCACCGACCAGCTCCTCGAGCGCGCTGCTCACGGCGCTGGTGGGCGCGCGTTCGGGCGCGAGCGGCCAGCAGGATCGCGACGGCGACGGCGCAGAGGACGAAGAGCCGCGCCCATCGCGTCTGCCAGGGGGCGGGCCGGATCACGAAGGCGATCTCCTCGGGACCGGAGATGTTCCCCGAGGCGTCCCGACCCCAGACGCGAAAGACATAGCTTCCCGGGAGCGAGTGCGGCGACCTCCCGGCTCACCGCCGCCGACCAGTCGACGGAGTTTCGTCGTAACCCGACCAGCTCGTGCGATAGCGGGTGAGCGATTCGCCGAAGAAGCTCAGCAGGGCATACTCGAAATGAACCCTGTTCTGATTGTGGGCGAGCGCACCGCGATCGAACAGCGCGCAGTCTACGCAACCGATCGGTCTCCCGGCCAGGCGAAGCCGTTTCGGCCGGTGATCGCGAAACTCGGCAGCCGGGTCGAAGGCGGCGGCCCCGCCGATCGTGCCGACCCAGAGGCGGCCGCGGTCGTCGACCAGCCCGGCGCCGCGATTGGCCTGATTGAGCGGCAAGTCCGTGATCGGTGGTGAACTCCTCCTTGCGAAAGCCGCTGTCGCCGTCGGGTGAGCCGCGAGACGCCGGCTGTTCGTCGAAATGTAGATCCGGCGCTCGCGGTCCTCCAGAATCGAGTAGACCGAGCCGTTGGAGAGGGCTGGCGAACCGAGCTCGGACAACGGTCTGCGGCTCGGGTCGGGCATCGTCCATCTCCAGCACCGCGACGCCACCGCCATCGGTACCGATCCACAACGTTCGCCGGCCGTCCTCGGCGACGCTCTCGTGCAGCGACTGGACCGAGACGGTTGCGCAGACCTGAACGGTCGTGCCAGTGCCGCCAGGCTCCACCCGCGAACGCGGTAGAGGCCTTGCGTCGAGCCGACCCAGAGCTCCTCGACGCCGCCGCGGCTCTGCGAACCGAGGAGCGACAGGACCGAGGCCGCGGGGAATCCCGGTTCCCCGGCGCCGTGTCGCCAGCGCGTGCCGTCGAAGGCAGCGAGACCGTTGCCGGGTCCCTACCCACAGGGTTCCCTTCCCGGCGGCGTCCTGCGACTCGAGCAGGGCCTGGATGAGGTCGCTCGGGAGGGCGCCGCCGGCCCGGTCGTAGCGCCGCCAGCGCGCGCCATCGAAACTCGAGAGCCCGCCGTTTCGGGAGCCGACCCAGACCAACCGGCGCTCGCCGATCGCCCGGGTTTCGGCGAGCGCCAGCACCGTATCGTTGCCGATCGCGCCCGAGCTGGCGTCGATTCGCGTCCAGATACCCTGGCGCCAGACCGCAACACCGTAGCCGTCGGTTCCCAGCCAGAGCGATGCCGACCCGTCACCCTCGACCCGCTGAAGGATCGCGGTGATGGGAACGTTCGGCGTCTCGGGGAAGGGCTGGAAGGCCCGCCAGAGACCTTCGGTCATGCGAATCAGGCCGTTGTTGCGGGTGCCGAGCCAGACCGCCTGCGCCCCTTGTTCGGCACGCGTCTCGAGGATCTTGTAGACCGCGCGCGAGGCCAGCAGCGCGCCGAGCTGGACGGTGCGAATGCTGCCGCCCGAGTACTGGGCGACACCGCCCCCATCCGTGGCGATCCAGAACGAATCCGGTCCGCCCGACGGACTGACGGCGAGATCGGTGACGAAGAGGCTCGGGAGGTTTTCGGCCGGCCCCAGACGGCTCCAGGCACCGCGGCGGTCAGCGCAGCAGGCCGCCGCCATAGGTGCCGACCCAGACCGTTCGCTCCCCCGCCGGCGAAACGCGTCGTCAGCAGACTGCTGACTGAATCTCTCGGCGCGCCCGCGGGGACTTCGATTCGCCCGTCGGAGAGCCGCAACGTCGCCGGACCCGCCGTCGTGCCGATCCAGAGAAGCCGCCCCTCGGCGTCGTCGGTCTCGAGAAGGGACCAGACCTGCGCACTCGGCAGGCCCGCCGCCACTGCGAAGCCGGTCCAGTTCTCGCCGTCGAACCGCAGCACTCCGCTCTCCGCGGTCCCTGCCCAGAGCACCGGGCTGCCGTCGGCAGCCTGCGTTTCGAGCAGCGCATTGACCCGCATCTCCCCGAGGCCGGTCTGGCCGAAGTCGAGGTCGACCCACCGTCCATCGCGGAAACGAGCGAGCCCGCCCGCCTGGCGGCCCGATCCAGAGCGACCCGTCACGCGACTCCAGCATCGAGCGGATGAAATTCGAGCGGTCCGGATGCGGCAGGTCGAGCCGCTTCCAGACCTTGCCATCGTAAGCGGCAGCGCCGTCCTGCGTGCCGGCCCAGAGCGATCCCTGGCGATCGACGACCAGCGCGTGAATCGTGTTCTGCGGCAGACCGTCGATATCCTGGAAGAGGCGGCAGTAGGGGCGCCCGGCAACCATCGGGTCCCAGATTCGCGGCCGCTCCAGGAGTCGGGAATCGGCCTCCGGCGGCGCCGATGCGTCCGCCCCCGCCCCCGCCTCCCTCCCCGGCCCATACCGCGCAGGTGCCCAGGGCTCCCAGCGCCACGGCAGTCAGCACCCGCCGTGTTGGCAGGACAAGGGCGGCGGCGGTGCGCCGGGCTTCGAGCAGGTGGCGGTTCACGGCAGGTCGCGGATTATAGAAGAGCGGCCCCGGCCGCGCCTGTTCAGAGCACGACAAGGCCGACCCCCAGCGTCATCATCGCGACCGCGGAGAACTTGGCTGCGGTCACCGGTTCGGCGAAGAACGATCGCCCCCAGAGGACGGCGAGGACGCCGCCGACCCCACGCTTCACGGTCTCGAGGAAGCCCACCGGCACCGAGCCGAGCGCCACCAGGTGACTGCCGAGTGCGAGCGCTCCGGTGGCGACCGCGAGCAACAGCAGCCAGACACTGCCGCGCAGGCTGGCGAGCCGCGAAAGGTCGCGGCGCGCCGCCAGCACGGCCAGGGCGCCTGCTGCCACGCCGCCGTTGAGGACCAGCGCGTGCAGGTGCGGCGTCCCGGAAGCGAGGGCGCGCTTGTCGAGGAGCAGCGTCGCCGACCAGAGAAAGGCGACCGCCACCATCAGGCGGCAGCCGCGATCGCCGTACAGGCCAGCGAAGAGGCCGCGCCAGCCCCTCCCGGGGCGCAAAGTGAGCACGAGCGCGCCCAACACCACCAGGACGAGCCCGACGACCGGACGGATTCCCAAACGCTCGCCGAGGAAGACCGCCGCCAGGACGGCGGCGAACGGCGGCGTGAACGACAGCATCGGCAGCGTCTGCGAGAGCGGCGAGAGCTGAAGCGAGCGAAAGTAGAGGAAGTTCGCCAGCAGATTGAGCCCCACCGAGCCCGCCGCCGGGAGCCAGTAAGCACTCTCCAGGTGCTGCTGCCCGCTCGCCCAGGCCCAGACCGCGAGCGGCGGCAGGGCACCGAGCGTCACCCAGGCGACCAGAGCCATCGCCTCGACGCGCGCCGAGAGGAAGCGCCGTTCGAGATCGAACAGCGACCAGGCGACCGCCGCGAGGAAGGCGAGCGCCACCGCGCCGCCGGGCATCTCTGGCATGCGGCGAGTCTACAGGGCGAAGCGGTCGTAGATGGCGATGAACCGCGGGTCGTCGCGCAAGGCGTCGAAGGCAGGACTCTCGCGCCCGTAAAGGAACGTGTCGGCGTCGGGACAGACCGCGGACCTGGCGAGCTCGACCAGCGCCGTCTCGGACTGACCGGCGCCGGCGAGCGCCTCGGCAAGATGGAAGGGGCGCGGCTCGATGCCCTGTTCGCGCAGGGCGGCGTAACGCTCGAGTCGCCATCGCCAGTAGCCCGCGAGGCCGTCGCGCTCGATCGCCGCGCGCAAGGGTCGCGAGGTGCTCCGGACGCTTCACTCGTGAGGCGCCTTTCGGTGTAGAGCGATTCCGCGGCCTCGCGCTCCCGGCCCAGTTGCACGAGCGGTCGGGCGCGATTGCGATACACCCAGGTGAATTTCGGTTCGAGCACGAGCACGCGTTCATAGGCTTCCAGCGCCGCGAGCGGACGATCCGCGCGCTGCAGGATGTTGCCGCGGACACCGTGCAGGAGGGCGGAGAGCGGCTCGAGTGCCGAGCGCCTGATCGATCGTCGCCAGGGCGCGCTCGTGCTGGCCCGCGATGGTCAAAGCCTCGGCGAGAAACTGGCGGGCCGGAACGAACGCCGGATCCAGAGCGATCGACCGTTCCAGGGCGGCAATCGCGGCCGCGGGCGTCGAAATCCCGCTGCAGCGCCAGAACCCCCTGCGCGCAGAGCGCGATCGGATCTTCGGGGTCGAGCGCGATGGCGCGCCGCGCCTCGTCGGCTGCCCGCTCGCAGGCGACCTCTCCACCGCCGAGATAGCTCGCCCGGGTCATGAGCGAAAGCGCCAGCCAGGCGCGCGCCTCGGCGGACTCCGGCGCCTCCTTCACCGCCTGTTCCATCAGCTCCGTGGCCCGGCGCACCGAGTCGACGCCGCGCTGCGCCCAAAGATGCCGCGCCTCGAGCAGGAGGCGGTCGACCGACTCGGAGACCGCCGCGGTGGTCGACGCCGGCTCCGGCGTGGAGCCCTCGCCGGAGGCCAGGAAGAGCCAGCCGAGAGCTCCGGCGGCGGCGACTCCGAGAGCGGTCAGCAACACGCCGCGCCGGCGCGCGGGCGACGCGGAGGGGGCGGAATGGCCGGCGAAGGCCGGACTCGCCTGCCGCTGCCGCGCGCTTTCCACCGGGTCTGGCCCGGCGCCTTCCGCCGCCGCGGACGGCGCCGCGGCGCCCGCGGCGTCCTCTAACCAGCGAACCGGCGCAACGAGACGGTAACCGCGTCGCGGCACGGTGAGAATGTAAGTCGGTTGCCCCGCGTCGTCGCCGAGTGCCGCCCGCAGGGCCGAGAGCGTCTTGGGAATGACCCCTTCGATGACGAAGGCGCCCTTCCAGACCTCCTCGAGCAGCGTCTCTTTCGAAACCGTCGAGCCGGCCCGGCGAGCGAGGCAGACCAGCAGATCCATCGCCCGGGGCTCGATCGCCACCGACGCGCTCCCGCGGTCGAGGCGATTGAGTCCCGGCTCGACCCGCCAGGGGCCGATTTCGAACCGGTGTCCGCGCACCGGTTCCTCGTTCCCACCCATGGCGCCATTCTAGGGAAAGCCGGAAGGAAACCGTGAGCAGCGGGTAACGGGTCCGGAAAGACACTCTTCGGCCGAACGATCACCATCTCTCCTTTCCTGGGAGGCCGCTATGACACGACCGCTTTGTCCGTCGCTCCTCACGTGCTGGTTGACCATTCTGATTCTGGCAATCCTGCCCCGTCCCGGCGCTGCCCAGCTGGGTTCGCCGGGAACGCAGTTCTGGAATCAGGGTTCGCCCGGCATCGCTGCGCCGCTGGTGAACGGTGCCGAAACCGGACGGGCGCTGGCGATCGGTGACTTCGACTGCGACGGCATCGGCGACCTCGCGATCGGCATGCCCGGGGATGAAGCCGGCGGAGACGCCGCGGCCGGGCGGGTGCTGGTGCTCTACGGTTCGTACGCCGGCCCCGTCACGCTCGGCCACGATCTCCTGTCGCAGGACACCCCGGGAGTGATCGATGCGACCGAGGCCGGCGATCGTTTCGGCGACTCCCTCGCGGCGGGAGACTTCGACAACGACGGCTGCGACGACCTGGCGATCGGCGCTCCCGGAGAGGGCATCGAGCTCCCTGCCGTGGTCGCGGAAGCGGGCGCCGTGCACGTCCTCTACGGGAGCGTCCTGGGGCTCACGGTCGCCGGAGACGAGTTCTTCACCCAGGATTCGTCGGGTGTCCTCGGAGCGGCCGAAATCGAGGACCACTTCGGCACTACGCTGCTCGCCGCCGATCTCGACCTCGACGGCGACGACGAGCTGGCCGTCGGCGTGCCGGACGAAGACCTCGAGGGCGCGCCGACCATCGAGAGCGCGGGCGCCGTCCACGTCTTCCTCGGCAGCCTGGGCGGACTCGCGAGCGGCGCAAGCCTGCTCTTCGTCGCCGGTGATGCCGTCCTCAACTACATCCCCGAGGACTTCGAACGCCTGGGCGCAGCCCTCGCCGCCGGCGACATCCTCTTCGGGGGGGATGTCGAGCTGGCGGTCGGCAGGCCGGGCAGAGCCGGAGACGACCCCGGCGAGGTCGCCGCCGGCGGCGTGGAGGTCATCTCCAATGTCGTCGGCGTGCTCACCGGCGACGCCTACTCGGCCAGCTTCAGCCAGGGCTCTGCGGATGTTCCCGGCGAGCCGGAGGCCTTCGACTACTTCGGGGCGGCCCTTGCTGCGGGCGACTTCGACGGCGATGGGTTCGACCAGCTGGCAGTTGGCGCGCCGGGTGAGGATCTCGAATCCGTGCCCGCCGAAGCGGCCGGTGCGGTCTTCGTTCTCGAGCTCGCTTCCGCTTTCGACGGCAATCAACTCTGGACCCAGGAGGATCTCGCGCCTGAGCATGCCGATCCCTTCGACCGCTTCGGTGAAGCCCTGGCGACGGGCGACTTCAACGGCGATGGGCTCCCCGATCTCGCCATCGGAGTCCCGGGGGAGTCCTTGAGCTCCCTCATCGCCGCCGGAGTCGTCCATGTGCTCTACGGCGAAGCCGGTGCCGGCCTGGTCGCCACCGGCCGCCAGCTCCTCCTCCAGACCCTCGATCCCTCCGAGGATGGCGACCAGTTCGGCGCCGCACTGGCCGCGGGTCCGATCTCGGGTCACACCGGCGAAGACCTCGCCATCGGCGCGCCGCGCGAGGACCTCTCCGGCGTCACCGACACCGGGGGTGTCAACACGTTTCTCTCTACCGTCCTCTTCATCGACGGCTTCGAGAGCTCCGACACCGGCGCCTGGTCGGACTGAACGCCCGCAGAGACAGTCGCCCAGGCCAGCCGGGCCTTGCTCGGGAGGCGCGCCGGCGAACTGCGGCGTCGGCGCGCTTCCGGTACACTTCTTGGGTATGGCGCTCTCACCGCTTTTCGTCGCCGACGTCCTCGCCGCGCCAAGGCCTCATCTCGTCCGGGCAGGCCGACGAGATCAAGCGCGAAGCGCGCCAGCTGCCGTCGCGCGCCAAGGCGCCTTCGACCTACGAGCAGAAAGCCGTCGCCTACGACCTCATCTCCTCGTTGCGCTATCCGAGCCTGCGCGATCCCAAGGTCACGATCGGCGAACAGGAGATCGCCCAGGCCATCGCCGCCGACTCCAATCTCGAATCGGTGCAGATCGATACGCTCGACCTCGACGCCGATCTGATCGAGTCCAAGATCTCGCGCCCGTTCGCCAGGCGCCATCGCATGATCCCGCTGTCGATGATCAACGGCCGCCTCAGGGTCGCTTGCGCCAATCCGTTCGACATCGAAGGCATCGACGCCTTCCGCCGCATCGCCGGCCGCGACCTGCAGCTCGTCGTCGCCTCCGAACCCGACATCCTGCGGGCGATCACCGAGTTCTACGGCCTCCGGCATTCGGTGAAGCGGGCCGAGCGCGACCTCTCGGCCGGCATCGACCTGGGGAACCTCGAACAGCTCGTCCGGATGAAGAACGAGTCCGAGATCGAATCGAGCGACCAGCACATCGTCAACGCCGTCGAGTTCATGCTGCAGCACGCTTTCGACACCCGCGCCTCCGACATCCACGTCGAGCCCAAGCGCGACTTCTCGCTGATCCGCTTTCGCATCGACGGCGTCCTGCACGACATCCAGTCGATCCCGAAGATCGTCCACGCGGCGATCCTCTCGCGCCTCAAGACCCTCTCCCGGCTCGACATCGCCGAGAAGCGGCGGCCGCAGGACGGCCGCATCAAGACGACCCGGGCGGGCAAGGAGATCGAGCTGCGCGTCTCGACCCTGCCGGTCGCTTTCGGCGAGAAGATCGTCATGCGGATCTTCGACCCGGACGTCCTGATGCAGGACCTCTCCGGTCTCGGTTTCTACCCGGAAGAGACGGTCGTCTTCAACGAGTTCATCACGCCGGCCCGCACGGCATCATCCTGGTCACCGGCCCGACCGGCAGCGGCAAGACCACCACCCTCTACTCGGCCCTCAAGATCGATCGCCACGCCGCGAGCTCAACATCACCACCATCGAAGACCCGATCGAGATGGTGCTCGAGGAGTTCAACCAGACCGCGGTCCAGGCCAAGATCGGAATCGACTTCGCCGGCGCGCTGCGCCACATCCTGCGCCAGGATCCCGACGTCATCATGGTCGGCGAGATCCGCGACGGCGAGACGGCGCAGTACGCGATCCAGGCCGCGCTCACCGGCCACCTGGTCTTCTCCACCCTGCACACCAACGACGCCTCGACTTCGATCTCGCGGCTCATCGACCTCGGCGTCGAGCGCTTCCTCATCAGCTCGACCCTCATCGGCGCGATGGCGCAGCGCCTGGTGCGCAAGATCTGCACCAAGTGCATCACCGAGCGCATGCTCTCGACCGAGGAGGCCTTCTCGCTGCGCCTCACCGTGCCGCCGGCAAGAAGATCAAGGTCAAGGAGGGCCAGGGCTGCCACGACTGCCGCGGCACCGGCTACCTCGGGCGCTGCGGCATCTTCGAGATCCTGCCGATCGACGAGTCGATCAAGCACCTCATCGTCGAAGGCAAGGACGCCCCGGAGATCAAGCGCGAGGCGGTCAAGAACGGCATGCGGACGCTGCGCCAGTCCGCCCTGCGCAAGCTCGCCGAAGGCGCCACAACCTTCGAAGAAGTCGTCCGGGTCACCGGTCTGTAGACTGCGGCTCGCTCCATGAGATCGGCGCCGGGGTTCCCTCGAGAGCGCCACGACGACATCCTGGACCTTTGATTCGTATACTTCGCCAGTCGATGGCCACCACCCGTTTTCGCCGCCTGCACATCCTCTGCATCGCCCCGCTGCTCCTGGGGCTGGCCTGCATGGGCGACTCCGCGCCCGGCGGCGCCGGGCCGGCGGACGAACCGGCGGCAGCGCCAGTCGTCGACGCGGGCTTCGTCGTCTGGGAATCGAATCGCTCGGGCGAGTTCCGGATCTGGCGCCAGGACCTGGGGGAAGGCACGCCGCGCCAGATCTCCGCCGACGAGCCCGGGCGCGACCACTGTTGCGCGAAGCTCTCACCGGACGGCAGCCGCCTGGTCTACCTCAGCCTCCCGGGTGGCGCCCGCAAGTACACCCGGGACGCCGGCGAGCTCCATCTCATGGACGCCGACGGCGGAAGGGACCGGGTGCTCGTCGCCCAGGCCCGCCACTTCGGCGAGCATCGCGCCGCGGTCTGGTGGGGCGAGGACGAGCTGGTCATCTCGACGGCCAGGGGGCCACGCGCCAGCTCCGGCTGTCGACCGGCGCGAGCACCGGGCTCGCCACCGCGGGCGCCAGCGGCGAGGGCTGGCTCGTGGCGCCGGGTGGCAAAGTCGCGACCGGCAACACACCGACCTTCTCCGACTGGAGCGTCGGGAGCGGCGTCACCCCCCGGCCCTCGCTCGGAGGCTGCCAACCGGCCTTCTCGAACGACGGCCGCTTCGCGGTCTGGGCGGCAGGCGCCGGCGGTCCGATCGATGCCTTCGAGCTCGCTACCCGGCGCAGCTGGACGGTGCTCGAGAAGGGCGATCCGCACCTTCCCGCAGACCGCGGCTACAGCTACTTCCCCGTGCTCTCGAACGACGCCTCGCTGCTGGCCGTCGGAGCCTCGACCGGCGAGCACGATCATTTCCGGGCCGACTACGACATCTACGTGCTCGATCTCGATCCGGAGACCCTCCTGCCGACCGCGGCGGCCGTGGTCGTGGCACCCCATCCGGCCGTCGATCGCTTTCCCGATCTGTATCGAGCGCCGCGTCCGGCGCGCGCGGCGCCTGCGGTCGCGAGTGGCACGGCGGAAAAAGCCACCGCGGCGCAGGTTCCGGCCCTGCCGGCCGAGGCAGGCACGAATCCGCGCGGGCTCGTTTTCCTCTGGCAGAGCGCGGCCGCCGAGAACCGCATCACCCCCGACAGCGCCAGCGAGATCCTGCAAGCGCAGGGGCTCGCCTGGATCGACCGGCATCTCGCCCTCGCCCTGGGAGGCGGCCTGTTTTCGGCCGACGAGGGCAGCGGCCGCCGTCTCGCCGCAGCGCTCGTCGCCAAGCATCAGCTGACGCTCTCCCTGCTGGCCACACCCGCCTCGCTCCAGGAACGCGGTTCGTTGCTCGCCCTGTCGGACGGCGCGCGCGCCCGGAACTTCGCGCTGCGCCAGGAAGGCGCCAAGATCCTCCTCGTAGTGCGCACCTCGGACAGCGCCAGAGAGGGATTTGCCATTCCCGTCGCAACGCTCGCTTCGCCGGCGCCACGCCATCTTCTGCTCACTTTTTCTCCCGGTCGCTTGAGCGCCTTCGTCGATGGGGTGCCCACTGCCGAGACCGTTCCTCCCCTCGCCGTGCCGGGCGATTTCTTTCTTTGGCGCCCGACCAGCTTCACCTTCGGCGCCGAGACCAAGAGCCCCGAGCGCTGGCACGGAACCCTCGCCGAGATCCGCATCTGGAACCGGCCGCTCGCGGCCACGGAGATCGCCGCCGAAGCCGCGCGCCTCCAGGCGCTGATCGCTGCCCGCCCGGCGGGGCTGCGGGCCCAAGCCGAAGTACGTCTGCTCGCCTCCTCGCCGGCGCCTTCACTCGAGGAGATCTCCCCCTACCGCGAAGCGCTGGTCGTGGACGAGCTCGAGGTCGTGCGGCAGCTTTCCGGTCCGCCGCTCGCCGCGACGCGGATCCGGGTGGCGCGTTGGGCGATCCTCGACAACCAGGTTCTGGCCTCGCCCCCGACCGGCAAGGTCTACGCCCTGGTTCTCGAACCGTTCGCCGCTCAGCCCCAGCTCGAGCAGTTCTTCCTCGGCGACCAGCTGCCGCCGGCCACGGGAGTGCCGCTCTATTTCGACCTCGGGGCGAGCGCCGCGGGCACCGCGCCCTGATCGATGGTCTTCAGCTCCCAGCTCTTCCTCTTCTGGTTCCTGCCGGCAGCGCTCGCCGGCTACTACCTCGCGCCGCGACGCCTGAAGCACCTGATTCTGACGCTCTTCTCCTATGTCTTCTATGGCTGGGCGAATCCGGCCTTCCTGATCCTGCTTCTGGCCTCGACGCTCGATCGACTGGATCGCCGGCCTGGTGATGTCCGGCACGACGCCCTGGAGCCGGACGCCGGTCGAGATCCTGCCCAAAGGAGGGCCGCGCAACCGGCGCGAGCGCCTGGCGCTGCTGCTCTCGGTGACCTCGAACCTGTCGCTCCTCGGCTTCTTCAAGTACTTCAACTTCGCGGTCGACAGCTGGAACGGCATCGCCGCGGCGCTCGGCGTCGATGCCGCGACGCTCGACATCGCGCCTGCGCGTCACCCTGCCGCTCGGCATCAGCTTCTACACCTTCCAGTCGATGAGCTACGCCATCGACGTCTACCGCGGCGACGCCCGGGCGCTGCGCAACTTCGTCGACTTCGCCTGCTTCGTCTCGATGTTTCCGCAGCTCGTCGCCGGGCCGATCATCCGCTTCTCCGAGGTCGCCGACCAGCTCGCCAACCGGTCGCACACGCTGGCGAAGTTCGCCCGCGGCGTCGCCTTCTTCTCGCGTCGGCATGGCCAAGAAGGTCCTGCTCGCCAACCCGTGCGGGCGCGATCGCCGACACCGTCTTCGACGCCGGGGCGCCCACGCGTTCTCCAGGCCTGGCACGGCGTCGTCGGCTACGCCTTCCAGATCTACTTCGACTTCTCCGGCTACTCCGACATGGCGATCGGCCTCGGGCTGATGCTCGGCTTCGTCTTCGCGCGCAACTTCGACTCGCCCTACCGGTCGCAGTCGATCACCGAGTTCTGGCGCCGCTGGCACATCTCGCTCTCGACCTGGCTGCGCGACTACCTCTACGTGCCGCTGGGCGGCAACCGCAAGGGGGTGCGACGAACCTACATCAACCTCGGCCTCACCATGCTGCTCGGCGGGCTCTGGCACGGCGCGTCGTGGAACTTCGTCCTCTGGGGAGCGTTCCACGGCGCGCTCCTGGCCATCGAGCGCGCGGTGGGCGTCGACCGGCTCTACGGCTGGATGCCCAGGGCGCTGCGTGTCGCGACGACCTTCTCGCTGGTCCTGGTGAGCTGGGTCTTCTTCCGTGCCGCCGACTTGCCGGCCGCACTCGCCTACCTCGGCAGGATGTTCGGCCTCGGAGCGTCGGCGGATGCCGCAGCGCTGCTGTCAGGCCTGCTGCTGAGCCCCTATCTCGCTTTGAGCTTCGCTGTCGCGGCGATCGTGGTCTGGGGCGGGCAGCAGAGCTGGACCTGGACGCGCGAGCTGACGCCGCTGAAGATCGCCATCGCGCTCGGCCTGCTGGTGGTCGGCCATCGCCGCGCTCTCGACGCAGGACTACAATCCGTTCATCTACTACATCTTCTGATGAGCCAACCCGGACCCCACCTCAGCCGCGAAGCGGAAGCCGTCGCCGAGATGGCGGCGACGCGCATCTCACGCGGCGGCAGCTTCGCGCTCACCCTGGCGCTGCTGGCGGCGCTCCCGGTCGGCGCGGTGCTCGAAGCGGCGCGCGCGCGGCGGGGCGAGCCGACCGCCTTCGCCGGCGAGGCGCCGATACCGACGCCGGGAGGCCTGCTCGCGACCCTGCAGAGCGAAGGGTCTGCTGGCCGCCAATCGCGCGCTGCGCCGGAGCCTCGCGGCGCTCGAGGACCGGCTCGGGCGCGAGTCGGCGCTGTCGGCCGCGTTGCGGCCGGCGGCCCAGACGGTGCTCGCGCGCGCGCTGGACTATGGCAACAGCCAGGTCGTCGTCGGCCGCCAGGGCTGGCTCTACTTCCGCACCGAGTTCGACTACCTCACCGGCCCCCCCTTCCTCGCGCCGCGCGAGCTCGAGCGCCGCCGCACCCCCGGCGCCCGCTATTCCACGTCGCGGAGCCCGACCCGGTGCCGGGCCTCGTTCGGCTCGCATGACGAGCTCGCGGAGCGCGGGATCGAGCTCGTCTTCTTTCCCGTACCGGTCAAGGCGCAGGTCCATCCCGAGCAGCTCGTGCGCCTTTCCGGTCTCGGCGCGGCGGACGCCGAGGAGGGCGCCGGGCTCGCCAATCCGTCGTTCCCGGAGCTCGTCCGCCGGCTCGGCGAGGCCGGCATACCGGTCTACGATGCCCTGCCCGAGCTGCGCGCCGCGGCGCGCGCCGGTGAGCGGTCTACTTCGCCACCGACACGCACTGGAACGCCGCCGGCATGCGCGTCGCGGCCGCGGGCCTCGCCCGCTTCCTGGACCGTGAAACCGCGCTGCCGCCGCGCCCGCCGACCGGCCTGCGCCGGCGCAGTTTCCCGCACCAGTTCAAGGGCGACCTCGACGCGCATGCTGGGCGACGGAATCGGCGGTCCGATCTTCGCCCCACGAGCGCATCGAGCTCGACGAGATCGTCGGTCTGGGCGATCTGCCGTACCACACCAACCGGCCGGGCGGACAGCGACGTGCTCTTGTTGGGCGACAGCTACTCCCTGATCTTCGCCTCGGTCGACGGCGGCAAAGGCGCCAGCTTCGCCGAGCATCTCGCTTTCGCGCTCGATCGCCCGGTGCGGCGCAGCGCCAAGGTAGCGGCCAACGGATCTCAGCCGGCCGCGTGCACTGGCTGCGCCGCGATCCGGCGCTACTCGCGGCGACGCGGGTCGTGATCTACCAAGTCACCGCGCGCGCACTCTCGTCCGCCGACTGGTCGGCAGCCCGCTCACCCGAACCACACAAGAGGAGAAAGCCATGAACGATCTGCGCTTTCCGATCGGCAAGTTCGCACCTCCCGGCCGCCTACACCGCCAGACTCCGCCAGCCGCACGTCGCCCAGATCGCCGCCTGCCCGCGACGAGATGCGGCGGGCGGTCGCCGGGCTCTCCGCGGCGCAGCTCGACACGCCCTATCGCGACGGCCGGCTGGACGGTCCGCCAGGTCGTGCACCACCTCCCCGACAGCCACATGAACGCCTACGTCCGCCACAAGCTCGCCGCCACCGAAGAGCTGCCGACGATCAGGCCCTACAAGGAGGCGCCCTGGGCCGAGCTCCCCGAGGCAAGAGCCGCGACATCGAGATCTCGCTGCCGCTGCTCGAGGCGCTGCACGAACGCTGGCAGCGCTTCCTGCCGCGCTCGCGGCGGAGATGTTCGCCCGCACCTTCCTGCATCCCGACATCCCGGCCCGGTCACGCTGGCGAAGAGCGTCGCCATGTACGCCTGGCACGGCCGCCACCACGTGGCGCACATCGACGCCCTGCGCCGCCGCAGGGCTGGTAGTCACTCTTCCCCGCCGGGGCGCGCCTCGGCGCGCCGGACCGCATCAACCGACCGCTGTATGACGCCCGTCATGCAGCGGTTTTTGCTTTTCTCCTAAGTTCCCTCCAACGTACAGCGATTGCCATCCCGTGAGGGAGGGAGCCATGAACGATCCGGGCAACACCACCGAGACGATCCCGCTCGGTCAGCGTCTGTTCGACGACCGTTTCTGCTGCTCGCCGCCGGACTCATCGTGATGTTCCTCTTCTACACCGGGTGGGGGCTCTGGGAGATCCTCACCCTGCCCGCCGGAAAGCTGCCCTGAGGAGGGCCAGCCATGGAATTCCATTCCGGCCTCGTCGCGCCGCAGGGCGTCTGGTGGCGCCCGGCAGGCAAGCAGGAGAAGCTCTGGGTCGCGATCGCCTTCGCCTGGTGCATGGTGCTCTTCGCGATGATGCCCTTCTGGCACATTCAAGGGCGGCCAGAACCCGTCGGGCATCCGCAGCCGGGTCGACGCCCGAAGGCGTATCATGCGCGCGCGTCTTCACCTTCGTCGAGGACTACAAGGTCGGCGAAGAGAACGGCATCCCGCTCGTCGCGCCGCCGCCGGGCAGCGACGTCTACCTGCTCGCCCAGATGTGGCGCTGGTATCCGGCGCTCGAGCTCGAGGAGGGCGTGAGCTACATCCTCCACCTCTCCTCGCTCGACGTCAACCACGGCTTCAGCCTCTACCCGGCCAACATCAACTTCCAGGTCATTCCGGGCTACGACTACGGCCTCGCGGATCACCCCCAACAAGCCCGGCGAGTACCGCATCGTCTGCAACGAGTTCTGCGGCATCGGCCACCACAACATGCTCGGCCGCATCGTCGTCGGCCGGCGAAACAGGTGGCGCAAGCGAGCCCGCAAGTGACTCCGCAGGCGATCCAGGAGACGACGCGATGAACACCATGGCAGATCTTTCCGCGCGGCGCCGGCGCTGCCGGTTCCGCCATCCCCCGACTCGGCGCTCTGGCGCCTCGCCTCGCGCCTCTGCCCGGTCACCGGCCTGCGGGTCAACCGCCACGCCGAGCGCCTGGTGCGCGGAACGCCGTCGTCGGGATCGTCTTCCTGCTGGTCGGCGTCGTCGCCGCCCTGCTGCTGGTGCTCACCCGCTGGCAGGCGGTGCACCTGCTCGAGCCGACCTGGTACTACCGCATCCTGACCCTGCACGGCCTCAACATGCTGATCTTCTTCATCATCTTCTTCGAGATGGCGATCCTCTACTTCGCCGGACCGATCGTGCTCAGCGCCCGGCAGCCGGCGCCCAAGCTCGCCTGGACCGGCTTCGCGCTCATGCTCGTCGGCGCGCTGCTGGTCGACGTCATCGTGCTCTGGGGCCGGGCGGACGTGCTCTTCACCTCCTACGTGCCGCTCAAGGCGCACCCGCTCTACTATCTGGGCATCATCCTCTTCGCGGTCGGCGCGCTGATCGCGTCGCTGCTCTTCTTCGCCACGCTGGTCGTCGCCAAACGGGAAAAGAGCTACACCGGCTCGCTGCCGCTGGTCTCCTTCGGCGCCCTCACCGCGGCGATCATCGCGGTGATCACGCTGCTGCACGGCGCGGCGATCTACATCCCGACCTTCCTCTGGTCGCTCGGCCTGAATGAACGTCGACCCGCAGGTCTACCGCCTGGTCTGGTGGGCGCTCGGACACTCCTCGCAACAGATCAACGTCGCCGCCATGGTCTCGGTCTGGTACCTGCATGGGCGCCCTGACGATCGGCGCGGTGGTGCTCAACGAGAAGGTCAGCCGCTCGGCGTTCGTGCTCTACATCCTGTTCATCTCGATGGCCTCCGCCCACCATCTCCTGGTCGATCCCGGCTTCGGTCCGGCCTGGAAGGTCTGGAACACCAGCTACGCCATGTACCTGGCGGTGCTGGCGTCGATGATCCACGGCTTCACGGTGCCGGCGGGCATGGAGACCGGCATGCGCCTGCGCGGCTTCGTCAAGGGGCGCGTTCGACTGGCTGCGGCAGGCGCCCTGGGCGGACCCCGGCTTCTCGGGTGACCTTCCTCTCGCTGGTGATCTTCGGCTTCATCGGCGGCATCACCGGCGTCACCCTGGGCACCGAGCAGATCAACATCATCGCCCACAACACGCTGCGCATTCCCGGGCACTTCCACGCCACCGTGGTCGGCGGCACGGCGCTGGCCTTCATGGCCGCTCACCTACTACCTGATTCCCGCTCATCTTCCGGCCGCAAGGTGGCGTTCTGGGGAGCCGCGAAGTGGCAGCCGTACCTCTTCGCGATCGGCATCGTCATCCTCTCGATGTCGATGACCTTCGCCGGCAGCTTCGGCGTGCCGCGCCGGCAGCGCCGACATCACCTTCCCCAAGGCGCCGTTCACCCTCGAGTTCCCGCCGGTCGTCGACCTGCTGCTCGCCGGCATCGGTATCGGCGGCACGATCACCTCGATCGCCGTCCTGCTCTTCATCGCCATCGCGGTGAAGTCGGTCTTCCTCGGCGAGAAGCTCGACCTGACGAAGCTCGCGCCCGGCATGTCGGGGGTCCCGCAGGGCGTTCTCCGATTGCCACCCCAGGTCCACGCAGGGCGAAACGGTCGAAATGGTCCACAAGAGCGGCGCTCCCGGGACGATCATCCTGGTCTTCGTCTTCCTGGCGGTCTTCATCCTCTACTACTTCGCCAACTGGAAGGTCCTCTCGATGATCTGGAAGATCGGCTGAACGGAGACCGTCGCGTGCGCCCGCGCTCCGATCCGGCGCCCCACCCGACCCGCTTCGCCGTCGGCGCCTTCTTTCTCTGGCTCGCCGGTCACGGTCGGCTGGTGGGTGCTCGCTTTCGCGCCCCTGCCGGTGCCGCGGGAGTGGCTGGACCAGGCGCGGGCGGTCTGTTTCGGCTCCTCACCCTCCGGCCTGCCCGACAACTACGGCTGGGTGCTGCTCGTGCTCGGCCCGCTCTCGATGCTCGGTTTCCTGCTCGCCGTCTGGGGCGGCGAGCTGCGCGCCGGCCTGCGGCTCGCGGCGCGCCGCACCGTGGGGCGTCGCGCTCATCGTCTGGGTCGCGGCCGGTCTCCTGGGCGGCGGCCTCTGGGTCGCCCGCGCGCGTCGACGGCGCGCAGCGCGGCCGCGGCGGCCTATGCGCCGCTCACCGCGGAAGAGCGCCTCCCCGACGCCTATCCGCGCACCTTCGATCCCGCGCCGGCGCTCGGGCTCGTCGACCAGCGCGGCGCAACGGTCGATCTCGGGGCGCTCGCCGGCAAGACGGTGCTCGTCTCCTTCGCCTTCGCCCACTGTGTCACTGTCTGCCCGGTGCTCATCGGCACCCTGCACGCCGCCATCGCCGGCCTGCCGCCGGCCGAGACCGCGGTCGTCGTGATCACCCTCGACCCCTGGCGCGACACGCCGGGCAACCTCCCCGCGATCGCCGCAGGCCTGGCGCCTCGAGCGCATTCCCGGCGCCCGGGTGCTCTCGGGAGAGATCGCGCAGGTGAATGCCGTGCTCGCGGAGTGGGGCGCCGGCGGCAATCGCGACGAGGCCACCGGAGAGATCAGCCACCCGGGCCTGATCTATGTCCTCGACCGCCAGTCCCGGCATCGCTTTCCGCTTCTTGAACCCGCCGCGCGGTTGGCTGATCGACGCCGTCGCGCGGCTGCAACGCGAGCGCCCGATGACCGGCGACGCAACGCCGTCTGCTCGCCCGACCCGCAAGGCGCGATCGGCTCGGCCGGGCCGCCCGCCGCGGTGCGTTACTTGCGCTACCTGACCGATCCGGTCGAGCGCCTTCTCGACCGGATCTACGGCTCGAAATGGAACCCGTTCTACCAGAGCGGCAACCTCGCCGTGCTCTCCTTCCTGGTCTCGCTCGCCTCCGGCCTGGTGCTCTTCCTCTGGTACCACATCGCCGATCCCCACGGCTCGGTGCTGGCGATCCAGGAGAGCGTTCCCGGCGGCGCCTGGCTGCGCTCCCTGCATCGCTACAGCGCCGATCTCGCGGTGCGTCGCGATCGCCGCGCACGCTCGCTGCGCAAGCTCCTCCAGGGTCATACCTGGGGGCCGCGCGCCCTCGCCTGGATCTCGGGCGTCGTCCTGCTCCTCGTGACGTCTGTTCTGCGGCTGGACCGGGCTGGTCATGGTCTGGGATGTCCAGGGGCAGGGGATCGCCATCGCCGGCGCCCGCCTGCTCGACCTCCTGCCGATCTTCTCGGAGCCGATCAGCCGCTCCTTCAGCGGCGAGGTGCCGCCGGCCTCCTCGTTCTTCTTCATGACCCTCTTCCTGCACGTCGCCCTGCCGCTCGGACTCGGCGCGCTGCTCTGGCTGCACGTTTCACGGGTCTCGCGGCCGGCGCTGCTGCCGCCGCGACCGATGATCCGCTTTCTGCTCGCCGCGCTCGGCCGCCGCCGCGCTCATCGCGCCGCTCGAGCTGCCGCCGGCCGCCGACCTGCTGGCGCTGCCCGGGGTCGTGCCCGACCGACCTCTTCTTCGCCTTCTGGCTGCCGCTCTCGCGCGCGCTCTCGCCTGGCGCCCAGGCGGCGCTCTGGCTGCGGCCTCCTCGGCCTGCTCTCGGCTGCCCCCTGGTGGTGGCGCCCCCGGCGCGGCGATCTCGGTCTCCGCGGTCGACGAGAGCCACTGCACCGGCTGCACGCACTGCTATCCAGGACTGCCCCTACGAAGCGATCGCGATGGTGCCGCGCACGGTCCTCTCGCAGTCGCTCCACCCTCGTCGCCCGGGTCGATCCCGACCGCTGCGTCGGCTGCGGCATCTGCGCGGCCTCCTGCCCGCCGATGGGCGTCGGTCCCGAGAATCGCGATGGGCGCGACCAGCTCGCCGCTGCCCGCGCCTACCTCGATCGGCATCACCCGAACGGTCCGACCGGCCGGGAGGTCGTACTCATCGCCTGCCGCAACGGCGCCGCCGCCCACCCCGAGCGGCTCGCCCTGGCGGGCGTCGCTCTCTATCCGACCGGCTGTTCGGGATCGGTGCACACTTCGGTCGTCGAGCTGCTGATTCGCCGCGGCGTCGGCGGCGTCTTCGTGCTCTCCTGCCCGCCGCGCAACTGCTTCTTCCGCGAAGGACCGAAGTGGCTCGCGGCGCGCCTCGAGAACGGCCGTGATGCCGCCCTGCACCCGCGCGTCGACCGCCGGCGGGTGGCGTTTGCGAGTCTCTCGGCGACCGAGAGCCCGGCGATCCGCGCTGCGCTCGCCGATTTCCAGCAGTCGGATCGCCGGACTCGCACCGACGGCCGAGGAGCAACCCGACCTCGAGCTCGTCTGCGAGCCTCCGCTGGACCTCGAGCCGGCGGATACCCCAAAGACGCTCGAGATCGCCGAGGTGCGTCCTGTCTGATCTGCGGCTCGCCGACCTGCCGCGCCTGGCTCTGCAACTCGCAGTCGCGCTCGGCATCCTGCTCGGCGTCGAGGCCCTGGCTCACCTGCCGCTCGGAGCGCCGGCGGAGGGCGCCGCCATCCGGCTCGCCGTCCGCACCGCGGCCGGGAAGATCGAGATCTGCCGCGACGTCTCCGCCGCGGAACTCGCGCAGCTCCCGATCCACATGCGCCAGCCCCGCATCTGCGAGGAGCAGCCGGTGCCCTACCGGCTCACGCTGCGCTGTCGACGGCGTACAGGTGCACGCCGATCCGCGCCGAGCGGCGCGGAATGCGCGGCGACCGTCCCCTGGTCATCGACGACCTCGTCGCGATCCGCTGCTGGCCGGCAGGAGCTCTTCGTCACCCTCGAGCCGAGGTCCCGCCGGGAACGCCGGCAGCGATCGCTGACGCGCCTGCCACGCGGCGAGCTGCGGCAGACGATCGATCTCCCGCCGGGACGCATCGCCCTGCGTCACCTGGGGAGCGAACGCCGGGCTGACGGTCCGGCAGTAGTTTCCGGCGGCGCGCTCGCGGCCCGCCCAACTCTCCTTCACCGGCGGACCGAATCGGCCGTAGAATCCGCCCATCGTGTTCCCCTTGCCTGCCCACCTGCGCGAGCTCGCCGCGCTGTCGACGGTCCGGCTCGCCGACACGCCCTTCCCGCTCCTCCTCGTCGCCCATCGCGCCGCGGAATCGACCGGCCTCCTGGTGGCGCGCCGCGGTCCGATCGAGAAGCGCGTCGTGCTCGATCATGGCGTGCCGGTCGACTGTCGCTCCAATCTCGCGCACGAGACTTTCTCCCGCTTCCTCGCCGCGAGCGGCCGGCTGACCGCAACCGAGGCCAACGCCGTCCTCACGCAATCGGTCGCGCGGGGAGTGCTGCTCGGCGAGATCCTCGTCGAGCGAGGGGCGGATGGACGCCACGGAGCTCCATCGGCTCCTGCAGCAGAGCCTGGCGCGCAAACTCTTCGACCTCTTCACCTGGCGCGACGGCGAGATCACCTTCGAGAGCGGCACGTTCACGTCCGCGGCGGCGCTCAAGGTCAAGGTCGCCCGCCTCGTTCTCACCGGCGTCGAACGGTTCGTGCCCCAGGAAACGATCGACGGCGCCATCGCCCCATTCGCCGGCTCGCTCTTCGCGCTCCACCCCGACTCCGCCAGGCGGGCCGAAGAGCTGCGGCCCAGCGAGAGTGAACGCAAACTCCTCGCCGCGCTCGCCCAGCCGCGCCGGCTCGAAGAGCTCCTGCCGGTTTCCGCGTTGCCGCTGGCGGAGCTCAGCCGGGCAATCTGGGGGTTGGCACTCCTCGGGCTGGTGATTCCCGCAGACCGTCTCTCCAGCCTCGCGGGCAGGTCCCCGGCCGAAGAGCCTTCGACGATCGCGCCGACCGCGACGATCGCCACGCAGGAGGTAGCCGCGGCGCCGCTGCCGACGGCCGACCCGGAGTCCGGAGCCGCGGAGGTTCCGGCACTCGCCGCCCCGCGCGCAGCGCGGGAGGCATCCGGTCCCGGCCCGGAGGAGGCGGCACGGATTCGCCAACAGGTGGCGACGGCCTTCGAGAAGCTCCGCCATCAGGATCCCTACGACCTCCTGGCAGTGAGCGAAGCGGCCACCGGCGAAGAGATCCGGGCGCTCTATCTCAAGTTCGCCTTCGAGTTCGCGCCCTGGCGGTTCGCGCGCCCGGAGCTCCAGAGCGCCGCGCCCGCCGCCGAGGAGCTCTTCGCCGCTGGCGCCCTCGCCTTCGCCCGGCTGAACGATGCGCAGGAACGCGCCGCCCTGCTCCTGGCGCGGCGCGCCGCGCCGGCCCCCACTCCGCCGCCGGTCGTCGTGATCTCGACGGTCCTCCCGCCGGCGCTCTCGTCGCCCGGGGCGGTGCACCGGACGAGCGCGGCCTCGTTTCGGATCGAGACCGATCTGCTCGACCCGGAGGTGCAGTACAAGAAGGGCCGGGCGCTCAAGGAGGGCCAGCGCTGGTCGCAAGCACTGCAGCAGTTCGACGTTCGCGGCGGACTGCGACCCCCAGAACGGCGCCTATCGCGCCGAAGCCGCCTACTGCCGATTCCTCCTGGCGCCGACCACCATGGGCGTCCAGGCGCTCGAGGAGCTCCGCGAAGCGCAGCGCATCGACCCGGAGGCGATCACGCCCTACCTCTACGCCGGCGAGATCGCCGGCCAGCTCGGGCGCTTCGAGGAGGCCGAGACCTACCTGCGCTCGGCCGCCCGCCGCCTCGGCCCGACCGACCGGCGCGCCCTCGACGCCCTGCGCGACCTGGCGAAGAAAAGGAAGAAGTAACTAGCCCACGGGCGCGGGCGGCTCCGTCGAGACTTTCGGATCCGCCAGAGGTGTCGGCGTCCCCGGCTGCAGGTACTTTCCCCACCAGGCGAGGAAGCGCTGCAGGCGGTCGCGCTGGTAGGAGGGCACGGTGAGGCCGTGGAACTGGTCGGGGTAGATCACCAGCTGGGTGTCGAGCCGCAGGCTCCGCAGAGCCTGGTACATCTGCTCGGATCCCGCCAGCGGCACGTTGAAGTCCTTCTCGCCGCAGAGGAAGAGGGTCGGCGTCCTGATCTTGTCGGCGCGGAAGAACGGATAGGAGACCCGCGTCCAGAGGTCCTTCGACTTCCATGGCAACCCGATCTCCTGCTCGTACTGCACGACGTACTGGTCGACGCCGTACATCGACATCTGGAGCGAGCTGCCGGCGCCCGAGACCGCGGCCTTGAAACGCGGATCGGAGGCAATCACGTAATTGGTCAGGATGCCGCCGTAGCTCCAGCCACCCAGGCCCAGCCGCTCGGGATCGGCCACGCCCATCCGCACCGCTTCGTCGACCGCGCCCAGGAGGTCCTGCACCTCCTTGTTGCCCCAGTCGGCGTAGATCGCCTTCTGGAACGCCGCGCCGCGGCCGGAGCTGCCGCGGTAGTTGACCTCGAGCACGGCGTAGCCGCTGGCGGCGATGAGCTCGCGATCGAAGTTGAACGAGTAGTCGTCCTGGCCGTTCGGGCCGCCGTGGATGTAGAGCAGGGTCGGCAGCTTCGCGCCGTCGGCGGCGCCCGCCGGCCGGGTCAGGAGGCCGTGGACGACCGTGCCGTCCTTGCTCTTCGAGGTGAAGTCGGCGACGGTCGCGAGCTCGAGCTCGTCGCGGAGCTTGTCGTTCTGATGACTGAGCGGACGCAGTAGGCCGTTCTCCAGGGCGGCGACCTCCGCCGGCGCGCCCGGTGTCGAAGCGAGAACCGCGATACCGCCGTCCTTGCCGAGGCTGGGATCCGAGACCACGCGGCGCCCGGTGGTCAGGGCCTCGACGGCGCCGCCGGCGGCGGCAACGCGTCCAATCCACACCGCCCGGTCGTCTTCGACCGAGAAGACCAGCGCCTGGCCGTCCGCCGTCCACGAGGGGCTGGCGACCGCGCGATCGAGCGCCGGAGTGAGAATACGTCGGTGCGCCACCGCCCGCCGGCACGACGGCGAGCTTGGCGAGGTCGTAGGCGTAGAACTTGTCCACATCGTCGACCAGGACGGCGATGCGCGTGCCGTCGGGGCTCCAGTCCGGCCGCCCCACTTCGCCCTCCAGGGTCTTCGTCAGTTGCAGCGGCACCGCGCCGCTCCGCGCCTCGATCGAGAACAGGTCCTCGTTCTCCGTGCGATCGGGCTCGGCGTGCGCGCGTTTGCTCAGGAAGGCGAGGAGCTTCCCGTCCGGCGACCACGCCGGCTCGCTGTCGTCGTAGTTGCCCGAGGTCAGCATCGTCAGGCTCTTCGACGCGAGGTCGAAGAGCGCGAGGTGCGAATAGAGCCCCTTCAAGTAGCCGTCCCGATCCTGCTTGAAGTGGTAGCGATCGAGCACGACCGGCGGCTCGGTCTTCCTCTTCCAGCCCTCTTTCTTCTCCGGGTCGTCGTCGGCGTCGAAGTCGCTCACCACCAGCGCCAGCCGCGAGCTGTCGGGCGACCAGACCAGATCCTCGACGCCGCCCTTGACGTCGGTGAGCTGCACCGCCTCGCCGCCGGCGCGATTCAGTAGCCAGACCTGGGCGCCCTTCTTCTTCTCCTCTTCATCGCCGCGCGAGGCGAGAAAGGCGAGGTACTTGCCGTCCGGACTGAAGCGCGCATCCGACTCGTTCTCGGGCGAGGAGGTGACGCGAATCTCCTCGCTGCCGTCCCAGCGCGCCATCCAGATGTCGGTGTCCCGCTTGTCCTTCTCGACGTCGCTCGCGCGCACCGTGTAGGCCACCCAGGCGCCCTCCGGCGAGCGCTGCGGATCGGAAACCTCGCGCAACCGCGATAGATCCTCCAGCACGATTGGCCGTTTGGCGGCCTCCGCAGGCAGAGATCCGATCGTTCCGGCGACGACGACAGCTAGAGCGAGAGACCGAAGTCGATGCATGGAAAGCCTCCGGTGCGATCATACGACCGGAGCGGGAGCCGGGCCAGCAGGCGGGCGGAAGCTCTCTGGTGTCACGTTCGAACGCAGTACTGCGTTGTACAGGAGTGGACCGGAGCTCTGACCCGCCATCCGCGAGGAGTCGACATGCGCCCTTCGAGCCCAGCAGTTCGTCATCGAGCTTCAAGGTGGCACGTCCACGTCGCCGCTGCCGCCCTCTTCGCAGTCGGGGCCTCGGCGGCGGTGGCCGCGCCCGTCCCGCCGGGGCTCGATGCCAGTATCGACGGGCTCTTCGCCGAGCACGCCGGTGCCGACCGCCCCGGCTGTGCAGTCGGCGTGGTGCGTGACGGCGAACCGATCGTCGCCCGAGGGTACGGGCGCGCGAGCCTCGAATCGATCCTCCCGATCACGCCCACCACCACCTTCAACCTGGGCTCGGTCGGCAAACAGTTCATCGCTCTCGCGGCGCTCCTGCTCGAACGGAGCGGACGACTCGACCTGGACGCCGACGTGCGCCGCTTCCTGCCGGAGCTCGCGCCCTCCGAGCCGCCGATCCGCGTCCGCGACCTGCTCGTCCACACCAGCGGCCTGCGCGACGAGGGCACGCTCGAGCTGCTCGCCGGCCGCGCGGCCCGCGACATGGACGGCCTGCTGGCGCTGCTCGCGCGCCAGCGCGGGCTCAACTTCCGGCCCGGGACGCGCCACGAGTACAGCCACAGCGACTACTCGGTGCTCGCGCTCGTCCTCGAGGGCGTCACGGGCGAACCGCTGGGCGACCTGCTCGAGCGCGAGATCTGGCGGCCGCTCGGCATGCGCTCGACGCGGCTGCACGACCGGCGCGGGCGGCCGATCCCCGGCCGCGCCTTCGCCCACCTCGCGAGCGCAGGCGGCTACGGTGTGCGCTTCCCGGGAAGCACGCTCGTGGGCGGCGGCAACGTCTACAGCTCGGTCGACGACCTCGCGCGCTGGGAGCGCAACTTCACGACCGCCGAGGTCGGCGGGCGCGAGGCGATCGACCGCATGCTGGCGCGGCCACAGCTCCCGTCCGGCGAGCCGGGGCCCTATGCCTACGGCCTCCGCCACGGCAGCTGGCGCGGATTGCGCACGATCGCGCGCGGCGGCTCGGGCGGCGGCTTCGCGACCGAGATCCTTCGCCTGCCCGACCAGCACCTCGCGGTGACAGTGCTCTGCAACCTGCTGCCGTCGCACCCCGGGCGCCTCGCGCGCAGCGTCGCCGCGCTTTTCGTCGGGGACCGCCTGGCGCCCGAGCCGAACACCGGCCCTGCCGGCCCTGCTCCCGCCGATGAGATCGCGCGCGATGCCGGCTGGTATCAGCCGACTGAGGACAAATGGAACGTCGTGCAGATCGTCGCCGTGGCCGGTGTGCTGCACGAGGAGATCGACGGTTCCCTGATCCCGCTCACCCGCCTCGCCGCGGATCGCTACGCCGACGGGGAGTCGCTGACCTACGAGTTCACGCAGCCCGAGGGCGCGCCGCGCCGTCTCACCCTGCGCACCGAGGACGAACCAGAGGTGCTCGTGCGGACTGCCTGGACGGGGCTCTGGCGCCCGGCGCCCGCCGAGCTCGCGGAGTATCTCGGGGAGTTCGTGAGCGACGAGCTCGCCACGCGCTGGCGGCTCGCGCTCGAGGACGACGCGCTCGTCGTGCATCGCGAAGGAGTCGCGACGCCCTGCCCCCTCCAGCCGATCGAGCGCGATCTCTTCCGCCTGGTCCCCGGCGGGCCGGAGAGCTGCGCCAGACTCGGACTGGCGATGACACGCGACGCGAGCGGCCGCGTCGAAGGCTTCGCGCTCTCGGCGATTCCCCACCCTTACGAAATCGTGCGCGGAGTGCGCTTCGAGCGGATCGTGCGGGCGAAGGGTTGACGAGCGGCGCGGCAAGCCGTGGGCGGGGCAGAAGCGCTCTGCGCAGGCTCCGGGCCGGGTGCCGGGTGAGATGAGCCGGTTAATCGGTTGGGGGGAGGACTGGAGATCACGGGGACCGCGCTCGCCCCCTCGATCGATCGTGAACCACCACCCCGTTCTGGCTTCTCGCAGCTCATCGCGATGGTGGTTGTACAAGGGAAGTCGTTCGAGCTCGCGTCGGATGAAGGCCTTCAGCGTGGGCTCCTCCGGCAGACCTGAGGCACCTGACATAGCCAGCTCTCCCTTCTCGCCGCAGCCGATGCATCCCGCCATCGAGCGCACGAGCCAGGGGCCGCGCTCTGCACGGGAAAACCGTTGCGGAGCCTTCTTTGTATCAGGAGTTCGCGCCGCGGCGGGCTCATCCGAGCGCTCTGTCACAGAACTGTCGCACTGAAACCGCAGCCTCGCGTTCAGCGTCGATCTACCTTGCCACGCGGGCAGCCTCGCTGCTCATCCGGTGCCCTCTTCGCCTCGACACGGTCGCTCACGGGTGCCGGAAGTGGAGAGGATCCTCCATCCCGCCCTCGCCCAGCTTGGCGGTGATCTCGTAGGGGCCGAAGCGGGTGCCAGAGGAGAGCGTCACGCCGGCGCGATCCACATCATCCGCCGGTCTCCAGCGGCAGGCGCTCGAGACCGGCGACGCGCTCGAAGCCGCGGTCGAACGAGGCGATGCGCGGGATGTCGTGGTTGAGCGCCACGCCGGCATGGACGGCGTCGCGCACCGACAGGCCGTCGACCGCGCGCAGCAGCGCGCGTGCCCGATCCGTATCCGCCAGCGTCACCGGCAGGACGACCGGGCAGAGCTGCACGAACAGCTCGTAGACCTCGTGCGCGAGGTCGGCGCGCCGGAGACCGAAATAGCGGTAGAGAATCTCCTGGAGCACCTCGGTCGACGTATACGCTTCGACCTCTCCGGTGCGGACCCGCGCGAGGAATCGCCGCGCCGGCTCGCGCAGCGGGTGATCCCTTCCCGCCACGTACATCGGCACGTTCGAATCGACGAAGACCTTCATCCGCGGCCCGCTTCGATCTCCGCCAGCATTTGATCGATGTCTGCGGTCGGGCCGCCGAGCGCAGCGAGGCGGTCGAGCGGATCGGGCTCGCGGGGCCCTTCGGCCAGCGCCTGTTCGATGGCGCGCCGGACCCATTCGCCCTTGGACAGGCGCCGCCGCTGCGCCGCCTTGGCCAGTCGCGCCTCGAGACTCTCGGGAATGAGAACCTGCAATCGGTGACTCATAGGTGCATGCTAACATGCTCATAATGAGCAGCGGTCCCCAAGTTTCGCCGGCGGCGAGGACACGCTCGAGACGTCCGAACTCCTCGCGCTCGGCGTCGAACGGGACGCGGTGGATCTCGCCTCCGGTCTCGTTGCCCACAAGTCCCCAGAGATAGGTCCTCCCCCGTTCGACCGACCAGCGGAAACGGCTGGCGCCACCAAAGCCACCCAAGCCGGGGCAGGACCCGCCGCCAGAGCGGGGCCGTCGCAGCCGTCAGAGCCTTCGGCGCCCCTAGCTCGGCGAGCGGCGGGGCGGTTTCGATCCGCTCGGACTCGAGGCGTTCGGCGAGCGTCGGGCCGTCGACGAGCTCCATGACCAGCGCCCGCGTGCCTCCGGCTCGTCGAGGCCGAAGATCGAGGCGATGTTGGGGTGATGGAGCTGGGCGAGGAGCCTGGCTTCGCGCTCGAACCTCGCCAGGCGCTCCTTGTCCTCGGTGAGTGCGGCAGGCAGGACCTTGATCGCGACCCGGCGGTCGAGCCGGGTATCGGTCGCCCGGTAGACCTCCCCCATCCCGCCCTCGCCGAGCTTGGCGGTGATCTCGTAGGGGCCCAGCCGTTGGCCGATCATGGAGCGCCGATCACGGGCGACCTGCGAAGCGCTTCTGCAGCGCGAGCTGCCAGTTCAACACCACCGTGATCGGCGGCTGCGCGCTGCTGCGGCTCGCGGCGACGAGGAAGCGCTGACCGTCGCCGGCGGCGGCGTAGGTGAAGATCGGCGTGTTTCCCGAAGACGGGATGCCGACGAAGAGCGGCCGCGGCGCGGAGCGCTCCTCGATCGCGCTGGCCCCCGGGCCGCCGCCGAGCTCGACGGCCATCAGCGTGCCGTCGTTGGCGCGGAAGAAGAGCTCGCGCCCGTCGTCGCGCCGCCAGCGGGGCATGGAACCGCCTCCGGTCGAGATCTGCCAGAGGGCTCCGCTCGGCGGGACCGAGGTCACGAAGACCTCGAACTGCCCCTGCACATCGCTGGCGTAAGCGACCCAGCGACCGTCCGGCGAGTACTGGAAATACTGCTGCGCTCCGCCTGGCGGGAGGAACTCCACCGGCTTTCTTTCACCGGCGAGCGGCAGCAGCCAGGAGGCATAGGTGTTGCTGCCGAAGAGAAGGGATTGACCATCGGGCGCAAAGTCCCAGCTGTAGAGCGCCGTCTTCGACTGGAGCAGCGTCTCTTCCGCCCGGCTGCGATCGGCGCGCCGGCGGCGCATCTCGTACTGCGGCAGCCCGCTCAGATCCCACGTCGTGTAGACCACCTCGTCGCCGTCCGGAGACCAGAGCGGATTCGCCCAGCCCGGCGCGGGACCGAAGGTGAAGCGCGAGGGCTCGCCGTTCGGCAGGTTCTGCAACCAGATGTCGGAAGGATCGCCGGCGCCATAGGCGACGCGCCTCTCGCCGGGCGCGAGGCCGACACCCTGTAGTGCGCGAATGTCCGGGTTCACGACCGCGAGCCTCTCTCCGGAACGGTTCATCCAGACGATCTCGACGACGTCGTCGCCGGAGTTGCTGAAAGCCAGAATCTCGTTCGAGGCGAGGGTGAAGGACCCCGTGCCGGTGTTCATCGCCGTGCCCACGCCGTCGGCGACAGGGATGGCCTCGCCGGAGACCTGTCGCCGGCCGCTGTCGAACGCCTGCGCCATGAGCACGGTGCCGCGCCGGAAGAGGAGGTATCCGGAGCCAGCAGAGCCAGCGGAGCCGGAGGTCCCCGCTGGGGTGGCGGGAGCGAACCGGGCCTGATCGGTGCCTTCCAGCACCCGCACAGGATCGGCGCCGTTTACGGTGCCGACGTAGACCCCGGCCCGTTCGGCAGAGGCCGTCAGGATCTGGAAGAGAAAGCTCTGCCCATCCGGGAGAAACTGTGGATAGCGGTGATACTCCTTCACCTCGCTGGTTTCCGGTCGGGTGAGAGGTGCCGGCGTGCCGCCCTGTGCACCCACCCGCGACAGGCCGTCGACGCCCTGCTTCTGACTGAAGACGATCAACCCGTCCGGACTCCAGGAACCGCCCCGACCCTCCACGGCGTCGCAGATCTTCTGCGCCGCACCGCCCTCGCGGGGGATCTTGCGCAGCTGACCTTCGGCGAAGAATCCGATCCAGGCTCCGTCGGGCGACCAGAACGGGTAGGTCGGTCCTTCGACGCGCGCGATCTGCAGCGACTCCACCGCGTCGAGCGCCCGGACCCAGATTCCGGTGGCGTTCGACATGACCAGGTAGCGTCCGTCCGGCGAGAGCTCGAACCCGCTGCCGCGTCGCGTCGGACTCAGCTCACTCGGCGGCGTCAGCTGGAAGCGCACTTCGCGCGCCCTCTCGGCGCGCGGCGAACGCAAGAGCAGGCTCGTCGCGACCCCCGCGAAGCCTGCAACGAGCAGCAGGAGTGCCGCCAGCCATGGCCGCTGACGCCGAGTCGGCGCGAGGCGCGTTGCGGAATCTCCGGGGACGCTTCCACTCACTACGTTCTCTTCCGGTCGGCCCGCCGCCACTTCGTCCAGCACGAGGCGCGCATCCCCGATGTCGCGCAGCCTGTTCTTCGGACTGCGCGCGAGGCATCGCCGCAGCAGTTGACGGATAGCGGCCGGCGTCCCCGCGGGCAGGGCCGTCCAGTCGATCTCCTGTCGCAGGACCGCGGCCAGAGTGTCGGAAACGGTCTCGCCTTCGAAGAGCCGCTTGCCGGTCAGCATTTCGAAGAAGACGACCCCGAACGCCCAGATATCGGCGCGCTTGTCGACCGTCAGACCGCGCGCCTGCTCCGGCGCCATGTACGCCGCCGTGCCGAGGATCACCCCGAGCTGGGTCCCGTGCGCCGCCGTGAGGGTCGGCGACTGCATCAACGTCGGCGAGCGCGCGAGGTCGGCCGCGGAGCTTCCGCTCGGGCTGGACTCCATCGCCTTGGCCAATCCGAAATCGAGGACCTTGGCCTTTCCTTCACTGGAAGCTTTTATGTTTTGAGGTTTGAGATCGCGGTGGACAATTCCCTTGTCGTGGGCCTCCTCGAGCGCTTGCGCGATCTGGAGAGCGAAAGAAAGGCTTTCAGTAAAGGAAAGAGGCCCGGACTCGAGGCGTTCGGCGAGCGTCGGGCCGGGGACGAGCTCCATGACGAGGGCGTGCGCCTCGCCGCTGGCTTCCATCCCGTAGATCTGGGCGATGTTCGGGTGGTTGAGCTGCGCGAGCAATTGCGCCTCGCGCTCGAAGCGTGCGAGACGTTCCTTGTCCGCTACGAAGGCTGCCGGCAGCACCTTGATCGCCACCTCGCGCCTGAGCTTGGTGTCGGTGGCACGGTAGACCTCCCCCATGCCGCCCTCGCCGAGCTTGGCGGTGATCTCGTAAGGGCCCAGCCGTTGTCCGATCATCGGGCGCCGATCCTTCGACGCTCAAGTACCGGCGCCACGGGTCCTGCCGGAGTTGGGAACAAGGCGGCGATCTTACGCCAATCGAGCCCGCAGGCCAGGCTCTGCCACACCGCGGCGCTCTATCTGTGGGTATTGCGCCGGCTGTGCTGCCCATCGCGGTCGTCAGTACCAGCTGCGCCAGGCGAGCGTCGATCCGGTGTCGAAGCCGTCGGCGAAGACGAGCGCGGTCTCGAGGCGAACGAGCGCGGGGCGGAAGCGGTCGTCGGAGTGGCGGACCTGGCCGCCGACGACGGGTCGCCCGGACAGCAACGCGATGGCCGTCGCATGGTCGGCGAAGGTCGAGCCCGGGAGGTCGAACGGCACCGTGACGCTGCCGTTGAACCCGAAATCGGAATCGAGCGCGCCGTTGGGCGCCAGGCGGACGATCGCGAAGTCGGCCGGTCCGCTGACGCCGTCGTAGGCGAGCCCGGTCGCCACCAGTCGTCCGAGGCCGTCGAAGACGACACCGCTGAGCGCCGACTGGTCGGAGCCCTCGACCAGGAAGGTGGCCTTGCCGTCGCCGGAGAAGCCGGTGTCGAGCACTCCGCTCGAGGTCAGCATGGCGACCGAGGCGCGGCGCGTTCCCGGTGCGTCGGCCGCACCGGCGAGGGCCAGCCGGCCGCTGCCGAAGTCGAAGGCGACCTCGGTGACGGTGTCGTAGAGCCCGCCGAGGTCGAAGTCGACGCTGGCGACCCCGTCGTCCGAGAAGGTCGAGTCGAGCCCGCCCGTGAGCGTGAACCGCACCGCGACCGCGTCGAAGTTTCCGGTCGCCACGTCCGCGTAGCCGGCGACCACCGGCTTGTGATCTGCCTGGACCGTGACCGCCATCGCCAGATCCTGCCGCGCGAGGCCGAGCGAGTCGAGCGTCAGCCAGCCGTTACCCGAGAAGGTCGGATCGAGATCGCCGTCCGACTCGAGCCGCATCACGAGGATCTCCTGGTTGGCGTCGGAGAGGCCCTTGGCCCCAGCGACGTAGACGCGTGCCGCGATGTCGGTGTCGATCGCTGTGGCTATCTCGTCGTCCGGCGTCAGGTCGAAGGTCGCGTAGCCATCGCCATCGAAGGAGGTGTCGAGCGTGCAGTCCGGATAGAGGAACCGCACGACGGCGGCGACCCGATTGCCGGCGCCGTATTCGACCGTGCCGGCAACCAGCAGACGGCCGGCGACGTCGAAGGTGCCGACGGCGCCCCAGACGTCGAACACCGCGGTGGCGCCCCCGGGTGGCTCGAAGTTGCAGATCGTCGAGAGCGCCGTCGAGCCGACGCGCTGCCAGAACAGCGCGTCGGGGTCAGGACTGCGCAGCCGCGCTGCGACCACGACCAACCGGTCATCGGGCGCCGCGAGGACACTGCCGACGCGAAACGTGCCGTCGTAGACCGACGAGTAGTTCATCTTGCCGTCGCCCCAGAAATCCGGGTCGAGATCGCCGTCGGCGGCAACCAGAGGGGCCACCTGGGCGAGCAAGGCGCCCAGCAGGAGCGACAGCAGGCGCCTCGGGGCGAAAGGGATGGGCATTGTCGACACCTCCTGGAGACTCTCTTCCTAGTACGTCGACCGTGGCGAGAAGGGGACACGGGGGCGGATGCTGAAGTCCCCCGTGCGATGGTTGAATGGGCAGGCCCAACGGGATTCGCCTTTGCCGGGCCGTTCAGGCTCTGGCAAATCCGAATCCCGGGAGTGGATGTGCGGCGAGCGAAGCGAAAATTGGTAGGCCCAACGGGATTCGAACCCGTGTTATCGCCTTGAAAGGGCGGTGTCCTGACCAGGCTAGACGATGGGCCCTGCACTGCATCGAATCCTGCGGTGCTGCTCTGCGGTGCTGTCTGCGCCTGCAGTGCTGCCTCTGCGGCGGGCGCTTCGCGCGCCCGCGGGTTCGATCATGGTAGGCCCTGAGGGAATCGAACCCCCGACCATCTGGTTAAAAGCCAGTTGCTCTACCGACTGAGCTAAGGGCCCTCCGGTTCGGGCATTCTATCGGACGACGGACGGCGTTGTCGAAGAACGATTCGCGCGCCGTCAGGCGCCGCGCTGCTCGATCACCTTGCCGAGACGGCCCGAGGTCCAGCTCTCGAGGAGCGCACCGGGTTTGAGGATCGTCTCCTCGCGCCGCGGGCCGGTCGAGATGAGCGCCGCCTGGGCGCCGATCTCTTCCTCGAGGAAGGCGATGTAGTCGCGCGCCGCCTGCGGCAGCTTCGCGAAGTCGAGGATGCCGACCGTGTTCTCCGCCAGCCGGGGAGCGTCTTGTAGACCGGTTCGGCGTGCTCCAGGTGATCGAGCCGCGACGGCAGCTCGCGGGTCACCGCGCCCTGGATCCGGTAGCCGACACAAACCGGAATCTCGGCCAGTTCGTCGAGCACGTCGAGTTTGGTGAGGGCGACCAGTTGCGCTCCGTTCAGGCGCTGCGCATAGCGCACCGCGACGGTGTCGAACCAGCCGCAGCGCCGCGGCCGGCCGGTGACCGTGCCGAACTCGTTGCCGCGCTTGCGCAGATACTCGCCCTGCTCGTCCAGGAGCTCGCCGGGAAACGGACCTCCCCCGACGCGCGTCGTGTAGGCCTTGACGATGCCGAGCACGCCGTCGAACGCCGTCGGCGGGACGCCGGTGCCGGTCGCCGCGCCGCCGGCCGTGGGGCTGGAGCTGGTGACGAACGGATAGGTGCCGTGGTCGACGTCGAGGAGCGAGCCCTGCGCGCCCTCGAACAGCAGGCTCTGGCCCTCGTCGAGCCAGCGGTGCAGGAGGTGCTCGGTGTCGCAGAGAAACGGCTCCAGGCGCCTGGCCCAGGCGCGGCAATCGTCCTCGACGCGCTGCGGGCGCGCGATCACCACGCCGCCGCCGAGAGAGTTCGAGCTCGGCGTCGATCCGCGCCAGTTGCGACCGCAGGCGCTCCGCCACCCCGCCTGCCGCGAGCTCGCCCAGGCGGACGCCCGTCCGCGCCACCTTCATCTCGTAGGCCGGACCGATTCCACGCCCTGTCGTTCCCACCTTGCCCTCGCCGAGCGACTGTTCGCGCGCCTGGTCGAGCAGCGCATGATGCGGCAGGAGCGCCTGGGCGCGATTGGAGAGGAAGAGCCGGCCGCGGGTGTCGACTCCCGCCGCCTGCAGCTGCTCGAGCTCCTCGAAGAACGCCTCCGGCGAGACCACCATGCCGTTGCCCATCACGCAGCGCATGCCGGAGTGCAGGATCCCCGACGGGATGAGGCGCAGCGCGAAGTGACGATCGCCGAACTTCACCGTGTGCCCGGCGTTGTGCCCGCCCTGGTAACGGACGACGGCGTCGAAGGCTGGACAGAGAAGATCGACGATCTTCCCCTTGCCCTCATCTCCCCACTGCATACCGACCACGACGACGTTGGCCATACCGCTGCTTCTCCTTGCAACCGCGCCGCGGGAGGCTGCTCCGCCGGGCCGCCGAATGCTAGCATGCGGGCGAGCGCAGGCCGGCTCTGGAACCACCGCAAGAGCCCTCTCAAGGAGCACCTCGTGAGCCCGACGCCCCGCCTTCTCCTCATCCTTTCGTCCGTCGTTGCCAGCGCCGCAACCGGCTCCCTCCCGGCGTCGCAGGTCGCCGCCGACCTGGTCGTGCGTCACGCCCGAATCTGGACCGGAGGCACCGGTCCCGCTGCGACTCCAGTGCCCACCGCCGAGCCCACCGCCCTGGCCGTCCGCGGCGAGCGCCTGATCGCCGTCGGTACCGACGCCGAGATCGCCCCGCTCGTCGGCCCCGCGACCCGGGTCATCGACGCCGGCGGCAGACGGCTCCTCCCCGGCTTCATCGACAGCCATACCCACTTCTTCTCCGGCGGCGAGAGTCTCCTCGGCGCCGACCTCCGTCTCACCGCGAGCCGCGAGGAGTTCGTCGCCCGCTTCGCCGAGTACGCGCGGAAGATCCCCGCCGGGCGCTGGATCACGAATGTCACCTGGGACCACGAGCGCTGGCCCGGTGCCCCGTTGCCGACGCGGGAGTGGATCGACGCGGCGGCCGGTGACCATCCGGTGTTCATCGCCCGCCTCGACGGGCACATGGCGCTCGCCAACTCGCGGGCCCTGGCGGCGGCCGGCATCACTCGCGAGACCAAGGAGCCCGAGCGGCGGCGTGATCGTGCGCGACCCGACGACCGGCGAGCCGACCGGCGTCCTCAAGGAAGACGGCGCCATGGACCTCGTCTTCCGCGTCATTCCTCCACCGTCGGACGCCGAGCTCGCCGACGCCCTCGACGCCGCCCTGGCGGAGGCGGCGCGGCGCGGCGTCACCTCGGTGGTCGACTTCGGCAACTGGCCGGCATGGCCGCTGTTCGCCGAATGGCCGGTCTACCAGAAGAGCGCGCGCCGCCGGAAAGCTGACGGTTCGCGTCTCGTTCCGCACCCCGATCTCGCTCTGGGAGGCACAACGCGACCGCGTCCAGGCGCAGGGTCGGGGCGACGAGTGGCTGTCGCTCGGCGGTTTCAAGGGCTACGCGGACGGCTCCCTCGGCTCCACCACCGCGATCTTCTTCGAACCCTACTCCGACGCCCCCGGGACCTCCGGCCTCTTCGCCAGCGACATGTTCCCCGAGGGCGAGCTGGAGCGCCGCATCACCGCCGCCGACGCCGCCGGTTTCCAGACCTCGATCCACGCCATCGGCGAGCGCGGAAACGCCGCGATTCTGGACATCTACGCCCGCGTGGCGAAGACCAATGGCCCGCGGGACCGCCGGTTGCGCATCGAGCACGCGCAACACCTGCGGCAGTCCGACGTGGCCCGGTTCGCCGGTCTTGGAGTGGTGGCCTCCATGCAGCCGTACCACGCCGCCGACGACGGCCGCTGGGCCGACAAGCGCCTCGGCGCGGAGCGTTCGCGCGACTCCTACGTCTTCCGTTCGCTGCTCGACGCCGGCGCGCACCTCGCCTTCGGCACCGACTGGCCGATCGCGCCGCTCGACCCGATGCCCGGCGTCGCCGCCGCCGTCACCCGCCGAACCCTCGACGGCAAGAATCCCGGCGGATGGCATCCGCAGGAGAAGATCTCCGTCGCCGAAGCGCTGGCCGCCTACACTTCCGGTTCGGCCTATGCGGCCTTCTCCGAGGACGACAAGGGGAGTCTCGCGCCGGGAAAGCTGGCCGACTTCGTCCTGATGTCGGAGGATCCGCTTGCCGTCGCTCCCGAGGAGCTCGAGACCGTCCACGCGGTCCTCACCGTGGTCGGTGGCCGGGTCGTCTTCGACCTCGCGGCTGCACCGGCTGCGCCGGCTCCGCGTTGAAGCGTTAAGCTGGCGTAAAAAGAGTCCCTGGAGGAGTTGGCATGTTCCTGAAGATCCCCTCGCTCATCCTGAAGCAGCTCTACACCTTCGGCAGCCTCGCGAACACCGCCGAGGGAGTGCGCTTGACGCTGAAGAACCGGCTGAGCGACGCCTCCGTAACGCGCATCGCGCGCATCTCGATCGACGGCATGGAGGCGCCGCATTCGGGGATCGAGATCGATCTCGGCGAGGGCGAACGCCTGCGCGCCGCGGCGATCTCGAAGTCGAGCGCGCTCGACTTTCCGCTCAAGAAGTCGGTCGTCATCCATCTGGTCGACTTCGGCCCGCTCGCCATGGGGAACCACGAGATCGTCGTGCGGTTCGAAGCCACGCCGTTCGGCGAGCTCGACCTCAAGGTCACCGACGCCATCGCCGAAGAGACCCCCAAGCGCGTCCAGATCCCCTACGACAAGGAAGACGACCACAACCAGCGCATGGCGGAGGTGCGGCAGCGCTTCGTCGCGGAATACAGCGGCAAGGCGGTGGAGCACGTCAATCGCTTCTCCTTCGACCCGGCGGTGACGCGCGGCAACATCGAGAACTTCGTCGGCGTGGCGCAGATTCCGATCGGCCTCGCGGGGCCGCTGCTGGTCAACGGCGAGCACGCCCAGGGCGAGTTCCTGATTCCGCTCGCGACCACCGAGGGGACGCTGGTCGCCTCCTACAGCCGCGGCATGAAGGTCCTCAACCAGTCCGGCGGCGTCACCTCGACGGTGGTCGAGGACGCCATGCAGCGCGCCCCGGTCTTCGTCTTCGATCACGCCCGCGACGCGCGCGACTTCGCGCAGTGGATCGACCACAACCTGATCGCCATCCGCGAGCATGCCGAGGCGACCTCCTCGGTGGCCAAGCTCCTCTACATCGAGAGCTTCCTGGCCGTCGAAGTTCACCTACCTGCGCTTCAACTACTCGACCGGCGACGCCGCCGGCCAGAACATGGTCGGCCGCGCCACCTTCGCCGCCTGCTCCTGGATCCTCGAGCAGCCCTTCCTCAAGGAGCGCTGCCGCAAGTTCTACCTCGAGTCCAACCTCGCCACCGACAAGAAGGCCTCGCACGTCAACGTCATGCGCACGCGCGGCAAGCGGGTCACCGCCGAGGCGACGATCCCGCGCGAGGTCCTGATCCAGAACATGCGGGTCGAGCCCGAACAGCTGCACTACCACGCCCAGGTCGCCAACGTCGGCGCCTTCCTCTCGGGCGCGAACAACAACGGCGCGCACTCGCCGAACGGCATCACCGCCATGTTCATCGCCACCGGCCAGGACGTCGCGAACGTCTCCGAATCTTCGGCCGGCATCGCCTATACCGAGATCACGCCGGAAGGCGCGCTCTACATCTCGATCACGATTCCCTCGCTGATCGTCGCGACGCACGGCGGCGGCACCGGGCTGCCGACGCAGCGCGAGTGCCTCGAGATCCTCGGCTGCACCGGCCGCGGCAAGGTCCGCAAGCTCGCCGAGATCGTCGCCGGCGTCGTCCTCGCCGGCGAGATTTCGCTCGCCTCGGCGATCTCCTCGCTCGACTGGGTGTCCTCGCACGAGAAGTACGGACGCAATCGCTAGTGGAGCGGACCCGCCGATACCCGTCCGCCCGCGCGGCGCCTCGCGGCACCCGGTTCGATGCCTGAAGACCAGGTCGGCGATTTCCCGCTGCTCGTCGAGACCCCCCCGCCGGGACTCGTCGGCCGCTACTTCGGCACCCAGAAGCACGTCCTCGGCCTGATCTTCGGCGGTCTCGCGGCCTGGGTCCGAAGCCGTCAGGCCCCCTTTCCGCGCGGCTATGGCTTGGCCCGTTTCGCTTCGTACTGCACCCGGCCGTTCCTCGACAAGGAGCTCCTGGCGCTGCCGTTCCCGGTGCAGCTGCGCAAGCGGCTGGAGACCCTCGGGCCGACCTACATCAAGCTCGGGCAGGTCCTCTCGCTGCGCGAGGACATCCTGCCCGCCCAGATCACCGACGAGCTCAAGAACCTCCTCGACCGCCTGCCCGCAGTGCCGCTCGATCGGCTGAAGGAGATCATCGAGAAGGACCTCAAGCGCCCGGTGGTCGCGATGTTCTCCTGGATCGATCCCAATCCTCTCGGTTCGGCATCGATCGGCCAGGTGCACAAGGCGAAGCTCATCGACGGCAGCGAGGTCATCGTCAAGGTCGTCAAGCCCGGCAACCGCGAGCTGCTGAAGCGCGACACGATCCTGCTCAATCTGCTCGGCCGCTTCCTGCAGACTTTTCTGGAGAGGGTTCAGCCGAGGAAGGTGCTGAAAGAGTTCGCCGAGTACACCCTGCGCGAGCTCGATCTCACGCGCGAAGCCGACAACGCCGAGACTTTCGCCGCCAACTTCCGCGACATGCCGGACGTCGTCTTTCCGAAGATCTTCCGCGAATTCTCCGGCCGCGACGTCCTGTGCATGGAGTTCCTCGACGGCTACAAGCCGACCGCGGCCGCGACCCAGGAGCTCGACGGTCGAACAGCGCGCCCATCTCCTCGACCTCGGCGCCGCGTCGATCATCCGGATGCTCTTCCGCGACGGTTTCTTCCATGCCGACCTTCACCCCGGGAACCTGATGATCCTGCCCGGGGCCAGGATCGGCTTCATCGACCTCGGCATGGTGGGGCGCTTCACCGAGGAGCTCAAGCGCTCGCTGATGTACTACTACTACTGCCTGGTGATGGGCGACTCGGAGAATGCGGCGCGCTACCTCTCGATGGTCGCCCAGCCCGGCAGGCGCGGCGACGTCGTCGGTTTCCGGCGCGAAGTCGAGGAGATCTGCCGCCGCTGGGCGAAGACCTCGAACTTCAAGGAGTACCCGCTGGCGCACCTCATCCTGCGCTCGGTGGCGCAGGGGGCGCGCTACGACATGTACTTCCCGGTCGAGACGGTGCTGATGGTCAAGGCGCTGGTCACCTTCGAGGGGTCGGCCAGATCCTCAATCCCGGCTTCGACGTCAAGGAGGTCTCGCAGAAGCACGTCAACGCGATCTTCCTCGACCAGTTCTCGCCGTTCCGGCTGGCGAAGGAAGGGATGCGCGGCGCCCCGGAGCTCATCGAAGCGCTCTCCAAGGCGCCGATGCTGATCACCGAAGGCCTCCGCCTGCTCGAATCGGCGCAGCACCAGCCGCGCGAGAATCCGTTCGCCGGTCTCAAGACCACGCTGCTCGGCGGCGCCTGCATCATCGCCGCCGCCATCCTGATCTCCTTCGGCAAGCCCTGGTACTACCTTCGTCCCCCTGCTGACCCTGGGCCTCCTCTTCGCCCTCTGGCGCCGGCGCTAGTCGCTGCCGCGCGCGCGGCGCGCTAGCGGCGGGCGGCGGCCTTGCTGAGCGCTTCGAACTCGGCGTGGAAGCCGTCGACGATGCGCTCGGGGTCGGGGATCAGGCCGGCGTCGGTGCCGACGCCCATGCGAACCCCGCCGTTGTAGGACAGGATCGAGACCCCGAGCCCGAGATGGCCGGCCTGCGGCACCCAGAAATAGAGATCGGTGAGCGCCTGGCCGGCGAAATAGATGGTCTGCTTCGGACCGGGGACGTTGGTGAAGACCGCCGTCGCCTTGGTGCCGAAGATCGCCACCATCGTGGAGTGGACGAACTCCGGCAGGTACCCGGCGGCTTGCAGGAGCGAGAAGACCACCAGCGGCTCGGCGGAGCGCTTGAGCGCCGCCGAACGGCGGCGGAACTCCTCGAGCCGCTGCAACGGATCGGCCATGCCGACCGGCATCTTGAGGAACATGAGCCCGAAGCGGTTCCCCATCTCCGCCATCTCGGAGAGCGGCCGGAGATTCACCGGCATCGCAGCGCGCAGGCCGAGCGACTCCGGCGGCGTACCGAACTGCAGGAGGTAGCGCCGGAGACCTCCAGCCATCGCCGTATTGAGCACGTCGTTGAGCGTGCCGCCCAGCTGCTTGCCGACCTCGCGGACCTCGTCGAGCGGCAGCCGCGCGGTCCAGGCGACCCGCTTGTGCACGCCGAGCTCGCCGCGCAGCGGCGTCTGCCGGCTCGCTCGGGCTGGCGAGCAGGGAGGCGAAGGCGCCGGCCGAACCGAGGGCGCGCAGCACCGGGTTCACCCGTTCGAACGCCTCGACCGGTGCGAGCATGAGGCGCAGGGTCTCCGGCATCACCTGCTCGAGCGCCTTCTTCACCGCGCTGAAGCTCTCGTCGGCCGGGCGAAGCAGCAGTTCGAGGAACGGATTGACGATCTCGATCCGGTGGCGGCGGTGGCCATGATGGTCCACCGTGCCCGGGATGGTCGATGTTGCCCCGACGCCGGCGCCGTGCCGGGTGAGATCGGTCATCGCCAGGATGACCAGCATCAGGGCCACGCCGTCGCCGATCGCATGGTGCACCCGTGCCGAAGAGAACGGTCCCCCCGCGATGGCCGTGCAGGAGGTGGAACTGCCAGAGCGGGTGCGCCCGATCGAACGCCTGCGAGAGATGTTTCTCGATCGTCGCCGCGAGCGCCGCGTCGTCGCCGGGCGCAGGTATGCGCTCCTCGACGAGGTGGCGGTGGAGATCGAAGTGGGCGTCGTCCGTCCACACCAGTTCTCCGAAGTTGGACTCGTCGCGCGCCACGCGCTGGCCGAAACGGCGGATCTTCGCCAGGCGCTCGGCGAACGGCTTCGCGGCCTGCTCCCAGGTGATCTCGCCCGCCAATGGGAGAACGCCGTGGACGTGCATCAGGTTCGTCGCATCGTCCATCCGCAGCCAGGCGATGTCGACCGCGGTGAGCGGCGTGCCCTCTTCGCCGCGCCTCAAGAGGTTGCGGCTGGCGGTAGCGGCGCTCGTGCGGATGCCTTTGCTTGCGGGCCATGAGTCGATCAGTCTAACTTCTCCCGGCGGTTCGATGCGCTGGTGCCTGCCGGGGCCCGCAGTAGGATCTCAGCGATGACCCCACGGACTACCTCCCCCACGGACCGTTTCGCCGGCCGGGTCGAGGACTACGCGCGTGCCCGGCCGTCCTATCCGCGCGCACTCCTCGACGACCTGCTCGCGGCGGGAGCCCTGTTTCCGGGCGCGGTGGTCGCCGACATCGGATCGGGCACCGGAATCTCCACCGGGCTCTTTCTCGCTGACGGCTACGAGGCCGTCGGTGTCGAGCCCAGCGCCCCGATGCGGGCTGCAGCAGAGCACGCGCTGGCGAAGTACCCGCACTTTCGTTCGCGGGCGGGTTCGGCCGAGGCGACCGGTCTGCCGGACAGGAGCGCTGACCTCGTCGTCGCCGCGCAGGCTTTCCACTGGTTCGACGCCGCCCGCACGCGCGCCGAGTTCCGCCGCATTCTCAAGGACGACGGCTGGGTGGCGCTGATCTGGAACGCCCGCCGGTCCAGCGGTACCGCGTTCCTCGAAGAGTACGAAGCGCTGCTGCTCGAATTCGGTACGGACTACGCGCAGGTCGGGCATCGCGGTATCGGCAAGGAACGTCTGGCGGACTTCTTCGGCGGGCCCTACACGACCAGGCGATACGACAACTTTCAGGAGCTCGATTTCGCCGGACTGCGCTCGCGCCTGCTGTCGTCGTCCTACATCCCCGCCGCCGGCGAACCGGCGCACGTCGCGATGCTCGCTCGCCTGACGGCCCTATTCGAAGCCCATGCCGTGGACGGGCGGGTGGCGCTCGTCTACGACACCGAGGTCCACACCGCCAAGCTGCACTAGCGGCGCGAACGCCGCAGGCCGCGGGGCGCCAGCGCAGTCGCGCTCACTTCAGGGCGGCGGCCCGCGCGGCGCGCGCCGCCGCGGCTTCGGCGTCGTTCTGTCGGCGGGCAACCTCGGCCCAGAGGCGCCAGGCCGTGGCGAACTCCGGCAGCACACGGGTCGCTTCGGCAAGATGCAGATCGGCCTGGGCGATCTCGCCGCGCCGCAGCTCGATCTCCCCGAGCCGGGTCAGGAGGACGCCGCTCTGCACCCCGTCCGCGACGACCTCGCGCACCAGCGCCTCCTCTTCCGCAGCGCGCCCGGACCGCACGAGGAGCTGACCCAGCGCGAGCACCGCCGGCAGGACAGCGCGGCTCGATCGCGAGCGCCCGGCGCAGCGCCTGCTCGCCTTCTGCCGGTCGGCCGGCCCGCAGCTCGAGCTCCCCGAGGCTGGTCTGCAGGAACTCGCTCTGCGGATTCACCGCCGTCGGCGGCGGCGAGCGCGCCGCGCGCCGCGACCATGTCGCCAAGCGCCTCTTCGGCCCGCGCCAACTGAGCGAGGAAGGGCACGCTCTCGGGGCTGCGACCGACGAGCTGGCGCAGGAGCTGCCTCGCCCCGGCAGGATCTCCGCTTGCCAACCGGTGTCTTGGCGTCGGCGAAGTCCGGGAGCCAGAGAACGCCCTCGGCAGGGTCGATCGAGCCGCGCCTCGCGCTCGCGCCGGAGAGGTATCCGAGGCTCTCGAGCTGGCGTCGCAGCTCGTCGTCGAGCGGTGCGGCAGCCGGCGGCGCCAGCCGGGCGCGCTGCGCGAGCCGCCCGAGCTCCTTCTGCAGCGCCCGCGCCCGCTCCGGCGCTTCGCGCAGCCGGTTCGTGAGCTCGCCGGGATCGGCGGCGAGATCGAAGAGCGCCGGCTTCGGCCCCGAAACGAAGCGCCAGGTGCCGACGGTCACCGCGGCGAGCGGACTCCAGCCGAAGGTCGACGCCGGGAACTCGGTCTCGTGATAGACCGCCACCGCCGGAGTCGTTCGCGGATCCGCGAGCTCGAGTGCCGGGCCACCGAGCTTCGCGGCGTTCACCCCCGCCAGACGAGCCAGCGTCGCCGGCAAGCGGCGGATCCCGACCGCCTCCGCCCGCGCCTGCGCCGGCGCCACTCCCGCACCTGCGAGCACCAGGGGCACGGCGAGGGTCGGCGTGTGCAGCAGGTAGCCGTGCTCGCTCTCGCCGTGCTCGCCGAAGCTCTCGCCGTGATCCGCGACCACCGCGACCACCCGGGGACGCCGCAGCGCTCCCGGACGGAGACTCGTCGAGTAGCCGACCCATCTCGCGATCGACCGCTTCGACTTCGCTCTGGTAGCGACTGCGCGGGCTGTCGCCCGGCCCATCGTAGGGCGCGTGGGCATCGTAGAAATGAACCCACAGGAAAAGAGGTCGCGAGGACTCGACGGCGGCGCCCGCCGCGAGCGCGGCGTCGACGACCGCCGCTGCAGCGCGCTCGGGATAGCCGAACTCGCCGGTGCGCTCCGCGGTCATGCGGTCGTCGTAGAGATCGAAGCCGCGGCCGAGTCCGAAGCGCCGATCGAGTACCCGCGAGCCGACCACCGCCAGGGTCGCATAGCCGCTGGCGCGCAACAGCTCGGCCAGGGTCGGGATCGCCGGCGCGAGCGCCCCCTGGCCGTTATCCCGCAATCCGTGCTCGACCGGGTCGAGCCCGGTGAGGAGCGTCGCGTGCGCCGGCAAGGTCAGCGGGACCGGCGTCAGGGCGTGGGTGAAGCGCAGCCCGCTCGCCGCCAGCGCGTCGAGCCGTGGCGTCCTCGCCGGTCCGCCGTAGCAGCCCGGCAGGTCGGCGCGCAGAGTGTCGATGGAGACGAGCAAAATGTCGGGCGGACCCGGCGATCCCGCGCCCGCTGTCGCCCAGGCCGGGGCGGCGAGCCCGCCGAGCAGGCAGAGAACGGCGCCCCACAGACGGCGCCGGAGCTGGTTTCTGGTCGGCAACCAAAAAAGGCTATCACCCGTGTTCGCCCGGGATCGCCCGATTCCGCGGGGCGATCGCCGCCCGCCGGGCTGGCCGGGGATGAAGTCAGCGTTCGAGAGAGGCCTGGAGCCGGTCGAGAACACTGTCGAGCCGCTCCAGAGTCGCGTGGCTCGACTCCCGGCTGCCGCCGTTCCTCGCCAGAGCAGCGGCGGCCGAACTGTCCAGTCCGACTCCGCGCCAGAGCTCGCGCGAGCTGTCCTCCAGGATGTCGCGCCGCAACTTCAGGCCGTGGCGCGCGATGATCGGCGCCAGCAGGTCGTACCGGCTTCAGGAGATCGCGCCGCGTCGACTCGTAGGCGTGGGCGCAGACGGCGCTGCGCTCCGAGAAGCTGAAGATGTTGCTGAAGAACATCTCGTAGTCGTCCCGGTCCGGCTCGAGCAGGATCACGTCCGCGTCCTCGTAGAGCGAGTCGTAGCGCTTCATCCCGACGTCGAGGCGTGAGTGGATGAGGGTGCGGAAGGTCTGGGACAGTACCGACGGCAGACCTCGGCGCAGCAGCTCGCCTTCGGCATAGAGGCCGGCGGCCTTGTCCGTCGAGACGTCGACCGGGACGATCGGATTGATACAGAACAGGAGCTTCGCGCCGGCGTCGAGCGCGACCGAAGCGTGCACGGTGCGGTTGAGGACGCCGTCGACGTAGAAATGACCGTCGATGTCGACCGGCGGATAGAGGCCCGGCAGAGCGCTCGAGGCCTGCACGGCGCGCGAGATCGCCACATGGTCCCGGCCGGGCTTGCCGAAGACGACCGAGCGCCCGGACTCGAGCTCCGCGGCGACGATGTAGAGCCGGCGACCGAGCTCGCGGAAGTCGTCGGTTCGGCCCTTCATGGTGTAGATGTTGCGCAGGTAGTGGCGGATCGGCTCGTTGTCGAAGATGCCGACCGGCAGGGCGTGGCCGAGCCGGGTCAGCGACTCGGCAGGGAGAGATCGCGCGGATTGCGCGCGAAGTCCCAGATCGCTTCGAGCGCCAGGCGCGGCACGGAGAAACCGCGCCGCGCCCACTCGCTCGAACGCCGGAGTGAAGAAGGTCCCGGGAACGAACGGATGCTCGCCCGGCTCGTGCTTGACGATCGCCCGGCACCATCTGGGCGCTGCTCAGCTGGTTGGCAAGGTTGGCGGCGACGAAGGCGCCCGCCGAGACGCCGACATAGACGTCCAAGGCGTTGACGTGCAGCCCTTCGACCGCCTCGTCGAGCGCGCGCAGGGCACCGATCTCGTAGACGGCGCCCGCCGGCCCTCCGCCGGCGAGCGCGATTCCGATCGAGATGCTTCCTGGCGGCCCCGCGACCCTTGCGCCGGGCGGCCAAGCTCAGCTCTTCCGGCGGGCCGGTGTGGGCTTGCGCTTGGCGGTCGTCGCGCGCTTGGCAGGGGTCGCGCGCTTCACCGGCCGGGCCGCCTTGAGCTTCTTCTCGACCAGCAGGGTCAGCTCTTCGACCCGGCGAGTCAGCGTCGAGATCTCGTTCTTGCTCGGTACGCCGATCTTGCGCAGCACCACGGCGACCCGGTCGTCGAGGCGGTCTTCGACGTCTTCGACCCTGTCCTCGACCTTGCCCCAGGCCTCCCCGGCGCGATCCTTGGCCGATTTCTGCGGCGCCCTCGACCTTCGCCTTCAGCTTCTCGAACTGGGCGAGCCCCTTCTTCTCGTAGGTCTCACCCTTCTTGACCAGGCCACGGAAGAGCTTGCCGCCCTCCTCTTCCGCCGTCGCCAGGGCTCCGAGCCCGGCCATCCAGACCTTCTCCGCGTTCTGCTTCAGCTCGTCCTTGAAATCCTTGTCCGCCTGTTTCTTGGTCGTCATCGCTTTATCCCTCGTCGATCGCGAATCGTGAAGTTGTCGAATCTCTTCGCCTTGCGTGGCGGGTCAGATGAGCTTCTGGCGCAGCGTGTCGACGCGGCGCACGAGCTCGCGAACAGTCATCGCGGGTCGGCAGACCGAGCTGGCCCATGATCTCCGCCGCCTGCTTCTGCGCCATCCGCGTGGCGTCGTTGGCGAGCTTCATCATCGTCGATCCGGTCTCGGTGATCGCCCGCTGGGCCTTCTGCACCGGCGACCGGCGACGGCGCCGCCCCTTCTCGACCAGCGTATCGAACAGGTCGACCCGGTTTCGCTCGCCGTGGCCGCGATTCCGAGGCCGAGCAACCAAGCAGTCCGTCCGAGAGCAAAGGCGCCCTCGCCGGCGGTCTCGAGCCCGGACTGGGCGACACTGGTGGCCATCTTCTGGAGGTTCTTTCTCACTTGACTTCTCCCTTCTCGCGCCGCACAGGGCGCACGGTTCCTGATTTCATGGATGATCTGATCCTGGCCGGCGTGCGCCGCTGCCGGTGTCGGGTTGGCGGCCTTGGTACCGCCGCGCTCCTTCTCCAGCTTGGTCAACGAGCCCTCGAGCTCCTCGAGCCGCTCGCGCAGGCGCTCCATCTCCTCGCGCGCCTGCCGCACCGGACCGAACTTGTCGATCGAGGCCTGAAAGAACTGATCGACCTTGTGCTGGACCTGCTCGACGCCGCTCTCGACCGCCTTCTGTCCGGCGCGGACGAGCTCGTGCAGCAGCTCGGTGGGCAGAAAGCCGGTGCCGCGCCGCCCCTCCTCGAGGATGATCTGGGTGAGCATCTGAGCAGTGACATCGGCGCCGGTGCCGTTGTCGACGACTTTGACGTTCTTGCCGATGCGGATCCACTCCGCCAACTCATCGAGAGAAACGTAGCGGCTCTCCTCGGTGTCGTAGAGCTTCCGGCTCTCGTAACGTTTGATCAGTCGGTGCATCGGGGCTCCTTCGTGTGCGCTGCTTTGCCGCATTGCGGCATCCGCGAGGTTTTTATACCGCAGTGCGGCAATTCTGTCAACCTCGGCCTGCCGCAGTGCGGCATAGCAGCCCCGCTGGCCCTCGGCACGCCAGCGCTGGCTTGCGGTACGCGGTTGAGCGCCCGCCTGCGAGTCGTTACAATGCACCGGCGCGCGAAGGACTGGCCCTCGATGACTGGTTCTCATGGCTGCGCCGAAAGGACCCGGGGGAATGCCGCACATCATCGCTGAGCCGTGTATCGGAGTGAAGGACACATCCTGTGTCGACGTCTGCCCGGTCGACTGCATTTACGGCAAGAACGAAGACGTCGAGATGCTCTACATCCATCCCGAGGAGTGCATCGACTGCGGCCTGTGCGTCGACGCCTGCCCGGTCCAGGCCATCTTCCCGGTCGAAGAGATCCGGACAAGTGGAAGCAGTTCATCGCCAAGAACTACGAGCACTTCGGCCTTCAGGCCCCCTGACCCGGCTCGCACCGCCTGGCGAGAAGAAGCGACGCGCTCCGGCGCGTCCTTTTTTTTGTCTCCCGCGGAATGAACCGGAGGGCGCCTGGGTTACAAAATATGATCTTCTTGCACTCAACTTAGAGAACAGGGAGAGGGGGCCGGGTGGAATTCAAGGACTACTACAAGGTGCTGGGCGTGGCGCGCGATGCGTCGCAGGAGGAGATCCAGAAGGCGTATCGGAAGCTGGCGCGCAAGTACCACCCGGACGTCAGCAAGGAAAAGGGGGCCGAGGCGCGCTTCAAGGAGGTTTCCGAGGCCAACGAGGTCCTCAAGGACGCCGAAAAGCGCGCCAAGTACGACCAGTTCGGTACCGACCTGGAAGCAGCGCGAGCAGGCCGGAGGGAACTCTCCGGGAGCGGGCGGCTTCGCCGGCTTCGCCGGCGCCGAGGCTTTCGAGGGCTTCGCCGGGCGCGGCCCCGGGTTCGGCGGCGGCGCCTCGGGATTCTCGCGACTTCTTCGAGATGCTCTTCGGCCAGGGCGCCCGGCCGGCGGCGGGCGGTGCGGGCGGCAGCGGAGCCGGCGCCCGCGGTGGCTGGGCCACCTGGGAGAACGAGGGCCGCGGCGGCTGGGCGCGCCCGGGAGCCAATCAGGAGGTCGTCCTCCCGCTCGAGTCTCGAAGAGGCGCTGGCCGGCGGCGTTCGCGAGCTCGCGCTCTCGCGACGGCGCCGGCGGCGAGCCGCGCCGCGATCAAAGTCAACCTGCCGCGCGGCATGCGCTCCCGGGCAGACCGTCCGGGTCGCCGGCAAGGGCGAGGAGGGGCGCGCCGGCGGCGCGCCCGGCGATCTCTTCCTCAAGGTCGAGATCCTCCCCCACCCCCGCTTCAGGCTCGAAGGTCGCGACCTTCTGACCAGCCTCGAGGTCACGCCCTGGGAGGCGGTGCTCGGCGGCGAAGCCGAGATCCGCGACGCTCGACGGCAAGAGTGCGGGTCCGCGTGCCGGCCGGCACCTCGTCGGGCCGGCGCATCCGCGTCAAGGGACGCGGCTTTCCGGCTGGCTCCGGCGGCTCCGGAGCCAGCGAACCGCGGCGACCTCTACGCGGAAGTCCGCATCGTCGTTCCGGAGAGCCCCAGCGAACGAGAGAAGGAGCTTTTCGCCGAGCTGCGCAGCGCTTCGAGCTTTCATCCCCGAGGAGAAGGAGTCTGAGCATGGACCTGAACCGTCTGACCCAGAAGATCGCAGGAAGCCCTGGCCACCGCGCAGACCCGCGCGGCCGAGCGCGGCCACCAGGAGGTCGATGTCGAGCACCTGCTGGCCGCCCTGCTCGCCCAGCCGGAGGGCCTCGTCCCGCGGCTGCTGACCCGGCTCGAGCTCGACCCGGCGAGCCTCGCGGCGAGGCGTCGAGGCCGAGCTCGCCAAGCGGCCACAGGTCGCAGGCGGCGGCGTCGAAGCGGGCAAGATCTACGTCACCCAGCGGCTGCAGAGAGTCCTGGGCGCGGCGGAGAGCGAAGCCAAGCGGCTCAAGGACGAGTACGTCTCGGTCGAGCACCTCGTGCTCGCGATTCTCGACGAGACGCCCGGCCGGCGCCGCCGGCCGAAGCTGCTGCAGCCAGTTCGGCGTGACGCGCGAGAAGTTCCTCCAGGCGCTCACCGCCGTGCGCGGCAACCAGCGCGTGACCTCCGCCGACCCGGAGGCCACCTACGAGGCGCTCGAGAAGTACGGCGTCGACCTCGTGAAGCAGGCGCGCGCCGGCAAGCTCGATCCGGTGATCGGCCGCGACGCCGAGATCCGCCGGGTGATCCGCATCCTGTCGCGCAAGACCAAGAACAACCCGGTGCTGATCGGCGAGCCGGGCGTCGGCAAGACGGCGATCGTCGAAGGCCTCGCCCAGCGCATCGTGCGCGGGCGACGTGCCCGAGGGGCTGAAGGAGCGCGACCTCTTCTCGCTCGACATGGGCTCGCTGCTCGCCGGCGCCAAGTACCGCGGCGAGTTCGAGGAGCGCCTGAAGGCGGTGCTCAACGAGATCAAGCAGCAGCGAGGGGCGGATCCTGCTCTTCATCGACGAGCTGCACACCATCGTCGGCGCCGGCAAGACCGAGGGCTGCCCCGACGCCGGCAACATGCTCAAGCCGATGCTCGCCCGCGGCGAGCTGCACTGCATCGGCGCCACGACGCTCGACGAGTACCGCAAGCACATCGAGAAGGACGCCGCGCTCGAGCGCCGCTTCCAGCCGGTGATGGTCGACGCGCCGACGTCGAGGACACGATCTCGATCCTGCGCGGCCTCAAGGAGCGCTTCGAGGTCCACCACGGCGTGCGCATCCAGGACAACGCCCTGGTGGCCGCCGCGATGCTCTCGAACCGCTACATCTCCGACCGCTTCCTGCCCGACAAGGCGATCGACCTGATCGACGAGGCGTGCGCCATGATCCGCACCGAGATCGACTCGATGCCGCAGGAGCTCGACGAGATCAGCCGCAAGGTCCTCCGGCTCGAGATCGAGGAGGCGGCGCTCAAGAAGGAGAAGGACAAGGCCTCGAAGGAGCGGCTCGGAGGCTCTGCGCCGCAGAGCTCGCCGACGCTCAAGGAGCAGCCAGGCGCCAGCGCAAGGCGCAGTGGGATGCGGAGCGAGAAGCGATCGGTCAGAGTGCGGGAAGACTGCGCGAGGAGATCGAGCAGCTCGCCAGCAGGACGTGGAGGCCGCCGAGCGCGCCTACGACCTGAACAAGGCGGCCGAGCTCCGGCATGGGCTGCTTGCCTTTACTGGAAAAGAAGCTCGCGGACGCCGAGAGCGCCTCCACCGGCGGAGCCGGCGGCGCCGGGCCCGGGGCGCCGCGCGCTCCTGCGCGAGGAGGTCACGCGAGGAGGAGATCGCCGAGATCGTCTCGCGCTGGACCGGCATCCCGGTCACCCGGCTGGTCGAGGGCGAGCGCGAGAAGCTGCTGCGCCTCGACGAGATCCTGCACGAGCGCGTGGTCGGCCAGGACGAGGCGGTGCAGGCGGTCGCCGACGCGGTGCTGCGCGCGCGCGTCGGGCATCAAGGATCCGCGCCGGCCGATCGGCTCGTTCCTCTTCCTCGGCCCCACCGGCGTCGGCAAGACCGAGCTCGCCAAGGCCCTCGCCGCAGGCGCTCTTCGACAGCGAGGACAACCTGGTGCGCATCGACATGTCCGAGTACATGGAGAAGCACACGGTCTCGCGGCTGATCGGCGCGCCGCCCGGCTACGTCGGCTACGAGGAGGGCGGCCAGCTCACCGAGGCGGTGCGCCGCAAGCCCTACTGCGTCATCCTCTTCGACGAGATCGAGAAGGCGCACCACGACGTCTTCAACGTGCTGCTGCAGATCCTCGACGACGGCCGCCTGACCGACGCCCAGGGCCGCACGGTCGACTTCAAGAACACGGTGGTCATCATGACCTCGAACATCGGCTCGCAGCTCCTCCTCGAGGGCGTCGACCGACCGCGGCGAGATCCGCGAGGACGCGCGCGCGACGCGGTGCTGCGCGAGCTGCGCCTCCACTTCCGCCCGGAGTTCCTGAACCGGGTCGACGACATCGTGCTCTTCAAGCCGCTCACCCTGCCGGAGATCGAGCAGATCGTCGACCTGCTCACCGCCGACCTGCGCCAGCGGCTCGCCGAGCGCCAGCGTCGGCGCTCGAGCTCACGCCCGAGGCGCGCGACGTTCGTCGCCCGCGACGGCTACGACCCGGTCTACGGCGCCCGGCCGCTCAAGCGCTTCCTGCAGCGCCAGCTCGAGACCCGCATCGCCCGCGCCCTCATCGCCGGCGAGGCCGCGGAGGGCAGCATCGTCAAGGTCGGCGTCGCCGATGCCGCACTGGCGGTGGTGATCGAGGCCAGCGCGCAGCGCGCGGAAGAGGTCCTCGTGGCAGGCTAGACTCGGCGGGTACCGTTTGAGCCGCTGCTCAGGCTGCAGCGGCGGGGAGCCCGCCGTGATCCGAGCCACTCGCCTCGTCTGGTTTCGCCTGCTTCTCGCCGGAACCAGTGCATGGCTCGCCGGCGCGCCGGCGGCGGCATCGCCGCCACTCGCCGAGGCTTATCGCGCGCTCGCGCGGCCGGCACTTGGAGAGCTCTTCGACCTTCCCGGGGGATCCATCCACATCGGCAGGGCGGAGCTCAAGCCTGCCGCCGGTGTCCGCGCCCGCGCGCTGCTCGCGGACGGCCGCGTCTGCGGCCTGCTCTTCGAGGGCGAGGTCACGCTCCACTATCTCGTCGACGACGCCTTTTCGGTTCCGGTCGCCCGACGGAATCTCAAGCCGCAGTCCGCGATCGTGCCGCGCGCCGAAGGCCAGGGCTTCGCCTTCTCTCTGGCGCTCTCTGGCGCTGCCATCTGGGGCCCCGACCCGGCCCTGGCGCAGGCGCCGGCGAGCGTCGCGCCAGGCGCGCGACTGCCCGCCTGGCTGACCGAGATCCTCGCCAGAAAGGTCGGCGGAAATCCGTCCCGCGACCTGCTGATTTCGGAGCGCAACGGCGAGCCGGGCTACCGCTGGGCCGCTCTTCACACCGCCGGCGACGACTATCTCCTCGATTTCGATCCCCGCCGCGCGGTGCGCACCGAGAGCCTGGCGCGGCTGCGGCGGGTCGACGGCGACGTCAAGATCTACGGCGGCAGGCTGGAGCCTGGGAAGAGCTCGTCACGCAACCGGTCCAGTCGACCTGGTGGGACGCGCGGACGCTCGACTTCGCCTCGATTGCGACCGAGATCGAGCTCACCAACGACCGCGCGGACCATGCCACGATCACCTCACGAATCCGCGTCCAGGTCCTGCGCGGCGGAATCCGTCTGCTGCCGTTCTCCCTGGTGCAGGACTTCACCGACGGTGACAACCGCATCCGCAGTCTCGAGCTCGAGTCGGTGACCGTCGATGGCTCCCCGGCGGGTTTCGTGCAGAGCGAAGGGAGCCTGCTCATCGAGCTGCCCACCGCGCCTTCCGCCAACCAGACGGTCCTGCTCGAAGTTCGCACCCAGGGCGACATCCTCGACCGTCCGGAGGGCAACAGCTATTGGATCCTGCGCACTCAGCCCTGGTATCCGAAGCCCGGAGACGGCGGTGCCGAGCACTCGACCTTTCGCATGCGGGTGGAGGTTCCCGATCCCTTCGTACCCTTCGCCTCCGGCGAGGTCGTGAGCCGCGAATCGATTCCCGGAGGCACGCGCATCGTCACCAAGCTCGACGCCCCGACCGAGCACGCGGTGGCGATCGCCGGCCGCTACACGACCTTCGACCGCGAGCTCGACGGCGCACGGGTGCATGTTTCGACCTACGCCAGCGCCAAGAAGGCAGAGGCCGAACGTCTGGCGGGCATCGTTCTCGGCGTCCGCGCCTGTCTCGAGGCCTGGCTCAAGGTGCCCTTCCCTTTTCAGGACCTGCAACTCGTGGAGATCAAGGACTGGGGTTGGGGGCAGGCCCCTCCGGGAGTGATCTTCATCACCCAGGAGGCCTTCATGACGCCGGCGCGCGCGCAGATGGACGATCCGGACGAGGCGGCGTTCTACACCCGGGGAGTGAACGAGCGGATCGCCCACGAGGTCGCGCACAGCTGGTTCCCGCACGTCGCCAAGGTGCGCCGGAACGAGGAGAACTGGCTGTCGGAGAGTTTCGCCGAATACGCCTCGATCGAGTGCCTGCGACAGTCGATGAAGGACGAGAAGCAGGGCGAGTACTTTTTTCAACGCGCGGTCAAGGACTGGAAGTTCGGTGCCCGGGAGATCGGCGACGGCGGGAGCGTCTACCTCGCCAGCCATCTCTCCGGTGAACGCGAGAAGGACTTCATCGCCTACCGCGCCCTGCTCTATTCGAAGGGTCCGCTGGTGATTCACGCCTTGCGCGAGGAGCTCAAGAAGAAGCTCGGCGACATCAAGGGCGAATCCGCCTTCCTCACCTGGATGCGCGCCTACGCGCAGAATTTCACCTTCAAGACCGGCGAGACCCGCCACCTGGTCGGGATCCTGAATCAGATCACCGGCGGGGAGTGGCAGCCCTGGTTCGAGCGCTACGTCTACGGCACCGAGATGCCGACGCTGAAATAGGACTCGCCGGTCCGGGCCAGCCCGCATTTCTCACCAGCGTTCGTAGCGAGGCGTCGCAGCTGCCTGCGACTGCAAGGCGTCGCGACCGAGGCCCGCGCAGACGTACTTTCAGTACGTCGAGCAGGCCGACCGAGCGCAACGCAGCAGGCGCGGGCAGATGCGTCGCCGCAGCAGAAGGTTGGTGAGAAATTCGGGCTAGATCCATCCCCCGACCAGGATCTCGAGGCCAAGGCCGACGGTGAGCGAACCTTCACGCTCGTCTTCGAGCTCGAAGCGCGGCCAGCTATAGCCGAGGACGAACTCGCCGGCCAGCCAGTCGCGGCGCATCAAGGGCTGGCGGTAGACGCCGCGGACGCCCCACTCCTTGAGCGGAACTTCCCAGGCGCTCTCGCCACGGATGAAAACCTCGTAGGCGAGGGCCTTGGCGTTATGGAGGCTCTGGTAGAGCAGCAGCGCGGAGCGCCATTCGAGCCCGTCCGTCGCTTCCGAAACCGTTCCGATGTTGCCCCAACGCAGCAGCATCGTGCGTTTCACGACATGGTCGAAGTCGAAGCTCGTCGTGGCACCGAAGCCGTCGCGGTTGGTCCAGAAGACGGTCTCGCGAAGGTGGAAGAGGTTGCGGTCGTTGATGAGCCAGTTGCGCCGAAAGCGCCCCTGGACGAAGATCTCCGGTTCCGAGCCCAGCTTGCCGCCAATCCGGAAGTCGGTACGCTGCTTGTATGTCCCCGGCAGCGAGTAGCCCAGCCCGGCGAGCCAGCGGTTCTCGTCCGCGAAGTCGAGGAACTGCGAGCGCAAAGCCAGACCCTCGGTGCGGTCGCGGATGAAGTCATCCGGCTCGTCGCGCCCGATGAAGGCGTTCCATCGCTTGTCGAGGTTGGGAAAATCGAAGCGCACATTGCCACGCATGCGGAACTTCGAGCCCTCGTACTCGGAGCTCAAACCGGAGATTTCGAGCCGGCCGCTGACGCCCCGTGCCGAGGCGACGGTCGCTTCGTTACGCTCCCCGAACAGTCCATCGAACCAGAGCGCCGCGCCGCAGAGCGTCTCGTAGAGCTTGCGGTGGGCGTCATCGATCAACGGCGCATTCTCTGCCGACCCCACGCGGCAAGGCCCGGGCGCGTGCTTCTTCCTTTCCTTCTTCTGCTGCGCCGGCGGTGTGCTCTCGGCCGGCGCCTCGGCGGTCCTCTCGGCTCCGGGCACGGCTCCGGGCGCAGCTCCCGGCGCGCCGGCCGGCTCGGCTCCCGTGCCGGCATCAACGGTCGGCGAATCCGAAGCGGACCCTGTCGCCACGACGACGTCCGCGGCAGTACTGGGCTGCTCCGGCTTGGCTGCGCAACCTCCGAAGATCAGGGCAACCGCCCAGACGAGCAGCACGCCCGCGCTTTGCCTGGTCAGGATTTGCGTCATCTCTGGCGAAAGCCTAGCAGCCCGGTAGCGAAAAGCACTCCGTAGAATCCTGCGGTTAACTACCTAGCACCTTCTCCGGCGGCAGGCTGCGATCGCCCGCCCTATTGGCCTGGAACAGGCGTTGCAAGGACCGCTGTCGGTCCGCCCCATCGCACATCCCGGACCGCCAGGAGATTGAGATGACCAGGAGTCTGAAAGCCATCGTTGCCACCCTCGCCGTGCTCGCTCTGGGCTGGGCTGGCGCCGCCCAGGCGCGCGAGGTCTATGCCGGAAACGTCCTCGCCGAGAGCGGCGGCGCCTCCCGCCTGGTGAAGATCATCGTCAACGAGTTCACGCCCCCCGAGGAGACCGCGCGCCTGCAGGCGGTGCTCAGGGAAAAGGGCGAGCGCGGACTCGAGATGGCGATGAGCAGGCTCGACGTCGGGCGGATGCAGATCGGCAACATCGAAAGCTACCCGATCGCGACCGCCCAGTTCTACGACAACAAGGAGCTCAACACCCGCCGCCTCGTCCTCGTCATCTCGCGGCCGATCTCGTACGACGAGTTCGCCCGCGGCGGGCACTCCAAGGACTACCCCTACACTTTCGTCGAGCTCGCCATGGACGGTCCAGGGGTCGACGACAACGGCAGCGGCGAGATGCTCGCCCTCGCCAAGATCGAGCTCGGGGACGACGGGACGGTGAAGATCGAGAATCTCGAGGCGCGGCCGCGGCGCATCTTCAAGGTCAGCCGCAGCGAATAGGACGGCGGCATTCCCGCACTCCAGCGCGCCGGAACGGATAGACTGGCGGCACGCCAATGAGCGCTCTGGACTGGCTTCGGACCCGGAGCCCATGCCCGGCCCCGCCTGGAATCCATCTGCGGGATCGAGGGTAACTTGGCAAGCCGCTTCGAGCTGGCCCGCCGGGCTCCTCTCGCGACCCGGCTGCCGGTTCTGGTCGCGCTGGCGCTCGTCGCAGTCAAGCTCTGGCTCGTCTCGGCGCAGCCCCTGCGTGCTCTCGGTGACGCCGGCTTCGACGACGCGCTGTTCATCCAGCTCGCCCGTTCACTGCTGCAGGGAGAATGGCTGGGTTCGTACAACAACCTGACCCTCGCGAGAGGGCCCGGCTATCCGCTCTGGATCGCCTTCGTTTCCAGCCTCGGTCTGCCTCTGCTCGCCGCACAGCACCTGTTCTATGCCTTTTCCTGCGCGGTGACCGCGGTCGCGGCTGCCGGCTGGTGGCCGCGCAGACTGCCGCGGCTGGCGTTGTTCGCGCTCCTCCTCGCCAACCCGATGACCTTCGAGAGTGCGCATCTCAGCCGCGTCATCCGGCAGGGAATCTACCCGGCTCTGACTCTGCTGGTGGTCGCGGCCCTGATCGCGCTGGCGGCGCCCCGTCCGCCCGGCCGCCGGGCGCAACTGCTCTGGGCGAGCCTGCTCGGCGCATCCGGCGCTGCTTTCTGGCTGACGCGGGAAGAGGGTCTCTGGCTCGTTCCGTTCGTCCTGCCCATGGCTGTCGTCGCGGTCTTTCGCCGGCGAAGCGACCTGGGCGCCGTGCGCCAGCTGCTGCTCGCGCTGGCCTTGGCAGTCGCCCTGTTCTTCGCCCTGGTCGCCGCTGCCGCCTACCAGAACTTTCGTCACTATGGTTCCTGGGTCACGGCCGAAACGAGCTCGCGCTCCTTTCTCGATGCCTACTGCGCCCTGACCAGGGTGCGACCCGCGGTCGACCTGCCGACCATTGCGGTCACGCGCGACGTCCGGCGAGCGATCTACGCTCAGAGCCCGGCCTTCGCCGAGCTCCGTCCCTACCTCGAGGGGGGCACGGCTCTGTTCTGGGCCCGGCTCTTCGAACCGTTCACCGGTATCGATCCCAAGCGGCGCGAGATCGCCGGCGGCGCCTTCGCCTGGGCGCTGAGGGACTCGGTGCAGCGCGCCGGCTACTACTCCTCGCCCGCCGCAGCCAAGACCTTCTATACGCGGCTGACGAGGGAGATCGACGCGGCCTGCGCCCGCAGGACGCTGGACTGCGGCCCATCGCGGTCCGGCTTCGCTCCAGTCTGGACCGACTCGCGTCTCCGCCGGCTAGGGCGTGAGCTCGGAGTTGCCCTTCCCTACTTTTTCGGTTTCCAGGGGCACACGGCGCGATCCTGGCCCTCGACCGGAGATGCCGCCAGCCGCGCGCTGTTCGCCGCGATGACGCGTGAGGCGCTGACGCCGGCGGCATCCAGCCAGCCCGATCCCGATGCCGGCGCGCGAATCCGCTTCCTCGCGGCGATCGGCGGCATCTTCCGCGGCGGCGCGCTCTTCGCCAACTTTGCAGCGATCTGCGCCTGGGGGATTGTTGCGGCGACTGCCTTCCGCCGTCGCCGCCTGCCTCCCGAGCTGCCGCTGGGAATCTCGTTGCTCGGCGGCATCTCGGCGCTCGTCTTCATCGCGGCGGCGATCCAGGCGACCTCGTTCGTCGCCATCCAGCCGATGACTTTCGCCGCCGCCTATCCACTGCTGCTCCTCTTCTGGTTCACCGCCTTCGCCGCCGTCAACTCTTCGCCAGGTCGCGCACTGCAGTGATGGCAGTGTCGATCTCCTGCTCGCGGTTCATGATGCCGGCGGCGAGGCGGGCGTAGGAGACTCTGTAGGGTGAAGCGGTGGCGTGGATCCGGCGCTGCGCAAGCCTCGCGACGACCGCCTCCGGCGTGAAACCAGCGACCTCGAAGCAGACGATGCCGGCGGCCAGGCTGGTCTGGGCCGGCGTATGCAGGGTGACGCCGGGGATTCTCGTGAGCCCCCGGCGAAGGCGGCTGTTCAGCTTGTGAATCCGCGAGGTGATCCGCCCCCTGCCGAGCAGGCGATGGATCTGGAGCGCGTCCGCGATCGCGAACTGATGCTCGTAGGCGATAAAGCCGCCGGGCGAGACGAAGGCGGCGCGGGTCGGTGGCAGCGCAGAGCGCTCGATCCAGGCTTCGAACGCCCGGCCGCCGTCGGGATCGAAATTCGGGATGGTCGGCCGGATCTCCGGCCAGGCGTCCGCCCTCCCCCACACCACCCCGGTGCCGCGCGGCGCCAGGAGCCACTTGTGGCACGAGGCGACGAAGAAGTCGGCGCCGAGGCTCGCGGCGTCCACGTTCTCGACGCCGAATCCATGCACGCCGTCGACGATCAGCAGGCAGCGATCGGCGTCGGCGCGCCCGGAGTTGGCGCTCGCCACCACCTCGGCGAGGGCCGCGATCGGCAGCTTCAAGCCGGTCGCGGAGTGCACCCAGGTCAGCCCGACGGCGCGCGTCTTCGGCGTGATCGCCCGCCGCAGGCGTTCGACCATCTCCCCGGCACTCGCCTGCGCGGCGCCGGCTGGAAATTCATGCAGCGCGACGAAACGCACCGCCGCGCCCGAGCGCTCCGCTGAATAGCGAATCGACTCGTGATGCACGAAGTGATCGTGCTCGGTGGTGAGGATCTCCTGATCGGCCCGGATCCGCAGGCCGTTGTAGAGCAGCGCCAGGCCGGTCGTGGTGTTCGGGGTGAGGGCGATCTCCTCGCGTCGGGCACCGAGGTACTCCGCCAGCGCCAGCCGGCTCTTCGTCGCCGGGTTGTCGTCGGCGTGCGCCGGCTCGAAGAGCTCTTCGATCGAAAGCGGATTCGCGTCCAGCGCCTTGCGATAGCGCTCCACCGCGTCGCGCACCGTGCGCGGATGCGAGACGAGATAGAAACCGCCGAGATGGATCCAGTCGGGATCGAGATCGAACTCGGCCCGGACGCGTTGCCAACTCACACTTCCTTGAATACTGGTCAGCGGCAGCGGGGCGGCGGAGTCCGCCCGTGAACCCGGATCACTCTTACTGGAGGCCGCGGCCGGCCGCCAGGGCAGCAAAGCGGCGGCGGATCCCGCGGCGACGGAGGCGAGCAGACGGCGACGATCGATCGACATGCGAAGACTCCCTCGCAGGCTGGAAGTGAGGGGGCACTCTACAGCCGAGGCACCTCCCGCGTCAGACCTTCCCGGGCGACCTCGCGGCGATCTCGGGATAGGTGCGCGCGAACGCCGGGTTGACGGAACGAACCGACTCGAGCACGGCCTCCGCCTCCTGCGCCTCGCCTGCGCGGTCGAGGGCGAGCGCCAGATTGAGCTTGTTGAAGAGCTTCATGCGCCCCTCGTCGACGCCCCAGTAGGAGGCGCGGTCGTCGGCCGCGCGGAATAGCGCCGCGGCCGCCCTGGAGTCGCCTTCGCCGAGCTTGCGCAGGCCCTGGTTGTGCAGCGCCTCCACCTGGACGACCCGCGCCTTGCCTTTGGGGTAGCTCGCCTTGGCACTCTCTTCGACCGCCTTCGCCAGCGCCGCCTCTTCGGCCTCGGCCTCGGCCTTTCTCCCCGCCAGGAGCGCCAGGCGATAGAACAGGATTCCACCGCCCATCTTGCCCGCCACAGGAGGCGAAGCCGTCGCGCCAGGGCGCGTCGAAGTCGCGGGAAATGAAAGCCGCGAAGAAGCGGGCCTCGCAGTCGAGCGCCGCCTTCATCTCGGCCGGGCAGTGCTCTCCCAGACGCTCGGCCAGCGGCAGAATCTCCTCCGGCCGGCCTTCGAAGACGGCGATCCCCGCCAGATGCTGGTAGGAGGCGCAGAAGTCGGGGCGGATCGAGAGCGCGCGCTCGAACTCGGCGCGCGCCTCCTCGTACCTGCCGACGAGCGAGAGGAGCTCCCCCAGCGAGTCGTGCGGATTGGCCTGGTCGGGCGCCACGTAGGCGTAGGTGCGGAACTGCTCCTCCGCCTCGGCGAACTGCGCCCGGGCCATCGCCAGATAGCCCAGATTGTTGCGCGCCAGGACCCAGTTCGGGTCGACCCGGAGGAGGCGGGTGTAGAGCTCGGCCGCGGCGACCCAGTCCTCGCGATCCCAGGCCTGGCCAGCAGCGACGTACAGCGCCCATGGATCGTCGGGATGGCTCGCGAGGTAGCGGGCACAGATCTCCGGCTGCTGTTCGCGAGGTACGCGGGCCATTTCGACCAGGAAGCGTTCGCGCTCGGTGAGCCGCGAAACGTCGAGGGTCTCGAGCTCGCTGCGCAGGCGCTTGCGCTCCTCGCCGTCGACGGTGACCGCGGCGAGCTGGACCTTGGCCGCCGCGAACTCAGGGTCGAGGTCGAGCGCCTTGCGGAAGCTCGCAGCGGCATCGAAGAGATAGAAGCGCATCCGCGCGTCGAGCCCGGCCTCGAACTCGTTCATCGCCTCGGGCGAGTTGGTCGTCCAGGCAGGCGCTTGCCGCCGAAGCAGATACGTCAGCGAGAGCGCTGCCGCGGCCACCGCGGCCGCAACCAGCACGATGATCAGTGTGCGACGTCGCATGCTTGTCCTCCTCCGTCCCGGGCGATGGCGACGAGAGTGATGTCGTCATAAGGATCTGCGCCGCGGGTGAAGTCCGCGATCGCGTCGAGAACCTGCTGAATGATCTCGTCCGGTCCGCCCCGGGCGGCGCTCAGCACCCGGATCAGGCGTTCGTCGCCGAAGAGCTCGCCGTCGGGGGCCTGCGCTTCGGTAACGCCGTCCGAATAGCCGAGAATGAGGTCGCCCGGCGCGACCGCGGCGCGGCTCGCTACGTAGCGCCCGTCGAGCAGCGCCCCCAGCGGCAGGCGGTGCGGCGGCAGCGGGAGCTCGCGCACCCCGCCGGCGAACGAGCGCACGAGGAGCTGCGGCTGGCCGGCGATGAGGTAGTCGATCCCCTCGCCGTCGTCGGTCGCCGCCACCCAACCCAGGGCCACGAACGACTTCTTCGTGCCGAGGCCGTAGAGCCTCCGGTTGGCGAGCGCGAACAGCGTCTCGGGATCGCGATGCGAGAGCGCCAGGGTCTGCAGCGCCTCGTGCGCAGCCATCATCACCAGCGCGCCGGCCACCGACTTGCCCGCCACGTCGCCGAAGACGATCGCGCGATTGCCGTTCAGGCCCGCCGGCAGCTCGGTGTAGAAGTCGCCGCCGACATGGCGCGCCGCGCGACAGACCGCCGCCACCGACCAGCCGGAGCCGAAGTGGAGGACGCGCGGCAGGAGCTGCGCCTGTACGCTCGAGGCGATCTCGAGCTCGCGTTCGAGCTCCGCCTGCCGGGTGCGCTCGGCGACCAGCCGGCTGGTTTCGAGCGCCAGCGCCGCCTGGCCGAAGAGACTTCCGAGAAGCGCCCGGATCTCGTCGCCGATCTCGACCTGGCCGGTCGTTCCGGAGAGCAGCACCAGACCGATCTTGCGCCGCGGCGAAGTCAGGTCGCCGACGATCTCCACTCCGGCCGGCTCGAGGCGGTCGACGAGCTGGCGGACCTCGGGCGATCCCGGGACGAGGCGAACGAGGTCGGCGAGCGGCACCGGCTCCTCCTTCGCCGCCAGGGCGTCGTGGAGCGCTGCAAGCAGCGGCAGGCTCGCCGGCAGCTGGTCCGGGCCGGCGGCGCGCTCGAGCGCGCCGTCCTTTTCGAGGTAGAGCGCCGCGAAGTGCAGCCCGAGAATCTGCGGCAGGCGCTCAACGACGTCGCGCACAACCGGCTGCGGGTCGAGCTCGGCCGCCACCGCGCGTCCGAGGTTGCGGATCGCCTCCTCCAGGCGCCGGCGGTCGGCGTGCACGAAGGCGTCGATCATTCCCTGCACCCGATGGCGCAGCGGTTCGAGCAGCAGCAGCACGCCGAGAGCGAAGACGACCGGGAACATCGGCGACGTCGAGAGCCGCGAGCCGAGCACGAAGGTGTTCACCAGCGCCAGGGCGGCCGCGTAGACCGCGGCGACGCCGACCGTCACCACGGAGTAGACGAGACTGCGCCGCACCATGACACGGATGTCGAGCAGGCCGAAGCGAATGATGGCGAAGGCGAAGGTGAGCGGCACGAGGGCGAGAGGGCCGAGCAGGGCGAAGGCCTGTGGTTCAGTGTGCAACCAGGCCGGCCGCGCCACCGCCAGGCCGAGGAACGGCAACAGGCCGAAGAGCGAGCCGCCGAAGACCAGGGCGATGCCGCGCCGCTGCCGCGGGTCGCGGGTGGCACGCGCGTTCCAGGCGAGCGTCGCCAGGCCCACCAGCATGTAGAGCCCGAGCACCCACCAGCTCACCTCCGGGGCGCCGGTGATCAGACGCGGCTTGACCCCCGCCCGCTGCCAGAGGACGAGCGCGGCGACGAAGACGACGAGCGGCAGGAGGTAGAGGGCAACCAGGAGCTGCAGCCACCGTCGCCGGCGGCGGCCGAAATCGGGCTCGCCTGGCGTCGGCCGGAGCGCGATCGGGCGCGGGAAGACGAGGAAGAAATGCAGGAAACAGGCCGGCAGCAGGAGGAGCGCCACCGCCCCTGCCTCGAGCACGAATCCGTCGATCCAGCCGTACGAGGCCGGGCGCAGACGGCAGACCAGAAAGAGCAGGAAGAGGGCGCCGACGAGATGAAAGATCTGCGCCGCGCGCTGCTCGGGCTGCCGGCGCAGCACGAAAAAGGTGACGCCGAAGAAGGCGAAGCCGAGCAGGCAGGCGAAGAAGTAGGTCGCGCTGCCGATGAACCGCCGTCCGAGCTCGACTCCGCGAACCTCCTCGAGATCCTGCCCGCGGCGCAGCAGGTAGGGAACCTCGTCGCCGATCTGGTGGCGCGCCAGAATCCTGCCGGCTTGCGCGCTCGAGGAGAGGAGGGTGCGGTCGATGCCGACGATCCGGTCTCCCGGCAGGATCCCCGCGAGGTCGGCGCCCGAGCCCGGCACCACCTCGCGGACCGAGAGCGTGCCCCATTGGTCGGCTTCGAGGACGACGCCGTCGTAGGGTCGCGGCACGAGGATGTCGGCGATCGACAACAGGGCGAAAGCCAGCGCCCCGGCGCCGAACAGCGCGACCATCCTCGAAAGTGTCCACCGCCTCATTCCCGCCAGCCCTCAGGACTACTATACGTACAGACCGCGTCGAGGATCTGGCGGCCACCGGCGGGCGTGACCCCGCGCGCCTTCCGTCCGGCACCCTCCCGGCGTGGAGCCGGCCCCGGCCGGCCCCTTTCGGCCCCAGCCGACTCCACCCACTCACCCGCTTGACGGAAGCGGCCGCTCCAGAGAGACTGCCCGGGGCTTTCGGTTCGCCCGGCCGGGCGGACCCTTTTGAGCGAGGAACCCAGGAAACGCATGAGCGATGAGGTCGTCACGCAATCCCTGACCGTCAACGGCGAGAGCCGGACGGTGGCCTTTCCGGTCTACCACACCCTGCTCGAGGTGCTGCGCGAGGAGCTCGCCCTGACCGGCACCAAGCACGGCTGTGAGCTCGGCGAATGCGGCACCTGCACCGTGCTGGTCGACGGCCAGCCGGTGCTCTCCTGCCTGGCGCTCGCCGCCGAGATGGAGGGGCGGGCGATCGAAACGGTCGAGGGCCTGCAGGCGGGCAACGCGCTCCACCCGCTGCAGTCCGCGTTCGCCGATCTCGGCGCCGCCCAGTGCGGCTACTGCACGCCGGGCATCCTGATGACAGCGAAAGCCCTGCTGGCCGAGAACCCCTCCCCGGCGCGCGATCAGATCCGCGCCGCGCTGGCCGGGAATCTCTGCCGCTGCACCGGCTACATCAAGATCCTGGAAGCGGTGGAAGGCGCCGCGGCGCAGTTGCGTGGGGAGACCTGGACGCCGGACCGGGACTCGCTCTACGGCACGAAGGAGCCGGAGCCCCGGCCAGTCAGGCCTTGACGCCCAGCACGCGCGCCGGCAGGAAGAAGAGCCCCTTCAGGAAGGCGAGGACGCCGCCGACGGCAAAGCCCAGAATGCGGAACGGCAGCAGGACCAGCCAGACGATCGGATAGAGGATGAGCGCCAGGATGGCGATCGGCCAGCAGACGATGACGAGCAGCACCCAGACGAGAAAGGTCAACATCGCGATGGTCCCCAGTCCGGAAGCCTCGACCAGAAAAGAAAAGCTTCCAGTAAATGGATACGGCTGGAGCAGCGGCGTGTTTCGTGCGGCGCTTTCGCCAGCCGCAGCGCCCGCCGGTGCGGGCGTCACCACGCGGACTCGTCCGCAGCGGCTGGCGCGCCTGCTCGCCGCTCTCGCGCTCGCCACGACCCCCTTTACCGGGCTTTTTGTTTCTTTTCCGGCCGCCGGGGCTGCCGCCGCTCGCGCGGCGGCGGGAGTCGGCGCCCAGGCCGACCTCGTCCTCCGGCACGGTCGGATCTACACCGTGGATGCCGCCCGCAGCTGGGCCGAGTCGATGGCCGTATCCGGCGACCGGATCGTCTTCGTCGGCGCCGACCGGGATGTCGCGGGCTTCATCGGGCCGCAGACGCGGGTCGTGGACCTCGGCGGGCGATTCGTCCTTCCCGGCTTCCACGACCGCCACGCGCACCCGCTCTCGGGGGGAGTCGAGCTCACCCAGTGCGACCTCAACGCCAGCGAGAACCGCGACGAAGTCCTGGCACGCGTGCGCGCCTGCGCCGCCCGGCTCGGCGACCGTCCCTGGCTGGTCGGCGGCGGCTGGGACCTGACGCTCTTTCCCGGCGGCGTTGCCGATCGGCGCGATCTGGACGCCATCCTCCCCGACCGCCCGGCGCTTCTCGCTTCCGCCGACGGGCACTCGAGCTGGGTGAATTCGAAGGCCCTCGAGCTCGCCGGCGTCACCGCCGCGACCCCTGACCCCGAAGGCGGGCGCATCGAGCGTGACACGGCGGGGGCGCCGATCGGCACCCTGCGCGAGAGTGCCGCCGACCTGGTCGACCACCTGTTGCCGGCGACGACCGCCGCGGAGAGTCTCGCAGGCCTGCGCCTGGCAGTGGCCAAGGCGCACGGCTTCGGCATCGTCGCGCTGACCGAGGCGAACGCCGATCCGGAGATGATCGCGACCTACGACAGCCTCGACCGCGCCGGCGAGCTCGGCCTGCGGGTCGTGATCTCCCAGGGGCTCGATTCGGACGAGGGTACGAAGGGCATACCTGCCCTCGTCGCCCAGCGCTCCGCCCCGCACGCCCCGCATGTGCGCGCCACGGCGGTGAAGCTCTTCGCCGACGGCGTTATCGAGGGCGGCACGGCGGCCCTCCTCGAGCCGTACATCGGCGGTCGCACCGGCCTGGGGATCGCGAACTGGAGCGCGGACGCACTCGAGCAGGTGATCGTCGCCCTCGACCGCGAGCGTTTTCAGGTCCACATCCATGCCATCGGCGACCGGGCGATCCGCGACGCCCTCGACGGCCTCGCCGCCGCGCGCGCGGCGAACGGTGTCCGCGACGCGCGCCCGCTGCTCGCGCACATCCAGCTCTTCGCGCCGTCCGACATTCCGCGCTTCCGCGAGCTCGGCGTCGTCGCCGACTTCCAGCCGCTCTGGGCCTACGCGGATGCCTACATTCGCGACCTCACCGAGCCGTTCCTCGGACCCGAGCGCTCGCGCTGGCTCTACCCGATCGCCTCGGTGGCGCGAACCGGGGCCGTCCTCGCCGCCGGCAGCGACTGGTCGGTCTCGTCGATGAATCCTCTCGAGGCGATCGAGGTGGCGATCACCCGTTGCGATCCGGAGCTCACGGTCTGCGACCGGCCCTGGATCCCGGAAGAGCGCGTCGACCTCGCCACGATCCTCGCCGCCTACACCATCGGCGGCGCCTGGGCCGGCTTCGAAGAGCGCGACAGCGGCTCGCTCGAAGCCGGCAAGCTCGCCGACCTCGTCGTGCTCGACCGGAACCTCTTCAGCATTCCTCCGGGCGAGATCTCCGAGGCCTCGGTCTTGTGGACCTTGTTCGAGGGCAAGACCGTCCATGGCTCGCTCGATTCGATGAAGGGAAATGCTGCTGGTAAAGGGGGGTTGTGATGGCGGAGCCGGGTCGCAAGCCCACGGACGGCTCGCCCGCCCCCCCCGTTCGCGAGCCGGCGGTGACGATGGCGCAGCCATCGGCGCTGCCGGATCGGGAGCTGACGCTGATCGGGACACCGTTCCGGCGGGTGGACGGCTGGGCGAAGGTCACCGGCGCGACGCGCTTCGCAGACGACTTGTCGTTCCCGCGGCAGTGCTTCATCAAGCTCGTGCGTTCGACGGTGCCGCACGCCCGCCTGCTGTCGGTCGACGCCTCGGCGGCCCTGGCGATGCGGGGCGTCCTCGCGGTGCTCACCGGCAAGGACCTGCCGGTCACCTTCGGCATTCTGCCGGTGTCGCAGGACGAGCATCCGCTGGCGCTCGACATCGTGCGCCATGTCGGCGACCCGATCGCCGCTGTCGCGGCCGTTTCCGAAGACCTGGCGCACGAAGCGGCGCTCGCGGTGCGGGTCGACTACGAGCTGCTGCCGACGATCGCTTCGGTCGAGGAGGCGCTCGCCACCCCCTCGCCGCAGATCCACTCCTATGCCGACGACGGCAACCTCCACAAGCTCCTGTCGATGGAGTTCGGCGACGTCGAAGCCGGCTTCGCCGAGGCCGACCGGGTCTTCGAGGACATCTTCTTCTACGACGGCAACACCCACCTGCCGATGGAGCAGCACGCCACGGTGGCGCTGCCCGAGGACGACGGCCGGGTCACCGTCTGGTCGTCGACCCAGACGCCGCACTACCTCCACCGCGCGCTGACCAAGGTGCTGGGCCTCCCCGCCTCGCGCATCCGCGTCGTGGCGACGCCCAACGGCGGCGGCTTCGGCGGCAAGAGCGACCCGTTCGGCCACGAGATCGTCTGCGCGGCGATGGCCTTGAAGCTCGGCCGGCCGGCGAAGATCTCGCTCACCCGCGAGGAGGTCTTCTACTGCCATCGCGGCCGCCATCCGGTGCTGATGCGGATGAAGACCGGCGTCCGCAAGGACGGCACGCTCACCGCGCAGACCCTGCAGACGACCCTCGACGGCGGCGCCTACGGCAGCTACGGCGTCGCTTCGACCTACTACACCGGCGCCCTGCAGACGGTGACCTACCGCCTGCCGCGCTACAAGTTCGAGTCGATCCGCGCCTTCACCAACAAGCCGGCCTGCGGCCCGAAGCGCGGCCATGGCACGCCGCAGCCGCGCTTCGGCTTCGAGGTCCAGCTCGACAAGATCGCCGTCGCGCTCAGCCAGAATCCGGCCGACCTCCGCCTGCGCATGGTCGAAGAGCCGAACACCGTCACCGCCAACTGGCTGAGGCTGGGCACGATCGCCCTGGCGCGCTGCATCGAGGCGGTGGTCACGGGCTCCGGTTACCGCGAGCGCTGGGGGAAGCTCCCGCCGGGGCGCGGCCTCGGCCTCGCCTGCGGCAGCTACCTCTGCGGCGCCGGTCTGCCGATCTACTGGAACCACATGCCGCAATCGGGCGTCACCCTGCACGTCGATCGCGGCGGCGGCGTCGCGGTCTTCTGCGGCGAGACCGAGATCGGCCAGGGCTCGGACTCGGTGCTGGCGGCGGTGGTCGCCGAGGTCCTCGGCCTGGAGCTCGGCGATCTGCGCTTGCAGGTGGCCGATACCGCGTTCACGCCGGTCGATCTCGGCAGCTACTCCTCGCGCGTCACGCTGATGATGGGGCACGCGGCGCGGGACGCCGCGGAGAAGGTCCGCGCCACCGTGGCGCAGGCGGTCGCGCGGCAGCTCGGTCTCCCCGACTCGCAGCTCGTCTTCTCCGGCCGGCGCGTCTTCGACGCCGCCGATCCCGGCCGGGGACTCTCCTGGGAAGAGGCCGTGATCGCGACCGAGGCGCGCGCCGGCACGCTCGCGGCGGCCGGGTCGTACACGCCGCCGCGCTCACCCGGCAAGTACCGCGGCGCCGGCGTCGGCCCCTCCCCCACCTACTCGTACTCGGCGGCGGTGGTCGAGGTCGAGGTCGACGCCGCCACCGGCATCTGGAAGCCGCTGCGAGTCTGGATGGCGCACGACATCGGGCGTTCGATCAACCCGGCGCTGGTGATGGGCCAGGTCGAAGGCTCGGTCTACATGGGCCTGGGCGAGGCGATGATGGAGGAGAGCGCCTTCCGCCGTCTGCCCAAAGCGCGCTCCGGGGCGCTGGTCCACAAGTTCCCCAGCCTCCTCGAGTACAAGAGCCTCACCTTCGCGGAGATGCCGCCGGTGACGACCTATCTGATCGAGGATCCCGATCCGGCCGGGCCGTTCGGCGCCAAGGAGGTCGGCCAGGGGCCGCTCCTGCCGATGCCGCCGGCCTGCGCCAACGCCATTTTCGACGCCGTAGGCGTCCGGGTCGATCAGATTCCGATCCATCCCCACATGGTCCTGAAGGCGCTCGAGGCGAAGCAGAAGGGGAAGCCGGCGCGCTTCGGTCCCGGCCCCTTCCCGGAGATCGATTTCGGCTTCACCCTCAAGGTGCCGACGCCCTGGGAAGGCGGCGACGGCAAGGCGACCAACGAGGCCGAGTTCAAGCTCGCCACCGGCAGGAAGTCGAAGGACGGCACGATGGCCGAGCGCGACGAAGCGCTCCGGACCGGCAGCGTCGCGGCGCTGACGACGAAGCTCGCAGGCACGAAGGGCGACTGAGGACACCGGGAATGCTGCGACTGCCGAAGTTCCGACTGCATCAGCCGGCGACGCTCGCCGAAGCCGCATCGATCCTCGCCGCGGCTGGAGGCACCGGCGAAGCCGCACGCCTCGTCGCCGGCGGCACCGATCTCTGGCCGAATCTCAAGCGCCGGCACCAGAAGGCCGCGGAGGTCGTCTCGCTCTCCCGCCTGGCGGAGCTCCGCGCGGTGCATGCCAACGGCGACCTCCACCTCGGCGCGATGGCGACACTCACCAGCGTCGAGCGCCACGCCGCGGTCCGCGAGCGCTTCCCTGCGCTCGCCGCCGCCGTCGGCTGGATCTCCTCGCCGGTGCTGCGCAACATGGGCACGATCGGCGGCAACGTCTGCCTCGACACGCGCTGCACCTACTACAACCAGAACGAGGAGTGGCGGCAGTCGATCTCCTACTGCATGAAGGCCGAAGGGAAGATCTGCTGGGTGGCGCCGTCGTCCCCACGCTGCTGGGCGGTGAGCTCCGCCGACTCGGCGCCGATGCTGGTGGCGCTGGGGGCGCGCGTGACACTGGTCTCGACCGCGGGCGAACGCCAGATTCCGATCGCGGCGCTCTACCGCGACGACGGCATGGCCTACCTCACCAAGCAGCGCGACGAGATCGTCACCGCCATCGTCGTTCCCGCGACATCGGACGCCGCGCACTGCCGCACCGCCTTCTTCAAGCTGCGCCGCCGCGGCTCGATCGACTTCGGCGTTCTCTCCGTGGCCGTCGCCCTGTGGATGAACGGAGAGCTCGTCCGCGACGCCTGCGTGGTCCTCGGCTCGATCGCCTCGCTCCCCTCCGCCGCCGACGAGGTCGCCCAGGCGCTCATCGGCCAGAAGCTCACCCCCGAGACGATCGCCGCCGCGGCCTCGAAGGCACGCGGCGCCGCCACGCCGATGGACAACACCGATCTAGACCCCCGCTGGCGCGGCCAGGTCACCCCGGTCTACGTCGAACGCACCCTGCGCCAGGCGGCGGGCCTGTAGAGCCACCGCGGGATCGCGCCCCGCGGGTCAGAAGCTCAGGCGCACTCCGGCGAGAGCGTAGTAGACGGTCGCGAAGGTCAAGACCTCGTCGTTGTCGGCGCCGCCGTCCAGCCAGCGCACGCCGAGGTACGGCCGCACCCGGTCGCTCGCCCGCAGCTCGGTGCGCAGGGAAAGGTCGATGGCCCGGCCCTGAGGCGCGCCGAGCCCGTCCACCTCGGCGTCGAAAGCCCAGCGCCCGCCCGCGTCGTAGCGCGCTCCGCCGTAGAGCAGGGGCACGAACCCGAGGTCGTCGCGACGCTCCGACTTGCCGTCGCCGGCGAGTGCGATGCTGGCGTCCCGCACCTTGCCGGTCATGCCCGCCCGGAACGACCAGGGCCCTGTAGACCGGAAGCGGTACAGGAACGAGAAGCGGTAGGAGTTGAACTCGAAGCGCTGCGTCAGCGGCACTCCGGCGGCAAAGACGGCGTCCTCGAAGCGAATCGGAGATGCGGCCACGAACTCGGTCTCGCTGGAAAACGGCGCCGCCAGCACGCGGAACGACCAACGCTTGCCGAAGTCCCAGATCAAGGTACCGCGAAAGGCGGCGACGGCGGGGGCAGCGCCGAGCGAGAGGCGTGTGCCGACGTCGCCGGGCACGGCGAAGTCGTTGCGGGTCTGCCAGGCCGGCCCGCCCTCGATCTCGAAGCGGAACGGCGATTGCCCCACGACCGGCACCGCGGCCGAAAGCAGCAAGAGGGCGGCGCAGACAGTTCTGCGGATGCCGCGCAGGATCGTTCCAGGTCTCGACGTCATCGTGATGGACCTCCGGAAAGAGGCCTAGAATCTGCGGCCCTATCCTTCCTACGCTGGAAGCCAGTGACCGGATGGTGAGCCGGGTTCGGTCTGCCGACGACCCACCCGATCGTGATCCGTCAGCGTGACCTGGCCAGCCGTCAGTTCCTGTAGCGGTCCCGCAGCAGCGTCTGGCGGCTCTCCATGGGGATCTCCACGCCGCGGATGAAGACGACGTCGGCGAAGGTCGTGACTTCGAGCGGATCGCCGTCCCAGAGGACCAGGTCCGCGTCCTTGCCGGGCTCGAGAGAGCCGTAGCGGTCGGTGATCCCCCAGATGGCCGCCGGCACGGTCGTCAACGCGGCGAGGGCGTCGTGCCAGGACATGCCGTTGGCGACGGCGTTGCCGGCGCTCTGCCGGACATTCCTGGCGTTGTGCGCGTCGCCGTTCATGAACGCCACGCGCACCCCTGCGGCGCGCAACCTCGCCGCGTTCGCGAGCGTCGCGCCGAGTCGCTCGAAGGACGAGGGAAGATTGTCGAGCGGCTCGACGAGAACGGGCACATCGGCCGCAGCAATCTCGCCCGCGACCTCCCATCCCTCCGCAACCCCCGCCAGGATCAGCCGCAGCCTGAGCTCCTTCGCCAGTCGCAGGGCGGCGACGATATCGCTGGCGCGATGCGCGGTGACGACGAGCGGAAGCTCGCCACGCACCACGGGAACCAGCGCCTCCAGGTCGAGCCGCGACAGTGAATACTCGCGCCGGTCGCCGGTCTCGAACGCCCGGCGATTGGCGGCAAAGTCGGCAGCGTCCTGGAGCACTTCGCGCAGGCGCAGCATCGCCGCGCCGCGCGCCCCACCCGCGAGCTCCGCGCCTCGTTCGCCCAGAAAGGCGAACATCGCCACGCGCGCGCGCACCAGCAGGTCCGAAGCGACGCCGAGGTGAATCACGGCGCCCTGCCCGGCGATCAGGCTGCTGCCGGCGGTGGGCGCCACGACGGCGCGCGTCAGGCCCTCGCTTCGATTCACCGCGATCAGGGTGGAGCGCGGATTGATGGCGTCGGCGACGTCGAAGGCCGCAGTGACGCGGTCGCTCTTCACTACGCTGTCAGCGGACGCCTCGACCGCCGATACTTCGACGACTCCGAGACCGGTGAGCGAGTTGAAGAGACCGGGCGTGACCACCCTTCCCTTCGCATCGATGATGCGCGACTCCCGCGGAATGGCGATGCCGACACCGACGGCGGAGATCCTCCCGTCGACGATCACGACCGTACCATTCGCAACGGCCCCCGCCGGGCCCATGGTTTGAATCGTCCCGCCGGTGATGGCAATGGTCTCGGCAGCGAGGGGTCCGGCCGCTCCGCAGGCAGCCACCAGTCCGAGAGCGAGGCGTGTCCGCTTCATCGGTTCGTCTCCGTCGTGCCGAGCGAGAAATCGGATACCGGCTGGTGCGCCTTGTCGTTGCGGTCGAAGGTCAGGGCGCCGTCGATGTAGACCCTCTCCGCATGGCTGTAGACGCTGAAGGGATTGCCGCTCCAGACCACGACGTCGGCCATCTTGCCGACTTCGAGCGAGCCGGTCAGGTCGCCGACACCGATCGATTTCGCGGGATGGATCGTCAGCCATCGAATCGCATCCTCCTCGCGGATTCCGAGGCCGATACGATTCCCGGCAGCCATGGCCTTGGCGGCTTCCTGGTTGAGGCGCTGGATCCCCACGGCCGAATCGGAGTGAATGACGGCGCACGCACCTGCGGCATGAACCAGGGCCGCGTTCTCGCGGATGCCGTCGAACGCCTCCATCTTGAATCCCCACCAGTCTGCCCAGACATCGGCGCAGATGCCGTTCTGCGCCAGCACGTCGGCGATCTTGTAAGCCTCCACCGCATGATGAAAGGCGCTGATCCGGTAGTCGAACTCCCTGGCGATCTCGATCATCGTGACCATCTCGTCGGCCCGGTAGCAGTGGTTCTGCACCAGGATCTCGCCGGCCAGAACGCCGACGAGGGTGTCGAGCTCGAGATCGCGATCGGGGTGCTTCAGGCCGGTCTCCCCGGCGTCGGTTTTCCGCGCGTACTCTTCCCAGTCCTCGCGGTACCTGGCAGCCCGGATCCAGGCCGCGCGATAGCCGGCGACATTGCCCATCCGTGTCGTCGGCGCGCGACCCTTCTCACCGTACACCCGCTTGGGGTTCTCGCCACAGGCCATTTTCAGACCGTGCGGTGCGCCGGGGAACTTCATCGCGTAGACGTCCCGAGCCGGAACGTTCTTGAGGGTCACGCTCCGCCCACCGATGAGATTCGCGGAGCCGGGCAGAATCTGCAGCACGGTGATCCCGCCCGCCAGCGCCAGCGCAAACTGCGGATCGTGCGGCCAGACCGAGTGCTCCGCCTCGACTTCCGCCGTGTTCGGATCGGTTGCCTCGTTGCCATCCGATTGACCGGCAACCCCGGGTGACGGGTAGACCCCGAGGTGGGAGTGGGCGTCGATGAGCCCGGGAGTCACCCACTTGCCGGCATCATCGAGCACGACCGCATCCGCTGGCGCTTCGATCCCCACTCCGACCGCGACGACTTTTCCTTCGCGGATCAGCAACGAACCCCCTTCGATGCGGCCACCGACGCCGGTGAGAATCGTCGCGTTGCGGATCAGCAGGGGCGGCGACGCCGGCGGCCGGTAAGTGGAGGCGTAGGCCTGGGCCGTCCGCCAGGGAAGCCTGACGGCGGCGGGCTTTTCGGCCGACGCCCCGGCGGACGGCGCCGGCGGCGCCGCCGAGGCGCAGCCGAGAAGGGCCAGCGCCATCGGCAGTGCAGCAAACAACCGTCGACTCATCATGTTCCGCGTCCCTCGAGGCCAGCAGTCGAGTACGAAATGATATCAAGCCGGGCCCGAGGCTGAAGCGGCTCCGCAGCGGAGGCCCGCCGATCCGGTGCCCGGTCGAGGCGTCCGACTCGCGCCTGTGCAGCGGCCTCTTGGCAGATGGCAACGAGCGCGGCACCAGCCTTGCCAGTCAACTCGCAAGCCACCTGGATTTTGACACTTGCCTGAACCATCGGCCGGCTGGCACCTAGTCCTGGCACCCAGTCCTGGGCAGGCCTGACGTTGCCGGGATCCTCGACGCGCGGCGAAAGGAGTACAAGGAGATCCGGCCCGAGCCGAATCGAAGCTCGAAAGTCGCAGAGCTAGTGGAGCAGAAACGGGGAGAAGGGCCAAGACCCGCACCGTCCGGGCCACCTGGTCAGGAGCAACTAAAAGCTGCAGCAAGAGAGTTTAGGTTCGCCTATCTGCGCTGGAGCGGCTCGCGAGGCGTGCGCGCCACAAACGACTGTGCGCGCCGCACACGAAGCCGGAGTCCCAGCGCGAGGCGACTCCACCGCCTTCCTGCAGTGTCGCGATAGAATTGTCGTGTGACAACGAACCAGGCTGACGAGGCAGGCAGGCGTCTGCTCGCCAGCCTCGACATGTGGGAGTTCGGCGTCGAGCTGACGGAGTTGCGCTTTCGCCGCGAGCATCCCGAAGCCTCCGACTCCGAAATCCAGACGAGGGTCCAGGCCTGGTTGCGCGGGCGCCCCGCGGACGGCAACGGGCGCGTCGTCTCCTGGCCGCGCCGTTGACCTACCTCCACCGGCTGCTCGCGAATGCCGTCGCAGATTTGAATGCCGAGGGCGTCCGTTTTGCCCTCGTCGGGGGCCTCGCGGTCTCGGTGCAAGTCGAAGCACGCTTCACCCGCGACCTGGACTTCGCGGTGGCGTGCCCCGATGACAAGCAGGCGGAGAGAGTTGTCGCGGCCCTCCAGCGCCGCGGCTACACGGTCGAGACCGTTCTCGAACACGAGAGCCGCCACCGGCTGGCGACGGTCCGCCTCCTCCCTCCCGAGGCCGATGGCTCGGCAGCAATGATCGATCTGCTCTTCGCGACCGCGGGAATCGAGCCGGAGGTCGTCGCGGATGCGACTCCTACGACCTTGCCCGGCGGCGTTCACGCCCCCGTCGCGCGGATCGGCCACCTCATCGCGCTCAAGCTGCTGGCGAGCGATGAGCTGCGGCGACCGCAGGACCAGGTCGACATCGCCAACCTCGTGCGCGCCGCCGACGAGCCCGAAACCGATCGGGCGCGCCACGCCGTGCGGCTGATCGTCGAGCGCGGATTCCACCGCGGCCGAGATCTCGAGGGCGACCTCGACGCCTGGATTCGCCGCCGGACGCCCGCCTCCTAGCCTGACGCCCGCCGTTTTCCACTTGCAGGCGAGAAGGAGAAAGCCGCACCCCGACGAGACCGCCCCGAAATCGCTGCCAGCCAGGCCGCAGGCGCTTCGCTGCAGATTGCTATCCTGTGGGTTCGCCGTCGTCCTGACCGGTGCCGCCGGCTCCTCGGCTCACCTGCGCCGGCGCGGCGGCTCAGACGAGCCCTGAAAGACCGAGAATGTCTTCCGCTGCCAAGCCATCGCCTCCCTCCCAGCCGAAGCGGACCCTGCCGGCCCCCCTGGATGGTCGTCGCCGGGCCCTGGGTTACATCGCCCTCGCCCTCGTCGCGCTGTTGCTTCTCGCCTGGAAGAACAAGGGCGGCTTTCCTGACGCCTCCGAGATCGATCCGGCGCTGTTCGAGGAGCCGCGCCAGGAAGCCACGGAGCGCGAGCCGTTCGAGATGACCCATGAGGGCCACACGGTTCGGGTCAAGCCGGTGGCCGAATACGAGCTCTGGGGTCTCGTGGTGAGCCACAACAACATTCGGAGCGTCGCGGACATCTACCACGACAGCTCGTCGCTCGACACCAAGGACCTCTGTGTCGTCTGGGGGAGCAACCTCCAGTCGGGGGAGCTCGGGAGAGTCTCGTTCGAGAGCGGCCCGTGGACCTGCTACTACAGCTACCCTGAGGGCGTCCGCTTCGCCGGCTGGGAGATGTCGAACAGCCACCTCATCACCGACCAGGAGACTCTGAGAGCCGACCTCGATGACATTCGCGTCGGGGATCAGATCCGCGTCAAGGGTGCCCTGGTCAACTATCAACTCGACGATTGGCAGGATTTCTGGCGCCGGTCGAGCACCGCGCGGACGGATTCCGGAAACGGTGCCTGCGAAGTGCTCTTCTTCGAGGAGATCGAAGTCCTCGTGCCCGGGACCCCGCTCTGGTACCTGTTGTTCCAGGTGACGCTCTTCCTGCTCGCCCTGGTCCCGGTGATCTTCATCCATTCGCTCTGGATGGACGCCAAGCGACTGGCCGAAGCCGCCTCCAGGAAGCCGGCCTTCGCGGGCGCAGCTCCGGACATCTGGCAGGAAGATGGCAGGGGCTAGAAACCTGCGCCGGCGTCCTGCCGCGCAGGTTCCTGGCTGCAACGCCAGCGTCTCAACCGGCACGGCGGATCGTTCCCCGGCCGCGCGCCTCGACGAAAAAGGAGTACGGGCCCTCCGCCAGCAGCGTCAGCGCCAGGAAGAGGTCGCCTGAACGCCCGGGGACCTCCGCCGCGACCAGCATCGACCAGGTGGGACCGTCGAGGCGCGCGCCACGCGCCACGCCGAGGCCGGCGAAGACCGGCGGAAGATCGGCTTGCACGAAGTGAGCGTCGAAGCTCTCGAACTCGAAGGACGCCTCCGGCTCGTCGACATCCTGCCAGCGGACGGTGAGGCGCGGCGCTCCCGCGCCGCCGGGGAGGTCGGCTCGGATCTCCAGCAGGCCGCGAGCTGTCCGATCGCCGAGCATCGCGAGGACTGGACGGTCGCCTGATTCGACGAGCGCCCGCAAGGCGACCGGGAGGGGGCCTGCGCCGGCGACCAGGGCGCGGAAGCGCTGCGGTTCCGCCCGCGCGAGCGCGAGCGTCGGGGCCACCGCGAGCTGCGGCAGGCTCGCCCAGGGGTCGAATCGCTCGAGCCGGGCTCTCTCCGGATCAGGACGCACGCAGATCGTCGCGGGCGGCGCCAGCAGCGCGGCGGCGAACGAGAAGGTGCTGTTCGAGATGGCGAGCGCCGCGCACCGCGAGAGCAGGAAGAAGTCTGGAAGAAAGGGAGCCGCGGGCATCTCGGCGCCGAGAGTCTCTGCGCTCTCGGACCGGAACTGCGCGAACTCGGGGATGAAACCCGCAGGCGTGTCGGTTGCCAAGAAGAGGACGGGATCTTCGATCGTCGGCCAGAGCCTCTCGAGCCAGTCCCGGTATTGGGAGGTGGGAGTCGCCTGAAAGAGCCGGTCGATCAGGGGATGTCCCGAAGCCGGCCGGTAGTCCCCACGCCGCAGATGGAGGCCGATCGGCGTGCGGCCGCCAGCTCGCAGGCGTAGCTCTGCCTCCGCGAGCCGTTGGGCGATGGGCGAGACTGGCCGAAAGACGGCGCGAAAGAGGTCACGTTGCCGCGCCAGGGTCGCGGTATCGACCTGGAACCATCCCCAGATGTCAGCGCCGGCAGCCCGCGACGGCTCATCGAGATCGCGGGAGAAGAGTCCGAGCTCGAGCTCGGTGACCACCGGTCGACTGGCGGCGACCGGCGGCTCGCGGCAGCCGAAGAGCTCGCGACCGATCCACGCCGGCGTCTCGAGCGCCAAGCCGTGGCGCTCGGCGTAGAGGCGAAGGAAGCCGTACTGCAGTACCTGATTGCCGAAGCGACCGATCGCGCCGAGAGTGGACGAGGCCACCGCGGGACCCTGGCGGTCGGTCATCACCTTGTTGTCCATTGTAGCGGGCGAAGGCGACTGCGCCCGGCAGCGGACGCAGGTACCTGCGCCAGCCGCCCTCGGCTCCCGAGGCTTCCTCCTAGTGCGTGTGGACCGGCAGCTCCATCTCGCGCAGCAGGTTGTGCGCCAGGTCGACCTCGTCCATCACCCAGCGGATGTAGACCGCGTCGACGTGGATCGTTCGCACGCTGACGCCGGATCGAAGAGGAAGTCCGAGACCACGCCCTCCCAGTTACCGTCGAAGGCGAGGCCGACGATCTCCCCCTTGCCGTTGAGCGTCGCCGACCCCGAATTGCCGCCGGTGATGTCGCAGGTGGAGAGGAAGTCGACCGGGACAGTTCCGAGCCCCTTGTCGATGTAGGGCGACGGAACGACCTTGGCCGCCTCGACGAGGGCGGGTGGCGAGTCGAACGGCCGCTCCCCGGTCGTCTTCGCGACGACTCCGGCGAGCGAGGTCTGCGACCCGTAGGCGACGCCGTCGCGCGGCACATAGCCGGTGACCTTGCCGTAGGTGAAGCGCAGGGTGCCGTTGGCATCCGGGTAGAGGCGCCCACCGGCGAGCTTCTCGAGCCCCTTCAGGTATTCGGGGCGGGCGCGCAGCGTGGCGCCTTCGAAGGCCCGATCGGCCTCGCGCCGCTCCGCCGCGAGCGGCGCCAGCGCCCGCGCCAGATCGAGCATGCTGTCGCCGCGCTGCGCGAGGTCGGCGGAGGACTGCTCGGCCGCCTCCTTGCGCGCCGCGAGGTCGGCCATCTTCGTTCCGGCGTAGAGCCTGTCGAGCAGCGCCTCGATCCGCGCCGCGTCGTCGCTCTTTCCGGTCGCCGCGAGCTCGGCGTCGAGCGCGGCGAATTCGCTGCCCGGCGGGTAGCGCGACCGCCTGCTGCAGGGCGTAGCGCAGCGTCGCGCGGTCGCTCCCCGGTTCGATCGAGCGCTGGGCGCGCGCGATCCCCTGGCGGAAGCGGCTGAGGTCGCGGTCGCGGTAGCCGTCCTCACGATCGAGATCGGGCTTCGGCCGCTCCTCGGCCATCCGCCAGATCGTCATCGCCTGGCCGAGCATCGGCGACGAGCGGCCGAGCCAGGCGAGCACCGTGTCGCGCTGCTCGGTCTTGCGGCGCTCGGCGTTCAGCTTGCGGAGCGTCGCGAGCGGGGACGGTCCGGAGCCGGTCGCTTTCGCCAGCGCGGCTTCCAACGCCTGCTCCCGCGCGGCGCGCTGCGCCTCGACCGCGCCGCCGCGCATCGCCAGCAGCTGACCCTCGAACTTCTTCATGCCGTTCGCCATGCCGCGGACGCGCCCATAGTTGGCGAGCTCGACCTCTTCGCCGCGCAGGTTCTCCATCTCGAGGATGGCGATCTCGTCCTTCGACCACTTCACCGACTGCGGCAGGGAGATACTCGTGCGCGGCCTCGACCTCGTCGAGGGTGCGATAGCGGAAGGTCCGTCCGGGGTAGCCGGCGATCCAGACGAAGTCGCCCTCCTTCACTCCTTCGGTCGCCATCTTCATGAAGTGCCGCGGCCGGAAGGGGACGTTCTCCTTGGCGAAGTCGGCGGGCTTCCCGTCCGGCCCGACGTAGGCGCGCAGGAAGCCGAAATCGCCGGTGTGGCGCGGCCACATCCAGTTGTCGATCTCGCCGCCGAAGTTGCCGATCCCTTCGCCGGAGGCGTAGGCGAGCCGCACGTCGCGGATCTCCATCTGGGTGACCTCGAGGAAGAGCGAGCCCTCGTAGAACCGCGCCACGGTGCAGCGCCTTCCTCCCGGCTTCTCGCAGGCGTCGACCAGCTGGCGGCTGCGGCGCTCGACCTGACGCGCGTAGTCGGCGTCCGCGAGCTTCGCCTGCGGGTTGCCCACGACCTCCTTCGTCACGTCACGGATGTCGGTGGTGACGTAGACGTAGGTGCCCGGCGCCGCCGGCAGCTCTGCGGAGAGCTCCGCGGCGAGGAAGCCGTCGGCGATCAGATTTCGTTCCGGGGTCGAGTTGAACTGCAACGAACCGTAGACGCAGTGATGGTTGGTGATGATGAGGCCCTGCGGCGAGACGAACGAGGCGGTGCAGCCGCCGAGCGAGACCACCGCGCCCATCGGGTCGCCGGTGAGGTCGGCGAGCTTCGCGGGATCGAGGGTCATCCCCGCCGCCCGGAGCTCCGGCGCGAGGTCGGGAATCTGCTGCGGCATCCACATGCCTTCGTCGGCGGGCAGGAAACCAGCGAGGAGCCACAGGCAGGCGCCTGCAACCGGGAGTCTCATTCGCATCGTTCTCTCCTTGAGGTTCGATTCCGACCGGGACGATCTTTCGCGAAGGGCGCCCGCCGGGCGATCGGAGGCCTCGGCGGCGAGTCGCGCTGCGAGATTCGAGTCTAGGCCGGGAAAGGGCGCCGGCGGCCTCTCCCAACGGGTAGGTGGAGACCTCGTCGCATGCTAAATTTCCTCTGCCATGAACAACGCGGAACGTGAGACCCTCGACATCGATGTCCTCTTCGTCGGCGCCGGGCCGGCGAGCCTCGCTGGCGCCTACCATCTGGCGAAGCTGCTCGCCGACCACAATGCCCGCGCGGCCGCCGGCTCGCGCGTCGAGCTGTCGATCGCCGTGCTCGAGAAGGGCAGCGAGGTCGGCGCCCACGGGCTCTCCGGCGCGATCGTCGATCCGCGGAGTCTGCGCGAGCTCTTCCCGGAGAAGTTCTCCGCCATCCCTTTCGAGGCCGAGGTCGGCCGCGAGCACCTCTGGTGGCTGACGCAGGAGAAGGCCCTCTCCCTGCCGGAGCCACCACAGCTGAAGAACCACGGCAACTACGTCGCGTCGCTGGGAAAACTGGTCAAGTGGATGGCGAAAGAGGCCGAGGCTCTGGGCGTCGACATCTTCTGCGAGTTCCCCGGCCGGACGCTCCTCTACGAAGACACCGACGACGGCAAGGGCCGGCGCGTCGCCGGCGTGCGCACCGGCGACAAGGGGATCGGCAAGGACGGCAAGCGCAAGTCCAACTTCGAGCCCGGCGTCGACATCCGCAGCCAGATGACCGTGCTCGGCGAGGGCCCGCGCGGCACGCTCGCCAAGCAGCTCGACAGCCGGTTCGGACTCTCCGCGGGCAAGAACCCGCAGGTCTACGCCCTCGGCATCAAGGAGGTCTGGGAGCTGCCGCAGGGACGCTTCGAACCGGGCGAGATCTGGCACACCATGGGCTGGCCGATGTGGCCCGATCACTTCGGCGGCGGCTTCATCTACGGCATGCAGGACAACTTCCTCATCGTCGGCCTGGTCTATGGACTCGACTACGAGAATCCGCTCGACGACCCGCACCTCGAGTTCCAGCGCATGAAGACGCATCCGTCGATCGCGCGCTTCTCGCCGGCGGCACGATGTCCTACTACGGCGCCAAGGCGATTCCGGAGAGCGGCTACTGGGCGATGCCGAAGCTCGGCGGCGACGGTTTCTGCCTGATCGGCGACAGCGGCGGCTTCGTCGACGGCCAGCGCCTCAAGGGCATCCACCTGGCGGTGAAATCCGGCATGCTGGCGGCCGAGTCGATCTTCGCCGCGGCGCTCGCCGGCGAGCCGACTCTCCGTCCGCCGGCGACGCCTACCCGGAGCACTTCGAGGCCAGCTGGGCGCGACAGGAGCTCTGGAAGAGCCGCAACTTCCACCAGGGCTTCGAGCGCGGCGGCTTCGATGCGCATGGTCAACGCGGCGCTCGGCACGGTCACCGGCGGCCTGGGCTTCGGATTCTTCGATCGCCTCCCGGCCGAGGCCGGGCACGAGCGCCTGCGCCGACTCGACACGCGAACGCGCCGACTACCGCGCCGCCGGCCCCGGTCGCCGTTCGACGGCAAGCTGACCTTCGACAAGCTGGCCGACGTCTACAACTCCGGCGCCGCGCACGAGGAGGACCAGCCGGTCCATCTGCTGGTCGCCGACACCTCGATCTGCGTCGACCGCTGCGCCCGCGAGTTCGGCAATCCGTGCACGCGCTTCTGTCCGGCGGCGGTCTACGAGATGGTCGACGACAGCTCGGTCGCGGCCGGCAAGCGCCTGCAGATCAACGCCTCGAACTGCGTGCACTGCAAGACCTGCGACATCATGGATCCCTACCAGATCATCGATCTGGGTGCCGCCGGAGGGCGGCGGCGGTCCGAACTACGGCAAGATGTAGCACCCGGTCGGCCCTGCAGACTCGATCTCGCCTCCCGGAGAACCTCGCATGAGAAGTCTCGCACTGCCTCTTTCGCTCTCTCTCCTGCTCGCGGCGCCCTGCCTGCCACAGAGCTCTCCCTCGACAGGATCTTCGCCCAGACCGCGCGGCCCGACGCCAGCCAGACCGCCTGGCGCCCGGACGGCGGCCTGCTGACCCACGTCGTCAAGGAGGAGGCCGGAAGCGAGCTGCGCGGCATCGATCCGGCGACCGGGAAGGTCACCTGGAAGCTCGCCTACTCCGACCTGAAGACGGCGCCCTCGGCTCCCGCCATCGCGCCTGCGCGCTATCGCTGGTCGCCGCGCAGCGACGCACTGCTGTTCTCGGACGACTCCGATCTCTACCTCTACCGTCTCGCCGACCGGTCGCTCAGCGGCTCACCGAGACGGGCGCCGAGGAGGAGGCGGCCACGTTCTCGCCCGATGGCACCCGTGTAGCCTACGTTCGCGAGTGCAACCTCTTCGTGCGCGATCTCGCGACCGACCACGAGAGCCAACTCACCGCCGACGGCAAGGACAACGAGATTCTCAACGGCAAGAACGACTGGGTCTACTGGGAGGAGATCTGGAATCGCCAGGCGACCGGCTTCTGGTGGAGTCCGGACAGCCAGCGCATCGCCTACTACCGCTTCGACGATCGCGCCGTGGCGACTTATCCCCTGCTCGACGAGCGCGGCACGTATCCCGAGATCCGCTGGCAGCGATACCCGAAGGCCGGCGAGGTCAATCCGACGGTCCGGATACGCGTCGTCGAGCTCGCGACCGGGACCCATCGCGAGCTCGCCACCGCCGACTCCCCCGCCGCCGGAGATGCCTACCTCGCGCGGGTGCACTGGCGGCCCGACAACGCGAAGATCGCCGTCGAGCGCCTGAACCGCGACCAGACCGAGCTCGACCTCCTGCTCTGCGACCCGGGTTCGGGGGCTTGCGAAGCGATCGCCCGCCAGTCGAGCGCGACCTGGGTGAACATCCCGAACGAGTTCCACTTCCTCGGCGACGGCAGCTTCCTGTGGTCGAGCGAGGAGAGCGGCTGGAATCGCCTGATGCGCCACGATGCGGCAGGCAAGGTGGTCGCCGCGGTCTCGCCGGAGACTTTCGCGGTGACCGCGCTCGACGCGGTCGACGACGCGAGCGGCGTCGCCATCGTCACCGGTTTCCGGCCCGTAGCTCTCGGCCCGATGAACCGGCGGGTCCTGCTCCTGGAGCTCAATTCACCCCCGAGACCCGGCAGAACCGGGGTTCGCTCGCGCACCCTGGCGAGCGACGCCGGAGCGAACGGCGCCAACGTCGCCCCGGGTGCGCGTCATTGGGTCCACCGCTGGAGCGACGCCCACCATCCGCCGACGGAGACCCTGCGCACGATCGGCGGCGAAACGGTCGTTGCCCTCCCCGGGCCGCCGGCGCCCGCCTACGATCCAGCCAAACTCCCGCAGTGGGAGTACTTCGAGATCCCCGGCCCCAACGGCGTCCGGCTCCCGGCGCGCTGGCTGCAGCCGGCGAACTTCGACGCGAGGAAGCGCTACCCGGCGATCATGTTCCACTACGGCGGTCCCGCCTCGCAGGTGGTGACGAACAGCTGGGACAGGAGCCGCGGCCTCTGGCATCGGTGGATGAGCGAGCGTGGCTACGTCGTCCTGATGGTCGACAACGAAGCGTCCGTCTTCTTCGGCAAGCGCGGTGAGGACCGGATTCACCGCAACTTCGGACCGCTCGAGCTCGCCGGTCAGTTGGCCGGCGTCGACTACCTCAAGTCGATCGCCTGGGTCGACTCGACGCGCATCGGTATCTGGGGTTGGTCGGGCGGCGGCGCCAACACGCTCTGGGCGCTGTTCAACAGTCCGGGCACGTGGAAGGCCGGTGTCGCCGGCGCGCCGGTCACCGACCTGCGCTTCTACGACTCGATCTGGACCGAGCGCTACATGGACACCCCGCAGGCCAACCCTCAAGGCTACCAGCGCGGCTCGGCGATCAGCGCCGCCGAAGCGCTCACGGATGCGCTCCTCGTCGTGCACGGAACCGGCGATGACAATGTCCATCCGCAGAATTCGATCGTCCTCATCGACAAGTTGGTGAACGCCGGCCTGGCGTTCGAGGACGCGCTCTATCCGCGCGAGAAGCACGGCTTCGAGCCGGTCGCCGCGAAGCACTTCTACGCCCGCATGACCGAATTCTTCGACCGCCATCTCAGGCCCGGCAGCTGAGGCCGGACCGAACGGCCCAGGGAAAGCCCAGATGACTCTCAAGACCGCACTCGATTTCAACCTGTTCCCGGTCGACGACGACGGGCGCCTGTTCATCTCGCCGGCGATTCACGACTGGACCCACCTCGAACCGGCCGGCGTGCGCGTGGTGATCGATCTCGAGGGCGGCATCGACCATGGCGTACCGGTGCTGCCCAACCACACGCTCTACCTCTACTTCCCGATCTTCGACGAGGACCTTCCCGACCTCGATCGGTTGCACGGCATCGCCCAACTCGGCGCCCGGCTGGTGCGCTCCGGCCAGCCGGTGCTCTCCCACTGCGGCGCCGGATTCAATCGCTCGGCGCTGGTCGCCGGGCTCATTCTCGTCGAGCTCGGCTGGTCGGGGTCGCGGGCCCTCGATCGCCTGCGTGAGCGGCGGCCAGGCGCGCTCTTCAACGAGGTCTTCGCCGCCTACCTCGGCTCGAAGTAGCGCTCCTCCAGCGCCGCGCTGCGGGCTTCAGCTCGCCATGGGAGCGCGTTCGGCGAGCCAGACCGCCAGGGCCTCTCCGAACGCGCCGACACTCGGGTGTCGCGCCGCCGGGTCGGCGGCGAACGCGCGCGCGACGATGGCGCGCAACTCGCGGTCTCCCCACGGCAGCCGCGGCAGGCGCTCGCGCTCGACCTGGCGCAGGATGCGCGAGATCGGCTGGCCGCCGCGGTGCAGGGGCCGCTTCCCGGCGAGCAGCTCGTAGAGCATGACCGCCAGGCTGAACTGATCGGCCGCCGGACCCGGCCGGCGCCCGAGGATCTGTTCCGGCGCCGCGTAGTCGAGGGTGAAGAGCCAGATACCACTTGCCGTCTCGCGCCCGTCACCGGCCTCGTCGAGCAGCCGGGCGATGCCGAAATCGAGCAGCTTCGGCCATCCCGACTCGCCCACCAGCACGTTGGACGGCTTGAGATCCCGGTGCACCAGACGCAGCCGGTGCGCCGACTCGACCGCCTCGCACAGGCGCAGGAACAGCCGCAAACGCTCGACCTCCGGCAACCTGTTCTGGCGGACGAAGGTGACGATGTCGACGCCTTCCGCCCATTCGAGCACCAGGTAGGCGCGGCCCTGGGCGTCGCTGCCGGCGTCGAGCAGGCGGGCGATCGCCGGATGATCCAGGCTCGCCAGGATCTCCCTCTCGCGCGCGAAGCGGCGCGCGATCTCGCCGCCGGCATGCCCCGGGAGCAGGCGCTTCACCGCCACGCGCTCGCCGTCCCGCTCCGCTTCGAAGACCTCGCCGGCGCTCCCCTGCCCGACCCGGCGGACGATCCGGCAGGCGCCGATCCGGCGCGGCAGGGGTGGAGCCGCAGCCGGTCCGCCAGCGCTCTCGGCATCGGCAGGACCGTCGGTGTCGGCGGCGGCGCCGGGCAACCCGCCCCGCACCGCCGCGACGAGGAGCGCCGCGTCGAGATCGAGGGCGCTGCGCTCGACCGCGTCGGCGGCCAGCAGCTCGGCGACAGCGTTGGCGAGCTCGACATCGACGACGGCAATCTCGGTCAGGCGATGGAGGCGGCACTCCGCATCGAGATCGACCAGCGACTCGAACGCCGATTCCACTTCGACCCAGCGACTGCGGATCGCCACGCTCACCCGCCGAACCCCTGGCGCTCGAGCTCGACCTGGAGAAACGCGCGGGCCTTGCGCCATTCGCGCCGGACGGTGCGCTCCGAATGCCCGAGGAGCTCGCCGATCTCGCCTTCGTTCAAGCCGACGAAGAAGCGCAGCTCGACGATGCGGGCGAGACGCGGAGCCAGGCGTTCGAGCGCGTCGACCGCCTCGTCGACCGCGCACAGCTGCTCGGCCTGCCAGAGCGCCGGAGTCGCGACCCGGTCGTCGAACGGCAACGCCTCGACGCCACCACCGCGCTTCTGCCGCCGCAGGTGCTCGGCGTGGCCGAGGAGGATCTGGCGCATCGCCTTGGCGGCGAGGGCGAAGAAATGGCCCCGGTCGGCCAACGACAGCGTCTCGGCGCGCACCAGCTTGAGATAGGCCTCGTGGACGAGCGCCGTCGTGTCGAGTGAGACCGCCGACCGCCCGTAGCGCAGCTGCGACCGGGCGAGCCGCTTGAGCTCGGCATAGAGGCGGTCGAAGATCGTGTCGAGGGCGCTCCGGTCCCCTTCGCGCACCGCCGCGAGCAGGAGAGTGATCTCGCCGACGGCCTTTCCTCTGGAAGCCACTGGAGCGGCATGATAGCCGCGCGCGGCGAATCCGGCGATGGCAGGAATCCACAACGGGGCGGCGGCATTCAAGGCAACGACCGACATGCGATGCCCTCCGCCTCCATCTACCGCGAGCGCCGGCGAAACCGGACAGGCCGCGCGGTCCGCCAGCCTCAGAACCGCAGCCAGGCGGCTGCCGGCTCGGCGGTCGGCATCTGCGCCTGCGGCAGGGTCTCGACGTCGCCGCCGCGCGACAGAGTCGCGAAGAGGGCGCGCTCGAGAAGATCCTCGTCCCCCGGCTCCGCGCAGCGCGCGCTCCTCCATCAGGCCGTGCTGCTCGTCGTACCGGCCCCACCGCTCCAGCCGGTCCCCGAGCAGCAGATGCGCGACCCGCCCCGCTTCGGCGGCAGAGAGCACCTCCGCCAGCCCGGTGACCAGCACCGGTCTTCCCCGGAGGCCGAGTCGCGCAGTCGCCGCGCGCGTTCGTCGTCCCGCCAGGCGGTCGCGATCGGCAGCGCCCGGCGCCAGAGATCCTCGTCGGAGAGGTGGTCCGGGCTGCCGGCGACGCAGCGGTCGACCAGCCGCGAATCGCGCAGCGCGGCGGTGACCAGCGGCAGGTAGTCCTCGACCGCGGCGAGCACGATCGGGGCGCTGCGCTCCGGCAGGTGCGGCGCGAGGCTCTCCCAGAGCCGGCGGAAGTAGTGCTCGAGATCGCGATCGCGGCGCTCGATCCGCTTTGCCGCCCTGACCGTGGACGATCGCTGCGCGTTCGCCGAGCGCCGCCGTTGAGGCGCTATGAACCTGGCGCTGCGTCTCGTAGACGTAGCCGGTCGCTTCGGCAAAGCCGCGCGGAATGTCCGGCAGCTTCAGCCGGCGCAGGGCGAAGGGCGAGCCTTCGAGCAACCGCACATCGCGCAGACTGAGTGCCAGGACGTAGAAGTGCTCGGCGGACTTCCCGAGCGGCAGCAGCGGCCGGAGGCGGAAATGGCGACCGACCTGCACCGACTCGTGGAGCGCAAACGGTGTCGAGACGAACTGCGAGAAACCCGGCGCGGCGAAGTAGGCCAGCCCGTCGAACGACTCCGGCAGCGCATTCTCGAACCTCGCGCCGGCGCGCGCAGGTCCGAGCAGCTCGTCCCGCACCGCCGCCGAAGCGCCGGCCTCGACCAGATGCGCCTCGGCGTCCCGCAACGCCTGGCGCCAACGATTCACATTGGCGCGCGCGGCGATTCCGCCGCGCTCCATCGGCACGAAGAGTGACAAGTGCATTCCAGGGCGCTCTTCGACGAGACTCTCCCACCACAATCCGACCGCTTCGGCGACCTTCATCGTGCCCCCTCGGGCCGCGCAGCCAGTACCGCGGCCACACCTTCAAGGTAGGCCCCGGTTCGGGGTGGGGAAACACCCCGCGGGGTAGGTCGCCCGGAGGTGCGCCATGGTCCGGCGGCGGTTTGCGGCGAGAGGGAGAGTCTTCGCTTCAGTCGGGACGGCGCATGAGGAGGGCGCCGTTCGTGCCGCCGAACCCGAACGAGTTCGTCAACCCGACCTCGAGTTTCGCCGGCCGCGCACGATGCGGCACGAAATCGAGGTCGCAACCCTCCCCCGGTACGTCGAGATTGAGCGTCGCCGGCAGAACCTGGTCGCGAATCGCCAGCGCGAGGAGGCCGCATTCGAGCCCACCCGCCGCGCCGAGCAGATGTCCGGTCGAGGATTTGGTCGAGGAGACGGCGAGCTGCTGCGCGTGCTCGCCGAAGACCTGGTGAATCGCCTGGACCTCGGCGGAGTCGCCGAGGGTCGTCGAGGTGCCGTGGGCGTTGATGTAGTCGACCGACTCCGGAGCGAGACCGGCGTCGGCGAGCGCACTCTTCATCACCTGGGCGGCTCCCCTGCCCTGCGGGTGGGGAGCGGACATGTGGTAAGCGTCGGCGCTCATGCCGTAGCCGACGATCTCGGCGTAGACCTTCGCGCCGCGCTGCACGGCCGACTCGCGCTCCTCGAGCACCAGGATGCCGGCGCCTTCGCCCATGACGAAGCCGTCGCGGTCCTTGTCCCAGGGCCGGGAGGCGCGGTGCGGCTCGTCGTTGCGCAGGGAAAGAGCCCGCATCACGGTGAAACCGGCGACCGCCAGCGGAGAGATCACGGCCTCCGCGCCGCCGGTGATCATGGCGTCGGCGTAGCCATGCTGAATCAGGCGAAAGGCATCACCCACCGCATGCAGCCCGGTGGTGCAGGCCGTGGCTGGTGCGCTGTTGGGTCCGCGCGCGCCGGTCAGGATCGACACCTGGCCGGCGGCGAGATTGACGATCAGGCCGGGGATGAAGAACGGCGAGACCCGGTCCGGCCCTTTCTCGAGCAACGTCGAATGCATGCGCTCGATCAGCGGCAACCCGCCGATACCCGACCCGATCACCACGCCGACGCGTTCAGCGTTCGCCTCGTCGATCTTCAGCCCCGAGTCGGAGATCGCCATCTGGCTCGCAGCGAGGGCGAAGTGGATGAAGGAGTCGCACTTCTTGACCTCCTTCTTCTCCATCCAGTCCTCGGCCGCGAACCCCTTCACCTCACCCGCGATGCGGGCATGGTAGGTCGAGGCATCGAAACGGGTGATCGGCCCGATGCCGCTCTCGCCGGCGAGAAGAGCCTTCCAGGTCGCCTCCGTGCCGACGCCGAGCGGCGAGACGAGACCTATGCCCGTGACGACGACCCGCCGCCGATCACGCAGGGACGAATTGGCCAGATGGGCTCCCGCCAGAGATCCGGAAATGGGGAGATGGGGGATCGGCTGCGAAAGCAGCGATCAGTTCTTTTCCGCGGCGTGCTTCTCGATGTAGCTGACGGCTTCCTTGACCCGGCCGATCTTCTCCGCGTCCTCGTCCGGGATCTCGATCCCGAACTCCTCCTCGAACGCCATGACCAGCTCGACGATGTCGAGAGAGTCGGCGCCCAGATCCTCGGTGAAGCTCGCCTCGGACGTCACTTCGTCGGCTTCAACACCGAGCTGCTCCACGATGATGCTCTTCACCTTCTCGGCAACTGACATGTCGAAAATTCCTCCATGGAAACTGGATTGCAGGGTGAGGTTTCTAGCACAACTTCGCGAAACGAGTCCAACCCCTACGCTGGCCATCAGATATAGAGCCCGCCGGAGACGTTCAGAACCTGCCCGGTGACGTAGCTCGCCTCCTCGCTGGCGAGAAATACCACCGCGGTGGCGATGTCTTCCGACTGCCCGAGCCTGCCCACCGGAATGCGGTCGAACATTTCGGCGCGCGCCGCCTCGGGCATCGCCTCGGTCATCGCCGTTTCGATGAAACCAGGCGCGACGACGTTGGCGGTGATGTTGCGGCTCGCGAGCTCGCGCGCCAACGACTTGCTGAATCCGATCAGGCCCGCCTTGGCGGCGGCATAGTTCGCCTGGCCGGCGTTACCCATCAGACCGATCACCGACGACACCGTGACGATTCTCCCCCACCGGCGTCGCATCATGCCACGCACCAGCTCGCGCGTCACCGCGAAGGCGCCGGTGAGGTTGGTGTCGAGCACGCCGCGCCACTGCTCGAGGCTCATGCGGGCGAGCAGATTGTCGCCGGTGATGCCGGCGTTGTTGACCAGGATGTCGATCGTCCCGAAGTCCTCGGGGAAGGCTCTTCAGGCGCTCGCCGATCTCCTCCGGTCTGGCGAGATCGAGCACCAGGGCGTGAGCGCTGCCGCCCGCGGCCGACAATCTCCTCGCGCACCGCGCTCCAGCTTTTCGAGGTTGCGCGCGGCGAGCACGACCTTGGCGCCGCGCTCGGCGAGACGCCGGGCGATCGCCTCGCCGATGCCCTGCGAGGCGCCGGTCACCAGCGCCGTCCTGCCGTCCAGTCGGAACATGACGATCTCCTCAGTCCGCCTTCGGTCCAGCGGCGCCGGCGCCCAACGGGGTCGCCGGCTCGCTTCGCGCGCGGCGAGCGCGGTGAGCGCCGCGGGCTCGGAGATCGAGGCCGTCTCCACTCCCGGCACGATTCGCTTGACGAGCCCTGCAAGGACACTGCCCGGGCCCACCTCGACGAAGCGCCGCACGCCCATTTCGTCGTGCAGCCAGCGCACCGACTCGACCCACCGCACCGGGCCGTCGATCTGGCGCTCGAGGGCGTCGCGCAGAACCGGTCCTTCGCTGCAGGGCCGGGCGTCGATGTTGACCACCACCGGCACTCGCGCGGTGGCGAAGACGGTGGCGGCCAGCATCGGCGCAAGGCCTTCGCGCGCCGGACGCATCAAGGCGCAGTGGAAAGGGGCGGAGACCGGCAGTGGTAGGGCGCGCTTGGCGCCGCGCTCACGTGGCCAGCGCCATCGCGCGCTCGACCGCCGCCTTGTGGCCGGCGATCACCGTCTGCTCGGGCGAGTTGTAGTTGGCCACGGCGCAAACCTCGCCTGACGCGGAGTCGGCAGCGGCCTCGGCGGCGAGATCCCGGACCGCGCCGGAATCGAGCCCGAGCATCGCCGCCATCGCGCCGACGCCCACCGGCACCGCCTCCTGCATCAGCTCACCGCGGCGGCGCACCAGGCGCACGGCAGCCGCGAGCGGCAACACCCCGGCGAGCGACCAGCGCCGAGTACTCGCCCAGGCTGTGGCCGGCAACAGCGTCGGGACGCCCAGCCGCGGGCAGCGAGCACCGCGCGCGATCGCCACCGAGGCGGCGAGGATCGCCGGCTGGGTGTTCGCCGTCAGCTGGAGCTCGGCTTCGGGTCCCTCCCAGCAGAGCGCCGCGACGTCGAAGCCGAGCGCTTCGGAGGCCTCGTCGAAGGCCGCGCGCGCCTCGGGGTAGGCTCGCGGCCAACTCCCTGCCCATGCCGATCTTCTGCGAGCCCTGGCCGGGAAAGAGGAATGCGCGTCTTCGGTTCGCAATCGATCCCTCTCCCGTCCGGCTCTAGGTCGACGTGTTCGTTGCGACAGCCGACCCTGCAGCCGCGGCGGAAGCCAGGCGGGCCTCGGCAGTGTGCAGCTCCGCGACCTTGTCGCGGATCTTGACGTGCAGGCTCGCGCGACGCTGAACTCCACCGCGCGCCGGATGGCGCTCCGGATCGCCTTGGCGTTGGATCGGCCGTGGGCGATGAAGCAGCCTCCGGCGAGCCCGAGCAGCGGCACCGCACCATACTCGGCGTAGTCGGTGCGTCGCTTGAAAGCTGACGAAGGCGGGCCGCGCGAGCCAGCCGCCCAGCCGGGTGCGCGAGGTGCGCCGCAGCTCCTCGCGCATCATTCGAACGATCAGCTCGGCCATCGACTCGGCCGACTTGAGCAGGACGTTGCCGACGAATCCGTCGCAGACCACGACGTCGCGCCTCGCCGTTGAAGACGTCCCGCCCCTCGACGTTGCCGATGAAGTTCAGGCCCGGTCGCTTTCAACGAGCGGAACACCTCGCGCGTCAGATCGTTGCCCTTGGCCTCTTCCTCGCCGATCGACAACAGGCCGATCCGCGGAGCCGTGATGCCGACGACCTCCTGGGCGTAGAAGTGACCCATGACGGCGAACTGCCGCAGATGCTCGGGCCTGGAGTCGACGTTGGCGCCGACGTCGAGCACCACGGTGCGGCCGCGCCGGATTGGGAAATACCGCGGCGAGCGCCGGCCGGTCGACGCCGGGAAGCGCGCCGATCAACAGCTTCGCCGCGACCATGGCCGCGCCGGTGTTGCCGGCGCTGACCATCGCCTGGGCCCTCCCTTCGCGCACCAGGTCGGCGCAGACGACGAGCGAGGCCCGGCGCTTCGGCGCACCACGGTCGGCGGATCGTCCATCTCCATGCGCCTCCTCGGCGTGCACGATCTCGATCCGGCCGCGGCCTTGTCCGATCGAACCCAGCCGCGCAGCTCGCGTCCGAGCCGCTGCTCGGTCCCCCACCAGCAGGACCGAAGCTCCGTCCTCCACGGCGGCGTTCGAACGCTCCGCGCACCGCGGCGCGCGGAGCGAAGTCGCCGCCCATCGCGTCGACGGCGATGCGCATCGAAGAGCGTTGACTCCCGGAGCTCGGTGGAACCCCTCAGTGCGGGCCTGAACGTCGACCGACGTCGCGTCCGCGATAGGTGCCGCAGGACGGGCAGACGCGATGCGGGAGCTTGCGCTCGCCGCACGTCGGGCAGACCGACGAAGCCGGCAGAGTCAGTGCATCATGGGCACGGCGCTTGTCGCGGCGGGCCTTGGAGTGACGTCGTTTCGGATTCGGCATCTTCGCTTCCCCTCTTCAGATTTCGCTGCGGAAATCAGTTACCGCTCGCGGCGCCACCGTTGCGCGGCTCCTTGAGCATCGCGAGCGCCGCCCATCGCGGGTCCACCCGTTCGCGGACACAGCCACAGCGCCCTTCATTCAAATCCTGCCCGCATTGCGGACACAAGCCTTGACAGTCCTCGCGACAGAGCGGCTTCATCGGCAGGCTGAGCTCAACCTGTTCGACGACCAGGGGCCGGCTCTCGAAGCTGCCCCCCTCCACTTCGACCAGCCCGAGCTCCTGCGCCTCGAGCTGCTCTTCCTCCGTCGCCTCCCGCTTGCGCGAACGTTCGACGAGCACCAGGTCGAGCGTGCTCTCCACCGCCTGCTGGACCGGATTCAGGCACCGGTTGCAGGCCACCGTCAGCTCGTACGAGAGATCGGCGTGCAGCAGATAATCCGGTTCCGCATGCGTCAGGCTGCCCGCGCAACGGACCGCGCTCGTGCCGAGCAACTCCAACTCGCGGATCTCTTCCTCTTTGAGCTCGATCGACTCCTGCCAGAAGAAGGGCTCGTAGCGGGCAGCATCCAAGCGGATCAACATCCCTCGTGCCCCCTAGGAAGCCGATGAAGACTAACGGATCGGCGCCTCTTCGTCAATTTCTCCGTCCTCAGAAGGGGACAGAGCCTCCCGCTCCGGTTCGGGACCGGCGACTTGCGAGCACAGCTTCACCCGCACCCCCTCCGGCTCGTGCCAGACCTCGAAGGCGATCGCCGCGCAACCCTGGAACGGGACCAGCAGCCCTGCTGCGGCGGCAATCCTCTGCACTTCGGCCGGCGGGATCAACGGCAGCTTCTCGAGGTTCCGGACCAGCAGCCCGAGGGTGCGCGCGCTGCCCGCCGGGACGAGCCGGCCGGCCCGCCCCAGCCAGGCCCCCCGCCCTCCGGGGCGCGTCAGGTGGCGCTCGAACCAGGGCACCAGCAGCAAAGCTTCGCGGCGCGCGCTCTTCTGGGTGCCGCGCACCGACCACCCGAGCCGGTAGGACGGCTCGCCGGCGCCGACGAGCTCGAGAATCGACTCGCCGGGCAGCTTGAAGCTGCGCCCGCCCCCGCGCTGCAGCACAGCGACGCGGGGAATCGCCCCTTCCGCCGCCTCCCAGAGGAGAAAAAGGCCCGGCCCGCCCAGCGGACCACGGTCGGTCGAGCTCATCCAGAGGGCGATGCCGGGGAAGCTCCACTCGGAGGCCGCCTGCACCGCTTCCGGCAAGACTCCCGACCGCACCTCGAGGCCGTCGGCGCCGCGGGCGAGCGTGAACCGCCCTGCGGGGAGCGGCCCGAGCTCCGTGGCGCAGCTTCGACTGCGCGATCACCGCGGGCTGCGCCGCTCCCGGGTGGTCCCCCGGCGGACCGGCTCCCGACAGGAGGTCGACCCTGGGCGGCACGCCGCTCGCGACGATCCACAGCGCGCCCTGCCACCGCACCTCGAACGTCCTTCCGGACGACGTCGACCCGCCCGCCCGCGAGCCAGGGATTGCCGGCGATCCGCCCGGAGAGCCGGGCGAGCCAGGCGACGCCGGGTTCGATGCGCGCCACGCCGAGGAAGCTCTCGCCGGAACCGTTCCAGGCCATGACGATCTCGCGCGCCGGCGGCAGGGCGAAGGGGCCGAAACGCGGCAGGCGGGGCCGCGCGACCCCGGTCAACCGTGAGAGCTCTGCCAGATAGAGCTCGAGATCCCCCACCCGCTCGTCGAGAGCGCCCAGATTCTGGTGCGGCGAAGCGAGCCAGAGCACCCGTTCGAACGGAGAATCGGCGGCGAGGAGCGCCGCGAGCTCGGGCGAAGCGACGCCAGCGCGCTCGCGCGGCGAGAAGTAGTGCCGGTAATGCGCCGCGGCAGCGAGAAGGAAGGCGCCGACGACAACCAGCCCGGCCAGCCGCTGGGCCCGCCGGGCCCGCCGGCCGCGAGAGCGACGCGCGGGCGGCAGTTCGCCCGGCGGAGTCCGCCTCTCCCGCGCTCCAGGCTCCGGCGCGGGCAGAAACCCGTTCACCGCCGCGCCCCGGGGCGGGACCCGGACTCGGCGCCCACGAGCTCGTTCAACTTCGTGGCGAGCGCTTCGAGCACCGCTTCATCGCTCTCGCCGATCCCCAACTCGGCGAGCTCGCCCCCGATCACCCCGAGCAGGGCCGGCCAGGGGTCGGACGCCGGATAGGCCGCGAGCGGTGGCACGGCAACGAACGACGGCAGTTCGCCGGCGCGGCCTGCTCGAGGAGCTCGAGACAGGCTGTCGCCGCCGAACCCGCGTCGTGACGAGCCACCGCCTAAGCGCGCGCCTGCCCCCCGACAGCGGCGGCGAGCGCCGGACGGTCGGCGAGTGCGCGCAGGTAGGCGACCAGGGTCGACTCCTCGAAGCCGTCGAGCGGCAGCTGGAGGCAGGCGCCCTCCGGCACCTCCGTGAAGGCGCCGGTCTGATTGACGATCGTCGGGCGGCCGAAAGCGAGCAGGCGCATGAACGACGCCGAGGTCTCGCCGCCGGTGGGATGGCGCAGATTGACCGCCACGTCGCAGGCGCGCATCCAGTCGTCGAAGGTCGCCTCCGCGGTGCGACCCGACGACGCGCACGCCGGCGGCGCCGTGACGCGCCAGAGCGGCGGCGAAATCGTAGTGCGGCGAGACCTCGCCGACGATGACGAACTCGGCGTCGGGCCGGCTCGCGCGCAGGCGCGGCGAAGGCCGGCAGCGCGACCTCGAGACGCTTGTGCGGCGTCACGAACCCGAACGAGGCGACCAGGAACGCCTCCGGGTCGAGGCCGAAGGCGACCTTCCGCGCGCGCTGCTCCGCGGCCGATGGCGGAAGGAGCAGGCCGGTTTCGACCGCCATCGGCATCGTCCCCACCTGGGCGAGCGGCCGGCTCGCCAGCACCCGCTGGCGGGCGAACTCGTTGTGCACGATGACCGCCCGGCTGCGATCCACGAGACGCTCGAAGAGCGGATAGTTCCAGGTGTCGACCGGATAGTGGGTATCGAGCAGGCGCCGCGCCGCCATCTCGCCGCTGCGGCCCGCGGCGTAGCGCATCTCTTCGCGATAGCCCGCCGCGTCGCCCCGGGCCAGCGTCAGTCCCCGCACCAGGTGATGCAGCATGAACTCGTGCAGCACCACGACTCCCGGCAGCTCGAGCGCCAGACGGAAGCTCTCGGCATGGTGCGGCGCACTGTTGCCGATCTGGTAGACGATCAGGTCGAAACGCCCGGCCGCGCGGCGGCAGCTCCGCCACCGGGTGACATCGCCAACGCTCGGCGATAGCCTCCAGCGGTGCCCGGTCACCGTCCCAGAAAAGCTCGAGCTCGTGGCGCTCGGCGAGGTACGGGAGAAGCGTCGCGCTGTAGTCGGCGATGCCCGACGACGACGGCGGCAGCGGACTGACCCAGGCGATGCGCACGAATCGGCCTCAGGCGAGCGGCGCGAGCAGCCGCTCGACGACGCCGTCCCAGTGGATTTCCGCGACCCTCTCCGCACCCGCCGCGCCGAGACGGCGCGCCAGGGCGCGGTCGCCGGCCAGTCGGTCGATGCGCGCGCCCATCTCGCGGTGCGCGCCGGGCGGACAGACGAAGCCGTTCACGCCGTCGCTCACGAACTCGAGCACGCCGCCGCTGTCGGCGGTGGTCAGCACCGGCCGCCGCGCCTGGAAAGCCTCCACCGTGACGTAGCCGTAGTCCTCGTCGAACGGCGCGTAGAAGACCGCCAGGGCGCCCGCGTAGAGCTCGATCAGCCGCTCGTCGGAGATCCGCCCCGGCAGCTCCACCCGCGTCCGCGATGCCGAGCTCGGACGGCGAGTTGCTGCAGGCGCTCGCGGTCGGGGCCCTCGCCGGCGATGACGCAGCGCACCCTGGCCTTCGCCGCCGCCAGCGCGCGCAGCAGCAGGTCGAAGCGCTTCATCGGGTCGAGGCGGCCGGCCGAGAAGAGGTAGTCGCCGTGGTCGCCCGACGCGATGGCGCCCGCCGAGCGCCGGCGGCGGATAGAGCGGCTCGGCTTCGAGCCGGTTGAAGCGCGCCAGGCGGTCGGCGGTGTTGCGCGAAATCGAGAACCTCGCCCGCGCCTCGCCGAGTGCCCGCTGGTCGAACTGGCGCAGCATCTTCTCGGTCTCGGCGTCCTCGCGGCCGCTCGCCGAAGTCGCTGAAGCGGGTCCCCTTGAGCTCGTAGATCTGCCGGAACTGGTGGATGAGCCAGACGACCTTGCACGGATGCTGCACCAGGTAGGAGGGAAAGCGGGTCGCGATCACCAGGTCGATCGGTTCCCCGGCGGCGGTCGTCAGGTCGACCAGCCGCCAGGCGAGCGCGCTCTGGATGATGTTCAGCCGCGACGACCAGTTGAACGGCAGGCTGACGATCTCGGCCTGATGCCCGCGCCGCAAGAGCTCGTCGCGCAGGCTCTCGTAGAGAACCTCGGCACCGCCCCGGACGAACGGAATCTGCGCCGCGCAGATGGCGATCCGGGCGCTCACCCGGCGGTGCTCCCGGACTCCCCCCGCGGGGCTCGGGCGGGGATTCGCCGCCGGCTCGCGACCGGAAGCCTCGTCCGGATCGTCCGCCGCGAGCAGTCCCTGCTCCAACCGCCGCAGCCGCAGCTCCAGCCGGGCGCCCTCCTCCGCAGCCCGCTTCTGCCGCGCCGCCAATTCGGTGAGCAGGCGGCTGGCGCTCTGGTTGAAGCCGTTCTGCTGCTGCAGGACCGCTCGCGCATGCCACTTGAAGAACAGGTGGTAGAAGGCCTTGCGGGCGAACACCAGGAGGCGTCCGTAGATCGGACGCGGCGACACCGGCACCGGTTCCTGGACGAATTCGTGGCGCTGCAGCTCGAGCAGGAGGCCGTGCAGCTCGTCCGCGCCGGTGCGGATCGTGGCCGACTTCCCCCTGGCGCTGACGCACCGCGGCGCGCAACCCGCCGATCGTGGCGGCGAGCCGCGCGCGCTCCGCATCGGAGAGCGGCTCCGGGGACGGCGGCGCGTCGGGGGATTCAGGAAGAGTGGCCATCGCTTCGCGGAGCGGAACTTTAGCACTCGGGCTCGCGCCGATCCCGCGACGAACGTCCGCCGCCGACGCTGCGGCGGGCGCTGTCGTAGACTCCACCGAGAGCATCTCGCACCCGGTTCCGACCTCGAGGAGAGCCCTCCATCGCCCCTTCACTGCAGCGGACCGACCGCCCGCGGGTCGCCATCGATCTCCGCGCCCTGGTGCCCCGCCCCACCGGCATCGGCGTCTACACCGAAGCGCTGCTCGGCGAACTTCTGGAGACGCGGGAGTTCGCGCTCGTCGGGCTGGCGCACGCCCCCCTGCACCCATCGGTCGGCCTGGCCGAGCGCGGCCTGGCGATCGAGGTGCACCGCGCGCCGCTGGGCGTCCTCTGGCAGCAGCACTATCTGCCGCGCCGGCTCGCCCGGGGCGACATCGACCTTCTCTGGTCGCCTCTGCTGACCCTGCCGCATCGCCTACCGGTCCCGGGTGTGGTCACGATCCACGACCTCGCCGTCCTCCACCACCCCGAGACCCTGACCTGGAAGATACGCCTCAGCCTGCTGCCTTTCCTCGAGAGCACGGTGCGCCAGGCGAGCCGGATCGTCACCGTGTCGCACTCGGTGGCGGGCGAGATCGCCCAACAGTGGCCCGAGGCCGCGCGCCGCACGGCGGTCGTCTGGAACGGCGTCGGCAAGGAGTTCTTCCCTGCCTCCGGGCCGGAGCTCGCCGCCATCCGCGCGCGCCTCGACCTGCCGGACCGGTTCGTCTTCTTCGCCGGGACGGTCGAGCCACGCAAGAACCTCGACCTGCTCCTCGACGCCTGGGAGGCCCTGCGGGCAGCCAGCGCCGCGACCCCCCCGCTGCTCGTCGCCGGACCCGACGGCTGGGGCTCGCGGGCGACCCACCGGCGCCTGGAGAGACTCGCTCCCGCGGGCCTCCGCCGCCTCGGGCACCTCGAACGCGCCGACCTCGTCGCCGTGCTCCAGGCCGCCACGGTGTTCGTCTTTCCCTCGCTCTACGAAGGCTTCGGCCTGCCTGCCGCCGAAGCCATGGCCTGCGGCGTGCCGGTGATGGTCTCCAACCGCTCGAGCCTCCCCGAAGTCGTCGGCGACGCCGGCCGGCTCTTCGACCCCGACGATCCCGTCGATCTCGCCGACGGCCTGCGCCGAATGGCTCGACTCGCCGGCGCTGCTCGCCGCGGGCGCGCGCCCGCGGCCTCGAACGCGCCGCGGCGTTCACCTGGAGGCGCTCGGCCGAGGAGCATGCGCGGTCCTTCCGCCAGGCTCTGCGGCGATCCCCCGCCGCCGCGACTGGCGTCCGGCGCGGTGACCGCGCTCTCCGCAGCGCCGCGTCCCGACGATCGCGATCGACGCCCGCAAGCTCGCCGACTTCGGCATCGGCACCTACCTGCGGGGCTCCTGGGGTCTCTCGCCCGGCTCGACTACCGAGTCGCGCTATCTGCTGCTCGCGCCGGCGCGCCGCCCGTGAACTGTCTGCCCGACCTGCCCGCGAACTTCACCTGGATCGAGGAGAGCGCCCCGGGCTACTCGTTGCGCGAGCAGTGGTCGATCGGCCAGCACCTTGCCGGCCGCGGCCCGACCTCTTCCACAGTCCGCACTACGTCCTGCCGCTGCGCACCCCGGCGCGCGTCGTGGTCACGATCCACGACCTGATCCATCTCCTCTTTCCCGGCTTCCTGCCCCATCCGCTGGCGCTGCCCTACGCCCGCCACCTGCTGCGGCGGGCGGTCCGGCGCGCCGACCGGATCCTCACCGTTTCCGCGGCGACGGCGGCCGATCTCGAGCAGCACCTCGGCGTCGCCCGCGCGCCGCATCGACGTCATCTGGAACGGCGTCGACGACGCTTTCCGGCGGCGCATCGAGGCTCCGGAGCTGGCGCGGGAGCTCGCTGCTGCTGGGGCTCTCCCCGGGCTATTTCCTCTTTCTCGGCAATCCGAAGCCGCACAAGAACCTCGAGCGCGTCGTCCGCGCCTTCGCCCGCTTGCCGCACGATGGACGTCGCCTGGTGATCGCCGGCGCCAGCGCGGCCGTCGACTCCGAGCGGCTGCGCCAATGGGCGCGCGAGCTCGCTCTCGGCGAGCGCGTGGTCGTGCTCGGGCATCTCGCTCCCGGCAGATCTGCCGGCACTCCTCCAGGGCGCTCTCGCCCTGGTCTTCCCGTCCCTCTACGAGGGCTTCGGCCTGCCGCTCGCCGAGGCGATGGCCGCCGGGACGCCGGTCGTGGCCTCGACGACTCCGGCGCTGGTGGAGATCGCCGGCGGCGCCGCCGAGCTCGTCGACCCGCTCGATGTCGGCGCGATCGCCGGCGGGATGGCCCGCCTGGCCGCCGACCCGCAACGCCGCCGGGAGCTCGCGCAGGCCGGCCGGACGCGGGCGGAGGCCTTTCGCTGGGAGACGGCGGCAGCCCGGACCCTGGCGGTCTATCGGCGGGTGATCGAAGCCGGCGCCGCCGGGGACGCCGGCGACGCCAGCGGGGCGCCGGCGGAGCGCCGGCGGGAGCGGCCGGCGTGAGTCGAAGCGCCGGCGGCATCGGACTGGTGCACGACTGGCTCACCGGCCAGCGCGGCGGCGAGCACGTCCTCGCAGCGATCGCCCGGCTCGCTCCGCGCGGCGCCGATCTACACCCTCTTTCACCTGCCCGGGACGGTCTCGGCGGAGATCGAATCGCACCCGATCGTCACCAGTTTCCTGCAGCGGGCGCCCCTGCTCCGCCGCCGCTACCGCCACTACCTGCCGCTGTTTCCCGCCGCCGCTGCGCACGCTCGATGCGTCCGCCCACCGCCTGCTGGTGAGCTCGAGCCACTGCGTCGCCAAAGGGGCGCGACGCGGCCCCGGGGCCTTTCACGCCTGCTACTGCCACACCCCGATGCGCTATGCCTGGGACCAGCGCCGGGCCTACTTCCCTGCGCCGACCGGCCCGGCAGGCTGGCTGCGTGAGCGCATTCTCGATCGCCTGCAGGCCTGGGACGTGGCGACCGCCGGGCGGGTCGACCTCTATCTCGCCAACTCGACCTTCGTCGCCGGGCGAATCCACCGCTACTACGGACGTACCTCCGAGGTGCTCGCCCCCGCCGGTCGACACCACTTACTTTCGGCCGACGCACGAGCCCCGCGACCGGTTCGTCCTGGTGGTCGCGGCCCTGGCGCCATACAAGAAAGTGGATGTCGCCATCGAGGCCTGCCGCCGGGCGGGAGCTCCCCTGGTGATCGTCGGCGACGGCCCCGAGCGCGCGCGCTTGGAGCAGGCCGGCGGCCCGTCGACCCGCTTCGCCGGCCGGGTCGGGCCGGCGGAGCTGCGCCGCCTCTACTCGACCGCCAGCTGCTATCTGCAGACCGGGATTGAGGATTTCGGCATGGCGACGGTCGAGGCCCTGGCCTGCGGCACCCCGGTGCTGGCGCTCGGCGAAGGCGGCGTCCTGGACATCGTCGAGCATGGCCGTCACGGGCTCCTGGTCGACGAACCGGGCATCGAGACGCTCGCCGCAGCGATTGACAAAATCCAGCGGATGCAGTTCAATCTCATGGACCTTCGAAGCCGGGCGGAGGAGTTTTCCGCCGAGCGGTTCACGACCCGCCTGAAAGGGTACCTACGCCCCTTCTGGCCCGAATCCGAGGGAGAGCCCAGTTGATCCAGCAACGATTCCGAATCGCCGCGGCGGCGCACCTCTTCGGCGATCTGGCAGCCACCGCGCTCGCCTTTTTCGGTGCCTGGGCGCTGCGCTTCGAGCTCGAAGTCGTCCCGCTGACCAAGAACGCGCCGGACCTCTGGCGCTACCTCGAGCTCCTGCCGGTCGCCCTGGTGCTCTTCCCGGTCGTCTTCTACTTCCACGGCCTCTACCGCCAGCGCCTCTATCGCGCCCGCGTCGACGAGACCGTCTCGGTCATGCTGGCGGTCATCCTCGGCACCGTCCTGCTCTCCGGCATCACCTCCTGGTACCGGCCGGCGCTGGCGCCCGGCAGCATCGAGTACTTCACCTACAGCCGCGCCTTCCTGGCTCTCTTCGCGGCGCTCGAGCTCGTCGCGGTAGTGACACTTCGGGTGGCGATTCGCGGCCTTCTGCGCAGCGCGAGCCTGCATGCCGGAAACCTGCAGCGCATCCTGGTCGTCGGCGCCGGCGAGCTCGGCACCGACATCGCCGAGAAGCTCGTCGCCCACCGCGACTTCGGCGTCGAGGTGATCGGTTTCCTCGATGACGATCCGGCCAAGCGGGACCTCCGTCCGGCTGGCCTGCCGGTCCTCGGGGAGACCACCGAGCTGCAGCGCGTCATCGACGAGAACCGCATCGACCAGGTCTTCATCGCCCTGCCGCTCGCGGCGCACAAGAAGATGATGCAGGTGCTGCAGAGCGTCGGCAGCGAGTGCGTCGAGGTCAAGCTGGTGCCGGACATCCTCCAGTACGCCACCATCAAGGCGACGCTCGAGGAGCTCGACGGCACGCCGATCATCAACCTCTCGCAGGTGCCGCTCCAGGGCTGGCACAGCCTGGTGAAGCGGGTGCTCGATCTCGCTTTCTCGGCCGCCGGCCTCCTCCTCCTGCTGCCCTTCTTCCCCTTCATCGCGCTCGCCATCTGGTTCGAGGACCGCGGGCCGATCTTCTACCGCCAGGAACGCATGGGCCTCGACGGCCGGCCGTTCATGATCTGGAAGTTGCGTTCGATGCGGCGCAACGCCGAGGCGAGCACCGGTCCGGTCTGGGCGGTCGAGGACGATCCGCGCCGCACCCGCTTCGGCTCGTTCATCCGCCGCTGGTCGATCGACGAGCTGCCGCAGCTGTGGAACGTGCTCGTCGGCGACATGTCGCTGGTCGGGCCGCGGCCCGAGCGCCCCACTTTCGTCGCCGAGTTCCGCAAGCATCTGCCGCAGTACATGGTCCGCCATCGCGTCAAATCGGGCATCACCGGCTGGGCGCAGGTCCACGGCTGGCGCGGCAACACCTCGATCCGCAAACGCCTCGAGTTCGACCTCTACTACATCGAGAACTGGTCGCTCGGGCTCGACTTCAAGATCCTCTGGATGACGTTGCGGCACGGCCTGCGACTGAACGCGCATTGAAGCGGTTCCACTTCCTCGTTCTGGCGGGAGTCGCGATCCTGGCTCTCGGCGGGCTCGGCTGCGACCGCTCCGCGCCCGGCGGCAGGACGAATTCTGCCACCGCTGCCGCCGGCGGCTCCAGTGGACTCAACGACCCCGCGGCGTTCCTGCCCAGGGCCTCGCAGCGCCCGCCGAACATTCTGCTGGTCACCGTCGACACGCTGCGCGCCGATCACCTCTCGGCCTGGGGCTACGAGCGCGCGACGTCGCCGAACATCGACCGGCTGGCGAAGCAGGGCGTGCGCTTCGACCAGGCGCAGACCCAGTGGCCGAAGACCGGACCGTCGTTCACCTCGATCTTCACTTCGACCTATCCGAAAGACAACGGGATCGTGCGGCAGATCGGCATTCCCGTGCCGTGCACCTTCACCATGCTCGCCGAGGCGCTGCAGCGCGCCGGCTACGGCACGCACGCCGTGGTCGCGAACGGCGCCGTCGGGCGTGAGTTCTACTTCGACCAGGGCTTCGACACCTTCCTCGAGTCGTGGAAGCTGCCGCCGCCGGCCGGCCCCGAGGACGATGCCGACCCGAACGGAGCCGAGAACGTCACCCGCCTGGCGCTCGCCGCCGCGGCGCGGATGGACCCGGCGAAGCCGTACTTCCTCTGGGTGCACTATCTCGATCCGCACGCGCCCTACATTCCGCCGGTCGCCTTCCAGGACCGGTTTCAGGACGACGCCCACTTCGACGGCACGAAACAGGTCCCGGTCTCCAACAAGCACAAGCAGGAGCTCGCCGGCATCGGCAAGGGCCAGGTCTTGAACGGCGACAAGCGGCTGGCGTTCTACGTCGCGCGCTACGACGCCGAGATCTCCTATGTGGATCAGGAGATCGGCCGCCTCCTCGGCCAGATGGGACAGCAGAAGCTCCTCGACGACACCCTGACCGCCTTCACGTCGGACCATGGCGAGTCGCTGGGCGAGCACGGCTACTACTTCAACCACGGCCGCTTCGGCTTCCAGACCTGCCTGCACGTGCCGCTCATCCTGCACTGGCCTGGCCGGCTGAAGCCGGCGGTGGACGAGGCTCCGGTGCAGCTGCTCCACCTCGCGCCGACGCTCCTCGCGGCCGCCGGCGTGGATCTCCCCGAAGGCCGCTGGAAGCAGGGCCAGAGCCTCTGGCCGCGCATCGCCAACCCCCCGGATCCCGGAGCGGCGGCCGGCATCCTGAGCTTCTCCGAGGCGGGCACTTCGTCCAACCGCAGCTGGATCCGGATCGTGCGCAACCAACGTTTCGTCCTGCAGTTCGCGCCCCACAAGCTGGAACAGACCTGGATCAGCGGCGAGGCCAGGCCGTGGGCGCTCTTCGACCTGCAGAACGATCCGGGCGAGACGAAAAACGTCGTCGATCTCCACCCCGCCGAAGTGGAGCGCCTGCAGGAGGCGATCGGCGAATGGTGGCGCGCCCCGACCTTCGACTGCGCGACCGACACCGCCTCCTGCGACGACACGCGCGAGATCGACCAGGAGACCACCGAGCTCCTGAAGTCGCTCGGGTATCTCTAACCGCTGTAGCCGCAGTCGCCGCTCGCTGCCGCCGCGACAGAAGCGTCGGCTTCGCCTATAGTTCCGGCCAATGATCCTCGGGATCGAACGTGTTGCAGTCGCGCTCGTGGTGTGCGGCGCGGCGACGATGGCCCTCTACGTCGGACTCCGCGGCGTCGGCGCGGGCCCGTGGCTCGCCGCCGGGCTCGCCCTGGCGGTCGGCGGCGCCGGCGCGTTCGTGCTCGCCCGCCGGCTGCCGGCCGATCTCGACGGTCTGGCCCGGAGGCATCGCTGGTGGTGTGCCGTCTGGCTTCTCGTCGCGCTCGTCGCCCTCGGGCAAACGGCGCGCATGTCGGCCTTCATGCTCGATGCGCATGAGCAGCAGCAGTCCCTCTTTCCGGACGACTCCTGGTACGTCGCCCATTCCTGCCTCACCGCCTACAGCGAGAGCGCGCGATTCGCCGTGGAAGGCGAGCCGAATCTCTACCGTTCCGAGCTCTATCTCGATCGCAAGCTAGGAGCGTTCAACGTCGACGGGTATCACTACCCGCCCCCCTTCCTACTGCTGCCGCTGGCGGTGAAAGCACTGGCCGGCGACGACTACCCGCACTTGCGGATGTGCTGGTTCGCGCTCACGGTACTGACCCTTCTGTTCGCCATGGCTACGGTCGCCGCGAGCCTCGAGCCCGAAGCGCGCCGGCGCGCCATCGCCGCGGCACCGGCGATCTGGATTTCGGTTCCGGTCCAACTCGGCTTTCAGATGTCGAACGTGCAGCTGCTCGTCCTATCGATCGCGGTGCTGGCGTGGGCGGCCTTCCGGCGGTTTCGCCCGCTGGGCGGTTTCCTCCTCGCGGTCGCCATCGTAGCGAAGATCTTTCCCGGAATTCTGGCCCTCGACCTGCTGCTGCGACGGCGCTGGCGCGACGCCGCGTCGACCGCGGCCTTCGGCCTCGTGCTCTGCGGCGCGATCTACGCCGTCGTCGGGCCGGCCCCGTTCCGCGCCTTCGTCAACTACGAACTGCCGCGCCTGACGAGCGGCGAGGCGTTCGCGCGACCGTTCTCGCGCACTTTCGCCGTGGCGCACAACATGTCGCCGTTCGGGATCGCCCTCAAGCTCGAGAAGCTGGGCGTCCCCGGCATGTCGCTCGCCAGCGGCCGGATCATCGCCACGCTCTATGGCCTCGTCCTGCTCGCGCTCGCCATCTGGGTGGCGCGCCGGGGATTGGCTCACGCCCTCGCTGCAACCGGCGCGACGGGCGAGATCTCGGTCTGGCTCGCCCTGCTCTCGCTCGGCACTCTCGCCAGCCCGTTCGCGCCCGCGAGCTATGTCCTCGCGTCCGTCGTCTGGCTGGTGGCGATCGACCAAGAGGACTTTTCGATTCCTTTCGCGGGAATCGTCTGGATCGCCACTTCCGCGCCGTTCCTCCTGCCGCGCGAAGGCGACTTCCTCCTGCGCACCCTCGCCTACGCGCCGGCGCAGCTCCTCGCCCTCTCCGTGCCGATCTACGTCCTCTGGCGCGCCGGCCGGCGGGCCTTCCCGCCGACCATCGCTCCGCGCCCAGAGATGGCCGGTAACTGAAGTTCCGAGGGCAGACTCGAACGTTGACGAGATCGGGTGCACACCGCCAGAGGCCGGCGAAATCGCCTTCCCCATCCAAGGGGGACGACGCCCGGGTACGCGAGACTTCTGGCGCGAGCGAGCTCGGCGACGCGCCAGGTCGTATGCCCGCAGGCATCGCGATCGGTGTCTTCTTGACGGCACTGATTGTCAGGCTGGTTCACCTCGCCCAGTTCAAGAGCTCGCCGTTCTTTCTCCACCTCATCGGCGACTCCGAAGGGTACGATCTCTGGGCAAGGCAGCTCGCCGCGGGCGATTGGATCGGAACGGGCGCCTTCTATCAGAGCCCGCTGTACCCGTACCTCCTGGGAGTCCTGTACAAGCTCGTCGGCCACGATCTCCTGATTGTGCGCCTCTTCCAGTGTGTCGCCGGAGCGGCCGGCTGCACCCTCGTCGCGCTCGCCAGCGCTCGCCTGTTCGGCCCTCGCGAGGGACTCATCTCCGGTCTGTTGCTGGCCTTCTTCGCTCCCGCCATCTTCTATGACTCGCTCATTCAGAAGGCGAGCCTCGACTTCTTCCTCTCTTCGCTACTCGTGTTCCTGCTCGCGGGTTCCGCGGAGTCATTTTCCTCACGACGGTACGCCGCCATCGGAACCGTCCTGGGTCTCCTCTGCCTGAATCGGGAAAACGCACTTCTGCTGGTGCCACTGCTGCTTTTCTGGGCCTGGCGAAGGGAGCAGCGCGCCCGGAGGTCCATTCAGCCACTGCTCCTGGGGATGGCGCTCGTTCTGACACCCGTGTTGGCGCGGAACCTCGCCATCAGCGGTGAGTTTCAACTGACGACATCGCAGCTGGGTCCGAACCTCTACATCGGCAACAATGAAGGAGCAGACGGCACCTACCGTCCGCTCGTCGCTGGCCGCGGCAGTCCGGAGTTCGAGCGCGCCGATGCCACCGAAATCGCCCAGGCTTCCCTCAACCGCACGCTCCGCCCCGGAGAAGTGTCGCGGTACTGGCGGAATCGCGCGCTGCAGTGGATCTCCTCCCATCCGCGACAATGGTTGGCGCTCACCTGGCGAAAGCTCCTGCTCGTCTGGAATGCTCAGGAAGTCATGGACTCCGAGGACATCCATACCCATTCCGACTACTCCGCCGTCCTGCGAGCGATCCATTCCATCGCGCACTTTGGCCTGCTGGCCCCACTTGCGTTGCTGGGCGTCTGGGTCTCACGCTCGAGGTGGCGGGAGCTTTGGATCTTCCATGGAGTGTTGATCCTCTATTCGCTTTCAGTCGCCCTGTTCTTCGTCCTTGGACGGTATCGCTACCCACTCGTCCCCACCCTGGCCCTCTTCGTGGGTACCGGCGCGATCTTCCTGGTGTCGCAGCTGAAATCGCGCAACTGGCGGAGATTGCTTCCTGCAGGAGCGCTGCTGGCGGTCTTGCTGGTGGCGATGAATGTCCCGTTGACCTCCACCGTGGAGATGCGCGCACTCACGCTCTCGAACCTCGCTCGTCAACTGGCAAGATCAGGCGCCAACGAAGAGGCCATCGTCTTTCTCCGGCAGGCGCTCGAGCTCACACCGGAGGCGCCTCGCTTGCTCTCTGCCCTCGGGACGGCGTTGTCCGAGCAGGGGAGGTTCGAGGAAGCAAAGCCGCTCCTGGAAAAGGCCATCTCCTCCGACCCGAACCTGCCGGCAGCCCACAACTCGCTTGGAACGGTCTATTCATCCATGGGGCAACTGAACCGCGCCCTGGACGAGTTCGCGGCGGCGGTCCGGATGGACCCACGGAATGCCGCCCTTGCCTTCAATCTGGGAACCGCGCTTTCCGTCGCAGGACGCCTGGACGAGGCTATTGCTCAGTTCTTCCGCGCTGCGGAGCTCGCACCCGACAACTTCAACATCCGCAACAATCTAGGAATCACACTTGCCCGAACCGGGAGGCTCGAGGAGTCGGTTCGGCAGTTCGAGCTCGCTACTGAGATCGAGCCGCAGAACCGGGATGCCAAGCGCAATCTCGCCCGAGCCAGGGAGTTGCTGCGAGTTTCTCGTGCCGCCGCAGGGGACGAGGGAACTCCAGAGCGAGCCGATCAGCGTTGAGGTTCGCGTGCGGCGCCCGCGTCGGGCCAGTTGCCGTCAGCCGTGGACACCGCTCGACTTTCCAGCGCGATCTTCGACCCGCCCGGCCGTCTCTTCCGCGTCGTCAACCTCGGATCGGATCAGAATCCGGCTGCAGCGCTCGCAGGTCTCGAAGCCTTCGCCACCCTAAGCCATCGCGGTCGGCCTGAGAGTGAAGCAGCCCATGCAGGTGCCACGGCTGGTCCGCACCACCGCCTGCGCGTCACGCTTGCGGACGCGCTCGTAGTACTTGAGCAAGTCGGGCCGTAGACTCTTCGCAATCGCTTTCCGCTGCGCCAGCAGGCGCTGGGTCTCCTCGCTCGGCGCGGCGCGGCTCTTTCTCGGCTTCGCCGCCTCCGCGCTGCCGAGCTCGTCGAGCCGTGAATCGACCTCCTGCAACGCCACCAGATCTACAAGCTGCAGTTTCATCGTCGGACACCTCCCTTGCGTCAGATACTTCAGGGGCTCGTCGGTCGGGCCTCCAGGCGCCCCAGAAGCCGGAGCAAGCCGTCGAGAATCGTCAACGGATGGGGTGGGCAACCCGGCACGTAGAGGTCGACGGGCACGACCGCATCGGCGCCGTTGTGAGCCTCGGGATGGTCGACGTAGGGGCCGCCGGAAATCGCGCATGCGCCGACGGCAATCACGATCTTGGGCGGCGCCACCGCATCGTAGGTCTTGCGCAAGGCGAGCCGCATGTTCTCGGTGACCGGACCGGTCACGATCAGGCCGTCGGCGTGGCGCGGCGAGGCAACGATCTGGATGCCGAATCGGCCGATGTCCCAGACGATCGTCTGCAGCACGTTGACCTCGGACTCGCAGCCGTTGCAGCCGCCGGCGCTCACCACGCGCAGCTTCAGCGAGCGCCCGAAAAGTTTCCGGACCCTGTCGTCGAGCGCCGCCGCCAGGCGGACACTCTCCTGCTCGTCGACGACGAGGTCGGAGCGCTGCCTCGTCGCGAGGCGATAGTCGCCCCCGTAGCCGATCTTTCCGCTCGGACAGGCGGCGGCGCATTCGCCGCAGAAGAGACACCTTCCGAGGTCGATGGCGAGCGCCGCTTCGAAGGCGACCGCGGCGGTGGGGCAGGCGTCGGCGCAACTCGCGCAGCCGTCCGCGCAGGGCTCGCTGCCGAACACCGGCAGCCCGCGGAAGCGCTCGGGAAGAGGGGGCGGTGGCCCATCCGGGTAGCGAATCGTCCGCTGCTTCTGGTGGAGCCGCGCGCGTATCAGGTTGAGCATCTCCGAGCGCTCCCGCGATCAGAGGTCGTGGCCACAGTAGGAGAGGTTGAAGCTCTTGTTGCACAGCGGAAAGTCGGAGATCTGCGCCCCGCGCATCACCCAGGCGAGCGCGCTCCAGTTGTGGAAAGAGGGATCGACGATCTTGTAGCGTTCGAGCCGGCCACCCTCGTCGGTGAGCGCGACGTGGCAGAGCTCGCCGCGCCACCCCTCGACCAGCGATGCGGCGAGGCAGAGCGGCGCGAGGTCTCCGACATCGGCGGCGACCGGCCCTCCGGGCAGCGCCTCGATCTGCTCGCGGACGAAGGCCGCTGAGCGCTGGATCTCGAGCCAGCGCACATAGGCACGCGCGAAGACATCGCCCGATTCGGCAAGCGCCACGGGGAGCTGGCTGAAGCGGAAGATCCCGCCCGGATGATCGCGGCGGGCGTCCCGGTCGAGGCCGGAGGCGCGCGCGGCGGGCCCCTTGAGACCGAGGACGGCGGCGATCTCGCGCGGCACGACCCCGGTCTCCTCGAAGCGCTCCATGACGGACGCGGACTCCCAGAGCAGGTCGACGGCCGATTGCGTGTCGGCCAGGGCGCGCTCGAGACGTTCCAGCAGCCGGCTCCCGAGCCCACTGTCGATGTCGACTCTTCGTCCCGCCGGGGCGCACCAGGCCGCGCCCGAAACGGCTGCCGCAGAGCTCCGCCGTCAGATTCAGGTAGTCGCCGCGAATCCGGCCGCAGTACGAGGCCGTCGGCAGGAAGCCGACGTCGCCCGCCAGCGCGCCAAGATCGCCGGCGTGGTTGGCCAGGCGTTCGAGCTCGAGGGCGATACCCCGGAGCGCGGCGCCGCGCGCCGGGAGCCGCGCCTCGGCGAGCGCTTCCATGACCTCGCAGTAGGCGGTCGCATGCCCGATCGACGTGTCTCCAGCCGCCGTCTCGGCGTAGTGGATCGACCGGCGGTCCGGGCCACCCGCAAGCGCTCGTTCGACACCCCGGTGCTGGTATCCGAGGCTGATCTCGAGAAAGAAGACCTCCTCGCCATGGCATTGGAAGCGGAAATGCCCCGGCTCGATGACACCGGCGTGCACCGGACCGACGCCGACCTCGTGGACCTGGGCGCCGTCGACGCGGAAGTAGTCCATGACCGCGGGCAAGCCGGGGAAGCGATCCGACGGCGCCGAGCCGCGGCCGTCGAGGCGCGGCGCGGAGCGCACCGGCTTGGCCCATGGGTGGCCAAGCGGCTGCGCGCCGACCTGCTCCGCTATCTCGCGTTCGAAGAGCTGCACCTGTGGACAGACCGTGGCCACCGACGGGAAGCTCTCGCCCACGACTTTCGCCGTCCCTACGGCGAGCTCCGCGCGGCCATCGTCGGCCAGGACCAGGTAGAGACGTACTCCGGTCCTCTCCACCGCAGCCGAAGTAGGCGACGACCCGCTGTCCCCGCTCCACCCCCCGCACGAGCGCGGCGGCGAGCTCTTCCGGCGCCAGCTCGGGCACCGCCGCACGCGGAATCGAGCCGCCCGACTTGAAGCGCGCGAGGCTTGCTGCTGCGGTCATCGCCCCACCTCGAGTGCCGCCGCCGCATCCGCGATCAGATTCCGTATGCCGGCCGGGCAGGTGCAGGCCGAAGAGCAGCACCAGACCGAGCAGCAGCAGCGCCGGCGCTGCAGTGGCGAAACCGTCGCGATAACTGGACGCCCGGGCGCTCGCCGGTGGCCGGCCCTGGAGAGCCGCGAGTGAAGTCGCCCCCATGCCGGCGAAGACCACGAAGAGACCGGCCAGGAACAGCCCGCCGACCAGCCAGCGCTGGGCAGCGAACACCGACTTCAGGATCAGCATCTCGCTCACGAAGAGGCCGAAGGGAGGCGAACCGGTGACGGCGAAGAAGCTGAGCAGAAAGATCGTCCCCGAGACCGGCAGCCGGCGCAGCGCGCCGCGCACCTCGCCGGTGGTCTTGCCGCCGAAGGCCCGGTGGACATTGCCGACGGCGAGGAAGAGCGCTCCCTTGCCGAGCGCGTTGTTGACCAGATGCAGGAGGGTCGCGAACGTGGCGCCGGCGCCCAGACCGGTCGCCAGGGCGAGGATCCCCATCTGCTCGACGCTCGAGTACGCGAGCATGCGCTTGAGATCGCGCTGGCCCAGCAGCAGCGCTCCCGCGACGCCCATCGAGGCCAGCCCGATCATCACCAGCAGGCGGTTGGCGTAGTCGCCCTCGCCGGCCGCCGAGGTGATCTGGGTCAATCGCGCGAGAGCGAGGAAGGCGCAGCTCGTCGATCCGCCCGCGAGCAGCGCACCCACCACCCCCGGCGCCTCGCCATAGGCATCGGGCTTCCAGGTGTGCATCGGCGCAAGTCCCATCTTGGTGCCATAGCCGACGAGGAGCAGCGTGAACCCGGCGCGCAGCCAGGGTCGCGACAGATCCGCGGCGCCGGCTAGGAGATCCGGGAAGAGCAGGGAGGCCGCGCCGCCACCGTGGAGCGCGGCGTAGGCGAGAAAGAACGAGCCGAAGAGCGCCAGTGCGATGCCGACCGAAGAGATCACCAGGAACTTCCAGGTGGCCTCGATCGAGCGCGGCGTCCGGTTGAAGTAGATCAGAGGCGCCGTCGCGAGGGTCGTCGCCTCCATCCCCACCCAGAGCAGGCCGAGATGCTGCGAGAACGCCACCAGGCTCATCGTGCCCAGCACCACCAGCAGGCAGGCGCAGAAGCGGCGGTTGGCGCGCTCGACACGGTAGCGCAGGTAGCCGACCGAGTAGATCGCGCAACAGAGAAACAGCAGGCTGAGGATCCCCAGCAGGAGCCGCCCCGGAGCATCGAGCCGCAACCACTCGCCGGCGGTCGCCGGCGCCGGCGAGGCAAGCGGTCGCGACGGTCGACGCAAAGTGGGCCAGCGGCGGTCGCCGCCAGCAAGCGCGGGCGCCAGGCTCTCGACGGCGTGAAGAACACCACGACCGCCATGGCCAGAGGAAGAAGGATCGGGAGGAGGACCATCCCCTATTCCTTGAGCAGCGACAGCCGCCGCGTGTCCAGCGAGGCGAACTCGCGGTTGATGTGGTGGATGATGATGGAGAGCACGAAGATGCCGACGAAGAGGTCGAGCAGCACGCCCACCTCGACCAGAAAGGGCATGGCCTCGACCAGCAGCAGGCCGAAGATGAAGATGCCGTTCTCGAGCAGCAGAAAGCCCAGCACCTGACTGATCGCCTTGCGCCGCGTCGTGATCAGGATGAAGCCCGCGGCGACCGTCGCGAAGGAGGCCGGAACAAGGAGCGGCGCCAGGCGTGTCTCGGCGAGCGGCAATCGGCTCGCGGCAGCCACCGACGAGCACGGTGGCCAGAGCGCCGAGCAGAAGCGACGGCAGCAGTCCGAGCGACGGCTCCACTTCGCGTTTGATCGCCACCTGGCGCAGCGCCCGGAACAGGATCAGCGGAATCAGCCAGCCCTTGAGCAGGATGCTCGCCACAGCGAGGGCCACCACGCGGTTGCTGACCTCGCCGTGCGCGGCCACCGCGAGGATTCCGAGCAGCACGCCTTGCAGCGCAATGGCGCGCACCACCGTGCCGATGCGGCTCGTGCCGAGGGCGACCAGATTGATCAGCAGCAGACCGGCGACGAGAGAGCTCAGGAGGGAGTCCATGGCGATCACCGGTTCAGCAGCAGGAAGGCGAAGCCGCAGGAAAGGACCGCGGCGATGAGCAGGGTCGGCACATGCAGCAGACGGAGACGGGCCATGACCGACTCGACGATCCCGATGCCCACCGCGAGGCCGGCGAGCCCGAGCAGGAAGAGCGCGAATCCGGGCCACCCCCCCACCTCGGCGGTCGGCGCCATGACGTGCAGGAGCATCGCCTCGAGGACGAACAGCTTGAGCGCCGCGCCGTACTCGACGAACCCGAGCAGGGGTCCGCTGTGGTCGAGGACCATGACCTCGTGGATCATCGTCAGCTCGAGGTGGGTGTTGGGATCGTCGACCGGGCATGCGGCTGCACTCCGCGAGCAGGACGATGAAGAGTCCGGCGGCGGTCAGCAGCAGCGGCGCCGTGCGCTCGAGCCACAGGCCCCCCTCCGTCGCGCGCAGCATCTGGGAGAGGCGCAGGGAACCGGAGATGCGGACCAGACGCCAGGAAGGCGAAGAAGAGCGCCGGCTCGGTCAGCCAGGCGAATCCGACCTCGCGCGCCGCACCCATGCCTTCGAAGGGCGAGCCGGTGTCGAGCGCCGCCGCCGCGGTGAAGAACCGGCCGAGGGCGAACAGGTAGGTGAAGCAAGACGAAGTCGCCGGCGAACGAGATCGGGGCGGCGAACGAACCGAGCGGCACCAGCAACCCGGCGAGCAGCGTCGTGGCGACGGCGATCGACCGGAGCCGCGACGAAGATCCAGGTCGTCGTCCGGCTGAGCGCGACCTCCTTGCCGCGCCAGCTTCCGCGAGGTCGTAGTAGGGCTGCCAGAGGCTGGCACCGCGACGGCCCGCGGCGACCGCCTTGGTCCGGTTGATCGACCCCGAGAAGCAGCGGCGGGAACAGCAGCAGCGCGGCGAGGTGCGCGAGGGTCTCGATCACAGTTCGTCACCTCGGAGCGAGCGGAGCGATCGGAGCGATCGGGCCGTCATCGACCGCACAGTTGCCCACCAGCCATCGAGCCGGAGATTGAACAGGAGGAGGGCCGGATGGCCGCCACGATGTAGAGCACGTACTGCTGCAGATCGCCCTGCTGGTAGGCGCGGAGGCGGGCCGCGATCTGCCGCACCCGCTCGACCCGCGGGCGCACGAGAAGTTCGAGGACCGTGTCGTCGACCTGCGAGTCGAACTGGCCGCGGCCGGGAAGAGGCGGTCGATCGCCGGCCGCCGCTCGCGCGGGCGCAGCGCCCAGGCGAACCGCGAGGTGATCAGCTCGGCGAAGGACGAAGCCGCGTGTACTGCAGGCGCGGCGAGCTCTGACCCCCGCGAAAGCCGCAGTCCCAGGTCGGCAGCGCCGGCTGCGCGCTCGCGACCGCGCCGGCAGACCGGCAGCACCACCAGGACAGCAGCCCCGCCGAGCGCCACCAGCGCCAGCCCGCCGGCGCTCACCCAGCCGAACGGCACGAGCGACGGCCAGGGCCGGGGCCGCGCCGAGCGGCCGCACCCGCCCACACCGCCGTCGCCCGCTCGAGCGCCGGCGCGACCAGGCCCGGCGCGAGACCGAGCAGCGCGCAGGCGGCCGCCAGCATCGCCATCGGCAGCCAGCATCGCCCGCGGCGACTCGTGCGCCTCCCCCGCCGCCGCCGAGCGCGGCGTGCCGAGAAAGACGATCCCCACCACCTTGACGAAGCAGGCCACCGCGAGCGCCCCGGTCGCCGCCAGCACCGGCGCCGCCAGCGCCACCCAGGCCCCCGTGCCGCTCCGGACGCCAGGACAGCCGCCGGTGCCAGCGGAGCCAGCGCCGCCCGCACCAGGCCGAGATAGACCAGCAGCTCGCTCACGAAGCCGTTGAACGGCGGCAGGCCGCAGATCGCCATCGCGCCGATCCACGAACAGCATCGCGGTCGCCGGCATCCGCCGCGCCAGACCGCCCATCCGCTCGAGGTCGCGGCTGCCCGTCGCATGCACCACCGAGCCGGCGCCGAAAAACAGCAGCGACTTGAACAGCGCGTGGTTCCAGACGTGGAACAGGCACCCCGCCATGCCGAGCATCACCCAGTCCGCGCGACCCAACGACCGCCCCACCATCGCCAGACCCAGGCCCAGCAGGATGATCCCGATGTTCTCGATGCTGCTGTAGGCGAGCAGCCGCTTCAGGTCGCGTTGACCGAGCGCGAAGGCGATCGCGAGCAGGGTCGTCAGAGCCGCCGATGGCGAGCACCACCGCGCCCCAGGAGAGGCGGACCCGGCGGCAGCACGGCGGTGGCGCGCAGCAGCCCGTAGACCCCCATCTTGAGCAGGACGCCGGACATCACCGCCGAGACATGGCTCGGCGCCGCAGCGTGCGCCGACGGCAGCCAGGAATGCAGCGGCATCGCCCCCGCCTTGATGCCGAAGCCGAAGAGCGCCAGCGCGAAGGCGGCGAAGGCGAAGCCGCCGCCCGATCTCGCCCGGAGCGAGGGCGCGCAAAGCGAAGTCGCCGCTCGCCTGCGTCAGCACGGCGAAGAAGCCGGCGATCGCCAGCGTCCCGGCATGGCTGTAGACGAGGTAGAGCCAGCCCGCCTCGCGGACTTTCCGCGACCTCGACTCGGTGGTCACCAGGAAGAAGCCGCACAGCGCCATGACCTCCCAGGCGATCGAGAAAGCTCGCCCCGTCCCGCGCCAGGGTCACGAACAACATGCTGGCGAGCAGGAGTCCATAGCAGAAGCGCAGGCGACGACCGTTGCGCGGGATGCTCCGCCGCCGGCCAGTAGGCGAGCCCGTACACCGACCCCAGAGCTCCCACGACGAAGCATCGGCAGGGCGAAGAAGGCGCTCAGCGCATCGACTCCGACTGTCAGCCGGATCCCCGAGGCGCTGGCGGCGCAGGACGCGAGCGACCGCCACCGGCGGCGCGCCGCTCAACGCCGCGGCGCAGCCGGCAATTCCGAGCCCGGCCGCCAGCAAGATCGCCGAGCGTCGCGACGCGCGGCCCCCAGGCGGAGCGCCACGGGCAGCAGGAGCCCGGGAACGCCGCTCGCCGCGAGCAGGCACGCCGGCGATGACGAGCAGGATCAGCGGCGACGAAGCCGATCTGCGCGGCGATCTCGGCGCTGGATCCTCATGGCGTCGCAGCGCGCCGATCACCGCCCAGACCAGCAGCGGGACGAGGACCGCGAGAATGTAGAGGATGTAGCGCTGGAGCTGCCCCTGCGGCAGCGAGCGGAACCAGGCCGTCACCGCGAGCGCGACGCGGCCCGCCGGCCGCAGGAGGAGGTCGAGGACGGTGTCGTCGACCTGCGAGTCGAAGCTGGCCGGCGGCCGGGAAGAGGCGGTCGATCCGCCGGCCGCCGCTCGCGCGGGCGCAGCGCCCAGGCGAACCGCGAGGTGATCAGCTCGGCGAACGACGAGCCGCGTGTACTGCAGCCGCGACGAGCTCGCCTGGCTCGCCAGCGCAGCCGCAGTCCCAGGTCGGCAGCGCCGGCTGGCGCCTGCGGCCGCGCCGGCAGACCGGCAGCACCACCAGGCCACAGCAGCCCGCCGAGCGCCACCAGCGCCAGCCCGCCGGCGCTCACCCAGCCGAACGGCACCAGCGACGGCCAGGGCGCGGGCCGCGCCAGCGGCGCCCCCGCCCACACCGCCGTCGCCCGCTCGAGCGCCGGCGCGACCAGGCCCGGCGCGATACCGAGCAGCGCGCAGGCGGCGGCCAGCACCGCCATCGGCAGCCAGCATCGCGCGCGGCGACTCGTGCGCCTCCCCCGCCGCCACCGAGCGCGGCGTGCCGAGAAAGACGATCCCCACCACCTTGACGAAGCAGGCCACCGCGAGCGCCCCGGTCGCCGCCAGCACCGGCGCCGCCAGCGCCACCCAGGCCCCCGATCCCGCCCCGGACGCCAGCGCCGCCGCCGGTGCCATCGACGCCATTGGAGCCAGCGCCGCCCGCACCAGGCCGAGATAGACCAGCAGCTCGCTCACGAAGCCGTTCAACGGCGGCAGGCCGCAGATCGCCAGCGCGCCGATCCACGAACAGCATCGCGGTCGCCGGCATCCGCCGCGCCAGACCGCCCATCCGCTCGAGGTCGCGGCTGCCCGTCGCATGCACCACCGAGCCGGCGCCGAAGAACAGCAGCGACTTGAACAGCGCGTGGTTCCAGACGTGGAACAGGCACCCCGCCATGCCGAGCATCACCCAGTCCGGACGACCCAACGAACGCCCCACCATCGCCAGACCGAGGCCGAGCAGGATGATGCCGATGTTCTCGATGCTGTGGTAGGCGAGCAGCCGCTTCAGGTCGTGCTGGCTGAGCGCGAAGACGACGCCGAAAAAGGCGGCGACGGCGCCCAGCGCGAGCACGGTGACGCCCCAGGCGAGCGGCAGGTCGTCGAACAGGCCGGTCGTCCGCACCAGCCCGTAGATGCCCATCTTGATCACCACGCCGGACATCACCGCCGAGACGTGGCTCGGCGCCGAGGCGTGCGCCGACGGCAGCCAGGAATGCAGCGGCATCGCCCCCGCCTTGATGCCGAACGCCACCAGCGCGAGCAGGAAGATCGCGTGCGCGCGCCCGCCGGCGCCGCCGCTGCGATGCGCTCGAAGCCGAGCGCGCCGGTCAACTGATGCTGCAGCATGAAGAAGGCGAACAGGCCGAGGATCGTGACATGGCTGTAGAGCAGGTAGAGCCAGCCGGCCCGCCGCACCTCGGCGTCGTTCTCCTCGATCGTCACGAGGAAGAAGTTGGTCAGGGCCATGACCTCCCAGGCGATCAGGAAGGACGTCCCATCGCGCGCCAGGAGGATGAAGACCAGGCTCGCGAGAAGCAGCCCGTAACAGAAGTGGAGGCGCCGGCCGTTGCGCGGATGACGGCGCGCCGGCCAGTAGGCGGTGGCGAAGATCGAGCCGAGCCCGCCGACGACGAGGACCGGCACCGCGAACCAGGCCGAGAGGGCGTCGACACCGAGGACGCTGCGCATGCCCGGGGAACGGCGAGGGGAGATCGAGCCGGATCTCCGGGGTCGCCCGAAGCACCCAGGAAAGCGCCCACCAGACCGACGACGCAGGCGGCGACGATCACGCCGTTCGCCATCCGCTGGCCCCAGGGCGAGCGCCGGTCGAGCAGCAGTCCGGGAACTCCGGCGAGCGCCAGGAGGCCGCCGGCACCCACCAGAATGTGGAGCGCGTTCGGTGACCACGCAGCGCTAGCGAGGTCGGTCATCGACCGGCGGCCACCGCGACCTTCCGATTGGCATCCGCCCGCTCCGCCGCGGCAAAGATCTCTTCGCGCGCCAGTTGCCGCAGGACCGACTCCTTGAACTCGGGATCCCGCAGGGCGAAGCTCAAGCGCGAGAGCAGGTGGAGGTGGGCGCGTACCGTCGGGCTGATCAGGGTGAACAGGGTGTTGACCTTCTCGCCGTCGAGCGCCCCGAAATCGACCGGCCGTTCGAGGAAGCAGAGCATGATCAACGGCCGCTCGAGGTGGAGGATCACGGGATTGCGCACGTGCGGAATGGCGATGCCGTCGCCGATCGCCGTCGAGCCCAGCGCCTCGCGCGCCTGCAGCACTTCGAACAGGAACTCGCGGTCGACCTCGGGCGGCAGACGCAGGGTCTCGACGACGTGGTGCAGCACAGTCGCCTTGTCGGTGCCGCCGATGCGGTAATGGATCCCGCCAGCCTGGAGCGCGGCGGAGAAATCGGGCAGCGATATCGCCTCCGACTCCTCTTCGCGGAAGATCTCGGGCGAGATCGGAATCCGCCGCGCCGTCGCCCATTCGAGCAGCTCGGCGCGGTTGAAGCGGTACTGCTCGTTGAGCCGGTAGGCCGGGATCGAGCCCTGCTTGATCCAGCGGTAGACAGTCTTCTCGGAAACGGCCAGGAGCCGCGCAGCGTCCTTCACCAGCAGCTTCATCGCGCTCTCCGAAATTTCAATGAGACAACAACGGACATTGTATAAACGACGTCCATCTTTGACAAGGTGTGGTCTCCAACGCACCCCGCGCGGCACCCGGCAGGACTGCGGTTGCACTCACATCTCAGCTAGTACAATGCTCTTGAGCGTGGCTCTCGTTTCGTCCGAAGTGGGCGAACAATGTCTCTAAGTTGCTTCCCTGGCGCCCGGATACGCTCGGACATGGGGTGGAGGCAGAGAAAGAGTCGCGAAGTTCGCCGCGACCCGGAGGTCGCCGTGCAGGCGCTGGGACGGAGGCAGCCACCGTGACCCGATCGGGCATCCACAAGGGCATCGTGCTCTCGCCTGGAATCTGCCGCGGAACGGCTTTCCTGATGGGTCGCGGAGCGGGTGCCTCCGCAGTCGACGCAGCGCGCGTCGACCGCCGACCGGACGAGGAGGTCCTGCGCTTTCGCCTGGCGTGCGAACGCTCCGAGGCCGAGCTGGTGAGGCTGCGCGCCGCTCTCACCGGGCCGATGATCGCCGTCGCCGCCGGCATCCTCGAGGCGCAGGAGCTCTTCCTGCGCGATCCGGCCTTCGTCGATCGGGTCGAGCGCAGAATCCGCGACACCGGGCACCCGGCAGAGACCGCCGCGCAGGAGGTCATCGACGAGTTGAGCGCCGCCCTGGCCTCGGCGCAGGACCCCTACCTGCGGGAGCGCAGTGCCGACATCCGCGACATCGGGCATCGCGTCATGGTGGTGCTCGGCGGCGGGGACCATGCGATGGAGATACCGCCGGGGAGCATTCTCGTCGCCGGCGAGCTCAGCCCATCTCTCGTCGCCACCCTGCCGCTCGAGCGCGTCCGCGGCGTGGTGACGGAGCTCGGCGCGAAGGCTTCCCATGCCGCCATTCTGCTGCGCTCCGCCGGGATCCCGGCCGTCGGAGGCATCGCGCGGGCGATGCAGGCGATCGAACCCGGAAGCTCACTGCTGATCGACGCCGTCGCCGGACTCGTCTTCGTCGATCCCGGTGCAGCCGTGCGCGCGGAATACGCTCGCCTCGAGGCCGATCTTCTGGCGCATGACCAGCTCCTGGCGCACGAGATCGACCTCCCCTCGACGACGCGGGACGGCACCTTCGTCCACCTGGCGGCGAACCTCGGCAAGACCGCCGACACGGAGGCCGCCCTGCGCTGGAACGCCGAGGCCGTCGGCCTGTTCCGGACCGAGTTCGCCTTCGACATTCGCGGCACCTTCCCGAGCGAAGCCGAACAGGCGGCCGTCCTCGAAGGGATCGCCGTGCGCCTTCATCCCAGGCCGATCGTCTTCCGCCTGCTCGACCTCGGCTCCGACAAGACCCTCGAGTACTTTCCCCTTCCCGAAGTCGTCAACCCGGCCCTCGGTTTGCGCGGCACACGCCTGCTCCTCGCCCATCCCGAGATCCTGCGCACGCAGCTGCGCGCGATCCTCAGGGTCAGCGCGGCTCATCCCGTGTCGGTCCTGCTGCCGATGATCGGCGGGGTCGACGAGGTGCGCGCCGTCCGGGCCGTGCTGCGTGACATCACCGGGGATCTCCTCGCCGAGGGCATCGCCGTCGACCAGCGGCTGCCCCTCGGAGTGATGATCGAGGTTCCGAGCGCCGTGCTCGTCGCCGCAGAGCTGGCGCGGGAAGTCGACTTCCTGAGCCTCGGCACCAACGACCTCGCGCAGTACCTGCTCGCCGCCGATCGCGACGACGCCGCGATGAGCGGTTACTACCGGATGCTCCACCCGGCAGTGCTGCGCGCCATCCGAACCTGCACCCGCGCCGGCGAGCGCGCCCGCAAGCCGGTGACGATCTGCGGCGAGATGGCCGGGGATCCCTATTACACCGAGCTCCTGATCGGACTCGGCCTGCGCAGCTTCAGCGTGTCTCCCCGGCAGATCGGCGAGCTCCGCCACGAGATCCGCCAGGTCGATGCCGGGCGCGCCGGAGGCCTTGCCAGACGCCTGCTGCGCTGCGCGACCCGCGACGAAATCCGCCGCATCCTCGATCGCCGCCGCGCCCGCTGCGGTGACAGTAGTGGGGGCGTCCACCCCGGCGCCGTCGGCCCCCTGCACGGTACGTCCGGGGAGCTGGACGCCTAACCACTCTGTCGCAAGGCAGATCTGCGTCCTCGCCCGCTTCGCGCTGCTTCATCCGACTCCAGACGAATCGGCTTCGAGGAAAATGCGCCCCCGGTTATACTCCGGGTATGAAAACTGCAGTCTCCATTCCCGACGAGATTTTCGAGCAGGCTGAGCGGCTGGCACGACAGTCCGGCCAGACACGAAGCTACGTCTTCAGTCAGGCGCTTCGAGAATACGTGGCACGGCACTCTCCCGCAGAGGTCACCCAGGCGATGGATGAGGTCTGCGAAGCTGTCGGCGACCAGCTCGACCCGTTCACCTCCGGCGCCGCCCGCCGGACTCTGGAGCGGATCGAATGGTGATCGCACAGGGCGAAGTTTGGTGGGCCGACCTTCCCGATCCGACCGGCTCAGGCCCGGGGTTCCGCAGGCCGGTGGTAGTGGTCCAGGGTGACGCTCTGAACCGGAGTCGGTTGGCGACCGTAGTCTGCGTCCCGTTGACGAGCAACCTCCGGTGGGCCGACGCCCCGGGCAATGTGCCACTGACGGCACGTCTCACTGGTCTGCCCAAAGACTCGGTAGCGAATGTATCTGCCATCGTCGCCTTGGACAAGGCGCTGCTCGCGGAGCGCGTCGGCCATCTCTCCCGGGCGAGAGTGGAGCTCCTGCTCGCCGGAATCGACGTAGTCCTGGGTCGTTAATCCGCGAGCGGCTTGCCGCGGGTCTCGATCACCCAGGGCAGGAGGAGGAGGCCGGCCAAGGGGACGAAGCCGACCGCGAACAGGGCGTTCATCGTACTTTCGGCGCCGCGCGCGGCGATGGTGCCGACCGCGAACGGCCCCAGCGCGGCGAGGATGCGGCCGGCGTTGTAGCAGAAGCCGGCGCCGCTCGCCCGCAGGCGGGTGGGAAAGAGCTCCGGCAGATAGTAGGTGAAGCTGCCGAAGACGCCGAACACGGTCAGTCCGATCCAGAAGTAGAGCGCGAGCCGGGTCTCGGGCGGCAGGTCGAGACCGAAAGTGGTGAAGATCGCCGCCGCCGAGAGCAGGAAGTAGATCCCGAACATGACCCGGCGGCCGAGGAACTTCGCCGCCGGCACGGTCAGAAGAGTGCCCAGCAGGCCTCCCCAGTTGAAGTAGGTCACCGCCCGTGACTTCCAGGCCTCGGAGAGGGCGAGCATCGCCTCACGCTCGAGCCCGCGCGCCGCCGCGGCGGCCTGCGCCAGGCCCGACGCCACTACCGGAATGAAGACGTTGCAGCTCCACCAGGTGAGGAGCGCCACCAGCGCCATGACAAAGCCGCTCAGGGTGCGGCGGCGGTGCGCCGCGTCGAAGAGCTCGGAGAAGCGCGCCCGGCGGGCCGTCGCAGCCGTCGCCACCCAGCGCTCGGGCTCGCGCACGAAGCGGCGCACCAGAAGCGCCACCCCTGCCGGCACCAGCCCGGCGAGGAAGACGATGCGCCAGGAGAGCTCGGGGCGATCGGCGAACAGGTTGCCCGCGATGTACGAGTTGGTGAAGCTCGCGAGAGCGAGGCCCACCGGCGCCGAGGTGTAGAGCAGCGCCCCGGCTTCGACGCGGCGCTTCTCCGGCACGACTTCCGCCACCATCGCGGCGCCTGCCGCCCATTCGCCGCCGATGCCGAGCGCCGAGATCAGGCGGAAGAGACCGAGCACCCACAGGTTGGGAGCGAAGGCACAGAGCGCCGTGCCACCGGCATAGACCAGCATGGTGAGGGTGAGGGTGCGCGTCCGGCCGATGCGGTCGGCGAGGCGCCCGAAGAGGATGCCGCCCGCCGCCCAGCCGACGAGGAGCAGCGAGCTGTAGGCGCCCGTCCAGCGCAGCGTAGCGGCACGCGCTTCTGGCGACCCGATCGGCAAGCCGAGCAGCGTCGGGACGCAGTTGGGCGCGACGAAGTTGAACAGCAGGCCGTCGAAGACATCGAAGCCCCACCCCAGCCAGGCGGCAAAGAGCACCGCCCACTGGTAGCCGGTCATCTCCCAGAAGCGCCGCTCGGGCGGCCGAGCGCCTTCGGTTGCCGCGGCCTTCATGCGCGAGCTCCGATCAGGCGAGCCGCTTGCGTCCCTGCGCGGCTCCGACGCCGACCGCCGCCAGGCCGATGGCGATGAGCGCGAGGCCGATGAGCGCCCGCGTGTGATCGATGTCGGCGGCATTCCGGGCCTCGGCGATCAGTTGACCGAGGCCGGCGTCATGCGGAATGACGAACAGCCCGGTGCCGGCGAGGGCGAAGCCGTAGGCCATCCAGGTCATGAACGCCGGGCGCTTCGCCGGCCGGCCAGCCCGGCGCCCGAGGACGCTCGAGCTGTAGCCATAGGCGCAGTAGATGGCCGCGCCGAGGACCAGCCAGCCGATGAAGCGCCACCACGAAGCCGGCGGCAGGTAGACCATCAGGAAGATACAGCAGGCGGCGCCGAGCACGGCACCAGGAACGCGCCGCCCGGTACCCGGAACGGCACGGTGGCGGTCCGGGTCCTTGACCCGCAGCACGGATGACGCCGATGCACACCAGGACGAACGCGAAGAGCGTGCCGATGTTGGTCAGCTGCACGATCTCGTCGATGTTGGCGAGGCCGCGAGGACCGCGACGAAGATGCCGGTCATCCAGGTCGTGATGTGCGGCGTGCGGTAGCTTCGGTGGACCTTCGCGGCCCACGCCGGCAGCAGTCCGTCGCGCGCCATCGAGAAGAAGATGCGCGGCTGGCCGAACTGGAAGACCAGCAGCACCGAGGTGGTGGCGAAGACCGCGCCGAGCGAGATGACCAGCGCCGGCCAGTTCATGCCGAGCGCTCGAGAAGGCGGTGGCGAGCGGCTCGGCGGTGCCGAGCTGGTTCCACGGCACCATGCCGGTGAGCACCGCGGCGACCGCGATGTAGATCACCGTGCAGATCGCCGAGGCTGCCGAGGATCGCGATCGGCATGTCGCGCTGCGGGTTGCTGCTCTCCTCGGCGGCGGTCGAGACGGCGTCGAAGCCGATGTAGGCGAAGAAGATGATCGCCGCCGCGCCGGCGATGCCGCTCGAAGCCGTTGGGCGCGAAGGGCGTCCAGTTCTCCGGCTTGACGTAGAAGGCGCCGATGCCGATGAAGAAGCCGATGATGGCGAGCTTCAGGACGACCATCCAGCTGTTGAACGCAGGCGCTCTCGCGGATGCCGCGCACCAGGATCGACGGTGATGCAGCATGACGATCAGGAAGGCCGGCAGATTGAACACCACGGCGAACGGCCGAACAGCGCGGCGCGCCGGCGAGCGCGTCGGCCGAGCGCACGGCGGCGGCGCCGAGCGTCGGTCAGCGGGTCCTGCCGGCGGCGACCGCCTCGGCGACGCTGGCGCGCGGCCTGCGCCGCCGTGCGGTAGTCGATGCCCAGCCAGACCGGCCAGTGCGATGCCGAAGCCGCGCAGCAGCTCCTGGAAGTAGCCCGACCAGGAGATCGCCACCGCGATGTTGCCGACCGCGTACTCGATGATCAGGTCCCAGCCGATGATCCAGGCGACGAGCTCGCCGAGCGTGGCATAGGAGTAGGTGTAGGCCGAGCCGGAGATCGGCACCATCGACGCGAGCTCGGCGTAGCAGAGCGCCGCGAAGCCGCAGGCGACGGCCGTGAGCACGAAGGAGAGCATCAGCGCCGGGCCGGCGCCGAGGTGGTCGGCGCCGCCGGCCGCCGCGGTGCCGACGCTCGAGAAGATGCCGGCGCCGATGACCGCGCCGATCCCGAGCATGGTCAGGCTGAAGGCGGAGAGGTTGCGCTTCAGCCCGCGATCGTGGCCCGCTTCGGGCGCAGCCAGGATCTCGTCCAGACTCTTCTTGCGCATCAAGTCGGCAAACACTCGCGCCTCCCTAGCTGGCTGTTGACACAGGTTATGACGTGGCGGAGTCTCTCACGCCGACTGCGGCCGGCCAAGCCGGACCCGGGCCGTCGCCGCCCATGGCCCCGGCTCCGCGGTCGGCTCAGTGGCCCGGCTCAGCGGGATTGGAGATCGAAGCGGTAGCCCTCGCCGGCGGCGGTGACGATGTAGCGCGGAGCTGCCGGTTCGGGCTCGATCTTCTGTCGCAACCGGTGCACCAGTTGCTTGAGGAGCTGGCGCTCGCCGCTGCCGCGCGCTCCCCAGATGTGCACCAGCAGGCGCTCGATGGCGACGGTTTCCCCCGAGGACGCGACCAGGAGTTGCAGCAGGCGCAGCTCGAGCGGCGTCAGGTGTACCGGCGCGCCACCGCCGACGCGCGCCGTGCGGCGCTCGAGGTCGAGCGCCAGGTCGCCGGCGACGAGCGGCTCCGGGCGCTCGACGCCGGCGCGCCGCAGCAGCGCGCGGATCCGCGCCAGGAGGGTCCGCGGGCTGAATGGCTTCGTCAGGTAGTCGTCGGCGCCGAGATCGAGCGCGCGCACGACGTCTTCCTCGGCCGAGCGCACCGAGAGGACCAGAACCGGGGCAGCGGTGCGCGCCCGCAGCTCGGGCAGGAGCGCCAACCCGTCGCGACCGGGAAGATTGAGATCGAGCACGACGAGCGCTGGCTGCTCGGCCTCCACCGCAGCCAGAGCTGCCCCGCCGTCACCGGCCTCGAGCGCCAGGAAGCCCCCTTGCCGCAGCGCGAAGCCGACGATCGAACGCAGCTCGAAGTCGTCGTCGACCACCAGGATCTTCATCCGGTTACCTCCAACGGCATCTCCCGCGGCAGGTCGATCGGAAGCTCCACCGCGACAGAGGTCCACGTTCCGCGGCGCGCAAAGGTCATCGCGCCGCCGTGGCGCTCGACGATCGAACGCGAGATCCACAGGCCGAGGCCGCTGCCGGCCTCCGCCGGCTCGGTCGGCGCCCAGCGCTCGAAGCGCCCCGTGCGTCCTGGCTCCGCCGTCTCGGGAAAGCCCGGTCCCTCGTCCTCCACCCGGATCCGCACGCAAGGAAGGGCGACTTCGCCGGAGATTCGGATCGTCGTGCCTTCCGGAGCGAACTTCGAGGCGTTCGAGAGCAGATTGACGAAGACCTGGACAAGTCGCTGCGGATCTCCGGAGAGTGCCGGCAGCGGATAGGGCAGCTCCGTCTCGAGCTCCTGGCGGCGTTGACCGAGCAGCGGGCGCGTCATCTCCGAAGCCTCTTCGACGAGCTCGTCGAGCTCGATCTGGAGCTTGCGAATGGCGACTTGGCCGGATTCGATCCGGATGCTCTCGAGGAGATTCTCGATCAGGCGGCGCAGCCGCATCGTGCCGACCTCGGCGCTGGCGGCGAGGCCGGCGAGCTCCGGGTCCGATTCGCCGAGCCGATCGCGCAGCAGCTCGAGCGCCGCCGCCTGGGCGGCGAGCGGCGTCTTGAGCTCGTGCGCCAGGTCGGCGACCACGAGGTCACGCGCCCGGTGAGCCGCTTCGACCGCACTCTCGTCGCGCATCACCTGCACCTGGATGCCCGCCGAGGGGGGCGAGCTGCGCAACACGACCGCCCGGTCACCGGTCGTGTCCGTGCTTCGCCCGATGCGCTCGACGACCTGGATCGGGCCGCGGAAACGGGCGTCGAGGATCGGACAGTGCTCCTCACAAGGCCGCACGCCGTTCTCGCTGCGCGGCTGCAGCAGGTCGCCGCAGAACTGCCCGACCGCCTTCTCCGCGGAGACTCCGAGCAGCTTCGCCGCCGGCGGGTTGAGGTAGAGCACCCGCCGGTCGCGATCGACCGCGTAAACCCCTTCAGCGATCCCGCCCAGCACCGCCGCAAGCTCGTCGCGCTTGCGACCGAGCTCGCCTTCGGCGGCGGCTCGCCCCCGTCGCATCTGGTCGAGACTGGCGGCGAGCGCCCGGACCTCGCGTCCGCCTGCGACGGGCAGCGGCGAGCGCAGGTCGCCCTCTCCCATCGCCGCGGCGCGCCGCGCCAGCTCGGCGAGCGGCCGCGCCAGCTCTCGGCCGAAAACAACCGAGAGCAGGAGCGCCAGCCCGACGACGATCGCAGCGGTACGGACGGTGCGGGTCAGGAATCGCCTCACCGGCTGCTGCACCTCCGCGGACGGGATCGCCGCCTCGACGACCCCCAGGACCTCGCCGTCCGCGCCGCGCAGCGGAGCCGCCGCCTGAGCGTCGCCGCTCTCGCGCAGGATAGCGTCCACGGCCGCTCCCGCAAGGGCCTGCCGCCAGAGACTGGCGCGCTCCTCCGCGAAGCGGCTTTCGACCTCCTGCGGCAGCACGAGTCGCGCGGCCAGCGGGTAGCGCGTGGAGGTCGAGCTCCACTGCGCGATCTCCGCCTGCAGGGCCGCACGCGAAACCGCCGGCGCTGGCGGCTGGAGAAGGGCCGTGGCTTCGAAGCGCTCGAGGATCCGCGCCACCTCTCTCGCCGCTCGCGCCCGCGCCTCCTCCCGGCTCAGCCGGCGCAGCTGCGCATAGGTGGAAAGCTCGAGCGCGACCACGGTCGCGAGCACGAGGCCGACCGTCAACACGATGAGCAGGCCGCGAAAGCTCCAGGGCCGCATGGAGTGGAGGTTACCGCAACGCGCCTAGTGCGCCGAGCCGCCACCCACCTTGCGGCGCAGCAGGGCCTGGGCGAGCAGGGTGACGAGGGCGAGCAGGGTGAGGAGTGAAGCCACTGCGAAGGCGGCGGCGAACTGGTATTCGTTGTAGAGGATCTCGACATGCAGCGGGATGGTGTTGGTGCGACCGCGGATATGGCCCGAGACCACCGAGACCGCGCCGAACTCCCCCATCGCCCGGGCGTTGGTGAGAATCACCCCGTAGAGCAGGGCCCAGACGACCTTGGGCAGCGTGATCCAGCGAAAGAGCTGCCAACCGGAGGCACCCAGGGTGAGCGCCGCCTCCTCCTCGGCGCTGCCGCGCGCCTCGAGGAGAGGCAGGAGCTGCCGCGCGACGAACGGCGCGGTCACGAAGAGCGTCGCCAGGACGATTCCGGGGAGCGCGAAGAGGATCCGGATGCCGTGCCCGGCAAGCCATGGACCGAGGAGCCCCTGCGCTCCGAAGAGCAGGACGAAGAGCATCCCGGCGACGACCGGCGAGACCGAGAACGGCAGATCGAGGAGCGTCACCACGAGGCCCTTGCCGCGGAAGCGGAAGTTCGCCAGCCACCAGGCCGCGGCGAGCCCGAAGATTGTGTTGATCGGCACCACGATGACGGCGACCAGCAGCGTCAGTCGCACCGCCTGCAAGGCGACCGGGTCGCGGACCGCCGCGAGGTAGACCTCCCACCCCTTGGCGAAAGCCTGCGCGAACACCACGGCGAGCGGCATCACCAGGAAGAGGGCGAGGAAACCGACCGTCAGCGCGATCAACAGGATCCGGAGCCAGGCCGGGTCGGCGCGGGGATCCGCGAAGCGCGCGCTCACCTGCCCACTCCCTCGCGCCCCTCGACGCCCGATTCCGCTACCGGGCGGCGCCGCGCCGAGAGCCGGTTGAGCAGCAGCAGGAGCAGGAACGACGCGGCCAGGAAGACCGAAGCGATCGCCGTGGCGCCGGCGTAGTCGTACTCCTCGAGTCGGACCATGATGAGCAGGGCCGTGATCTCGGACTTCATCGGCAGATTGCCGGCGATGAAGATGACCGAGCCGTACTCGCCCAGGCCGCGCGCCAGGGCGAGGACGAAGCCGGTGGCCGCCGCCGGCAGGACCTCGGGCAGGACGACTCTGCGCAGAGTCTGCAAACGCGTGGCGCCGAGCGAGGCCGCAGCCTCTTCGATCGCCGGCTCGAGCGCGCGCAGAACCGGCTGCAGCGTGCGCACGACGAACGGCAAGCCGATGAAGGTGAGGGCCACACCGACCCCGAGCGGCGTGTACGCCACTTTGAGGCCCAGCGGCTCGATCCGGCTACCGATCCAGCCGTTCGGCGCGAACGCCGCGGCAAGGGCGATTCCCGCCACCGCCGTCGGCAGCGCGAACGGCAGGTCGATGAGCGCATCCACCAAGCCGCCGTCCCGGAAACGGTAGCGCTCGAGAACCCAGGCCGCGATGCTGCCGAAGACGAGATTCACCAGTGCCGCCGCGGCGGCGGCGCCGAATGTCAGGCGATAGGAGGCGAGCGCGCGGTCGGAGGCGACGAGGCGCACGAAGTCGCCCCACGAGAGCTCCGTCGCCTTCCACACCAGCGCCGCGAGCGGCAGCAGGACGAGCAGCCCCAGGTAGAGCAGCGTCGTCCCGCCGGCCAGACCGAAGCCGGGCAGCGGCCCGCGATCCCGCCGCTCCCTCATCCGACCGGGAGAGCGCTCATCGCGGCAACCGGTCGAACTCGCCGCCCTCGGCGAAGTGCTTCTCCTGCGCCGCCTTCCAGCCCCCGAACAGCTCGTCGATGGTGAACAGCTCGATCGTCGGGAACTGGACCTTCGCGGCCGTGAGCGCCGCAGGGTCGCGCGGGCGATAGAAGTGCTTCGCCGCGAGATCCTGGCCCTCCGCCGAGTAGAGGAACGCGAGATAGGCCTCCGCGACCTTGCGCGTTCCCCGCCGGTCGGCGACTTTGTCGACCACCGCCACCGGCGGCTCGGCGAGGATCGAGTCCTTCGGTGCCACGATCTCGAACCTGTCGGCGCCGAACTCCTTGAGGGAGAGCAGCGCCTCGTTCTCCCAGGCCAGCAGCACGTCACCGATGCCGCGCTCGACGAAGGTCACGGTCGAGCCGCGGGCGCCGGTGTCGAGCACCGGTACGTTGCGGAAGATGCGCGCCACGAGGTCGCGCGCCTGCGCCTCGTCGCCACCGCGCTTCAGCACCGCACCCCAGGCCGCGAGGTAGTTCCAGCGCGCGCCGCCCGACGTCTTCGGATTCGGCGTGATGACCGAGACTCCGGGCTTGCCGAGATCGTCCCAGTCGCGGATCGCCTTGGGATTTCCCTTGCGGACCAGAAAGACGATCGTCGAGGTGTAGGGCGTGCTGTTGTGCGGCAAGCGCTGCTGCCACGTGGATGGCAGGAGTCCGGTCCGCGCGATGGCATCGATGTCCCCGGCGAGCGCCAGGGTGACGACATCCGCCTCGAGACCGTCGATCACCGACCGCGCCTGCTTGCCGGAACCGCCGTGGGACTGCTGGATCGTGACCTCCTGCCCGGTGCGGCTCTTCCACTGCGCGGCAAAGGCCGTGTTGACTTCGCCATAGAGCTCGCGGGTCGGGTCGTACGAGACGTTGAGCAGCGTCAACCGCGGCTCGACGGCAAGCGCGGCCGACGACAGGACGAAAAAGCTGACGAAGAGGACCGAAGTCCACGGCCTGGGCTGCGCAGTCATCGCGATCATGAACCTCCCTCGAAAGTGAGATGGACTTCACGCGGCGCGAATGGAGTTTCCTCCGCCCCGGCGCTCATTCAACGTCCCCCGCCGGCTCGAGGCCCTGGCCGCGCGCCGCGCGCACGACGAGAATGGGCACCGACCCAGCTGCATCGAGCAGACCGCGCAGCGTCCGCCCCCAGGAGTAGCGACCTTCGTCGTCTGGAGGCGGCGCGCCCAGAACGAGGAGGTCGCGCGCCTCGTCGATTCGCCCTCCGAGGACTGCCCGGAGGTCGCCGCGCCTCACTTCGATCTCTGCCGGCACGCCGAGCGCCGCGAGCGTGCGCACGCAAGCGGCGAGAAAGCGCTCTGCGGCGCGCTGCTCACTCTCTGCGGCATCCGCAGCGAGGACGGAGAGGACCGTCGCCGAAGCGCCCAGATGGCGCGCCAGGCGGCCGGCGAAAGCGACGTCTTCCTTGCCCGGCTCACCAACCGCGACCGCGATCAGGAAGCGGGAGGGCGGCATCGGGGTCGCGCCGCGCACCAGCAAGAGGTTCGCCGAGGTCGCCGCGAGCAGCTTCTCCGCGGAAGCCGCAACCGCTCCGGCGCGCACCCCGGCCACCAGCAGGTCGGGATGCTCGACGCCCTCGTCGGAGCCGCGGCCGGCGAAGGTCGACTCGAGGCTGCTGCGCTGCAGGCGCGCCTGCGCGAGCCGCGCGATCTCCGTCGCTGCATGCAGCGCCCCCTCCCCCGCCGGACCGGCGCTCTCGGCGAGCAGCAACGAGAGTCCGGGATGCAGCAGGACGTGAAAACGACGGATGCCGACCCGAACGCGATCTCCGGGAAGGAGTCTGAGCCGGCGAGCGTCATGCTGCGAGCGCACCGCCTCGACCGGCAGGTCGGGATCTCCGAAGCGGCGCGGCGGATGGATCACCCGCACTCCGGGAGGCGTCGGGAGCTTCAATCGCAGGCGCTCCTGTGCGCCGACGAACGCGACCTCCTCGACCAGACCCTCGCCGAGCGGTGTCGAAGCCAGCTCCTCTCCGGGAGCCACGAGCTCGACGTCTTCCGGGCGCACGAGGAGCTGGACACGCCGCTCCAGCCCCTCCGCCGCGATCCCCCCCTTGAGCGGCACTTCGACGGCACCGAACCGGATGCCGCGTTCGTCGCTCCTGCCGACCAGCAGGTTCGCGCCGCCGAGGAAAGTCGCCGCGAACTCGGTCTGCGGGCGCAGATAGAGCTCGCGCGGCGGACCGTCCTCGATGAGCCGGCCCTGGGACATCACCGCCAGTCGATCGGCGAGCTCGAAGGCCTCCTCCTGGTCGTGGGTGACGAAGAGCGTCGTCACCGCGAGCTCGCGCTGGATCCGCGACAGCGAGCGCCGCAGCTCCAGCCGGATACGGGCATCGAGGGCCCCGAAAGGTTCGTCGAGCAGCAGCACCCGCGGACGATGCGCCAGCGCCCGTGCCAGGGCGACGCGCTGCTGCTGGCCGCCCGAGAGCTGTGCCGGCAACCGCTGCCCCAGCCCGGCTAGTCCGACGAGCTCCAGGAGCTCCTCGCGGCGCTGCCGACGCGACGGCGCGGAGTCGCCGCGCACCCGCAGCGCGAACTCGACGTTCTCCGAGACCGTCAGGTGGCGAAAGAGGGCATAACTCTGAAAAACGAAGCCGAGCCCGCGCTCGCGCGCCGGCACCGGGGCGAGGTCCTGCCCGTCGAGGAGGATCCGTCCGCCGTCGCAGGGAGCGAGACCGGCGACGAGCCGCAGGATCGTGCTCTTGCCGCTCCCCGATGGGCCGAGGAGCACGCAGAGCTCGCCTGTAGCCACCTCGAAGGAGACGTTGGAGACGACCGCGCGGCCGTCGTAGCGTTTCGTGAGCTGTTCCAGCCGGATCGACATCCCCCTCCGGAGGCTACGCCAGGGGTGGTTTCGAAGTCAGTCGCGCGGCGGTGACATTTCCGGCCCCTTCTGGAACCGGTCGGAGGGCAGGACGGGGTGGGCCTCGCCGCGCGACACGACGACCGCCGCGGCGAGATCGCCCGAGACGTTCAGGGTGGTGCGGCACATGTCGAGGAAGCGGTCGACGCCGAGGATGATGCCGATCCCCTCGATCGGCACGTTCACCTGCCGAGGATCATCGCGACGACCGGAATCGAGCCGGCAGGTACGCCCGCCGTACCGATGCCGCCGAGAATGCAGATGAAGACCACCAGAACCTGCTGCGAGAGCGCGAGCTCGACGCCGTAGAACTGCGCCAGGAAGAGCACCGTGACGCCTTCGAAGAGCGCGGTGCCGTTCTGGTTGGCGGTCGAGCCGAGGGTGAGGACGAAGCGGCTGACGTGCGACGGGAGCTTCAGCTTCTCCTCGGCGACGCGCAGCGCGGTCGGCAGGGTGGCGTTGCGACGAGGCGGTCGAGAACGCCGTGATCATCGCCTCCTGGATGCCGCGGAAGAAGACGCGCGGGCTCATGCCACCGAGCAGTTCGACCAGCCGCCGAATAGACGACGAACTGGTGGATGGCCAGCGCCAGCACCACGACGCCGACGTAACGCGCCAGCTGCACCAGGATCTCGAAGCCGAGATCGGCGGTGAGCGTGAACAGCAGCGCCGCCACCCCGATCGGCGCCAGCGAGATCACGATCGCGATGAGCCGCATGGTGACGTCGTAGAGCCCCTCGAGCATCTCCTCGAAGCGCCGCGCGGCCTCGGTGCGGGTGAGCGACAGGCCGATCCCGAACATCAGCGCGAAGAACATCACCGCCAGCATGTCGCCATCGACCGCCGCCTTGAGCGGATTCGCCGGCACGATCTCGGTCACCAGGTCGATCCCCGATTTCGGCGCCGGCGCCTTGGCGAGCGCCGCCGAGCGCTCGGCGGCACCGGCCATCATGCGCGCCCGGGTCTCATCGGAGAGCCCCTTGCCGGGCTGCAGCACATTCACCAGCACCAGCCCGAGCAGCGACCGCGATCGACGACACCACCACGGTGTAGGCGAGCGTCTTGAGCCCGATCCGCCCGAGGCTCTTCAGGTCGCCGAGGCCGGTGACCCCGAGCACGAGCGCCGAGAAGATGAGCGGCACGACGAGCATGAAGAGGAGCCGCAGGAAGACCTTCCCCACCGGCTGCGAGACATGGGAAAGGAACCAGGCCAGCCGCGGATCGCCGGCGAAATAGCGATGCGCGACGAGACCGGCGACGATGCCGATCGCGAAACCGATCAGCATCCGGGTGTGCAGCGGCAGGCGGCGCCGCTCGGCGCGCGCCGGGATTTCCGGCTCGGTCATTAGCGGATGAGAATACCAGCCGTCGGGCGCGGTCCGCTCACTCGATCCGGACGCGCGCCACGACCGGGTCGTGGTCGCTCAGGCGCGCGGAATCGGGACAGTTCGAGTTGAGGTGGACGATGTCCGCCTCGGCGCCCTCAGCGAGCGCCTCGCTCACGACGATGTGGTCGATGACCTCGGAGGCGCCCTCGAAGTTGTAGCTGTAGCGATCCGATTCGGGGATCCTCGCGCCGAGATTCACCATCGGCGGCGCAGAAAGAGCGGCGACGCCGGCGAACTTCTCGGACTCGTTCAGGTCGCCCAGGACGACGATGCGCGCATCCGGATCCCCACCCAGCAGGCGATCGACGAACTCGCGCACCACCTTCGCCTGGGCGAGGCGCTTGGGGGCCGTCGGGGCGTCCGGCGGCTGCTTTGCGCCGAAGGCGCGGTCGTCGTCCCACTTCGAGGTCCAGTGGTTGACGATGACGTAGAGCGGCTTGCCGCCGGCCCGGAACTGCGCCACCAGGGACTTGCGGACCCCTTCGCCGGCGCGCAGGTCGAAAGCGCTCGAGGCCGGCGCGAGCCGCCCCGGCGAGCCTGAGCAGCCCCATCGTGCGCCCGCGGCCGACGATCTCCACCGGATCGTGCGGGCCGCGCCGCGCCGCGCTTCACCAGTTCCACCCGCGCGGGATCGTAGAGCAGCGCGACGCGGATGTTGCCGCTCGGTTGACCGCCTTCGCGGTTGTTCTCGGGATCGATCGCCAGCGCCTCGTAGCGCGGACCGCCGGCGGCCACGATGCCGTCGACGAGCGCGGCGAGCGTCGCCTGCGCCGTCACCACACCGTCATTCGGCCGGGCCACTGTCGTCCTGGATCTCCTCGAGGGCGACGATCGCCGGGGCGCTCCAAGCGACTCGACGAGGGCCCTCCCGAGCCCGACGATCCGCGGCGCATCCCTGGCAACCGAGAGGTTCTCGACGTTGAAGGTGGCCAGGGTCAGGTCGCCGGCGTCGTCGGGAGTCGGGCGTTCGCCGCACGCCGGCCCGTCCCCTCCGGACGGCGGTGGGCTCGAGCAACTGCACCCGGTAGTTCGAGAAGCTGTAGTCGACGATGCCGGTGAGCGGCACCGGCGATCCGTCGCCGACCCGGAAGTCCGGCATCCGGCCGGCGATCCTGCGGCTGAGGAAGATGCGTTCGAAAACCCGCCCGCCTTGAGGCTGGCGCAGGCCGCCAGCCAGAGTGCGAACGGCGCCGGCGGTATCGGCCCCGTCGGCGAGCAGCACGACGTCCCCGAACGGCGCGTGGCGCCGACCACGGTGCCCGCCGGAACCGTGACGCGCATCCCTTCCAGGCTCTCCCAGAAGTCGATGGCGTCGCTCCCGGGCTCGAACATGTCAGGCCGTCGTCGTCGACCTGCCCCGGGATCCGGCGCTCGGCGACGAGGCGCACCGGCGGCGGCAAGGAAGCTCCGGTCGGCGGCAGCGGTTCGAGGGCGACGGGCGCAGCGTCGTGACCGGCAGAGTCCCTCGCCGTCGGCGCCACCTCTTCGACGCGCCCGCCGACCTTCACCCGGTCGCCTGGTGCAGCGTGAAGGCTCCCTCCCAGGCGACGTAGATCCCTTCGGAGGTCGCGGGGTCGCCGTCCGGCACGGCGCCCTCCAACCAGAATCCCTTCGAGCGCGCGCTGTCTTCGGTCGCCGTCACCACGCCCTCGACCCCGACGACCCACCGCCCGGCGACCGGCGAACGATGATCACCGCCCTGCAGCGCAGCGATCGTCAGCGGCCCGAACCCGGCAGCGAGGGCGAGGACGAAGGTCTGCTGGATATCGGGATTGAAGTTGTCGTCGCTGACGAGGACGAGCGTCCGCCGGCCGTCGGGCAGCGGCGGGCCGAACGCCATGCCCTCGAAGTTGTCGAGCGGCAGGCCGAGATCGGCGAAGTCGAGCAGCAGGGTCTTCGGCGCCGGCGCGAGCGCGAGGCTCGCCGGCGGATCGACCGCGGCGGCGTCCGGCAGCCCGGCAAGCGAAACGGCGTAGAGCTTGATCTCGACCCCGACGCCAGGCACCCACTGGCGTTCGAGCGCCAGCAGCTGGTCGCGATCGAGGGCGATCAACTCGACGAGGCCGTTCATCATCACGTCCGCCGGCGCCGGCGGCGTGCGGCTCACCGCTTCGACGCGATAGAGATACTCCTCCGGAGCTCCGCCCCGCTCGAGATCCCAGCGCAGCAGACGGGAGAGGCTCGCGACGCCTGGTGCCGCCGCCGGGCTCTCCTGCGCCAGTCCGTTCTCGGCGCCGCTGAAGAGATAGCGGCCGTCGGGGGAGAGCGCGAGGGACTCGAAGCCGAGGTTCTCCCGCACTCCCACTTCGGCGCCCACTGCCGGGCGGTATCGCGCCGGCAGGGGAAGCTCGCGACGAACCGCCCCGCGAGATCGAACTCGTAAACGAACGGCGCCTGGCCGACCTTGGCCTCGCCTTCGGAGGAGATGTAGATCCGCCGGCTGCCGAGGGCGATGCCTTCGGGATCGAGACTGCGGCGGGGAAAGGGAGCGCCATCCCTGCCCAGCAGCGTCGTCGCTGCTTCGACGGTGACCTGGGGTGTCAGGGGTGCCGGCGGGGACGTCGTCGCCGCCGACGGAAGCCTCGGGAGCTCGATCGCCAGCCGGTAGAAGCGCGCCGGCCCGTTCTCGGCGCGGTCGTCGGAGAGCGCCAGATACTTCCCGGTCCCGGCGTCGAAAGCGAGTCCGGAAAGCCCGCCGACGGGCACTTCGTCGAGCCGGCTCTCGCTAGGCAGAGCGACCTGTCCGAGCAGCTCGAGCGAGGTCGGCCCGGCGGCGAGCGTCAACGAGGTGCTGCACAAACATCCCGCGCAGGCCATCCAGGAGCTGCTTCGAAGCATCCACTTCTCCTTCCGTCGCCGCCGAGTTTATCCAACGGCGGAGGCAACTCCTTCCGTCCGCGGACGTAAAATGAGGTTGTGAAGCGAAAATCGACGCGAGCGCTGAGGCCGTCGGCCTACAAGCGGACGGAAGCCTTTCTCCTCGACTTCACCCGCGGCCTCTCCGGCGAGGAGCTGCGCCGGCTCTTCGACCGCGACGCCAAGGGCGCCTACTCGGTGCTGATGCGGGACCGCGAAGCCCAGGTGGAGAAGGTCTCGGGCCTGAAGCGCTACCTCCTCGCCGCCAAGCTCCTCTTTCTGAGCCTGTCCGAGAAACTCTCCCCGCGCCGCCGGCTGCTCTTCGGTCTCGCCATCGTCGCCGCCGTCGCCGGGATCATCGACCCACAGATCACCTGGGTGGATGGGGACCGCCACGGCAGTGTCGGCGGATCGAGTCTTCTCTTCCTGGTAGCGATCGTCCTGCTGCTCCTCCTGCTCGCCTTCGAAATGGTCGACCGCGTCCTGGTGCGCGACGAGATCCAGATCGCCCGGCAGTTGCAGCGCGAGCTGCTGCCGAAGGCGAGCCCCGACCTGGCGGGCTACGGCTTCGCCCACTCCTCGCGCACGGCCAACGACATCGGCGGGGACTACTACAAGTTTCACCTCCTGCCCGACGGCCGGATGGCGATCGTCGTCGCCGACGCCAGCGGCCATGGCATGGCGGCGGGGCTCCTGATGGCGATCGCCGACGCTACCCTGCATATCGCCCTCGAGCTCGATCCGTCGCCGGTCGCGGTCTCGACCCTGCTGCAGCGCGCCATCTGGCGCACCGGCGACCGGCGCTCGTTCCTCACCCTCTTCTACGCCCTGCTCGACCCGGCGACCGGCAGCGTCGAATACGTCTGCGCCGGCCACCCCTTCCCGCTGCTCAGGCGCGCCGGCGGCGCCATCGAAGAGCCCGCTCTCGGCTCGTTCCCCCTCGGCATGCGCGAAACCGTGAAGCCGGCGAGGGCGGCTCCACCTCGAGCCCGGCGACCTTCTCCTCCTCTTCAGCGACGGTCTCTTCGAGGGTGTCGACGGCAGCGGTCAGGCTTTCGGCTTCGACCGCCTGCGCGCAGCGCTCGCGACCGGCGGCGCGGCAGCGCGGACGCACGAGCAGATCCTCGCCGCCTTCGAGAGCCATGTCGGCGCCGAGCCGTTGGCCGACGACCTGACACTCGTCGTCATCGAGCGACTCCCACAGGGGAACGATTCGCAGTAGATTCGGCTTCGCCATGAACGCTCTCGTCGCCCGACTGCGCAGCTCCGAACGGGCCTCGACCGGGGCGCTCTTCGGCGGACTCTGCCTGGTGCTGGTTTCGGGCGGCCCGGCCGGCGCGATGCCTCGAGGTCTCCTCGCGCAGGCCGAGGCCGCCGCGCTCGGGACCCTGCTCGCCCTCTGGGTGACGCGCGCCACGGGCCTGCGACGGCACGGCCTGGCGATGGCCCTCGCCGCCCTGTTCACCACGCCGCTGCTGCCCTACGCCTTCGCCCCCGGCGAGCTCAGGCCGGCGCTCCTCCTCTTCGCGGCGGGCTTTCTCGCCATCGGCCCGACGCGGCTGCGCTCGCCGGCCCGCGACATCGGGTTCCTCCTCGCCTCGGCCGGCGTCCTCCTCCTCGCACCGAGCGGCCGCCTGCTCCTGCCGCTGCTCCTCTGGCTGGCCTGGTGCGCCGCCGAACGCCGCGGCATTGAGCGGCGCGTCGATCCAAAGCCGGGCTTCTACGCCGCGGCCGCGCTCCTCGCGGGGTTAGCCCTCGTGGGAGCATGGACGCTCGATCGCCAGCCGATCGCCTTCGCCGGCTCCCCGATCGAATGGCTGATCCACGTCCACGGCTTCCTTCTGTCGCTCAACAAGGGCCTCGTGCTCTTCGCGCCGCTGGCGCTCATCGGGCTCTGGCGGGCCTTCCGCGGCGCGGTCACCGATCGCCGGACCGGCCGCTTCGCGCTCTTCGCCGCCGCCAGCCTGATCGTGCCGTTCGCCGGCCTCGAACAGTGGTGCGACGCCTCCTGGGGACCGCGTCCCCTGCTCGCCGCGCTCGCACCGGCGCTCCTCGCCGTCGCCCTGTCGCGCACCGAGCGCGCGCGGCGCGGCGGCCACCGGCGCTGGATCATCGCCGCGGTCATCTGCGGCCTGGCGGTCAACACGCTGGGCACTGCGATCCCCCAGACGGCGCTCGCCGACCTCGCCGGACAGGCGCGCACGGAGCCCTCCGTCGCGCTGCTGTTCGATCCGGCCTGGAACCACCCGCGCGTCAACGCGGCGCTCCTGGGTGTCTGGCTGGTCGCCCATCTCCCCTTCATCCCGCCGCCGGAGGGGCTCGCCGAGTCGAAGGTCACCGCGGCGGCGCTCCCGGGCCCGGTCCTGCTCCGCGTCTTCGACGCCGGCGAGCGGGCAGCGCTCTCGCCGCTTGCCCTCCTCCTGGCATTCACCGGGACTCTGGGCTGGGGTCTCCTGGTGATGGTCCGCCACGCTGGCAAGGAGTGAGCCCGCCATGACCCGCGATCGCGCTCGCGCCCTGGACGCAGCAGACCCGCTCGCCGGGCTGCGCGACCAGTTCGAGCTCCCGCCGGGACTCATCTACCTCGACGGCAACTCCCTGGGCGCACTGCCGCGGACGACCGCCGCCCGGCTGCGCGAGGTGACCGAAGTGGATTGGGGAGAGGGGCTCGTTCGCAGCTGGAACCGCGCGGGGTGGATCGAGCTCGCCCAACGCGTCGGCGACAAGATCGGAAGGCTGGTCGGGGCCGGCGCCGGCGAGCTGGTGGTCGCCGACTCGACATCGATCAACCTCTACAAGGCCGTGAGCGCCGCGTTGGACCTCGCGCGCGCCGCCGCACCCGAGCGCCGGGTCGTCCTCTCCGAGCGCAGCAACTTCCCCACCGACCTCTACATCGCCGCGGCTCTCGCCGGCGAGCGCGGGTTCGACCTCGTGCTCGTCGACACGGAAGAGCTGCCCGCGCAGCTCGACACGCGTGTCGCGGTGCTGCTCCTCACCCACGTCAACTATCGCACCGGCAGGATGCACGACCTCGGCGCGCTGACCGCCGCCGCCCATGCCGCCGGCGCGCTCGCGGTCTGGGACCTGGCGCACTCGGCCGGCGCCGTGCCGGTCGATCTCGCCGGCAGCGCGCCCGACTTCGCCGTCGGTTGCGGCTACAAGTACCTGAACGGCGGACCGGGAGCTCCCGCTTTCGTCTGGGCGCACCCGCGGCACGTCGCGCGGGTCACGCAGCCGCTCCAGGGCTGGTTCGGCCACGCCGCCCCGTTCGACTTCGCGCCCGGCTACCGGCCGGCGCCGGGCATCACCCGATTCCAGTGCGGCACGCCGCCGGTGCTTCAGCTGGCGGCGCTCGAATGCGGCGTCGACACGGTTCTCGCGGCGCAGCCGCTGGGCGGCGTCCCGGCGCTGCGCGCCAAGTCGCTGGCGCTCTCGGAGAGCTTCATCGCCGGCGTCGAGAGCCGCTGCGCCGGGCTGGGCCTCGCGCTCGTCTCGCCGCGCGACGGCGCCGTTCGCGGCAGTCAGGTCTCCTTCATTCACTCCGGCGACGGCTACGCCGTGATGCAGGCGCTCGCGGCGCGCGGCGTGATCGGCGACTTCCGCGCCGGATCGTCGGGGACCCCGGCGGGCACCTCGGCGGGCACCTCGGCGGGCACCTCGGCGGGCGATCCGGCCGGCAGATCCGCGGCCGGTGCCGCCGGTGCCGAAGCCGGAGCACTGCCCGCCATCCTGCGCTTCGGCTTCGCGCCGCTCTACAACCGGCACGCCGATATCTGGGACGCCGTCGAACAGCTGCGCCAGGTCCTCGCGAGCGGCGAATGGCACGAGGCCCGTTTCCGCACCCGGGAGGTCGTCACATGAGCTCACCGCGTCGATCTCTCACGCTCCTCACCGTCCTCCCACTGCTGGTACCGGTTGGCGGCTGCATGAGCTGGACGCCCGGCTGGGAAGGCTCGCCTCTCTCCAGCGGCTCCGCCTCTGCTGGCGAGAACGCGCCCATCCCGGCAATGGCGGGAGCCGAAGCGCTGCTCGAAAACGCCGGCGACGCTCCGCAGTTGCAGCGGGCGATCGCGGGAATACGAAGCGCTCCTGCCGTCGGCGGCCGACCCCGGGGCGGTACTCGTCGTCTGTCCGAAGCGCACATCCTCTTCGGCGCGGCCTATGCCGACGGCAAGAACGACAAGGCCCACGCCTACACCACCGGTATCCGGTATGCCGAGCGCGCCATGGCGGGGAATCCGGACTTCCTGCGCCGGGTCGCGGCGGGCGAGGCGCTCGGGGAGGCGAGCGCCGAGCTCGGACCGCGCCGAGATCCGGCCGATGCTCTTCTGGGTCACCGGCGTCTCGTACTACTACAAGGAGTGCCTGGGCGGCCTCGGCCACCTGCTGCAGTTTCGCTGGATGCTGCGTACCCGGCAGGTGATGGAACGGATGATGGAGCTCGATCCGGCCTACGAGCATGGCGCCGTGCCGTTCTCGCTCGCCATCTACTTCATCGGCCTGCCGGCGAGCGCCGGACGGGACCTCGAGCGCTCGGCGGAGCTCCTCGCGCAGTCGATGCGCAGGCGCCCGACCTCGCTCCTCGCCCGCTGGGGCCGGGCGAAGTACTTGCACGTCCGGACCGGCGATCGCGCGGCTTTCCGCCAGGATCTGGAGTGGGTGTTGGCGCAGGATCCTGCCCGGGCCGAGAGCCCGCGGCGCTGGAACGTCTACTTTCAACGCGATGCCAGGGAGTTGCTGGGCCGGATCGAGAGCCTGTTCTAGCCCTCGGCGCGGGCGCGCGGCAGGATCGGCATGCACAAGGAGGCGTCATGGAACAGACTGACCTGAAGCTGTTGCGCGATCTCCTGACCGGCGAGAAGCTCCTCACTCTGGCGGTCGTCGTCGACGACGCTCCGGTCGCCGGAGTCCTGCCGTTTCGCGCCGAGACCGGGCTGCAGAGCCTGCTCGTTCACACCTCGACGCTGGCTCGCCACAGCCGGGGCCTCGCGCCCGGCGCGCGGTTCTCGGCGGCGATCCACCTGCCGCTCGCACCGGGGGCGGACGCGCTGCAGTCCCAACGCGTGGTGCTCGAGGGAAAGGTCGAGGCGGTCCCGGCCGAGGAGCGTGAAGCGATCGCGTCCGCCTGGGTCGAGGCCTTTCCGAGCGCCGCGATGACCGTCGGCCTCGGCGACTTCCTCTTCCATCGCCTGCGGGTCGAAGGCGGCCGGCTGATCTCCGGCTTCGCCCGCGCCGCCGCTCTCCAACCCGGGCATTTCGCCGCCGCCGCGGACCTCGAAGCCTGAACCCGCGAAGCGCCCCAGGCCGGGCCCGTGAGTCGCGGCCTCAGGGCAGGATATAGGCCTCGAAATCGCGTCCCAGGTCAGGCTCGGATTGGCCACCGGGTTGGCGGAGTTGAACGAGAAGCCGTAGAACTGCGTGTCGACATTGACGTTGGGCACATCGAAGATCGAGATGAAACCGGCTTCGGTGCCCAGGAGCGCAGTATCCGGAATCAGGTTGACCACGTGGTCGAGCCGAATGGTTGCGTCCCGAATCGTCGCCCCCGCCTCGTTGTACTGACGGAACGTGTAGGCCGATGCGCAGCCGTTGGCCGGGATGTCGCAGTAGAGCGACGGCCCGCCGGTCCTCGACCCGATCCAGGTGAAGACGACACCGCGGCTCGAGCCGTTGAGGGGCGTCGAACGGAAGATCCGCAGGTGGATGCGATTGATGTCGGCGTCATCCCCCACAGTCGTGCAGCCGACTCCGGTGGTGAGCTGTTGTGCACAGTGCCGGGCGGTCGAGTCGATCTCTTCGCGATCGTCACCGCCGGTGTAGAAGCCCGACAAGTAGCCGTCGGTGGTGGCGGGGACGCTCTCGAGCGCGACCATCGCCAGGCCGTTGGCCGACCCCTGGGACAGGCGGGTGTAGTAGATGAAGCCCTCGATCGCGTTGGAAGCCGCGAACGGATATCCCGCCTCCCTGGGATGGAGCGCCGTCGCCGCCGACACCACATCGATGGTGACGAAGCCGCGGTAGAAGGCCCCTTCGGTGAGCTGCGCCCGGACCGCCGGGGTCGAGGTATTGAGCAGATCGCGCATCGCCGCGCTCCACGAGGCGACGCCCGTCAGCGTGATATTGCCTTGGAGATCGGTCGGATTTCCGTCGATGTCCCAGACGTGATAGTGGACGATGTACTCGGAGAAGTAGACGCTGGTCACGACCATCAGGGTGTCGTGTGGGTTGACCGCCGAGTCGATGCCGGTCTCGAAGAACGGCACCAGCAGCGAGGCTGCCGCCGTCCGATCGGTGGCGCCGACGACGGCCCCGGCCGGCGCGGCGATGGCGAGAGACAGGAGCAGCAGGCAGAGGACCTTCAGTGCTCGCAACATGGAAACCCCCTTGAATAAGTGAATGAGCACTCCCTGACGACCCAGGAAAGCTCTGCCGCAAGGGAGGCTCTGGCTGGATGGTGCTCCCATTTACCCGCCGCTGCAACCCCCCCCCCGAAGGGCGCGGCCGACCGAAGCTCAGGGCGCCGCGAGCGGGGCGAGGGCGGGCACGAGAGTGAGGCTCTCGGCGGCGAGGCTCGTGCGGTAGGCCTCGACCTCCTTGGCGTAGTAGGCGTTCAAGTCGGTGAGGGCCGAGTCGAGCTCCTGGCGCGCCAGCCGGAGGTACTCGAGGTGGGTCGGGTTCGGGCGGTCCCACGAGGAGCCGAGATAGCCGCGCACGTAGGCGAGCCGCGACAGGATGTCGCTGTCAGGAGTGATGCCCACCGTGTCGCGCGGCCACCAAAAGCGCTTCTCGAGCTTCTCCAGCCCGTCACGCACGGCTTTCGCCTCCGCGGCGAGCGGCAGGTCCTTCTCCTTCACCGTCTCGAAGCGTAGCGCCTCGGCGTTCGCAAGACGGATGCGCTCCGCCACGACATCGAGGTCACGGCGCGTCGCCTGAATGCGCTCGATCGCCGAGACCACCGCGTCATTCAAGCTCCCGGCTTCGAGCACCGCATCCCAGCGCGCCTGCCAGTCCGCGGCGCTGTTGCGGGAGGTCGGGTCGGCGAGCACCTGGACGAATGTCCGCCGCTCTTCGCCCCCCAGAGTGAGCACGGCTTCGTAGCGCCCGGGCGGGACCTGCGGGCCGCTCGGGTTGAAGTCGGGTTCCTCCGGCGCCGCCGAGGGCGGGCGCTTGAAGGCGTCGCGGGAGAGATCCCAGTAGACCCGGTTGAGACCGCGCTTCGTCTCGACTTTCAGTCGGCGAACACGCTGACCCGACGCGTCGCGGATCTCCAGTGTCGCCTTGGCAGCCTCTTCCCTGTCGGCCTTCTTCTTCGCGGACTCTTCGCTGTAAGCCGCGGCCGCGGACTCGGCCTTCGCGGCCTCGCTCTTCGCCGCCGTCTCCGCCTCCCGCTTGCGCCCGGCGATGCGCCGGTCGCGATCGCGGTCCTTGTCGGCGATCGGCAAGTCGTCGCCGTTGGCGACAAAGGTCAAAGGGGTGCCGTAGGGCAGGTTTGCGCCGCGGAACTCGGTTGCGCCAAAGCCGAAGCCGCCGTCCTCCGCGAGCAGCCAGTGCTGCGCGGCGTCCCCTGCCGGGAAGAGACGCAGCTTCTCCTCCAGCGCCTTCGCCCCCAGACCGCGCAGAGGCGAGATGTCGTCGACGACCCAGAGCGCGCGCCCGTGCGTCGCGATGATCAGATCCGACTCGCGCGGGTGGATCGCGCAGATCCATGACCGAGACGGTCGGGAAGCCGTTCGACCAGCGGGTCCACTCCTGCCGCCGTCGAGCGACAACCAGAGGCCGAACTCGGTACCGAGGAAGAGGAGTTCCGGATCGACCGGATCCTGAACGATCGCCAGGGCGTAGCCGGCGAGCGCCGGCGTCGCGAGGCTCCGCCAGCTCTTGCCGTAGTCGTCGGTGCGATAGACGTAGGGCGTCCAGTCCGAGCGCCGGTGGTTGTCGAAGACTGCGAACGCCGTTCCGCCCGCATGGTCGAAGCCTGTACCGCCGGCACCCAGCTGTGGGCGGGAACGCCCTGGAGGTTGCCTTCGACGCTCGTCCAGGTAGCACCGCCGTCGCGCGTCAACTGCAGCCGGCCGTCGTCGGTGCCGACCCAGATCAGACCACGCTCTTTCTTCGACGGCTCGATGGTCACGATCGTGGTGAAGGTCTCGGCGTTCGTGACGTCGGGCGTCAGGCCACCGCTCTCGTCGGCCTTCTGCCACTCGGGGTTGTTCGAGGTGAGATCGGGCGAGATCGCCGTCCAGGTCTCGCCGCGATCGCTCGAGCGGTGCAGGAACTGGCTGCCCAAATAGACCGTCGCGGGCGCGAACGGATCGACCGCCAGGCCGGCGTTCCAGTTGAAGCGCAGCCGGACGTCCGAAAGCGGCGCCGGCTTGATGTCCTTCACTTCGCCGGTGCGCAGGTTCCAACGCATGAGGTTGCCGCCCTGCCAGAGCGCATAGCCCTGCTGCGAGTCCGCCGGATCCGGCAGCGTCTCGAAACCGTCGCCGCCGGCGAGCGCCTTCCAGAAGTGGTTCCGGATGCCGCCGTTCTGTCGCACCGAGGACGGGCCGCGCCACGAGCCGTTGTCCTGCAGACCGCCGTAGAGGTTGTAGGGGACGTCCATGTCGTAGGCGACATGGTAGAACTGCGCCAGCGGCAGATTCGAGACGAAACGGTTGCTTTTGCCACCGTCGTGACTGACCGAAACGCCGCCGTCGTTGCCGGTGATCAGATGACGCGGGTTTGCCGGATCGATCCACAGGGCGTGGTGGTCGCCGTGGATCTCGTCCCAGCGGACGAGCGTGGCGAAACTCTTGCCGCCATCGGTCGACAGGCGCACCGTATAGTCGAGGCTGAAGACCCGGTTCGGATCCTGCGGATCGACCCGCAGCTCGCCGAAATAGAACGGCCGCGGATTGACGTTGGGCTCCGAGTTCACGCTCTTGAAGCTTCGTCCGCCGTCGTCCGAGCGCAGCAGGGCGCTCTTCGCCGCCTCGACCATCGCGTAGACGATCTCCGGGTGCGACCGCGAGAGACCCAGCCCGATCCGTCCGAGCTCGCCTTCGGGAAGCCCGTCCTCCTCTTCGAGGCGCTGCCAGCTCTCACCGCCGTCGAGCGAGCTGTAGAGGCCGGAGCCCGGGCCGCCCGACTTGAAGAAGTGCGGCCAGCGCCGGTACTGCCACATCGAAGCGAAGAGGCGGTTCGGGCTGCCCTCGACCATCGCGACGTCGGCGCCGCCGGTTCTTTCGTCCACGTAGAGGACCTTGCGCCAGCTCTTCCCGCCGTCGGTCGTCTTGAAGATGCCGCGTTCCGGGTTCTCGCCCCACTCGCGGCCGAGCGCCGCCACCCAGGCGACATCGGAGTCGTCGGGGTGCAACACGATTCGGTGGATGCGCTCGCTGCCGTCGAGCCCGAGGTGGGTCCAGCTCTCGCCGCCGTCGAGTGAGCGGTAGATGCCGTTGCCGACCGAGGCGCTGTTGCGCACGTTGCCCTCGCCGGTGCCGACCCAGACGATCGACGGGTTGCGACGATCGATGGCGATGGCGCCGATCGCGGCGACGGGCTGGTCGTCGAAGATCGGCTTCCAGGTGATGCCACCGTCGAACGATTTCCAGACACCGCCGGTCGCGGCGCCGGCGTAGACGATGTCGGGCTTCGACTCGACCGCCGCGATCGCCGCGATCCGGCCGCTCATCCCGGCCGGGCCGATCGAGCGCGGCGCGAGGCCCGCGAGCAGGTCGGCGTCGAAGGCGCCTGCGGCAGGCGGGGCCGGAGCTGCAGCGCCGGCCGCCGGGACCGCTGCCGCCGCCGAAGGCACCGGCGCCGCCAGAATCGCCAGCACCACAAGCGACTTTCCGAGGCGCCGGGCCAGTTTTCCTTCCGAGTTCGTTCGCATGGCTTCTCCCGTCTGCCGCGCATCCTACGAAAAATGCCGCCGTCGCGCGCGCCGGCTCGCGGCTAGAATGCAGCGGTGCACCGCAACACCCAGCAGCGGGCGGCCATCCGCGAGGCGTTCGAGCGCGCCGATCGCCCGCTGTCGCCGGCCGAGGCGCTGGAGGTCGCGCAGGAGCGCGTTCCCGGCCTGGGAATCGCGACGATCTACCGCAACGTCAAGGCGCTAGTCGAAGAGCAGTGGCTCTCCGAGGTGCAGCTGCCCGGGGCGCCGAGCCGCTACGAAGTGGCCGGGAAGCATCATCATCATCACTTCCGCTGCCGCGTCTGCGACCGGGTCTTCGACGTCGACGCCTGTCCGCCCGACCTGCGCGCGCTCACCCCCCGCGGCTTCAAGCTCGAGAGCCACGACATCACTCTCTTCGGACGCTGCGCGACCTGTGCCCGCGCCTGAGCCCGCTCGCCGCGTACCGGTTCGCCCGCCGCCACACGCGGCCTGGACGGTCCTCGGCCTCGTCGCGGCCCTCGCCCTGGCCGCCTGCGGCGACCGCCGGCAGGCTGCGGCGACGCTCCGTCCCGACCTCTCGACCGCCACCCCCGCCACCGTCGTCGAGCCGTCGCGGGTACGCCACGAAGGGGTCGTGATTCCGGCCGGAGAGTCGCTCACCTGGCCGCTCGCGGGGGCGGCCGCCGGACGTCTGCGTTTTGCCTGGGCCGCGCAAGCGCCCGGGACAGCCACCCTGACGGTGGCGACGGCGGCACCGGCAGCAACGGCGGCGACAGCGGCCTCGGCGGCACCGGCGCCTGCTACCGGCCGGCCGCTCTTTCCTCCCCTGCAGCGGACCTTCGACGCCGGAGCCGGGCTCTTCTACGAGGACCTGGCGATCGACACCGACGCGCCCGCCGTCTTGAGCTTCGTCTCCGACTCCCCCGCCGGCATCGTGATCTCGGATCTGCGGATCGTCCAGCCCAGCCCGCAAAACGACGCCCTGATCGTCCTCCTCCTCGACACCACGCGCCGCGACGCGATCGGGCTCTACGGCAGCCGGCGGCCGACGACGCCGCAGATCGATCGCATCTTTGCCGGCGCCTGGAAGGCCGAGCGCGCCTGGGCACCGGCCTCGTGGACGACCCCCTCGGTCGCCGCGCTGCTCACTGGAAGGACACCGGCAACCCAGGAGGACGCCTCCGGCGCGTCGGTCGGCATCGCGCCGGACCTGCCGACCCTGGGGCACGACTTCGCCCGCGCCGGCTGGTCGACCGCCCACTTCAACGCCAACCCGGCGCTCAACGTCGACAACGGCTTCCACCGCGGCTTCACGACCTTCTACACGCCGCCGTACGAGATGTCTTCGATGGCGCTGCCCGGCAGCGAGATGCTCGCCCGCCTGCCCGAATGGCTCCGCGCCCATGACGGCGAACGCTTTCTGCTCTACCTGCAGCTCATCGAGCCGCACGAACCCTACGGCCGCCCCGACCGCCCGCCGGGGCACACGGAGTTCGATCCGGATTACACCGGCCGGTTCGCGGGCCACGAGAGCCACTACGATCTCTCCTTCGACGCCGCTATCGAACCGCGCGATGTCGAGCACCTGCGGGCGCTCTATGACGACGACGTCCGTTACGGCGACTTCCTCATCGGGCGCTTCTGGGACGGGCTCGACCAAGCACTGCGCGACCGGGCGACGCTCGTCTTCCTCTCCGACCACGGCGAGGAGTTCCTGGAGCACGGCGGCTGGAAGCATGGCCCGTCGCTCTACGACGAGGTCCTGCGCGTGCCGTTCCTCCTGCGCTCCGGAAACGGGCGGAAGCTCCCGCCGGTGCCGGCCGAGACGCTGGTCTCGCTCACCGACTTCCTGCCGACGATCGAACGGCATCTCGGAATTCCCCTGCGCCGCGAGGTCGACGGGGTCGATCTGCTCGAGCCTTCGAACTGGACCCGCGAAGCGCTGCCGCCGATCCACATGCTGACCGGCGGGGCCGCCCGGGCGGTGGTCGTCCGGCAGAACCGGAAACTGCATTTCTTCGACCGTCTCGGGACGCGCGGCCTGCCCGACGCCGGGACCGACCCGCTGGGACACCGGGTGGCCCTGCACCTGCGGAGTTTCCTGCCGGCGCTCGGCTGGTTCGACCTCGCTGCCGACCCGCTCGAGCGCACGCTGCTCGCGCCGCCGCCGCCCGGCATGGACGCCGATTGGCGCGCCGTCGAGCTGTCGCTGGCGCACACCCGGAGCGGCCTCGATCTGCGCGTTCTGGGAGGCGCGGCGGCCGGGAGCGTTCAATTCACGATCGCTGGCGGCGCGGCCAGCGAACCGCCAGCCGAGCCCTTCGCCCTCGAGCCCGAGGACGCCGTCGCATCGCCGCTGCCATCGGAGCCGCGCACCGTCCATCTCGACCTCGAGCTGTCACCCGGCGATGTGGACGGCCTGCTCCTCCCGGATTCCGCCGTGCTCCGGGCGCGGATCACCCTCACCAGCGGCTGCCTGCGGTGGAACGGTGAGCGGCTCACCCCCGGCGCGTCGCGCGAGATCGAGAAGATCTCCGAAGGTGTGCCGCGCTTCGCCATCGATCCGGACTGTCCTGCTCTCTTCGTCTGGCGAAATCGCGGCCTGCGGCCGCAGCGCAACCGGCAGGAAGAGGACGAGGAGCGTCAGAAGCTGCGCGCTCTCGGCTACATCCACTGAGCCGGGCTAGGCGACGGGCCGCGCCGGGCGCTGGGCGCGGCGGGGCCAGAGCTGGACCAGGCCGAGGGCCATGCCGCCGAGCAGGATGATCGTCGGACCGGCGGGGGTGCCGAAGCGTGCGGAGAGGATGAGACCACCGACCGTGAGCAGCAGACCGACCGCGCAGCCGCCGGCGACGATCGCCGGCAGGCTGCGGAAGAGGCGCAGCGCGACGAGCGGCGGAATGGCCAGCAGCGCGATCGCGAGCACGATCCCGACCAGGGTGAGGAGCGCGACCACCGAGAGCGCCACGATCAGCAGCAACACGAACGACAGGGCGCCCACCGGCAGCCCCTGGAGCTGGGCGTGCTCGTCGTCGAAGGCGATCGCGATGAGCTCACGCCCGAACAGCAACAGCGCTGCGATCATGGCGAAGACCAGGCCGGCGAGGACCGCGAGATCCTGCGACCTCACGTGGGCCAGATCGCCGAACAGGATCGCCTCGACGTCCATGTCGCCGTGCGCCGTACCCGAGAGCAGCAGCATGCCGACCGCCATGCCGACCGCCCAGAGCACGCCGATCGCCGCATCCTGGTGGGCGAGGCGCTCGCGGCGCAGCGGTGAGAGGGCCGCGGCGGCGAAGACCGCGACCGCGCCGGCGCCGAGCCGCGGGTCGAGGCCGAGCAGCATCGCGAGACCCACGCCACCAAAGGCGGCGTGCGCGATGCCGCCGCCGAGGGCGACGAGCCGGCGCAGAACCACCACCGTACCGACGAAGCCGCAGAGCAGGCTCGCGAGCATGGCCGCCGCGAGCGCCGCGGGCGGCGCGCCGATCGCCGCCGCGGCGGCGGCGAAGAGTGTCGGCTCAGCCGTGGCCATGGCCGCAGACCAGCGGATGAGCGTGCAGGCCGCCGACCTCGAGCGTCTCGAGCCGGCGGTCGACGAGCGCGGCGCGCACGGGGAGGAAAGTCTCCGGATCGAGGTCGTGGGTCGCAAGCACGATTGCGGTCTTCGCCGGCAGTCCGGCGAGCAGCGTCCAGAAGGCGCGGCGGGAGGGCTCGTCGAGCGCCGCGGTCGGTTCGTCGAGGACCAGGAGCTGCGGTTCGGCGACGAGGGCCCGCGCCACCAGCGCGCGCTTCAGCTCGCCGCCCGAGAGCTCGGTCAGGTAGGCGCGGCGAAGAGGTCCGAGATCGAGGCGGGCCACCACTTCGTCGACCTGTCTGCGGTCGCCCGCAGAGGTCGCGGCAAGCGGCGCGAGCCGCCGGCGGTCGCGCAGCCGGCCCTGCAGGATCATCTCCTCCACCCGCACCGGAAAGTGCCGGTCGAAGGCGGGGAACTGCGGCACGTAGCCGAGCCGGAGCCCCGGACGCCGCTCGATCGTCCCCGACGCCGGGCGCAGCAGCCCGAGGAGAAGCCGCACCAGCGTGCTCTTGCCGCCGCCGTTGGGCCCCAACAGGGCGAGCCGCTCCCCGTCCGCCAGCCGGAGATCGATCTCGGCGAGCACGACGTCGGCGCCGAAGCGATAGGAGACCGAACGCAGCTCGACGAGTACGGCAGGATCGCTCACCTGTTGATGATATTACATTCTCACAGAGTGCCGGGTAGCGGAGCCTGCTCGCCGTGGCGCGCCAGATAGCCTTGCAAGTGGAGCTTGCGCGCCGTGTTGGCGGAGCTCATGTAGCGGACTGTGCCGAAGATCGGCCGCTCGGGGCCCCAGGGACGATCGAAGCGGCCGAAGCACCAGAAGATGCCGCTGTAGGAGTTCGGATTCCGCCCGTCGAGGGCGTACTTGTTGTTGAGCTCGATGAGCGTCCCGAGCGCCTCCTGCGGCGTCGCCGACCACTCGAGCACCTTCTTGCCCCATAGCATCCGCAGATAGTTGTGCATCCGCCCCTCGGCGGCGAGCTGCCGCTGGGCGGCGTTCCAGAGCGGATCGTAGGTAGCGGCCGCCGCGAGATCCTCGAGCTCATAACGCGGCGCGCGGAGGTCCGAGCCGTGCTTCGCCAGAGTCGCGAGCGCCCACGGCGGCAGCGACTCGAAGCGGTCGTAGTCGGGGCGATGGTGGCAGAAGTGGTAGCCAACCTCGCGCCAGGTCACCACCTGATCGAGGAAGCCCTCCGCCGACGGCGACATCCGCCACCAGCCGGCGCGCGCGCCGGTCGCATTCGGTGCGACATCCTCGGGCGACCAGCGCTCGGCATCCGCGAGGTCGTGCAGGATCTGGTGCACCGAAACGTGCCCGAAATGCAGATAGGGCGAGAGTCCGCTCGCGCCCTCTTCGTCGGGCTGGTTTCGATTCTCGGCATAAAGCAAAAGCTTCTGGTAAAGGAAGGTCGAGAGATGCGCTTCAGCGGCTGCGCTTCCGCCACGCAGGGCACCCGGAGGGACCGAGTGATCGATCGGCAAGGCGGCGAGCGTCGCAGGCGACCCAGCCAGCAGTTCGTCGGAGGCACGGGCCCATGGCCAGGCACCTCCCTTTACCAGCAGCTTTTCCAGCACCGGGAGCGCGAGCGTTTCGAGCGGCGCAGCCGCCGGCATCGAGGGCAGGTACCCAGGCAGCTTCTTCTGCAGGATCCGGCGAAAGGCGTAGGCGGTCGGCGAAGCCGCGTCGGTCGCCGACAGGGGGAAGAGGCCGTTGCCGTCGACCGCCTCCAGGCGGCACTCGACCTGCCGCGCCGCGGCCGCGACCATGCGCGGCAGGAAGAAGCAGGGAAAGTCGTCGGTGACGATCGTGCATGCCCGTCGCGAAAGCGCGCGCAGCAGGCCCTTGCCGGCACCCACTTCGGGCTCGACGTACGGCAGGTAGAGCAGGCGCTTTCCCGCTGCGCGCCGGGCGTTCTCGGCCATGCCTTCGATCACGAACTGGTGGATGCGGTCGCTCGCCCAGCGGTAGTCGCAACGCAGCGCCTCGAGGACGACGAGCGGCTTGCCGAGCTCCTCCGCCCAGGCGATCGCGCGGTCGAGCGCGAAGTTCCAGACGAGGCGCCGCTGGGCGATCATCCAGTAGAGAACGAACTCGCCCCCGGGCCGCGGTGGGCGGTCGACGACGACTCGCACACGGTCGGGCGGAACTCCGCCAAGCGCTGTCGGGGACGCCATCGGCGCAGTCTCTCACCCCACCTTACGCCGGGACTCCCGGCGCGGATGACAATGGCTAGAGCTCGACCTGGGCGCCGAGCTCGATGACGCGGTTCGGAGGAATGCGGAAAAAGGCGTTGGCGGGCCGGGCGTTACGAGCGAGATAGACGAACAGGCTCTTGCGCCAGCCGGCCATGCCGGACTTGCCGGTGGTGAGGATCGTCTCGCGGCCGAGGAAGTAGCTCACCGAATTGGGGTCGAACTGGAGTCCCTGTTCTGCCGCGCGGCGCAACGCGAGCGGCACGTTGGGCGTCTGCATGAAACCGTAATGGGCAATGACCTCGCTGAAGCCGTGCTCGAGCTCGCGCATCTGGATGCGGTCCCGCTTCGGAACCTCCGGTATGCCCTCGGTGACGATGGTGAAAAGGATGACCTTCTCGTGCAGCACTTTGTTGTGCTTGAAGTGATGCAGCAGGATCGGCGGCGTCACCCCCATCTCCGAGGTCATGAAGACCGCGGTTCCCTTCACCCGGTGCGGGTTGTACGACTCGAGGCGGGCCAGAAAGGGGTCGATCGGCAGGCTCCCGACTTGGAGAAAGCTCCGAACTGCGCGCCGGCCGATCTTCCAGGTGGTCATGACGAAGAAGAAGAGCAACCCCACCAGGAGCGGAAACCACCCGCCATGGACGATCTTCGGGATGTTGGCGAGGAGAAACGGAACCTCCACCGCCAGGAACAGGGCCACGAGCCCGAAGGCCAGCGCGGGGGACCAATTCCAGCGCCGGATGGCGACCGCGGAAAGCAGGACGGAGGTGCAGATCATCGCTCCCATGACCGAGATGCCATAGGCGCCGGCGAGCTTGGACGAGTCGCGGAAACCCAGCGTGAGCGCAATGCAGGCGATCATCAGCAGCCGGTTGATCTCCGGCACGTAGATCTGGCCACTCGCCTCGCCCGAGGTGTGGATGATCGAGAGCCGGGGAAGATAGCCCAGTTGCACCGCCTGCTGGGCGAGCGAGAAGGCGCCCGAGATCATCGCCTGGGAAGCGATCACCGCCGCGGCGGTCGCCAGGATCACCAGCGGATAGAGCAGCAGCGAGGGTGCGAGGCCGTAGAACGGATTCGCCACCGCGCTCGTGCCGCGCTCGAGGAGCAGCCCGCCCTGACCGAAGTAGTTGAGCAGCAGCGCCGGAAAGACCAACGTGAACCAGGAGATCCGGATCGGTCCCTTTCCGAAGTGTCCCATGTCCGCATAGAGGGCCTCTCCGCCGGTGACGCAGAGGACGACCGAGCCGAGGATGAGGAATCCGTGCAGACCGTTGTCCATGAAGAAACGCACGGCATGCAGCGGATTGACTGCCGCCAGCACCTCGGGATGGCGCAGGATGGCTGGAATTCCCAGCACCGCGATCGCCGCGAACCAGATCAGCATCACTTTGCCGAACACGGATCCGATTCCGGCGGTGCCCTTGCGCTGAACGAGGAAGAGAGCCAGAAGGATTCCCATGGCGAGCGGAACGATCCAGGGCCGGAAGACCGGCGTCGCGACGTCGAGCCCCTCGAGCGCGCTCAGCACGGAGATCGCCGGGGTGATCATGCCCTCGGCGAGGAGCAGCGCCGTGCCGACCAGGGCGAGACTGACCAGAATCGCCCAGCGCTTCCTGCCCGTTTCGCCCCTGCCGGGGTGACTCCGCTGTTCGGTAACCAATGCAAGGAGGGCGAGGATGCCGCCGTCGCCGTGGTTGTCGGCCCGCAGCACGAAAGAGATGTACTTGACCGAGATGATCAGCGTGAGAGCCCAGAAGACCAGCGAGAGCACGCCCAGCACGTTGCCGAGCAGCGGCGCGACACCGTGCGCGGGGTTGAAGCACTCCTTCATGGCATAGAGCGGCGAGGTTCCGATGTCGCCGTAGACCACGCCCAATGCGCCCACCCCCAGCCGCGCCAGGTCCTGCGGCGAGCGGATGATCGGTGCGTGAGAGGTCAGGTTGAGGTCGACGCTCGTCGACGACTCGGTCTTGGCCATCACGGGGGTGGAGAGTAACACGCGAGCGCCGGCGAGCCTGCCCGCCCGGGCGCCGCTCACCGTCCAGGAACAGACGGTCAACTACAACAGAATCAGGTATTTGCCAAGTGCCAGCCAGCGCCGCTACTAGATCTCGACCTGGGCGCCGAGCTCGATGACGCGGTTCGGGGGAATGCGGAAGAAGGCGTTGGCGGGCCGGGCGTTGCGGGCGAGATAGACGAACAGGCTCTTGCGCCACGCCGCCAGGCCCGACTTGCCGGTCGTGAGGATCGTCTCGCGGCCGAGAAAGTAGCTCACGGAATTGGCGTCGAACTGCAGCCCCTGTTCTGCTGCACGCCGCAACGCGAGCGGCACGTTGGGCGTCTGCATGAAGCCGTAGTGCGCGATGACCACGGCGAAACCGTGGTCGAGCTCGCGCATCTCGATGCGGTCCCGCTTCGGAACCTCCGGGATGCCCTCGGTCACGATGGTGAAGAGGATGACCTTCTCGTGCAGCACCCTGTTGTGCTTGAAGTGGTGCAGCAGGATCGGCGGCGTCACCCCCAAGGACGAGGTCATGAACACCGCCGTCCCCTTGACCCGGCTAGGCGCGGAGGCGGCGAGCCCGGAGAGGAAGAAATCGATCGGCAGGCTGCCCCCCTCGAGGTGTTTGCGAACTGCTCGGCGGCCGCGCTTCCAGGTCGTCATCAGCACATAGATGGCGAGGGCGACGGCGAGCGGCACCCAGCCCCCGCTCACGATCTTCACCACGTTGGCGGCGAGGAAGGGGATGTCGATGGCCATGAAAAGCGCGCTGAGCGCGAGCGCCTGCCAGAGCGGCCAATGCCAGATCCGGCGCTGGACGGAGAAGAGCAGGATCGTCGTGATGACCATTGTCCCCATCACCGCGATGCCGTAGGCCGCCGCCAGGTTGCCGGACTTCTGGAACATCAGGGTCAGGGTGACGCAGGAGAGCATCAGGATCGTGTTCACTTCCGGAACATAGATCTGGCCGCTCGCTTCGCCCGAGGTGTGGACGATGGTCATCCGCGGCGAGAAGCCCAGCTGAATCGCCTGCTGGGCGAGCGAGAAGGCACCGGAGATGAGCGCCTGCGAAGCGATCACCGCGGCCGCGGTGGCAATCGCCACCAGCGGATAGAGGAACCAGTCCGGCGCGAGACCGTAGAACGGGTTGCCGACCACCTCCTGGCCGCGCGCGAGCAGCAGCGCGCCCTGCCCGAAGTAGTTGGCGAGCAGCGCCGGGAAGACCAGCCAGAACCAGGCGACGCGGATCGGGCGGCGCCCGAAGTGCCCCATGTCGGCGTAGAGCGCCTCGCTGCCGGTGACGCAGAGAACGACCGCGCCGAGAATCAGGAATCCGTGCAGCCCGTTGGCGCGAAAGAAGTGCCAAGCATGCATCGGATTGACCGCCGCCAGCACCTCCGGATGGCGCACGATCGCCGGGATACCCAGCGCGGCGATCGACGCGAACCAGACGAGCATGAGAGGACCGAAGACGGCGCCGATACCGGCGGTTCCCCGCCGCTGCACGAGAAACAGGGCAATGAGGATTCCCAGGGCGATGGGCACGATCCACGGGCGGAAGAACGGCGTCGCGACGTCGAGCCCCTCGAGCGCGCCGAGGACGGAGATGACCGGCGTGATCATCCCGTCGGCCCACAGCAGCGCCGCGCCGAAGAGCGCCAGCGCGACGAGCGTGATCCATCGCCGGTGGCCGGACTCGCCGCGCTTCGGATGGCTGCGCTGCTCGGTGACCAGCGCGAGGAGAGCGAGGATGCCGCCGTCACCGTGGTTGTCCGCCCGCATCACGAAACCGAGGTACTTGACGACCACGATGAGCGTCAGTGCCCAGAAGACGAGCGACAGGATGCCGAGGACGTTGCCGAGGTTGATCGCCACACCGTGAGGCAGGGCGAAGCACTCCTTGATCGCGTAGAGCGGCGAGGTGCCGATGTCGCCGTACACGACCCCCAACGCACCCAGGCTCAGCCGCGCCAGATCCTTCGGCGAGCGGATGATCGGAGCATGAGAGGTGAGGTTGAGGTCGACGCCCCTCGCCGACTCGGGTTTGGCCATGACGCGGTCGGAGATTAGCACGCCTTCCCCGGCCGGGGCGTACCGGAAAGCCGCCGTCCGATGTTGCATGTCGGCCCTCAAAAGCTGCAGAATCAATCTGTTGCGATGACTCCATCGAGTCTCCCCCGCGTGCTCTTCGGGACCACCTCCCTGCTGCTCGCAATCGGCCGCTGACGCGCGGCCTCGAGCTCTCGGGGTGGACCGAGGCCGGCCAGCGCGCCCTGGCCGAGGCGGGCCTGCCTCTCGCGCAGGTCGGCGTCCTGGTCCCGGTCGCCGCGGCCATCATCATGCTCGTCTGCCTCAGCCGGCAGACGACTCCTTCCGGGCGTAGAATTCTGCTCGCCGGCAGCAAGCCTTGAAAGGAGATCCGATGCTGAGCAAGCTCTTGCCGAAGAACGAAGGAACCGTCGATCGCGCCGTCCGGGTGCTCGCCGGGATCGCGGTTGTCTCTCTCGCCTTCATCGGCCCGAAGACCCCGTGGGGCTATCTCGGGCTGATACCGATCGTCACCGGGCTGCTCGGTTCGTGCCCGGCGTACACCCTGCTCGGGCTTTCCACCTGCCCGATGAAGAAGCGCTGAAACGGAACCGGCGCCCGGACCTTGCGGACCGGGCGCCGAAATCAGAGCCGAGAGCTGCGGCTCAGCGGAAGGGCAGCGCCACGGGGCGCGGCGCGAGGCTCTTCAGGACGTCCTGGACGTCCACTGCCGCGAGCGCCGCCAGAACTTCGACGGACCAGGCCGAGGTATCTGAGGTCTCGAAACCGTCGACGAACGGCAGCGAGTGCACGACCGCCAGCGCGGCGAGGATCTCGCTGTTCATCTCACCGTATTCGGGCGGATAGCTCCAGCCGCAGGTCGGTTCGGCACTCATCGTGGCGTGAAGGAAGTCGACGCCCTCAATGATCGCCTGCTGCCAGGGCAGGGTGAAGTTCCACGGGTCGGCGCGCAAGCCGAGCAGGGCGTAAGCGGTGGCTTGGAAATCGCCGCCGCCCCAGGATCCGTCCACGGCCTGGGCGGCGATCAGCAGGTCGGCGATCTCCAGCGCCTCCGCGTAAACCGCCGGCGGCAGGTCGCCTGCCGCGTGCAACTCGAGCAGCGCCCGCAGCAGAGCGCCGTAGGACGACTCGGTGTAGTCCCAGCCACCGTAGAGGACGTGCTCCCAGTCGGGACGGCGGGCGAGAATCCGCTCGGCGATGCCGAGCGAGTAAACGTCGAATCCGGCCAGCCGCGCGGCGCGGATGTGGGCGGCAATATCCCACCCAGAGAGAGACAAGCGATTCGTCACGTAGTAGTCGACGAGGTCGGATGGATCCGGGTACTGCGCCAGCCATCGCGCGTAGAACTGGGTGCCGAGGGTGCAGTAGGCGGAGTTTTCCGGTGCGGACGCGGCACCGGCGGCGAGACTGTAGGCGCCGGGATCGAACGCGCAGGCTTCGAAAAGCAGCTCGACCTCCTGGGCATAGGGACGCTGGGTCGGGACGGTTGAGAGACGGCCGACCACCAGATTGACGGTATCGAAGGCGCCGAGCGCATAAGCCGGGTTCGAGGTCGGCACGGTGGCATGGAACATACCGACGGCCGAAATGCCCTGAATGTTGGTGTAGGTGTCGCCGGACCCGATCTCCCACTCCCAAACGCCGCTGTCGACGACGGCGGTCGTGCCGTTCAGAAAGTCACCCTTGCGGAAGAGGTGGGTATCCGCCGCGCACGGCAGAAACTGCGCGGCCGCCGGAACGACTCCGGCGAGGACCCCGATCGAAACCAAGACACCGACTCTCATTGCACACTCCCTCACTTGCGACATGCATCCTCCGCCAAACGGCCGCGGACCTGGAAAGAATTCAACTTATCCTGCCGGGGTTCCAGCGGCATCACCCAATGAGGTAGGACGGCCGGAATGGACCGCTGCCTCGGTCAGGCGGACTGCTTGACTGAAGCAGCGACGACGCGGTTCCGCCCTTCGCGCTTCGCTTCGTAGAGCGCGGCGTCGGCGCGGCCGAGCGCGGCTTCGATGGAATCGCTTTCGCCGCGGAAGACCGCCACGCCGACCGAGAGTGTGCTGCGGATTGCAGTTCCATCGCCCGGATCCACCGGGGTTGCTGCGAACTCGGCGCGCACCGCCTCGGCGCGCTCTGCCGCCACGGCCATCGAAGCCCCGGGGAGCAGGACGACAAACTCCTCTCCGCCATAGCGGCAGACGAGGTCGGAGTCGCGCACACCCGCAGTCAGGATCTCCGCGAGCACCCTGAGGACGAGGTCGCCCGCGGCATGCCCGAACCCGTCGTTGACGGTCTTGAAGTGATCGATATCTAGGGCGAGGATCGCGAGCGGCTCGCCAGCGCGTGCGGCGCGGGCTGCGTCGCGTCCGGCGGTCTCCGCGAAGTACCGCCGGTTGTGAAGGCCGGTCAGGGGGTCACGGATCGCCCGCTCGCGAAGTTGCTCGTTGAGCGACTCGATTTCGGAAACCCGCGCCGCGAGCTCCTGGTTCGCAGCCGCGAGGGCCTCTTCGGCCGCGCGCCGGGCGCTCACATCGGACTTGATCGCGACGAAGTGCGTGACATCACCGGACGCATCCAGAACGGGCGCGATCGTCTGCTCTTCGTGGTACAGCGAGCCGTCCTTGCGCCGGTTCACGATCGTCCCCGACCAGGTCTCGCCGCCGGTGACGCACTGCCAGAGCTCGGCATAGAAGTCCGCACCGTGCTCACCCGACTTGAGGAGCCGCGTGTGCGCGCCGACGAGCTCGTCGGCTTCGTAGCCGGTGATCGCGCAGGCCGCCGGATTCACCCAGACGATCGTCCCCGAACGATCGGTGATGACGATCCCGTTGGCGGCGGAGCGCAGCGCCGTCGCCTGAATGCGCAAGGCGGCCGGATCCTCGGCGCGGCCCCGAAAATCGCGCATGGCGGCGGCGGTGAGTCGCCGACCGCCGACCTCGATCGGACTCAGGGAGATGTCGACCGGAATCTCGCGGCCGTCGGCATGGCGCGCGGCGAGAGACAAGCCCATGGGTCGCGCACGAGGATTGCGAAAATACGCGGCGCGAAGCTCCTCGTGCCCCGGGTAGCTTGGAGGAACGAGCATCTGCAGGGGCTGACCCGTGAGCGCGCGCGCCTGGTGACCGAGCAGTTTCTCGCAGGCCGCGTTCGCCAGCACGATCCTGCCGTCCGCATCCACCACCGCGATGGCGTCGGCAGAGGCCTCGAACAGCGCACCGGACAGCTCGGAGGAATCGACTTCCTTGCCCATGAGCTCAGCGGCGGACGGTACCACGCGCGCGGCCGGTCGCCCACGCCCGAAAGTGCAGGGCGGCGGAGCTACTTCGACCAAGCCATCAGCCGGTCGGCGATCGCCAGCCAGGCATCGGTGCGCGAGAGCGCCAGCCGGAGCGGACCCGAGATGAGCAGCAGCGACCCCGCCCAGAGCGTCACCGGGTGGAGGCGCCGCAGCGTGCGAAGGTCCCAGACGACGAGCGGCACGAGGAGAAGGGCCGCGACCGCGAATACCACCGGCGGACCAAGGCCGAGCAGCAGGACCCAGCGCGCGATCGCCGGCGGCAACAGGGCGATCGTGGCAAGCAGCATGAACCGCTTGTGCGGTTGAGGATCGCGCCGGGCGAGGATCCCGGCGGTGGCGAAAAGCGCGAAAAGTGCGACCGCGAAGAGCGGCACGATCAGGAAGCGCCGCGGGTCGATCCCGAACGGCGCCACGCCCCGCACGGCGCCGTGAATCGCCGTCAGTGTGCCGAGCCCTACCATTCCCGCCGCCAGGACCGCTCCGCCGACGCCAAGCCCGCGGTGAAGGGCGATGCGCTTGGCTGCCACCAGCCGGACCTGCACCAGGAACAGCACCACCCAGGCCGTGAACAGCAGGCTGTGCAGATGGATGAGGGGCGTCAGGGTCGGCAGTGGCGGCGCCGGCTCGGCCAGGACCGGCCGCAGGAAGTAGCTGCGCGCAAAGCCGGCGAGCGCCAGAACGAGGATCCCCACCGCCATGCCGGTAAAGAACCTGCGCTCGGCGCGGCGCACCTCCGCGACCGGTTTCCCTGCAGCCATCCCTGTGCTCCTCGAAAGTAGCGGCAGTATGGCAGAGGCGCGGCCGGGGCCGCAGTCCGGGCTATCCGCCCGCACTCGCCGGCCGCAGCCCGGCGAGAATCGAGAGCGTCGTCTTGCAGCCGTGCAGGCGCGCCAGGCCAAGGGCGAATCGGCTCTCGAAACCTCGCGGCAGGCGCAAGTCGGGAGCGCGCTCGAGCAGCAGGGCGACGATCTCGTCCTGGCAGCTGCCAAGGAGGTGACCGCTCCGGTCGACGTCGGCGAGGAAGCCACCTTCGACTGCGAGGAGAAGCGCGTTCGTGCCGCCGGACATCGTTGCGCGCGGGTTTGCTCCGCGGTCGAGCAGCAGGCGGACGAGGGCGGAATCGCCGTTCATGACCGCGAAGAAGAGCGGCGGAACCTCGCCACCGCCAGCGAAGTCCGGATCGGCACCGGCGGCGAGGAGGGCCGCGGCAGCCGCAGCCGAGCCCTTGTGAATGGCGTGCAGGAGCGCCGTCCACCCCTGCCGGCGGTCGACCCGGTCGATCGCAGCGCCGGCGCGCACCAGGCCCTCGATCGCGACCACGTCATCCTCCCGCGCCCCGGTCATCAGAGGTGTCAGACCTTCTCCAGAGAAGCTGTCGATCAGCGACCCACCGCGCTCCTCACCTGCCAGATCCTGCCCTACCAGCCCGCCGCGGGCCGAGCTGGCGGATGTCGGGCGCGAAGTCCGCGACTGCCAGAAGAGAAAAGCTCCAGTAAATGAAAGCAACGCCACGCCGGAGGCAAGGGCGATACGCCATGCACCCCCATTTACCGAACGCTTTTCGTTTCGCAGTTCCACGCGCCTATCCAGAACAACGAACGACGAACCTGATTCTTAACATCCTGCTGCCTCTTGCGCTGGCTGGCGCCGGCGCGGAGATGGGTCGGTGGGTCAGGGCTCGAGCTCGTAGCTGCTCGAGATGCCGACGCGCTCGAGGAGGTTCTGCAGGATGCGGGCGGTGACGCCCCAGATCAGGAAGCGGCCGACATGGTAGATCCGCAGCGTCCGGCGCTGACCGTTGATCAACACTTCGCGGTCTTCGATCAACTTCGGATTCGCCAGCTCGCCCAACGGCGCGGCGAAGGTCTCGTCGATCTCGCCGGGATTCGGTTTGAGCTCGAACGGGAAGGGAATCGCGCCGACGCAGGGAACGATGCGGAAACCGGAGGGCGTCGCGACCTCGTCGAGCTCGCCGAGGCGCAGGACCCGTTTCGGCGGCAGGCCGATCTCCTCGTCGGCCTCGCGCAGCGCGGCGCCCCAGGAGTCCTCCCCCATCTCCTTGCCGCCGCCCGGGAAGGCGACCTGGCCGCGGTGGTGCGGCAGACTGTCGGTGCGTTTGGTGAGCAGCGTCCAGAGCATCCCGGCGTCGACGTAGAGCGGCACCAGGACCGCCGCTTGCCGGGCCTCGCCCGGCACCAGGCGGCGCGGCGCCGGCGCCTCGAGGCGGGCGCGCATTTCGAGAATCCAGGGGAGTGTCGGACTCATGGTCGGGCGGCCTCCGGCCCGGCCACGCGCGCCAGTCCCAGGTCGAAGGTCACCGGGTCCGCCGCCGCCGCTGGGCCCTCGGAGCCCATCCTACTCGCCCCGGGGAGCGCCAAACGGAGCACATAGATCGCCACCGGAGCGCGGCTCCACCAGAGCGGATGCCGGCGTGCCGGACGGCCCAGCGAAATCTCGAAAGCCACCTCGCCGTTCGGCCGAAAGGTCGTGCTGCCGGTCGTGCCGCCGGCGACCGCGAGCGTCCCCGGCGCGTTGGCGCTGAAATCGAGACGCACCGAGGAGAGGTCGCGATCGCTGGCGACGAGCAACGTCGCCTGCCCGCCGTCGAGCGCCAGCCGGCCGGCGTGCGGCCGGATCGCCGGTCCGGTGCTGCGGAGGCGGACGCCGGCCCGCGTCAATTCGGTGCTCCCGGGGAGGACCCGCAGCGAGGTTTCGAACGGCAGCCGCTCCCGGAGCCGCGCCGAGTCGCCATCGACGAAAAGCTCATCGTGGTCGATGGCCAGGCTGTGCGCCGCCAGCCAGTTCGTCGTTTCGGCTCCCGGCGCCGGCGGACGCTGCGGCGCCGCCGTCGCCGCCAGCCAGAGCGTTCCCGCCAGCAGGACCGCGAGCAGCAGACCGCCGGCGCTCCTCAGACCCACCGGTCCCACTCCCAGGGGCCGAGCGGCCGGTGCCCCTCGACGATCTGCAAGGTCGGCTTGATCAGCAGGCGGGCCGCCGCCTCGGGACGGCGCAGCTCGAGGACGAAGCGCCGCGACGCCCCCGGTTCGAGCGCCTCCGGCAAGGACAGCCAGCGCCGTCCGCGATAGAGGTCACGCCCCTCGGAGAGGAACTGCACCTCGAAGATGACCCCGCCCGGCAGCGCCTGGCTCGGCAACCAGCGGATCCGGCTGTCGTTGACGACCTCGACCTCGAGCTGGCGACGCTCGCCGGGCGACCAGTCCTCGCAGCCGTGGACGACGATCCGGCCCGGCACGCTCCTTTGCACCGCCGTGGTTCGCGGACCCGGCTGCGGCGCGCGTCGGCGAGGGGCGCGAGCTCCGCGAGCTCCGTGGCGGCGGCCACCAGCTCGTCCGCCGCGGCTCGGGAGCGTGGACATCGGCCACGTAGCGGCGTGCCGCCTCGCCCATCCGCGCGAGCCTCGAGCGGTCGTCGAGCAGCTGCGCCAGCGCCGCGGCGAGCTTCTGCATCTCGCCTTCGCCGGGAGGGATATGGACCGCGAGGTCCTCGGGCAGATCGCCGAAATCGGCGTAGTCCGACACCACCACCGGACGCCCGACAGCGAGGATGCGCAGCAGCGAGGCCGAGGTCTCGCCGGCGGTCGGATAACGCAGGTTGAGGCAGAGATCGATGGCGGAGATCGCTGCGTCGAGCTGCTCGAACGGCAGGAAGCCGGTGACGTGCACGCGCTCCGCGACGCCGAGCTCGGCGGCGAGCGCGCCGTAGTTCGAGTACGGCGAGAGCTCGCCGGCAATCAGCAGGTGCACGCTCTCGAGGCCGGCGCGAGCGAGCGCGCGGATCGCCACATCGGTGCGCTTGATCGGCGTCTGGAAGCCGAAGGAGCCGAGCAGAGAGGCGCCGCGGGCGGTATGCGCCACGCTGGCGAAAGGCGCCGCCGACGCCGCGACGTCGGCGGCGCCGGCAGTGGGATGCCCATCGAGCACCACCCGCACGGCGAGCTCGGGGTCCTCCTCCCGCAGAACCGACGCTGCCCACTGGCCGTGCACCAGCACGCCGCGCTGGCGTCGCAGAAGGGTCCGGTTCGCCGGCAGGAAGAACTGCGCGGCGCGCCCGAACGCGCCCCAGCGCACCGGCCGCGCCGCCGCGTCACCGACCCAGCCGTGATCGCGCTCGAGCGCCTCGCGATAGGGCTCGAACTCCCCCTTCCCACCGTGCGATCGAGCAGAAAGTGATGCAGGACGAGGTCGTGCAGGACGAGCACGCCCGGCCGCGCCATGGCGAGCTCCCAGACCGCCGCGTGGTAGCTGTTGTTGCCCATCTGGTAGAGCGGCAGGCGCCCGTCCTCTCCGGCCCGCGCGGCCTCGACCGGCCGGAAGCGCGCCGCGATCTCGGGGTCGAGCGGCAGATCCGGCAGCTGCAGCACCCGCACGTCGGCGCGCTCGGCGAGGTGCGGCAGGAGCTCGAGACTGTAGTCCGAGATGCCGGAGCGCACCGGCGGCAGCGGCGAGAGATAGTCGAGGCGCAGCACGCCCGACATTCTATCGATTCGCAGCAGCCCGGTCGGTTTCTTGCATGAGAGGTCGGGTGTCTCAATCTCTGCAGGGAGATGCCCCCAGGGGCGGGAGGTCGCGATGTTCGAGATGCAGAGCGTTCTTCCGGGACCGGCTTCGTCGAAGAAGCAGTTGGCTACGATGGCGGCGCTGCTCCACCTCTCGGTGGCGACCGTTCTCGTCGTCGGGCTCGCGTGGCGCATCGATGCCGTCGCAGCACCGACCTTCACGACGACCTATCTGCCGATCGCATTTCTCCCTCCGAATGGAGCGCGCCGCTGGTCAAGGCGACGAAGGCGCCGGCCCGGCCGGTCGCCAAGGTGCCCGCGACCGTCCAGCCCGAGGTGGAGCCGGACGGCCCGCCGGCGGCCGCGACCCTCACCGACGACCCGATCGCGCCGCTCAGCGCGGAGATCGGCGCCGGCGGACCGACGAGTCCGGGAGCGCTCCTCACCGACGTGGGTGGAGTCGGACCCGGCAGTGGTGTTCCCGCCGCCGCGGGGACCATCGTCTGGCAACCGGGGGCGGGGATCGTCGCACCGCAGGTGTTGTTCCGGGTCGATCCGAAGTATCCCGAGAGCGCTCGCACCGCCCACCGCCAAGGGGCCGTCGTGGTCGAAGCGGAGATCGCGACCGACGGGAGCCTGCGGTCGGCGCGCGTGGTGAGCTCGCCGCTCGGCTTCGGCCTCGAACAGAGCGCGCTCGACGCCGTACGCGCCTGGCGCTTTGCTCCGGCGCGCTACGGCGACCGGCCGATCGCCGTCTACTACCGCTGGAACATCCTGTTCAGCCTGCGGTAGCGCCCTCGACTGCGCTTTCGCCTGCGGCGTCCGGAGAGTCCGAAGGGTCTGCGCTCCGGACGCCGCGGGGTCCTTTCGCGCCGCGCAGCAGGGCGAAGTGAGTGAGGCCGTAACCGACGCCGGCGAGGCCGACGAGGACGATCGCAATGTGCAGCGCCGGCGGCGTAAAGGCGCGGCCGAAGATCGGATCGACGAAGGCGAAGTTGATGTTCTCCGCCGGCGCAGTGAACAGCCGGCAGACGACCACCGCGCTGGCCGCGATGGCCGTCTGGAGCTGCCAGCCCCGCCGGTCGTAACCCACCCGCCGCACCAGGACGACCACGAGCACCGGCCAGAGAAGGTGGTAGAGCGACAGCAGGCGGGTGAACAGCGGATACTGCGGATCCCACATGTACTCGGTGCCGCCGAACAGGTGCGCCCCGGTCACCACCCGCCAGCCGGCATCGGTTGCCCAGGCGAGGCCGATCACCGGCGCCGCCACCGCCTGGCTCGAGAGCACCAGCCGACTCTCCCAAAGGAGAGCCGCCGCGGTCAGCATCACGCCGAGATTGCAGAGGAAGAGGAAGTTGGTGAAACCGTAGGCGATCGCATACGACGGCAGGTAGACCGCAAGCCAGGCGAGCCCCAGCCAGCGCAAACGAGGGAAGAGATGTCGCTCGCCCATGCGGCGCGCAGTCTACTCCCTCGCGAGCCGGAGCGAAGCCAGCTTCCTGCGATGGAGTTTCAACGACTCCTCTCGCTATACGCTTGGTCTGCTCATGCGCCGCCTCTCTACTGTCCTCCTCGGCGACGCTGCGGTGACGGTGCGCTGCGGGCAGATGCTCCTCGAGAGCGGTCATTCCGTGCTCGGAGTCGTCACCGGTGACGGCCGGGTCGCCAGCTGGGCAGCCGAGAACCGGATTGCCTGCTGCTTCCTGTCAGCGCAGGCGACCCTCACCCACGGCGACGTCGAGGCCCTGGTTGCTGGCGCGCCCTTCGATCTCCTGCTCTCCGTCCACAACCTGCGCATTCTGCCGCCGGCGCTCCTCGCCTCGCCGCGCTGGATGGCGATCAACTACCACGACGCGCCGCTGCCGCGGTACGCCGGGCTCCACGCCACCTCGTGGGCGATCGACCAGGGAGAGCATCGGCACGGCATCGTCTTCTATTCGTCCTCCATCAAATCACATCATGCACCTCTTCTTGACGTGCCTCTCACGACAGCTTCTATCCGCACTCGTTGTAGCCCGTCGTTGGGCCGGTGCATGTTGAGCTGTCCGTCGATGCTGCGGCGTCTCCCCCTCTGGCACACGGAGTCTCGCGCTCCAGCCGATTTACCGGGATCACCGCCAGCAGTTCTCACTCGTCGTCGATCCTCTTCGTTGCAGCCTGCTCTGGCAGTTTACGCCGCCGCAGGGAAGGGCTGGTAGCTCTCACCGTAACCACAATCGATGGAGCAGGACAGCGAGTTTGCGCGCCACAGCCACGATGGCCTTCTTCTTGCCGACTTGATTCGCCAGGCGCTCACCCCATCGCTTAAGTGCCGAGTCCCGATGCGTTGCGAGCGCCGCGTGCGCGGCCTGTACGAGGAGCCAGCGCATCTCCTTGTCGCCCTCGCGACTGATGTGGCTCGAGCGCAGGGACCCGCCCGAGGCGCGCACGACGGGTCGAAGACCCAGGCACGCGCCGACATCCCGGCTCTTGCTGAAACGATCGACCCGATCCACCCAGGCAAGAAACGACACGCTCACAAGCGGTCCGACGCCGGGCGCTTCCTGCAGTCGCTCGAGGAGTTCGTCCGAGGCGACAGCGTCACGAGCTGCTGCTGCACCGCCTCGATGCGATCCGTCAGCTCGCCGATCGCGCCCACCAAAGGCTCCAGCAAAGGCGCATCGAGCACGGGATCTTTCCCTCGCCCCACTTGGCGACGAAGTTGGACGTCGTCGTCGAAGACAGACGCACGCCTTGCGACCGCAAAGTCCCCTTTACCTGGTTGATCAGCGCGACGCGCGTTCGCACCAGCGTCGCTCTACCTGGATTCTCGTTGAAGGGCCTGTCCTCCCGCACTGCGTTGATACACGGGTCGAAGCAGCTCCACGTCGAATCGAGACAGCCGCGCCAGAATCTCGGCGTCGATCCGGTCGCTCTTCATCGTCGATTCCGCGATCAGCCGCAGCCGCCGCGGATTCACTACGATGACCTCGTGACCCAGCGCGCAAAGCAGCCGGTACACCCAGGTGTCGAGCCGCCGCTATCCATCACCACCCGCATCCTCGGCTCGTCTTCGAACTGCTGCGGAAGCCGGATGCGTGCTCGAAAATCGCTCCCGCCGGACCACCTTGCCCGCCGAGGACAGCACACACAGGTCGCTGGTCTTAGGTGCACGTCGATGCCACAATGCCGCATGGTCGGTTCCTTCCGCCCACCGCCTCCAACAAACCGGCACCGCATGACACCCGAGCTCGACGCGGGCGAGCTTCTCGTCGAGCGCGCACTCGCGATCGCTCCCGAGCGAGACCGCCTGGACGCTCAACCTGCGCTGCACCGAGGCGGCGATCGAGAGCTTCGGCGAGCTCCTCACCCGGCTGGCGAGCGGCACGCTCACTTCTCGCCCCCAGACGCTCGCCGCGCGCACCTACTTCCCGGGCTGGCGCCGCCCGTCGCCCGGCTGCGTCGTGCCCTGGAACGAATCCGCGGAGCGCATCTCGGCCTTCGTGCGCGGGCTCGACTTCGGCGCGGCCGACAACCCGATGGGCATCCCGAAGCTCGTCGTCCCCGCCGGAGTCTTCCTTACGCCTCGGGTCGCGATCCTCGGCACGCGCAGCGGAGCGCCGCCCGGCACGATCCTGCGTGCCGGAGCCGATGGCCTCGAGATCGCGACAGCTACCTCGGACTTGCGCATCGCCCAGCTCACGGCGCTCGACGGCGTCGCGATCGTTCCGGAGGCGGCTCTCGACCGCCTCGCAGCAGCCCTCGGTGAACGCCTCCCCGCGACCGCTCCCGATCCCGAGCATCTCGTCGCCCGGGAACGCCAGTGCCAACGCTACGAGGCAGAGTGGATCAGCAGGCTCGTCGAGGTCGCACCGCTCCTGCCGCCGGGGTTCGAAGCCGCAGGCGCCGGCTCGCCGACGACCGACGCCACCATCGAGCTCGATCTGCCGGCAAGCGCTCCCGCCGACACCGAAACCCTGATCGCCGCCATCCTTGTCGCGGTGGGCGGAGAGATCGGCCAGCCGTTCGACGTCGCTTTCGGCGAACCCGAACTGCGCGCCGAGATCGCCGCGCACGGTTGGCAGGGCTTTCTCGCGGCGCGTCTGCCGATCCGCGTGGCCTTTCGGGAGAGTATCGAGCTCGATGAGGTGGCGCGCGATCTGACTGAACAGCGCACGCGCCAGCGGGTGCGCGGCACGTTCGCGACGGATCTCCCCCTGCGCAGCCGTCGGCTGGTAGCGGCCGCCGCCGGATCCGGTCTTCCGTGCGGTCCAGCCGTGGCAATCGACCTGCTGGCCGCTGGAGAGATGCCCCCGGGGCTCCCCGCCGAAGGCGCGATACGCCTCGCGATCGCCGTCGATCCCGGACTCCGCAAGCTGACGCTGCGCAGCCGGATCGCCCCGGAGAGCGATCCCCTCTCCGACTTCGCGCGCCGTTTGGCTGCAAGGCTCCGCGAAAGCGGCGATGGCCGTCCGACGCGAAGGACGCTCCTGCCTGCAGGCCGCCCTACCACGGTCAGCGAACGCTTCCGGACCCACGCCGAAGAGAGGCCGGACGCGCCCGCCGTCGAGTGGGGTGACGAGCGCTGGAGCTATCGGCAATTGCAGGAGCGGGCGAGCCGCCTCGCTGCGGCCCTCGCACGACGCGGCGTCGGCCCTGGGAGACTCGTGGCTCTGCGCCTCCCACTCCTGCCCGATCTGGTCACGGCGATGCTCGCCGTGCACGAGGCCGGCGGCGCTTTTCTCGTCCTCGATGCGCTCGACTCGCCGGACCGCGTCGCTCGGATCCTCGCCGAGAACCGCCCGCTGCTTGCAGTCGGAGATTCCGCACTGCACCGCCCCGCTCCATGGCTGCCACTGCTGCCGCACCTTCCGATACATCCGATCGGTCTCGCCGACGGCTGCGAGCACTCGCCCGTTCGCAGCGGCGCGGACCCGCGGCAGTCGACGCGACCCTGGGATCTCGCCTACGTCGCCACGACCTCGGGCTCGACCGGCGCGCCCAAGGGAGTCGCGGTCGAGCACCATGCGCTCGCCCACTACATCGCGGCAGCGGGCCGCGAGTTCGGGATTTCCCCCACCGACCGGATCCTGCAGCTCGCCTCGCCGGCGTTCGATCTCGCCCTCGAACAGATCTTCGGCGCGCTCTGCCACGGCGCCACGCTGGTCGCCTTCGAGGAGCCTTCGCTGCCGGCGCCTCGCGAGCTCCTGGCGCGCTGCGGCGAGCTCGGTGTCAGCATCCTCGACCTGCCGACCGCGGTCTGGGAGCAGGCTGCGACGGAGATCGAAACGCACCACCTGGAGCTCCCGCCGAGCCTGCGCCTGCTGGTTCTCGGCGGCGAGCTGGCGAGCGAGCGAGCCGCGCGCGTCTGGCTCGAGGCCACCGGCGGCAAGCACCTCATCAACACCTACGGTCCGACCGAAGCGACGATCGTGGCGACCTGGTGGCACGCTCCGCCTCGTGCCTCCGACCTCGCCGAGAGAGACGGCCTGCCCATCGGGCATCCGGTCGAGGGAGTCCGGGCCGTCGTCCTGGATACCGAACGCCGGCCGGTCGCTCCCGGCCGATCCGGGGAGCTCTGGCTCGGCGGATCCGGCTTGGCGCGCGGCTATCACCTGCGGCCCGATCTGACGGCGGCGCGATTCGCCCGCTTCGACCCTGACGGCAGCACCGTCGCCGGCGCCGGCGACGAGCCGCGTCGGGGCACGGAACGCTTCTATGCCACCGGCGATCGGGTGCGTTGGCGCGGCGACGGCGAGCTGAAGTTTCTCGACCGACTCGACCGGCAGGTGAAGATCGCTGGCCGACGAGTCGAGCCGGCAGAGGTAGAGGCGACGCTGTGCACGATTGCCGGCGTCTCGGCGGCCGCAGTCGCGCCGGCGCCCGCACCACTGGGCGGGTTACGCCTGCGCGGCTGGGTCGTTCTCGCCGCGGAGGCAGAGCTCGCAGCGGTCAAGTGCGAGTGCGAACGCCGGCTGCCCGCGTTCCTGCGGCCGAGTCCGCTCGTCGCCATCACCGCCTTGCCACTCACCCTTGCCGGCAAGGTCGACTACGATCGCCTCCTGCGCGAGAGCACGGCTGCTCCGCCAGAGCAAGCACCGACAGCTGGCGGGGAGAAATCGGCCGAGTCGGAAAGCGAAGCGCTCGAGCGCCGGTTGGCGCGGCTCTGGGGAGTCGTGCTTGGACGCGGTGCCTCGTCACCAATTCCTCGCGATGCCGACTTCTTCGCCCTCGGCGCCGATTCTCTCGCCGCGGTCTCACTGCTGATCGAAATCGAGGCCGCCTTCGGAGTACCTCTCCGGGTGGCCGAGCTGCTGCGCTCGCCGACGCTCGCCGGTGTCGCCGCCGCACTGCGATCCCGAATGGCGACGGAGCCTGGTCGCGGAGTGGCCTCGAGCCTGGTGACGATCGTCCGGCCGTTTCCGCCGGCGGCGCTGGCTGACTCGGCCATCTTCTGCGTTCATGGGCTCGGCGGGCACCTCCTCCGGCTGGCTGCGCTGGCGCGGGCACTCGCCCCCGGGCGTCTCCTGATCGGCCTCCAGAGTCCAGGCCTGGACGATCACCGCCCGATCCCGCAGACCGTCGCGGAGCTCGCTCGAACCTTTCTGGCGGAGATCCGGGCGCAATCGATCCTGCCGCCCTACCGATTCGCCGGCATGTCGTTCGGCGGCTTCGTGGCGTACGAGATGGCCCGGCTTGCCAGGCCCGACGAGGTCCAGTGGGTCGCCATGTTCGACACCGAGCTTGCCGAGGTCCTGCCCGGATTTCGCCCCCAGCCGCTGCCGGTGAGAGCGCGGATCCGGGAGCGCCTTCGCCGCCTCGGAGGCGATCTCCTGGGTCGCCTGCGACGCCTCCACCGCCGCCTCGGAGAGGAACGCGACGAGGCCCTCAAAGCGAACGAGTACCGCCACTTCAGCCGCGTCCAGCGCGCCAACCAAGCCGCGTTGATCAACTACCAACCCGGTGCATGGCCGGGGAGAGTCACTCTTCTCGCCGCCACCGCGCGGCCCGCCTCCGTCTACGAGGAGTTCAGGCGCGCCACTGGCTGCAAGCTCGAAATCGTATCGGTACCGGGCAACCACCTGTCGATGCTGGAACCGCCGAACGTCGACGTCTTGTCCGCCGCGATCACCAACCTGGGCTGAGTGCGCGCTCAGACCGCTGCCACCCGGCAACGCGGCTCGAGTCCGCAACTGCAGGTGTTCGACACGGCGCTCATGAAGTTGTCGTTCGGGCTGTCGCTGGCGAAGGCCCGCCGAGACCGTCCGTTCAGGGTGGCTCGGGCGTCGCAGCGGCCGGCTCGATCGCCGAGTTCGTGACGCGGAGACGCTGACTGTCCTTGCCGACGGCGATGAACGAGAAGGTGTCCGGGGTCGAGCGGTAGCCCTCGAGACGATCGATCGACCTCAGCGACCCCATGTCGCGCAGGTACGAGAGCTCGGGGTCAGCGAGCGAGAGGTGCTCCGGATATCGGCCGTTGTCGGCATACGACGAGTGGAGGAAGATCTGCAGGGCGCGCGCCGCGGACTGCAGCGCGGTCGTCCTCGTCATCCTGGCGCCGAGTTCCGCCACGGCCGCCACGTCCAGCAACTGCTGCGCGGCCGTCTCCTCCTCGCTGTCCTTCGCCTGCCGCAGCAGGTCGCGCGCGGCCGTCGCCGCACCCTCGGAATCGCCGGTCACCAGCAGGCTTGACGCCTTGAGCTTGTGAAAGTCGAAGGCGAGGAAGTCGATGGCCTGCGCGCCCGCCGCCTCGTCAGGCACGAGCGCGAGATCCTTCAGGATCGTCTCTGCCAGGTCGAACTGACCTTGTCGCGCCAGGTCCCGCGCGCGGAGATACGCGGGCTGCAGTCGCTGCCGCCACTCCTCTGCGGTGCGCTCCACCTCCACCACGATGTCGTAGTTTGGCGTTCCGCCGCGCAAACACCTCGAGCCGGAGCACGGCGAACCCGGGCGCGGCAGGGTCGAGCGAGGCGACCAGGTCGGCGTATGCCGCCTGCACCTCTGCCGGCGTGGCCTGGCGGGACGCGCACGCCAAGGATGCCAGGGCGAGGAGGCCGAGGATCGGCAGCAGGCGATGGCGCACCGTGGGGTCTCCGCCCCCCGAGAGTCGCCCGGCGGCGATCCCGCTCTGCAGCGCCCAGCCCCGCTTGTCGTAGCCGACCCGCCGCACCAGCACTACTACAAGCACCGGCCAGGCGAGGTGGCAGAGCGAGAGCAGGCGGGTGAAGAGGGGATTCTGCGGATCCCACATGTACTCGCTGCCGCCGAAAAGATGCGCTCCGGTCACCACCCGCCAGCCGGCATCGACTGCCCAGGCGAGGCCGATGACCGGCGCTGCGAGCGCCGGGCTCGACAAGACCAGACGATTCTCTCCGAGGAGCGCCGCCGCAGTGAGCATCACGCCGAGGTTGCAGAGAAAGAGGAAGCTGGGCCAGCCGTAAGCCGCGGCGTGGGACGGCAGGTACGATCACCAGCCAGGCGAGACCCAACCAGCGCCAGCGGGAAAACCGGTGTCGGCCGCCCATGCGGCGTGCAGTCTACAGCCTGGTCGGCCGGTTGGGGCTCAGCCGCCGCCGACGGTGAGCGACCAGGCGGCAGGCGTCGCCGCTCGCGAAACCGTCGAAGAAAATACCCTCGACCACAGACGTCGCCTCGGCGTCGGCGGCGAGCTCGCCTGCATGACCGGGGCGCGGCCGTCACGGCGGCGGAAAGCCCCACCACATCGGTTCCTCCGCTGGTCGCGAGGCCGACCGTGAGGGTGAAGGCGAGCGTCGCGTCGTCGCCGCTGGCAGAGTCGGCATCGCTCCAGGTGCTCCCGTCCCAGGTTCCGGTCGCGGCCGTCACCAAATCCAACGTGACTCCGGCAGGGAACAGCAGCGCCGGCGTCACGATAACGCCGTCGGCGGTCTGGGTGCCAACGCTGGAGAGCGCCACGGTGTAGATCAGATTGCCGTCGCCCAGTCCGCCGGCGACCGGATCCCCGACTCGCCGATGGCGAGCCCGAGATCGATCATAGTCCCTTCCGCCGCCGGCGAGCGCTGCGGGGCTCCCGTCACGACCCGCCGTGCTCGTGGCGATGGACGTGCGGGTGGGCGTGGTGACGCCCGAGCGGTGGGAGTGGCGGTGGCTGTGGACGAGGCCGGTGCGGGTCAGGAGGTCGAGGTCGGCGACGATCTCTCCCGGCGGGCGGTCGGCGACCAGCCGGCCCTCCTGGAAAATCAGGCAGCGGTCGGCGATCTCCTCGATGACGCCGAGGTCGTGGGTCGCCAACACCACCGTCCGGCCGCTCCCCTGCCACTCCTCGAGCAGGTCGATGATGCCGCTCTGGCTGCGCGGATCGAGGCCGGCGGTCGGCTCGTCGAGGAGGATCACCTCCGGATCGAGGATCAGCACCGAGGCGATCGCCACCCGCTTCTTCTCGCCCATCGACAGCCGGAAGGTCGGGCGCTCGACGACCGGACCGAGCTGCATCCGGTCGACCATTCGCTCCACTTCGTCGCGGATCTGCTCCGCCGGCCAGCCGAGCTGCAGCGGGGCGAAGGCGATCTCGTCGCGCACCGTCGGATTGAACAGCTGCACTTCGGGGTTCTGGAAGACGAACCCGACGCGGCGGCGGAACTCGTGGTTCACGCGCTCGTCGAGCAGCGCCGTGGCCGAGAGCTCCGCGGCCGTCGAAAAGGATCTCGCCCGAGCTCGGCGACTGCAGAGCGTCGAGCAGCAGCAGGAGGGTCGACTTGCCCGAGCCGTTGGCGCCGAGCAGGGCGACACGCGTGCCGCGCTCGATGACGAGCGAGCAGGCGTCGATGGCGACGATCTCCTCGTAGCGGAAGCTCACCTCGCGCAGCTCGAACAGGGAACGTGCTCCGGCGCTCATCGACCCGCCCAGATCGCCAGGCCGGCGACGACGAGGCTCGCAGTCGACGGCGACCCAGTCCCGGCCGCGCATCGCCAGCGGATCGAGCAGGCGCACGTCGCCGCAGAAGCCGCGCGAGATCATCGCGAGGTAGACCTGCTGGCTGGTGGCAACGGTCCTCGACAGCAGAACGCCGGTCGTGCGCGCGAACAGCCGCCGTGACTCGCGTGGCGCGAGGCGGCCGACCGACCGGCTGCGCCGGGCGAGAAAGAGATCGTGGGCGCTCTTCAGCAGCAGGAAGAGGAAGCGATAGGTCATGCCGAGGAGGACCACCACCGTCGCCGGCACGCGCAGGCCGCGCAGCGCCGCGAGCAGGCGCGCCCACGGCGTGGTCAGGACGAGGAGCAGCGTGAACGAGGCGATCGTCTCGACGCGCAGCAGGAGGAAGCCGACGGCGCGCGCCCCGGCGGCACTTACCCCCAGCGCCGCGGGCCAACCAGCGAACCCGGCGAGGGGCGGCCCCGGGGCGAGAAAGAGCGCCGGACCGCCGACCAGGCCGGTGAAGGGCAGCGCCGGCAACCAGGCCCGCAGCGCGAGCTCGCGCCAGCGCAGGCGCGAGAGCAAGGCCAGGAGCAGCGCGAGGCCGAAGAGCGCGGCGAGCACCGCGAAGCTCCGCGCCAGTCCCGCCGCCAGGACGAGACCGCCGAGCCCGACCCACTTGGCGCGCGCGTCGAGCGCCTGGAGCAGCCCGCCGCGCCGCGCCGTCTCCTCGGCGTGCAGGGAGCGCTCGGCGACCCGCAACAGCTCCTCCAGCGTTCGTTCCACCGGCGAACTGCCGGCCAGGCGAACTCCCGGCGAAGCGACCGCCGCCGCCGGCACCTTCGGGAGCGCGCGAGGCATCAGCGGGAGGGCGCGGCCTGCGGCCCGCCGCGCCGCGTCCGGTCGACGAGCCGTTGCAGACCGACGACCGTGAGCACGATGATCCCGACGCCGACGAGGGCCGAGACCAGATAGCCCATCGCCGCGCTGCGCAGGAAGGCCGGAGCGTAGTCCGGCAGTGGCGCGGTCCACAGGGTCGCCAGGCGGCCGAGGCCGCGCGGCAGCGCCGCAGGCAGCTCGTTCCCGCCGCTCGCTGCGGCGATCGCCGCCCGCGCCTCCGGCTCGGCGAAATCCGCCAGGCTCCACTCCGCCCAGGCACTGCCGGCGGCGAGCAGGCCGAGCGGCGACAGCACCAGAAGCAGGCCGAGCCACGCCCAGAGCCGGCGCGTGGAGCCGCCCCCGGCGGGCAACGCGCTGCCCAGCGGCGGCATGCCGATGGCGGTCAGGACTCCCCCACCCAGAAGCTCGCGCTCGCTCTGCTGCAGGTAGCGCACGACACCGGCGGTGAGGAGAGCCTCTGCCAGTCCGGCGAAAGTCAGATGTCCGAGCATCATCGCCGGCACCGCGACGTTCAACGGGTAGGGAGCGTAGAGCGCCGCGCCGCTCGCGTCGTGGAAGAGCAGCGGCTGCAGGCCGAGCTCGAGCGCGGTCAGCAGCGCCGCGACGTTGATCGCGCAGTATCCGGCGAGCCCGCCGGCGAAGACGCGCCGGGGCGCAAGCAGGGGCGCCCCTGCGGCCGGCCAGGCGGTAGACCGCCGCCGCGACGAACGAGCCGGCGATGGCGAGATTGAAGCAGTTGGCGCCCAGGGTGAGGATTCCGCCGTCGCCGAAGAGCAACGCCTGGATCGCGAGCGCTACCGAGATCGCGAGCGCAGCCCCCCACGGCCCGAGCACGATCGCCGCCATCGCGATCCCCACCGCATGCCCCGTCGTGCCACCGGGGAGCGGCAGATTGAACATCATGATGACGAACGAGAAGGCCGCGAAGAGCGAGATCAAAGGCACGAAGCGCGTTGCCAGCAGCGCCCGGACCCGGCGCAGCGCGATCGTCCAGAACGGCAGCGCCGCAGCATAGAGCGCCGCGCAGGTCGAGGGACTGAGATAACCATCCGGAATGTGCATGACTGGACGGCGAAAAGCCTAGCATCTGGAGCCCGCGGCGCGAGCGGCGTGAGCGCGGCGAGCGACTCCAGGTCGAGTCGCCGCATGCTACTGTGAACCCGCTGCGGAGCTCCCAAGCCCGCAAGACGCGCTCGTCGACACCGTGACCTCCATCAGCACAACTTCGCGCCGCGAATTCATCGTCCTGGCCTCGCTTTCGGGCGCGGCCCTCGTCCTGCAATCGTGCAAGCTGTCTCTCCCCCCGGCCGCCGCCGGTGCGTTCAGCCCCAATCTCTGGCTCTCGATCCTGCCGGACGGCAGCGTCGAGTTCGCGGTCACGCGGCTCGAGATGGGCCAGGGCATTCGCACCGGCCTGACCATCCTGGTGGCGGAGGAGCTGGCGATGGCACCGGAACGGATTCGCCTCCGCTCACCGACGACGGCCGAGCTTCCGGAAGCGGGAATCATCCTCGAGACGGGCTCTTCGGACAGCACCTCGGACCATTGGGTTCCGCTGCGCGAAGCGGCGGCGACGGCGCGCGAGATGCTCGTCGCGGCGGCGGCGGCAAGATGGCAGGTCGAGCCCGGAGCCTGCATGCTCGCCGACGGCAGGGTCGTTCATCGCGAGGGCGCGCGCGACGTCCGCGGTGTCCGCAGCATCGGCATCGGCGAGCTCGCAGCAGAGGCCGCCCGCCTGCCGGTGCCGAAACGCCCGCGACCACGCGAGGCGGGCGAGCCGAGTGAGTTCCGCTTCATCGGCAAGCCGACGCGCCGGCTCGAAGGTCCCGAGATCGTCACCGGCAAGCCGCGCTTCGCCGCCGATGTGCGGCTCGAGAATCAGCTCTATGCCGTCCTCTGCCGCCCGCCGGTCACCGGCGGGCGCGCGCGCGGCTTCGATCCGGCTCCGGCGCTGGCAGTGCCCGGCGTGCGTCGCGTCGTCGCGGTCGATGCCTCCTGGGCGGTCGTCGCCGGCGACACCTGGAGCGCCCTGCGCGGCCGCGAGGCGCTGGCGATCGAGTGGGAAGACGGGCCCGCGGCGGAGTTCTCTTCGGCCGCCTTCGGCCGCGGTTTGGACGAAGCCCTGACGGTCGAAACGAGCGCCGGAGCCTACCAACCGCCGGTCGGTGAACAGGCGCGCGCCATCGTCGTCACCCCGGGAACCGCCGACCTGCCCGCCCTGCCCACGGCGACTCCGTCGCTCGAGGCGCGCTACTCGACCGGTTTCCAGACCCATATGCCCATGGAGCCCCTGAACGCGACCGCCAGGTGCGATGGCGATCGCTGCGAGATCTGGGTCGGCCACCAGAAGCCGCACGAGGTGGTCGCCGCCGTGGCCGCGCGCCTCGACCTCGCCCCCGACCGGGTCGTGGTGCATCCCCTGCCCATGGGCGGCGGCTTCGGAGGACGCGAGCAGGCGGCATTCGCGGTCGAGGCGGCGGTCCTCGCACGCGAGCTGCGCGGAACTCCGGTTCAGGTCTTCTGGACCCGGGCGGACGACCTCGGCCACAGCACCTATCATCCGGCCTCGCGTCATCTGCTCCAGGGCTGGCTCGACGCCGAGGGGCGGCTCGCCGCCTGGCGGCATCGGGTCGCCAGCCCGTCGATCGAGATCCAGTGGGGCAGGTCGTTCCACTCCGTCGGCAAGGCGGAGGCGACCGGCGCCTGGAACCTGCCCTACACCTGCGCCAACGTTCGGGTCGAGTATGCCGATCTGCGGGTGCCGGTGCCCCTGGGATTCTGGCGCGGCGTCGAGATCATGTTCAACAACTTCGCGGTCGAGTGCTTCATCGACGAGCTCGCGCTCCAGGCCGGCCGCGACCCACTGGAGTTCCGGCTTGCCCATCTCGGGGAGGCCGTACGCAGCCTCGGCACCCGCCACAAGTACTTCGACCTCGATCGCCTGCGCGGCGTCCTCGAGCTCGCCGCGGCGCGCGGCGATTGGCGTACGCCGCTCGCGCCGGGGCGCGGCCGCGGCATCGCCGGGCTGGTCTTCGACGGCCGGACCGCGGCCGCCACCGTCGCCGAGGTCACCGTCAGCGACGGCGAGCTGACGGTCGACCGCATCGTCTGCGCGATCGACTGCGGCATCGTGGTCAATCCGCTCGGACTCGAGAACAACGCCGAAGGGGCGATCGCCTGGGGGCTGTCGGCGCTCTACTCGGAGATCACCTTCGACCGCGGCCGGGTCGTCGAGTCGAGTCATCTCGACTATCCGACCCTCCGCCTGCCGCAAATGCCGGCGGTCGAGATTCACCTGGTGGCGAGCGACCTGCCGCCCTCCGGAACCGGCGAGATCCCGACCCCGACCGTCGCGCCCGCCGTTCTCAACGCCATCTGTCAGGCCACGGGCCGGCGCCTTCGCCGCCTTCCCCTGCGCGCGAGCGACTTGACGTGAGAGCCGCCGCGCCGCAGCGCTTTCGCCTGACCATCAACGGGCGCGAGGAGACCGTCGAGGCCGAACCCGGCACGCCGCTACTCTGGCTGCTGCGCGACCGGCTGGGCCTCCTCGGCACGCGCTACGGCTGCGGCCTCGGCGTCTGCGGGGCCTGCACGGTTCTCGAGGGAGGGACGGCGGTGCGCTCCTGCCAGGTCGACATCGAGCGCGCCGCAGGGCGCGTCTTCACCACCATCGAGGGACTGTCGTCCGACGGCACGCACCCGGTCCAGCTCGCCTGGCTCGAGGAGGACGTCGCGCAGTGTGGCTACTGCCAGAGCGGGATGATCCTGCAGGCCGTCGCCTTGCTGGCGACGAACCCGGATCCCAGCGACACCGAGATCGACCTGGCGTTCTTCGACCTGCTCTGCCGTTGCGGCACTTACGTCCGCGTCCGCCGCGCCGTCCAGCGCGCGGCGCGCCTGTCGCGCAGCCAGAGCTGACCCGGGCGAGGGAGATTTCGGCTCAGACGGAGTCGTCGGCTTCGTTGTCGGAGCCGGGGCTCGCGATGCGGCCCTTGAGCCAGGCTTCGAGAAATGGATCGATGGCGCCGTCGAGGACGCCGTCGGCGTCGCCGACGGTCTCGCCGGTGCGGTGGTCCTTGACCATGCGGTAGGGCTGCAGAACGTAGCTGCGGATCTGGCTCCCCCAGGCGTTGTCCATCTTGGCGCCTTCGACCTTGTCCTGCTCCGCCTTGCGCTTCTTGAGCTCGAGGTCGTAGAGCCGGGCGCGCAGCATCTTCATCGCCTGGGCGCGGTTCTTGATCTGGCTGCGCTCGTTCTGGCACTGCACGACGATGTTGGTCGGCAGGTGGGTGATGCGGATCGCCGAGTCGGTCTTGTTGACGTGCTGGCCGCCGGCGCCCGAAGAGCGGAAGGTGTCGACGCGCAGGTCCTTGTCGTTGATCTCGATCTCGATCGTGTCGTCGACTTCCGGATAGACGTAGACCGACGCGAACGAAGTGTGGCGCCGCGCCTGCGAGTCGAACGGGCTGATCCGCACCAGCCGGTGCACGCCGTTCTCGCCGTTCAGATAGCCGAAGGCGTTGGCGCCGCGCACCGCGAAGGTCGCGCTCTTGATTCCCGCCTCTTCGCCGTCCTGCTGATCCATGAGCTCGAGGGTGAAACCGCGCTTCTCCGCCCAGCGCACGTACATGCGCAGCAGCATCGAGGCCCAGTCCTGCGACTCGGTGCCACCGGCTCCGGCGTTGATCGCCATCAGGGCGTTCTTGTCGTCGTCGGGGCCGGAGAGCTTCAACTGCAGGTCGAGCTCGCCGACCTCACGTTCGAGCCGCTCGACGAACGCCAGGGCATCCGGGTCGGCGTCGCCGCTCGAGCCGAGCAGCTCCTGCCAGGTCGCGATTTCGTCGGCGTCGGAGCGCAGACTGCGCAGGTTCTCCACCTTGCGCTCGATCTGCCGGCGCTTCTGCATCAGGCCGGCCGACGCGGTCGGCTTGTCCCAGAAGCCCGGCATCTCCATCTGCCGGTCGATGTCCTTCAGCTGATCTTCGACGCCGGCTTCTTCAAAGATACCCCCGGATCGTGGCGAGCTCTTCGCTCAGGCGGCCGAGGCGCTGCTGCAGTTCAGAGGCGAGCATGGCAGGTCGAAGCGTATCAAGCGGGCGCGCGATCGTCGATTCACCGGCGCGTCACCCGGGGCGCAAAGGCGCTGCTGATTGGGGTCACTTGCGCGGTCGCCGGCCGAACGCGACCGCCAGGAGGGCGGCGCAGAGAGCCGGTACGGCCCAGGGCGCGCGGACGAACGGCGTCAGGTCGAAGCGCCCCTGGAAGCGCACCGGCAGAACGCCGCGCTCGCCGACCCCGAGCTGCCGGCGTACCGAGCCGTCCGGCGCGATCGACCGCCGAGACCCCGGTGATCGCAGCGCGCAGCAGCCAGCGGCGATTCTCCGCGGCGCGGAAGCGCGCCGCCCGCAGATGCTGCCAGGGCGCCGCGGTGTCGCCGTACCAGGCGTCGTTGGTCATGCTGACCAGCACCGTGGCGCCGGCGCGGGTCAATTGCGCGACCTCGTCCGGGAAGACGACTTCGTAGCAGATCGCCGGTCCGAGGCGTTCGCCCTCCCAGTCGAGCAGCCGGAGCTCGTCCGCGGGGGAGAAATCGCCGGCGTTCCGCGCCAGGCTCGAGATGAACGAGAAGACCTTGGCCAGCGGCACGTACTCGCCGAACGGCACGAGGTGGCGCTTGTCGTAGCGCGCCGGCGGCCGGCCCAGGGAGACGAGGAGCGCCGAGTTGAAGTACCGCGTCCCCGCCTCCGACACCGAGTTCAGCAGCACCGCGCAGCCGCGCGCGGCGAAGCCCGCGAGGTCGGATTCGAGCCGCGGGTCGCGCCCGTAGAGCAGCGGCCAGGCGGCGCTCTCCGGCCAGAGCACGAGCGTTCCCGGCCGGCAGGCCTCGTCGGTGAGCGCCAGAAGGCGGGCATAGTCCGACTCGAAGAGCGCCGGGTCGAAGCCGACCTGATTCGGCGTGTTGGGCTGCACGATGACCGCGCTGCGCACCGGGCCGCTGGCCGGACCGCTCGCCGCTGCCGCCGTCCTTCCGCCCTCCGGACGCCCAGCGTCCGGCGACCGGCAGCAGCACCGCGGCGAGCAGCACGACGAACGCCGCCGTCTTCCAGCGCCGCGTAGCGACGCCGCGCGCGACTCCGGCGCTCACCAGCACGACCAGAAACGACACCCCCCAAGCGCCGATCCAGGCCGCGAGCGGCAGAGCACCCGGGATCTCCGTCCAGGCATAGGCCGCCAGGTTCCAGGGGAAGCCGGTGATGAGGAAGCCGCGCAGGACCTCGAGCAGCACCCAGAGCGCCGGCAGCGCTGCCAGCCGGACTCCGCCGCCGCGCTGCCAGAGGCGGCTGGCGATGGCTGCGAAGACCAGGTGGTAGAGGCCAAGAACGGCACTCAGGCCGAGCAGGAGGAGGCCGGCCAGCCAGCCCTCGATTTCGCCGTAGGTCGTGAGCGTGTCGACGAGCCAGAAGAGGGCGACGCTCCAGGTCGCGATGCCGTGCAGCCAGCCGAGCAACCACGCTCGCGGCTGCCCGAGCAGAAGGAAAAGCGGTACCAACCCGATCGTGCACAGCGGCAGCCAGGGCTGGATGGAAAAACACAGCCCCCACAGCGCCCCGCCCGCGAGCGCTGCGAGAACGGTGACCGCGAGTGGACTTCGAGCACCGGAGGGGGCGAGATGGGAGGAGAGGGGCCCACGAGCCCCCGAGCCCCTCAGAAGGGGCAAGTAGCGCAGGGGTCCACTCGCCACTGCGACAACGGTGGCAGCGCGCGGACCAGCGAAGTCTGAACTGCTAGGGCGAATCGGTCACCCAGGTTTCGAGCCGGAACTCCCGGCGCAGGCGGTTGGCGGCCGCATCTGCCTTGGCGCGGTCGGCATACGGGCCGACCCGGACGCGGGAGTTCGTGCCGCCGCCCTTGGGTGTTTCCGCCACGACGACCGCGAAACCCGCCTTGCGCAGCTGGGCGACGATCTCCTGCGCACGCGCGGCGTTGGTGGACGAGTAGACCTGCACGAAAGTCTTGCCGGCCACGGCAGGCTTCGCCGGCGCGGGCGCTTTCGTGGCGGCCGGCGCCGGCTTCGCCGGGGCGCTGCCCGCCGGCGGCGCGCTTGCAGGCAGCGCGCTTGTCGGTGATACCGCGGTCGACGGCGAGGGGACCGTGCGATTCGCCGCCATGGTGGCATCGAGATTCTGCCGCATCGCCTCGGTGGCTTTCTCTTCCGCCGTCGGCGCCACGGCGGCTGTGGCGGGCGCCGACGCCGCGGGCGGCGAAGTCTCGCCTCTCGCGCCCGGAGACTGGACCGCCGGTGGCGTCGCCGGAGCACTCCGCCGGCACTTGCGGTCCGCGTGCCGGCCTCTTTGCCGTTGAAGAAGGTCAACTGCTCGAGCGGCGGCTCGGTCGTGGCCGCCGCCCCGGCGGTGACTGCAGGGGGATGGCTCGCGGACGAGCTGCCGCCCCGCCCGATCCAGACGCCGGAGAGGAAGGCCGTCACGATGCTCGTCAGCAGCACCACGAAGGCGATCAGCACCTGCCGGTTGGTGAGCGCGACCTCGTAGTAGCTCGGCTCGTGCGATTCGCTCGATTCCACGACTTCCTCCGCTCTCGCTCTGGAAAGGCTCCCGCCTTGCCGCTACTTGTTCTGCGCCGAATTCGGAAAGAACGACTTGAGCAGCTCGATCGGCAGCGGGAAGATGATCGTCGAGTTGTTCTCGGCGGCGATCTCGGTGAGCGTCTGGAGATAACGCAACTGCAAGGTCACCGGATTCTGCGAGATCGAGTTCGCCGCTTCGCCGAGCGCCTTGGAGGCATCCAGCTCGCCCTGCGCATGAATGAACTTGGCGCGCTTCTCGCGCTCGGCCTCGGCCTGGCGCGCCATGGCGCGCTGCATCTCCTGCGGCAGGTCGACGTGCTTCACCTCGACCATCGAGATCTTGATCCCCCAGGGATCGGTGTGGCGGTCGATGATCTCCTGCAGCCGCTCGTTGAGCCTGTCCCGCTCGGAGAGCAGCTCATCGAGCTCCGCCTGGCCGAGCACCGAGCGCAGCGTCGTCTGCGCCAGCTGGCTGGTGGCATACAGGTAGTTCTCCACCGAGACGACCGCCTTCACCGGGTCGACGACCCGGAAATAGAGCACCGCGTTGACCTTGACCGAGACGTTGTCGCGCGTGATGACGTCCTGCGGCGGCACGTCGAGAACGACGGTGCGCAGCGGGATGGTGACCATCCGGTCGAGCGGCCAGAAGAGGAAGATGAGGCCCGGCCCCTTCGGCTCGGGGAGCACCCGGCCGAGGCGGAAGATCACGCCGCGCTCGTACTCCTTGAGGACCTTGATCCAGAGTCGGAGGAGCGAGATCCCGAAAGCGACGAGAACCAGAATGACGGCAAACTGTTGGGGCATTAGCTGCTCCTCTCTTCCGGCCGCACCTTGAGCCGCAAGCCTTCGACGCCCACCACCCGCACGGCCTGATCCGAGCGGACCGGGGCTTCCGAGTCGGCATTCCAGATCTCGCCGTGCACGAACACCCTGCCGGAGCGATCGAGATCCCCGATCGCCCGGCCGAGCTCTCCCACCAGTCCGGCCTTGCCGGCGAACACCGGCGCGCGCTGGGCGCGGGCGGCGAGTACGGCGAGGAAGCCGACCACCAGAGCCGCCGTGATGGCGGTCGCGGCGATGAGGCCCCAGGAGAGTCGCAATGCCGGATCGAGGTCGCGGAACAGCAGCAGCGAGCCGAGCACCAGGGCGATGATACCGCCGACGGCGAGCAGGCCGTAGCTCGTCACCTTGATCTCGGCGATGAAGAAGACCAGGGCGAGCAGGATCAGCCCGACGCCGGCCAGGTTCACCGGCAGGACCGACAGCGCATAGAGGCCGAGGACGAGCGCGATCGCGCCGACGACACCGGGCAGCACCGCGCCGGGATGGGCGAGCTCGAAGTAAATGCCGAGGAAACCGATGCTCATCAGCAGGTAGGCGATGTTGGGATGCACGAGCGCCGCGAGCAGGCGCTGGAATCGGGCCATCCGGACCTCGGAGATCCGCGCGCCGCCGAGCGTCAGCGTCCCTTTCCGCCCCGCCTTTTCCCAGGCGCGCCCGTCGAGCGCCACCAGGAGCTGGGCGAGGTCCGGCGCCACGACGTCGGCGAGGCCGAGGGCGAGGGCCTCCTGATCGGTGAACGAACGGCTCTTGACGACCGCCTCCTCGGCGAGCGCGACGTTCCTGCCGTGGCGTCCGGCGAGAGCGCGTATCGTCGCCGCCGCATCCTGCTCGACCTTCTCCCCCATCACCCCTTCGATCGTCTCGCCCTGCCCTCCGACCGGATGCGCTGCGCCGGTATTCGTGCCCGGCGCCATGGCGGCGAAATCGGCCGCCATCAGGAGGAAGAATCCGGCCGAGGCCGCCTGGGCGCCGCTCGGCGCGACGTAGACGGCGACCGGGGTCGCGGCCCCGAGCATCGCGGTGGAGATCTCCCGGGTCGATGAGAGGAGGCCGCCCGGCGTGTCGAGCTCCACGACCATCAGCGCGGCGCCGGCGCGGTCGGCATCCGCCAGTGCCTCGGTCAGGAACTGCTTCGCCACGGGATGGAGGATCGACTGCAGCCGCAAGTGCACGACCACGGGGGGCGCGGACTCGCCCTCGCCAACCGCCGCCCCGGCGCCACCGAGGGACGCTGAACCCAGCAGGACGACAGCGGCGGCGAGGAGAAGGCGAAACTGGGACCAGGGATCACGCATCGGACCCCCAGAGCATAGACCACCCTGGGCCGGACTCCTGCGGCAACCCGGGGAGGAGGCTTGACCGCTGGCCGCCCGGAACGAGATCATCGACTTCTTCATGGCAGACCTCCCCCCGGTCATCGCGGCCAACCTGCATTGTCTCGAGCAGGCGATCGAGCTTCTCGGCCGATTGCCGGAGGAGGCCTTCGTCCGCACCGCCGACCGTCATGCCAGGACCGTGGGCCCCCACCTGCGCCACGTGCTCGATCACTATTCGGCCTTTTTCGTCGGCCTTCCCGCCTACCGCGTCGACTATGACGCGCGCGAGCGCGAGCCCCGCCTCGAATCGGACCGCTCGTTCGCCATCGCCCGGCTGCGCGAGATCCTCAGCGAGTTGATCCTGCTGGAGGAGGAGCTCCTGGAGCTGCCGATCCAGATCCGCCTCGAGTCCGGGGGAGCCGAGAGCGAACAGTGGAGTCACTCGACGGTGCGGCGCGAGCTGCAGTTCCTGCTCTCGCACACCGTGCACCACTTCGCCTTGATCGCCATGCTGCTCGAGCGCTTCGAGATCGTGGTGCCGGAGGATTTCGGGATCGCGCCCTCCACGCTCAAGTTCTGGCAGGCTCAGGCCCCATGTGCACCGCTTCCTGGCTGACCGAAGGCGACCGGTTCCACTTCTTCTTCAACCGCGATGAACGCCGGACGCGCGCCATCGCCCTGCCGCCGGAGAAGCGTCAGGGAGACGGCTTCGCCTACCTGTCGCCGACCGACCCCGACTCCGGCGGAACCTGGTTTGCCGCCACCGATCGCGGGCTCATCCTGGCGCTGCTCAATCGCACGGTCGACGGCCAGCCGCCGGCGGCCGGTCGGCGCAGCCGCGGCACCCTGATTCCGGCGCTGGTCGGGGCCCGCGATCTGGCGGCGGTCGCGACGCTGCTCGGCGAGCTTCCACTCACCGAGTGCGCTCCCTTTCGCCTCTTCGCCGACGGACCCGGGCAGCGCGCTCTCGGCGCGGTCTGGAACGGCATGGAGCTCGCGACACAGCCGCTCCTCACTCCCTCCGGACTGCTCTGCTCGTCCTCGCGCGGCGACCATCAGGTCACCCGGGAGCGCAGCGAGCTGTGGAGCGCCCGCCGCGCCGAGCGCGCCGCGGACGGCCCGGCGGAGCTGCGGCGATTCCATCGCAGTCACCTGCCGGTGCGCTCCGCCTCGTCGGTCTGCATGCACCGGGAGGACGCCTCGACCGTCAGTCACCTGGAGGTGGTACGCGAGCCCGACGCGGTCCACGTCGCCTACTTCGCCGGCTCACCCTGCGGTGCGGGCGAGCCCGTGCGTTCGATCCTGCCGCTCGCAGCAACAACCGGGAGCCGCTGAGGCGGGCAAGCGCGGTGTTCCGGCTCGCAGGTGATCGGGGGGGGCGGCGGTGGCAGCGGCGGTGGACCCTGCGCGCCCGGCTCCTCCTGGCGCTAGTGCTCGGCCTGTCGAGCCCGATCTGCTTCGTGTCCGGGCTCGCGGCCCAGCAGTCCGAACCTCCGCCGCCGGCGCAGCGGCCCTCGGGCAACTGGGAGGGCGAGCTTCTCGACACCCTGGAACGCATCGACCCCGGCGATAACTCCCAGCCGGGCCATCCTGGCCAGCCGGACCCAATGGGCCAGGCGTCCGGGGGCCCTGGCGGCACGGGCCCACTTTCCGTTCGCCAGCAGCTTCTTCTCGGCCTCCTGCTCGCTGCGGCAACCTTGGTCAGCGAGGACCTGACCTGCGTCGCGGCGGGGCTGCTCGTTTCCCACGGCAAGCTCTCGTTCCTCGGCGCCACCCTGGCCTGCCTGGTCGGAATTTTCGTCGGCGACCTGCTGCTGGTGCTGGCCGGACGCCTGCTCGGCCGCCGGCTCCTCGAGCGCGCGCCGTTCCGCTGGATCCTGACGGCGCAGACGCTCGATCGCAGTCAGCGCTGGTTCACGGCGCAGGGCGCCAGGGTGGTGCTCGTCTCCCGCTTCATTCCCGGTAGCCGGCTGCCGCTCTTTCTCGCCGCCGGCATCTTGCGCGCCCCGTTCGCGCGGGTCGCGATCGCGCTGCTCCTGGCCGGAGTTGTCTGGACGCCCCTGCTCGTCGGGTTGTCGGCCTGGACGGGTGGCGCGGTGCTGGCGCATTTCCGCTCCTACGAGCGCGTCGCCCTGCCGGCCGTGCTGGCCGCTGTCGTGGTCGTCTTCCTCTTCGTCCGCATCGTCGTGCCGCTCTTCACCTGGCGCGGGCGCCGGCTCCTGCTGTCGCGCTGGCGGCGGCTCAGGCTGTGGGAATTCTGGCCGGTCTGGCTGTTCGAGCTGCCGGTCGTGCTTCACGGCCTGGGACTCGGATTGCGCCATCGCCACCTGACGATCTTCACCGCCGCCAACCCCGGAATTCCGGCCGGCGGTTTCGTCGAAGAGTCGAAGAGCGCCATCCTCGGCAGCCTGAGCGGTCGCGGCAGCCTGGCCGGCGCTTCCGTCGCCCGCTTCGTCGCCGTCGACCTGCCCGGCGACCCGGACGACCGTTCCTCCTGCCTGCTCGCGGCGCTGCGCGAGGCCGGTCTGGACTTACCCGTCGTCCTCAAACCAGATGTCGGCGAGCGCGGCCGGGGCGTCACCGTGGTGCGCTCGGCAGGCGAGATGGAGTCCTATCTCGCCTCGGCCTCCGGCCGGCTGATCGCCCAGGAGTATGTTTCGGGCGAGGAGTTCGGCGTCTTCTATGTCCGTCACCCGGCGCAGGAGCGCGGCCGGATCCTCTCGATCACCGGCAAGCGCTTTCCGGTGGTCGTCGGTGACGGTCGGCGCTGCCTCGAAGCACTGATTCTCGCCGACGATCGCGCGGTCTGCATGGCGCAGTACTACCTCGAGGCGAACCTCGGGCGGCTCGACGAGATTCCCGCCGCAGCCGAGCGGGTGCAGCTCGTCGAGATCGGCAATCACTGCCGGGGAACGGTCTTCCTCGACGCCCGCGAACACCGGACACCTGAGCTCGAGGCGGCGATCGAGACCCTTGCCCGCAGCGTCGAGGGCTTTCATTTCGGACGCTTCGATCTGCGCGCACCTTCGGTCGATCACTTCCGCGCCGGACTCGGTCTGAAGGTCCTCGAGCTCAACGGCGTCACCTCGGAGGCGACGCATATCTACGCCCCGGGAGCGAGTCTCCTGGCGGCCTATCGCACGCTCTTCGAGCAATGGCGGCTCGCTTTCGAGATCGGCGCCGCCAACGTCGCCCTGGGCGCCACGCCGACGGGAGTGCGCGCCCTCTTCCGGCTGCTGCGCAGACGGCGAGGCCGCTTTGCTAGCATTGCACTTCCTGCTAGCTCCGAAGCCCTACGGCAACTCGACCCCGACCAGGAGTGACCTCATGCCCGCGAAGATCCCGGCGACCCGTTTCTCCCCCCTTGTGGCGACCTGGCTGGCGTTGCTGACCTGCTGCGTGGCTTCGGCCCCGCTCGCGGCCGCCGAGGCTCCAACACCCCTCGCTTCCGTCGCCTCAGGGACACCCCAACTCCAGATGCCCGCCGGCGAGCCGCAGAAACTCGTGTGGCAGGTGCCGGCGAGCCCCGGCGGCAAGGCGATGGCGCGCGGCGAAGGCAAGGTGGCCGCAGGCCGCCCGGTCGTCTTCGTCTTTCGGCCCGAAATCGGTGGGCTCCATTCGATTGGGATCTCCTCGCCCGGCAGCGCGGCGCGCATGGCGATCTACCTGGACGGTTCCACGACGCCGGCCACCGGAACCACGCCGGCCGACGGTGCGATTCGCTGGTCGAGTGACGTCGCTACCGGCGCCGCGGTGAAGATCCTGGTCTACACCGCCGGCGCGGAGATCCCGTTCCGCGTCGAGGCCCACGGCGGACCGGGGACGGTGTAGGCCGGGCTCGGGCGAGCTCGGGCCGAGCTCAGGGGTCTCAGCCGAAGAACAGCCGGCGGGCGCGCGGCGAGAGGGCGTCGACGTCGAAGAGGATGAAGAAGTCGATGGTCTTGAAGCGGCGGTCGATGACCGGCGGACCGCAAGTGCGCCCGGCGTAGCGTAGATAGATCTCGAACAACGGCGGCAGCTCGATGCGCTCGCCCTTCTCCGGCTGCGGATCCCTCCCTTGCCAGACGCATTCGAAACCCGGCATGGCGCCGATTTCGACGTCGCGACGGACGAGGCCCTTGCGCTCCAGATGGTCGAGCACCCGCTTGCCGTCCCAGGGATCCTGCGAGGTCAGCGAGCAGGGCCCGAAGAGGAAGCGCTTCTGATTGTGCCCCATGTAGAGCGCGAGTCCCTTCCACAGCAGGAAGAGCACCGGCTTCAGGCGGTGCTCGACGGCGATGCAGGCCCGTCCGACCTCCACCGACTGGACGACGATCTCCTCGGGCAGCCGGGAGAGGTCGAACTCGGTGCCGGTGTAGAAGCCGCGCCCGGCGCGCGCCATCGCCGCCGTCTGGATGCGATAGGTCCCGATCACCCGGCCGCTCGGCCGGTGCTCGACGAGCAAGTGATGACATTGAGCGTCGAACTCGTCCTGGTCGCGGCCGGTGGCGAAGGACGACTCGAGCCCCTCGCGAAGCTCGAGGTTGAAAACGTCGAAGCGCAGCCGCAGGATGGCGTCGAGCTCCTCCACCGACGAGGCGTAGCGCACCGCGTAGGCTCCCTCCGCGATCTCCCCCGGCGGCAACGACTGGCGTGACGACGGATACCCAGCGAGCCCGGGCGGCTCTCCAGCCAGGTTGGCGAGCGGCAGTTCGCTGGAAAGGGTCACGGCGCCTCCGGAGAGCAGGGCGATCGGTTCGGCGACAACGAGACGATTGTACTTCAGCCGCCAGCGACTGGACGTGACAGCGGCGGCGCGGCTGGGTTGCGCGCCGATGACGGCGGCCTGCTCTGGCTGCTGCTTCCAGCTGCGCGGCTCATCGTGTCAGCCGTTGGGGTCGTGCAGCCCTTCCAGGCGGTCGGGACCGAAGGCCTTGCGGCCGCCGCGCAGGAGCTTGCGATCCTCGATCGACGAGGCGGTGAGGATGCGCGACATGTCGACCGCCCGCGCCGCGAGCGCGCGCGCCGCCTCGTGCAGGTCGGGCGAGTCGCGCACCGCGGCGACGTTCCTCTCCATGTCCTCGGCGTCCCAGCCGCGCGAATGGGCGATGAAGGGGTACTGCGGGAAGACGCAGCCGATCTCGGCGAAGAAGCCGAGCATCTGGCCGGCGACCGCCTGGACGTTGTCCTGACCGCCGGTGATGATGAAGGCGGCGACCTTGTTCTTGAGCAGCACGCGGTTGTGCAGGGTGATCTGGTTCTGGATGCAGTTCATGCGCTCGACCATCTTGTAGTAGAGCGCCGAAGCGGCGCCCCAGCGGATCGGCGTCGCGACGAGAATGACGTCCGCCCAGTGCACGATCGCCTCGTAGACCCGGTCGAGCTGGTCGTCGGGGTCCATCTGGGTGATCGAGCACGGCCAGGTGCAGGCCTTGGCGCTCTTCGAGTAGTAGCCCTCGCAGGCGCGGAAGCTGAGGTCGTTCAGCCGGATCATCCGGTGCTCGCAGTCGAGCTCCTCGCCCGCGTGCCCGAGCGCCGCGCCGAGCAGCTCGTCCGAGGTCGAGAAGCGCGGCAGATCCTTGTTCATCGCCGTGGTCGAGATGCCGACGACGCGGATCGGTCCCGGCGCGCGTTCGGGCTTGCGGGCGAGCGGATGCGGCTCGTGCGGCAGGCGGCCGCGCTTCGAGACCGCCTCGAGGTTGACGAAGAGGTGGCCATCGCGCTCCTCGACCGCGTAGGACGGCACCTGGTCGGCCTCGAAGCCGGGCTCCCCCTGGCCGGTGGTGCAGTGGAACTTCCAGCCGTGCCAGGGGCAGACGACGTAGTCGCCGGCGAGAGTCCCCTCGCCCAGCGGACCGCCGACATGGTTGCAGACGCCCGAGATCGCGCCGAACCTGCCGTCCTTGAAGGTGATCGCGAGGCGCGTCCGCTCGACCGTCACCGCTCGCACCGGCCGGTCCTTCAACGCAGCCACCGGACCCATATCCACCCACTTGGCGTCGGTCATCGCACCTCCTTGAATGCGGGAAGTCTAACCGCGTGTCCGGCCACCCGCAGCGACCGCAATGCGCAGAGCATCCTCCGCGCCCGAGTTGTGCGGCGCGCTCGTCCGGCACCGTTCACACATGCTGGTCGACGAGGATCGGGTTGCCGTCGGGGTCGACGGCGACGAAGCTGGCGGGGCCGGTCGTGCCCTCGTCCGCCTGCTGGACGAACTCCACGCCCTGCGCCTTGAGCTGGCGCTGGAGCTCGCGCACGTCGGTAAAGACGGCGAGCTTCTGCGCGTTCTGGTCCCAGCCGGGGTTGAAGGTGAGGATGTTCTTCTCGAACATCCCCTGAAAGAGCCCGATCACGTGATCGCCGTTCTTGAGGATCAGCCAGTTGTGCGCGATGTCTCCTGCGAAGCTCGTGAAGCCGAGCTGCTCGTAGAACTTCCGCGACGCCTGGATGTCCTTGACCGCCAAACTGATCGAGAATGCGCCGAGCTGCATATCAATCCCCTTTCGGTGGACAACGAACCCCAGGTTCGTCCGTGCGAGATGCTAGCGCTTCCGTCATCCTGGTCTTGTTCTCGGCCATCGCCAGGCTCCGGGAATCTCGGCTTCGACGAGCAGCGCCAGGAGCGTGAGCGACTCCTGCCAGCCGAGGTAGCAGGCTTCGGGCGGGATGACCTCGGGCACGCCTTCCTGGACGATCAGGCGCGGTCGTCCGTGCGCCGCTCCCTCCTGCAATCCCCTCGCCTTGAGTGTTGCCGCCGAACGGAACTGGAGCTGAAGGGTTCCATTCGACTTCTGCGGCGCATCAGGGCGAAACCTCCGCTTTGCGGCGGGCCTCCAACCGGCTACTGCCGGTCGTACACCGCGGTGCTGGTGGAGCTTCTTGCCCTGCGCATCGTCTCCGTTCAGCGTCACGGTGCGGACCTTGCCATCGGCCGACACGACGACTCGTCCCGTGAGCGAGACCTTTCCCGCCTTCTTGGCAGTCAGTTCCAAGGTGTTCGCGTCGACTTGCTTGTACGACCGCACGTCGGAGTTGGGGTCACCGATGACCGGATAGTCGGCGCCGTCGAACTTGCCCGTCCATTCGTTGTGGGCGGGCTTCCCGGCCGCGTCGGTGCCATCCACCGTGACCTTGACCATGTCCCCCGCGGCCGCATAGACGACCGTGTGGTTCTTCTGCGCTCCCGCCGGAAGCGTCGACTTGGCCTCGTTGAGTTCCCAGGTGCCCATCTGCGAGCTGGCGAAACCGATCGCCGCGACGGCGAACCCCAGCGCGAGAGCCGCTACGAACTTTCTTGTCGTCATGGTACCTCCTGGCAAGCCGCGATTCCAGGTTGGAATCCGGACCCCACAGTATAAGGGTCCAGGCGGAGCCATCGGGGTCGGTTTCGCGACCTCTTGTCAGCTCCGGGTGCGGAAACCCCAGACGCTGAGCGCGCCGGTCACCGCAGCGGTCAGCCAGGAGGTCCAGACAGGCATCGGGGTCGTCCCGATCAGGAGCGGGAGGCCCACGACGGCGCGCCAGGCGTGCGCCAGGGCGACGAGGGCGAGGAACGCGGCGGCGACGCGGGGGAACGCTCGGCTGCTCATAGGACATCTCCTCTTCCGCAGGGACAACTCTACGCCTACTGCGCCTGCCTGTTCCCCAGTTTCCTTCCGGGCAGCGACGGGGTCCAAGTAACATGAAACCGGCGCTCGCCTTGAGGGAGACAGCGATGTTCGAAGCCGATTGCCGAGCATGCAGAGGGCCCGGAGGCGCCCAGAGAGTCCGGAAGCGGCAGCCGAAAGGCGGTGCTCGAGGAGCTGAAGCGCGGCAGCCGGGAGGCGGCCGAGAGGCTTGTCGAGGCGACCTACGCCAGGGTCTACGGCTCGCTCTGCCGGCTGTGCGGCGATCCCGACCAGGCGGCCGACCTGACCCAGGAGACCTACCGCAAAGCCTGGCAGTCGCTCGCCGGCTTCCGCGAGACCTCGCAGGTCTCGACCTGGCTCTACCGCATCGCCTACAACACCTTCCTCAACTCGCGGCGGCGGCCGTTCCGCATCGTGCCGCTCGAGCCGGCGGTCGAGGCGACCGCGGTCGCCACCGACCCGCCCCCCGACGAGAGCGCCGCCCGGCACGAGAGCCAGCAACGCCTGCGTCGCGCCGTGCTCGCCCTGCCCGAGGAGCTGCGCTCGGTCGTGACCGCGCACTACTGGGGCGACGTTCCCGTCGCCGAGATCGCCAAGCAAGAGGGCATGACGCCGCCCGGCGTCCGCAAGCGCCTCGCCCGCGCCTTCGCCGCCATCCAAGCCGCCCTGGAGGGAAAGTGATGAACCCCAACGACAAGAGAAGATGCTCGCTCGCGAACTGCGCGATTTCCCCGTCCCCCCGCCCCCGGCCGGGCTGCTCGAGAAGATCCAGGCCGAGATCCCCGACGCTGCGCACCCTGGCCGGCAAGACCGCGACGACCGGATCCGGCCCGCGCCGCTGGCCCCTGCGCCTCGCCGCGACCCTCGCCCTCGCCGCCGTCGGCGCCACCGTCGCCTGGCAGGTTGTGAAGACCCGCCAGGGCCACGGAGTTCGACCGCCAGGCCGAGGAGTTCAAGGCCTCGCGGCGTGCGACGCCGAGCTTGCAGGCGTCGGCACCCTCCGCCGCCGTCCTCCGGCTCGCCAAAGGCCCGTCCGAGGCGAAGCCCAGCCCGACCGACGCCCCGGCGACCTCGTCCACCCTTACTGAAAGCTTTTCGGTAAAGGAACAGCTGCAGACACAGGTCGTCCAGCCTGTCGTGGTTGCGGATTCGATACCGGAACCGGCCTACGAGGAAGACTCGGCTCCCCGGGTCGGAGGCGAGGCAGGCGAGGCGGGCGTTCTGGGCGACGTCGAAGGGGGTGTCGCTGGCGGAGTGGCCGGTGGCGCCGTCGGAGGCGTTACCGGCAGCGCGATGACGAGGCCCGCCTCGCCGGCAGCACCGCAGCGCCGCTGGCAGTCTCTCTGATTGGAACGACCGAACTAGAAGCCTCGGAAGGCAGGTTCTCCGTGGCCTACGATGCGATTCAGGGAACGCCGCCGGCTCGCCGCAACGAGAATCAACAGCGCGAGCGCGCGGTTCGAGCGCGAGGGCGACCTGCCCTGCGGGCCCAGCCCGACACCATGATCTTCCGCGAGACGCCGGCGCATCGCTTCGTCGACACCGACGGAGGATCGCCTCTCGACCTTCGCGCTCGACGTCGACACCGGCTCGTACACGCTGACCCGCGGCTATCTCGAGCGCGGCCTGCTGCCGCCGCCCGCGGCGATCCGCGTCGAGGAGTTCGTCAACGCCCAGGACCTACGACGACCCGGCGCCCCCGGCGCGGCGATTTCGCGCTCGTCGCCGAAGGAGCCCCGGCGGCCTTCTACCCCGGCGAGCGCACCCGCCTGCTGCGCTTCGCCGTCAAGGCGCGCGAGATCGACGACCGCGACAGCAAGCCCGCCGTCCTCACCTTCGTCGTCGACGTCTCGGGCTCGATGAACCAGGAGAACCGCCTCGGTCTGGTGAAGCGCGCCCTGGGCCTGCTGCTCGACGAGCTCGGCGCGGACGACCGGGTCGGCCTGGTGGTCTACGGCACCAACGGCCGGATCCTGCTCCGCCACACGAGGGATCTCGAGGAGATCCGGCGCGCGATCGCCGAGCTCCGCCCCGAAGGCTCGACCAACGTCGAAGCAGGGCCTGCGCCTCGCCTACGACCTCGCCGACGAGGGCTGGCGGCAGGGGGCGAGCAACCGCATCCTGCTGTGCTCCGACGGCGTCGCCAATGTCGGCGCGACGGGACCGGAGTCGATCCTGGCGCGGATCGGCAAGGAGGCGCAGCGCGGCATCGCCCTCACCACCGTCGGCTTCGGCATGGGCAACTACAACGACGCCCTGATGGAGCAGCTCGCCGACCAGGGCGACGGCACCTACCACTACGTCGACGCCCTCGACGAGGCGCGCCAGGTCTTCGTCGAGAATCTGACCGGGACGCTCGAGACGGTGGCGAAGGAGGCCAAGGCGCAGGTCGAGTTCAACCCCGAGGCGGTCGTCCGCTGGCGCCTGCTCGGCTACGAGAACCGCGACGTCGCCGACCGCGACTTCCGCAACGACCGCATCGACGCCGGCGAGCTCGGCGCCGGGCACCAGGCGACCGCGCTCTACGAGGTGCGGCTGCGCGACGGCGCCTCCGGCAGCGACCGGCATCGCCACGCTCCGCCTGCGCTGGAAGAGCGTCGCGGACGAAGCGCGTCATCGAGGAGTCGCCGGGAGCTGCGCGCCCGCGACCTCGAGCGGACTGGGAGGACGCCTCGTCGAACCTCCGCCAGGCCGCCCTCGCCGCCGCCTTCGCCGAGAAGCTCAAGGAGACCGGCGGCCGGCGACGACCTCGCCTGGCGGACCCTGCGCCGCGAAGCGGCGCGGCTCGACTCCGAGCGCGGCCGCAACCGCTCCGCCAGCGACCTCGGCGACGTCATCGAGCGGGCGGCGCGGATCGCCGGCGCGAGTCGCGATCGCGACGACCGCCGGTCCGACGACGACGACGCGGGACGCGGCGACGAGCGGGAGCGCAACCCGCGGCTCGACGAGGACTGAGCGAGCGCTACTTGAAACGGTCGTGCGGTGACTCGGAGGACCCGCGGCAGCTGCTGCGGGTCTTCCGCTTTCAGGCTTCATGAGGCGCTCGACCTCGGCGCCCTCGACGAACGGCTCGAAGCGCGCCGACACCGCGCGATGGAGCTCGGCGGTGAGCTGCTTGCGGTCGTCGCCGCGCACGGGCGCGTCGCCGAAGTGGATCGACGCCTCGACGTGCGGCAGCCAGAGGAACTCCCGCAGGTGCGCGCCGAGCGGCATGTCCCCCCACCAGGAGACCGGCGAGGTGGGTCGGCGCCTCGCCCTCCGGCGAGCGGTAGTTGATCGTGGCGTGGTGGACGCCCCCCGGGAGCCCATGGCGAACTCGAGCAGCGGCGAGCGGAACGGCATCACCCGGTCGCCCCGCCCCCGAGGTCCCCTCGGGGAAGATCACCACCCCCTGCCCGGCGCCGAGCGCCTCCTCGATGCGGGCGAGGATCTGCGGCAGCTTCCGCTTCGACCTGCGGTCGATGAAGATCGTGTTGACCGAACGGCAGATGGCGCCGAAGATCGGCCAGCCGTCGATCTCCGCCTTGGCGACGAAGACGCAGGGCAGCTGCGTGCCGAGGACGAAGATGTCGATGTAGCTCAGGTGGTTCGAGACCAGGAAGAACGGCGGCTTCGGCGCCGGTCCGCGCACCGTCACGCGCACGCCGAAGATCCGGCAGAGCGCCTTCGACCAGACCTGGTAGGCCCAGCCCTGGCCGCGCACCGCGAAGCGGCGCGAGAAGATCGCGCAGGCGCGCGCCGAGAGCGCCACGAGAGTAGGCGAACAGCGTGACGACGGCGACGGCGACGAGCCGGTAGCCGGCCCGCAGAACCCGGACGAGATCCGCTTCACCCGTCGATTCTATGGATCGCTCGCCGGATCCGTCGAAAAGACGCAACTGGTCGCCGAGCCGCGAGACCTCGCCCTCGATCTCCACCGGCTCGCCACCAGGTCGAGAATCCGGCCGGCCGAGCGGGCCGCCGTCGGCCGCCACCAGCAGCAGGACAGGGTCCGCTCCCGCCCGCCGGTGCCGTCGCCGCGCGGACCACGAACGCCGGCGGCGCGCCGCCGGAGATGCAGCGCACCGCGCAGTCCTTGTGGGCCTTGCCCTGCGCCGGCTTCATCACGCCGAACCAGCACTTCGAGTCGACGATCTCGCCGCGCAACCGGTGCCGGCCGAGCCCGAGCCTGCGCCGGAGGCGCCAGGCTCCGGCGCCGTCACCGCCGCCCCGGAGCCTCGCGGTCTCGGCCGTCACCTCGATGAGCTGCCTGCCATAGCGCTCGATGCGGTGTCCGCGCAGGCGACGTCCCGTCGCCCGCGAGCGCGCAGCTGCGCGTCCGGACCGTGCTTGCCCTCGCCCGACGAGAGGCACAAAAGCGCCAGTAAAGGGGGTATCCGCCGGACCGGCGCGTGCGCTACGGTCCACAGTCCGGGCACCGGCGGAGGTCTGCAGGCGTCCGCAGAACTCCGCCTCGGTGTCCCAGGCGAACTGCCCCTGCCCGAGCGGCCGCTGGGCGCTGGCGAGCGCGCGCGGCATGGCCGCCAGACCCGACGAGCGCGACGACCGCGACCCCGCGCGCGAAGCGCGCAATTCCCGGCCGGCACGGGCAAGTAGCCGACGAAGAACTCGTCGAGCTCCATCCTTTACCGAGCCTTTGCCTTCTCCGCGAACGGCTCGTCGAAAGCGACCGGCTCGACGAAGGTGCCCGGCGGCGAGCGGCCGCGGATCGACGAAGACCCGAGCGCCGTCGACAGCCGCAGCCGGAACGTCGGCACGCGCTCGGTGAACGGCGCCGGCGAGGCGCCGTGGCGGGCCGGTACTGGAAGCCGTGCCAGGGGCAGGTGATGCAGCCGTCGAGGATCCTGCCCTCGCCCAGCGGGCCGTTCTGGTGCTGGCAGACGTTCGAGACCGCCGAGAGCTTGCCGTCGTAGCGGAAGACCGCCACCCGTTCGCCGCCGACCGTGACGATGCGCGCCCGGCCTTCGCGGATCTCGCTCGACGCCGCAGGCCTCGACGAAACCGTCGGCGCCGGCGTCCCGGCGAGCTCGCGGTCGAGCCGCCCTTCCCTTCCACGCCGCCGCGAGATGCAGCGCGCACGAGCGTCGCGAGCCCGGCGCCGAGGCAGCGCCGCCGGCGAGCGGCGCTCGTGGCGTCCTGCAGCACGCCGAGCGCGACGTGCGCCGACGAGCAGCGCGTAGGCGAGGTAGACCGCCATGTGCAGCGTCTTCCAGACCGGCGCCGTGAGATTCGCCAGCCAGAAGTCGTGGCTGGTCGCCGCCATCAGGAAGAGGATGACCAGCGCCGCGGCGCCCAGCTGCTGGAACGGGAACTGCGCCAGGCTCGCCCAGCGCGGGTTGCTGGTCAGCAGGCTCGACCAGCGGATTGCGGTCGCCGAGGGCGTGGAACTGGAAGAGTCGCGAAGCCGCCGTGCGCCAGCGCGAAGCAGGAACATCGTGACGCCGAGGTGGCGCCGGTTCTACAGCAGCGGCAGGAAGCGGCGGTCGAGCCGCGCCAGCGGCCCGATCGCGAGGACGACGTGCAGCAGCAGCGAGCGCCAGCGTGCCGAAGGCGCGGATCAGCAGCGTCTCGGCGGTGATCTCGGGCCGCACCCAGAGGCCGACGCCGACGAAGAGTCGCGAGGTAGAGCGCGGCGCCGCCGAGAGCGACGGCGTCGTAGCGCCGCTTCCCCGGCGACCAGCCGACCGCCACGTAGCCGGCGGCACTCATCGCCCACCGTCCGAGGGCAGAGCGTGCGGGCCAGCGCCGCGGGCAGCTCCTGCAGCGGCAGGCTCCGTCGCGGGCGCGACGCCGAGCACAGAAGCGCCGGCAGCAGGAGGGCGAGGAGCAGCCAGATCCAGCGATGCGCCGTCGCGGAGGCCGCCGATCATCGCCGCCTCCTCCGCGCCGCCCGCGCCGCGCGGCGATGGGCATTCGATTCGACCGGCAGCGCGGCGCCGGCGCAGCCAGCGCCTGAGCAGCAACGGCCAGAAGGCCACCACTCCCGGGAGAACGATCAGGCGGAAGCCCCAGCCCGAGCCGTGCGCGCCGGGATCGAGGCGCTCGATGCCGCGGGCGAGAAAGGCGCCTGCGAAGAGCACCCCGAGCGCGGCGTAGGCGCCCAGCGCTCGCACCAGCCAGGGGGCGATCTCGATCCAGGTCATCGAAAGGGAGCTCTCCTCGTCGCCGTTGGATGCGACCGGTCCGATCAGGTTTCGATAGGCGGAAAAGAATCGTCTTCTCCGGCCGGCGGCAGGCAGCGATGGTCGTCGCAGGCCTGATATTTCAACTTCAGCGCGCGGCTCGGCGCCGGCGCCCTGCGCGCTCCGCGCGCGGCCGGCGATGATGACCTTCCCACGAAAAGCCTGCTGGTAAAGGGGAGACCCCGGCTCGCCGGTGACTTCGGGCTGCGGGTAGACCATCGACGCAGTATCGAGGTCGAGATTCGACCCCCTCGACGCGCAGGCTCGCCGTCGAGATGCCAGCCCTCCGCCACGATTGAGCGTGAGAACGAACGGCCGCCGGCCCGCCGTGTCGGGCAAGTCACTGCGCAGCGAAAGCGCGACCACTCCCTGCGCGACCGACCCGAGGTCGTCCGCCGAACCACTACCCTCCTTTACCGAAAACAACGCCGCGGTGGCGACTGTGTCACCCGAGCGAAGCGAGCCGTTCTCGCGCGCGAAGCGCGCCAGGGCTAGAGCCATGGTCTTCGATCCCTCGGGGTGTCGAACAACGAGGGGAGCGAACGACACGCAGCGTGCGCTCCGCGAGGGCGAGAAATCGGCTTTCGCCGGTCGCGGCGGCCAGGTCGAGGAGATTGTGCGCGGCGACGCCGTTCGCCCCGGGCATCGCGCCGTCGAAGACCTCCTTGCCGCGCACCAGGAGGTCGGGCGCGTCGGCGCTGTTGAAGAATCCGCCGCGCGGCGAGCCCAGGCGGCGCTCCTGCTCGTCGGTGAGCCGCACGGCCTCGTCGAGCCAGCGCGGCTCTCCCGTGGCCTCGTGCAGGCGCAGGAGCCCGCGCACGAAGTAGGCGTAGTCGGTGAGCCCGGCCTCGATCCGGCCGGCGCCGCGGCGCCAGGAGTGCAGCAGCGTCCCGCTCGGCGCTCCGCAGATGGACGAGCACGAAGTCGGCCGCCCGCCGCGCCTGCTCGACGAAGGCCGGCTCGGCGAGCGTCCTTGCCGGCGACCGCGAGGCCGGCGATCGCCGTGCCGTTCCAGTCGGCGAGGATCTTGTCGTCGGTCGCCGGCCGCCGGCGGCGCGAGCGCACCGCGAGGAGCTTCGCGCGCAGCGGGGCGATCTCGGCGAGCAGCTCGTCGCGCGTCAGCCGGCGCTCCTTCGCCTGCACGTCGAGCGCCCGCGGCAGGTGAAGGACGTAGCGGCTCTCCTCGAAGAACGGCTCGGCATGGAAGCCGAAGAGCGGCGCGAGGAATGTGGCGCCCTCGGCGCCGAGCGCGAGGTCGAGCTCGTCGCGCGTCCAGACGTAGATAGGCGCCCTCGCGCCCGCCGGTCTCGGCGTCGATGGCGCTCCAGAAGGCACCGCCCGTTCCCGGCTGCCCCTCCGGGTCCGGCAGCGTCATCTCCCGGGCGAGGAAGCCGGCGGTCTCGCGCACGATCCGCGCCGCTTCCGGGTTGCCGCGAGCGGCGCGAACTCGCGGGCATAGACCTCGAGCAGCAGCCCGTTGTCGTAGAGCATCTTCTCGAAGTGCGGCACCCGCCACTCGCGGTCGGTGGCGTAGCGGTGGAAGCCGCCGGCCAGCTGGTCGTAGATGCCGCCGCGCGCCATGGCGTCGAGCGTCGCGGCGAGCATCATCGCCGCCGGCCCGGCGTGCGCGGAGCCCGGATCGGCCAGGGCGAGCAGCAGAAAGAGGTTCGCCGGCGACGGAAACTTCGGCGCCCCGCCGAAACCGCCCCAGGTCGGATCGAACTTCTCGCGCAGGCGCGCCGAGGGCGCGCTCCGCCGGCGCCGCGCCGGGAAGCTCGCCGGCGAAGGGCTCGATCTCCGCCAGATGCCGCCGGATCGCCTCGCCCAGCTCCGCCCCCTGCTGCTCGACGTCGCCGCGGCGCTCCTTCCAGGCGTGGATCATGGAGCGCAGGACGGTCGGGAAGCCGGGCATGCCGCGGCTGTCGATCGGCGGGAAGTAGGTGCCGGCGAAGAACGGCAGCAGGTCGGGGGTCAGGAAGACCGAGTTCGGCCAGCCGCCCTGGCCGTGCAGCACCTGGGTCGCGAGCATGTAGATCTCGTCGAGGTCGAGGCGCTCCTCGCGGTCGACCTTGATGTTGACGAACTCCTCGTTCATGAGCGCCGCGATCGACGGATCCGAGAACGACTCGCGCTCCATCACGTGACACCAGAAGCAGGTCGAGTAGCCGACCGAGAGGAAGATCGGCTTGTCCTCGGCCTTCGCCCTCGCCAGCGCCTCCGGGCCCCAGGGGTACCAGTCGACGGGGTTGTGGGCATGGAGCAGCAGATAGGGGGAGCTTTCGGCGGCGAGGCGGTTGGTGCGCTGGGTGTTGTCGCTCATGAAGCTCCAATCCTACCGGGTCCCCCGCGCGACCGTCCGCCGGCGAGACCACGGACGCCCGAACCGCTAGGATCCGCAAACGATGCGCATCGTCTCGCTCGTCCCGAACGCCACCGAGATCCTCTTCGCCCTGGGCGCCGGCGACGAGGTCGTCGGCGTCTCGCACGAATGCGACTACCCGCCCGAGGCACGGACGCGGCCGATCCTCACCGGCAGCGCCCTCACGCCGGGCATGGCGCCGAAGGAGGTCGACGCCGCAGTCTCGGCGCAGTTGGCCTCCGGGGCGAGCCTCTACACGCTCGACGAGAAGCGCCTCGCCGAGCTCGAGCCCGACCTGCTCTTTACGCAGGAGCTCTGCCCCGTTTGCGCGGTCTCAACCGCCCAGGTCGGCGACGGCGGTCGCGCCCCTTGCCCAGGTGCCCCGAGATCCTCTCGCTCGACCCGACGCGCCTCGAGGACGTCCTGGCGGACATCCTCCATGTCGGCGAACGCATCGGCCGCAGCGCTCGCGCCGGGGCCCTGGTCGACAGCCTGCGCGCCCGGCTCGACGCGGTCGAACGGGCGACCCGGGGCCGGATCCACCCGACCGTCGTCGCCCTCGAGTGGCTCGACCCGCCGTTCCTCGGCGGCCACTGGGTGCCCCAGATGATCGCTATCGCCGGCGGGCGCGATCCGTTCGCCGTCGCTCCGGGCGAGCGCTCGCGCCGATCGACCTGGGAGGAGATCGCTTCTGCCGACCCCGACTGGATCGTCGCCATGCCGTGCGGCTTCGACGCCGCCGGGGCGAAGCGCGAAGTGGCGAAGCTGGCGGGAAATCCCGCCTGGGAAAGGCTTGCGCGCGGTGCGCGCGGGCCGGGTCGCGGCGGTCGATGCCAACGGCTGCTTCAGCCGTCCAGGACCGCGTCTGGTCGACGGCGTCGAGGAGCTCTCCCGGCTCTTTGCCGAAGTTCCTTCGGGGTCGAGCTAGGTCGTCCGCGGCTCGGGCGAGTCGTCGGGCTCGCCGCGGTGCCGGCGCTCTTCGAGCCAGGCGGTCGCGAGGATCACGGCGTTCCAGACGTTCCACCACACCACCGTCTTCCAGGTGGGCCAGGCGACGACCGCCATGTAGTTGCAGATCCCGACCAGCAGCATCGTCGTGACCACCGAGTTCTTCTGGAGCTGCGGCAGGCGGACGCGCGACACCATCGCCAGCGCCATGAGGATCAGGGTCGCGGCGGCGGCGAGCGGCGAGATGTCGTCGCGCATCAGCGCCACGACCATGGCGTAGCCCGCACCGATCGGGATCGGCACGCCCAGCGTCCGCCGGTCCTTGGCATGCGCGTCCGCGGTGACGTTGAAGCGCGCCAGGCGGAGCACCCCCGCCATCACGAAGACCAGCGCCGCGGCGACGCCCCAGGGTCCGAGCGGACGCAACACCGACTGATAGACGAGGAACGCCGGCGCGGCGCCGAACGACAGGGCGTCCGAGAGGCTGTCGAACTGCTGGCCGAAGCGGCTGGTCGCCTTGAGCAGGCGCGCCAGCTGGCCGTCGAACATGTCGCAGTAGATCGCGGCCACCAGCAGGTAGACGGCGATGTCGTACTCGCCTTGCGACGCCGCGAGCATCGAGCAGAAGCCGAAGACGAGGCCGGCGCCGGTGACCAGGCTCGGCACGACCTTGCGGAACGGCACCAGTGGCTTTCTCACGGTGCAAGAGCATAACCGAATCGGCAACTCGCCGGTCCGGCTGTAACTTCGGAGCGACGGGTCCGTAGTGCAGGGGGTAGAACTTCCACCCCGACGAGGAGACGCCGATGTTCCGATTTCGCGCCCCGAAGCTCCTGACGCTCGCTCCAGCCCGCTTTCTCCTGGCCGCCGGCTCCCTCGCGCTGGCCAGCCTCTCCTCCGCCTTCGCTGCCGATGCCCAGCGCCAAGTCGAGCGCGCACTCGCTGGCCGCCCCAATCTGGTCGTCGAGCTGCACAACCTGGCCGGAAACGTCACCGTCGCCGCCGCCAGCGGCTCGCAGGTCCGCATCGCCGGGACGGTCCACGCCGCGGGCAAGAGCGCGACCGAAGCCGAACGGGTCGCCGGGCTCCTGAACGTGACTTACGAGGAGAAGGGCGACCGCTGGATCGTCAAGGCGGTCTACCCGCTCGACGAGAGCCGCAAGTACTGCTACCCGCGCCGCGGCGAGGGCGAAGAGTTGCCCTGGTTCCTCGAGTGGCTCGATATGGGGAGCTCGAACTTCAAGTACGACGGTCGCCAGGTCAGCATTGTGAGCCAGCCGGGGGGCGGCGCCCTGACTCTCTACGCCGACTTCCGCATCGAGCTCCCGGCAGGCGTCGGCGTACAGGTCAAGGGCGGCATCGGCGTCGTCGATTCGACCGGCGTCCGCGGCGCCCAGACCCTCGACATCGCGACCGGCGAAATCCAGGTCCAGGATGGCGAGGGCAGCCTCTCCGCCGACACCGGCTCGGGCGATGTCCGTATCGCCCGGCAGAAGGGTGACGTTCAGGTCGATACCGGATCCGGCGACGTCCGCCTCGAACAGGTCGCCGCCGGCAAAGTGGACATCGACACCGGCAGCGGCGACATCCACCTCCAGGACGTCGCCGGCACCTTCAGCTGCGACACCGGCTCGGGCGACATCGTCGGCCGAGCGCTGAAACTCGGCAGCAACCTCAACGCCGACACCGGCTCGGGCGACGTCACCCTGTCGGGGGACTTCTCCGCCGTCACGCGGATCGCGATCGACACCGGCAGCGGCGATGTCACTCTCGAGGCGAGCCCGGCCACCGCGGCGCCGCAGGTGCGCATGGCCGTGAGCACCGGCTCGGGAGAGATCTCCCTCGACCTGCCGTCGAGCCGCGTGACCCACAGCGGACGCGGCGACTTCAAGGCCGAGATCGGCGCCGCCACCGGCACCGCCGCCATCTCCACCGGCAGCGGCGACGTCACCCTGCGCACCGCCCAGTAATCTCAGCCATCGCCGCCCTCGCCGCCACCGCCCCCGGCCGACATCGCCGAGGGCGACGCAGGCGTCGCCCTCAGGGTGCAGAAGCGCAGACCCGCAGGGCACCGGTTTCGAGGAGCGGCGTGAAGGGTGCCCCCTGCGAGTTGTGGTGGCTTACGGTGATGCCGGACCAGGTGTCGCGGAGGACGAGGTGGACCTCGACGTCGGTCAGGCCGCCGGCGAAAACCCAGAAATTGTCGAAGCCCGGGTAGCCGCAGGCGTCCACCATCTTGACCAGAACCTCGACGATCGACGGCGCGAAGAACCAGAAGTAGCCGCTGTCGCCGGAGATCGCGACCGCCTGACCGGCGCCTGACCTGCCGTCCCGCGCGGCCCAGGTCGCGGTGGCTTCGAAGCGCCCGTCGAGGAGTGGCAGGACTTGGGACTCGCCCGTCCCGGGCAGGGATTCCGTCCGCCCGACGGCTGAGATCTTCGCGACACCATCACAGACCTGGAAGGATCGACTGTCGAAGTCCGGAACGAACGGCACGCCGAGCGCCGTCCGGACGTCCTTGCGCTCGCCGGTCACCGTGTCGACGACCTCGAGCTCGACCTCGACGTTGGTCAGGCCGGTCGAGTACGCCCAGAAGTTCTCGAAGCCGGGCAGGCCGCAGGCGTCGACGATCTTCAGCATCACCTCCGGATTCCCTGCGTCGAAGAACCAGAAGTAGCCGCTGTCGCCGGTGAGCGCCACTGCCCCTGCTTCTCCCAGCTCGCCGCCGAAGTCGCGCCGCACCGCACGGGCGCGGAAGCGGCCGCTGGACAGGCAGAGGGTCGTCGGCGAGGCCACGCAGGACGCCACCGACGGATCGTCGACCTCCCAGATCTCGCGCCCCACGATGCCGTCATCGGCGAGGAAATAGAGCCTCTCGTCGGAGGCGGCGAAAATGAACGGGTCCGCGTTCTCCGGACCGGGAAAGAGATCCGCGACCAGTTGCGGAGTGTCGAGCCCGCCGTCCACCTGCCAGAGCTCGGTGCCGTTGGCCGACGTCCAGCCAGCGAAGAGCACCTGGTCCCCGACCGCCCACAGCGGGAATGGGGAGGAACCGTACGCGCCGGGCTCCAGATCGGCCAGGAGACCCGTCCCCGGCGCGGTGCCGTCGGTTCGCCACAACTCCATTCCGTGACTCGAGTCACCCCAGGGAAAATAGATGCCTGACGATCCCGCTGTGCCGAGGAGCGCGTTGGGGGAGTCGGCGTACCCCGACGGAAGCTCGACGATCGGGACCGTGCCGCCTGGAGTTCCGTCCGTTTTCCAGACCGAGTGGGTCGAGACGTCGGAAACGGGATCTCGGGCGGAGCCGAGAAAGTAGATCTCGCCGCGAAACGGAGTCCCGCCATCCTCGACCAGTGCCTCGCCGCCGGTAAACGTCCGCAGGCGACCGGTGCGTTCCGCGCTGCCATCGCTGATCCAGAGCTCGTGGCTCGAGCCGCACCCCGCTTCGACGGCGAAGAGAACGACATTCCGGTCCGCGCTCGGCGGCATCTGTATCCAGGAGGAACACCAGACCTGGCTCGTCCACTGTCCCAGCTCCCGGGTCCCTGCCGCACTGCCGTCGCTTTGCCAGAGCTCGACCCGTCCATCGCCGGAGTAGGGCGACCAGCCGATCTCGATCAGAGCTCCGCCAGGCAGTACGATCGCGTCGCCCAGCGAGCCGCCGGTGAAGTCGACGAGGACCTCACGGGTGCGCCGCGCCAGATCGAACACCACGAGCCGGGACCGGTCTTCGATCAGGAACCAGGAATTGCCGCTCCTGCCCAGCGTGGCCGCATGGGCAGCAGGAAGGTCCATGAGCTTAGAAATCGTCCCGGACGCAGGGCGCAGCCGATAGATGGCCGGCTGCAGCAGGGCGTCGCGCCCTCCCAGAAGCAGAAAATCGCCCTGCGAAGGCCAGAGGTCGTGTGCCAGCGCGCCAATGCTCGTGCTCCCGATCTCCGCAAAGAGCGCCCGGACATCCTGCGACACCGGGTCGTAGCGCCAGACCTGCTGCGCGAAATCCTCCGAGCTCTGGTTGCCATCGAAGTCGCTCTCGAAGAGGTACCAGGCGTCGCCGGCGATACGCCAGGTCGGCGCCGGATTGCGGCTGCCGTAGCGCCCCCGGATCACCGGCAGGGTGAGGAAAGGCTCGACGGCATCTCCGCCCCTCCAGTGACGGTAGAGCGTGCGCGTCGAGTCTGGGTTTTGCAGAGCGAACACGAGATCCGGCTCCACCAGGCCGATTGCTTCCAGCCCCTCGAGGCGCGGTCGGTCGAGGCGCAAGTCGGCAACCAGGACTCCGGAATCCTCCTGTCTCCGGGCACGCCAGAGCTCGTGGCCGTGGACCTCGTCTCCGGCGGCGAAGAGCCACCCGCCGTCGCCGGATAGCGTGGCGAGCGGAGAGTCACCGCCGGACGGGGGCCAGGGCAGGTCCGGAAACGGACCGGCGACGCGAAACGTCGAGGCCGCGGTCCCACCGGATCTCCAGAGCTCCATCGCTGGGAGCTGGGAGAGTTGGCGAAGGAACAGGAGCTCCTCCCCCTGAACCACAGGCGGAGAGCCCGACCATCGGCACTCCGTGTCGCTGCAAGGCGGTGCGAGTTGCAATGGCGTCCCACCGAACACGCCGTCGCTGCTCCAAACGGAGGAAACGCCCGGCTCGCGGCGGGAGAAAACCAGTCGACCCCCGACAGTTTCGATCCAGAGGTTCTCGTAGAGCGGATAGCAGAAGTCACCGACACACTGCTGAAGGAGCTCCTCCGGACTCCCGCCGGCGACGGGCGCGCTGTAGATCGAGCCCGACGACCAGTCTTGGGCGAAGCCCAGACAGTAGATCCTCTCGTTCAGGAAAGTGAACGAGGCGGGACTGATGACGAGATTGTCGAGCGCTGCGATCCGGCGCGTCGTCGCCGTGGTGCCGTCGCTGCGCCAGATTCCGGCTGCGCCGCCGGCGGAGGCCGTGAAGTAGATCGCTCCGGAGTGCGCGACGAGCTCGTACCAGACATCGGAATCGAAAGTCGCGAGCCGTTGCGTACCGGTACCTGTGCCGTCGGAGAGCCAGAGCTCCTTCACTACCGGGTCGCCGAGCTCGAGCATGAAGAAGATTCCGCTCGCCGTCGACGCGAACGACCGAACGCCGAACGAGGTCGTGCCTGGATCGACCGACGTCGCCAAGCCGGTTCCGGCGACCGTACCGTCGCTCTCCCAAACTGCGAGGCTAGCGAAGTGCTCCCAGACGAGGAGCTGGAAGTTACCGTTGGCCCGGCTGGCGAGCGCCCCCGTCGCGCCGTATTGGTCCGACAGAATCGCGAGACGAATCGTGCCGAAGGCGGTGCCGTCGGTGCGCCAGAGCTCGAGCGGCGAGGCATAGTTCCCGCCCTGCAGAAAGAGCGTCCGGGCGCCATCCTCGACCCATCCGGGTGCCGAATAGAAGGGCCAGGCGCGCTGGAACTCCGTGGCTCCGAGCAAGGGGGTCGTGCCTGCGACCGTGCCGTCCGTCGCCCAGAGCGCGGCGGCGCGATCGCCGCAACTGACCGCATAGAACGCCCGCGCCGAGCTGGCGTACAACAACGCAATCGCCCCCCGCTCGCGCACGGCACAGGGTGCAGCGAGCTCGCTCGTGCCGGTTGGCGTGCCGTCCGAGCGAAAGAGCCTGTCGGAATGGTCGTCCGGCTGCGCAGCGAAGACGACCTGAGCGCCGATCGTCGTCAGACCGTGGGGCCTCGATCCTTCGTATGGCGAGAGGACGGTCGACAGGTCGGCGACGAGGCGGGGTTCGGAGATTCCCCCAAGAGCGACAGGAAATCCGCAGGCGGCGAGGACGACGCAGGCTCGGACGGTCTTTCGCATCTCGCCCTCCCAGTGAAAGGTGGCGGACGCCTCCTACTGTAGCCGAATCTCAGGTGCGGAGCTGCGCACTCAGCCAGGAGAGGAGCTGGGCGTGAAGGCCTTTCGGACCCGGCCGCCCGAGGTCGAGGTCGGCGGGCATGCCGACGTGGCCACCGCGCGGGGTCCAGGTGACTTCGGTGGTGGGCGAAAGGCGCGCCAGGGCGCTCTCCAGCGTCCAGACCGGCACCATCGGATCGTTCTCCGACTCGATGATCCAGGCCGGCAGCGCGATCCGGTCGAGGATCGGCGCGACGCTGGCGCGGGCGTAGTAGTCCTCGGCCGAGGCGAATCCCCAGCGCGGCGCGACGACCAGGCTGTCCCATTCGCGAATCCCGCGCACCCGCGCCCGGCGGTCCCGGTCGGCACGGCACGGGGCGCAGCTTCTCGACCGCATCCACCTGCTTGCGCAGCCCTGGCAGGATGTACCGGCGGTAGAGCCAGGTACCCGGGCCATCGAGCGCTGTCGCGCCACGATCGAGATCGAGCGGAGCGCAGACCGCGGCAACGCCCACGAGCCGCGGATCGGTCGTCCCTGGCCGCTCCGCCGCATAGCGCAAGGCGACATGCCCGCCGAGCGAAAAACCGATGACGCCGACACGCTCGAACCGCGCGAGCTCCTCCGCGGCGAGCACCGATTCGAGATCGATGGTGAGTCCGGCGTGGTAGTAGTCCTGCGCCTCGAGCTCGGCGCCGCGGTGATTCAGGCGAAGGCAGGCGAAGCCGGCGGTTACCGCCGCGGCGGCGAGGCGGCGCATGTACGAGCTCTCGGCGCTGCCACCGAGCCCGTGCAGCGCAACGAGGAGATTGCAGGCGGAGGCCGGCGCGTGCAGCGCGCCGGAGAGGGCGACCGTGCCGACGGTGGGATCCTCGACCTCGAGGCGGAACGGCTCGCCGGGCGGGACCTGGGCGGCCGGAAGTAGGACAGCGCCGCCGGCGCGACGGTCCAGAACTTGCCCGAGAAAGTCGTCCCCTTCGGCAAGCGACTACATGCGCCGCGATTCGCCGAAGACGACCTCGAACTCGATGCGCTTGCCGTCGCGCAGGACGATCGCCTTCGCCTTGTCGCCCGGCTTCGCCTGGCGGAGGAGGAACATGAAGTCGTTGATGTCGCCGATGTCGCGCCCAAGCAGGCCGATCAGGATGTCGCCGCGCTGCATGCCGGCCTTCTCGGCCGCGCTGCCGGGCCGCACTCCCGAGAGCAGCACGCCGCTCTTGCCCTCGCCCGGGCCCGTGTAGTCGGGAATCGTTCCCAGCGACGCGCCGAAGGAACGCACGTCGCCGCGCGGCGCCGGCTCCGGCACGGCGCGCAGGGTGAGCTTCCCGGCGGCGGCCGCCGCGGCCGCGAGGTCGGCGGCGAGCGCGGCGACCGTCGCGCCGCCAGTGGCGTTGATCCTGCCGCTGTCGTCGCTCGGACGGTGGTAGTCGTCGTGCGTACCGGTGAAGAGATGGAGGATCGGGATGCCGGCGGCATAGAACGGCGTCTGGTCGGACGGGCCGTAGCCGTCGCCAGAGGTCGTGCAGAGGACCTTGTGCGCCGCGCAGACCGGCTCGGCGAGCGCCGGCCACTCCTCCGCCGAGCCGCCACCGAGGATCGCCAGCTTGTTGTCGCGCAGGCGCCCGACCATGTCCATGTTGATCATGGCGCGAACGCTCGCGAGGTCAAGGCCGGCCGGCGGATTGCGGGTGAAGGCGGTCGAGCCGAGGAGGCCGCGCTCCTCGCCCGAGAAGCCGATGAACAGCAGGTCCTGCGCGAGCTCGGCCTTGCGCCGGCCGCCGGGCGCGCCTTCGTTACAGTACGTATTACTCATACACACTCACCAAAAACAACACACCTGACGGTCACGGTCGAAGGAAATTCCGCACCAATAAACGTAGTGTTCGCCAAGCAGTAGCACTGGCCCTTCTGACCACACTGATTCTGGAAAAGTCTGACAGGCGGAGCCCTGGTGGCGGTTCCGCCTAGTGCTCGCTCTCGGCGGCCATCGGGTCGGAGTTTCATTGGCGTGAAGCGCGCAATCACCGTTTCTCACAATAAACTCATCTATCATCTATCATCATTCATCTATTCCGTCCACCGCTCCATCCCCGCCGTAACTTCCGGCCATTCACGCTTCAGGTCTCACCTTGCCATCCTTCCGCGATCTCCTGCTTAGCCCCCAAGTTGCCGTTTCGGCGGCCATTTCGTGCTGTTCCTGATTCTCGACGGCACTCGCCGTCGCGCAGCTGAGCTGGTGGATCATCCCCCGAGCTGCATGAAGGCCGCCGCATTGCCCAGATTCAGCATGATCTCTGGCAACAGCAAATCGCCATCGCCACCACCGAGCGCAACCAACAAACCGAAACAGAGTACGCGTTTTGGCTCAGCCGCAGCTTTCCGGACTTGGCGGTCAATGCCCGCGCCTGATCTCGACGTCACGCCCGCGGCTGGCGCCCCCGTGGATCACATCGCCGCCGAAGCGGATGCGCATGTTCATTGGCGAAGGCCTCTTTTTCTTTGCGCTGCTGCTGCTCGGCGGTGTACTCTACATGTATCGCACACTGCGCGAGGAGATCGCCACCGAGCACCGGCAGTCGGTCTTTCTCTCGGCGACTCGACGAGTTGAAGACGCCGATTACGTCACTGCGGCTGTTTCTGGATACGCTGATCGAGCGCGAGCTGCCGCCCGCGAAGCGCGCGGAACTGTTGGCCACGATGCGCTCCGATCTCGACCGCTTGAACGATCTGATCGAGCGGCTTTTGCAGGCGCAGAAGGTGATGAATCCGGCGCATAAAGGACTGCTGGCCATCGTGGACCTGAGCGAGGAAACCGAGCGGGTGGCGAAGGAATATTCACGCGCATCGACCGCGCGAAATACGCGCCTGAATGTTGATGTCGATTTGGGCCTGACCGCGCGCGCCGATGGCGAACGCTGGCAACTGGTGGTCAAGAACCTGCTCGACAATGCGCTTAAGTATTCACCCGCGGGCGGAACGATCGATCTCTATTTGACGAAGATCGAACGCAAGATTCGGTTCACTGTGAGCGACGCGGGGCAGGGGTTTGATTCCGAGCAGCGCGAACTGATCTTCAAGCGTTTCTACCGCATCGGCAGTGAAGAGACACGCGCCACGCAGGGTGTGGGACTGGGGCTGTATCTGGTGCGTGAAATCGTGGAATCATTTAATGGCAGCGTGCGCGCCGAGAGCGACGGCGCGGGAAGGGCGCGCGCTTCATTGTGGACTTGCCCTATGCCGAGGACCCTGCCCGTGTCTTGAGCGGATTCTGATTGTCGAGGACAGAGGCGCACATCGCCGCCGGGATTCGGCTGAATCTGCGAAGCCGGAGGGGTTTGAGGTGGATCACGTCGCCGACGGCCTGAACGCGATTGCGGTGATTGGTCAGCGCGCGCATGATCTGGTGATTCTCGATGTGATGCTGCCGGGGGCGAGCGGGTTTGAGGTCTGCGAGCGTGTACGCGCCGAGGGCAATCATGTGCCGATTCTGTTCCTGACCGCGCGCGATAGCGAGGACGCGCGGATTCAGGGCCTGGAACTTGGCGGCGACGACTACATGACCAAGCCGTTCAGCGTGCGCGAGCTGATCCAGCGCGTGCGCGCGATTTTGCGACGCGGCGTGTGGTACCGCCAGCAACCGGCGGCGGGTCGCGTGGTGAGCTTCGGCGGGAATCAGGTCGATTTCACCGCCTATTCCGCGCAGACCGCGAGCGGCACCGTCGAACTCACGCAGAAAGAGTGCATGGTGCTCAAATTGCTGGTCGAGCACGAGGGCAACGTCGTGAGCCGCGACACGATTCTCGAAACCGTGTGGGGTTACGACCGCTACCCTCGACGCGCACCATCGACAATCTGATCCTCCGCCTCCGCAAGTACTTCGAGACCGACCCGAAATCTCCCGCGCCACATTCACACGGTTTACGCCGCGGGCTACAAGTTCACGTCGCAACCGGCGTGACATGAACGATGGAACTGCCTGCTAACGATTGCATTTCTATGGCTGACCAGCTCTCCTCATCCACATAGCTTCTGCGGCGGCGCTGTCGCGGCGCGCTGCTGCTGACGAGCGCGCTCTGTTGTCTTCATGCGCGCTCAGGTGGGCCGCAGTGGACGGAGCCGGGTACTCTTTCCCGTCGCGCACGGCGTGGCCGTTGCCGGTCCAGGATCAGTAACGACGAACCTGGCGTATGTATGCCGCGTTTACCGGCTACATCTTTTGTGGAGTCGGACGGGCCTGGGGAGACAGCCGTGGGTGCCGTTTCATACCGTGGGAAACTGGGTGAAGTAGCGGCAGCTGGCAAGAGTCGGCGTGCGAGAGCCCGACCGGAGACAGCTGTACTCATGAGCTACGGGCGGGCCGAACCGGTGCTACGGGCTGTATGACGATCTACTATACCATCAGGCGGATTCCGGCTGGTTTGGTCCAATCGTTCAACTGCGTGGCCCAACGTCAACAGTCAGTACATGGAGTGGTCCGTCTGGATGGGACGGGACGACGTCTGTGTCACAACGAATGCGCAACATGTCGGACACCTGGATCACAGGGACAAGCAGGCATTGATGGGCGTATTGACCGGCTTCGACCGAATTGATGACTGGATCGTTTTGGGTTTGACAGCGTTCGTTCTGCAACTCGCTCAATCCGACGAACTGTATCTTCTGCGGGTAGAGGGCCGAAGCAACGGCATATCTATTCGGCGGGTACGAATGGCTCGGCAATGCGCTGAATCACTGGCCCCGCCAATGAATACTACCCAGCACCGACGGATCCCTGCGCAACTGACGGGGGACGCGGTATTTCTGAGTGACGATTGGCATACCTGAACGATTTCCAGACGTTCTACACGATATCGATCTATCGTCGGTCCGGAGGCCCTTGACGCACGCGGCAAACTTATAGCCACAATAGCGTCCCGCCCTCTGTTCCGCCCTTCTGCCTCTCGAAGGTTCAGCGAACGACCCTCGGCTGGTCGCCGCGCTCGCGTCACGATCGGCGACGTGCGGGTGTTTGATCTGCTGGGCCGGAAGTGCGCGGAAATCGGTGTCCTTCACGGTCGCCGCCTGCCGCCGCACTGAACTTACCACCGAGACGCTCAGCGCCGGGACTCTACGTCGCCACCGCGGACCTCGGCAGCCTTCACCTCGCGAGCGCTTTCTCCTCTGATCCACTAAGCGCCCCTTCCCAGCTTCAGCGGAGTAAGCCCAGCAAGGGGGCGGGGATCTTGTCCGTGTTCGCAATCCGAGAGGCGCATCTGCCTCACTTTTCAGAGTTTCAGCGCTTGGGCTCTCTGCGTTTGTCTAAATATGGGCCTCTTTGTCCTGATTTACTGGCTTTGTATTTATCTGTTTGTTAATATTTTCACAAAGCGCCTCGTATCTGCGATTGTGCATGATTGCATTGCATTTCCCGGCGAAATCCCTAAATTAGCTGAGACATGGACTGCCGAACTCCCTCCAAATTCGAGCCTTAAGCCCCGATTTTGATGCCATCCGGGAAGCCGCACCGCCCGTGGCCCGATGCCACACTTCTGTCCCGCACATCTGACCGTTTCCGGCCACAGGGAGTCCTTTGGCCGTTTCATTTCAGCGACCGTTTTGGTCGTATCAATGGCCCCCCAATGAACATCGTAGAATCTGTCTCGCAGAGCGGCGTCTATAGCTCGTCGTCAACGAGACGTGGTGCAAGGGTTGCCGCATCTGCGTGGACCTGTGCCCCACTCACACGCTGGAGATGATCGAGTCCCCCGACCGCTGGGAAGGCTTCATCGTCAAAGTCATCAACATGGAAGCCTGCACCGGCTGCGGCATCTGCGAGGTGGAATGCCCTGATTTTGCGATCACGGTATTCTCCGAGAAGAAAAAGCCGGCGAAAGCCTGAACGGAGCCCTACCCATGCAACACCTTGAACGCGAATTCTGGAGCGGCAACGAGATCATCGCCGAGGCGTCGGTCCGTGCCGGCTGACCTTCTATGCGGGCTACCCGATCACGCCCTTGTCCGAAATCGCCGCGCACTTGTCACTGCGCCTGCCGCAGATCGGCGGTGTGTTCATTCAGATGGAAGACGAGATCGCCGCGATGGGCGCGATTATCGGCGCGTCGCTGGCGGGCGCGAAATCGCTGACCGCGACCTCCGGTCCCGGCTTCTCGCTGAAGCAGGAGAACATCGGCTACGCGATCATGAGCGAAACGCCCTGCGTGATCGCCAACGTGATGCGCGGCGGCCCGTCCACCGGCCTGCCGACCGCCCCGGCCCAGGGCGACATCATGCAGGCCCGCTGGGGCACGCACGGCGATCATTCGATCATCGCGCTGACGCCGCTCTATCCGGCGGAAGTCTATATCGAAACCGTTCGTGCCTTTCATCTGTTCGGAACTCTACCGCACGCCGGTGGTCATCATGATCGATGAGATCATCGGTCACACGACCGAGAGCTTCCCGATTCCCACCGACAAAGCGTGCGGCCCGATCTCTCAGCCGCCGGGAATACCTGACCATGAAGGGCGTCGGCAGCTTCCGTCCGTTCTACGATTTCTATCAGGGCAAGCAGTTCCATATCACCGGGCTGTCGCACCTTGAATCCGGCTTCCCGACCACGCAGCCCGATGCGGTACAGGCGGGCATCGAGCACCTCGTGGACAAGATCGAGACGCACCAGGCCGAACTCGAGCGCAACGAAGAATACCGGCTCGACGACGCCGAGATCGCGATCATCACCTTCGGCTCGCCGGGTCGCGCCGCGCGCGCGGCGATCTACGAGGCGCGCGCCAAGGGCATCAAGGTCGGCATGTTCCGCCTCGTCACCTTCGGCCGTTCCCGACCAAGACGATTCGCGCGCTGGTGGATCGGGTCAAGGCGGTCATCGTTCCCGAAATGAACATGGGCATGTTGCGCGGCGAAGTAGAGCGCGCCGCGATGCGCCGCGACGTGCCGCTGATTGGGGTGAACAAGGTCGGCGGCACGCCGATTGAGCCGGGTCATATCATGCCAGGCGATTGAGGAGGTTTGTCATGTCGTTTGATTATTCGAGCTGGCTTCGCCCGCAGATGATGCCGCATATCTGGTGTCCGGGTTGCGGCATCGGGATTGTGCTGAAATCCGCCATTCGCGCCATGGACGCCTGCGGCTGGGATCAGACCGCTACCGGCTTTGTCTCCGGGATCGGCTGCACCTCGCGCGCGCCGGGTTATGTGGATATGAATACGCTGCACACCACGCACGGCCGCGCGCTGACGTTTGCCACGGGTCTCAAGCTCGCGGCCCCCGATAAGCACGTGGTCTGCATGGCGGGTGACGGCGACACCGCCGCGATCGGCGGCAATCATCTGATTCACACCTGCCGCCGCAATATCGACATGACGCTGATCATCGTGAACAACGAGATCTACGGCATGACCGGCGGGCAGTTTTCGCCGACGTCACCGATCGGCACCCGCGCCGCGACGTCGCCTTACGGCAATCTCGATCCGGGCTTTGATCTTTGCAAGCTCACCATCGCGGCGGGCGCAACCTACGTCGCGCGCGGTCACGTCGGTAACGGTGTGTTCCTCGAGCGGCTGATTCGCGGCGGCATGCAGCACAAGGGTTTTGCCGTGATCGAAGTCATGGCCAACTGCCATACGCAGTACGGCCGTCGCAACAAGCATCCGGATCCGGCGGAACTGGTGGAGTTCATCACGGCCCACGCCGTACCCCTCGCGCAGTGGGACAAGGCTTACGCCGGAGGAGCAGCAGGGCAAATTCCCGGTCGGTGCTGCACAAGGACACGACGAAGCCGGAGTACTGCGAACAATACGCGCAGCTTCAGCGTCACGCGATGGAGAAGGCGCGCGCCGCGGTGAAGAAGATCGCCGAGGCGGAATCGATGCATCCGAAGACGCAATCGCTGGGAGCGCAAACCGATGAGAACTGAAATTCGCTTCGCCGGTGTCGGCGGGCAGGGAAATATTCTGGCGGGAGAGTGGGTCGCGCTGGCCGCTCACCAGATGGGGATTGAACGCGCTCAAAGTCCGACTTACACCGCGCAGGTACGCGGCGGTCCGACCAGTGTGGATGTGCTGATCGACGACAAGGACATCGTCTATCCGCGGCTGGTGGGCATTGACTTCATGCTCTGCCTCGGCGCAGGGCGCGTGGGATGTGTTCTCCAAGCAGCTCAGCCCGAATCCGTGGTGGTGATCGATCCGAACCTGGTCGGAAAGGTGGGGACGGGTCCGCAGAAGATCTACACGGTGCCGGTGATTCAGATCACCAAGCAGGCCGTGGAAAAGCCGGTCTATACGAGCGCCGTGGTGTTGGGGATCTTCTGCCGACTGATGAAGGTGATCCCGCGTGAGGCGATGATTGACGTGATTGAGTCCAATGCTCCGGGCGGCACGGTCGAGAAGAACATGCTCGCCTTCAATGCCGGCTGGGAAGCGGTGGACAAGGCACAGCCGGTGCCACGGGACAACCTCGCGCCTACAAACCTCGAACTGTGATCCATGGACGGCTACCGTATCATCCGCAACACGGCATCGCCGAAGCCATCTTTGAGCTTTGGCTCGATGCACCGCTCATCGCGAAGAAACATCGCGCCGGTCAGTTTGTGATTACCCGTCTCGATGAGCACGGCGAACGCGTGCCGTTCACGGTCGTCGAGACGAATCCCGCCGACGGGCAGATTCGGCTGATCGTGCAGATCGCGGGCAAGACCACCGCGGAAATGGCGGAACTGAAACACGGCGACGCGCTGCTGGACGTGGTCGGCCCGCTCGGCCACCCCACGCACATTGAACCGTGGGGCAATCTGCTGGTTATCGGCGGCGGCGTGGGCTGCGCTCCGCTCTCGCCGATCACCAAGGCCGCCAAGGCCGCGGGCAACAAGGTCTGCGCGGTCATCGGTGCGCGGTCCAAGGACTTGCTGATTCTTGAAGACGAATTCCGTGCCGTCTGCGACGAGGTCCGCGTCTGCACCGACGACGGCACGCACGGGATGAAAGGTCTCGTCACCGATGTCGTCCGCGCTTGGGTCGATTCCGGCACCAAGTTTGATTTCTTGATTATTATCGGCCCCGTCGTGATGATGAAGGCCGCGTCTGAAGTCACCAAGGAACTCGGCATTCCCGCGCTGGCGTCGCTGAATCCGATCATGGTTGACGGCACCGGCATGTGCGGCGCGTGCCGCGTGACGGTCCACGGCCAGACGCGCTTCGCCTGCGTCGAGGGTCCCGAGTTCGATGCACACGGCGTTGATTTCAATGAGCTGATTCTCCGCAACCGCGCTACCGTACCCTTGAGGCCGAGGCCCTGCGCGAGCACGATCACCGCTGCAAATTGCGCGAAGCCGAGGCCGCTCACCATGGCTGATACCACTCCCCCGCCCCGCAACAAGAAGGAACACCTGCCGCGCGAGCTATGCCCGAAGTGGATGCGCAGGTCCGCGTTCAGAGTTTCATCGAAGTTCCGCTTGGTTACACCGAAGCGCAGGCACGCCTCGAGGCCAGCCGCTGTCTTGATCGCAAGCATCCCAAGTGCATCGAAGGTTGCCCGGTCAACATCAATATTCCGAAATTCCTGATGCAGCTTCGCGACGGCGACTTTGCCGGTGCCGCGCTACGCTGCGTCATTCCAATTCCTTGCCGGCGATTTGCGGCCGCGTCTGCCCGCAGGAAGAGCAGTGCGAGCAGCGCTGCATCGAGGGCGTGCGTCACGATCCGGTGGCGATCGGCAACCTCGAGCGCTTCGTTGCCGACTGGCAGCTCGCGCATCAGCAGATTCCCACGCCCGAGATTCCACCGTTTTCCGGCCACAAAGTCGCTATTGTCGGTTCCGGTCCCGCCGGGCTGACCGCCGCGGGCGAACTTGCCAAGCTCGGCCATGACGTGACCGTGTTCGAGGCGCTGCACCGTCCCGCCGGGGTGCTGGCTTACGGCATTCCCGAGTTCCGCCTGCCGCGTATGATCATTCACTCGGAGATCGAGTACATCAAGCAGCTCGGCGTGAAGTTCGTTTTCAACATCGTCGTAGGCGTGACCGTGACGCTGGACAAGTTGTTTGCCGAAGGCTATCATGCCATCTTCCTCGGCACCGGCGCGGGGCTGCCCAAGATGATGAATGTTCCCGGCGAGAATTTCGTTGGCGTGTTCAGCGCGAATAAGCTTCTCACGCGTGTCAACTGCTCGGTGCGTCCAAATTTCCGGACTACGACACGCCGGTCCTGCACTCCCGGCATACCGTGGTCGTCGGCGGCGGTAACACGGCCATGGACAGCGCGCGGGTCGCCAAGCGGGTGAATCAAGGCAAGGTCACGCTGGTGTATCGCCGCGGCATTGATGAACTTCCCGCCCGCAAGGAGGAAGTGCATCACGCCAAAGCGGAAGGCATCGAGTTCAATCTGCTCTGCAATCCACTCGTGCTCGGCGACGATCAGCACCGCGTCGTTGGCATCGAGTGCATCCGCATGGAACTCGGCGAACCGGATGATCTGGCCGTCGCAAGCCCGTCCCGCAAAAGGCAGCGAGTTCATTCTCGATTGCGACGCGGTCATCGTCGCGATCGGCAACTTCGCCGAATCCGGTGCTGACCAAGGCCACTCCCGACCTCGAACTCACCAATGGGGCACGATCAAAGCCGATCCGCTCCACCGCGCGACCTCCAAGCCCGGTGTGTACGCCGGGTGGCGACATCGTCAGCGGCGCGGCCACGGTAATTCTCGCGATGGGCGCCGGCAAGCAAGCCGCCGCCGCCATGCATAAGATATTGATGGCTCTGTAACGCCTCGCACCCCAAAGCAGAAATTATCCAGACTTCGCCGCAATCGGCTTTCAGCATTTTAGCCTTTTAGCGTTTCAGCCTTTTCTTCCATGAAGCCGATCCACCAAAATCATCCCCTACATGATGGGGTTCGGCACCCTGCTGTTTGGGGTCGTGATGGTCACGCTGCCACTCTCTGGTCAGCCCGCGCAGTCGCGGTCGTCTGCGCGATACCACCTATGGAAGCGGTGAACCGATCATAGGCAAAGTCGTAGTACCAGTTCCATAGCCAATACTACATCTACGCACTCGTCTTCATGGCGTTCGACGTGGAAACCGCCTTCCATCGTTCCCTGTGTGACGATCCTGCGCTCCACGGATAGCTGGCTGCCGGTCATCGAAGTAATCGTTTTTCTCGTCGTGCTCAGTCTGTCGCTGATCTATGCGTTGAAGAAAAAAGTCCTGGACTGGAAATAGATGTCAACGAATCCGCAACCCGTCGATCCCGGTCTCGGCTCGCCGGAACCCGAAAAAGCGTTCCGCCCATCGTACGCTTCCTCCCGCTGAAGAAAGCGCTCAATCTGGCGCGCGCCAATTCCCTCTGGCCGCTCACGTTCGGCATAGCCTGCTGCGCCATCAAGATGATGGCCGCCTCCGCCCACCGCTATGACTCCGACCGCTTCGGCGCCGAAGTCTTTCGCAATTCCCCCCGGCAGGCCGATCTGATGATCGTGGCGGGCACCGTGAATCTCCAAGATGTCGCCGATCATTCGCCGACTCTACGAGCAGATGCCGTCGCCCAAGTACGTGATCGCGCTTGGCTCCTGTGCGATCTGTGGCAGACCCTTCAATCAGGGGACAACTACGCCGTCGTCCCAGGCATCGAAGTCATTCCGCTCGAACATCTTTTGTTCCCGGTGTCCGCCCCGCCCCGAAGCTCTCTTCAACGGCGATTCTCGAACTGCAGAAGAAGATCAAGTCCGGTT
>CAVRCL010000009.1:107500-160429 GCA_963719555.1 Thermoanaerobaculia bacterium | reverse complement strand
GTCGGCGGCATCGGGGTGCGCGGCGGCGAGGCGAATCGAGCTCGAAGCCGACCGCCGGGTGATCAAGCGCAACATCACGCGCCTGAAGCGGGAGCTCGAGCAGATCGACCGCATGCGCAAGGCACCGCGGGCGCTCGGACGTGCCGGTAGTGGCGCTCGCCGGCTACACCAATGCCGGCAAGTCGACGCTCTTCGCCGCCTGACGAAGGACAACACTTTCGTCGAGGACCGCCTCTTCGCGACGCTCGACTCGCGCCTGCGCCGCGGTGCCCTCGATCGCGACGGGGGGATGGCGGTCTTCGCCGACACCGTCGGCTTCATCCGCAAGCTGCCGCATCACCTCGTCGCCTCTTCCGCTCGACGCTCGACGAGATCGTCCAGTCGGCCTGGTGCTGCACGTCATCGACCGCAGCCATCCGCGTTGGCAGCAGCAGAAGGCAGTCGCCGAAGAGGTCATGCAGGAGCTGGGCATCGACCCGGCGAACATCCTCGAGGTGCACAACAAGATCGACCGCCTGCCGGCCGAGGAGCGCACTCGCGCGCCCGCATCGCCTGTCTCGGTCCCCGAAACCGGCGAAGGCATCCCGGCCCTGCAGGCGAAGATCGCCCGGGCGCCGGCGAAAAGGCGCGCTCCCGGACGCAAGGCAGGGCCGGCGCCGAGTACTGGGAAAACGTGGCGGCGCGCCAGACGAGCGGGCTCGACGAGCCGAGCGCGCCGGAGGCCACAACACGCCGCCGGGAGAGCCGCGCCGCGGACCGGCCCGAGCCGTATCGGTGGCAGCGCGCTGGCGCCGCCTCGCCGCGCAGCCGAAAACGCGCCCGCTGAATCGCCCGCCGCGTCCCGGGACTTGTCGCGCAGGCGCGCCGTCGCATAAACTTCAGCGCTCCGGTGGGGCTGTAGCTCAGTCGGGAGAGCGCTTGAATGGCATTCAGAGGTCGACGGTTCGATCCCGTTGAGTCCACCAATCTCCCTTTCTTTCCTTTCCTGTAGTTAGCCCCCATTCGGCGACGCTGGCCGGTCACGGCGAAGTCGTGCGCCAGCTCCGCCTGCTCGCTGAGCCTGTTCTGGAACGCCTTGATCCCGGTCTCGCGCATGCACCAGTGCAGGCACGATCGCTGCCATTCCTTCCGGCGCCGAGCCGCCAGACGCGGGTCGGGAAATCCGTCCTTTACGGTAGATGACCCAGAACTCGTCCGACCCCACCGAGGGCCCGCGTCTCCTCGACCTGCTGACCTTCGAAGCCCGCCGCCGCCGGCTCGCGCGCCGCACCGAGCTCGCCTACGTCCACTGGGTCCGCCGCTACCTCGTCTACCACGCCCGCCGCCATCCGCGCGAGCTGGGCTCCGAGGCGCTCGCCGCCTTCCTCACCCACCTCGCCGTCGAGGAGCAGGTCTCCGCCTCGACCCAGAACCAGGCCCTCGCCGCGCTCCTCTTCCTCTATCGCGCAGGTCCTCGACATCGACCTCGGCCCCCTGCCCGAGGCGGTCCGCGCCCGCCGGCCGAGACGGCTGCCGACGGTGCTGTCGCGGGGCGAGGCTGCGGCGCTGCTCGGCGGACGAGCCGGCGTGGAGGCGCTGGTCGCGCAGCTGCTCTATGGGTCGGGCCTGCGGGTGAACGAGGCGCTCCGGCTGCGGGTCCAGGACCTCGACTTCGAGCGCCACGAGCTCGACGGTCCGCTCGGGCAAGGGGGACCGGGACCGCAGGACGATGCTTCCGGCGACCGTCGCCGCGGCGCTGCGCCCCCACCTCGAGCGCGTCGCGCGGCTCCACCGCAGCGACCTGGGCGCCGGCCTCGGGCGGGTGCCGCTCCCGCACGCGCTCGCGCGCAAGCTGCCGGGCGCTGCGACCGACTGGCGCTGGCAGTGGGTCTTTCCCGCGCCCAGGCTCTCGACCGACCCCCGCACCGGCGAGACCGGCCGGCACCACCTCCACCCGGAGCGGATCCAGCGCGCCCTCGCCCGGGCCGCGGCCGGCCGGCATCGCGAAGCGCGTCACCTGCCACACCCTGCGCCACAGCTTCGCCACCCACCTCCTGGAAGCCGGCTACGACATCCGCACCGTCCAGGAGCTCCTCGGCCACCGCCAGGTGACGACCACGATGATCTACACCCACGTCCTCAACCGCGGCGGCCTCGGCGTCCGCAGCCCCCTCGACACCCCGTGACCCGCCCGCGGATTATTCGCCCGATTTCGCCGCCTTTCCCACCGCGCGCGCTCACCGCAAGTTCCCCGCAACTGAAGCAGCCAATAGCCCGTGCTTCCGCCGAAGCGAATGTGCCACACTCCATTTCACCCAATGTCACACCAAACGTCCACGCAGCGTGTCGCGACGAATCGTAGTTAGGCGACATGGCGGACCCAACCTGAACTTGGCCAGCAGAAGGCGAATACCTCCGACTCCCAACTCGTCAAGTTTTGGAGGCTCGCCAACGTTGCACTGTCGTTCGGGTTGGGAAAACTTGTCCTTGGCATCTAGCCGAAATTGACGTGCTCGGACCGCTGAAGTGGCTAAGCCTCTGCGTGGCGTTTGTCGGCCTTGCCGCTCTCCCATTCATTCAGTGGCGGCGGGCTATTCAAGGGGCTTGATCAAGGCCGAGAAGAAGAAGGCGCTGTCGCGTTACATCTGGGGCGGTCCCGCGGCCGAGCGAGGACCGCCCCAGATGTAACGCGACAGCGCCTTCTTCTTCTCGGCCTTGGTCAAGCCCCTTGAATAGCTCAGCCGCCACTGAATGAATGGGAGAGCGGCAAGGCCGACAAACGCCACGCAGAGGCTTAGCCACTTCAGCGGTCCGAGCACGTCAATTTCGGCGATGCCAATGAACATGGCAAGACCAAGACCTCCCAACCCGAACGACAGTGCAACGTTGGCGAGCCTCCGAAACTTGACGAGTTGGGAGTCGGAGGTATTCGCCTTCTGCTGGCCAAGTTCAGGTTCGGTCGCCATGTCGCCTAACTACGATTCGTCGCGACTTGTTGCGTGGACGTTTGGTGTGACATTGGGTGGATTGGAGTGTGGCACATTCGCTTCCGGGCGCAAGCACGGGCCTTTGGCTGCTTCAATTGCGGGGATTGCTTGAGATGGGGGCGGTGGGATTAGGTCGCGAAATCGGCCGAATAATCCGCGGGCGGGTCACGGGGTGTCGAGGGGGCTGCGGACGCCGAGGCCGCCTTGATTGAGGACGTGGGTGTAGATCATGGTCGTCGAGACCTGGCGGTGGCCGAGGAGCTCCTGCACGGTGCGGATGTCGTAGCCGGCTTCGAGGAGGTGGGTGGCGAAGCTGTGGCGCAGGGTGTGGCAGGTGACGCGTTTGGGGATTCCGGCGGCTTTCGCGGCGCGGGTGATCGCGCGCTGGACGCGCTCGGGATGGAGGTGGTGGCGGCGGGTCTCGCCGCTGCGCGGGTCTTCGGCGAACTTCGCCGACGGGGAAGACCCACTGCCAGGGCCACTCCAGGGCGGCCGTGGGCAGCTTGCGCGCCGAGCGCGCCCGGGAGCTCGACGCGGCCGAGGCCGCCCGCCAGATCGGCCTGGTGCAGGCGCTGCGACCGCCGCGAGATGCGGCCGGAGCTCCGCCGCGGCGGTCGCGGGGAGCATCGTGCGGCGGTCGCGATCCCCTTTGCCCGAGCGCACGACGATCTCGTGGCGCTCGAAGTCGAGGTCCTTCACCCGCAGGCGCAGGACTTCGAGCAGGCGGAGCCCGCCGCCGTAGAGCAGCAGCGCCACCAGGCGTTCGACGCCGGCGAGCTCGCAGAGCAGGCTCCGGCCTTCGCTCCGCGACAGCACGACCGGCAGGCGTTTCGGGCGGCTGGCCCGCGTCGCCTCGGGCAGCGGCCCGAGCTCGAGGCCGAGGACCTCGCGATAGAGGAAGAGCAGGGCGGCGAGGGCCTGGTTCTGGGTCGCGGCGGCGACGCCGCAGTCGACGGCGAGCGCGGTGAGGAACGCCGACGACCGCCTCCGCGCCGAGCTCGCGCGGGTGGCGCTTGCCGTGAAAGAGGATGTAGCGCCGCGCCCAGGCGCGGTAGGCCCTCTCGGTGCGGAGCGAGAGCCTCCGACGGCGGGCTTCGAAGGTCAGGCGGTCGAGGAGACGCGGGCCCTCGGTGGGGTCGGACGAGTTCTGGGTCATCTACCGTAAAGGACGGATTTCCCGACCCGCGTCTGGCGGCTCGGCGCCGGAAGGTACATGGCAGCGATCGGTGCCTGCACTGGTGCATGCGCGAGACCGGGATCAAGGCGTTCCAGAACAGGCTGAGCTAGCAGGCGGAGCTGGCGCACGACTTCGCCGTGACCGGCCAGCCGTCGCCCGAATGGGCGCTAATTGCAGGAAAGAAACAGAAAAGGGAGATTGGTGGAGCTGAACGGGATCGAACCGTCGACCTCTTGAATGCCATTCAAGCGCTCTCCCAACTGAGCTACAGCCCCACCGGAGCGCCGGAAGTTTATGCGACAGCGCGCCCTGCGCGACAAGTCCCGGGGGGCCGGCGGGCGGTTCAGCGGGGGCGTTTTCGGCTGCGGGGCGAGCCGCGCGCGGCCGCGCCGCCGATCCGTTTCGGGCCGCTCGGCGGCAGCGGTGCCGGCGGCGGCGCGCTGGCGCCATGGCGGGTGCCGGTGGCCGCCGGCGCGCTCGGCCCTTCGCCTCGTGCCCGGCATTCCCGGTCTGGCAGCTTCCCCGCCCTCGCGCCGTCCCATTCGCTCGCCTGGAGCGCGGCGAACTTCTCCCAGTGCTCCTTGCTGTTTTCGGCCTGCGGGCGGGAGTGCGCCTTGTCGCCCAGCGCCCGGGCGATCTTCGCCTGCAGCGCCGGGATCCCCTCGCCGGTCTCGGCCGAGACCGAAACCAGGCCGGCGCGGGCGCGCGAGATGCGCTCCTCGGCCGGCAGGCGGTCGATCTTGTTGTGCACCTCGAGGATGTTCGCCGGGTCGATGCCCAGCTCCTTCATGACCTCCTCGGCGACCGCCTTCTGCTCCTGCCAACGCGGATGGCTGCGGTCGATGACGTGCAGCACCAGGTCCGACTGGACGATCTCGTCGAGCGTCGAGCGGAACGACGCGACCAGATGATGCGGCAGCTTGCGGATGAAGCCGACGGTGTCGGCGAAGACCGCCAGTCGCGCCCGTCGCGGTCGAGCGCGCCGCGGCGCAGGCGCGAGTCGAGGGTCGCGAAGAGGCGGTTCTCGGCGAAGGTCTTGTCGTTCGTCAGGCGGTTGAAGAGCGTCGACTTGCCGGCGTTGGTGTAGCCGGCGAGCGCGACTACCGGGACTTCCGAGCGCCCGCGCCGGTGCTCCTTGCGCATGCGGTCGATCTGCTCGAGCTCGCGCTTCAGGCGCGTGATGTTGCGCTTGATCACCCGGCGGTCGGCCTCGAGCTGCGATTCGCCCTCGCCGCCGCGCACCCCGATGCCGCCGACCTGGCGCGACAGATGCTGCCACTGCCGGGTGAGCCGCGGCAGAAGGTATTGCAGCCGCGCGAGCTCGACCTGGGTGCGGGCCTCCTTGCTGCGCGCCCGCTGGTCGAAGATCTCGAGGATCAGGCCGCTCCGGTCCATCACCTGGACTTTCACGACCTCCTCGAGGTTCTTCACCTGCCCGCCCGAGAGGTCGTCGTCGAAGATCACCAGGTTCGCCTCGAGCTCGGCGGCCTTGGCGGCCACTTCGGCGGCCTTGCCCGAGCCGATGAAGAACTTCGGGTCGAGCGACTTCCTGGCCTGGACCGTCTCGCCGACCACCTCGACCCCGGCGGTGTCGGCCAGGGCAGCGAGCTCTGCCAGATGCTCTTCGGCCTCGAAGACCGGCAAGCCGGGCAGCGCGACGCCGACCAGATAGGCGCGCCTCCGGCCTCCGGGCAGGCGGATCCGTTCCGAATCTCGTGCGTTGGGGCGGGGAGAACTCATCTCTTCCGTGGTTAGGATAGCTGAGGATGAACGAAAACGACGACTCGACGCCCGCCCCGCGCGCTGCAGTCGCACCCGTGCCGAGCCCGCAGCGACGCCGGCCGCGCCGGTCCGACGGCCACGCCGTGCCCTCTCCGCGCAGGCGAAGATCGCCCTGGGCCTCGGGGTCGCGATCGCCCTCGCGCTCCTCTTCTGGCCGCGCTCGAAGGCCGAACGCAAGTTCGAGACGGCTATCTGATCGATGAGCAGGGTGACTCGGTGGCCCTCGCGCAGCCGAGCTCGCGCCGGCGACGCTGGTGCATTTCTGGGCGACCTGGTGCCCACCCTGCCGGCAGGAGATCCCGAGCCTGCTCGCCTTCGCCGGCGAAGTCGGCGACCCGACGCCTCAAGCTGGTCCTGGTGGCCGTCGCCGACGAGCGCGACCGGGCGGTCGCCTTCGTCGGCAACCCGCGGTATCCGGTGCTCTTCGATCCGGTCTGGGACGTCGCCCGGCGCTTCCGCACCGAGCAGCTCCCCGAGACGCACCTCGTTCTCGACGGCAAGCTCGCCGCGACCTTCGTCGGCGCGGCGGACTGGCGCGACTCGGTGGCGCGGCGTACCGTCCTGGCGCGCCTCGACGAGCGCACGCCGAAGACCGGAGCGCCGAGTCGCTGAACCTCGCCCAAGGCGATCTCGCTGCAGCCGAGGCGCTCTCGCTCTAGAAGTGGACGGCGAGGCCGACGTTCGCCATGGCGAAGATGCTGGCGTCGTCGAAGAAGACGTAGTGGCCGGAGACTTCCCCGATGACCGACAGGTAGCGGGTGATGTCGAAGTCGCCGGTGATGCCGATCACGATGCCGAGGTCACTCTCGCTGGCGTCGCCGCCGGCGAGAAGATCGCCGTTCATCCTGTAGTAGCCGATCCCGAGGTAGGTGCCGTAGTCGTAGGTCGGCTGGGCAAAGCGGTACTCGCCGGCGATGTTGACGTAGTCGAGGTCGGCCTGGACATAGCGATCGAAGGCCGGCTCGCCCTCGATCGAAAGCCGCCCGGCGCGCACCATGACGAGGGTGCGCGGCGCGCTGACCATGCCGGCGGTGAGCGCCCAGCTGCGCTGGGAGAGACCGGGATCGGGTTCGGCATCGAGCGCGCCGCCGATACCGCCGAGGAGGCCCAGGGTGAAGGTGTAGCTCTCCTGCTGCTCGGCGGCGGCGAGCGGTGCCGCGACGGCGAGCGACGCGATGACCAGCAGCAACATCAGGGTCTTCAGCCTCAAGGCGAGTCTCCTCGGGTGTTGCGGTATCTGAGAGATAGAGATTTCTCGGCTTCCATGGCCGGAAGCGCAAGTATAGCGGCGGTGGTTTGCGTCTTACTGCAATGGACCCGCCCTCCTCTTCTACGCAGGAGAGGCCGGTTCCATCGCCATGCGCCTGCTGCTCGACCTCCTCGACCTTCTGTGGCCCCGCCATTGCCTCGCCTGCGGCGCGCTCATCCGGACCGACCCGCCACCTCTCGGGCTCTGCCTCGCCTGCCACCGGCGGCTGGCCGCGATCGATCCCCTCGCGAGCTGCGCCACCTGCGCCCTGCCGCTCGTTCGCAGCGCGGTCCTCCAGCATTGCGGGCGCTGCCTCGCCGACCCGCCTGAGTTCGACCGCCTCACCGCGCTCTGGCGCTACGAGACGCCGCTCAAGGAGGTCGTCCAGGCGTTCAAGTTCGGCCGGCTCGATTTCCTCGGCGCCCATTTCGCCCGGGCGCTCGGCCAGGCGCTCGCCGATCGGGGCCGGGAGGAGACGCGACTGGCACGCCACCCGACCTCTTCGTGCCGCTGCCGCTGCCCTGGCCGCGCCGGCTGGCGCGCGGGTTCAACCAGACCGAGCTCCTGGCCTGGCCGCTCGCCCGGCAGTTCGACCGCCCCTGCCCGCGGGCGCTCACCCGGCGCTTCTTCGCGCCCCGCCAGACCGGCCATCGGCGCGCGGCACGGGCCCGCGCCGCCCATTTCCGGGTGCCCGACGCCCGCACGGTCGCCGGGCGGTCGATCCTGCTCGTCGACGACGTCCTGACGACCGGCGCCACGGTGCGCGGCGCGAGCGCCGCCCTGCGCCGCGCCGGCGCCCGCCGGATCGAGGTCGCGGTGATCGGCTGGACGCCGCTCGAGGCCCCCCCGCAGGCGAAATTGACAGCCCTTGACAGCGGAGCTATATTGGCGCAGCAATGGGTTTCCTACCCATTTTCCCCCATCGACGAGCGGCGGCGATTTTCGCCACTCTGACTCTCCTCGCGCTGGCGCGTTCGGTGAACGCCGAGTCGTCTCGGGCTCGAAGGGCGCGTCGTCGTTGAATCACTCGCCGGTCTCCGAGGCCCGCGTCTACGCCTATCAGCTGGTCGAGAAGTCGCTCCACAAGGTCCTCACCGACGGCAGCGGCAGATTTCTGTTCGAGTCGCTGCCGGCCGGCATCTACAAGCTCATCGCGCACAAGGTCGGCCTGCAGCCGGCAATCCAGCTGCTGCAGCGCGATGCCGCCGACGTCCGCGCAGTTCGTCGAACTGCAGCTGACCGAGGAAGCGGCCGCCGACCTGACCGATTTCTGGAGCGTGCGCGTCGCAGATTCCGGGCGACGTCCTGCGCGACATCACCGCGCCTGAGGGAAACCCGGGGACCCTGGGAACCCCGGAGATCGACGGTGCCGGGCCCACCGAGCTCGCCAACCTGGTCCTCGGCGACGGCTCCGGGATGACTTCGGCACTCCTCGCCGAGGTGTCGGCGCTCTCCGGCGTGCACGACGTGACCCCGAGCGCGAGCGCCCGTCTCACCGGCGCGAACGTCGGGCTCAAGGGCAACCTCGGCAAGGTCAAGCTCTCGATGCAGGGCGACTTCCAGACCATCGCGTCCGAGCTTCAGCCGCTCGCTGCCGATCGCCGGCATCGGTATCGACGGCCAGACCCATTCGGTCTCGTTCAACGTGCAGACTCCGGCACAGGGCGACTTCGACCTCTCCTCGAGCAGCAATCGCCTGACCATGATGGACGAGCGCTTCACCACTCCGGTCGAGGCCTCGCAGCTCTTCCTCGGCTGGAAGCGATCTGTCGGCGAGAACGGCACGACCTCGGTCAAGGCGTCGCTCATCGAAGAGAACGGGCTCTACAATCGGGCCTGGATCGATCCCCTGGGCCTGCCGACCTCGTCGCGGACGCTGCGCGTCGAAGGCGGCTACGCGCGGAAGTTCGAGGTTTCGGCGAGCTGCGCACGGGCCTGCGCTACCGCGAGAGCTCCGGCGCCTACGCCCGTCGGCTCACCGGCACCGGCAGCTCGCTCCTCGCCACGCAGTCCCTCGACGCCTACGGCGACGGCGGCTGGCAGGCAAACGAGAAGGTGCTGGTGCAGTACGGCCTGTTCAGCACGATGACCGACGGCAGCATTTCGATCACGCCGCGCGGCGGCTTCGTCTTCCAGATGGGTCCGCTCTGGCAGACCTCGCTCACCGCGGCGCACCGGGTGGTTTCGCAGGACGAGCAGCCGGGCGACGACTTCCAGGCGATCGTCCTCGACGGCTCGATGACCTGCGGCGAGGCTGAAACCGCCTGCTACCAGATGGCGGTCATGCGCTCCTCGGGGATCGACAACGAGCTGGCGCTCGGCGCCTCGTATCGCGAGCTCGACGAGACGGTGCGGATGTACTTCAGCGGCGATTTCTTCGACAGCAGCGAAGGCATCTTCCTGGTGCCCGGCGACCGGCTGCCCGAGGCCCATGCTTCCCTTCGCCAGCGCCTCTCGCCCGGAATCGTGGCCAAAGTGCAGGCGAGCGTGGCGAATGGCGGCGGCGGCGTCTTCCAGTCGGTGAACCGGCGCCACTACGAGAACCGAGGTTTCGATGGTCTCCTCGGGCATCGACGCGACCTTCGAGAGGACCTCGACCGGTGTCTTTCTCTCGTTCCATCGCCTCGATCAGCAGCTCGCGCCGATCTCCCGGTCCGCCAATGGCGACGCCATCCGAGCCGGCCGCCGATCTGCGACGGCTCGAACTGGTCGTCAGCCAGAACCTGTCGGCGATCTGGGACCTGACCCAGGACTGGGCGGTCCACCTCGGCATGGGCCTCGCCCAGGGAGCCTCCTTCTTCCACTCGGATGTCGATTCCGAGGCGATCCAGCGCCGCGTCGTGACCAGCGTCGCCGTGCGCTTCTGAACGCCGCGCGCTCGAATCCCCCGACTCGCTCCTCGAGCACCCCGTTCGCGCCGGTCTCCCTGGCGTTTTCCCGGCGACCGCGGCACCCCTGGCCGGTCTGGCCGGGAGAGGCCGCTCGCGTCTCGCCATCCAATTCTCTGAACGGACTCCAAGATTCTGCGCCTCGAGCGCATAAACTGTTCCAGGAAGGCCACTTATTCGCCCCTTCGCGACATGTTTCGGTGGCATGAAAAGTGCTATTTCCGTTCTCGCTTTGAAAAGTCGGATTCAGATGTCTGATCTCTCGCGTCTACGGCGCCTCGCTACCTTCTGCCTGCTCGCGGCCACCGCCGGGCTGGCGGTTCTGGGCGCGCGCGGTTTCCAGCAGAAGCTCGAGAGCTTCCAACCGCTCGGTTTCACGGCGATCTCCGCCGGCGACCACTGGGAGGTGCGCACCGTCGACCCGATGTTCGAGTCGGCACTGGTGCCCGGGGACCGCATCGTCCTCGTCGACGGTTCCGAGGCAAGGCAGGGGACGCGCCTGGCAAGCGCCCTGCGCGACGCCCCCACGGCGCAGCTCGTCGTGCTGCGCCAGGAACGCCTCGAGACCGTCGAATACCGCCGTCCGCCGCTCGATATCGACGCGCCCTACCTGATCCTGGCACTCATCGGCTGCGCCTACGCGGCGGTCGGTCTGTTCGTCATCTGGCGTTCGAGCGCCACCGCCGGCGGCCCGCTGTTCTTTCTCTGGTGCCTGGTCTCGGCGGTGCTGTACGTCTTTTCGCCGGTCTTTCCGCCCGACGCGCCTGGGGCGCTGGATCTACTTCTTCGACGAGGCGGCGCGGCTGCTGCTGCCGCCGCTGACGCTGCACCTCTTCCTCTCGATTCCCCGCCGCGGCCGGCGGCGAAACGCCTCCTCTGGCTGCCGTTCCTCTATCTGCCCGCCGCGGTGCTGACCCTCTTCCAGGCCGATCTCGCCTGGGCGAACGGCACCTGGCTGGTCGGCGCGCCGAGCGTGCGGCTGCTCGCCATGCTCGACCGCATCGAGCTCGCGCACCTGCTGTCGTTCGCGGCGCTCTCGGTCGTCGTGCTGGCGCGGCGGCTCTCCGCCCTGCACGACTGGGAGCAGCAGCGCCAGCTCCTCTGGCTGCTGGTCGGCATGGCGGCGGGCTACCTGCCGTTCTTCCTCTTCCACGGCCTGCCGGCGATTCTCGGCCTCGAGCTGCCCGAGTCGCTCTCCGCCCTGGCGGTACTGCCGCTCGCCTGCGTGCCGTTCGCTTTCGCCTGGGCGGTGCTGCGCTATCGCCTGTGGGATCTGGGCGTCATGGTCCGCAACGGGCTTTCCTACACCCTGACGCTGATCTTCGGCCTGACCACCTTCTCGCTGATCGACCTCGCGGTGCGCCGCTCCATGCCGGCGGATCTGGGCTTCACCCGCGATCTGCTGACGTTCATCGGCGGGATCCTCGCCGTCGGCCTCGTGGTGCCCACCCACCGCGGGATCCATGGCGCGCTCGAGCGCCTGCAGTACGGCCGGGCGTTCGGCCATCGCCGCGGCCTGCAGCGCGTGGCGCAGGATCTCCTCCAGGAGCGCGACCTCGACCGGCTCTGCCAGGCGCTGCTCTCCGAAGTCGAACAGGCGCTCGATCTCGAGCGGGCCAACCTCGTCCTCCTCCAGGGACCGGCGCTCGTTCCGGTGCGGCCGCATCCCGGCTTCCCGCGCGCGCTCGCTCTGGCGACGCTGCGCGACGGACTCTGGGAGGGAGAGTTCGACACCCTGTCGCCGATCGGACTTGCCCGGAGAGTCGGTGACGATCGAGCAGCAGCTCTATGTCGCCGGCTATCGCTATGTGTTCCCGCTTCTGGTCCGCGGCCAGAAGATCGGCCTGGCGCTCGCCTCGCTGCGCCGCGATCGGCAGCCGCTGTCGACCGAAGACGTCGAGATCGTCCGGGCGCTGCTCGACCAGGCGGCGCTCGCCATCGAGAACGCCCAACTCCTCGATCAGGTCCACCGGCAGCTCGCGCGGGTGACCTCGCTGCAGCGCCACAACGAGGAGATTCTCGAGTCCTCGCCGGCCGGCATCGTGGTGCTCGATTCCGACGGGCCTGGTCGCGAGCGCCAACCTCGCCTTCGCCGCCATCGCCGGCCGCACCCGCGGCGAGCTCATCGGCAGCCGGCTCCTCGACCTCTTCCCGCTCGAGGCGCTGCCCGAGCCCGGCTCGGGCATGCGCCAGCTCTCGTACGAGGACGCCGGCGGCGCCGCACGCCACCTGCAGCTGACCGCCGCGCCGCTCGCCGCCGAGCTCGAGTCCGGCGACCCCGCGAAGCCGGGCGGTCGCCGCGCGCGCGCCGACCGCGTGCTGGTCGTCCAGGACGTCTCCGAGCGCGTGGCGATGGAACGCGCGTTGCGCGAGCAGGACCGCCTCGCCTCCCTTGGCGTCCTCGCCGCCGGCGTGGCGCACGAGGTCAACACGCCGCTCACCGGCATCTCGAGCTACGCCCAGATGCTGCTCGCCGAGACCGACGCCTCCGACCCGCGACACGAGCTCCTGCAGAAGGTCGAGCGCCAGACCTTCCGCGCCTCGCGCATCGTCAACGGCCTGCTCGAGTTCGCGCGCAAGCGCGACCACGAGAGCGGCCCGGTGATGCTGCCGGCCCTCCTCCAGGAGACCGTCGACCTGCTGCGCGAACGTCTCACGGCACGCGCCGTCATCGTCGACTGGCGGCTGCCTGCGGACGCGCCGATCGATCTCCGGATCCGAGGGCGAGCTGCAGCAGGTCTTCACCAACCTCCTGTTGAATGCGCTCGACGCCGCCCCCGAGCTCGGCGGCAGGATCGTCATCGCTATCGATGCCGAGCCGGCACGCCCGGGTGCAGCCCCCTGCGTCCGGGTGTGTATCGAAGACAACGGCTCCGGGATAGAGGCGCAGCATCTGGGCAAGGTCTTCGAGCCGTTCTACACCACGAAGACGGGCAAGGGCGGAACGGGTCTGGGTCTCGCCATCAGCCGGAGCATCATCGAGCAGCACGGCGGGCGCATCCGGGTCGAGAGCTCCGGAAAGGACCTGGGCTGCCGCTTCGAGGTGGAGCTGCCGGCCCCCGGCAAGGCCTCCCCCGCGCCGTCACCGTCCGACTCCGCGCGAGAGTTGGCATGAACAACATCCTCGTCGTCGACGACGAAGAGGTCCTGCAGGACGTCCTCGGCACGCTGCTGAAGCGCGAGGGCTTCCGGCCGATCGCCGCGCGCACCGGCGAAGAGGCGCTGCTCATCGCCGAGCGCGAGCCGATCGACCTCGTCCTGCTCGATCTCATGCTCCCCGGCATGTCGGGCATGGAGGTCCTGAAGCAGATCCGCAGCCGCGATCCCGAACAGGTAGTGATCGTAGTGACCGCCTACTCCTCGATCGAGAGCGCCATCGAGGCGATGCGCATCGGCGCCTTTCACTACATCCCGAAGCCGTTCAAGAACGAGGAGGTCCTGCTCACCATCCGCAAGGGCCTCGAGCAGCGCCGTCTGACGAGCGAGAACCGCTCCCTCAAGCAGGAGCTCGAGAAGCGCTACGGCCTGGACAAGATCATCGGCAAGAGCGCGCCGATGCAGCAGGTCTTCGACCTGATCCGCCTCGCCGCGCCGTCGAAGAGCAACATGCTCATCCTCGGCGAGAGCGGCACCGGCAAGGAGCTCGTCGCCAAGGCGCTGCACCACCACAGCCGCCGCACCCAGGGCCCCTTCGTGACCGTCAACTCGGGTTCGATGCCGCACGACCTGCTCGAGAGCACGCTCTTCGGCCACGTCAAGGGCGCCTTCACCGGCGCCATCGCGGCCAAGAAGGGCCTGTTCGAGGCCGCCAACAACGGCTCGATCTTCTTCGACGAGATCGGCAACATTCCGCTGGAGACCCAGGCGAAGCTCCTCCGGGTCATCCAGGAGAAGGAGTTCATGCGCCTAGGCGGCGTCGACACGATCCGCGTCGACGTGCGCCTGATCGCCGCCACCAACGCCGACATCGAAGCGCTCGTGCGGCGCGGCGAGTTCCGCGAGGACCTCTACTACCGCCTGAACGTCATCACCCTCCAGCTGCCGCCGCTGCGCGACCGCACCGAGGACATCCCGCTGCTGGCGCGCCACTTCCTGCGCGTCTACGCCGAGGAGAACGGCAAGGCGATGCACAGACCATCTCGCCGGCCGCCTTCGAGCTGCTGATGGACTACCGCTGGCCGGGCAACGTGCGCGAGCTCGAGAACGCGATCGAGCGCGCCGTGGTGCTGTCGTCGGGCGAGGTGCTGGAGGTCGAGCTTCTGCCGCCGGCCGTGCGCTCCGGCGCCGGAGCGGGCTCGAGCGCGGCGCTCAGCCCGCTCGCCGCCGGCGAGCCTTCCGAGCGGCTCGTTCTGGGACGCCGTCTCGTCCTACGAGCGCCAGTTGGTCATCGCGCGCGCTGCAGTCCGCCGGCGGCGTGCAGAAGAAGGCGGCCGAGCTGCTGCAGATCAAGCCGACGACGCTGCACGAGATGATGAAGCGGCTGGGCGTCAACTCCGAAGTCGGCGCCTCGTAAACCCCTCCATTGCAATGAGCTTAGGCCGTGGTCGATTGCCGACGGGGCCGGCTATCGGCTAGAATCGGCGGTCCGCGCGCGATGTTCGCGTGCGTCAGAACCAAGTCAGGAAGGCGTCGCATGAAGACTGACATCCATCCGGAACTTCACATGGTCACCGCGGTCTGCGCCTGCGGCAACACGTTCGAGACCCATTCGACGAAGAAGGAGCTGCGCCTGGAGATCTGCAGCGCCTGCCACCCCTTCTTCACCGGCAAGCAGAAGCTGATCGACACCGCCGGCCGCGTCGAGCGCTTCAACCGCCGCTACACCAAGTCCGCCTAGCCAGCCCGCGCGCGAGATCTCCGCCCCGGGACGCCACCGTTTCTCGCGGCCGGCGCCCGGGGTTTTGATTTTGCGCCCGCTCCCCTTGCAGCTCCCCCACTGGCGATGACTCTTCCATGATCGATCGACTCCTCGCCCTCGAAGCTTCGCACGCCGAGCTCACGGCGCGGCTCGCCCTGCCGGAGGTCCACTCCGACCCGAAGGCGGTACGCGAGATCAGCAAGGCGCTGGCCGAGATCGATCCGATCGTCACCCTCTTCCGGCGCTTCCGCGAGGTCGACCGCGAGCTCGCCGAAGCGCAGGAGCTCGCCGCAGTCGGCCAGTGCAGTCGATTCCGACCGGCGACGCCGAGCTCGCCGCCATGGCCGAGGCCGAGATCGAAGAGCCTCGTCGAGCAGCGCGACGCGCTCGATCGGGAGATCAAGCAGGCGCTCGTCCCGAAAGACCCGAACGACAACCGCAACGTCGTCCTCGAGATCCGCGCCGGCACCGGCGGCGACGAGGCCTCGCTCTTCGCCGCCGAGCTCTTCCGCATGTACAGCCGCTATGCCGAGCGCCGCGGCTGGCGGGTCGAGGTGATCGACATCTCCGAATCCGAGGCCGGCGGCATCAAGGAGGTCTCGGCGATCATCGAAGGGCAGGGCGCCTACAGCAAGCTGAAGCACGAGGGCGGCACCCACCGCGTGCAGCGGGTGCCGCAGACCGAGGGCTCCGGCCGGATCCACACCTCCGCGGCGACCGTCGCCGTGCTGCCCGAGGCCGACGATGTCGAGGTCGAGGTGCACGAGAAGGACCTGCGCATCGACCGCTTCTGCGCCTCCGGGCCGGGCGGCCAGGGCGTCAACACCACCTACTCCGCCGTGCGCCTCACCCATCTGCCCACCGGCCTGGTCGTCTCCTGCCAGGACGAGCGCAGCCAGATCAAGAACCGCGAGAAAGCGATGCGGGTGTTGAAGGCCCGGCTTTTCGAGCTCGAGCGCGAGAAGGCCGACTCGGCGATGTCCGCCGAGCGCCGCAAGATGGTCGGCTCCGGCGACCGCTCGGAGAAGATCCGCACCTACAACTTCCCGCAGAACCGGATCACCGACCACCGCATCGGCCTCACCCTGCACCAGCTGCCGGCGGTGCTCGGGGGCGATCTCGACCCGCTCATCGCATCCGCTCGTCGAGTACTTCCAGGCGCAGAAGATGGACGAGGCGGCGCGCACCAGCACCACCGCCTGAGCCCCCCGACCTCCAGCCCCGCAGGCCGCCGATCCCCTCAGCCGCCAGCGGCGCTCGCGGTCTCGTGTTCGGCTCGTCGTAGAGAATCGCCACCAGCGCCCCGAGAATCAGCGCGCCGGCGACCACGACCCGCCCGCTCACCGGCTCGTCGACGATCCACCAACCCAGCAGCACCGCGACGATCGGATTCACGAAGGCGTAGGTCGAGACCACCGTCGGCCGCGCGTTGCGCAGCAGGTAGGCGTAGGCCGTGAAGGCCACGATCGAGCCGAAGGTCACCAGGTAAGCGAACGCCCAGAGCGCCGGCGCGGTGACTTTCGCCGGCTCGAACGCCGCCCACTCCCCGTTCAGGCCGCCGAGCAGCGCGAGGAGGGCGCCGCCGGCGAGCATCTGGCTGCCGGTGGCGATCCACGGCGAGGCGGGGAGCTTCGCCCGCGTCGAGTAGAGCGAGCCCAGCGCCCAGAAAAACGAGGCCGCGACGACCGCGAAGGCGCCGGCGAGGTCGATCGCCGCCCGATCCGCATGCCGCCGAATCCGCCCACCAGCACGAAGACGCCTGCGAGGCCGATAGCGATGCCGGCCCAGGTGCGCAGACCCGGACGGCGTCCGCGGGTGACGAGCGGCACCAGGAGAGCGATCCACAGCGGCTCGGTGGCGATCAGCAGCGCGGCGATGCCGGAAGCGATGCGGTGCTCCGCCCAGACCACCAGCCCGTTGCCGCCGACGAGGAGCAGCGCGCCGATCACTGCGATCGGCAACAGCGTCTTCGCCTCCGGCGGCTTGCCGCCGCGCAGCCGCCCCCAGCCGTAGAGCAGCGCGCCGGCGATCAGGTAGCGCGCCCCCGCCATCGAGAAGGTGGGCAGCGAAGTGATGGCGAAGCGGATCGCGAGGTAGGTCGACCCCCAGACGAGATAGACCGCGAGCAGTGCCGCGAGCGTTCGTCCACGAAAGAGGCTGCGCCCGTCGAAGGTGGTCATGTCGCCTCGCCGCGAGTCGGCTCCGGCGACGGCAGAGAGCGCCGGGATCGGCAGCTCGAGCTCCTCCTTCACCGTCCCGAGGGCGATCGTGGTGCGCGTCCGGCGCACGGAGGGAAAGGCGCCGATCTTCTCCTGCAGGAAGCGTCCGAGATCGGCGGTCGAGGCGCAGCGGACCTTCAACAGATAGCAGTCCTCGCCGGCGATGTGGTGCACCTCCTGGACTTCCGGCAGGCGCGCCAGCTGGACGCCGGTCGTCTCCTCGGTGAGCCGGTCGTCGACCTGGACGGAGATGAACGCCAGGAGCCCGCGGCCGATCGCCTCCGGGTCGAGCCGGGCGTGGTAGCCGCGCACGACGCCGCGCTGTTCGAGCTTGCGGATGCGCTCGTGCACCGCCGAGGCGGCGAGGCCGACCTGGCGCGAAATCTCGGCGTTACCGACGCGGGCATCGGCCTGAAGAAGTGACAGAATCTGGAGGTCTTTTTCGTCCATATGCTCGGTAATTTTACATGTAATTCAGATGATTCGTCTATCTGTACCAATCCAATTCAGTCGAATCACCTGTTTCGCTCGGTCCTGCCGACGGCGACTCCTTCGGACCGCCCTCGCGACCATAAGATCCCGCCGTGACGAACGATCCGCGAGCTGGTGGCGCAGGCGCCCGGCAGGCTCTCGCCGCCGCCGCGATCGCCGCGCCGGGGCGCGAGGCGGCCCTGCTGCTCGGCTCCCTCCTCGGGCTCTCCGAGGTGCAGGTCCGGGCGCGCGACGACCAGCCGGTCGAAGAGCGGCTCGCCGCCCGCTTCGCTGGCGCTCGTCGAGCGCCGCGCGGCCGGCGAGCCGGCGGCCTACCTCCTCGGCCGGCGCGAGTTCTTCGGCCGCGAGTTCGGCGTCGACGAGCGCGTCCTCATTCCGCGGCCGGAGACCGAGCTGCTGGTGGAGATCGCCCTCGCCCTGCCGCTGCCCGACGCCGCCGCGGTGCTCGACATCGGCACCGGCTCGGGCTGCATCGCGCTCACCCTCGCCGCCGAGCGCCCGTCGTGGAAGCTGCTGGCGACCGACCTCTCGCTCGGCGCCCTCGCCTGCGCCCGAGCGAACGCCCGCCGGCTCGGTCTCGACGATCGCGTCGATTTCGTCGCCGCCGACCTCGCCGCGGCCGTTCGCCCTCGAGACGTTCGACCTGCGTGATCTCGAATCCGCCCTACGTCGACCCGCGCGGACCCGGCGCTCGTGGCGCTCGATGTGCGCACCCACGAGCCGCACCTGGCGCTCTTCGCGGCCGAGTCGCGGACTCGCGATCCTGGCGCGCCTTTTCGACCTGGCGGAAGGCTTGCACGGTAGAGCCATGCTCGCCTGCGAGATCGGCTACGGCCAGCTCGACGCCGTGCTCGTCCTCGCGGGCGAGTGTCCATGGCTCGAGCTCGTCGAGGTCCGCAGCGACCTCGCGGGAATCGCGCGAGATGTGGTATTCAGAAGGGCTTCGTAGTCGCTGCCGGAGAAAGGGCCTCAGCGCGTGGACCAATTTCGTATCGTCGGACCGACCCGCATCTCCGGCAGGGTCAGCGCCGGCGGGGCCAAGAACGCGGCCCTCCCCGAGCTCGCCGCGACGCTGCTCACCGACGAGCCGGTGCGCCTCGACGGCGTGCCGCGGGTGCGCGACCTCGAGACGATGCGCAAGCTCCTCGCCCACCTCGGGCAGGGCAGCGACGCCGACCGCGACGCGGCCTGATCCTGGCGCCGAGCGGCGCGCCCTCCGACGACGACGCACCCTACGAGCTGGTGAAGACGATGCGGGCGAGCATCCTGGTGCTCGGGTCCGCTCGTGGCGCGCCGCGGCCACGCGCGCGTCTCGCTGCCCGGCGGCTGCGCCATCGGCGTGCGTCCGATCGACCAGCACCTGGCCGGCCTCACCGCCCTCGGCGCCACGGTGACGCTCGAGCACGGCTACGTCGACGTCCGCGCCGCCCATCTGGTCGGGACCCGCTTCCGCTTCGCGATGCCGACGGTCACCGGCACCGAGAACCTCCTCATGGCGGCGGTGCTCGCGCGCGGCGAGACGGTGCTCGAGAACTGCGCGCGCGAGCCCGAGGTCGCCGACCTCGCCCGGCTGCTGGTCGCGATGGGCGCCGAGATCGAGGGTGCCGGCAGCGAGACGATCCGCCTGCGCGGCGTCGCCGCGCTGCGCGGCGCGACCCACCGCGTGATCCCCGACCGGATCGAGGCCGGGACCTACCTCGTCGCGGCGGCGATCACCGGCGGCGAGGTCACCCTGGAGGGCGGCGTCGCGGCCGATCTCGAGCCGCTGCTCGATCTGCTGCGCGGTTGCGGGCGTGGCGGTCGAGGTCGGCGCCACGGGCGAGATCACGGTGGCGCGCGACGGGCGCGCGTCAAGCCGCGCGACGTCGTCACCGCCCCGTTCCCCGGCTTCCCGACCGACCTTCAGGCGCAGTGCATGGCGCTCGCGACCCAGGCCCAGGGGCATGACGACGATCTGCGAGACCGTCTTCGAGAACCGCTTCCAGCACGCCGCCGAGCTGGCGCGCATGGGCGCCGACATCCGCCTCGACGGCCGCTACGCGCGCGTGCACGGCACGACGGCGCTCTCCGGCGCCACCGTCATGGCGACCGACCTGCGCGCCTCCGCCTGCCTCGTGCTCGCCGGCCTCGTCGCCGAGGGCGAGACGATCGTCGACCGGATCTACCATCTCGATCGCGGCTACGAGGCGATGGAGGCGAAGCTCAATGCGCTGGGCGCGAGCGTCGCGCGGCGTAACCGGCGCCGCCGGCGCCAGCGGCGCCGGTGGCGACTAGCGATCCGAGGGAGAGAACGCGCATGGACCCGAACTGCCTCTTCTGCCGCATCGTCGCCGGCGAGATCCCGGCCCGCCTGCTCTTCGAGGACGACGAGATCATCGCCTTCGCGGACATCGCGCCCCAGGCTCCGGTGCACCTGCTGATCGTGCCGAAGCGCCATGTTGCGCACCTCTTCGCGATCCCTGCGGACGACGCGGAAGACGCGGCGAGCGCGGCGCCAGCTGCGGATACCGCGCTCCTCGGCCGGATGATCACTCGTCGCGACCGCTCTGGCGCGCCGAGGTCTTCGGACGCCGAGCACGCAGCGCGGCTTCCGCCTGGTGATGAACTGCCTCGCCGGCGCCGGCCAGTCGGTCTTCCATCTCCATCTGCACCTGCTCGGCGGCCGGTCCCTGGGGTGGCCGCCCGGGTGATCTGCCGATGATTCTCCAGCTCGCGTCCGTGCTGCTTGCGGCCAGCGTCGATCCGCGCATCAACCTCGTGGAGCTGCAGGGGGCCGGAGACCACCATCGCGCGCTCGAGGCGGCGAGCTGCCTCGCCGACGCCGAGCCGGGAGAGGCCCGCGCCCTCGGGCTCGACTTCCTGCGCGGCCACCTGCTCGAACGGCTCGGCCGCCCGGCGAGAGGCGACGGAGGCCTTCGCGCAAGCGATCGGCGCGACGCCCGAGCTCGCCCCGTGGGCGCGGTATCGGCTGGCGGCGGTCCAGGAGACCCTCGGCCACCCGGAGGTCGCGGCTGGAATCTCCGCCACTCTCCTCGCTCAGGGCGCGCCGAAGTCCGCTGGTCAGGCCGGCGGCGACGCTGCTCTTCCGCACCGTGCGCCTGGGAGGCGATTGCCGGCTGCTGCGCGGCGTGCCGGCCTCGGCTCTGCCGGCGGACACTGGCGCGTGACTTTCGCCTGATGCTCGCCGAGTGCCACCTTCGCGCCCAGCGCACCGAGGAGGCGCGACAGGAGTTGCGGGCGCTCCTTTCGTCCGGCGAAAGCGATCTCGCCGCTTTCCGCGCCGCCGAACTCTGGCTCGCGCGTTGGCCGCAACCCGACAGATCGCGACCTCGCGCGCACGCTTGGCACGGTGCTCGCCAAGCAGCGCGATTTCGCCGCCGCGGTGCCGCTGCTCGAACAAGCCCTCGCGGGAACCGCCGACCGGGGCTCCGGGGACGCAACTCCGAAGCGCTCTACCTTCTCGCCCGCGCCGAGTTCTGGTCGGGCAGTTACGCCGCGGCGGCGCGGCATTTCGATCGCCTGGCGGCGGTCGCCCGCCACGCCGCGATCCGCGCCGATGCCCGCTACCAGCAGGCGCGAAGTCTCGAGTTGGCTGGCGATTGGGCGAGCGCCCTGGGGCTGTTCGAGGAGGCCTACGCCGCCGAACCGCTCGGCGAATGGTCGGGGGCTGCCGCCCTGTCGGGCTTCCGCCTGCGCTGGCTCGCCGGCGACGAGGCCGGCGCCGACAAGCTCCTGGAACATCTCGCTTCGCAGCGCATCTGGCGCTCTTCGCTCGCCCGCGGGGCGCTCTTCGCGGCAGTCTCCGGCATCGTGCGCGGCGATCGCAGCGCGCGCCCGGTCGCGCATCTGCGCGCGGCCGAGCTCTCCGGGGCCGCCGCCCGCGAAGATCTGGCGTACTGGCGCGGCCCCACGGATCGCGCGAGCTCCTGCGGCGAGTCGCCGGCGGCGGTCGGCCACTATCTCCAGCTGCTGCGCGAGCGACCGTTTCATCCGCTGGCGACCGCGGCGCGCGCCCGGCTGCGGCAGCCGGACCTCGCCGCAACGGCAGAGCAGATCGGACGTCAGCGGGCGGTTGGCCGGACTTTCGACGACGCCTGGGCCGCCTGGGCTCTGCTCGGGGACAGCCACGCCTCCGGCAGCGCGGCGCGCGAACGCGGCCTGGTCGCGCTGCGGGCACAACCCGCGCTCGCTGCCTGGATCGACTGGCAACCGATGGCGGTCGCCGCCTGGCCGATCTGGTCCGCGGCGCACCTCGCACCCGAGGGCCGGCTCCTGGCGCTCGGTCTGTGGCGCGAAGGCAGCGGCGCGCAATCCCGCCACTTCCCGAGCCACCAGCGCGAGCTGGCCTTCAGCCTGGCGCAGCAGCTCGAATCTGCCGGCGCCAGCGACCGCGCCATCGAAATCGCCGAGCTCCACTTTGCGGCGCGCCCCGAGCGGGATCCCCCTGGATTGGGTCTCGCCCGCCTTGCGCAGGCTCCTCTTTCCGCTTCCTTACCGCCAGTGGTTGCGCGAACGGGTCGGCGACGATGCCGAGGACCTCTTCCTGCTCGCTGCCGTGATGCGCGAGGAGAGCCGCTTTCAGCCCGAGGCGGTCTCGCCCGCCGCGGCGCGCGGCCTGGCTCAGCTCGTCTTGCCCACCGCCCGGCGCCTCGCCCGGGACCTGGGATGGGGCGAGATCCGGGCCGAGCATCTCCATCGCCCTGAAGTCTCGATCGCTCTCGGAGCGGCCTACCTGGCCGAGCTCGAAGGGCGCTTCGGCGCAGGCGCGAGCCTCCGGCCGATGGTGGTGGCAGCCTACAACGCGGGCGAGGACCAGGCCGCCCTCTGGCGCCGCTACTGCCAGACCGACGAGCCCGAGGAGTACCTGGCAAAAGTCGGTTTTCGCGAGACCCGCGCCTACCTGGTTCGGGTCCTCGAGAGCCGGGCCCAGTACGCCGCCCTCTACCGGGACTAGCCAGACTCCTCCAGGGCCTGGCCACGGCGCCGGCGGCGGGCGAAACGGGCCCCCTTGCCTGCGGATTTGGGCATGGTAACCTTCCGCGCGATGCCCAGCGAGCAGGTTGAGGCCAAGGAGGCCGCCTCTCTTCCGGTGCCCATCGAGCCGGTGCGGGTGCTTGTCCCGTCGCAGATCGGCACTCTCGGAGTGGAGTTCTACGGCCTCGCGATCGGCCGCATTCTCATCGCGCCGCCGGGGCCGACGGCGCGGCTGTTTCATCCCCTCTCCGCCTTCGACGATTCGGAGTTCCTGGACGAGGTCTTCGGACGGCTCTCGGAGTATTTCGCCGGCGCGCGTCGGGCGCTCGAGCTCGATTTCGATCTCGCTCCGTCCGGCGTCGATTCCTTCTCGCGCCGGGTGCTCAAGGAGGCGTTGCGCACGCCGTACGGCAAGACCCGCACCTACAAGGACATCGCCGACGCATCGGGCCGGCCCGAGGCCTACCGTCAGGTGCTCTCGATTCTGCTCGACAACCCGATTCCACTGCTCATCCCCTGCCACCGGATCATTCCCACGAAAGAGGGGATCGGCGGCTGGGTGGGCGGCGCCTCGCGCAAGCGCTGGCTGCTGCGCATGGAGCGCGAAAGCTCCGCGCAGACGCTCTAGGCCAGTCCTGCGGCCGCGAGCGGCTGCGCGTCTTCCCGTCACTCTTCGTCGAGCTCGATGTCCAGGCTGGCTTCCTCGCCGGCACGGACGTGAAGCTCTGCTTCTCCGACCGCCGGCCCGGGCCGCACGACTTCGATCACGTGCTCGCCGGATCGACGATGAGTCCCGAGCGCAGGCGCCCCAGCTCGCGGCCCGTGCCGAGGAAGCGTCCGTCGAGATAGACCGACGCGTCGTCCGGTTCGATCTCCAGCTTGAGGCTCCCCGGTTCGCCGCGGGCGTCGATAGAATCCCCCTCCGCGGCGCCCGCCGCCGCGCCCTCGTCCGTCGCCGCCGACGGGCGCGCCTGCGTCGCCTCATAGGCGCGGACCTGCTCTTCGTTCTCGCGATCGCGCCGCAATCGTTCTTCCCGGTTCACGGTCTGCTTCGACACCAGATTCTCCGGCAGCGTCTCCTGACCGGGCACCATGAGCGTCCTCGATGTCGATGACCATCCCGCCGTAGACCGAATACTGGCGGGCGAGGGTCTGGAAGCCCGGCGCGAAGATCGCCACGTCGTAGGTTCCCTTTTCCAGCCAGAGGAAATCCGGGAAGCCGTCGAAGTCGTCGGCGATGCCGACCAATTGACCATCGACGTAGATTTGCGCGCTCTCCGGGCTGACATCGAGATCGAGCGCGCCGTGGGTCGCCCCCACGGCCGGATAGACCGACGTGTACCCCCAGCCGGGCGCGCCGTAGTAGCCGTAGCCGCCGTAGCCACCGTAGTAGCCACCCCAGCCGGGATAGCCGTACCAACCGACCGCCGAGCCGGTAGCCGCCGTAGTAGCCGCGGTAACCGCCGTAGTACCCGCGGTAGCCACCGTAGGAACCGCGGTAGCCGCCGTGTCCACCGGCGTGACCGCGCGTAGCTCCCGGTAGCCACCGGAGCCACCGGAGCCACCGTGGCTCCCACCGGGCCGCGAGCCATCGGCGACTGCAGCCATCGGCAGTGCGAGCGCCGCGAGGAGCGCCACCAGAGCGAACTTGCGACCGGTTCGAATGTTCATGTCCCAACCCTTTCCATGCCAACAGGCCCTTCGCGCCAAGCGCGATGCAATCCCCGGAGGTAGTGGAATCGAAGGGCCTCGTCCCAGATCTCCGGCAGACTCACGGGAAGGAACTGCAAAGCCCGGACCAGCCACTCCTGCCGGAGCTGGCGCAGGCGCCGCCGCCGGGAGGGCAGCGGGCCGGGGCCGGCCGGGCCGAGGCCGAGCAGGCCCGCCAGCTCCGGGTGCTTGCGGGCGAAGAAGACGGCGCTCTCGCCGGCGCGCTCCTGGCGCGCGCAGAAACGGCGAAAATCGGTCGGATGGTCGTGCCGCACGAGCGCCCGCGGCTCGTAGACCAGCCGCAGGCCGCGCCGGAAGAGCCGGAACGAAACCTCGATGTCTTCCCAGGCCGGATAGGGGAATCCCTCGTCGAACGGCTCCTCGAGCAGCCGCTCCCGCGTCAGCGAGAGGTTCGAGGTGTAGAAGAAGTTGAACGGGACGTTCCGGGGATCGCGGATCAGGGCGTAGCCGAACTGCGGCCCCTGCTCGTTGATGTAGCGCAGGAACCGGGTCAACCGCATGCGGGAATGCCAGGCGGTGTAGCCGATCGCCGCCAGTCGCGTTTCGTCTCGAGCCTCCTGGTGCACCGCCCAGTGGGCCGCGAGCCAGCCGGGTTCCGGAACCGTGTCGTCGCCGAGAAAGGCGACGATGGGCACCGGCAGCCTCGGTGACACCGCGATTGCGCGCCGCCGCCGGACCGCGATTCTGCTGCCGGAACAGGCGCAGCGGGCGCGCATCCGACCCGCTGGCTCAGCCACTCGAAGGTACCGTCGGTCGAACCGTCGTCCACCACGACGATCTCGAAGGGCGGCGCCTCCTGCTGCGCCTCGAGCGCCGCCAGCACCTCGGCGAGGGTGCGCCGCCGGTTGAAGGTCGGGATGACGACCGAGACCGCCGGCGTCATCGGCCGCTCGCGGCCGGCAACTCCATCACCTCGGCGAGGGTGGACGCGGGTGAGCGCCGGGCTCGGCAGGCAGGAGGCTGGGAAGCCGGGACTCGCGAAAAGCTCCTCGTCGCCGAGATAGGTCGGGACCAGATAGAGCGGGAAGCGCTCGCAGAGCTCGCGGTCGGAGCGCCGGCGCCGCTGCCGCGCGACCTCGCGCGCCGCGGCCGGCGTCGTCGAGCACGGCGAGAAAGAGGCTCATGGCGCGCAGGTGCGAGAGCGTCTGCGGATGCGAGAGCTCGAATCCCCCGCCGGCGAGGAGGCGGCGCCAGCCGGCGCGCGATCCGCCCCCAGGCGCGGCGCGCGAACTCGCCCGGGCCGTGCCGCCGGAGCTTCCCGAGCCAGGACGGATCGACACTGCCCGGCGGTGACTGCCCGGCACGCTCGCGGCAGGCTCGCGATCCTGCCGGTGAACGGATCGCGCCGCAGAAGCTCCGCCGCCCCGGGGTTGCCCGCCACCACGATCGTCTCGAGGCGCGCCAGAAAGGTCAGCAGAATCGCCGGCATGAGCTTCGGCCAGAGCTCGTCGTCGAGATTCTTGTAGGCGGTGAGCAGGGCGTTGCGCTCGAACAGGGACCGCGGACGTACGGCCCGACGCGGCTCGCTCGTCGCGGCCGAACGGTGGCGCACCACGGCTTCGCGACAGGCCTCGATGCGCTCGCCGCCGGCCCACAGCCGCCAACCGAGATCGACGTCTTCGAGGTAGGCGAAGTAGCTCGGATCGAAGCCGCCGGCGGCGAGGAAGGAGCGCCGGCGTACCAGCATGTTCGCGCCGCAGGCGAAGGGGAGCTCCTCGCCGCTCGCCGGCATCCTCGCCGTCTCCAGCCGCCGGCGGAAATCGAGCTGGAAGGCGTGGCCGTCGAAAGTCCGCACGCCGTAGCCGAAGTCGAGCCGCTCCGCCTGCCCAGTCGACGAGCCGCCCGACTGATCGCCGCGACATCCGGCGCGGCAGCGGCCGCCGCGTCGGCCAGCGCCGCGAGCCAGTCCGGCTCCGGGCGGGTGTCGTTGTTGAGCAGGATCAGCGCATCGCCGTCGGCGAGCGCGGCGAGGAGGTTGTTGCCGGCGGCGAAGCCGAGGTTCGTCGGGGCTTTCGACCAGCCGGACCCACGGGTGATGCTCGCGCACCCAGCCGGCGGTGCCGTCACTCGAGCCGTTGTCGAGCAGCAGCAGCTCCCACGCGCAACCCGGATCGCGCTGCGCCGCGACGGCCGGCAGGCAGTTCTCGAGATGCTCTCCGGCCGTTGAAGCTGAGGACGAGGATGGAGAGCTTGCGCTGCCCGGCGGACATCGATCAGCCCGCTTCCTGTGGCCCGGCTGGCCCGGCTGGCTCGGATCGCTCGGATCGCTCGGATCGCCGGCCGCCCAAGGCGCGCAGCCTCTCGACCCAGCGGTGCAGCCGCCAGGCGCGCGTCCCCTCCATCTCGCGGATCTGCCGCGTTCAGGCGCTCGATCTCGACTTTGGTCCGGCGCAGGCTGCTCGGAGATCTCCGGCACGCTCCCGCCGACCTCGGCGACCAGCGCGGCGAGGTCCCGGGCCGCGAAGTCGCGTCGCCGCGAGCCGCCGGTAGCCCTCGACCAGCGCCACCTGCGGAGCGAGGGTGTGGGTGCGAAACTGCCGCAGGCCGAGCTCCGGCCCGCAGATAGGGATGGCGCTCCTCCTGGGAGGCGTAGATCGCCATCGCCGCCTCGATCGTCGCGCGGCAGTCGCTGACGTCGACGAGCCGGTCCGGATAGCCGGGATGGTTGACTTCGTAGAGCCAGACCTCGAGCCCGCGCACTGCATCTGCCAGCTCGGGCGGGGCGCGAGCGCCGGATCCGCCCGGCTCTGGACACCCTCGACCACTTCGAGGGACGAAGACAGCACGTCGTAGAGCGCGGCGAAAGCGGCGCGGTGATCGGCGGAGACCTCGAGCGGCGACGGCACCAGGAGCAGGCCGGGCCGCTGCTCGAGGAGGCGCTGGCGGATCGCCGCCGCCGCTTCGGCGCGCCCGGCGGCGAGCGCCCCATCGCGGATCCCGAGCACCTCGAGGCCGGCGCAGCCGAGAAGGCGGGGCACCTTCTCCGCCTCGCGCCGGCGGCGCGCCGAGTAGCGCGGCGCGATCGTCGATCTCCTCGATGCCACCCGAGCCGTCGGTGAGAAAGAGCACGTGCACCGGCGCGCCGGCCCGGCACAGCTTGCGCGACCAGGCCGCCGCAGCCCAGCACCTCGTCGTCGAAATGGGGCGCCAGGACGAGCGTCCGCGACCGCCTCACGGCGGTCGTTCGCGCCCGGGGGCTGCGGCTGGCGGATCAACGGACCCGGCCGAGGACGGCTGGCTCGCCACGATGGCGCCAACGGATCTTCAGGACGTCGAGCCAGCATTCTCGTCGAGTCGCGCAGGGCGTGGACGCTCGAGGCCGGCGAGTCGTGCCAGACGACACCGACCTCCTTGACGGCCGCCCCGCGCCGGCGGGCGAGCCAGACGAGCTCGACATCGTAGGCGAAGCGGTCGATCCGCATGTCGGCGAACAGGGAGCGCGCCAGATCGCCGCGCAGCAGCTTGAATCCGCACTGGGTGTCGCGGATGCCGCCGACGGCCACGACGCCGCACGAGGACGTTGAACAGCCGCCCCATGAGCTCGCGATAGGCGGGCTGTCGGCGGGTGATCTTCGACTCGGCCACTCCCCGGCTGCCCGAGCACCAGACGTCCGCGTCGTCGAGATGAGGGCGGAGGCGAACGTACTCTTCGATCGGCGTCGACAGGTCGGCGTCGCACAGCAGTACCTCGGCGCCGGTGCTGGCGAGAACGCCCGCCCGCAGCGCCGCGCCTTTGCCCTGGTTCTTCTCCAGCCGCAGCCAGCGCAGCCACTGCACCTCCCGGTAGCGCGGCTGCAGGGCGAGGTCGCTGGTTCCGTCGCTGCTCCCGTCGTCGACGACGAGGATCTCCATGCCGCCGGGAACGCTCTGACTGAACGCGCAGAGGCGATCGAGGGTCGGGCCGATCCGCGCGGCTTCGTTGTACGCGGGAACGACGACGGAGAGCTGGGGAGCCATGACGGAATTCTACGGCCTGCGGCTCAGAAGTGATCCGAGTCGCCCAGGGTGAGATAGAAGCGCTCCAGCACCTGCGGCACGCTCACCCGGGGGTCGAAGGTGATGGCGCTCAGTCGCAGCAGCGGCTCGGGTGAGCTCGTGTACCCCTGCGCGAGCATCACGCCCGCGCCTCGCGGTCGCCGTGCAGCCAGAGCTCGACCCGGCGCGAGCCGCGAGCGGCCGCGCGTTCCTCGATCGCCGCGGCCAGATCAGCCAGGTCTGCGGCGCGCTCGCCATCCCACAGGAGATCCACCCAGTGGGCGCAGTCGCCGCCACCGGCTGCCGGGAGCGCCAGCACACCCCACGCCCTGGCTTCGCCGGCGCGCCGCACCCCGAGCTGCAGATACCGGTCGCCGGGACGGCGCTCGTAGCGCCAATGGAACCAGGCCGCATCGCGCACCGTCGCACACGGGTAGCGCTGCCGAGCTGCGCCGCCAAAGCCGGTCGGTCGCATGGGCATCGAAGCCTTCCGAGATCCAGCTGCGGGCGGGCGACCAGGGTCGCGCGGTCACGGTCGCACGCTGCAGGCGCTCGAGCGTGGCGGGCTCGAAGTAGCGCCCGGTGACCGCGCCGGCGCGCTGGTGGCGCTCGCCGGGAAAGCCGTAGACGAAGGCGACCCCGCCGGCACCGGCACAGTCGGCGAGGAACCGCTCCAGGGTGCGCTGGAAGGCGCCCCCGCGCGGACCGAGCCCGCGCCGGCGACGCGAGAAGACGTCGACGATCTGCGCCGCCAGCATCGTCTCGCCCCCCACTCGACGTCGACCGTAATCGCCGCGTATTGGCAGGCGAGCTCGCCGGCGGCATCGAACGCCAGCACGATGCGCGAGCCCCGCGGCGGATCGACGAACTTCCAGCGCCACTCCGCCAGCGTGCGCTGCACGCCGAAGACCTCCGTAAAGGCTCTCTGGATCGCCGCTTCGTCGCCGGGCGCGTAAGCGCGCAGGGTGTAGCCGCCGTCGGCACTCATCGCTGCGGCGCTCCGTTCGCCGCAGCGCAGATGCAGCGGCGCCGATTCCCGTCCGCGCCGGTCGACGCCGCGGATCCACAGCTCGCCCGGCGGCAGCCGGCGCCAGATCTCGTCCGGCATCTGCCAGCCGCCGGCGACCGCCGAAAGGCGCTCCCCCGCGGCGGGAAAGCCACCCGACGCCAGGGCGATCTCGACCCACGCCGGCGGTCGCGGGGTCGAAAGCCCGGCCAGGGAGATCGCCGGTGAGGCGACCGAAGCGCGCGCGGAGTCCGTTCGCGGCGGCGCAGCGCCCAGGGCTGCGAGCAGCCTGGTGACGCCCCTGCCCAGGTGGCGGCGGCGAAAGAGCCGCTCGGCCTCGCCGAACCAGGCGGTGGCGCGCGGCTCGTGCATGCTGCTCTGCGCGAAGAGGTGCACGGCTCGGGCTGCGGGGACGAACCGGGAGTCGAGGCCGCCGGCGGCAAGGCGCAGCAGCCAGTCGGTCTCCTCGAAATAGAGGCGGAACGCCTCGTCGAACGGACCGATCTGCGTCCACGCGTCGCGCCGAAAGGCGATCAGGGCGCCCGAAAGCGCCGGTGAGACGAAGGGCTCCGCCGCCTCCCAGTGGCGGCGAGCGTGCCGGCGCCAGGCTCGCCGGGCCGCACCTGCGATCAGGGGAACACCCGGAAAGCGCCGTGCCAGCGCGGCGCGGAGCTCCGGCGGTGGCCGATCTCGCCTCGGTGGGCGGCAGGAAGAACCGCTGTTCGCCATCCCAGAAGAACTGCGGACCTGCCGCGGCGGCGCCCCGTTCGAGCTCGGCGTGCAGGTGGGCGAGGCAACCCTCGACGACGAGGACGTCCGGATTCATCGCCACGATGCACTCCGCGGAGGAGGCCTCGACGCCGCGGCGCACGCCGCCGGCGTATCCCAGGTTCGCTCCTGGATCGATCCGCCGCAGCGGCAGCTCTTGCCACGCCGCCCGGTCCGCGGGCTCGCTGCCGTTGTCGACCACGACGATCTCGGCGCTGAGACGCGAGCTCGCCAGGTCGCGCAGGAGCGCCCGGACGGCGTCGGCCAGGAGCGCCGGCGTGCGGTAGTGCACCAGGACGATCGCGAGATCGTTCACGCCGGTGCGGCCTCTCTGGCGGCGCCCGCCGCCCAGGCGAGCGCCTGTTCGAGCTCGCCCGCGACCCTCGCGGGTGCGAAGCGTTGCGCCGCTGCGATACCGCGCCGGCGCTGCGCCCGCCAGGCCGGCGGCGATCCCAGGAGCGACGCCGCGGCGCGCCTGAAGGCGCCGGCATCTCCCGGCTCGACGAGGAGCGCCCCGTCGCCGCCGGACATGAACTCGACGCCGGGAAGGCGCGACGCCACGGCCGGAACGCCGAGCTGCATCGCCTCGAGAAGCGGCAGACCGAAGCCCTCACCGGGCAGCGAAGTGAAGAGCAGCAGGTCGCAGCCGGCCAGGGCGCGCAGCGCAGCGTCCGGGGCCACCGCCGCGAGGAATCGGTCCGCCCGGCGCAGCTCCCGTTCGGCCGCCGAACAGGGGAGAGCGGAGATGCGCAGGAGTCGGCAATCTGTTCCGGCGAGCGCCGCGAGGCCGGTTCGGATCCCTTTCACCTCGGCCTCGAAAATGCCGCAAAGGGCGATCCAGGGTCGGCGTCGCGGGCGCCAGCGCAGCGCTCGGCGCACCGAGAGGTCGGCCGGGGCCGGCGAAAGCCGGAACTCGCGCCCGAACTCCGCGCGCAGCCGCTCGCCGAGGTGCGGCGCCACCACCAGGGCGGGGTGGGGCTGGCGGTAGGCGTCCCGAATCGCCTCGCGGTCGGGCGCGAGATGCGCCAGGTCCTCCTCGAAGCCCTGGCAGAAGTGAGCCACCGGACCGGCGTGGAGCGCCGCCGCGCGCGCGATCGTCGTCCAGAAGGTAGCTACCACCAGATCCTGCGCCGGCAAGACCGCGGCACCTTGCGCGAGATCGAGGTAGTGCGTCGACGGACCGAGCCAGGGCTCGATCCACGCCGGCCGGGGTCCCTGCGCCGCGACCGTCACCTCGTGGCCACGGTCCCCGAGGAGACGGGCCTGCTGCAGCACGACCTTGGTGCCGCCACCCAGCTCGGGCTGGTCGAGGAGATAGGTCAGCCGCATCGGATCGCGTCCAGGCCGACGAGCTAGAGCTCGTCGGCGAAGGCCGGCTGCAGCCGGCGAAAGAGCGCCCAGCCGAGCCCGAGGGCGACGAGCGAGGTCCCCGCCAGGACGAGCGCGGCGCTCGCCGCCGGCGGCGGACTGCCGAGCAGTACGGTCCGGAAGGCCTGGACGACGGTCGCCATCGGGTTGAGGGCCATCCAGGGCCGCAGGCTCTCCGGCAACAGACTCGAGGGATAGACGATCGGCGTGAGGTAGAACCAGGCCTGCAGGCCGATTCCGAGCCCCTGACCGACGTCGCGGAAGAAGACCTGCAGGGCGGCAGCGGCCCAGCCCAATCCCAGCCCGAGAGCGACTTGCGCCGCCAGGCCGAAGAGGAGCCAGGGGAGCCGTTCCCAAACCGGTTCGCCGGCGACCGCCTGCCAGACGGCGAAAATCCCCAGGGCGACGAACTGATGCAGGAGCGCCGCGCCGACGCTCGACACGACCAGCAGTTCGCTCGGGAAACGGAGCTTGCGGACCAGGCCGGAGTTCGCCACGACCGCAGTGGCCGCCTGCTGAACGCTTTCGGCGAATCCCAGCCAGGGAACCAGGCCCGAGAACAGGAAAACCGGGAAACTGGCGGTTCTCTCGCCGGTGAGAGGCACCTTCAGGATGACCGAAAAGACGACCCACAGGAGGGCCAACTGCCAGAGCGGATGGACGAAAGCCCACAGGAAGCCGAACAGCGAGCCGCGGTAGCGGTTCTGCAGGTCGCGGCGGACCAGCTCTTTGAGGAGGAAACCGTGGTGCATTCGAGTCCTGGCGCCGGGACGGGTGGCGAGTCATGGCATCTTGACATGGATCCTCACCCCTGCCTACTATGCACGTGCCTAGGAAATCCGACCATGGGACAACTACCAGAGATCCAGCAAGTCCAACTCGTCGGCAAGAAGATCCGTCAACTCCGCAAGGAGCGGCATCTCACGCAGACGGAGCTTTCGGGCAAGCTGGGCATTCAGCAGTCCGACCTTTCGCGGATGGAAAAGGGCGAGTATCGGGTCAGCCTGGACACTCTGTTCAAGGTCCTCGCCGAGTTCCGTATCGGGGTGGGCGAGTTCTTCGAAGATGTCTCCCGTGAAACCGTCTCGCCGCGCGACCTGCGCCTGCTGAGCGATTTCCACGCCCTCGATCCCTCCACGCAGGAGGAGATCGAAGGTTTCATCCACGAGCGCAGGCCGCCCCGGCAGAGCGCTCGGCGCGAGCCGGTGCTGCTCAGCTAGGACCGCTCGCCGTGATTCAGAATTCGGCAGATTTTCAGACCGCCCGCGCCCGCTGGAATGAAGCGGTCGAAGCGGGACGTCTGGAAGAGGCGCTGGTCCTCGTGGAGGATGCGCTCGCCTGGGCCGAGTCGAGCGGCGAAGAGCTTCTCTACGACCGCGCGGTATGCAACCGGGCGGCGATCGCCCTCGAGCTCGGAAGAGGGACCGCCCACATTCCGGCCTTGCGCTCGCTGCTGCTTCGCACCTCCGACGCCGAGAACACCTATCTCGCCGCCTACACCATCGCGCGCCATTACGAACTGCAGAAGGAGCCACGCAAAGGGCTGTTCTACGCCCAGCTCGCGCGCGACCGCGCCGGGTCTCTCGACCAGAACCGCCAGGCAGCGAGCCTCAACTGCATGGCGAACTTCCTCGTCGCCGAGAGCCGCTTCGAGGAGGCGATCGCGGTCTACGCAGAGGCGGTCGCGCTGCTGCCATCGCTCGATTCCGTTCGCCGTGCTGTCATCGGCTACAACCTCGGCTACTGCAACGTGCTGACCGGCCGCAGCCGCGAAGGTCTGGCGCTGCTTTACACCAGCCTGCGCACCCTGCTTCGCCGCGGCGCGTTCGGTCACGCCATGAAGGCGCATCTCGATCTCGCCTTCGCACTTCTCGAAATCCCGAACGCCCGTCGCGCTGGACGGCATGCAGAGCGCGCGCTCGCGCTCGCCGAACGCTTCGCAGACGGCGACGCCAAGAAGAACGCCCTCTACCTCCTCGGCGCGGCCGCGGTCGCCAACGGAGACCGCGTCGGGGCGCGCCGCCACTTCGAGCGCCTGCAACAGGGCTTCTATCCCGAGGCCGACTATCTGCCCGAGCTCCTGCTGCACGTCGACGTCCGTGAACTGGTCAACCTCAAGGCCTGACCGATGAGACCGCTCCGACATCTCCGCCTCGGCCTCGGCTCCCTCGCTCTCGCGGCGCTCTGCGCCACGAGTCCAGTGCTCGCGACCGCGACCGCGACGCCGGTGGAGCTCGGCAGCGACGGCACGATCTACCGCCTGTGGTCGGGTACGTTCGGCGAGCTCTTCGGCCCCGACAACACTGCCGTCGCGGGAAACGTGCCGGTTCTCGCTCTGGATATCGCGCCTTCCGGACAGCCGCTGGCGCGTCATCTGGTGCCCGGCACCGAAGATGCGGCGATCGAGACCTCCGCCGCGCTGCTGTTCGATCGCAGCTCGTCTTCCGTGCACGCCGTCTGGAACTCGCGCACCGTCGCCAACCTGACGACTTCGCGCCTGCACCTGCGCTCTCTCGCTCCCGAGGGCTGGACCGAGCTGATCGAGCTCTCCGGTGGTTCGCTGACCGACAAGTCGGCGCTGCGGCTGGCTCTGACAGCGGACGAGTACGGCACGGCCGTGGCCGGCGTGGAAACGCGCATCGCGCGCCGGGTCCTGCATCTCGTCTGGTCGGAGACGGCGGCGGAGGTGACGCACGCCTACTATTCTCCGGTCGTCTTCGCCAACGGACGGTATCTCGGCTGGAACCCGGTCGTGCCGCTCGACGACCTTGCCATTCCGGATGCGACGCTGTCCACGGCCGCCCCGGTGCCGCTCGCGCTGCGCGCCGCACCGACCCTGGTCGCGACGCCTGACGGCAAGGTCACCGCTTCGTTCGTCCATTCCGAGTCCCATCACCTGGTCGCCGTCGAAGTGCAGACTCTGCCCGGCGAGCTCGGAGAGTTGGCGGAAATGGCCCGCGGCCACATCGTCGAGCTCGCGGCCCTCCTCGGCAGTGAGGGTCGCAACCAGCTCGCCCCCCTCGCGCGCGGGCACATCGTCGAGCTTGCCGGAGATTTCCATCCCGCCGCAGCGGCCTATATCGGTGATCGAACCGGCGAGATGCTCGGCACCACAGCGCCTTCGGTCGAGGGCTCGGTCCTGGCTGAAATGGCGCGTGGACACATCGTCGAGCTCGGGCGCGAGATCCTCGGCAGCGGGCTGGCGAATCTCTGCACCGTCGAGCTTCTGCTCGAGGTACCGCCGCTCGATGCCGCCACCATCGGCACCGATACGTCCTTCAGCCACTTCTTCGCCATGCGCCGGGTGGCGCGGTGGGAGGTCCCGGCAGACCTCGTCGCCCCGGACGCGCGGATTCTCGTCTCCGCCGACGGCAGCCGGGCGACGGTCGCCTGGTCGGGAGAGGGCCACCTGTTCTACCGCGAGGTCGATGGCGGCGGCGAGTGGAGCCCGGTGCGAGACCTCGATCTCGCCATCGTCTCGCTCGGCGATGCCTGGAACGCCATCGAGCGCCGCGCGTCGGGCCGCTGATTCGTCGGCCGCACCCACCGCCTTTTTTCTGATCTAGCTGGATTCGATTTCGAGCCGCCGAGCTGTCGGCCGGGCGGCGAGAATCTGCGTGCCCTGCCCTCGCCACGCTTCGGCGATCGCTGCTCGCTGTTCGCGCGGCGCGAGGACCAGCACGGAGCCACCGCCGCCCGCGCCACAGGCTTTGCCGCCCCAGGCGCCGAGCTCGCGCGCCGTCGCCAGCAGCGCCTCGATCGCCGGCGTCGAGATCTCCGCCGAGAGCCGGCGGCGCGCCGCCCACTCCTCGGCGACCAGAGCGCCCACACCTGCCCAGTCCGCGGCCAGAAGCGCCGACGGCAGGCGACCGGCGACGCTAGCGATCTCGCCCAGATGCGCGACGATCTGCGCGTCGGCCTCGAGCCGGCGGCGCACGACCAGCCAGTTCGCTCCTGCAGAAAAATGACTCTGGCCGGTGAAGCCGACCAGAAGGTGCTCACCCAGACCCGCGAGATCGACGGCCAGGGATGTGACCCGCTCGCCGCCCGGCTCGTGGGCGATCTCGAGCAGTCCGCCGAGCTGCGCCGGATAGTGATCCTGCAGCCCGGTCGGCAATCCCATCAGGCGCGCTTCGATGTCGCGCGCCACCGCGGCGCGCTCGGCTGCCGTCCGGGAGAGGGCTCCATGCAGCTGGACTTCCGCCGCCGCGAGCAGGGCGACCGCCAGGGCAGAGCTCGCACCGAGGCCGGCCCCGCGCGGCGATGCGCTCGCGATCCCGACGGTGCAGGGCGACATCCGCTCGGCTGCAGCGACGGCGGCCACCAGCGCGCCGCCCGGCGAAGCCGCGAGCTCGGCGAGCGTCCCCGCCTCGACGCTCTCCCCGTCCTGCCGCACTAGGAAGCCCCGGGGGCGCGACTCGAGGCGGACATCGACCGCGAGGTCGAGCGCGACGTTGATCGTGCGCGCGCCGGGATGGAGCAGGCCCAGCGGCCAGATATCGAGCGTCCCGCCGGCGAAGTCGGCGCGGCACCAGGTCTTCACCCGGATCACGAGGAGCGCGCTCCTACTTCCTGGCGGTTGAGTTCGTCTGCACGGCAGCATCCGGATCGCGCGGACCGCGGCGGCCGCCGCTCGACTCCGACGTGCCGGAGCGCAGCGCCGCCATGGCGAACGGTGCCGGAGCGCCCGGCGACGAATCCGCCGACGCCGTCGAGGATCGGGCGCATCGCTTCGCGCACCGCCCGGAAGTCGGCCAGCTGGACGGAATCGAGCGGCGGCGAAGGAACGCTCTTCAGGGACTGCGGGTCGATCCACGAGCCGTCGCGCTGGACCCGGTAGTCGAGATGCGGGCCGGACGCGAGGCCGGTCGCCCCGACATAGCCGATCAGCTCCCCCTGGCGGACCCGCGACCCCGCCCGGATTCCCGCCGCGAATCGGGAGAGATGGAGATAGCCGGTGACGAAGCCGTTCGGATGCCTCACCTTGACCGTCTTGCCACCACCACCGTCCCAGCCGGCATGCAGCACCGTACCGGCAGCGGTGACGCGCACCGGCGTCCCCACCGGCGCGCCATAGTCGACGCCATAGTGCGGGCGGTTCACCTTGAGCACCGGGTGGAAGCGGTTTTTCGAGAACTTCGAGGTCACGCGCGAATAGGGCAGTGGCGCGCGCAGGAACATCTTCTCGCTCGGCCGACCCTCGGCATCGTAGAACCCGCCGTCGCTGCCGAAGCGGAAGACTTCGAGCTTGCGATCCGACTGGGAGTAGGCCAGCGCCAGCACGCGCTCGACGCCGAAATAGCTCCCCTCGAGGTGGACCTCCTCGAACACCACGTCGAAACGGTCGCCGCGCTGCAGGTCGCGATTGAAGTCGAGATCCCACTGCAGCACCTCGGCCATCGCGTAAGCGAGACCCGGGTCGGCGCCGGCGGTGGCGACCGAAGCTCTCGAGCGAGCCGGCGAGGACGCCGTGGACGGCGCGGGTTCGCAGCTCGCGACGATAGGGCCGCCAGGAGGGCAGCCACTCCTCGCCACCGCGCTCGACCGACAACTCGCCCCGCCCGGCCACGGCGAGCTCGAATCTGGCGGGCTCGGCGCCGTCGAGGAAGGCCGCGACACGCATTCCGGGCCGCAGTTGGCGGGGATCGACATACCGGCTCGCCGCGCTGGCGGCTCGTTCCGCCTGGTCGCTGGCGAAGCCCAGCTGGCGCAGCGCCTTGCCCAGCGTGTCACCCGACCGCAAAGTCTGGATGCGATCCGGCTCGAGGCTCGAAGCGCCGGCCTTTCCGGCCGGCGGCGCAGGCGGCGCCGGCGCCGCGTGTCGGGGCGCGGCGAGCGCTCCGGGCGCGCGATCGATCGGCTCTGGTGCGGGAGGCTCGATCCAGGAGGTGAGCGCGAGCGGCGCGACGACGATCGCTGCCGATACCGGGAGAACGCGCTTCAAAAATTGCAGCGCCTCTGCCCTGCTCCACGCGTTCATCCAGTGGACCCTCTCCGGCTTGCTGTCGTCGATGGACCGGGAGGCTCCCGGGGGCCGGAAGCATAGCATCCGCCAGGCCCGGCGCTGTGGAATCGACTACAGGGGGGCTACCGCAGGAGGCCCTGGATCTGCTCTTCGGCCTCCGCGGCGAGGCGGCCCTCAAAGAGCACCTCGCCCTGGCGCACGACGATCAACCCAGGCAACGTGGTGACCGCGTGTCCCTTCGAGAACTCACCGTCCCGGTCGAGGTAGGTCGGCGCATTGAGGGGGTGTTGGCGCACGAACTCCTGGATCGCCGACGCCTCCTCCTGGAAGTTGACGGTGATCACCCGACCCTGGCCCGAGAACTTCTGCACCAGGGCGTTGATACGGGGCGCGATGTCGCGGCAGCGCGGCGACCAGGATGCCCAGACCACGATGATGTGGGTCCCCTGGGCGAGATCCGCGGTGGAAAGTTGCCCGCCGCCGAGTCCGGGGAGGCTGCCGCCCTGTTGCGCCCCAGCCGGAGAGCTCGCCAGCGCGAAGAGCACGAGCAGGACAACCCGCAGGCCCGCCGTCATCGGCCCTCGCCTCGTGTCCTCGAGGCGGGTTGAAACTCGCTCCCATCGCATTCGGATCACTCCAGTCCGAGCAGTGCCCGGATTCGCTGCTGCAGTTCGGTCGGTGCCGCCCGCCTGGCGCACCGCGTACGCACCATGACGATGACCTGCTCGATGCGCATGGCGCGCTCCCGGCAGTTTGGGCAGTCTTCCAGGTGGCGCTCCATGGGCTCGCGCGGCAGCTGTTCGCGGTCGCGATCCACCCACAGAAAAACCGCCCTGCGTACTCGCTTACACGCCATCTGCTGGTCCCTCTGGGCGTCTGCTCGCGGCCCGGCGGGCCGCCCGCACCTGGATCAAAACGCTTGGCGGAGCGATGAAATTCCAGCCGGGCACGGGTTCAGTGTCCGGAGGTGACGGCGCCAGGGGTGGTGTCGGAGCCGCGCCGGCGTGGCGGATCCGATCCTCCGCGCAGGTAGCCGTGCTCGCGCGCATAGAGCAGCATCGCCTCCTCGAGGAGCTTGCGCCCGCGATAGAGCCGGCTCATGACCGTGCCGACGGGAATCTCGAGGATCTCGGCGATCTCGCGATAGGAAAACCCCTCGATATCCGCCAGGAGGACCGCCATGCGGTAGTCCGCGGGAAGCTGATCCAGCGCCTGCTGGACATCCTCGTCGAAGGCGTTCTCCAGCGCCTCCTGCTCCGGATTCTTCATCTGGCCCGCCGCTTCCGGTGCGAGCTGAGTCTCGAAAGCACCTTCGATCTCGGCGAAATCGCTCTTCATGGGCGCGGCCTGTTTGCGCCGGTACTCGTTGATGAAGGTGTTCTTGAGAATCTTGAACAGCCAGGCCTTCAGATTGGTTCCAGGCGTGAACTGGGCGTAGCTGCGATAGCCCTTGAGGTAGGTCTCCTGCACCAGGTCTTCGGCGTCCTCGGCGTTGCGTGCCAGCCGGTAGGCCGTGTTGTAGAGCGAATCGAGAAACGGCATCGCCGCGGCCTCGAATCCGGCTCGGCCGTCCACCCGCTGGCTTTCGCCCGTCGCTTGTCTGTCCGCCTGCATGGCTGCCATTCGATTATCCACCATCTCCCTGGCTGGGACAGGACGCACGAACGGTGCCAGTCCCAGCAGGCGGCCTTCGCGACCCGCCAGCGGCTGCCAGCGACGTCCAGCGGCTGCCACGGCTCCCAGATGATGAGAGAATGCCGCCCACCGATCCATGCGCGCTCCCGCCTTCGTTCCCATTCCGGAAGACCGCCTGCACGGCCTCGTCGATGCCATGCGCGGCCAGCCGGTGCTCATGCTCGTCGACCTGGTCGTCGACCGGTTCCTCTCGGGCACGCCGAAACGGATCTCGCGCGAGGCGCCGGTGCTCATTCTGCGCTACGCCGGCGAGAGCCTGGCCCCGGGCGGGGGCGCGAACGCGGTCGCCAACGTCACCGCGCTCGGCGGCCGCCCCTTGCCGCTCGGCCTCGTGGGCGATGACGACAGCGGGCGGGATCTGCTTGCCGCCCTGGCAGACCGGGGAATCTCGACCGCCGCGATCCTCGTCCGTCCGGGCTACCGGACGCCCACCAAGACCCGCATCCTCGCCGGCTTTCCGACCGGCATCAAGCAGCAGGTCGTCCGCCTGGATCGCGAGCAGGAAGTCGTACTGAGCAGCGCGGAGGTCGAAGAGTTGCGCCGGGCGATCGGGCGCGCCGGATTGGCGCGGGCGGCCATCCTCTCGGACTACGGCTACGGCTCGGTGACTCCCGATCTCCTGCCCGAGGTCCGCAAGGCGGTTGGGAGAGAGGGAGCGATCATCGTCGACAGCCGATTCCGGCTCGGAGACTTCGCCGGGCTCGACGGCGCGACGCCGAACGAGGAGGAGGCCGAGGCGCTTCTCGGACGCCCGCTCGACGATGCCCGCGGCAGCGACATGCTCGCCGGCTGCGAGCTCCGTGAGCGCCTGGGAGCCCGTTTCCTCCTGATCACGCGCGGCAGCCGGGGCATGTCTCTGTTCACCCGCGACGGTGCCGCCCACGTCCCGGTTCACGGCACGGATCAGGTCGCGGACGTGACGGGCGCCGGAGACACCGTCATCGGAACCTTCGCCCTGGCGCTCGCCGCCGGCGGCACACCGCTGGAAGCGATGGTTCTGGCCAACTACGCGGGCGGAGTCGTGGTGATGAAGATGGGGACGGCGACGGTCTCCGGCGAGGAGCTCCAGGCCGCCATCTCCGCCGATCCCCGGCCGCGCCTGGAGATGACGTGGGCCGCGTCCTGACCGCCGCCGAGCTCGCGCTCGAGGCCCGTCGCCTGCAGGCGGCGGGTCGCATCCTGGCTTTCGCCAACGGCCACTTCGACCTCCTTCACGTCGGGCACCTGCGCTACCTCCAGGCGGCGCGTGCCGAAGGCGACTGCCTCATCGTGGCCGTCAACGATGACGCCTCGGTGCGCCGCCTCAAGGGCCCGGGCCGGCCGGTCGTTCCGGCAGCCGAGCGCGCCGAGCTTCTCGCGGCGCTCGCGCCGGTCGACTTCGTGGTCGTTTTCGCCGGCGACAGTCCGGCGCCTCTCCTGGCGGAGATTCGACCCGACGTGCACTGCAAGGGCCCCGACTATGGCAGCCCGGAACGCGTGCCCGAGTTCGCGGTAGTGGCCGGCTACGGCGGTCGCACGGCCCTCGTCGGAGATCCGAAGGACCACGCCACCAGCGATATCATCGACCGCGTCCGCAAGCTCCCCGCTGGCGATGGAAAGACGGCGCTTTATTGACCCGATTTTCGCAGCGCTGCTACACTGCGGGGAGATCCAGTCGGCCGCTCCTTCACGCTGCGCCTGCACGGCAGGTTCGATCCATCGCGAGTCATGAAAGGCCCTTGAAGAGATGAGCAATCGCCTCGGAGACGCCCTTCTCAAAGCGGGCATCATCACCTCAGAGCACCTGAAGGAAGGGCTCGCCCTGCAGAAGGACAAGGGCGGCCGCATCGGCTCCGCGCTGGTGAAGGTCGGCGCCTTGTCGGAGAAGGACCTCGTCGAGTTCCTCTCCAAGCACTTCGGCGTTCCGGCGATCGACCTCTCGCGCGTCGAGATCGACGAAGCGGTGATCAAGGTCATTCCCGCCGACGTCGCGCGCAAGTACACCATCCTTCCTATCGCGAAGGTCGGCGCCAAGGTCACGCTGGCGATGATCGACCCGACCAACGTCTTCGCCATGGACGACATCAAGTTCATGACGGGCTACAACGTCGACCCGGTGGTGGCTTCGGAATCCGCGCTGCGCATCTCGATCGACAAGTACTACGGCTCGACGCACGCGATCGAGCTGAAGAAGGTGATGGAGGACCTCACCGACGACCACGACCGACTCCTCGCTCGAGGTGCTCGAGGAGGACCAGGACCTCGATCTCGAGATGCTCGAGAAGGAGTCCGAGGAAGCCCCGGTCGTCCGGCTGGTGAACATCATCCTCACCGACGCGATCAAGAAGGGCGCCTCGGACATCCACATCGAGCCCTACGAGAAGGACTACCGGGTCCGCTACCGGATCGACGGCATCCTCTACGAGATGATGCACCCGCCGCTGCGCCTGCGCGAGGCGATCACCAGCCGCATCAAGATCCTCGCCAAGCTCGATATCGCCGAGAAGCGGCTGCCCCAGGACGGCCGCATCAAGATCAAGACCAAGATCCAGGAGCGCATCAAGGACCTCGACTTCCGCGTTTCGGTGCTGCCGACGATCTACGGCGAGAAGATCGTCATGCGGCTCCTCGACAAGGACAACCTGATGCTGGACATGACCAGGTTGGGCTTCGAGGTCCGAGTCGCTGCGCAAGTTCGAGCAGGCGATTCTCAAGCCCTACGGCATGGTGCTCGTCACCGGTCCCACCGGCTCGGGCAAGACGAACACGCTCTATTCGGCGCTCCAGCGGATCAACACCGCCGAAGTGAACATCATCACCGCCGAGGATCCGGTCGAGTTCAACCTCCCGGGCATCAACCAGGTCCAGATGAAGGAGCAGATCGGGCTCAACTTCGCCGCCGCGCTGCGCTCCTTCCTGCGGCAGGATCCCAACATCATCCTGGTCGGCGAGATCCGCGACTTCGAGACCGCCGAGGTCGCCATCAAGGCCGCGATGACCGGCCATCTCGTGCTCTCGACGCTGCACACGAACGACGCGCCCGTCGTCGATCAACCGCCTGATGAACATGGGCATCGAGCCGTTCCTCGTCGCAACGTCCGTGCACATGATCGTCGCGCAGCGGCTCGTCCGGCGCGTCTGCGGCTCCTGCAAGGAGCCGACGGAGGCCCCGCTCGGCGCGCTGATGAACGCCGGCTTCTCCGAGAAGGACGCCAAGGGCGTCCGCCTGTTCAAGGGCCGCGGCTGCGATCGCTGCTCGAACACCGGCTACAAGGGCCGCGTCGGCCTCTACGAAGTGATGGAGGTCGGCGACGAGATCCGCGAGCTGATCCTGTCGGGCGCGAGCTCCGTCGAGTTGCGCACCAAGGCGATCGAAACCGGCATGCTCTCGCTGCGCGGCTCGGGCCTGCAGAAGATCCAGGAAGGCGTGACGACGGTCGAGGAAGTCGTTCGCGAGACCGTTCTCTAAGCGCGGCCGCCCTGCGTTCGAATCCCGCCGTGCGCAAGTACCTCGTATTTCTTGTCCTCAGCGCCGCCCGGCTGATCTCCAAGGCCTTCTGGTCGCGCGAGATGAGGTGGGTCGGCGGCCTGCCCCCGGGCGACCCCTGGCGCGGCATCCGCGTGCTCTGCTTCCTCAATCACACCAGCCTCTTCGAGTGGCTCTTCATCGCCATGGCGCCGCCCCGGTTCCTCTGGCGCGTCGCCTGCCACGGCGTCGTGCCCGCGGCGGAGAAGACGATCCGCCGCCCGATCGTGGGCCAGTTCTTCAAGCTCGTCGGCGCCCACGTCGTGTCGATCTCGCGCGAGCGCGACCACACCTGGCGCGAAGTGCTCTCGCGCATCGACCCGGACTCGATGGTGGTCATCCTGCCGGAGGGCAGGATGAAGCGCCTGAACGGACTGGACTCGAAGGGCCAGCCGATGTCCGTGCGCGGCGGTATCGCCGACATCCTCGAGGTCATCCAGGAAGGCCCCATGCTCATCGCCTACAGCGGCGGCCTGCACCATGTCCAGGCTCCGGGCGAGCGTCTGCCGCGGCCGTTCCGCAGAATCCGCATGAACTTCGAGCTCGTCGAGATCTCGGCCTACCGCGCAGGAGCGCCTGCGCGAGGCCGACGGGCCGATCGGCTTCAAGCGCGCCGTGGTCGAGGACCTCGAGCGGCGCCGCGCGACGGAACACTCCGTCATGAATCCGGGCCGGGGACTTCCGCCCCGCTCAGGCGCGCGAGTCCCACAGCCGGTCCGGTTCCCCGCTCAGGAGATTGGCGGCTCGCGCGTAGACGAAGAGCAGGTCGGAGAGCCGGTTGAGATAGGGCAGCGCCCAGTCGCCGACCGGCTCCTGCCGCGCCAGCGCGACCAGAATCCGCTCCGCTCGCCGGCAGACCGTGCGGGCGACATGCAGTTGCGCGGCGGTGGAACTCCCACCCGGCAGGATGAAGTTCTCGAGCGCCGGCAGCCGCGCGTTCCAGGCGTCGATCTGCTCCTCGACCCACTCGACGTGCCGCTCCTCGATGCGCGGCAGCGGGCCGCGCGGCCTTGTCGGCCTCGGTGACGCAGAGATCCGCGCCGAGGTGGAAGAGGTCGTTCTGAATCCTGGCCAGCGGCGCCGCGAGGCTCTCCGGCGGGAGCTGGCTGAGCGCCACGCCGAGCTGAGAGTTGAGCTCGTCGACCGTGCCGTAGCAGTCGACCCGCAGGTTGTCCTTGGCGACGCGCGTTCCCGAGCCGAGCGCGGTGCTGCCGTCGTCGCCGGTGCGGGTGTAGATCCTGGTCAACCTCGGCATGCGGACATTCTAGACCGCGCCGATCGGGCTCCGACACGCCAGGCACCGCCACCCTGAACGGCGCTAGGATTGCCCACCATGATCAGCGACCAGGAGCTCTACCGACGCCGCTTCCTCCTCTTCCTCGCGGTCGCCGTCTCGGGGATCTTTCTCTACATGATCAAGGGCTTCCTGATCGCCCTTGTCCTGGGCGCCGTCTTCAGCGGCCTGGCCAACCCGCTCTACACCTGGCTGCTCCGGAAGATGCCCCGGAGGCGCTCGATCGCCTCGGCCATCGACCTTGCTCATTCTCCTGTTGGCGGTCGGGCTGCCGCTCACGGCCTTTCTCGGGCTGGTCGCCGCCAACGCCCTCGATATCGGCCAGCTCGCGGTGCCCTGGATCAAGCAGAATGCCGCGCAGCCTTCGGTCATCGAACAGCGCCTGATCGAACGGGTGCCGATCCTCGCACCATATCGAGCCGTACCGCGAGTCGATCATCGCGTCGCTCGGCAAGGTGGTCGAGCGGGCCGGGGGATTTCTCTTCCGGAGCCTCTCCTCCCTGACCGGCGGAACCGTTCACGTCCTGCTGAATTTCTTCATCCTCCTCTATGCCATGTTCTTCTTCCTCAAGGGCGGCACCGCGGACCCTCGACGACGTCCTCGCCTATCTCCCGCTGCCCGAGGTGGACAAGCGCCGGCTCGCCGACCGGTTCCTCTCGGTTTCACGGGCGACCATCAAGGGGACGCTGGTGGTCGGCCTGGTCCAGGCCGCACTCGGCGGCGCGGCCTTCTGGGCCGCGGGCATCCAGGGCGTCGCCTTCTGGTCGGTGCTGATGTTCATCCTGTCGGTCCTGCCCGGGATCGGCGCCGCGCTGGTCTGGGTGCCGGCGGCGATCTACCTGCTGATCGTCGACCGCACCGGCGCGGCGATCGCGCTTGTCGATCTGGTGCGCGGCGGTCGTCGGAACGGTCGACAACGTCCTCCGCCCCGCCCTCGTGGGCAAGGACACGCAGATTCCGGACCTGCTGATCCTCATCGGCACGCTCGGCGGGCTGACGCTCTTCGGCGCCGCCGGCCTGATCCTCGGCCCGATCGTCGTGGCGCTGTTCATCACCATCTGGGAGATCTACGGCAGCGCCTTCCGCGACCATGCTGCAAGAGCCGGCGGCCAGCGGAACGGCAGTCACCGCGGCGGCGCCTCCGGCGACCTGCGATTCACGCACCCGGACCTTCAGCGTCCGGCCGATCCAGTTCATGAGCTCGCAGAGCTCGTCGTAGTCGGCGTGCCGGAGGCGGAACCAGGCGTTGGCGAGATAGCCCTTCTCGATCGCCACCGTCTGCCCGTCCGACCGCCGGGATCTCCTTCGCGAAGACCCAGGGCCGGATGCGCTTCAGGACCTCGTCGAGATGTCTCGTAGCCCGCGATCCGTCCGTCGCGCTCCGGCCGCACCTGCACCGAACCGGTCGCCAGGCGCCGGCTCGGCACGGCTTCGACCCGGCCCGCGCACGATCGGCGCTCGCCCAGGCGCCGTAGAGGTCCAGATCGTTGCCGACGCAATAGAGGTCCCAGATCCGCTCTCCCGGCGGCCGCGCGCCGATCTCGGAGATCTTGAGCCCCTTGGGACCGAAGAACCACTCCATGTGGGTGGCCGACGTGCCGATGCCCAGGGTCCGAATCACCTTGCGGCCGAGCTCGCGCAGCTCGCCGTAGCTCTCCATCGCGACGCGATTCGTCGCCGCGATCTGCGGCGCGATGGCACGATTGGACAGCGCCTCGAGAACGCTCGGATAGTAGTGCGAGATGAACTCGAGGCTCGGCTCGCCGTCGATCGACATCGTGTCGTAGAAGCCTTCGTGCCCCTCGATGAACTCCTCCACCGCGGCCGCCTCGCCTCGGTCCACGCCCAGCGCCCGCGCCGCGCGCTCGAGCTCCGCCACGTTCCCGACGCGAAAGGTCTTCTGCGAACCGAGACCGGCGATCGGCTTCAGGATCAGCGGAAAGCCCGTGGCGCTCCGCGAACTCGCGCAGCGCGCCCAGCGAGGCGACGGCCGCGGATTCGGCGCAGGGAATCCCGCGCCTCGCGCAGCGCCTGCTTCATCGCCGGCTTGTCGCGACACAGGCGCGCCGAACGCAACGAAAGCCCGGGCAGGCCGAGCTCCTCGCGGGCCGCGGCGGCGCTCTCGATCAGTCGCTCCTCGACCGTTTCGAGACGGTCGACCGGCGCAGCCCTGGCGAGCCGGCCGCACCGCCAGCGCGACCTCCCGCGGATCGAACGGATTGCGGACCTGCTCCCAGGCGTCGAGATGACGCTTCAGACCGGCGCGCAACCGCGACTGCGGGGTCCCGAACCGATCCCCGACACTCGCGCGCCGAGATCCTTCGCCGCCCGGGCGAAGTCATGAAAAGCCGCGAAGAGATCGGGGCCGAGCAGAACGATGTGCATGGCGAGTCGTCATCCTACCAAGGCAGCTCCTGCCGGCGGCGGGAATGGAGTAGATCGCAGACGTTCCGTCCCGCCGCCGCGTAGACTGAGAAGGGCCCGCCTGGATCGCATCCCGCGATCGCTCGGGCCGGAGGAGTGCGCATGCTCCTGTCCACCGACCGCCGAGCCGGCGGCCGCGCTGTTCGGCCCCGCTCTGTCGGCCATGCTGGCTCTGCCCGCCGCCGCGGCCGCCGCCGACCCGCTGCACGAGGCCCAGGCCGTCGTCTCGGCGGCCCGGCGCACGCTCGGACGGTTCCAGGCCGATCCCGAGATGGGCTGGTTCCGCGACCATGTCGGCGGCGCGATGGCGGTGCTCATCGTCCCGAAGCGGATTCGCGCCGGGCTGATCTTCGGCGGCTCCGGCGGAGTCGGCGTCCTGCTGGCGAGGGATGCTTCCTCCGGCGAGTGGGGCCAACCGGTGTTCTACAACCTCGGCGGGGCCTCCGTCGGATTGCAGGCGGGTGGGGAGCGTTCCGAGGTCGTCCTGCTGATCCAGTCCCAGGCCGGCCTCGATTCGTTCCTGAGCCCGAAGCTGCAGCTCGGCGCCGAGGCTGCGGTCGCCGCCGGTCCGGTGGGCGCCGGCGCCGGCGAGAACGCCTCCGCCGAGATCCTGACCTTCGTGCGCTCGAAGGGCCTCTATGCCGGCGCGACGCTCGACGGCACGGTCATCCAGCCGGCCGACGAGCGCAACGCCGCCTACTATGGGTCGGAGGTCACCGCGACCGACATTCTGGTGCGCAAGATCGTGCGCAACCCGCACGCGGACGGGCTGCGCGAGGATCTCGCGCGCACCGCCCATCCCGCCAGCCGCCAGCGACTAGAAAAGGCAAAGGAGCGGCAGCCGCGACGGCTCCCGCTCCTTTGCTCCTCTCGCCAGACTCCAGGCTCAACCCAGCCGGCTGAGCTCCTCGTCGCCACCTCGTCGCCGCCGTCGTCTTCGCCGTCATCTTCGGCTTCGTCTTCGCCGCCTCGTCTTCGGCTTCCTCGTCACCGCCTTCGTCCTCGGCTTCGTCGTCACCGCCTTCGTCTTCGCCTTCGTCGTCGCCACCGTCGTCTTCAGCCTTCGTCGTCGCCTCCGTCGTCGTCAGCCTCGTCGTCGCCGCCGTCGTCGTCAGCCTCGTCGTCGCCACCGTCGTCGTCCGCTTCATCGTCGGCAGCTTCGTCGTCCGCGTCATCGGAATCGTCGTCGGCGTCATCGTCCGCAGCGTCGTCATCCGCGTCGTCCGCCTCGGCGTCGTCGTCCGCGTCATCGTTGTCGTCGGCCGCCTCTTCGGCGTCGTCCTCGTCGAGCATGTCGTCGCCGCCTCGACCTCGAGACCCTCGTCCTCCCAGGCCTCCTCAGCGACGTCGAGGTTGACGTCCTCCTCCTCGTAGACCGTGTCCTCCCTCGCGCCGAAGCGTACTCCGTGGAGTAGTCCTCCCAGGAGAGCTCGTCGTACGGAAGCTCGCGTCGAGATACGCGTCGGTCGGCGACGAGATCGGCGTCGGAGATGTCGGTGACGGCGAATCGACATCGACGTCGAGCTCCATCGAGACGTCCCAGTAGTCCCAGCTCTCGACCGAGTAGGTGTCGACGGTCTCCCAGTAGAGCGTGTCGTAGGTCGTGAAGGAGCTCTCCGACCCAGACGTCCATCGCGATCCAGTCGGCGCGGTAGTCCGGGCCGACATAGTAGGAGTAGCCGTCCCACTCACCCTGCGAGGTAGTCGACGAGCAGCATGGCGGTCATGAAGGCATCGACCGTCAGCTGCGCGGCGGCGATCTCGTTCGACTGGTCGATCAGACGGGCGAGCTGCGCTTCGGTGCCCTTGTCGCCCTTCTTCTTCGCCTTGGCCTGCATCGGCCCGAGCTTCTTGGCGAACTCGGCCTGGGACGCCTTGATCTTCTCGAAATTCGCCTTCTCCTTCGCCGAGAGCGCGCCACCCTGCTTCGCCCGCGGCCCTCGGCGCCGTAGCGGCTGCGCAGCGCGGTGTAGGAGTTGTCGAGCTTGCCGAGGTAGCCGTCGACCTTGGCGTTCTTCACGCCGACGCGCGGCCAGGCGGTCTTGACCTTGGCGAGCGCCGTGCTCCCCTTGGACAGGCTCGCGAAGAGCTTCTTGTCCTTCGCCTTGAGCTTCTTCTCGCTGTCTGCGAGGGACGCCTGAAGCTCCTTCAGACCCGGCGAAGAACGGCGCCTGCTTCTTGTTCTTCGGGTCGAGCTTGCCTGCCCGAAGCCTTCGCGTCCTTGAGGATTCCCGGCCACGGCCTTCTTCGACTCGGCGAGCAGTTGCTTGCCGTTGACCTTCTTGCCCGCCGCCGGCTTGGCGGGCACCCGGTTTGGCGGCGGCGGGCTTCGCCGCTGCCAGGCTTCGCTGCCGCCGGCCTGCGGCCGCCGGGTGTCGCAGCGGCGGCGACGCCCGTGGAGAGCGGACCGTAGGCCAGGAAGTTCACCAGGACAAGACTGCTCACAGCCTTCTTCAGGAACTTCATCACTGTTCTCCCTATTCCATGAGCTGCAAGTTACGGCTCCCCATCGGCCTCGTCGACCGGGTAGAGCCAGTTGCTGAGTTTCCGACCGGCCGGGCAGCATACAACCACCCCTTCGCCATGGCCAGGGCGGGCCGCTCCAGGCCGGCCCGGCCGCCAGGTCCGATGACTGCGGCGCCAGTTCGCCTGGCTGCCCGCATCGCGGATGCCTGGAAGAGGGACACCCTCGCGGAAGAGGTCGAAACCGACGGTTTCGACATTCGGGGCTCCGAAGGATTGGCGAGGCGTTCGCGGCACTGGCTCCCGGCACCCACCTCGAAGGACGGGCTGGCCCCACCCGGGCGACTCGTGCGGCGGGTAGGCGGCGGGCGCCTAATGGCAACTGGAGTCTCAGTTCTCCCGGTCGGGCCGGGCGGCCCGCCGCCACAACGAACCCTCCAGAGGAGCCCCCTGCGATGACGACTGTCACGATGCCTCCCGTGCTCGACAAGAAGGCCGACCTCGCCGGCCCAGGCATCAGTACCTATGAAGAGGTCGCCAAGATCCTGCCCGACAACTACGCCCCGCTGCTCGACCGCAAGGAGACCCAGAAGGCCACCGCCGCGGTCAAACGCTACATCGAGGATGGCCTCTGCCGCGAGCTCAACCTCTTCCGCGTCGAGGTGCCGCTGATCGTCACCGAGGAGAGCGGCGTCAACGACTACCTCGATCGTGACGGCTCCCGCACCCCGGTCGCGTTCCCTTGCGGCCTCGGCATCGAACCGCGCCTCCGCGCGCAGGTCGTGCAGGCGGCGACCAAGTGGAAGCGCCTGGCGCTCAAGCAGTTCGACTGCGAGGTCGGCGAGGGCATCGTCACCGACATGCGCGCGGTGCGCAAGGACTACTTCCTCGACCACGACCACAGCTCCTACGTCGACCAGTGGGACTGGGAGAAGGTGATCACCGCCGCCGACCGCAACCTCGCCACGCTCGAGTCGACGGTCAAGGCGATCTGGAAGGTGATCAAGGGCGCCGAGGAGTTCGCCCTCAAGCAGTTCCCCAAGCTCGCCAGTTCCAAGTACCCACGCCTCCCCGACGAGCTCGTCTTCCTGCACGCCGAGGAGATTCTCGAGATGTACCCGGATCTGCCGCGCAAGCAGCGCGAGACGGCGATCCTGCAGAAGTACCCGGCGGTCTTCATCATCGGCATCGGCTGGGTGCTCGACGACGGCTACCCGCACGAGATGCGCGCCGCCGACTACGACGACTGGGTCACCCCGACAGTCTCGAAGACCGGCCAGCCGATGCACGGCCTGAACGGCGACATTCTGGTCTGGAACCCGGTGACCCGGCGCCGCCACGAGCTCTCTTCGATGGGCATCCGCGTCACCAAGGAGACCCTGGTGCAGCAGCTCGAGATCTCCGGCCAGACCGAGTTCCTCAAGCTGCCGTATCACCAGGCGATCCTCAACGACACGCATCCCGCTGTCGATCGGCGGCGGCATCGGCCAATCGCGCACCGTCATGTATCTGCTGCGCACCGCCCACTTGGGCGAGGTCAGCTCCACCGTCTGGCCGAAGCAGCTCAAGGAGATCTGCGCGGCGAAGAACATCCATGTGATCGAGTAGCTCACCTCGACGGTGGATCTCCCGGTGCCCGGGCGGCCACGATCCGCCCGGGCCTCTTCTTTTCAGGCGGACCTCACCGTCGCGCCGCGAGGCTCGGTGCTGACCGCGTTCAGGGGTCGAGCAGCCGGCGCAAGGCGGCAGCGAGCACGGCCGGCGCGAATGGCTTCTGCAGATAGAGACATCGCGGCCCCAGCAGCGCCGCGACCTGGCTGTCGTTGCGCGCGTAGCCGGAAACGAAGAGCACGGCGAGTCCGGGGTTCGCGCTCGCGCAACGCTTGTGCGAGCTCCGCTCCACCGAGGCGGGGCATGACGACATCGGTGAGCAGCAGCTGGTAGCCGTCGAGGCCTTCGCGCTCGACGATCGCTCGCGCTTCGATGCCATCGCTCGCGGCGGTCACCTGGTACCCGAGGTCGGCGAGGAGCGAAACGGCGAACTCCCGCACCGCCGGATCGTCCTCGACCAGCAGGATGCGCTCCCTGCCTCCGGGAAGCGAAAGCGCGCCGGTTCTCCCGGTGTCGAGTCTCACCCTCCTACCCCGGAGAGGGGCAGGAGAATGCGGAAAGTCGAGCCCTGCCCGGCTTCGCTCTCGACCAGAATCGTTCCGCCCGACTGCTGGACGATGCCGTAGGCCATCGCCAGAGCCGAGGCCGGTGCCCTGTCCGACCGGCTTGGTGGTGAAGAACGGCTCGAACAGGCGCCGCCGCGTCTCGGCGTCCATCCCCGAACCGGTGTCGCGTCACCGACAACTCGACGTAGTCTCCGGCGCGCAAACCGGCCACGGCCCCGCGTCCCGCGGCCTCGACCCGGCGCGGCGAGGTGGCGATCCGCACCACGCCGCCCTCGAGCATCGCGTCGCGGGCATTCACGACGAGATTCATCACCACCTGTTCGAGCTGCGTCGGTTCGGCGCGCACCATGACCGGTCCCGAGGCGAGCGCGAGCTCGAGGTCGAAGCGTTCGCCGATGAGGCGACGCAACAGGTTGATCGAGATCAATCAGCAGTGCGTTCAGATCGAGGTTCGTGGGGGTCGAGCGGCTGGCGCCGGCTGAAGGCGAGGAGTTTGCCGGTGACGCGCGTCGCACGCTCGGCCGCGCGCAGAATCTCGGTGAGCTCGCGCGCGTAGCGATGGTTGTCGCCCAGCCGGTGTAGGAGGAGCTCGGCATAGCCGGTGATCGCCGTGAGGAGGTTGTTGAAGTCGTGCGCGATTCCGCCGGCGAGCTGGCCGATCGCTTCGACTTTCTGCGCCTGCATCAGCTGCTCGGCAAGCAGTCGCCGCTCGGTGACATCGAACATGACCCCCTGCAGCCGGTCGGGATCTGTGTCATCGCCGGGGAGGAAGACCGCGTCGTCTCGCACCCAGACAGTGCGCTCGTCGCGGGTCAAGAGCCGGTACTCCAGGGAGAACTGGTCGCGCTCCCGGATGCACCGCAGCTCCTCGACGAGCACTGCCTGGGCATCGTCCGGATGGAGGCGGGAGAACCAGAGCCGCGGGTCGGCCAGCCATTCTTCCTGGGCGTATCCCAGCAGCGCTTCGATCTGCGGACTGACGAAGAGCCAGCGGCCTGCGTCGCCGGGCTCGGCGATATAGGAAACGGCCGGCAACTTCTCGATGAACAGGCGGAACTTCGCCCCCTCGCGCGTCAATGCCTCCTGGGCGCGCAGCCGCTCACCCATCTCCTGCGCCAGCGACTTGAGGGCGCGCTCGAGCTCCACGGTACGGTCGACGAGCCCTGCCGAGAGAACGCGCTCCGAGGTGCGCAGCTCCTCGTTGGCCTGCATGAGCTCGCGCGAAGAGAGGTCCAGCGAGCGCTCGAGCAGCACACGGTCGGTGTCCGATTGCCGGTAGGCGGCATCGACCGCGCTCAGGAACTCCGCCACCGCCGGGTCGGCCCGGAGCGCGGGCGTGAGCAGGCGTCGAAGCTGGCGTTCGAGCAGGCTGTGCAGCACCGACGGATCCTCTCTCACGATTCGGCGAACGCCGTGATCGTCATTGTCTGGTTGTGCAACTCACAGCGGGCGCATGGAACGCCGGGTGCGATTTCGCCGTAGGAGTAGAAGCCGGCCATGGCCGGGACAGGACCGAGCACCTGCCGGACGGCTTCGACCTCTTCCTCCACGCGCTGATTGAGGATCATCCGTCGTCCGACGCAACTGATGAGCAACGCGAGCTGCGCAGGAGCCCCCAGGAGGCCGGCGAACGTGTCGTCGCGGCGCCGGCGGCGCCGGCGGCGCCATCGATCAACCGGTCGAGATTGGCTCGCATCAATCGGGCGAGATGCCCTTGGGGAATGTCCCCGACGAAAGTCAGGCTGCCCGCGCCCTCGTCGATCCGACCATCGTGCGCACGCGCCCCGCTTCGCCCTCGCCGGAGCGCAAACTGAGCGGAAAGAGAAGGCCGGTCGCCGGAAGGCCGGCGGCATGCTCTCCCAGGTAGAGGCGGTAGAGCTCGAGGGCGGGGCGCGAGTCGAGCTCGTAGAGGACGTTTCCGCGCGAGCGCGTGATGCGCCGCTCAGGTCCGA
>CAVRCL010000009.1:0-102500 GCA_963719555.1 Thermoanaerobaculia bacterium | reverse complement strand
GTATTTCTACCGCTGTCCACCACCGTTCGAGCCCAGGTAAGGTTCTTCGCGTTGCATCGAATTAAACCACATGCTCCACCGCTTGTGCGGGCCCCCGTCAATTCCTTTGAGTTTCAGCCTTGCGACCGTACTCCCCAGGCGGGGTACTTAACGTGTTAACTAAGGCACCGCAGGGGTCGATACCCGCGACACCGAGCACCCATCGTTTACAGCGTGGACTACCAGGGTATCTAATCCTGTTTGCTACCCACGCTTTCGCGCATCAGCGTCAGAACCGGTCCAGGTAGCCGCCTTCGCCACCGGTGTTCCTCCCAATATCTACGCATTTCACCGCTACACTGGGAATTCCACTACCCTCTCCCGGCCTCAAGCCTTGCAGTTTCCGAGGCAGTTCCTCAGTTGAGCTGAGGGATTTCACCCAAGACTTACAAGGCCGCCTACGCGCCCTTTACGCCCAATAATTCCGAATAACGCTTGCCCCCTCTGTATTACCGCGGCTGCTGGCACAGAGTTAGCCGGGGCTTCCTCTGGGGGTACCGTCAAGTTTGCCGGCTATTCACCGACATCCCTTCGTCCCCCCTAACAGGAGTTTACAATCCGAAGACCTTCATCCTCCACGCGGCGTTGCTGGATCAGGGTTTCCCCCATTGTCCAATATTCCCCACTGCTGCCTCCCGTAGGAGTCTGGACCGTGTCTCAGTTCCAGTGTGGCCGATCACCCTCTCAGGCCGGCTACTGATCGTCGCCTTGGTGGGCCATTACCCCGCCAACTAGCTAATCAGACGCGGACCCCTCCAGGAGCGGTGGCTTGCAAGCATAGGCCACCTTTCTGCGCAGGGCCGAAACCCCACGAACGTATGCGGTATTAGCCCGAGTTTCCCCAGGTTATCCCCCACTCTTGGGCAGGTTGTCCACGTGTTACTCACCCGTTCGCCGCTCTACACGCGGCCGAAGCCGCTTTCGCGCACGACTTGCATGTGTTAAGCACGCCGCCAGCGTTCATTCTGAGCCAGGATCAAACTCTCCAGTTTAGATCCTGTAACTGTCTCGAGCCGGCTAAGGACTCGGACAGCATGTTTTGAAGCCAAATTGTTCACCGAAGTGAACGAAAAATTGACGTTGGTACTTATTTCCTCTGTTCAGTTTTCAAAGAACCGACTGCAAACTACCGGCCCCGGAATCGGGCGCGGATCTGCGACATTACAGAAGCGACGAACTCTTGTCAACACCTGGAGCGGATTTCGCTCCCTCGTCGCTGCCGACTGCTGCTGCTGTTCCAGGGGAGCTCTAGGCTCTCGGAGACTGCTGCAGAACGACCAGTCTTGCTTCCCCGCTCACCCTCTTGCGAGGGCCGCTTGTTTTGCAGCGCCGCGGGAGATGAATCATAGGAAACGGTCCGAATCCTGTCAACCCCTTCTCGGACCTTTTTTTCAACTATTCGGGCCCGGCGGGCAGGTGCAGGCGCCGACCCTCGATATACCAGCGTTGCGAGAGCAATCGCCGCAGCGCCTGGGGTAAGCCAGGTGCTCCTCGACGAGGATCCGGCCGGCCAGCGACGCCTCGTCGTCGTTCTCCGCGACCGCGACGGCGCGCTGCAGCACGATCGGGCCGCTGTCGAGGCCGCTGTCGACGAAGTGGACCGTGCAGCCCGAGATCTTCACCCCGGCGGCGAGCGCCTGGCGCTGCGGGTGCAACCCCGGAAACGCCGGCAGCAGGCTCGGATGGATATTCAGGATGCGCTCGGGGAAGGCGGCGACGAACTCCGGCGCTGAGCAGCCGCATGTATCCGGCGAGGCAGACCCACTCGACGCCGGCGGAGGCGAGCGCGGCGAGGACGGCGCCCTCGTGGGCGGCGCGGCTCGGGTAAGTCGCTGTGCGGCAGCGCCAGGGTCGGGATCGCGAGCTCGCGCGCCCTGGCGAGCCCCGGGGCGTCTGCGGCATTGCTCAGGACGAGCGCGATCTGCGCTGGCGCATCTCCGGCGGCAAGGGCCTGGGCGAGCGCCACGAAATTGCTCCCCCGCCCGGAGAGCAGAACGCCGACCCGCGTGCGGCCAGCTCGGCGATCGCGTCGATCCGATGCCAGAGCGCTCACGGCTCGAAACTGGTGAGACCCAGGTCGTAGACCACGCCCCGCGGGCCCTCGACCACGCGCCCGATGGGCAACGCTCGCTGGCCGGCGGCGCTCAGGCGCCGCGAGATCTCGGCCGCCGAGTCCGGCGCGACGAAGGCGACCATGCCGATCCCCATGTTGAAGACGCGGAACATCTCTTCGAGCTCGACATCGCCCTTGTCCTGCAGCAGGAGGTAAGGCTCGGGGATCTCCCAGCTGCCGACGCGGATCTCCGCCGCGAGCCCAGCGGGCAGAACGCGCGGCACGTTGTCGGTCAGTCCGCCGCCGGTGATGTGGGCGAGCGCATGCAGGCCCGGCTCCGCGAGTAGCGGGGCGAGCGCAGCGAGATAGGAGAGGTGCGGCGCCAGCAGCCATTCGCCCACCTTGAGCTTGCTCGACAGCCCGGGAAGGCGATCGCTCAGCTTCAAACCGAGCTGATCGAAGAGGATCCGGCGCGCCAGCGAGTAGCCGTTGGTGTGCAGGCCCGCCGACGGCAGTCCCAGGAGAATGTCGCCCGCCGCGACCCGCGCGCCGGTGAGGACGTTGTCGCGGTCGGCCATCCCGACGATGAAACCCACCAGCTCGTAGTCGCCGGGCTGGTAGAAGCCCGGCATCTCGGCGGTCTCGCCACCGAGCAGAGCGCAGCCGTTCTCGCGGCAGCCGTCCGCGACGCCGCGCACCAACTCGATCATCTTCTTCGGCTCGAGAACGCCCGCGCCGACATAGTCGAGAAAGAACAGCGGCCGCGCTCCCTGAACGAGGATGTCGTTGACGCAGTGATTCACCAGGTCGCGCCCGACGGTCGAAAAGTCGCCGGCCATGCGGGCCACCGCGAGCTTCGTGCCGACCCCGTCGGCCGAGGCCACCAGCACCGGCTCGCGCAAGCCAGCGAAATCGGGGCGAAAGAGACCGCCGAAACTGCCGATCTGCGAGAGCACGCCGGAAGTGAAGGTCGCCCGGGCAAGCTCCTTGACGGCGCGCAGCCCCACCTCCTGGGCTTCGATGTCGACCCCGGCCGCGGAATAGGCACTGCGCGCCTTGTCTTTCATGCTCAGGCAGAAGTCTACCGCGCTAGGATCCCATCCGCGTGAGGAACGAACGACCCGGCGGGAGCAGGCTCCGGCAACGTGCGCTGCGCGTGGTCGGCACGAACGTGCTGCGCCACGAGGGTTTCGGAAAGCTCACCGGGCGCGCGCGCTACGTGGCGGATCTCGACGTTCCCGGCGCCTGGTGGGGGGTGACCGTGAGAACGCCGCACGCCCGCGCGCGGCTCCTCGAAATCCGGCGCGACCGCGCTTTCGCCTGGAACGGGGTCGTCGTCGTGACCGCGGCCGACCTCGCTCGCGCAGGCCGGACCAACATCGTGGCGCTGATCGGCGAGGACCAACCCTTCCTCGTCGGCGAGCTCTCCGAACACCCAGAGGAGGCCGTGGCGCTCGTCGCCGCGCCGACGCGCGAAGCGGCGGAGCGCGCCGCCGCCCACCTCGAGGCGCGCTACGAAGAGCTCGTGCCCGAGCTCGACTTCGAACGCGCGACGATCCCTTTCAAGAAGTACGAGATCCACAAGGGCAAGCTGGTGCGCGCCTTTCCGCTCGCCCACCACATCGTCACCGGGACCTACCGCTGCGGCCACCAGGAGCAGGCCTACATCGAGAACAACGGCGTCGTCGCCTTTCCGCCGGACCCGGCGCGCGGCGGCATCCGCGAGGTGCGCGGCTCGATGCAGTGCCCTTTCTACATCGTGGCGGCGCTCGCGCGCCTCTTCGGCGAGCCGCGCGACCGCATGCGCGTCGTGCAGACCAACACTGGCGGTGGTTTCGGCGGCAAGGAGGAGTTTCCGAGCATGATCGCCGGCCACGCGGCGCTGCTCGCGGAGGCCTGCGGCCGGCCGGTGCGCATGTTCTACGACCGCGCCGAGGACATGACGGCGACGACCAAGCGCCATCCCGCCCGCGTCACCCACCGGACGGCGCTCGATCGCCAGGGACGGATCCTCGGCATGGAGATCGACGTGCTGCTCGACGGCGGCGCCTACAGCACGCTCTCGCCGGTGGTGCTGTCGCGCGCCGTGTTGCACGCCGCGGGACCTTACGCCTGCGACAACCTGCGGATCACCGGCCGGGTGGTGAAGACCAACACACCGCCCAACGGTGCCTTCCGCGGCTTCGGCGTGCCGCAGGTCGCCTTCGCCCTCGAACGCCACCTCGATCGCGTCGCCGCCGAGCTCGGCATCGATCCCGTCGAGCTCCGGCGGATGAACCTCCTCGCGGACGGCGGCACCACCGCCACCGGCCAATCGGTGGCGGATGCCGGCGCGAGCCGACAGGCGCTCGACGCCGTCCTGGCGCGTTCGAAGTGGGCGGCGACGAAACGGGCCCATGCCGTCTGGAACCGGAAGAACACCGGCAAGCGCCGGGGCCTGGGGCTCGCCTGCTACTTTCACGGCACCGGCTTCACCGGCAACGGTGAGATTCAGCTCGCCTCGATCGCCGCCGTGGAGCTCCTGGATGGCGGATTCGTTCGCGTCCGGACCTCCTCGACGGAGATCGGCCAGGGGACGCGCACCGTCTTCGCGCAGATCGTCGCCGAGACCCTCGGCCTGCCCTACGAGAGGGTCGAGACCTTCGACCCCGACACCGCCCTCGTACCCGATAGCGGCCCGACCGTCGCCTCGCGCACCGTGGCGGTCGTCGGCCGGATCGTCGCCGACGCGGCCCGCGCCCTCGATCGCGCCCTCGCGGCGCAGGCCGGACGAAAGCCCGGCAAGACCTGGACCTTGCGGGAGTTCGAGCGCGCCGCGGCGGTCTATCTCGCGGCCGGCGGCGATCCCTTCTTCCTCGCCCGCTTCAGCAATCCTTCGCAGCAGGTGTTCGACGACGTGCGCTACCTCGGCGACGCCTACGCCGCCTACGCCTGGGCCGCGACCGTCGTCGACCTGGAGGTCGATCTCGCGAGCTTCGAGGTCACGGTGCGCCGGGTCACCAGTGCGCAGGAGATCGGCCGGGCGATCCATCCGCGCCTCGCCGAGGGGCAGCTCGAAGGCGGCATCGCCCAGGCGCTGGGCTGGGGCCTGTGCGAAGAGGTCGTGATGCGCGGTGGGCGCATGGCGAACGGCCAGCTCACCAACTACGTCCTGCCCACTTCGATCGACACGCCCCCCATCGACCTCGTCCTGCTCGAGCGCCTCTACCCGCACGGTCCGTTCGGCGCCAAAGGAATCGGCGAGCTGCCCATGGACGGCGGCGCGCCGGCGGCAGTGAACGCCATCGCCGACGCGCTCGCGATCGACCTCGACCGGATTCCCGCGACCCCTGAGCGGATCGCGCTGGCCTGGGGGGCGAAGGCCGCACCGGGAAGGTCGGCATGAGGCTCCGCCTGGAGGTCAACGGCCGGCGGCGATCGGCCGACGTGCCGCCGATGAAACGGCTGCTCGACGTGCTGCGCGAGGACTTCGCCCTCACCGGCACGAAGGAAGGCTGCGGCGAAGGCGAGTGCGGCGCCTGCGCCGTGCTCGTTGACGGCGCGCTCGTCAACTCCTGCCTGATCGCGGCCTGCCAGGCGGCGGGCACGCAGGTCCGCACCGTCGAAGGACTGGCGGACGGGAATGCCGAGGCCGAGGGGCTCCACCCCATCCAACAGGCGTTCTGGCAGCGCGGCGGCGCGCAGTGCGGCATCTGCACCCCCGGTATGCTGATGGCGGCGGCGGCACTGCTGGCGACGAATTCGCAGCCGACCGAGTCCGAGATCCGCGAGGCGCTCGCCGGCAACCTCTGCCGCTGCACCGGCTACGTGAAGATCGTCGAGGCCGTCGCCGCAGCGGCGCGGGCGAAGCCCAAGCAACGGCGAACCGGGCGCGGCGCCAGATGAGGGGCGACTCGCGGGCCTTCGAGGTAGCACGGCCGCGGCGACTCGTGGAGGCGTTGGCGGCGCTGGCCGACCCCGACCGGCCGATGCCCCTGGCCGGCGGCACCGATCTCTTCGTCCTGCTGAACGACGGCAAGGCGCCCGCGCAGCGCTACCTCGACCTGACGCTGCTCGACGAGCTCCGCGGCATCGAGAGCTCCGCCGCCGGCCTGCGGCTCGGAGCGCGCACGACCTACACCGACCTGCGCCATTCGCGGGCGATCCTGCGACGCGCTCCCATCCTCGCCGAGATGGCCGCGACGATCGGCGCCGTCGCCATCCAGAATCGCGGCACCCTGGGCGGCAGCCTCGCCAACGCCTCGCCCGCCGCCGACCCGGCGCCGGTTCTCCTCGCCCTCGACGCCACGGTGGAGCTCGCGAGACGCGAAGGCCGACGCATCGAACGCCGCACCCTGGCGCTGACGGACTTCTTCACCGGCTATCGCGCCACCGCCGCGCGTGCGGACGAACTGGTGACCGCGGTCTCGATTCCCGCGCGGTCCCTCGCCGGTTGGCGATACGCCTACCGCAAGGTCGGCGCCCGCCGCGCGCAGGCGATCTCGAAGGTCGTCGCCGCGGTCGGCGTGTCGGGCCCCGCCCGTGGCGATCGCCCGGCGCGCTCGGATCGTGCCGGCCGGGCGCCCGCGGCGCGCATCGCCTTCGGCAGCGTGGCGGCGACGACGGTGCGCGCACGGGCCGCGGAGGACGTGCTCGCCGGCCGGAAGCTCGACCTGACCGCCGCCGCCGAGGCGCGCGCAGCACTCGTCGCGCACGATATCCGGCCGATCGACGACCTGCGTTCGTCGGCCGACTATCGCGCCCTGGTCGCCGGCCGGATCCTGGTCACTCTGCTCGCCGATCTGGGCGGCTTCTCCGCCGCCGACCTGCTGGCGGGCTGACCCCCCGCCCCGAAGGATGGGGCGGGACCACCGGCCGCGATTTACAGTCGAAGCGTGCGAACCATCATCGAGCCTTTCCGCATCAAGAGTGTCGAACCGATCACTATGACGACGCCCGAGGAGCGCGCAGCGCTCCTCGAGATGGCCGGCTACAACCTTTTCCGTTTGCCGTCGCAGCGCATCGTGATCGACCTGCTGACCGACAGCGGCACCGGCGCGATGAGCGCCGCGCAGTGGGCGGCGCTGATGCTCGGTGACGAGTCCTACGCCGGCAGCCCGAGCTTCGGGCGCTTCGAAGCCGCGGTGAAGGACATCTTCGGCTTCCGCCATGTGATCCCGACCCACCAGGGACGGGCCGCGGAGCGCATTCTCGCGGCGACCATGCTGCAGCCCGGCGACTGCGTGCCGAACAATACCCACTTCGACACCACGCGCGCCAACATCGAGGCCGCAGGCGCGACGGCCATCGACCTGCCCTGTCGCGAGAGCCGCCAGTTGGGCGAGTTCCATCCCTTCAAGGGCAACATCGACCTCGACGCTCTGGAGGCACTGCTCGACCACCCCCCGGGGCGCGTCCCGGTCGTGTTCGTCACCATCACCAACAACGGCGGCGGCGGCCAGCCGGTCTCGATGGCCAACCTGCGCGCCGCTTCGGGAATCTGCCGCGCGCGTGGCGTGCCGTTCTACCTCGATGCCTGCCGCTTCGCGGAGAATGCCTACTTCATCAAGGCGCGTGAACCCGGGTTCGCGGATGTCGCTCTCATCGACATCGCGCGCGAGATGTTCGCGCTCGCCGACGGCTGCACGATGAGCGCCAAGAAGGACGGCATGGCCAATATCGGCGGATTCCTGTGCACGAACGACGACGCCGTCGCGCGCCACGAGGAGGAGCTGCTCATCCTGACCGAGGGCTTCCCGACCTATGGCGGGCTCGCCGGACGTGACCTCGAAGCGATCGCGGTCGGCCTTTACGAGGCGCTCGATCTCTCCTACCAGGAGTATCGCCACGCTTCGGTGCAATACCTCGGCGAGGGCATCGCCGCGGCCGGGGTCCCGATCCTCCAACCCCCCGGCGGGCACGCCATCTATCTCGATGCGCGGGCGTTCCTGCCGCACCTCCCGCGCGAGCAGTATCCCGGCCAGGCGCTCGCCGTCGAGCTCTACCGCCACGCCGGAATCCGCAGCGTCGAGATCGGCTCGGTGATGATGGGGCGGCGCGATCCGGCAACCGGCGAAGAGCACTACGCCGGACACGAGCTCGTGCGGCTGGCCATCCCGCGTCGCGTCTACACCCAGAGCCACATCGACTACGTCATCGAGGCCCTGGGCGAGATCGCCGCGCGCCGCGACCGAGATCCCCGGCATCCGCATCGTCGAACAGTCTCCGGCGCTGCGCCATTTCAGCGCTGTCTTCGAACCCGTTCCGTCCCGCTCGCCGCAAGCGCGCCAACCGACCCGGTCGCCCCTGTCGCCCCTGTCGGATACCGCCACCACCGCGCGAGCGGTCGCGGCATCTTCCTGATAGCGGCCCGACACCTTGCCGACCCGTCGCCCCGCTCCGCCGCTCGGCCGCGTGCGCTCGCGCTGGAGCGACGCCGAAGCGCAGGGCTGGGCGAGATCGACTGCGGACCCCGACCTCGGCGAGCGCATCTATACCTCGCGCCTGCTCGGCGCCGAGCCCTCGCTCGTGCTCTGCGGCGGCGGCAACACTTCGGTCAAGTCGACGATCTGCGACGTTCACGGCGAGCGCCGCCCCGTGTTGTGGGTCAAGGGGAGCGGCGCCGACCTGGCGGACGTCACGGCGGCGGGCTTCGCTCCGGTCGATCTCGCGGGCGCCTGCCGGCTGCTCGAGCTCGCGAGCCTCACCGACACGAGACTGCTGCGCGAGCTGCGCCAGTTGCGCCTCGATCCCGACGCGCCCACGCCGTCCTGCGAGGCCTTGCTCCACGCCTTCCTGCCGGCGCGATTCATCGACCACACGCACGCCGACTCGGCGCTCGCGGTGCTCGACTCGCGCTCCGGAAGGCGCCTGGCGGAGGAGATCTGGGGCGCCGATCACCTGATCGTGCCCTACGCCAAGCCGGGCTTCGATCTCGCGCGGATCGTGCGGGGCCTCTGGCTCGCCGCCGGCGAGGGTGCAGCGCGCTGGATCGGTATCGTGGTAGAGCACCACGGCATCTTCACCTTCGGCGCGACGGCGCGACAGAGTTACGAGCGCATGCTGGCCAGTGTCGAGCGCGCGCGCAAACGCCTGCCGTCCAGCGGCCGCATGCCAGCCAGGTCGGCAATGCCCGCCATGGCCGCAATGTCCGAAGCCAGGGAGCCGCGGACGCCGCGCGAGAGCCGCTGGACGAGTCTCGACGTCGCGGCGCTGCGTTGCGAAGTTTCGATGCTCGCCGGGCGCTCGCTCATCGCGCGCCTGGATGCCAGCCCCGAGGCACGCGCTGCCATCCACGACGCCCGGTTCCGGCGTGCCGCGGCGCGCGGCCCGCTCACCCCCGACCACGCGCTGCGCACCAAGCCATGGCCGCTCTGCCTGACCGATCCGAAGTTCTCGGCGCCGGCGGTGGCGCAGTATGGGCACGACTACGCGGCCTACTTCGCCGCCCACGCATGGCGATCGCTCCCTGGAGCGCCTCGACCTCGCGCCGCGCGTCGCGCTCCTGCCGGGATGCGGCGTCGCCGGGTTCGGCGACACGGCGCGCGCCGCTGCCGCAGCGCTCGCCATCTCGCGCCACACCCTCGCCGCCGCGCAGGCGGCGCAGACCCTGGGCGGCTATCGCCCGCTGGCGGACCGCCGAGCTCTTCGAGGTCGAGTACTGGGAGCTCGAGCAGGCCAAGTTGAAGTCCGCAGCGGTAGCGCCGGAGCTCGGCGGCCGGGTCGCGCTGGTCTGCGGCGCGGCGCGCGGCATCGGACGTGCCTGCCTCGAAGCCCTGCGCCGGCGTGGGGCTGCCGTCACCGGCCTCGACCGCCAGACGCTCGGACTCGACGGTGCGGACGTCCTCGCGGTCGAGGGCGACGCCACCGACGAGGCGACCCTGCGCCGCACCCTGGATCGCACGGTCGAGCGCTTCGGCGGGCTCGACGTGCTGGTGCTGAACCTCGGCTTCTTCGCCGCCGGCGAAGAGATCCAGAATCTGCCGGACGAGCTCTGGCGGCGCGCTTTCGAGGTCAACGTCGAAGCCAACTTCCGCCTGCTGCGCGCCGCCGCGCCGTTGCTCTCCCTGGCGCCTTTCGGCGCCTCGGTGGTCGTCATCGGCTCGCGCAATGTCCTCGCGCCCGGACCCGGAGCGGCGGCCTACTCGGCCTCGAAGGCGGCGCTCGTCCAGCTCGCCCGGGTGGCCGCGCTCGAGCTCGCGCCGCGCGGCGTCCGGGTCAACATCCTCCACCCTGACGCCGTCTTCGATACCGACCTGTGGACACCGGAGATGCTCGAGCAGCGTGCCGCGCGCTACGGTCTCTCGGTCGAGCAGTACAAGCGGCGCAATCTCCTCGGCTGCGAGGTCAGCGCCCGTGACGTCGGCGAGCTCGCCGCGGCTCTGGCGACCGACCTCTTCGCCAAGACCACCGGCGCGCAGATCCCGGTCGACGGCGGCAGCGACCGCGTGATCTAGCGGGTCGTCTAGCGCCGGGCACTCTCTCCGATACCGAGCCGGCGCTCGATGCGCGGCAGCTCCCGCTGCGCGAAGTCGCTGCCACCGAGCCGAGAAGCGCGCGATCTGGACCCGGCACTCCGCGAGCACCTCGCGCTGCGGCGCCGTCGGCCGGGAGTCGGAGCTCTCGAGGTCGGCGGCAAGGCCGGAGAGCCTGCCGTTGACCGCTGCCGGATCGTCGCCGGAGCGCACCTCGCCGAGCCGCTGGCGCACCTCCGCGACGGAACGCGCGCTGCGGCCTCCACTTGTCTGCGCTGCCGAGCCCAGACGCGCCTCGAATCCGCCGATCGCCGCGGCGAGCGTCGCGGAGTCGGCGAGGAGCTTCGCAACGTTGCCCTGGAAGCCGGCAGTCGCGTCGTAGTCGGCGGCGGTGAAGCTCACCCGCGGATCGGCGACCACGGTCGACCGGCTGGCGCAGCTCGACGCCATCGACCGTGAGCCGCACCTCGTAGCTCCCGGGAGGAACCAGCGCGCCCTGCGGCGAGGGTGGCGTCTCCCTGCCCGGAAGCGCGGCGATCGAATAGTCGTAGTCGAGCGCTCGCGGGCGCTCGCGGCGCAGATCCCAGACGAAGCGATGATGCCCCGCCGTCGTCGCCGGCAGATCGGGCGCGGCCAGCCACCGGTCGGCAAAGTAGACCCCGGCACGCGGGCGGTCGGGGACTCTCGTCGCTGGCGAAGCGCCGCACCCGGTCGCCGGCGGCGTCGAAGATCTCGAGCACCACGGGACCCCGGGCCGCAACCGGGAGCAAGTAGTCGATCACCGCTCCAGTCGGCGGATTCTCGCCGCGCGGCTCTTCGGGCGGGAGCGGGGTGTCCCGGTTCTGGTTCGCGCGCAGGCGCACCGCGGGCGCCAGTTGCAGGAGCGTCGGCCGGTGGCGCTCGACTCCCCCGGTCGCTTCTGCGATCGCGAGTTGCCGCAGCGGCTCGACGACGTCGAGCGCCCAGATCGCCCGCCCCTGCGTCGCCACGATGAGGTCGTCGCCGTGCGCCAGAAGATCGTTGATGCCCGTCGTCGGGAGGTTGAGCTGCAGGCTCTGCCAGCTCTCGCCGTCGTCGAACGAGACGTGGACGCCGCGGTTGGTGCCGGCATAGAGCAGGCCTGCCCGCTTCGGATCCTGGCGCAGCGCGCCCAGCCACTCGTCCTGCGGCAGGCCGCGGGCGATGTCGACCCAGGTGGCGCCGAAGTCATGGGTGCGGAAGGCGACCGGGCGCATCTCGTCGAGGCGGTGACGATCGGCCGCGACGTAGGCCGTGCCGGGGTCGGTGGCGGAGGCATCGATGGTGTTCACCTTGCTCCACTCGCCAAGCCCCGGCGGCGTGACCTCCGTCCAGGTCGCGCCGTCGTCGCGGGTGAGCTGGACACGGCCGTTGTCGGTACCGACCCAGACCTGGCCGTCGGCCGCCGGCAGAGGGTGCGATGGCGAAGATGACGCCGATAGCCGCAGGCCGTCGCCCGCGCCACCGGCACGTCGCCCTCGCATCCGGTCGCGCCGGCCACCGCGCCCGTGAGATCGGGGCTCACGGTGCTCCACGAGGCGCCGCCGTCGAGAGAACGGAAGAGGACCTGGGCGCCCTGGTAGATCGCATGCGGCGGACGGAGCGAGATCGCCACCGGAGTGATCCAGCTGTAGCGGTAGCGCGTCGTGCCGGGGCGCGCGCCGTAGCTCGCCACCGGCCAGGGAGAGACGTTTTGCACCTCGCCGGTGCGCGCGTTCCACTTCGACAGCCGCCCGCCGAGGCCGGCGCCGTAGACGATGTCGGGATTCGTCGGATCGGGGATGTCGCCGTCACGCTCGTCGCCACCCACCGGATGCCAGTCGCGGAAGGTGAGCTGCCCGTAGTCACTGCGGCTCGCGATCGCCACCGTGCCGCTGTCCTGCTGCCCGCTGTAGATCCAGTAGGGGAACCGCCGGTCGGCCGCCAGGCGATAGAACTGTCCCGTCGGTTGGTTGTACCAGCTGCTCCAGGAGGCGCCGCCGTTCAACGTCACTACCGCCCCCTGGTCGGCGCCGGTGATCATGCGCCGGCTGTCCGCCGGATCGATCCAGAGGATGTGGTAGTCGTCCCCGCCCGGCGCGCCCTTGGCGATCGTGAAGCTCTTGCCGCCGTCGTCCGACCGGCGCAGGCCGCGGCCCATCACCCAGAGTCGCGCGGAGTCGCGCGGATCGGCGGTGAGGTTCGCCATGTAGCTGTTCGCGAGGCTGCCGTCGCCATTCACCAGCGCCCAGGTCGCGCCGCCGTCGCTCGAGGCGAAGAGCCCCTTGCCGGAGACCGCCGCCCAGACCTTCTGGCCCGGCGCTCCCCGGCGCCACGGCGAGCGCGATCCGGCCGAGATCGCCCGCGGGCCAGCCGGAGCGACCGGTCGGAGCCCAGCTGCGCCCGCCATCGGTCGAGCTGTAGACGCCGCTCCCGGGCCCCTCGGTCGGCTGGAAGTAGTCCAGCCAGGGGTGGCGTCGCACCTGCCAGAGCGCCGCGTAGAGCCGCTCCGGATGCGCCGGATCGCCGGCGATCTCCACCGCCCCGGTATCGGCGTCGCGGTAGAGCACCTGGGTCCAGCTCCTGCCGCCGTCTTCGGTGCGGAAGAGCCCGCGCTCGCCGCCCGGTCCGAAGAGGTGCCCGAGCGCGGCGACGATGGCGACCTCGGCGTTCCCGGGATCGACCCAGATCTTGCCGACATGCCGGCTGTCGGCGAGTCCTGCCGGCGTCCAGGTGGCGCCGCCGTCGATCGAGCGGAAGAGTCCCTCCCCGGAGACGACGTCCCAGCGCTGATGCACCTGCCCGGTGCCGACCCAGATCACGTTGCGGATCGCTCGGCGCGATCGTCAGGGCGCCGATCGACGACGCCGCCGCGCGCTCGAAGATCGGCCGCCAGGTCACCCCGGCGTCGGTCGTCTTCCAGACGCCGCCATCGGCGGCGCCGAAGAAGAAGGTCGCCGGAATCCCCGGGAATCCCGGCGACGGCGGTCGCCCAGCCGCCGCGGAACGGCCCGAGCTGCCGCCAGCGCAGGTCGGCATAGTCGCTCGGCGCCGCACGGTCGACGGCAACGGCGGAAGGCCACCCCTGGGGGTGTCATCGCGGCCGAGACGACGAAGATCGCGAGCAACGAACGACGCAGCGACAGGACCATGACATCTCCGATCTGGAAGGCGCTATCTTAGTTCCGCAGCGGCGCCGCGGCACGAGGCGTCGGCAGCGCAGTCGCCTTGACAGAACTCGACGCTCACCGGAGACTCTCTTCTATCCATGCCCGCTCATTTTCTTCGCGCGACCGCAGCTCCTCTCTCGCGTTCCTCTGCACGACTCCCGGCGCTGGCTGCTCCGAAGCTCCCGGCAACCGCCGACCCGGTCGTCTCTTACGACATCTCGGTGCAGCTCGACGCCGAGAAGAAGGAGATCACTGGCCGCGAGCGCATCGTCTGGCGGAATCCCTCGACCGACCCCGCGGACGCCGTCTCCGACCTCTGGTTCCATCTCTACTGGAACGCCTTCCGCAACAACCGCAGCACCTTCTATCGTCGAGTCCGGCGGTCAGCTCCGCCGCGACCAGGCCGAGACCGACGGTTGGGGCTGGACTGAGGTCAAGTCGATGAAGCTCGCGACCGGCGAGGATCTCCTGCCGTCGCTCACCTTCGAGCAGCCGGACGACGACAACGCCGACGATCGCACCGTCGCGCGGGTCGCACTGCCCGTGCCGGTGCCGCCGGGCGGCGAAATCACGATCGACGTCGAGTTTCACGCCCAGGCTCCCCAAGGTCTTCGCGCGCGCCGGCTACAAGGGCGACTTCTTCGCCGTGACGCAGTGGTTCCCGAAGCTCGGCGTCTACGAACCGGCGGGGATGCGCGGCCGCGAGAAGAGCGGCTGGAACTGCCACCAGTACCACGCCAACACCGAGTACTACGCCGACTACGGCCGGTTCAAGGTCGAGATCACGGTGCCGAAGCGCTTCGTCGTCGGCGCGACCGGTCCGGAGATCGCCCGACGGGAGAATCCCGACGGCACGACGACCTACGTCCACGAGCAGGCCGACGTGCACGACTTCGCCTGGACCGCCGACCCTCGTTTCCTCGAGTACCGCGAGCGCTTCTCCGCCGACGCGGACGTGACGCCGCAGGAGTACGCGGCGACTGCGAAGCTCCTCGACCGCAGCCTCGAAGAGGTGAAGCTCCGGGACGTCGAGATCCTGCTGCTCCTGCAACCGGGGCACGAGCCGCAGATCGCCCGCCACTTCGAGGCGGCGAAGCTCGCCCTCAAGTGGTACGGCCTCTGGTACGGCGCCTATCCCTACCCGACGCTGACGCTCGTCGACCCGACTCCCGGCGCGGGCGGCGCCTCCGGCGTCGAGTATCCGACGCTCTTCTTCTGTGGCACCAGCTATCTCTACAACTTCTGGCCCTGCGATGGCCTGATGCGCGAGGCGGAGATCGTCACCGTGCACGAGTTCGGCCATCAGTTCTGGTACGGCCTCGTCGGCAGCAACGAGTTCGAGGAGGCCTGGCTCGACGAAGGCTTCACCACCTACTCGACCGCCAAGGTGATGGATCTGGGCTACGGCAGCGACGCCTCGTTCGTCGACTTCCTCGGCCTCGAGCTGGGCGCCGTCGAGGCCGACCGGATGCAGAACAGCCTCGAGCGCCGCTACGACCAGATCGCCACCCTCGCCTGGAAGTTCTCGCGCAACCAGTACGGCTTCAACGCCTATGCCCGCCCGGCGCTGATGCTCGAAACGCTCGAGGGGATGCTCGGCACCGAGACCATGGCGCGGGTGATGCGGACCTACCACGAGCGCTTCCGCTTCGGCCATCCGCGCGGCGCCGACTTCTTCGCCGTCGCCGAGGAGGTCTCCGGTCGCGAGCTCGACGACTTCTTCGCCCAGACGGTCGAGAGCCCCGGCGTCCTCGATCCGGCGATCCTCGACCTGACGAGCGAGAAGGCGCAGCAGGCGCGCGGCAGGGTCCTGCAGCGACGGCGCCGAGATCGAGATCGATGAGGAGAAGGCCGTCGAGCTCGAGCGCGAGGCGGACAAGAACGAGACCCGCAACTACCGCAGCATCCTGCAGCTGCGCCAGCGCGGCGAGGTCATCCTGCCGGTCGAGGTCGAGCTCACCTTCGAAGGCAAGGAGCCCGAGCGCCGCCTCTGGGACGACGGCCAACGCTGGGCGAAATGGGAGTACGAGCGCCCGGAGAAGCTCCTCGAAGTCCGGCTCGATCCCGACGGCAAGCTCGCCCTCGACGCCGACCGGCTCAACAACGAGCGCCGCACCGAGCCCGACCCGGCCGCGGCCCGCAAGCTCGCGACCGGTTTCCTCTTCTGGGTGCAGCAGGGCATGGCCCTGCTGGGAATGTGAGCCGCATGACTCTCTTCGCTGACCGACACTCGCGCGCGCTGCGCCGCTCCGCCGCACCCCGCGCCTCGTCCTGCTGCTCTGGGGCGCGCACCTGGCGATCGCCGCGGTCGCCTTCTACCCGGTGCTGCGCCACCTCGACAAAGCGCTCGCCAACGCACCGGCCGGGGACGAGTTCCTGCGCCGCTTCTCGCTGCCGCTCTTCGCCGACCTGATGCGCACCGGGCGGCAGGCTGGGGCAACGGCGTCGGGCAACTCCTCATCGTCGTCTTCGTGCTGACGCTGCTGTGGAACGTCCTCGCCGCCGGCGGCGCTCTGGAGAGCCTGCTCTCGGGCGACCCGTCGCGCCTGGCGCACCGCTTCGGCCGCGGCGCCGGCCGCTTCTTCGGCCGCTTCCTGCGCATGGGCCTGGCGGCGGCGCCGGCGGCGCTCCTCGTGGCCGGAATCCTCGCCGGACCGATCTTCGGCGTGCGCGCCAGCCTCGACGACACCGCCGGAGGGCGCCAAGTTCTGGCTCGGCCTCGCCGGCATCCTGGTTGCCCTGTTCGCGATCCTGCTGGTCCAGCTCGCCCTCGACCTCGCCCGCATCCGCGTGGCGCGCGACGACGTCCGCAAAGGCGTCCGCGTCTTCCGCGCGACGCTGCGCCGCCGTGCTGCGCCGCCCCTGGCAGGTGCTCGCGATCTGGATCCCGCTGGCGCTCGCCTTCGCCGCGATCTCGGCGCTCTACCTCGCCTTCCGCGGACTCCTGCCCGCCGAGCGGCGGAGCCGTCCTCCTCGTCCTCTTCCTCGCCCAGCAACTGGTCATGATCGCCCGCGCCGGAATGCGCGTCGCCCTCTGGTCCGCCGAGATCGCCCTCGTCGAGCGGAAGTGGCCCGCCGCCCCCCTCGCCACCCGCCTCGCGGCGGCGCCCCAGGTGCCGGTCCGGCCTGCGGCCTGACTTCTCCTACGACTCCTCTTCCGCGCGGATGGGGAAGAGGAGGCTCTGGCGGCGGTCGGTGGCGGAGATGGGGACGCGGTAGTCGCCGCTCCAGCAGGAGAATATGTAAGAGAGAGAACGCCTCATTTCGCAATCTCGGTGCGGGAGAGTTGGTTGCGGAATATCTTCTCGAGGTCGGCCAGGGCCTGGTAGGCGCGTATGGAGGGAAATTCCTTCGCGAGCCGGCTCGCCCCGTAGATGTGAACTGTCGCCGCCTTCTCCACCATGGGAGCGCCTCGGCCGTCGTCCCGCAGGATTCTCATACTGACGACGAACGCTGCAAGGTCGCTGTTGGGGGAGTCTCCGACATTGTGGAGCCCGGAAATACGATCTTGCTCCCGCGAGAGAGCTGCGGCGTCATAGTTCAGAAGATCTCCATCGACGATGTCGCGCAAGATTGCTTCGCGCTCTTCGAGAGGGAGAACAACCTCCTCAGAGCCTTCGCGAATTGAGTTCTCGATCACCGCCGTTCCGGAAGCGTAGAGCGTGAACGAGAGATCCATCGGAACCATGGTGCCCTTCGAGGTCATGACGACTACGGGTTTGTCATCCTCTGGGAATGTGTACAAGCTGCCCGGCGATGCTCCGGGGCCAGCAGGGACCGGGCCGGGAAGACCCCAAGCCTTGACTGCGATGAGAATCACCACTGCGGCTAGGGTTGAGACGCGACTGCTCATTCGTCTTCCTCTCGCACCACTTCGTTGCAGGCGACCTGAACCAGGTCTGCATCAAGCCGATACCAGTCTCAGGGTAAGCGCCATCTCATGCGACACAGCCTGGCGCTTGGAAGCAGGCGGCGCAGTAGCTCGCCTCGGCGCGACCGTCGGCGGCGGATCGTCTTGCTTCAGCTCTCCACCGGCCGGGAGTAGAATCGCCTGCACTGGAGTACCAGCCATGACCACTGCCGTTTCGCTGAAAGAGTTCCGCGCCAAGACTGACGAGATCCTGGATGCGGTCATCGAACGCGAAGAGACCGTCATCGTCACGCTGGCGGATGGGCGCAAGTTCGCGCTGGTGCCCGGCGCAGAATGGCAGAGCATGGATGAAACGGCCTACCTGACATCGACCGCAGAGAACCGCGCCGCGCTTTCGCAGAGCTTGAAGGAGGCCGCCGAAGGCAAGACGATCGAGGTCGATCTTTGAAAATACGCTTCACCGAGAGCGCGGCACGTGATGTTGCGTTCTGGAAAGAGACTAATCCCAAGGTTGTTGGTCGCATCCGCTCTCTGCTCGACTCCATTCGCGCCACGCCCTTCGCCGGTATCGGAAAGCCCGAATCGCTCAGACATGACCTCGCCGGCTGTTGGTCGCGGCGCATCAATCGCGAGCACCGCCTGGTGTATCGCATCGAGGGCGAAGAGATCATCGTAATCCAGTGCCGCTTCCACTACTGATCCCGCCGAGCAAGTTCGCAGCCGTCCGCACCCGCGATGCCTCGCGCTGGATCGCAGGCAATCGCCGCGTCTAGCGCTACGACTCCTCTTCCGCGCGGATGGGGAAGAGCTCGCTCTGGCGGCGGTCGCTGGGCGGAGATGGGGACGCGGATAGTCGCCGCTCCAGCAGGCGGTGCAGTAGCTCGCCTTGGCGCCGCCCATGCAGCCGACGCAGCCCTTCGAGGGAGAGGTAACCCAGCGAGTCGGCTTCGACGAAGGCGCGGATCTCCTCGACCGACTGCTGCGCCGCGATGAGCTCGGTGCGGCGCGGGGTGTCGATGCCGTAGTAGCAGGGCCAGCGCGGTCGGCGGCGAGGAGATGCGCAGGTGGACCTCGGCCGCGCCGGCCTCGCGCATCATGCGCACGATCTTGCGCGAGGTCGTGCCGCGCACGATCGAGTCGTCGATCAGCACGACCCGCTGGCCGGCGATGATCTCCGCGCACCGGGTTGAGCTTCACCTTGACGCCGAAGTTGCGGATCGACTGCTTGGGCTCGATGAACGTCCGGCCGACGTAGTGGTTGCGGGTCATCCCGAGCTCGAACGGCAGGCCCGACTCGCGGCTGTAGCCGAACGCCGCGTAGAGGCCGCTGTCGGGCACCGGCACGACGATGTCGGCGGCGGCCGGCGCCTCGCGCGCCAGCTGGGCGCCCAGCCGGCGGCGAATCTCCGCTACCGAGTCGCCGAAGACCACGCTGTCGGGACGAGCGAAGTAGACGTGTTCGAACAGGCAGCGCGCCGGAGCGACCTTCTCGCGCCAGGCGGAACGACTCGAGCCCGCCGTTCCTCGCCACGGCGACCTCGCCCGGGCTCGAGCTCGCGGAGCTTTCGCGCCCCCAGCAGGTCGAAGGCGCACGATTCCGAGGCGAAGCAGTGGAAGCCGTTCGAACTCGGCGATCGCGAGCGGCCGGAAGCCGTGCGGATCGCGCGCCGCGATCAGGCAACCGTCGGTAATCAGAAGGAGCGAATAGGCGCCCTTCGACCTCCGAGAGCGCCACCATCAGCGACTCGACGACATCGGCGCGCGGATTGCGCGCCATGAGATGCAGGATGACTTCGGTGTCGCTGGTGGTCTGGAAGATCGAACCGCCCTGTTCGAGCTGGGCGCGGATCGCGGCGGCGTTGGTGAGGTTGCCGTTGTGCACGATGCCGACCGGCCCCATCGAGGTCTTGACCACGATCGGCTGGGCGTTGGCGACCACCGACGAGCCGGCGGTCGAGTAGCGCGTGTGCCCCATCGCCCGCCGCCCCGGGAGGCGCGCCAGCACCTTGTCCGGGAAGATCTCCGCGACGTGCCCCATGCCGCGCTCGACGTGCATGCGCTCGCCGTCCCAGGCGCAGATGCCGGAGCTCTCCTGGCCGCGATGCTGCAGCGCGTAGAGGCCGAGATAGGCGAGATTCGCCGCGTCGTCCGCGTTGTCGATGCCGAAGATGCCGCACATGGTCCGTTCGCCCCGCCTCCCTCGACTCCCCTGCTGTGCCGCCGTTGCTAGAAGCCGAGCGCCTTCGGCAGCGCCGTCGACCAGATTTCGTGCAGACGCGCCACGGCGGCGGCGAGCGTAGCGCCGTCGGCCGCGATGACGAGATCGGTCCCGCCCACCTCGCCGACCTCCAGCGCCGGCACGCCGTTCTCTTCCGCCAGTCGCATCAGGCGCTCGAGCCGCGCCGGAGCGACGGCGACGAGCGCCCGCCCCTGCGTCTCCGAGAAGAGATCGAGCGGCGTGAGATCGACGTCGATACGCGCGCCGAGGCCCGCGGCGCCCTCGTTGCCGCCGCCGAAGCCGCCGATGCAGGACTCGGCGAGCGCCAGCGCCAGGCCGCCCTCCGAGAGGTCGTGCGCCGTGTGCACGGCGCTGCCGGCGATCGCCGCCCGCAGGAGTTTCGCCAGACGCACTTCGGCGTCGAGATCGACCGCCGGCGGCATTCCCTGCTCGATGCCGTGGAGAAGACGGAGGTAGGCCGAGCCGCCGAACTCGGAGCGATCCTTGCCGAGCAGCACGATGCGATCCCCGGCCTTGCGGAAGTGCGCCACCGGCATCTCGCCCAGATTGTCGATCACCCCGACCATCGCCACCGTCGGCGTCGGCGGGATCGAGCGCCCCTCGGTCTCGTTGTAGAGCGAGACGTTGCCCGAAATCACCGGCACTTCGAAGGCGCGGCAGGCCTCGGAGATGCCGCGCACCGCCTCGCGGAACTGCCAGAGGATCTCCGGGTTCTCGGGGTTGCCGAAGTTGAGGCAGTCGGTGACGCCGACCGGCTCGGCGCCGACACAGGCGAGGTTCCGCACCGCTTCGGCCACCGCCTGCATGCCGCCGCGGCGCGGATCGAGCCCGCAGTAGACCGGGTTCACGTCCGAAGTCATGGCGAGTCCGGAGGGAGTCCCCTTGAGCCGCAGCACCGCCGCGTCGCCGCCCGGTCCGATGACCGTGTTGGTGCGCACGGTGTGGTCGTACTGGCGCCAGATCCACTCCTTGCTGGCGAGCTCCGCCGTCGCGAGCAACGCCTCGAGGGTCGCCGTCGGGTTCACGAGCGGCGGCACCGCCGGCGCCTGCTGGCGGCGCGCGAGATCGGCGGGAACCGCGACCGGGCGCTCGTAGACCGGTGCGTCGTCGGTGAGCGGGGCGATCGGCATCTCGGCCGCCACCTTGCCGCGATGGCGGATCTCGGCCCTGGCTCCAGAGGCCCCGGAACGCAGCTCGCCGACCGTCGCGACCTCGAGCCCCCACTTGCGGTAGACCCTGGCGATCTCCTCCTCGCGGCCGCGCTTCACCACCAGGACCATGCGCTCCTGCGACTCCGAGAGCATCATCTCGTAGGCCGAGAGCCCGGGCTCGCGCAGCGGCACCTTGTCGAGGTCGAGCACGAAGCCGACCTGGCCGCGCGAGGCCATCTCGAAGATCGAGCTGGTGAGGCCGGCGGCGCCCATGTCCTGGATCGCCACGATCGCGGTCGATCGCATCGCCTCGAGGCAGGCTTCGAGCAGGATCTTCTCGACGAACGGATCGCCGACCTGCACCGTCGGCTTCTTCTTCGCGCTCTCGGAGTCGAACGACTCCGAAGCCATCGAAGCGCCGTGGATGCCGTCGCGTCCGGTGCGGCTGCCGGCGTAGAGAATCGGATTCCCCGGCCCCGCGGCCTTGGCCTTGAAGATGCGCTCGCGGCGCGCGACGCCCAGCGCGAAGGCGTTCACCAGGATGTTCTGGTTGTAGCCGGCGTGGAAGCGCGTCTCGCCGCCGACCGTCGGGATCCCCATGCAGTTGCCGTAGGTGCCGATGCCGCGCACCACGCCGTCGATCAGCGAGCGCATGCGCGGCGCGTCGATCTCGCCGAAGCGAGAGCGAATCCATGCAGGCGATCGGCCGCGCGCCCATGGTGAAGATGTCGCGCAGGATGCCGCCGACGCCGGTCGCGGCGCCCTGGAACGGCTCGATGAAGCTCGGGTGGTTGTGGCTCTCCATCTTGAAGACCGCCACCCAGCCGTGCCCGATGTCGACCACGCCGGCGTTCTCGCCCGGCCCCTGGAGCACCCGCGGGCCTGAAGTCGGGAACTCGCGCAGGTAGACCTTCGACGACTTGTACGAACAGTGCTCCGACCAGAGCGCCGAGGTGATGCCGAGCTCGGTCAGCGTCGGGTTGCGGCCGAGAAAGCCCCGCAGCCGCGCGATACTCCTCGCCGGTGAGGCCGTGCTCGCGGGCGAGCTGCTCGGTGACGACGGGTTCGGCAGCTGCGGGCTGGGCGGGTTGCGCGGTCGGCGAGGTCATCGCGGGGGGCGGCTCATCCGGGCGCGGGCGGTCATCTCGCGGCGCCCACGAGCCGCGCCGCCGGCTGCACGATGCCCTGGAAGAGGCCGAGGCCGTCCATGTTGCCGAGCACCTCTTCGGCGCAGCGCTCGGGGTGCGGCATCAGCCCGAGGACGTTCCCCGCCTCGTTCACGATGCCGGCGATCGCCCGCGCCGAGCCGTTCGGATTCCAGTCGTCGTCCTCCCCGCCGGCCGGCGAGACGTAGCGGAAGACGATCTGGCGGTTCGCTTCCAGCCGGTCGAGCTCCTCGGGGAAGTGCTCGTAGTTGCCCTCGCCGTGGGCGATCGGCAGCCGCAGGACCTGACCCTGGCGGTAGCAGCTGGTGAAGTCGAGGTCGTTGCGTTCGACGCGGAGGTAGGTGTCGCGGCACTCGAACTTCAAGCCGCGGTTGCGGCGCAGCGCGCCGGGCAGGAGGCGCGCCTCGGTGAGCACCTGGAAGCCGTTGCAGATGCCGAGCACCGGCCCGCCTTTGGCCGCGTGCTCCCGCACGGACGTCATGACCGGCGAGAGCGCCGCCATGGCGCCGCCGCGCAGGTAGTCGCCGTAGGACCATCCTCCTGGAAGGATGATGAAATCACAGCCCTTGAGCGTCGTCTCTTCGTGCCAGAGGTAGACCACATCCTGCTCGAGCACGTGCTTCAGCACGTGGTAGACGTCGTGGTCGCAGTTCGATCCGGGAAAGAGGACGACGCCGCACCTCATGACGCGGTTCCTCCGGAACGCTCGGCGCCAGCCGGCGCCTCGCCCAAAATCTCGATTGCGTACTCCTCGACCACGGTATTGGCGAGCAGCTGCTCGCACATCGCGGCGACGCGGTCAGCGGCCGCCTGGGGATCGAGAGCGCCGAGGTCGATCTCGAAACTCTTGCCGGCGCGCACCTCGCGCGACCTCCGCGAAGCCGACGCGCTGCAGCGCGGTGCGGATCGCCTTGCCTTGCGGATCGAGAATCTCGCGCCGCGGATAGACCGTCACCTTAGCCCGCATACCTCACCAGCCTTTCTGCTGCGCGACTCTCCGGCGGGACGCCCGCTTCCCCACTCACGCCCCCACCTCCAGCCACGACGAAGGTTCGAACTGACTGCTGATCACGATCTCGGCCTCGGAACCTTCGCGGGCGAGCGTTTCGGCGACCTCTGCCGCCGCGAGCGCCGGCATGTTGTTGGTGCGCGACAGATGGTAGAGCACGACGAAGCGCAGACGCTCGGCAAGCAGCTCCGGCAGGCCGTCCGCGGCCTCGCGGTTGGAGAGATGCCCGTGGCGCCCGGCGACGCGCTGCTTGAGCGCCCAGGGATAGGGGCCGCTGCGCAACATCTCGAGGTCGTGATTGGTCTCGAGCATCAGGCAGTCGAGGTCGGCGAGCCGGCCCCAGGCGAGCTGGGTGCGGCAGCCGATGTCGCCCGCGAGGCCCAATCGCCGGCCGTGCCCGTCCTGAAGGACGAAGCCGACCGGCTCGCGCGCGTCGTGCGGAATCGAGAACGCCTCGACAGCAAAAGGGCCGACCTCGAAAGGCCGGCCCGATTCGATCCGCACCGAGCGGGGGGTGACCTCGTCGCCGAGGAGCGGTGCCGAGCATCGTCCCCGCCGTGAGGTAGACCGGCAGCCGATGCTTGCGCGCGAAACGGTCGATCCCCTTGATGTGGTCCTCGTGCTCGTGGGTGAGGAGCACCGCCCGGATCGTCGACGGGATCGATCCCGACCAGCCGCATGCGGCGCTCGAGCTCCTTGCAGGAGAAACCGGCGTCGATCAGGACGCGGAAGCCGGCCGATTCGACGACGACGGCGTTTCCTCCGCTCCCCGAGCCCAGGACTGCGGCCCGCAAGGGAGAAGGGGAAGCTGGGAGTTCCTCGAAGAGGAGGGGGGCCTGCACGGCCGGTCGAGTCTATCGCAGGCGGAAGCCGGGTCAGGCCCCCCCGGCGGACCCGGACGTCGGGCTCCGGATCACCAGGACCTGCCCGGGCAAGAGCGCGTTGCCGCGCAAGCCATTGTCGGCGCGGATGCGCTCAACCGTGGTGCCGTAGCGCGAGGCGAGCAGCCAGAGACTGTCGCCGGAACGCACCTGGTGGCGAACTTCGCCGGCGCTCGTGGGAGCCGGGACCACCGCTGCAGCAGGGCTCCCCACGGGGGCCGCACGCGCGACCACCGTGGAGGCGGCAGCGACAGGAGCCCTCCCGCCCCGGCCCGGAATCCGCAGGCGCTGGCCGAGCGCAAGGCGGTCGCTGCGCAGGTTGTTGGCCGACTTGATCGCCGAAACACTGGTGCGATGGCGCGCGGCGATCCCCGACAGGGTGTCGCCCGAGCGCACGCGATAAGTCGAACCCTCGACCTGCGTGCTCTCCACCTGCGGTGGATCCCACTTCGGCAGCGTTTCGAGGCTGGCGAGAAGTGCCGGCCCTGCGCCAAGGGGGATCTTGAGCCGGTAAGGTTCTTTCGGCGTCGCATTCCGGCGCAGCTCCGGGTTCAGGCGCGCCAGGGTTCCCGCTTCGAGGGCCAGGGCGCGGTCGAGCTGTTCGAGCTGGGTCGCCCGGGCGAGCTCGGCCGTCTCGTAGGGGACCGGCGCGTAGGGCTCGGGGAGCTCGAAGCCGTACTGGGCCGGATTCTCGAGAATGGCCAGGGTGGCGAGGAAGCGCGGCACGTAGCGCCGCGTCTCGTGCGGCAGGCGCGAATAGAGGTCCCAGAACTGATCGAGATAGCTGACCTTGGAGTTGTTGATCTGCCGCAGGACGTTGTGCTCGCCGCAGTTGTAGGCCGCGAGCGCCGTCAGCCAGTCGCCGAACAGGTCGTGCAGCGCGGTGAGATAGGCGAGCGCCGCCTTGGTCGACTTCTCCGGGTCCATGCGCTCGTCCACCCAGTTCGAGCGGTCGAGACCGTAGCGATATCCGGTCGAGGCGATGAACTGCCAGAGGCCCAGGGCGCGGGCGGAGGAAAGAGCGCGGTCCTTGAAACCGCTCTCGACCAGAGGCAGCCAGCTCAACTGCTCGGGGAGCCCCGCCTCTTGCAGTTGCGCGACGATCATCGGCCGGTAGAGACCGGAGCGGCGGTAGGCCTCGAGGAAGAAAGTCCGCTCACGGCCCTGGAAGCTCGCGATCTCGCGCGCGACGTCCGGATTCATGTCGCGCGGAATCGACGCCTGGGTATCGCCGAGGGAGGTCTGGCGGGCGGCGTAGATCTCGACGATCCGCCGCGAGATCAGCCGTCGCAGGTTCTCTTTCTCCTTCGACAGCACGGCATCGCCGGTGGGAGAGGGTTCGAGGGCGATCCGGGTCATCTTCTCGTAGGCGCGATCGAGCGCCGCGATGGCCTCGTCCGCGGCGCCGCGATCCCAGGAGACCCCGGCAGAGGCGTAAGCGTCCATCGCCTCGTGCAACAACGTCTCCGGATCGTCCGCCACGCTCGCGGTGGCGGCCTCGTTCGACTCGCTCGAAGCGTTCGAATCGATCGAATCGGCCACCTCTGCCTCGACTTCATCACCTGGCTGCAGCTCTCGCGAGCCCGGCTCCTCGACTCCCTGGGCTGCGGAACCTACGCCAGCCGTCGCGCCGGGCGCCGAAGGAGCGGCAGACTCCGGGGTGAGGGGTGGCAACGGCGGGGGCGAGGTCGCTCCTGCCGCAACCGGAGTCGCCGCCGCGGCGACCGGGCTCTGAGGCGCCGGATTGCCGCTGCAGGCGAGAGCGAGGAGCCCCCCGGCGAGCAGGCAACTCCATCGTGCTGCGGCAGCCGGGCCGAGCGACCCTGATCTCCCGCCCCGTGCCCAACCCGCTTCCGGCCGTCCGGTCGTATCCACCATTCGGGTGATTGTAACGGTCGAGGGCCGGATTGCCAGTGGACCGGTCCCGGGAGCGGAAACCCGCTGCCGTGCCGTCGGTCTGTCGCTACGGGTGGCGGTAGAAGGTCTTGGAGACGATCTTCCAGCCGTCGGCGAACTTGTAGAGCGCCAGGAAGTCGGTGAAGATCTGCTTCCCGCCTCGAGAGAGCTCGACCTTGCAGGTCGCGGCCGTGCCGGTGATCTCCACCGTCACGAACTTCGCCGTGGTCTCGCGCGGCGCCTCGGGCGCGGCCTTCGGCGGCGGCTCCTTCAGGTTCCGCGCCTCCATCCCTTTGATCCAGTTGTCGAGCGTCAACCGGGCGAGCTTGCCGTCGCGCAGCGAGAGCATCTCGAAGTCGGGATGGAATCCGCGGCGCATCGCCGCCGGATCGCGGAAGTTGTGCACCCCGTCGACGTAGGCGTCGGTCACCACCTTGACCACCGCCGCGCGATCGTCGGCCTGGCTCTCTTCCGCCGCGGCGAGGGGCCCGGCGAAGGGCCCGGCAAAGAGCGCGGAAAGGAGCGCCAAGGCGAAGAACTGCCTGGACGAGAGTTGACGGAAGGATCGGGCCGTTCCGGACATCGAAGTCTCCTCGAGCAACGAGTTGAGTCTACGGGACCGCGATCGGATCCGATGCGGCACGGCTCTCCGCTGCCCTCGGCGCCTCGGCGAGTGGAATCACCGCCCAGAGGATGAGATAGACGAAGATGCCTGGAAAGGCCGCCGAAACGATGGAGATCAGCACGTAGAGGACCCGGAGCAACCCTGGATCGCGGTCGAAGTAAGCCGCGAAACCGCCGATCACCCCACCCACCACCTTGTGCTCCCGCGAACGTCGCAATCGGACCTCGGCCATGACCGTCTCCTCCCTGGAGATCCTACGCAACGCAGCGCCGGACGTTTCACCCCTCCTCCGCCCGGCACCGGGGCGACCGGAGCTTCCTTCGCCTCGCGGCGACGGCAGATCGTCTAGTCGGCGACGCGCCACTTGCCGTTGTCGAGCTCGAACGGCACCGACATCGAGCTCGAGGAGTAGCTGGTGCTGCCATCGGCGTTCGGGGTGACCACGTTCTGACTGACGCTCAGGTAGGCCTTCTCGCCGACGAATGTGATCTTGCCGCCCGAGCGGATCTGGTCAGCGAGAACGGCGGGCGCCGGCAGGGTCGACTTCCAGTAGGCGTCGCTCTCCTGGCGCTCCTTCGCCGACTCGGTGGCCCGCTTGGCTCTTGCCGGACCGCTGCGCAACGCGTCGGCGGCGGCGAACTTGCCGGCAGCGATCTCCTTGGCGAAGGCGAGCGCGGCCTTGCCGATCTCGTGCTCAAGCACCGCGGCTCCCGCGATCGGCGGCGCCGTCTCCTCGACCGGCGTGGTGTCGACCGTCTTCGGGCCGGCAGTGACCTTCCACTTGCCCCCTTCGAGAACGAGGAAGGCCATGATGGCGCTGTTGCCATCCGCCGCTGCGGTGCGCAGCATGGCGGAATCGCCGTAGTTCGTCAGGATGCCGCTCCGAGCGATCTCCGCTTCGAGTGTCGTGAGGTCGGGAGCGCTCGCTGCCGCCTCGGCGGCCTCCGCACGCTGGTCGGCCTCGGACGACGCCGCCCACGCCTCGCGCGCCTCCTTCACGCTCGCTCTCTTGACCTCGGCGAGCTTGCCTGCCTTCAGAAGCCTCCCGGCGTCGACGACCGCCTTTCCTGCGGGGTGGGCAAGGATCGCTTTGCCCTCGATCACCTCCTGCGCTGCCGCTGGCAGGGCAGTGAGACCGAGAACCGCTCCGAGGAGCGCCGTGGCAGCGATCGGGTGCAGCTTGAAGCGAGCGGGCGTGCGGTCCTGGCAGTGCATGGGGCTCCTCCCGGAGAACTCGAGGCCGAGCGGCAGGCCCGGACCTTTCTCTCCAGAACGGCAGAAGGAGCAGAAAGGCGACGCGGCGGGGCGGTCTCAGCCCGGCGGACGCTCCCACGGGGGCACCGGCTCGTCGAAGCGCGGGCGCGGACGGAACTTCTCGACCTCTTCGCTCCAGGTCGTCTGCAGGAGGCCGGTGCGCGAGCTCTCGCCCGCCGGCATCGCCTCGAACGCCGCCGCCGAGTAGTAGAAGCCGCCGAATCCGATGGCATGCATGAGGACGCGCTGCGGTCCGCTGCCGAGCGGCGCGGTCACGACGCGGATCGGTCCGCAGTCCGGCTCGGGGTCTTCGTGGTTCACGGTGGGGGGCACCTGGCCGCGGCGCAGCGTCAGGCAGGAGGCGATCGCCTGGAGCGCGCTCGAGCCGGCGCCGTGCTGGCCCAGCATCGACTTGATCGAAGTCACCGGGATCGTCGGGAAACGCTCGCCGAAGACCCTGGCGAGCGCCTGCGCCTCGACCACGTCGTAGAGCCGCGAGCTCGAGCCGTTGGCGTTGACCGTGTCGACCTGCTCGGCGGTCCAGGAGGCATCGGCGATCGCGCCCCGCAGCGCCCGCACCGCGGGCCGCAGATCGAGCTCGGGCTGGTCGTGGCTGTACTGGCGGGCGCGGCCGGCGCTCGCCGTCGCGTAGCCCTGGAATCGCGCATAGATCCGCGCCTTGCGAGCGCGGGCGTGGGGCTCGGACTCGACAACCAACGCCCCGGCACCCTCGCCCAGGACGTTGCCGTCGCGAGCCCGGTCGAACGGCCGCGAAGCCCGGCCGGGATCGTCGTTGAAACGGGTCGTGAGGGCGCTCGCGGCGTTCAAGGCGGCGAGGATCTCGGGGACCACCTCGCAGTCGACGCCGATGACGAGCATCGCGTCGACGGTGCCGGACTGCACCTGGCGCAGGGCGAGACCGAGAGCATCGACGCCGGAATTGCAGCCCGAGGTGGTTGTGTGCAGCGGGCCTCGCAGGTCGAGAAGAGCCGAGACCTGGCAGGCGATCGAATGCGGAAAGGTCTGGAAGGCGGCGTGCGCCGGCAGCACGCCGGTGGCTTTCCAGCGGTCGCGCATCGCGAAGGTGGTCTCCAGATTCGCCAGCGAGGTGCCGACGTAGAGCCCCATCGACTCCGACATCAGGTTGACGTCGAGCTCGGCGTCGTGCAGCGCCAGCAGCGCCGCCGCGAGCGCCATCTGCGACGGCCGCGGCGTGTGGCGCGCGAGCACCTTGCCGCTCTCGACATAGTCGTCGAGGTCGAACCCCTTGACCTCGGCGGCGATCTTCGCCGGCGACGCATCCGCATCGCAGAGCGTGATCGGACCGAAGCCATGCCGTCCGGCAAGCAGCGCCTCCCAGAACGGCCGCCTGCCGCAGCCGATGGCGGAGATCGGCCCCAGACCGGTGATCACGACGGGAATTCGAAACATGATGGGGTCTCCCTGGCGGGAGACTCTATGGCGAAGGCCCCACTTCGGCACCCGGAAAGTCGTCCCTCCCGCGGGGCATGCCGGAAACTGAAGACTCCGCGACCTACGGCGCCTGGGTCGCGAACCGCAGGCTCGCCCCGCTCGACTTCCCGGCAGGCACCCACAGCAGCGCCAGGCGATTCGCGGCGGCGGCGAGGCGCGGGATGCCGGCGCTGCGCCCGGCACCGGTGCGGGCGATGGCCAGCGACGGTTCGAGCTTGCCTCTTTCGTCGAGCCGCGCCAGTCGGAGCTCGGAGCCGCCGGCGATCGCCTCGAGCCAGGAGAGGGCGAAGGCGTCTGCCCAGCGCCGCGACCGCAAGCTGACCCATGGGTTTGCCGGCACCTAGGAGTTGCGGCTTGCCCCAGGTCGCGCCGCCGTCGGCCGAGCGCGCGACGGACATGCGCGGCCGGTCGCCGGGCGCAGCGAACCAGGCGAGCGCAAGCTGGCCGGCATTGGCGGCGAGCGCCGGGCCGTTGACCGGACAGCCGGCGATCTTCCAGCCGTCATTGCCGGGCGCATGCGTCGCCGAGCGTGCCTGCGTGCGATCGGATGACGACCTGGACGTCGCGGATCTCGTCTGTGGTGCGGTCGCGATAGGCGACGGCCGAGCCGCTCGCGAGCCCCACCGCGGCGGTCGCGCAACAGTCGCAGACGCTCTCGTCGACGAGCTCGGAGGCGCCGATCGCGCTTCCCTTCGACGAGGACCGTGCGCAGCTGCATCGGCCCGCCGGTTGCGGTCGCGCGGCCGTCGAGGTAGTAGAAGCGCACGCCCACCCTCCTCGGCGACGGCCGAGACGAAGCCGTGCTCGACCGCCGAGCGGTCCTCGTGCAGGACACCGAGCGCCGTGAACGTCGCCCCCTGGTCGGTCGAGCGCACCAGCCGCACATCGTAGGCGTAGGTGTCTGGACCCGACCTCTCCAGCCACCAGGCGTAGAGCGCGGCGTCGGGCGAGCGCACGACTCCGGGGACGTCGGCCCAGTTGGCGAACAGCGTCTTTCCCTCTCGCACCGTCGAGGCCGCGCTCCAGGTTCCGCTCTGCCAGCGCGCGAAGCGCACCCGGTGCCCGGCTTGCGCCAGCGGCTCGATCCAGGTGGCGAGGAAGCCGTCGCCGTCGGCGACCAGCGCCGGCGCCATCGCCCCGGCAGCCGCCGGGGGCGGGCTTTCGACCCAGCCGGCGGGCAGCGGGATCGCGGCGCCGTGCGTGCCCTTCTCCTGCGCCGGCGGCGCCGGCGCCGCCGGCTGATGCGGTCCGTGGGCCAGGACCGGCGCGCCGGAAAGGAGCGCCAGCCATAGGATTCGAAGGACGATCCCAGCGCAGCGCATCTGTGAATCCTACCTGTCTGCCATCTGACGGCCTCAGCCTGCTCAGTGCCGCCGAAGACATCGCGGTTTTCGAGAACTGGGACCGCGATCGCCGGTCAGGTCTCGGATCGAGTGCGGGCGCGGTACTTCGTCACGGGCTCTCGCAAGCGGGCGTCGCCGACGCGTTCGAGCGGAGCGCTGAGCTTGGCGGAAACGAGCCGGTTGAGCGAGACCTTCTGCTCTTCGGCCTCGAGCACGAGCCGGCGGTGCACCTCGGGCGGAATCCGCACCTTGAAGGTGCCACTGTAGCGCCGGTCGAGGAGCGGCTCGGGCACCGGATCTCCATTCTCGCGCAGCAGCTCGACCGCCTCCCGCGCCGCCCGCAACACTCCCGATAGCGCCCGCTCCGCCTTCTTGTCGAGCCACGAGAGACCCGGCAGCTCCGCGCAAACCGCGACATGCTCGCCATCCTCCTCGGACCAGAAGACGCGGTAGGAGTATCGGTCGGAAAGTTCCATCTTCACTCCTTGATCTTGGAGAGCAGCGCTTGCGCGGCCTGGGCCACCTGCCGACACTGGTAAGGCTTCGCCATCTTCCCGCGCGGCTGAATGTTCACGATCGGCAGCTCCGGCAGTCCAGTCCGAAAGATGAGGTGACTGCCCTTGCCCCGCCGTCCCTCGCCGCCCCTCCCGAAGATCGCGACGCAGAATCGCCGCAACTCAGCGAAGGTCACGCTGGTGGGCGCCCTTTCCAGCCGCGGCAGAAGCTCCGCGCAGTACTGCTCGATCGATGGTGCCATTAATGACACTCCACGTCAACTCCCGCAGCGACGGACTTCAGGGTCCTTTGAGAGCCCGAGAACCGTTCTTTCAAGAAGGACGCAAACGACCGGCTCTATCTGGCGTCACTCAGGTCACCAGGCGATTTCGTGGCCTTTTGGGGGAGCCGGTGAAGTCCGAACAGCTGGTCAAGAGGACTAGACTCTTGCCGTGATTCCTTCGAGCCCACCGCAGCGAACCCATCGGCTGGCCCGCTTCGTGACCCTCGCCTTGGTGCTGCTCCCGCCCAGCCTGTTCGCTCAGGACTCAAGTCCAGTGACTTTCAGCCAGGACCCAGAGGTCTGCGTGCTCGAGTGGACGAGCACTGCGGACGGACACGAGTACTACGTCTCGCAGCTCTACAGGAACGGACGACTCGAAACCCGCACCTACCTCGTCGGGGCGAATCCTGTGCCGACGAGCCACGTCACGACCGAGCTCGCACCCGACGAGCTCGCGACCTGGCTCGACGACATCGTCGGCTCGCGCCTCTATGCCTATTCGCGAGCCGATATCGATCGACGAATCGAGGCGAGTGGACAAGTGCGCATGCTAGTAAGTGACAGCGGACCGGAGTTTGTTCGGATTCGCTACGAGCTCACATCCGTCGGCAATTCCGTTCCAAGCGCGAAGTCGAACACCTTTGTCGGAGACGCTGCTTGGTATCAGGCCGATCGCTATCCTGAGTTTCCCGAGTTCGCCACGATTCGCCGAATGTGGGAGCGATTTTCGACCGCCAGGAAGGCGGGCTTGCCACACTCCAAACCGCTCGACCCGGCTCCACTGCCCATCTCCTCGTGGACCGCGGAGGAACGCGCTCACGCTGGCTGGACGCGCGACTAGGGCACGAAAACTGTCAGCCGAGTCTCTTCCTCCTTCAAGCGCCGAGAAGAGGGCGACGAGGAGCAGGAGAAGTCCGACGACGCGACCGACCCCGAGGTCAGCGCTTGGCGTCGAGGAGGAACTCGAGGAGGGCCTGGAGGCCCGAGCGTTGGCTGGGGCCGGAGAGGGCGTCTTCGAGGAGATTGCCGCCCAGGACCATCAGCTTGTACTTCCGCCCGCCGGCGGTGAAGCGGAGCTCTTGGCCGAGCTCCCCGAGATCCAGTCGCCCATCGACCCTCCCCAGCCCCAGATTGCCGAGGCCTCGATGTCGCCCGCCCGCAACAGGACCGGCTCACCCGTCGCGGCGTGCCGCCGATCGAGCGGCAGGAGGATGAGCCGGGACGGCGTCACGCCGATCGCGTACAGCTGCGTCGAGAAGAGCCCCGGCTGATTCGCATGCACGACGCCGACGAGCTCCTCGCCCTCGCGGTAGGGCTCGAGCGCAACCTGTAATCGCTTGGACAGCTCTTCCCAACCTCTCTCGATCCAGCCCATGTCTTCCCCCTGATCAGAATTCGCCAAATCCCCTGCCGAGGGGACAGGGCCGCGGCAGCTTCCTTCTAGCCGAGCCCTCGCCACCCCTCGAGCGCCGAGAAGAAGGCGACGGCGACGAGCAGGGCGCCCACGGTGCGGCCGACGACCGCGAGGGCGCGCGGGCGGGCCGCGAGCCAGCCGCGCGCCCGGGTCGCCGCGAGGACGACCGTGCCGTAGACCGCCACCTGCGTCGCAACGATGATCGCGCCGAGGACGACCGCCTGCATCCAGATCGGCCCGCTCTCCTTGTGAACGAACTGCGGGAAGATCGCCAGCATGAAAGCGTAAGCCTTGGGGTTGAGGAGGTTCGTCAAGAGACCCCGCCGATAAGCGGTCGGCATCGCGATCCCGTAGAGAGAGCGCGCGCCACCGGTCTCGAACATCGCGCCGCTCCTCAGGAGGGCGACGCCGATCCAGGCGACATAAGCGGCGCCGACGACGAGTAGAGCGTTGTAGAGCGCCGGCAGCACGCCGAGGATGGCGGCGAGACCCGCCCCTCCGATCGCCACGTGCACGAAGGCGGCGGTGAGAATCCCCCCGACCGCCGCGAAGCCGGCTCGCCGGCCGCCGCCGAGCGCGGTCGCAAGGACGCAGGCCATGTCGAGCCCGGGGAGCAGCACCACGCCGAAGACCAGGCCGAAGAAGATCCAGAGGTGGGAAACGGACTCCATGAGCAAGCTCTCCGCGCGCGGGGTGACGCGGACGAAGTTCCGCGCCAGGGAGAAGGCTAGAGCCCGTAGAGGACAGTTTCCGCCCTATTCCTTGATACCCTTTTGGGTGAGCCAGCCGACGAACCGGATCCTCGCCCTGCTCGAACTGCTGCAGGCGCACGGGCAGCTCTCGGGCGCCGAGATCGCGCGCCGCCTGGGGGTGGACCGGCGCACGGTGCGGCGCTACATCGCGGCGCTCGAGGAGCTCGGCATCCCGGTGACCGCCGAACGCGGCGCCGGCGGCGGCTACAGTCTGGTCGCCGGCTTCAAGCTGCCGCCGATGCTCTTTACCGACGACGAAGCGCTGGCGCTCTCGCTCGGACTGCTGGCGGCGAGCGCGCTCGGACTTGGGCAGACTGCGGCCGGCCTCACGAGCGCGCGGGCGAAGCTCGAACGGGTCATGCCTGCCGACTTGAAACGCCGCCTGCGCGCCGCCGACGAAACGATGCAGCTCGACCTCCCGGCGAGCGGCCCGCCGGCCGAAGGAAACGTCCTCGCCGCGCTCTCCGCCGCCGCCCAGGCGCAGCGCACGGTGCACGTCGGCTACGAAGCGGCGGACAAGCGACGCACGGCGCGCGATCTCGACCCCTACGGCCTCGCCTACCGCGGCGGCTGCTGGTACGTCGTCGGCTTCTGCCACCTGCGCCAGGGCCCACGCACCTTTCGCGTCGATCGCATTGCAAGCGTCGCGCGTACCAGCCGGAGCTTCGCGCGGCCGGAGACTTCGACACCCTGGCCGCGATCTCGACCGCCATCGCCACCCTCCCCAGAGCCCACCGCGCCGAGGTCCTCCTCCACACCGACCTCGCCACCGCGAAGCGACAGATCTTCGCCACCCTGGGGACACTCGAGGAGGTCGACGGCGGCGTCCTCCTCCACTCCCAAACCGATGACTTGAACTGGCTCGCCCGCGAGCTCGCGCGCTTGCCCTTCGCCTTCGCGATCCGGCGGCCGCGGGAGCTTGCCGAGCGCCTGCTCGCGCACGTTCGTCTCCTGCAGCGAAGCGGCAGGGTCGGCGGCAACTCGGCTCGGCGCGACGGCAACTAGGCGAAAACGATCAATCGACCCCACCCAGCACGAGATCGTTGGCACCGCTCGCGATCGGAGTGAAGGTGGCGCTGGCGCTGACGTTGGGTTCGGCGGAGACGACGGCGAGGGTGGCCAGCGTAATCGGGACGTTGAGGTAGGCGACGCGGGCGCGACCGCCGAAGGCGGTCGAAACGAAGAGGGAGTTGTCGACGTCTCCTCCGGCGCCTTAGAAAGTAGGGGCCCTGACCGATCGGCGTCGCGCCGGCGTCATTCAGGGAGATGTCGGCGAGCGGAATCCCGGTGAGCGGACTGTCGTCGGGGCGGCGGAGGTCGGCGATGAGGATCGCCAGACCGGCCGTCGGGGTGATGCCGAGCACGGTGTACTGGCGCTGGACGTCGGCGACGGACATCACGAAGAGATCGCAGCTCTTCGATCCACCGCCGAGCGCGATCGGGCCGGTCCCGGTAGCGAGGGAGCTCGCCGGCAGGGTGGCGAGTGGCGTCACCGCCGCTGCCGGGGCTAGATCGACCAGGGCGTAGCGTCCCGCGGCGTCGCTCGTCGTGCCGCGCACCGGACTCGAAATGGCCAGTGAAACGCCAGCCAGAGTGAGTCCTGTCCAGGAGTCGCGAACGAAGCCGCTGAGATTCTGGGTGCTCCAGACCGCCGAGCCACCCGATTCGAAGCCGTCGAAAAAGATCAGGTTCGAGCGCATACAGGCGGCTCGAGGCCTCTCCGGGCATGGCGGCGAAGCAGACCGCGAAAAGGCACAGGAGGAGGTACGGCGTCGAGCGTTGCATGACGACTCTGGGAATCGGCATGATGCCTCCCGGGTCTCGGCACTAGGAGCAGATCGGGCAACGATTCTAATCTCACTGCGTATAGGAAAAGCTAGGATCCATCTCGAATCCCCCCGGAGACCTCATGCGCCGACCGACCGCAACCCTGGTCCTGCTGGCCGCCTTCCTGCCGTCAGTTCTTTCCGCCACCGTCGACCGCGTCGCAGTAAACGAGGTTCTCCAGGCAGCCGAAGCCCTGCTGGCGAAGGCCTATCCCGCCGACGCGCCGGGCGCGGCGGTGCTGGTGAAGTGGAAAGGCGAGGTGGTGCTGCGCAAGGGGTACGGGATGGCGCAGTTGGACCTCGGGATTCCGGTGGCACCGGAGCAGGTGTTCGAGATCGGGTCGGTGACCAAGCAGTTCACCGCCGCGATCGTGCTGCGGCTCGCCGAGCAGGGCAAGCTGGCGCTTGACCGACCAGATCACGAAGTTCCTACCAGATGCCACCTTCGGCGGGACGCCGATCACCCTCGAGCAGTTGCTCTCCCACACCTCCGGGGTGCCCAACTACACCGACATGCCGGAGTGGATCCCGCGCTGGCGCGAGGACATGAGCCTCGACACGCTCTTCGCCCTCTTCAAGGACAAGCCGCTCGACTTTCCGCCGGGGACGCTGTGGAACTACAGCAACTCGGGCTACATCCTGCTCGGCGCGGTGATCGAGAAGATCACGGGCAAGAGCTACGAAGAGGTCGTCGAGTCCGAGCTCTTCGCCCCGCTCGGCATGCAGGACTCGCGCTACGGCCACCAGGAGGAGATCGTGCGCGGCCGCGCCGCCGGCTACGTGAAGGGCCCCGAGGGCTGGGCGAACGCGCCCTATCTCTCGCTCACCCAGCCCTATGCCGCGGGCTCCCTGATGTCGACCGTCGACGATCTCGCGCGCTGGAGCGACGCGCTCGAGGCGGGACGGGTCGTCTCTGCCGCGCCTCGCGCGACCGCATGTTCACCTCCGCCATCCTGCGCGGCGGCGACCAGGACGGCATCGCCACGCGCTACGGCCTCGGCAACGCCATGACCGAAGTGGCGGGCCGCCCGACGCACGAGCACGGCGGCGGCATCCACGGCTTCACCTGCGACCTGCTGCGCGTTCCCGGCGAGGACCTGCTCGTCGTGATCCTGTCGAACAATCCGACTGCAGGACGTGCATGAGCTCGCGCATCGCGTAGCCGAATCGGTGCTCGGCGTGCCGCAGAAGGCACAGCCTCGCGCGTTGAAGCTCTCCGCCGCCGAGCTCGACGCCTACGTCGGGGTCTACCTCGTGCCGGAGCGCTCGGGGGTGCGGCGGGTGATCTCGCGCGACGGCGAGACGCTGCGACTGCAGCGCACCGGCGGCGACCTCCATCCGCTCGTCGCGGTCGGCCCGGACCTCTTCGAGACCGCCGACGGCACGCCGGTTCGCTTCGAGCGCGGCGCCGAGGGCCGCGTCACGGCTCTGCTCGTCGACCAGGGATTCGGTCCGGTCTTCCGCTCGATGCGCACCGACGAACCGGTGCCGCCGCCGCTCAAGGAGGTCGCGGTCGACCCGCCGCGCCTACGCCGCCCTGGTCGGCGTCTACGCCCTCGCCCCGGGCTTCGACATCGCGATCACCCAGGAGGGCGATCATCTCTTCGCCCAGGCGACCGGACAGGAGAGGCTCGAGATCTATCCCGAGTCCACGATCCGATTCTTCTTCAAGCTCGTCGACGCTCAGATCGATTTCGTCCTCGAAGGCGGCCGCGCGAGCTCGCTCGTCCTGCACCAGGGCGGGCAGCACCTGCCGGCGCCGCGCAAACCGTGAGCCGCGGCCCTGTCCGGGCCTAGCCGGCGAGCCGACCAGCCGGTCGCCAGGGCGAGCTCGGCGTTGAGGACGCTCGCGCCGGCGGCGCCGCGTTCGGCGTTGTGGCCGAGGAGCGCGAACTTGACACCGAGCACCGGGCACTCGCGCACCCGGCCGATGTGCACCGCCATCCCATGGGCGCACCCTGCGCCTGGCCCGACGCCGCCTCCGCCGACTCGGCGAGGTCGAGGCGCGGCTGCGGGCGCTCGGGCCGGTCGTGGAGGACGATCGGAACCTGCGGCGCGGAAGGGCAGGCGCGAGCTCCTGCGGCAGGGAGCGGAACGAGGCGAGCACCTCGCGCACGAGCGCCGAGCGAAGGGTTGCCGGCGAGCCGCACGCTCACCGCCTCGGTATGGCCGTCGAGCGACCGGCACGCGGTGGCAGAGCGCCGAGACCTGCGCCGTCGCCGGCGTCACCGCCTCGCCGGCGAGCGAGCCGAGCATCTTGCGCGTCTCCTCCTCGACCTTCTCCTCCTCGCCGCGGATGTAGGGAATGACGTTGCCGAGGATGTCGAGCGCCGAGACGCCCGGGATAGCCCGCGCCGCTCACCGCCTGCATCGAGGTCATCAGCACCGCCTCGACACCGAAGGCGGCGTGGAGCGGCGCGAGCGCCATCACCAGCATCGTCGCGGTGCAGTTCGGATTGCAGACGATCGCGCCCGAGTAGCGGCGCTCGCGGCGCTGGCGCGGGACGAGCGCCAGGTGGGCGGCGTTCACCTCGGGCACGAGGAGCGGCACGTCGGGCTCCATGCGGAAGGCCGAGGCGTTCGAGAAGACCCAGGCGCCCGCCGCGGCGAACAGCGGTTCGAGCTCGCGCGCCGGCGCGGTGTCGAGCGCGCTGAAGACGATCCCTGCCGCGGCGTCCCGCGGCGTGCACGGCGCGAGCACGCGGTCGCCGCAACCCGGCGTACGGCTCGCCTCCGAGGCGCCAGTCGCAGGCCTCCGCGTAGCGCTTGCCGGCGCTGCGATCGCTCGCCGCGAGATGGCGGATCTCGAACCAGCGGGTGGCGCGGCGAGCCGGCGCACGAAGCGCTGCCCGACGACGCCGGTGGCGCCCAGAACGGTGACGGGAAGACGGGACGCAGGGGGCGGGAAGGGAGTGACCAAGGGCAGAGTCCTTTCCGGATCAGGAGCGAGTTCGGTCCGCGAGATCGAGCAGGGCGGCGCGCAGGGCGGCGTCGTCCGGCGCCAGCGGCTCGGGCGAGCAGCGGGCGCAGCGGCGGCCGCCGCGAGCGCCGGCGGCAGCGGCTCGGCGGAGTCGCGCGTGGCCTCGAACTTCGCCGGGTGGGCGGTGGCGAGAAAGAGCCCGTGCTCGCCGGGGCGGAGCGTCCGCCGCAGGACGTCGTAGGCCACCGCGCCGTGCGGATCGGCGCGGTAGCCCTGCGCCGCGAGCTCGGCGAGCGCGGCGCGCGGTCGCCGCGATCGTCGGCGCTCCCCCAGCGCAGTCCCGCGCGCATCGCCGCCGGCGTCGCCGCGAACAGGCGCTCGATCCGCTGCCAGTTGTTCGGCGCCCCGACGTCCATCGCGTTCGACAGCGTCGCGACGCTCGCGCGCGGCGCGAACGGCTGCCCATCGAGGAAGTCCGGCACCGTGCGGTTGGCGTTCGTCGCCGCGACCAGCGTCGCGATCGGCGCTCCCAGGCCGCTGCGCCAGCAGGCCGGCGCAGAGATTGCCGAAGTTGCCCGACGGCACCGCGACGACCAGGGGACGGCCGTCTGCGGCCGGAGCCGCCCGGGCCGCGGCCTCGAAGTAGTAGGTGCACCTGCGCCAGCAGCCGCGCGAGGTGGATCGAGTTCGCCGAGACCAGGCCGGCGCTTCGGGCGAGCTCCGGATCGGCGAAGGCGCTCTTCACCAGTCGCTGGCAGTCGTCGAACGAGCCCTCGACGGCGAACGCACGCACGTTGTCGCCGAGCGTCGCGATCTGGCGCTCCTGCAGCGGCGAGATCCGCCCGCGCCGGATAGAGCACGACGACGCGCGAACCCGGGGAGGCGATGGAAGGCGTTCACCACCGCGGCGCCGGTGTCGCCGCTGGTCGCGGTGAGCACGGTGCGCGCCCGCCGGTATCCCGGCACGGCGGGCGTCGTCGGCAGCGTCGGCAGCTGGCCAGGCGAGCGAGCACCTGCGCCAGGAAGCGCACGCCGAAGTCCTTGAACGAGAGCGACGGGCCGTGGAAGAGCTCGAGCACGGAGAGTGCCGGGCCCGATCTCGCGGTAGCACGACCGGGAAAGTCGAACGCCGCGCGCGGCCATCGACGCCGACCTCGGCGCGAGTCGAACTCGGGCGCGAGCAACCGGCAGAGGATCTCCGCCGAGCGCGAGCCGGAACGGCAGCGCGAGCAGCTCCGTCGACGTCCGCGAACGGCCGAGCGCGCCGGGCCGAACGGAAGGTAGAGGCCGCCGTCGCCGGGCGCGTTGCGCACGGCCGCCTCCACGAACGTGGCGCGCAGAGAGGCGTCGCGGGTGCTGGTGACGAGCATCGACTCAACGCTCTCCGTCCTTCCCGGCATCCCGGCGCTCCGGCGCGTCCACTCGCCGGCGCCCTGGAGGTCGAGCCGGCAGAGCCGCGCTTCGGCGGCCACGCCGGCCGCGCGCCAGGCGGCGAAGCCGGCCGCCGCAATCGCCTCGGCCGCCTCGGCTCGACCACCGCGAAGACCGCGGGGCCGGCGCCGGAGAGCGTGCAGCCGAGCGCCCCGGCCGCGAGCGCCGCCCGCTGCACGTCGCGGAAGCCGGGGACGAGCGCGGCACGATGCGGCTCGGCGAGCGAGTCGCGGAGAGCCACGGCGCAGCAGGCGCGCGGTCGTCGACGTGCAGGGCGTGAATCAGCGCCGCCAGATTCTGCGCCCAGGCGATGGCGTCCGGCAGCGGGAGCTCGCGCGGCAGGACGCTCCGCGCGAAGCGCGTCTCGAGCTCGAGCTCCGGCACCCAGAGGACGAAGAGCAGCATCCTGGGGAAAGGGCAGCGCGCGCGAGCCCGCCTCCGGGTCGACCAGCCGCAGCCCGCCGAGGAGCGCCGGCGCGACGTTGTCGAGATGAACGCCGCCGGAGGCCTGCGCTTCGGCTTCGCCGGCGGCGGCGAGCAGCGCGCGGTCGTCCAGCGGGCGGCCGAGGAGCTCGTTGAGCGCCACCAGGGTCGCCGCCACCGACGACGCGCTCGAGCCGAGGCCGCTCGCCACCGGCAGGTTCTTGTGGAGGACGAAGTCGAGCGCCGGCAGCGGCTCGCCGAGCCGCTGGGCGAAGGCGTCGCGGGCCTTGAGCACCAGGTTCTGCCGCGCCTCGGCCGGCAGCCGGTGCGCGAAGCCGCCGCGGCACTCCAGCCGATCGCCCTCTCCCGCCGCCCGCCCGGCAGCGCGGCGCACCGCGACGCAATCCCCCCACAGCGCACCGTCCACCGGGGCGATCGCGGCACCGAGCAGGTCGAAGCCGGCGGCGAAGTTGCCGATGCCCGCCGGAGCGTAGGCGGTGACCCATTCGCTCGCGCGCGGCGCGCCGGAGGGAGCACGGACCGCCGCCACCGGCTGTGGGAACCGCGGCGGCGCGTCCCCCGGCCAGGGACGCTCGAAGAGCCGCTCGTGGACCGCCGCGACGGCGCGGGCGCCGTCCTCCGCGGCGATGACCGCCGAGATCGAACGCTCCGAAGCGCCCTGCGCGATCGCCGCCACGTTCACCCCTGCGACACCCAGCGCGCCGAAGAAGCGGCCGGCGACGCCGACCCGCTCGCGCATGCCGTCGCCCACCAGGCTGACGATCGCGAGATCCCGTCGCGCCACGACCTCGTCGACCCGGCCGGTGTCGATCTCCGACTCGAACGCCGCGCGCACCGCCCGCTCCGCCTCGTCGGCGGCAACGGCATCGACACAAAAGGAGATGGCGGTCTCGCTCGAGCCCTGGGTGATCAGCATGACCGAGATCCCGCGGCTCGCGAGCGCCGCGAAGAGACGCGCCGCGACACCCGGCACACCCTCCATGCCCGGGCCGAAGAGACTCACCAGCGCCACGCCGCGGGTGAACGAGATGCCGCAGGCGACGCGCTCGGCTGCCTCCGGCGGCGCTGTCCGCCGTTCGACCAGAGTCCCCGGGTGGTCGACGTGGAAACTGTTGCGGATGCGCACCGGGATGCCCGCCACGCGCGCCGGCGCGATCGTCCGCGGATGCAGGACCTTGGCGCCGAAGTGCGCCAACTCCATCGCCTCCTCGTAGCTCATGCGCTCGAGACAGGTCGCCGCCGGGGCGAGGCGCGGGTCGGTGGTGAAGACGCCGTCGACGTCGGTCCAGATCTCGAGCAGTCGTGCCTCCAAGGCCTGGGCGAGGAGCGCCGCCGAGTAGTCCGAGCCGCCGCGGCCGAGGCACATCACCTGGCCGCCTTCGTCGCCGCCGAAGAATCCCGGCAGGAGCAGAACCCGGCTACCCGCCTCCCGCCGCGTCGCGAGCCGTCGATGCATCTCTGCCGGCTGCGGCGTCGCTGCCAGCGGGTCACCGGTGCAAGGCAGGAGCTCCAGGGGGTCGAGCAAGTCGGTATCGAGGCCACGGGAGGCGAAAAGCTCACACAAGAGGGCGCAGCTTGCGCGCTCGCCCAGGACGATCGTTCGCGCCTCCACTCTCGCCGAGCAGTCGCCGAGCAGCGCGACGCCACGCAGCGTCTCCGCCAGCTCGCAGACGATCTCCACCAGGCGCTGCGCGAGCGCCACGCTGCGCGCCGCACCGAGGTCCGGTGCGAGCTTTCCGGCGATCTCCTCGTGGACGGCGCGAAATCGGGCGACGGCCTCGTCGGCCTGGTCGACCTCGGCCGCCGCGGCGTGCTTCAGCCCGCCGACGAGGAGGTCGGTCACGCCGGAGACCGCCGAGGCGACGACGCCCACGCGCTCCGCCGCCGCCGCCGCGGCGACCAGGTCCGCCACACCTCGCATGCGGTCGGCGCCCGCGACCGAAGTGCCGCCGAACTTCATGACTCGAAACGACTGCATGACCATCTCCCTGGAATCTCCCGAAAAACAAAAGACCCCGCGTCCTCGTCGGAGGAGCGGGGCCGTAACTGGCGCGATCTCGCCGTTCGCCTAGGCGAACCCCGTCCCTCCGCTCTCGCGGGTGGTCGTCGTCGTGCACGACAGCGCACGGGCGTTGCCGGTGAAGTCTCGCGAGCTCATGACGGGCGCACGTTACCGCCGCCTCTCGGTCGCTGTCAAACCGGCGAGTGGGGTGAAGCGTCGTTCCACCGCGCCGAAAAGAAAAGCCCCCGGCACCTTGCGGCACCAGGCGCCCCGATCCGGAGTCTCAAGCTCGAGGTCGAGTCAGTCGATCGTGACCACACGGAAAATGGCGATCGTGCCGCTGATCTCGTTCGCCGAGACCAGCAAGTCCTGGCCGTTCGGGCTCTGTTTGGCGGGGATGAAGAGCAGGCCTTCCGGACCGAGGTCGCCCGCGGTTCCGGCCTCGGCGGCGCCGCTGAAGATGCGCGTGTTGGCGTAGGCCGAGAATTCCACCTTCAGCGGGTTGGTCACGTCGTAGGCGAAGATGCCGCCCTGACGCTCGAGCCCGACGAAGGCGTAGACGCGATCGTCAATCTCCCCGAGCGTCAGCGCCTCGGGCTCGGGTCCCTTGTCGTCACTGCGCGAGTCGAAAGAGTCGTTCTCGGTGTTGTCCGAGTTGAAGTTCGCCGCATCGTGGCGTCCCAGAATGCGCTCGAAACTGCGCCCGCTGTCGTGAATCAGACTCCCCTGCGAGGTCCAGATCGAGAACGAGCGCCCGCCGAAGGAGCGCAGTCGATCGACGTCACCGTCGCCGTCGGTGTCGGCCCCGTCGGTCGTGACCCTGAGCCTGCCGATGTTTTCGTCCTCTTGCAGGAACTCGGCGTTCGGAAAGCGCACCGGATCGAGCTCGAGGTCCCTGATCCGCTCGAGCTCCGAGTAGCACTCGTAGTCTCGGGTGTCGCCCTCGTTGGCGGTCACCAGATAGCGGCGACCTTCGAAGAGGTAGAAGGCGATTGTGTCGGGCTGGTACATGCCCTGAACGGGCCAGGTCGCGAGGCGCACTGCGTCGTCCCGATCGGAGGCATCGAGCTGGTTGATCCGCTGCGAATGGTCCTTGGTGCCGAGCGCGTGCAACGCCGTCACCGTGCCGGTCGCCAGATCGACGACGGCGATGGCGTTGGCCTCCTGCAGCGTGACGTAGGCGGTCTTCGAATCGTCCGCCACAGCAATGTACTCGGGCTCGAGATCCTGGGCCGGCGTCGCGTTCGGTCCGAAGATCCGCACCTCGGGATGAAGCTCGGCAAAGATCCGGTGGAAATCGGCCGTGCGGACGGTCGCCGTGGCCAATTGCGAGCGGTCCGAAGGGATATCGATGATCGTGACAGAACCCTCCGGATCGTTCGCGAGACCCGGTGTGCAGTAGTCGAGCGGCTCGCCCTCGTTGGCGACCACGACGTGGGCACCGTTGGGAGTGAAGGTCAGCATGTCGGGGAGCGCGCCCGCCGGCAGCGCGGCGAGGATGCCGCCAGAGAGGTCGAAGAAAACGACCTTGCCGGGTTGCTGCTTGTCGTCAGCCTCGACCGCCGCCGCGACGAGATCGCCCCAGGTCGCCACGCTGTTGACGCCGCCGCCGTAGGCGGAGAGGTCGATGGTGAAGAGCAGGGTGGGATTGGACGGATCGGTGATGTCGAGGGCCTGGACGGCGTTCGCCTGGGCATTCACGAAGAAGAGCCGCTTCGCGGTCCGGCTGTACGCGGCGATCTCCGCCCCACCCTGTTCGAACAAGCCGGTCGCGAATCCGCCGATCTTCTCCAGCCGGATCGATCCGGCCGTGAGGTCGACCTCTGGACGGTTGCCACTGGTGCGATCGATGTCGATCGACGCGCTCCCTGCAGCTGTCGCCAGTGCTCCCAACGTCCATCCCAACATCTGCAACTTGCGCATGAGTACCCTCTCCTTGGTCAAGGAGGAAGGTATCCAAAGGGAGTGACGGTCTCGTGGCACGGGAGCGACGGTGCGCCAACTCCGACGACTTCCTGACCAGACCGACCAGGACGATCGGAGGGGTCCGCGGGCCCGTCTGTCATGATCGACTCTCACGAAGTTCCGGAGGTCGCGATGAAGCCGCTCTCTTTGGCGCTTTCTCTTGGACTTGCACTTGGCGCTTGCGCCGCACCGCCTCCCGCGGCGCAGGCTCCGGCGCCCACCACCCCGCCGACCTCGGCCGCCTACTTCGACCACACCGGGCGCACCGACGTTCTCTCGGGCGGCGTGAGGCGCATCCCGATCACCACCCCCAAGGGCAACTTCACCGTCTGGACGAAGCGGGTCGGCAACAACCCGACGCTCAAGGTGCTGCTCCTTCACGGCGGACCCGGGACGACGCACGAGGCCTTCGAAGCGTTCGACAGCTACTTCCCGGCCGCCGGCATCGAGTACTACTACTACGATCAGCTGGGCTCCGCCTACAGCGACCAACCGGACGAGCCGGAGCTGTGGGAGATCCCGCGCTTCGTCGACGAGGTCGAGCAGGTGCGGCTCGCGCTCGGCCTGAACAAAGACAACTTCGTCCTTCTCGGCCACTCCTGGGGAGGGATCCTCGCGATCGAGTACGCGCTCGCCCACGGCGAGAACCTGAAGGGCCTGGTGATCTCGAACATGATGTCGAGCATCCCCGCCTACAACGCCTACGCCCACGGCGTGCTCATGCCGGCGATGGACCCCGCGGCTCTGAAGGAGATCCTCGAGCTCGAGGCGCGCAAGGAGTACGAGTCGCCGCGCTACATGGAGTTGCTGATTCCCTTCTATGCCGAGCACCTCCTGCGCATGCCGTTCGCCGAATGGCCCGACCCGGTGATGCGCGCCTTCACGCGACTGAACCGCTCGATCTACGTCCCGATGCAGGGGCCGAGCGAGATGGGTGCTTCGGGCAGGCTCGAGAAGTGGGACCGCAGCGGCGATCTCGCCAGGATAGCGACACCGACGCTGGTCATCGGCGCCCAGCACGACACGATGGACCCCGAGCACATGGCCTGGATGGCGACCCAGTTCCCGCGCGGCCGCTTCCTCCTCTGCCCGAACGGCGGCCACATGGCGATGTACGACGACCAGCAGACCTACTTCACCGGCCTCGTCGCCTTCCTGGAAGGGCTCGACGCCGGGAAGAGCTGAAGCCGCGAGCTGGAGCCTCAACAGCCCGGGAATCCCCGGCGAATCGAACCCGTCGGACTTCTTCCGTTGGCGGATGGGCGCCGGCGAGTGGAGCGCCGTTCAGCCTTGAGTGTAGCGACGCGATTGAGGTGGGTGAGAATGCGGAGATTCCGCTTCTACCGGTTGGTGACGGCGTCGGTCTGCACGTAGATCCCCTGGCCTTAGGGGGGAGGAGCGGCCATGGGGCGCGGGCCGGCCGGCGCTCGCGGAGCTACCAGCTCTGGCGAGTGATGCCGCGCACGCGGTCGAAGTGCTCGTCGCGGCTGACCACCGGCAGCCCGTGCTGCCGGGCAAGGGCCGCGATCCAGACATCGTTCTCGGGGATCGGCGTTCCCCGCCGGCGAAGTCCGTCGCGGACCGCGGCGTACGCTGCGGTCGTTTCGAGCTCGATGGCGAGCACAATCGACTCGCGAACCAGGGTGTCGAGGAGCTCGCCCAGCAACCGACCTTGGCGGGAGCGCAGCAGGCCGTAGCGATACTCTCCGACCACGATGAGCGGCAGGTGGTGGCGAGACTCGCCGTTCAGCACGCGCTCGAGCGCCGGATCTCCGGCGAAGAGCGCCGAGACCGCATTCGTGTCGAGGATCAGCGCCAGTCCGCCGGGTCGACCCGCTCGAGGTCCGCTGCAATCACCGCGTCGACATCGGCGACGGCTCGGGATTTCGCGCGACCGAAGACCGCTCGCCAGCCTTCTTCGCCCGAGCCTCTCCGGCGGCCGCCGGAGAGATGCTCGCGCAGCGCCAGCGCAAAGAGCTCCTTCAGCGACTCACCGCGCGCCGCGGCTGCCGCCTTGGCCTGCCGCAGAAGCGGGTCCGGAAGCTCGATCGTGGTCTTCATGGAACCAGCCTACCGTAAATATGGGTGACCTGAACAGGTGCGCCCCGAAGCGGCCTGGCAGAGGCATCCTGCAAGAGGATTCCTACCCCAGCAGCAGCTCGAAATCGTCGCGGGTGAGGCCGGCGAGGGGGCGTTCGTCGCCGCCGAGGAGGGCGTCGGCGAGCTCGCGCTTCTCGGCCTGGAGCTCGAGGATCTTCTGCTCGACGGTGTCCTTGGCGATCAGGCGGTAGGCGAAGACCGGGCGGCGCTGGCCGATGCGGTGGGCGCGGTCGATCGCCTGCGCTTCGACCGCCGGATTCCACCACGGGTCGAGCAGGAACACGTACTCCGCCGCGGTCAGGTTGAGCCCGAGGCCGCCGGCCTTGAGGCTGATCAGGAAGAGCGGGCAGGCGGATCGCTCTGGAAGCGCTCCACCCGCGCCTGCCGGTCGGTCGTCGCCCCATCCAGGTACTCGTAGGTCCATCCTTTGGCATCCAGGCGCTGCTTGAGCAGCGCCAGCAGGCTCGTGAACTGGGAGAAGACCAGCGCCTTGCTGCCCTCCTCGAGGATCTCCTCGAGACGCGGCAGGAGCGCTTCGAACTTGGCGCTCTCGTCGTGCGCCCGGCGCGGATCGAGGAGACCCGGGTGGCAGGCCGCCTGACGCAGCCGCAGAAGTGCTTCGAGGACCTGGATCTTGCTCTTCGCCCAACCCTGACTCGCGACTCTCGCTGCGAGGCTGCGCCGATAGTGATCCCGAAGCTCGTCGTAGAGCCGCCGCTGCGTCCCTTCGAGCTCGCAGAGCACCGTCTGCTCGGTCTTGAGCGGCAGCTCCGGAGCGACCTGCTGCTTGGTGCGGCGAAGCAGGAACGGGCGCAGCGCCATCGCCAGCCGCTCGCGGGTCTCCTGCGGAATCTTCCGGCCGGCGCCGTTCACCGCCGCGGAAGTTCGACAGGCGCCCGAGGAGCCCGGGGTTCAGGAACTCGAACAGGCTCCAGAGCTCGCCCAGGTGGTTCTCGACCGGCGTGCCGGTGGCGACCAGACGATGCCGCGCCCGCAAGCGGCGCACGGCGCGTGCCCCGGCGGTGTTCGAGTTCTTGATCGCCTGCGCCTCGTCGAGGATGCAGTAGTCGAACTCGATCGCCGACAGCAGATCGATGTCCCGCTTGAGCGTGCCGTAGGTGGTGAGGACGAGGTCGAACTCCGCGAGGGTCGCGCGATCGCAGCGGCGTTCGGCGCCGTGGAGCTCGAGGATCGCGAGGCGCGGCGCGAAGCGGGCCGCCTCTTCGCGCCAGTTGTAGAGCAGCGAACGCGGCACGACGATGAGCGACGGCTGCCGGCCGGGGGCGGCCGCCAATTCCACCGCGGCGACCGCGCGCGGTGTCTCGCCGGGCGCCGGGAGCGGCGCGCTCGCCGCCCTGCGAGCAGGGCGAGGATCTGCACCGTCTTGCCGAGTCCCATGTCGTCGGCGAGGCAGCCGCCGAAACCGAAGCGCTCGAGGAAGAGCAGCCAGCCGAGCCCCTCGCGCTGATAGCCGCGGAGCTCGCCGCGAAAGCCCTTCGGCGCATCGACCGGGTGGATACCGGAGAAGGCGGCGAGCTCGCGCCGCCAGCGCTCGAAGGGCGGGTCGGCCACGACCTCGGCCAGCGCGTCGCCCTGCAGCCAGGCGTCGACGAACATCGCCTGCGGCCGCGACAGGCGCACGCTGTCGCCCGCGACCTCGCCGACATCCCCCATGAGGGCGTTGTTCACCAGCCAGGCCTCGGGCAGGAGGCCGTAGCTGCCGTCGCCGAGCTCGACCATCCCCTTGCCGGCCCGCATCGCCTGGAGGAGCTTCGGCAGGGGGACCTTCTCGTCGCCGAACTCGATGCCACCTTCGAGGTCGAACCAGTCGAGGCCGCTCGAGAGACTGAACGAAGCTCTTCCCGGGGGGCCGGAAGGCCCGGCTCTCGGCCTCGACCTCCCAGCCCTCGGCGAGGAGTTGGCGCACGAATTCGGGAACCGCCGCCGGGCTGAGCTCGAGGCGGTTCTCACCCGAGGCGCGGTACGACGGAATCGAACGCGCGCCGAGCTCGAACAAGCGGGCGGCGGCGCCAACTTCGGCGCTCGTGCTTCTGCGGATCCGCCGCCGCCCAGCGAGGTCGAGAATCCATGGGCGCGCATCCCGGGCGTCGAGCCGCTCCTCGCCGTAAGCGAAGGAAAGCTCGAGCAGGACGGCCTTGCGCTGGCCCCAGGGCTGCAACGTCTCCGGCGCCGAGATCGACGAGCCTCGGGCGCACCACGTCCGCCCCTTCGGCGAGCGTCCACTCCGGCGGCAGCGCGAGCTCCGGCACGCTCGGCAGACGATGCAACGCCATGAGCCACGCCTCGACTTCATCCGCCGGCACCGTGAGTCCGCTGGCGGGGGCCGCAAGCTCCAGCCACTCCGGCGTTCCGCCGTCGTCGAAGGGCGACGCCCACTCGGCCGCGATGAGGCTACCTCCAGGCAGGATCCACTGCAGGCGATCCCCGGCTTCGACGCGCCGCTCCCCCTGCCAGAGCTCGGAAGTGAGCTGGTAAGCGGAAAGCGGCGCTGCTTGGGAGGTGGCGCTCCCTGCGAGACGCAGCCGCAGCCGCCACGGCTCGGGCCGCCAGGCGATCGCGGGCCCGAGCTGCCTGGAACTGTCGGCTTCCACGATCTCGGCCCGCAGGCGCCCGGTCGCGCACAGGGCCGGGAGCAGTGCTGCAACCTGGAACGGCTCGAGGTCGAAGGAGTGAGGCAGCAGATCTCGCCGCCAGGAATCGAAACCGCCGCCGTAGCTGTCCGCAACCTGGACTCCAGCCAGCATTCCGAGGATCTCTCGGTCGGCGATCTCCGGCAGCGAAGGGATTGCATGGCGTTCGAGCCGCAGGTGCGTTCGCTTCCCCCACCCGCCCTCCTTGGCGGGAGAGCGCACCTCGCACGTCAGGCGGAGGCGCCGCTCCTCGTGCCCCAGCGGTGTTCGCAGCACGTAGAGCAGCTCGCGCGCCGCTGCGGCCGGCCCTTCCGTCGAAGGCGAAGAGTGATGCCGGGCGGACCGGCCGATGCGCGCGAGCTCGGTCTGCCAGTTTCTCGCGACGAGTGCCGGCTCCTCGACCAGGGCCGCTGCCGGCGGCGGCGTAGACAGAGGGGTGGAGGTCCTCACAAGTCCCTGACGCGAATCCTCGTCGGCCGCGCGCGCATTCGCTCCTGGACCTACAGACTCGAAGTCGCCGGCGGCGAGCTCCAGGCTGGCATACCAATCCGCCGACTGCGCGGGCCAACTTTCGAGCCCCAAACGCGAAGCCACCGTCGCGACCACCGCCCAGACGTGTTTGCAGGCTTCGAGCTCGCGATCGAAGTAGGGGCAGGTACAAGAGTAGTAGGCCATGCGGTGGCGCTGCCGGAGCTCCACCGTGTACGGGAACGTACCGCGCACCTCCGCCGTGACGGAGCCGGCTTCGGCCCGAACGAGGCGGACCGCCTTGCGCACGAAATAGTCGTTTCCCCGCTTGCGGACCTCCGCCGGGACAAGACGCTCCAGAGACTTGGGGATTCCGGTCATTCGCGCGCGGGAGAGGGTGGCAATCGCTACGTCGACGAGCGGAGGCGGTTCTCCTGGGCTTCGTCGAGCGAACGAAAGCGCCGGACGCCGCGCGAGGAGGGCAGCGGCTCGGCCCCTTCTCCGGCCAGGCGAACCCGTCGCGCGAACTGACTCAGCGCGAGAAAAGTGGCCAAGCTGGCTCGCGGACCCTCCTCGAGCGCCCGCCTCGCCTCCTCCAGGTCGCGGAATCTCTTGACAGGCATCTCAGTCCTCGTCCAGCGCAAACCTGCGACGGAGCTGCTCCGCGTCGGCGCGATCGAGCTCGCGCGCGGTTCCTCGCTTCATGCGAAAGAGTGTCAGCGGGGTCGCCACCCGAACCGGAACGCCATCGAAGTCCTTCACTTCCCACTCCAGATCGGCGTAGTGGAACATTTCGCCGATTTGCACCAGAAGGTCGATCACAAACTCGTGTGCCGGAGGTCCGTAGCGCACGACGCCGAACTCTCCCGAGAGGTCTCGCGCCGTAATACCGGAGATCTCCGGATCGTGAAAGACCGCATCGAGTGCCGCTCGTACCCGCCCGGTGTTCTCCTCGCCCGGCGCGACGAAGAGGTCGATATCTTCCGTCGTCCTGCCGAGCCCGTGAACGAGCAGCGCCAGTCCTCCGACCAGAATGTACTCCACGCGCTCCCGGTTCAGGGCCTCGAACAGCTGGCGCAAGATGACTTCGTCGAGCGGCGCGAGCACGCCCGGATGCTAACACCCGCGATTGTGTCGAGCACTTCCTGACGGCTCAGAGCGCCTACAGCTCGTAGACCCGCCCCTGCTCGAGGAACCCGATGTCGGGGTTCGCGAGGGCGGCGATCTCCTTCTGGATCTGCTCGACGCAAGGTGGCTTCAGGTGATGGAGGAGCACCGGCATGCGGCGCTCGAGCTTCTTGAGCTCGATCGCCACCGTCGCCGGGGTGAGGTGGCCGCGAGACGTCGGCGATCCCCTGCATGGAGTTGTCGAAGCTGCAGTCCACCCAGATCCCCTTCAGGTTCTCGGTGCGATTGGCGATCTCCCACAGACGCTGCGTCGGGCCGGTGTCGCTCGACCAGAGGAAGCTCGAATTCCCGTTCTCGATCAGGAAGCCGTAAGTCGGCACGACGTGGTTCACCGGGATCGGAGTGAACCGCACGCCACCGGCGCCACCCACCTCGCCGATGACGACCGGAACCTCGTCCTGCAGCTCGTGGAAGCGGATGACCGGCAGCAGATGATTGGGCAGGCGGGTGAAATCGGGCCAGGTGTCGTTGTTGAAGAGATGCCGCCGCAGGGCGTAGATCGTCGCCGGCGAGGCGTAGATGTCGACCGCCTCGCGGAGCTTCCCGAAGACGTTCTCGATGAAAAACGGCAGCGACGAGGTGTGATCCATGTGGGAATGGGTCAGCACGATCGAGTGGACGAGCCGCTGGCGGGCGATCGGCAGGCTCTGCGACAGGGAGCCGGCGTCGAGCGCGATGACGTCGTTCAGCAGAAGACAAGTCATGCGGCAGTCGATACTCTCGCCGCCATAGCTGCCCAGAATCTCTACTTTCATCGCTTACCAGTCATTGTACTCTCGCTCGATTTTCGCCGACAAGGAACGAGCTAACAGCTCTCCGGCCTCGACACGGAAACGCCCGGCCGCGAAAAGGCGCTCGAAAGCGGCGACCACCGTCGCACAGTGCTGCACGCCGGCATGGCTGGCGATCTCCCCCGCCGCGACACCGTGCGCGAGGGCAGTGCGGTAGGGCCGGCTCGTCGTCATGGCGTCGAACGTGTCGGCCACCGCGACGATTCGCGCGGCGAGTGGAATGGCCTCGCCGGCGAGACCGTCGGGGTAGCCTTTGCCGTCGATCCGCTCGTGATGGTTGCGGATGATCGGCAGAATCTCGCGCAGCGACTCGATCCGCGAGACGATCTCGGCGCCGTCCTCGGGGTGGCGCCGCATCGCCGCGGCCTCCGCCGGGTCGAGCGCCGACGGCTTCAGGAGCACCTGGTCGGGAACGCCGATCTTGCCGATGTCGTGCAGCGTCGCGCCGAGTGCGAGACTCTCGAGCGCCTCGGAATCGAGGCCGAGCTCGCGCCCGAGCAGAAGCGAGTACGCCACCACCCGTTGGAGGTGCCCCCCGGTGTAGGGATCGCGCTTTTCGACCGCCTCCGCGAGTGCCGTGACGGTTTCCACGTAGAGGCGCTGCTGCGCGGCGTAGAGGCGGGCGTTCTCGAGCGCGTGAGCGAGCGGCCCGGCGAACAGCTGCATGCGGCGCGTATCGCCGTCCGAAAAGGCCTCCTTGCCCACCGGGTTGAGCAGCTGCAGGACGCCGATCACCTTGCCGCGCGCGATCAGCGGCACGGCGAGGATCGCCCGGGTGTCGAAGTCTTCGCTCGTGTCGCCGCGCCAGCGCGGGTCGCTGGCGACGTCGTTGATCGTCTCGGCGCGCCCGGAGGCCGCCACGGCGCCGACGATCCCCTGCCCGACGGGAATACGGAGGTTCTCGATCTCCGGCGCGGCGCGTCCACGCACGACGCGGAAGAACAGCTCTCCCGCCGCCTCGTCGAGCTCCCAGATCGAGCTCGTCTCGGCGCGGCAGAACTCCTCCGCTTTGGTCAGCGCGAGCGAGAGCACCCGCCGCAAGTCGAGGGTGGCGGCGAGCTCGAGACCGATCTCGAGCAGCGCCTCCTGCTCCCGGACGCGGCGCTCGAGATCGCTCGCCGGCTGCTGCGAATCGCTCATCATCGCCGGAGCGCTTCCGCTCCTAGAACCGCGTTCCGATCCAGAACTGGGTGCCGAAACTGTCGTCAACGGTGTCCTTGAAGTCCCAGAGCTGCGCGAAGTCCCAGTTCAGGTCGATCCCCATCAGGTTGATCGTGACACCGAAGCCGTAGGAGGAGACGGCGTCCTCGAGGCGGCCCTCCTCGCTGTTCCAGAAGTCGAAGTCCTGGCCGAACTCCTCGAACCAGGCGCCGCCGACGTCGAGGAATATCCGGGCGCGGACGCTGCGGAAGTTGACCACCGGCGTCGCCAGCAGGTCGATCAGCGGAAAACGGTACTCGAGATTCGTATAGAACGCGCGATCGCCGACCATCGAACGGAAGTCGACGCCCCGGAGGTCGTCCAGGCCGCCGAAATAGAGCGGGATCGGCTGGTTGCCGCTGGCGTATCCGGCATAACGCGCAGCGCGAGGTTGCTGCGCTGGCTCACCGGGATGTACTCCCGGTAGTCGAGCTCGTACTGCGTGTAGAGGGCGCCCCCGGCGTCCGGATCGAGGGCGTAGATGGCGTCGAGACGCCAGCGCCGGCCCGAGATCGGCCCGAACTGGGTGAACACCGCGCTGTCGCCGACCAGGGCCCCGGTGAGGAACGGGTAGTTGTCCTCGACCTCGACCGTCACGGGCACCAGGATCCCGTCATCGTTGATGATGACCTGTCCAGCTGGGGTAGCTCGCCTTCTGGAAGATGTAGCCGGCGCCGGCCGAAACGCGATGGTAGAGCGAGAAAGGATAGGTCCAGTTGCCTTGCATGCCGGTCTGCTGGATCGCCTGCTGGCGCTCCTCACGATCGAGCGGCGAGCCCGAGACGCCGCCGAGAACGTAGAAGTCGCGCCGGTCGAACGCCTGCACCGACCATGTCCAGCGGTGGCGAGAGATCGAAATAGACGACGTCGAAGTTCGAGAAGCTCGAGACCGAGCTGAAGTTGATCACCAGACGCCGGTCGCCGAGATAGTCGCTGAGCGAGAGATAGGTGTAGCCGAGCAGCGTCTGGTCGTCGGTGACGCCGACCGACGCGCCGGCGTCCTCGACGAAGAGCTTGAAGCCGCGGTACTTCGACTTGTTGGCCTCGTCGAGCGTCACCTGGATGTCGGGCTCGAACTGCGGCGAGCGGCTCGACGACCGTCGGATCTGCCGGCGGGATCGCGCGTCGTCTCGTCGCCGACCGGCTTGTCGATGTCGACGAGGTAGAGGTCGAAGCCGCCGCGCCAGAAGCCCGAGTAGACCACCTGGTCGATCTCGCCTTCGCGCTTCAGCACCGTCGGCATGAGACAGCCGGTGACCGCGTTGGTGAGCTGCAGCGTTCTGCCGGTCGCGAGCTCCATGGCGTAGATGTTGTCGATGCCGGTGCGGTCGGAGGTGAAGACCAGCCAGGTGCCGTCGCGAGCTAGTAGACCGCGTCCTTGTCGGTCCAGGCTCCCTCGCTCAAGCGGAAGCGCTGGCTGCGATCCGTGCGAGATCGACGCCGGAAGAGCTGGCGCGTGTTCGTCGCCGATCACCGAGCTGAAGACGATCGAAGCGCCGTCCGGGCGAGAAGACCGGGGCGCCGTCGTAGGTCTCGTCGTCGGTGACGCTGGTCACCTCGCTCGGTCTCGAGATCGACCATGTAGATGTCGAACCGGCCGGCCCGGTTGCCGGCGAAGGCGACGGTCCGGCCGTCGGGGCTGAAGGCCGGATTCATCTGCTGCTCGACCTCCATTTCGATCGTCCTGACGAGCTTGCGTTCGAGAACGTCGAAAATCATGAGGCTGCTGCCGCGCTCGCGCTTGGCGAAGGCCGCGAGCGTAGTTGCCGTCGGCGGAGAAGGCGAGGTCGCGGCCCATGCGGGCGCCGATGGTCAGGAACTGCGCCGCCAGATATTCGTAGCTCCCGGTGTAGCCCTTCGTCAGGTTGGCGATCGGGCGCCGCGTGCGGGTGTCGTAGAGCACGATGTCGAGGTCGCCCCGGGTGACGGCGAACGCCGCCACCAGGTCGCCCGAAGGCGACGCCGCCGGGGAGATCGCCTGCTGGATCTCGCCCTTGTCGTCGCGGAAGCGGACGTCCGAAGTCGGAGGGCTCGCCGGTCTCGACCAGCTGCGGCAGGTATCTCTTGCGCAGCCAGCGGCGGAAGTCGAGGTCGAAGTCTTCGGGGTCGATCCGGAAGGAGCGCTCGACCGCCCGGTCGGCCCGGCCACCGAAGGTGTTGCGGAACTCGAACAGGAAGTCGCGGAAACCCTCCTTTCCCCAGCGCTCCTCGATGAAGTCGAAAGCGGCGTGGCCGAAGCGGTAGGCGAGGAAACCGGAACTGCCGCGCTGCAGGATCGAGGGAATCGAGTCGTTGACCACCGCATCGCGCAGGTACATCTTGTCCGAGGTGGACTCGTCCTTCGCCATGTAGCTCGCCATGCCCTCCATGAACCACTGCGGGGCGTTGCCGCCGACCCCGCGTCTCATCTTGCCGGCGTAGAGGATGTCGTACTGGAAGATGTGCGTCAGCTCGTGCAGGATCAGGGCGAAGAGCTCGCCGTCCGGCAGGTCGATCGGCAGAACCATCCGGTTGCTCACCGGACTCGCGAAGGCGCCGACCCCTTCCGGGATGAAGTTGAGAATGATGTTGTTCTGCTCGAACGCCGAGTGCGTGGCGTAGAAGATCATCGGGATCGGATCCTGGATCTGATGGTCGAACTCCCGCGTCAGCCGGTCGTAGGCGCTCTCGGCGAGCGACGCTATCTTCTCGAGCTGGGCCGCCTCGGATTCGTAGTAGTAGAAGGTGAAGTGCGGCGAGTTGTAGAGCTTCCAGTCGAAGTCGCGGTACTGGATCTTGTTCTTCCCGAACTGCGCCTCCGCGGCGGCGGAGCGCAAACCAGGGCGAGAAGGACAGCCGTCGCGAGCCGGGCGAGCAGGGTGAGCGCACGGCCGTTGCGAGCGGCCGATCGAGCCAGGCGATCCAGATGAGCCACGGGGAACTCCTTTCCGGTCAATCGGTCAACAGCGTGCGGCTGGTCTCGACCGTCTTCTGCGTGAAGACGTTGACGATGCGGTCCTCGAGCGACGCCAGGTTCTCGAACATCCCTTTCAGGGGATCGGCGCCCTCGCCCTCGAACTGCTTGAAGTCCTTGAAGTTGTCGAAAAAGATGCGCTCGCCGGTCAGGCCGTCGAAGACCATCATCGCGATGTCGTAATCGAACCCCGTGCGCTCGACGAGAACCTGGCGGTAGTAGACCCGACCGTCGTAAGGCGAGACGTACTCCTCGGTGCGGTAGCCGCTCTTGTCCTGGACGTCGAAATCGAGACTGCCGGCGACGATGAGGTCGGCCTGGCTGCGCTCGCCCAGGGCGCGCCAGAACTCGCGCGTTCTTCGACAGCACGTCGAGATCGTAGGAGGGATAGTCGACCGGGCCGCTCTCGAGAATCTTGAGCGAGGTTTCGCGCCGCAGCACCTTGACGAGGTAACGCTCGAACTCGCGCTGGACGTTGAGCGAGGAGGCACCCGGAGTCTCGCCGGCGCCCTCGCGGGTGACGACGATGAACGGTGCCGGGGTGATCGTGCGCTTGCCGGCGAGGTCGATGCGCGCCCGCACCGGGAGGCGGAGCTTGACCTCCACCGCGGCGGCGAGCGGGATCGCTCCCAGGGCAGTGGCGGCGAGGATCGACCAGGAACAAGACGCTGCGTGCGGCGACGGGTGATCACGATCCACCCCCGCCGGCGACGTCAGGCACCGAAGCAGCGGCCTGCGCCTGGCTCGGGGGGATCTCTGCCGGCGCTGGCGGCGGCTCGGGAGCCGGTTCCGGCGCAGGAGCGCTCGCCGGCGCATCCGCGGCTGGCGTCTCCGCCGTCCCTGGAGCTCCCGGAGGCGGCGGCACGAGCGCCGGCGCCGTGACGGCGGCCGTCGCCTTCCGGGGACGGTAGCCTTGATAGAACTCGGCAAAGCGGGAGTAGTTCTGCTTCAGCACCCGGTTTTCGGGCGCCAACAGGAGCGCCTCGCGATAAGTCGCCAGCGCCTCCTCGAACCGGCCGCCGGCTTCGTAGCAGATCGCCAGGTTGTTGAGGATCGAGACGCTCGCGGGCTGGAGGCGGCGTGCCTGCTCGAAGCGGAAGAGCGCTTCGCTCCACAGCCCGCGCTTGGCCATGTCGACCCCGAAAGCGAGCTGCGACTTGCCGTCCTGCGTCGATTTCGCGCGCGCGCCGGAGGCGCCGACCAGGCTCAACAGAAGGACCGACATCGTGACTGCGCAGCGCGCGACCTTGAGCCGGTTCATAGACCCCCTCTTGCTCGCCGACCTGGAACCCCTCGCACGGCGGACGCCTGCTGCGCGCCGTCGCCACCGGTCGGCAGAATATACGACGCATTCCCGGACTCCGGTTTTCCCCCGGGCAAAGGGGCACCGGCGGAACTGCCAGATCCGAACGCTAAAAATCGTCTTTACCAACTGCACATGAAAGTGATGCAAGGTGCAGACCGCCCCTCCGACCGCGCTCTCCTGGTGGCCCTCAACGCCGCCCCCGGCCTTTCCCGCGCTGCGCTCTGCCGGCTGGGGCTCGAATTGGCGAGCTGGCGCGAGCGGCGTGGCTCCGGCCGACGAACCGGAGCTGGCCGCTCGATTCTCCATCTCTTTGGATTCGCTGCGTACGGCAACCGGCTGCTTCGCCGACGCTGCTGCAGCGCTCGCCCGCGAGGAACAGGTGGCCAACCGTCTCGGGGCGCGCCTGGTGACCCGCCTCGACGCGGACTATCCCGCCGGTCTCGGAGAGCTCGCGCTGCCGCCGCCGGTCCTGGCGGTCGCCGGCACCCTCGCTTTCGTCCCTCCCCTCGCCCCGGCGGTCGCCATCGTCGGCTCGCGCCACGCCACCCCCTACGGCCTCGAGGTCGCCGCATGGCTCGCGCGCGAGATCGCCAGCCACGGGGTCGTGGTGGTTTCCGGTTTCGCCCGGGGGATCGACGCCGCCGCCCATGAGGGGGCGCTCGCCGCCGAGCACGGCCGACGGTGGGCGTCCTCGGCTGCGGACTCTCCTTCGACTACCCGAAGGGACATCGCGACCTCGGCCTGCGCATCCGCAATCGCGGGGCGCTGGTGAGCGAGTTCCCCTGCGCCCTGCCTCCGGCGGCGGCGAACTTCCCGGTGCGCAACCGGATCATCGCCGCCCTGGCCGAGATCACTGTCGTGGTCGAAGCGGCGGCCGCGCTCGGGCTCGCTGATCACCGCCCGGCTCGCCCTCGAGCTCGGGCGCGAGGTTCTCGCCGTCCCCGGCCGAGTCACCGACGAGCAGGCGCTCGGCGTGAACGACCTCCTGCGCGACGGCGCCGGACCGGTGACCCATCCCGCCGACATCCTCGAGCGCCTCGGCCTCGGCCAACAGGCACCCGCAACGCCTGACGGCACCGCCCGCTCGTCCCGCCGGAGCTCCCTCCGGCGCAGGCCGCCCTGCTCGCGGCGCTCGATCCGCGGCGCGACCTCGGCGTCGACAGCCTCGCGGCCGGCGCGGAGGTCGACATCGGCGTCGCGATCTCGGCCCTGCTCGAACTGGAGCTCGCGGGCTGGGCGGTCCGCGCCGCCGGCGGCGGCTACCGCCGGGGGGCCCCTTGACGCCTGTGGTAACGTCCGCCCCTTCGAAAAGCGACCGGCGGCCCCCCGCAATCCGTCCGGCTACTTCGAGAGGCGTCCAGAGGCATCACGGACACCTCCGGCACTTTCCGGCGCGGAATTTCCGCCGCACCGCCTTCTCATCGGACTCCCGTGGCCAAAAACCTGATCATCGTCGAAAGCCCCGCCAAGACGCGCACCCTGAAGAAGTTCCTCGGGCGCGACTGGGCCGTCGAAGCCTCCGGTCGGACATATCCGCGACCTGCCCAAGAAGGACATGGGGCTGGGACCGGGATTCGAGCCGACGTACGCCGTCCTCGCCACCAAGAAGGATGTCGTCAAGAAGCTGAAGGAGGCGGCGAAGAAGGCCAAACAGATCTACCTCGCCCCCGACCCCGATCGCGAGGGCGAGGCGATTGCCTGGCACATCGCCGAGGTGCTGGGCGACGTCGATGGCGAGGTGCATCGCGTCACCTTCAACGAGATCACCAAGAGCGCGGTCCTCAAGGCGCTCGAGAACAAGGGCAAGATCGACCTGAACCGGGTCGACGCCCAGCAGGCGCGACGCGTCATCGACCGGCTGATGGGTTTCAAGCTCTCGCCGCTGCTGTGGGACAAGCTGAAGCGCGGGCTCTCCGCCGGGCGGGTGCAGTCGGTGGCGCTCAAGATGGTCTGCGAGCGCCAGGCCGAGATCGACGCCTTCAATCCCGAGGAGTACTGGATCGTCGGCGGGCGCTTCGCGGCGCAGGCGCCGCCGGAGTTCGCGGCGCGCCTGCACCAGATCGACGGCAAGAAGGCCAGGGTCGGCGACGGCGCCCAGGCGGCGGCGATCGAGAAGGATCTCCTGGCGGGCACCGTTCAAGGTCGCCGCCATCGAGCGCAAGGAATCGAAGCAGCGCCCCTCGCCCCCCTTCATCACCAGCCGCCTGCAGCAGGAGGCGGCGCGGAAGTTCAGCTACTCGGTGAAGCGCACGATGGGCATCGCGCAGGGCCTCTACGAAGGCAAGGAGATCGGCGACCGCGGCCAGATCGGTCTCATCACCTACATGCGTACCGATTCGACGCGCGTCGCGGCGGAGGCGATCGATGCCGTGCGCGAGACGATCGCCAGCGACCTACGGCGCCGACAAGCTGCCGCCGAAGCCCAACGTCTATGCCTCGAAGAAGGGCGCGCAGGACGCCCACGAGGCGATCCGCCCGACCTACCTCGACCTGCCGCCCGAGGCAGCTCGCGCCTTACCTCGAAGCGGACGAGCTCAAGCTCTACCGCCTGATCTGGGAGCGCTTCGTCGCCAGCCAGATGCTGCCGGCGGTCTTCGACGTCACCCAGGTCGACATCGCCAACGGCATCTACACCCTGCGCGCCGCCGGCAAGGTGATGAAGAGCGCCGGCTTCCTCGCCGTCTATCAGGAGGCCAAGGAAGAGGCCGCCGAGCGCCGCGCGGCGCTCAAGGGCGATGTCGAGGACGAGGACGACGCCGACGGGCTCCTGCCCGCCCTCGAGGAGGGCGAGACGCTGAAGCTGGTCAAGCTCGACAAGGAGCAGAAGTTCACCCAGCCGCCGGCGCAGTTCAGCGAAGCGACGCTGGTCAAGGCGCTCGAGGAGAACGGCATCGGCCGGCCTTCGACCTACGCCGCGATCCTGTCGACGCTTGACGACGCGCGACTACGCCGAGAAGCTCGAAGGGCCGCTTCAACCCGCTGGCGCTCGGCAAGATGGTCAACAGCATGCTGCAGCAGGGCTTCGCCGACATCCTGAACGAGGGCTACACGGCCGAGCTCGAAGAGGAGCTCGACCGCATCGAAGAGGGCAAGATGCCCTGGAAGCAGGCGGTCGAGGAGTTCGACGGCCGATTCTCGAAGGACCTCGCGACCGCCACCGACAAGATGCCCAACGTCAAGCGCGACGGCGTGCCGGTGGACGAGAAGTGCCCGAAGTGCGGCGCCGACCTGGTGATGCGCTTCGGCCGCTACGGCGCCTTCCTCGGCTGCAGCACCTACCGCAACGAGCCGCCCTGCGACTACACCCGCGATCTCGATCGCGCGAGCGGAGCCGCTGGCGGAGCCGCAACGTCGGCGGAGCCTGCCGAACCCATCCCGCCGTGCGAGAAGTGCGGCAAGCCGATGGCCATGCGCCGCAGCCGCTTCGGCACCTTCCTCGGCTGCACCGGCTACCCGGAGTGCAAGAACATCCGCAAGACCGGCCCGCCGCCGGCGCCGCCGAAGGACACCGGAGTCCAGTGCCCCGAGTGCAAGCAGGGGACGATCCAGGAGAAGAAGTCGCGCCGCGGCAAGATCTTCTACTCCTGCAGCCGCTACCCCGACTGCAAGTTCGCGCTGTGGAACCCGCCGGTCGCGCAACCCTGTCCCAAGTGCGCCTACGCGCTCCTCACCCTGAAGACCACCAAGCGCCGCGGCACCGAGCTCGTCTGCCCCAACGAGGAGTGCGACTACACCGCACCGCACGAAGCGGCTGAAGGCACGGAGACCTCCGCTTAGACTCCCTCTCCGCCTCGAGCACGGGCTGCCCCGGGAAACCTGCTATGCCCGCCGCCGCTCGATCCGCGCGCGGGTGCGGGCGAAGCGGCCCGAGATCGTCAGCTTGTAGAACCGCTCCAGGCATTCGGTCAGCCGCACCTCGAGGGCGAGGCGCGGCACGATGATCATCCGGCTGACCGCGGAAAGCTCGTCGATCAGTCGCAACGAGCCCGGATCGAGCATCGCGACTTCGAGGCGGCGCCCAGCAGAGGCGAGCGGCACCGCGCGCGCTACCAGCGCCGCGCGCGCCGGCAGGAGGGTCGCCGCCGAGGCCGGCAGAGCAGCGAGCTCGCCGCCATCGACCGTCGCTACGCTCTGCTGTGCCCCGAGCGCGGCGAGGAGCGTCGCCTCGTCGACCAGCCCGGTATCGAGCATGCAGGTCCCGAGGCGCCCACCCTCGTTCACCTGCCGGTTGAGGGCGATCTCGACCTCGGCGCCGGAGAGCAGGCCGAAGAAGCGCAGCGTCTCACCCAGCTTCGGGCGCTTGGTGAAATGCGGTACCGACGACATCAGGTCCATCACGCCACTCCTCAGGCTGCTCACTTCTCCACCTGACCGTAATAGGCGAGATTTGCGGCCAGGAAGGGCCATCGAGCATCGTCTGCACACGTACAATGTGGAACATGCCCCTTGCTCCCGGTCCCGTCCATGTCGTCGGCGGAGGACTCGCCGGCAGCGAATGCGCCTTTCACCTGGCGTCGCGGGGGGTGCCGGTGGTGCTCCACGAGATGCGGCCGGTGCGGCCGACTCCGGCGCACAAGAGCGGCGACTTCGCCGAGCTGGTCTGCTCGAACTCGCTGCGCAGTGACGACCCGGAGCATGCCGCCGGGCTCTTGAAGCGCGAGATGGAGCTCTTCGGCTCGCTGATCATCGGCACCGCCCGCGAAGCCGCGGTGCCGGCCGGGAGCGCCCTCGCGGTCGACCGCGACCGCTTCGCGGCCGCCGTTTCGGCGAAGCTCGAAGCCCTTCCGGGACTCGAGATCCGGCGCGAGGAGGTCACCGACCTCGCGGCGCTCACCGCCGGGCACGACACCGTGCTCGCCACCGGACCGCTCACCTCGCCGGCGCTCGCCGCCGAGCTGGGCGAGCTCCTGGGCAGCGACTACCTCTACTTCTACGACGCCATCGCGCCGATCGTCGACGGCGAATCGCTCGACATGACGAAGCTCTTCTGGATGTCGCGCTACGGCAAGGGCAACGGTGACGATTACCTCAACTCGGGGCTCGACAAGGCGCAATACGCCGCCTTCCATCAGGCGATCCTCGACGCCGAGGTGCTGCCGCTCCACGACTTCGAGAAGGCGCTCTTCTTCGAGGGCTGCCTGCCGATCGAGGAGCTCGCGCGGCGCGGCGAAGCCACGCTGCGGTTCGGGCCGATGAAGCCGGTGGGCCTGCGCGGCCTCGACGGCAACCGGCCCTGGGCGGTGATGCAGCTGCGCCAGGAGAACCTCACCAAGAGCCATTTCAACCTGGTCGGCTTCCAGTCGCGGATGAAGTGGCCCGACCAGCAGCGCGTCTTCCGCATGCTTCCCGGGCTCGAGAACGCCGAGTTCGTCCGCCTGGGCCAGATCCACCGCAATACCTTCATCAACTCGCCCAGTCACCTGACCGCCGACTACCGGGTCAAGAGGTCGCCGCGCCTGCGTCTCGCCGGCCAGATCACCGGTGTCGAGGGCTACCTCGAATCGGCGGCCACCGGCCTCGCGGTGGCGCTCTACCTGCTGCTCGAGCGCCGCAACGACACGGCGACGGAGCCACCGGAGCCAGCGCCCCCCCTTCCGGCCACCACCGCGCTCGGAGCCCTGGCGCGCCATCTGACCGAGTCCGATCCCAAGCACTTCCAGCCCGCCAACATCCACTACGGCCTGTTCACGCCGCTCGAGCCACTGCCGCAGCAAGGACGAACGCCGCGGGGTCTATGCCCGGCGGGCGCTCGCTGCGCTCGCGGAGTGGAAGGCGCAGTGCGGGCTCTGATCGTCCGCTTCCTCGCCCACCTCGAGGGCGAGCGCGCCCTCTCGCCGCACACGGTGCGCGCCTACGAAGGCGATCTCCTGCGCTTCGTCGAGTTCCTCTCCGTCGACTACTGGAGCACGCCGCCCGAGGCGATCGACCTCGCTGCCATTGACGTCGTCGCCGTGCGCTCCTTCCTCGCCGCGCTCGCCAAAGACCACGGCCGGCGCAGCCAGGGTCGCGCCCTCTCGGCTCTGCGCACCTTCTTCCGCTGGGCCTGCCGGGTGGGCGAGGCCGCGGCCAATCCTGCCCAGCGGGTGCGCACCCCGAAGGCGCCGCAACTCCTGCCCCGCCATCTGCGCCCGGGCGAGATCGAAGCGCTGCTCGCCGCCCCGGCGGGCGACGAACCGATGGCGCAGCGCGATCGCGCCATCCTCGAGCTGCTCTACGCCACCGGGTTGCGGGTCGCCGAGCTGGTCGGTCTCGACTGGCGCGACCTCGAGCTCAAGGAGCGCGTACTGCGCACCCTCGGCAAGGGGGGCAAGGAGCGCATGGTGCCTTTCGGGCGCCCGGCGCAGGCGGCGCTGCGCGCCTGGCGCGGAGGCTGGACGACGCTGCGCGAGCGCGCCACCGCCGGCCGCCGCCACCGCCACCACCACCACCACCGCGACACCGCGACCGAGGAACCGCTGTTCGTCAACTCTGCGCGGCGAGCGCCTGACCGACCGCTCGGTGCGCCGCATTCTCGACCGCTACGTCGCCGCCACCGCCACGGCGAGCGGCGTGCATCCCCATACCCTGCGGCACACCTTCGCCACCCACCTGCTCGAGTGCGGCGCCGACCTGCGGGCCATCCAGGAGCTGTTGGGCCACAGCTCGCTCTCGACCACTCAGCGTTACACCCACGTCGACATCGAGCGCCTGCAGGCGGTCTATCGCGACGCCCATCCGCGCGCCCGGGCGATCGCGGTTGGGGTCGATCCTCGCCGCGCGCACTGAGCGCCCCCCGGGGCACCCGAATTGCGGGTAGGCTAGAAGCGAACTCGACAGGAGCACCCGAGATGGACGATTCCAGGCCACCGTCCGCAAGCGGGCACCCAGTGCCGGCGCCCGCGGCCGAGCTCTCGTCCGGTGCGCACTATCGGGTCGCCTTCGACAACAGCCACGAGGCGATCGTCATCCTTCAGGACGGCGTGCTCAGGGTGGCCAACCCAGCCGCGGCCAGGATCATCGAGATCCCGCTCGCCGAGCTCGTCGGCAGGCCGTTCCTCGAACTCATCCACCCTGACGACCAGTGCTTCGTCCTCGAGATGTACAACCGCCGCCTCGCCGGCGATACCGCCGAACGCAGCATGGTGGCGCGGATCCTCCGTGCGAGCGGCGGCATCGTCGCTCTCGAAGCCCATTCGATGCCGGTACAGTGGAACGAGCGGCCGGCGGTCCTCGCTTTCCTTGACGACGTCACCGACCGGGAACAGGTGCGCAGCGATGCCGAGGAGATGAGCCGGCGCCTGGCCCGCATCGCCGAGGTCGCTCCCTATTTCCTCTTCATCTACGACTACGATCTCGGGCGCGACATCTACATCAACCGCTCGGTGCCGGCAGCGCTCGGCTACTCGCCGGCCGAAGCGGCGGCGCTGGGACCTTATCCGTTCGAGAATCTCTGCCATCCGGAGGACATGGCGGCGGCGCTCGACCGCGACGTACGCTGGCGGGGCTTCGTCGACGGCAGCTCGCTGACGGTCGACTTCCGATTGCGGCATCGCAACGGCGAGTGGCGCTGGTTCCGCTCGCACAACACGCCCTTCCTGCGCGACGCGAAGGGCCGAATCCAGCAGATCCTCGGCATGACGCAGGATGTCACCGAGAGCAAGCGCAGCGAAGAGCTCCTGCACCGCACCGAGCGCCTCGAGAGTCTCGGCCTCCTGGCGGGAGGCATCGCGCACGACTTCTCGAATCTCCTCACACCGATCGTCGGCAACGTCGAGCTGCTGCTCGAGCGTCTGCCCGCCGATTCGCCGCTGCGCGACCGCGCTCTCGCCGTGAGCACCGCGGCCGACCGCGCCACCGAGCTCGCGCGCCAGCTCCTCGTGTACGCCGGGCGGGGCGAGATCGCGCCCCGCCCGATCGACCTCAACTCGCTGGTGGAAGACGTCGTGCACCTCCTGCGCGCGCTCGCGACCGTCGCCACCCCCACCCGCCTCGACCTCGCGCCGCGCCTGCCGCCGATCAGCGGCGATTCGAGCCAACTCCGCCAGGTGATTCTGAACCTGCTCTCGAACGCCCACGACGCGATGGGCGCCGGCGGCGCCGGCGGCGAAAGTCCTTTGAAGGCCGAAGGCGGCGGCGCGGAGCCGCCCGCCAGGGTTCAGGTCCGGACCCGTCGCGTCGATCTGCGTCCGGCGGATCTCGGGACCCTCCTCCTCGGCGACGGCATGCGACCCGGCCCGGCGGTGGTCCTCGAAATCATCGACAACGGAATCGGCATGGACGCCGCAACGCTGGAGCGCGTCTGGGAGCCCTTCTTCACCACCAAGGAGAGAGGACGCGGACTCGGATTGCCGTCGGTTCTGGGGATCCTGCGCGCCCATCGCGCTGGCATCGCCCTCGAATCGCATCCGCGCTCCGGCACCCACTTTCGCGTCTACTTCTCGGAGGCCGCAACGATGGCGCCGGCGGACCCATCGCTCCCCGGTTGATACAATGACTGTTCGATGTCCCGAATGCGCGCAACGACGGTCCTCCTGGTGCGGCGCAACGGGCGCGTGGTCATGGCTTCGGACGGGCAGGTGACGCTCGGCAACGCGGTGATGAAATCGGGCGCCGCCAAGGTCAAGCGCGCCGGCAAGGGCAAAGTGCTGGTCGGCTTCGCCGGCGGCGCCGCCGACGGACTGGCGCTCTTCACCCGCTTCGAGTCGAAGCTCGAGGAATTCAACCAGAACCTCGAACGCGCCGTCGTCGAGCTCGCCAAGGACTGGCGCACCGACCGCGTCCTGCGCCAGCTCGAGGCGGTGATGATCGTCGCCGACGCCGACAAGAGCTTCCTCGTCTCGGGCACCGGCGATCTCCTGCAGCCCGACGAGGACGGCCTGCTGGCGGATCGGCTCCGGAGGCAACTTCGCGCTCTCCGCGGCGCGCGCCCTGCTGCGCCACACGGCCCTCTCGGCGAACGAGATCGCCCGCGAGGCGATGGGCATCGCGGCCGAGCTCTGCATCTACACCAACGACCGCCTGACCCTCGAGGAGCTGTGACCTCCGTTCCGCCTGCTCCTTCGAATCCGGCGCCCAGCGCTCGCCCGCCGAGCGTCCGGAGCTCGCGCTCGACAACCTGACGCCGCGGCAGATCGTCGCCGAGCTCGACAAGTACGTCGTCGGACAGCGCGCCGCCAAGCGCTCGGTGGCGATCGCCCTGCGCAACCGCTGGCGGCGCCAGCAACTGCCGCGCGAGGTCGCCGACGACATCGTGCCCAAGAACATCCTGATGATCGGGCCCACCGGCGTCGGCAAGACCGAGATCGCCCGCCGGCTCGCCAAACTGGCCAAGGCGCCGTTCCTCAAGGTCGAGGCCTCCAAGTTCACCGAGGTCGGCTATGTCGGCCGCGACTGCGAGTCGATCGTCCGCGACCTCACCGAGATCGGCGTCGCCATCGTCCGCGAGGAGCGTCGCGAGGCTGTCGCGGCGACCGCCGCGGAGCGCGCCGAGGAACGCCTGCTCGACCTGCTGCTGCCGCCCGGGCCGCCGTCGGGCGCCGTCACGTCTGGGCACGATGGGCAACGCTTCGCCGCGCCGGGGCTCGCCGCGCGGCGGCGCCGTTCCGGCTGGCGCTCCGGCCCCGGAAGATGCCCACTCGACGCGCGAGAAGCTGCGCGAGAAGTTGCGCGCGGGCGTCCTCGACGGACGCATCGTCGAGATCGAAGTCGAGGACGGCGCGGCCCCGTCGCTCGAGATGTTCACGCCGCAAGGCGTCGAGGAGATCGGCATCAACCTGAAGGAGATGATGCCCGGCCTGTTCTCGCGCCGGCGCCGGCAGAAGGCCACCGTCGCCGAGGCGCGCGAGGCTCTGCTCGCCGAGGAGGCCGAGAAGCTGATCGACCGCCAGCAGCTCGCGCGCGATGCCCGCACGCGGGTCGAGCAGACCGGCATCGTCTTCCTCGACGAGATCGACAAGATCGCCGGCCGCGAGGGCTCGAGCCACGGCCCCGACGTCTCCCGCGAGGGCGTGCAGCGCGACCTCCTGCCGATCGTCGAGGGCACGACCGTGGCCACCAAGTACGGACCGGTGAAGACCGACCACATCCTGTTCATCGCCGCCGGCGCCTTCCACGTCGCCAAGCCCTCGGACCTGATTCCCGAGCTGCAGGGCCGCTTCCCGATCCGCGTCGAGCTCGAACCGCTCACCGAGGCCGACTTCGTGCGCATCCTGACCGAGCCCGAGAACGCGCTCACCAAGCAGTACACGGCGCTGCTCGGCGCCGAGGGACTCACGATCCGCTTCGAAGCGGACGCCATCGTCGAGCTCGCGCGCATCGCCGTCGAGGTCAACCGGTCGACCGAGAACATCGGCGCCCGGCGCCTCGCCACGGTGATCGAGCGCCTGCTCGAGGAGATCTCCTTCGAGGCCCCGGATATGGCGGGAATGGAGCTCGTGATCGACGCCGCTTTCGTGCGCAGGATTCTCGACGACATCGTTCAGAATCAGGACCTCAGCCGCTATGTGCTCTAGCCCCCCGGTTCGTTCCTGCGCTTCGCTCCGCGGCACGCCGCGCTTCACCGCCATCGCCCTCCCGGTCAACCTCATCGGCCTCGCCGCGCTCGTCGCCCTCGGGGTGTCGAGCCTCGGCTGCGGCAAGAAGGGCGATCCGATGCCGGCGCCGCGCACGATTCCGCAAGCGGCGACCGACCTCAAGGTGCGGCAGCGCGGCCTCGAAGTCGTCGCCGAATTCGCCTATCCGAAGTCGACCGTCGCCGGCCTGCCGCTGCCCGCCGTCGACGAAGTGACGCTCTTCGTCCTCGAGCGCCCCCTCGCCAGCACGGCGCCGGCGGCAGGCCCGACCCCAGCGACTCCAGCAGCACCAGCGACTTCTCCGATCCCTGGCGGCGCGCTCGCGATGCCCGATCGCCGCGAGTTCGCGCTGGCGGCCAAGCCTTTTCTCGCGCTCTCGGGCGCCGAGCTCGCGAGCGCCATCTCGGGCGACCGGATCAGCGTGCGCTTCCGGCTCCCCGAACCGCTCGCGGCGGACCTGCCGGCGCGCATCTTCGCCGTTCGCACCCATGCTGCCGGCGGGGAGCTTTCGGACTGGTCGAACCTGGCCGGGCTGCTGCCGCGCCTGCCGCCGCCACCACCGATGGAGTTTTCGGCCGCCGCCACCAGGAACGGCATCGAGCTCGGATGGCGGGCCGGCGTCGCGACCTCGGCCGGCGGCGCCGGCGCGAGCACCGGCTACAACCTCTACCGCCGCGACGCCGCGCGAACCTCCTATGGCGAACCGATCGCCACTCTCGATGCCGCGGCTTCGGCCACCGTCGACGGCGGCGTCACCTACGGCCGGCGCTACATCTACGCCCTGACGGCGATCGCCACTCGCGAACCGCTCGCGGAGAGCGCCCTCTCGGTCGAACGCGAGATCGACTACCAGGATCGTTTCGCGCCGTTGCCGCCGGTGGAGCTCTCCGCGCTGGGCAGCGTCGGTGAGGTCCGCCTCGTCTGGCAGAGCGAGTCCCGACTCCGATGTCGCGGGCTACGTCATCGAGCGCGCCGACCCGGATGCCCAGTTCCACCGCGTGAACTCCGAACCCGTTGCCGGCCTCGAGTTCATCGATCGAGGACTCGCTTCCGGCTTCACCTTCCGCTTCCGGGTGGCGGCGATCGACCGCTCCGGCAACCTCGGCCTCCCCGGCGAGCCGGTCGCGACGCGCGTGCCGTGAGCAAGGTCTTCAAGGTCTCCGGCGGCGGCAACGATTTTCTGGCGCTCGCCGCCCCGGAGCGCGAGCCGTCCGCCGACGAGATCCGCTCGTGGTGTGCGCGCGGTCTTTCCTTCGGCGCCGACGGTCTCTTCACCCTCCACCCGACCGACAGTGGCGACGTCCGCATGCGCTATTGGAACTCCGACGGCAACTCCGCGGCGCTGTGCATCAACGGAACGCGCTGCGCAGCGCGCCTGGCTCTCCACCTACGGTTGGGCCCGCGGCGGTTTCCGGGTCGCTACCGACGCGGGATCCTTTCGCGGCACGCGCGGTCGCGCCGACCGAGATCGCGCTGCAGCTTCCGGCGCCCGACGAGCTGCCGCGCAAGCGCGTCCTCGCCGCGGAAGGGCGCTCGTGGGAAGGCTGGTTCGTCACCGTCGGCGTGCCGCATTTCGTGCTGATCTGGCCCGAGTCGCTCGCCCACGCTCCGGTCGCAGCAGCTCGGCGCGGCGCTCAGGGCGCATGCCGAGTTCTCGCCCGGCGGCATCGAATGTCGACTTCGTGCGCTTCCCGACGCCGCACCGGATGGAGATCCGCAGCTACGAACGCGGCGTCGAAGGCGAAACCCTCGGCCTGCGGCAGCGGTGTCCTCGCCGCGACGGCGGTCGGCTTGCTGCTCAATCTCGCCAAGCTGCCGCTTTCGGCTAGCACCCTCGGTGGCTTCGTTCTGACCGTCGACGGCCAGACCGTCGACTCCGCGCTCAAGAACTGGTCGCTCGCCGGCGACGCCCGCATTCTCGGCAGCCTCGAGCTCACGCCCGAGGCCGGACTTCCGGCCCCTCCCGCCCCGCACTGGTCCGTCTGATCCGGCATCCTGTTTGCTAAGCTCCCCCGCCTCATGACGCGCGAGTTCAAGCCGGTCGAGGAACAGCTGGAGGTGCTTCGACGGGGCGCCGTCGACCTCGTCTCGGAAGCCGACCTGGCGCGCAAGCTCGAGCGCTCGCGAAAGACCGGGAAGCCGCTGGCGGTGAAGACCGGCTTCGACCCGTCGTCGCCCGACCTGCATCTCGGCCATACGGTGCTGCTGCGCAAGATGCGGCATTTCCAGCAGCTCGGCCACCGGGTGATCTTCCTCATCGGCGACTTCACCGGCATGATCGGCGACCCGACGGGCAAGAAGGCGACCCGGCCGCAGCTCACCCGCGATCAGGTGCTGGCCAACGCCGAGACCTACAAGCGCCAGGTCTTCAAGGTGCTCGACCGCGAGGCGACCGTCATCCGCTACAACGGCGAGTGGCTGACGCCGCTCGGCGCCGAAGGGATCATCCGCCTGGCCGGCAAATGGACGCTGGCGCGGATGATGGAGCGCGACGACTTCCGTACCCGCTTCCGCGAGCAGCAGCCGATCTCGCTCCACGAGCTGCTCTACCCGCTCGTCCAGGCGAAGGACTCGGTCGAGATGGCGAAGATCCCGGATCTCGGCTGCGACGTCGAGCTCGGCGGCCACGACCAGATCTTCAACCTCCTGGTCGGGCGCGACCTGATGAAGGAAGAGGGCCTCGAGCCGCAGGTCTGCCTCACGGTGCCGCTCCTCGTCGGTCTCGACGGGCACGAGAAGATGTCGAAGTCGCTCGGCAACGCGATCGCGGTCGAGGACTCGCCGAAGGAGATCTACGGCAAGACCCTGTCGATCCCCGACACGCTGATGTGGGATTGGCTGTTGCTGCTCACCGACCTGCCGAAGGGCGAAATCGACGCGAAGAAGAGCGCCGTCGCATCCGGCGCCCTGCACCCCAAGCTCGTCAAGCAGGAGCTCGCCCGGCGGCTCGTCGCCGACTTCCACGGCGAAGCGGCGGCGCTAGCGGCCGAGGCCGAGTTCGAGCGCGTCTTCGCTAGTGGCGGCGCGCCGGATGAAGTTGCAGAGTTTCTTTTTGTTTCCGATTCCGGAGCGCTGTCGGCAGCCGGTTCAGAAAGCTCGGTAAAGGTCGGGGGGCTGCTGGTAGAGCAGTTGGTTGGAGCGGGCGTCGTGGCCTCCAAGAACGAGGCGCGGCGCCTGGTGGAACAGGGCGCCGTCGCGGTCGACGGGGAGCGCGTGAGCGATCCTCATGCCGCGCTGGCGCGGCGCGATTCGGCCTACCTGGTCAAGGTCGGCAAGCGCCGCTTCCTCCGCCTGCTCGTCGAGTAGAGCTCGCTTCTTCCGGCGCGACTCAAGCGAACGGGTTGACGACGCGCAGCCGGCCGTCGATCTGCCAGCCGTCCTGGAGATCCTCGGTGAAGAGGGTAGTACATCCCGCGCGCAGCGCCGCTTCGACGACCAGGGCATCCCAAAACGAGATCTTCGCGGCCCGGGAGCGTTGGATGCCCGCGACGACCAACCTCTCGTCCGTGCGGACGACTTCGAAGGCGCACAGGCGCCGAATCTCCTCTTCCGCAGCCTCCGAGGAAAGCGGCTCGATCGCCAGCTTAGTCACCGTGACGAAGAACTCCTGCAAAACCTGGACGCTCACCACGAGCTCCGCCTCGGTCGCGGCTCTCTCGAGGATCTCTCGCGCGCGCGAACGCTTCTTCGGAGCGTCGGGCGCGAACAGGTAGACGAGAATGTTGGTGTCGAAGAAGCTCTTACCCGGCTCGGCGGCGGTCATAGATCTCCTCGCGCTTGACGCTGCGACCGCCCAGGCGCATCGTCGATCGCGCGGAGGATTCGAGGAGCTCGCGGAGAGCTCGGCGGCGGGCCTCGTTCGAGCCCGCGTACTCGTCGAGCCGCTGACGCAGAACGGCGTTCACCGAGGTGCCCTCCTGGATCGCCCGGACTCGCGCCCGCTTGAGAGTCTCCTCGTCGACTGCAATCGTGAGACTGGTCATGATGCGCCTCCCCAAGCCGGCTGAAGTCTAACACGGGACCCGTGTTCAACGGGTTACGTTGACCATCGTGACTGGCGTCGCGGGTGCCCGGAGCCGTATCCTCACTCCCTCGCGAGGGGTGTCCGCCGGAGCTATTCGAGCTCGCCGGCGGGCTGAGATCAGACCCTTGGAACCTGAACCGGTTCAGACCGGCGGAGGGAATGCGACATGAACCAGCCTTCCACGAACAGTTTCGGCATCGCCCTGCCGCGCGCCCCCTGGGTCGCGCGGCGCACCGGGGATGCCACCCCGACGCAGCTCTTCTACGCCCGGCAGGGCGTCGTCACCGAAGAGATGCGCTTCATCGCCGACCGCGAGCGCATCGACCCCGAGTCGATCCGTTCGGAAGTGGCCCTCGGCCGCGCCATCATCCCGGCCAACATCCGCCACACCGAGCTCGAGCCGATGGTGATCGGCAAGGCCTTCAAGACCAAGATCAACGCCAATATCGGCAACTCGGCGGTCTCTTCGGGAATCGAGGAGGAGGTCGAGAAGCTCACCTGGGCGGTGAAGTGGGGCGCCGACACGGTGATGGACCTCTCGACCGGCAAGAACATCCATGCCACCCGCGAGGCGATCGTCCGCCATTCGACCGTGCCGATCGGCACGGTGCCGATCTACCAGGCGCTGGAGAAGGTCAAGGGCAAAGTCGAGGAGCTCTCCATCGGGATCTACCTGGAGACCCTGCGCGAGCAGTGCGAGCAGGGGGTCGACTACTTCACCATCCACGCCGGCGTGCGCCTGAAGTACATCCCGCTCACCGCCAAGCGCCTGACCGGCATCGTCTCGCGCGGCGGCTCGATCCTCGCCAAGTGGTGCCTCGCGCATCACCAGGAGAACTTCCTCTATACGCATTTCGAAGAGATCTGCGAGCTGATGAAGCGCTACGACGTTTCGTTCTCGCTCGGCGACGGCCTGCGTCCGGGCTCGATCGCCGACGCCAACGACGCCGCCCAGTTCGCCGAGCTCGACACCCTGGGCGAGCTCACCGACGTCGCCTGGCGGCACGACTGCCAGGTGATGATCGAGGGCCCCGGGCACGTGCCGATGCACCTGGTGAAAGAGAACGTCGACCGCCAGCAGAGGATCTGCAAGGAGGCGCCGTTCTACACCCTGGGGCCGCTGGTCACCGACATCGCTCCGGGTTACGACCACATCACCAGCGCCATCGGCGCGGCGATGATCGCCTGGCACGGCACGGCCCTCCTCTGCTACGTGACGCCCAAGGAGCACCTCGGCCTGCCGAACAAGGAGGACGTGAAGCAGGGCTGCATCGCCTACAAGATCGCCGCCCACGCCGCCGACCTCGCCAAGGGCCTGCCCGGGGCGCAGGACCGCGACGACGCGCTGTCCATGGCGCGCTTCGAGTTCCGCTGGGAGGACCAGTTCAACCTCTCCCTCGACCCCGAGACGGCGCGCGCCTACCACGACGAAACGCTGCCGCAGGAGGGCGCGAAGAGCGCCCACTTCTGCTCGATGTGCGGCCCGCACTTCTGCTCGATGGAGCTCACCCAGCAGCTGCGCGACTTGGCCGGGGAGCAGGGGCTCTCGACCGAGGAGGCGATCGCGGCAGGCATGGACGAGAAGGCCCGCGAGTTCCGCGAGCAGGAGCTCGTAGAGCTCGGCGCCCCGAAAGCCTGACCTTCCGGCGCCCAGCCTCCCGCTGATGGCGGCCGCCCTCTACGGCACGGTCGCCGGCCAGGCGTCGAGGCGGCCCGTCTCGAAGCCGTCGGCGAACAGCGAGCCGTAGAGCACGACCTCGGTCTCGTGAACTTCGAGCTGGAACTCTCGCGGGCCTGCCTCAAGGACCTCGCGCGCCTCCCTGCTCGGCGCAGTTACCGACCTGGGGCAGAGCATCGGGGAGGATGCTCCAGAAACGTTGCGAGCGGCGGAGCGCCTGAAACAGGAGGTGATTGAAGCCGAAATCGTTGCCGCCTAGCTCACGCCTCGGATACCGGGTGTCGGGGAATTGCGAAACGTGAGCAGGACTGGCGCCGAGCCACTTCGCGGCGGCGAAAGCGCAACATCCCCGCCACACCGAGACCGGCAGTAAGGAGGAAAAGACCCCAAGGCCCGAGCGCTGGGATCTCGATCACCGCTTGTCCACCGCCCTCCGGCGCGACAGCCATGGCGAAGACAAGTAGACCGGGAGGCGGTCCGATCGCTCCCACCCATCTCGCCGCGCCCGTCTCGAGATTCACCGTGTAAAGGTGACTCGGCTCAGGGACACCGGGTTCAGTCTCTGGGCTGAGCACAGCGTAGGCGGTACCACTCGGCGAGATGTCGAAACTGGCGAAACCCGAGAAGGGGACTCCGAGCGGGCCGATGACGGTCGCCTCTCCGCCCGAAGGCGGCGGAACACCGTCGACACCGCCGATCCGAACGAGGTTTTGGGAGGGGTAGTCGAGACCGAAGAGCGTGCTCGCTGTCGTTCCGGCTTCGTTGTGATCGAAAGCGAGACCTGCCAGGAAGTACTCCGGGGCAAGTGGCGTTTCTACGCTCACTCCCGCAGTGTTCGGGTTCATCCGGAGGTTCGAGGCATCGCCACCGAAAATGCGAATGTCGTCGTCGACCGGGCTGAAATCAAAGCCTCCGCCGTAGTACATCCCGATCACTTCGTAGGCGATCCCGATCAGGGAGCCTGCTCCCGTCCCGGGATCGACCAGATAGAGGTCGCCATGCAGTGCTCCCGGCGGAGGGATCGTGAAGTAATCCTGGTCAACCAGCGCGTAGAGCCGCCCCCTCCGCAGGGCGAAGATCGATTGCACCGACACTTCTGAACGAATCGAGTTCGAGCCCAGTCAAAGGAACCGAGCTCTCGATCACGCCCGGAGTCGCACTGTCGAAGCGGATCAAGTTCCCGACTTCGTCCACCACGTAGATTCGTTCAGCAAGGCCGACTGCCGGCAGGAGCGCCAGGGCAGCGGCTCCCACAATGAGGTTTGCTTTCATTCTCAAGTCCTTTCGAGCCCCCTGTCTCTGCCAAGTGGCAGGCAGCCAAGCCGAGCCCTGCGCGCACCTTTGCACAATGACACCCATGCCGCGCTTGAAAAGATCGAGTTGCTTGCCGGATGTCGCCCTTCTTCTTGCTGCAATCGGAATCTGGGCGATGTGTTCTGCTGAGTCAGTCCAAGCTGTCGAGCCGCCCGAGTTGGCAATCGTACTTTCGAGTGGTGTCTTTTCACCGACCCCGGACTAGATGCCCATCGGTAGCTGCCTGATCGAGGCGGATGTGTCGCACTGACGGCGGGCTCCGCCCTGGCCCTCAACCGCTCTGCCTTGGGCCGGGTCGGCGGAGGCCTGCGAGCGCTCGTGGCGTCTTCAACAGCGCTCGGGACCCAGCGTCCATGCCGTAGCCCACGCGCTCGCCTGCCCCTTCCCTTTCCCCGTCGCCCCCCCGGCGAGGCCTCCCTCTACAAGGCGCGGCTAAGGGGAAGGGACCCAACCCTCACCCTCGGCGGGCTCGAGATCGTCTCTCTTGCGGTCGCCTGCGCAGCCCGGCCGAGCCGCTCGTGGCACAATGAACCCGGTGCGGCTGCGCTTCTATCCCGACCCGGAAAGCGGCGAGCCGCATATCCTCGAGCATGGTGTCGATGAGGAAGAGGTCGAAGATGTCTTGCAGAACCCCGGCGAGGATCGCCAAGGCCGCGGCGAATCCAGAGTCGCCCTCGGCCAGACCCGTGACGGCCGCTATCTGCGCGTCGTCTACGTCCGTGACCCGGAGCCGCGGAGCTTCTTTGTCGTGACCGCCTTCGAGCTCGACGGCAAACCGCTCGCCGCTTTCAAGCGCCGCCAACGACGGCGACAACGACGATGAGAAAAGCAAAGACTCCGAAGCCGAAGCGCGTCACCGAATTCCCTCCCGGCTGGGACGAGCAGCGTGTCCAGCAGCTTCTCGCGCACTACGAGAATCAGAGCGAGGATGAAGCCGTCGCCGAGGACGAGGCGGCCTTCGACCACGAAGGCACAAGCATGGTCGAGGTGCCAAAGCGGCTGCTCCCCGCCGTGCGCGAGCTCCTCGCGAAAGCTCACTGAGGCGACGTGAACGCCGCTCTTGCGCGAACAGCCCTTCTCCCCGAATCTTGATCCAGTAGGGCTCTCGCAATCGAGGTAGATCTCGGCTCGTTCGCTGGGCTTTGGAAACCACGCCTCCGCATCGGCAGACGCCTGTCCTGCGTGCACCCTTACGGCACGCTGCTGGTCCAGTCGTCGTCGCCGTCGTCGAAGCCGTCGCAGAAGAGGGCGGTCAACGGGTCGATCGCCCAGAGCTCGCGGCCGAAGACGGCCTCGTCGACGGCGAAGAAGAGGCGGCCCTGGAAGAGCACCGGGCGGCTGTCGACGAACGAGAGGTCGGCGAACTGGTCGGTCACGCGCCCGACACTGCCACCACCGCAGTAGCGGAAGAGATCGCTCTCGGTGGTCGAGGGCGTTGCCCGGAAGTAAAGCGCGTTGCGGTGGGCGAGAAAGCCGTTCGCGGCCGGCAGGGGTCCGCCCGGCCAGGGCGTCGAGGTGAAGCCCGCGGCACGCAGGGCATACAGGCCGGTCGGGCCTTCACCCAGAGGCCCGTCCTCCTCGTAGCCGCCGGCGAGGAGCCTCCCGCCCCAACTGGCGAGGCCTCCCTCGACGTCGAAGGTCGTCGACACCATCGCCGGGGGATGGACGCCATCGTCGACCCACACGCGGCCCTGTCCACTGCTGTCGGAGGCCCGAAGATGGAGCTGGGCACCGTGCAGCACGAACGAGTCGGGGCTCGAGGAGCCGGTGCCGGAACGCAGGTCGCCGACCAGCTCGGGCGCGAGGAAGTTTTCGTGGCTCCAGGGCTCTCTGCCGGTGTCGTCCAACAACGCGCCGAAGTAGAGCCGGTCGCCGAGCACCCTCAGGTTGTCGGGCGAGGAGCTCGCCGCGGCGGCACGCAGGTCGTAGACATCGGGCGCCGTGGCGCCGTCCCAGCAGACCAGCTCGGCGCCGACGTTCAGAGACGTGGCGCGAAAACAGAGCTCGGGGCCGAACGGGGTGAGAAAGGCCGGCGAACCGCTCCCCGGGTCGAGCAGGTCGAGGACTTCGACCGGAGGGTTGACGCCGTCGTAACGCCAGAGCTCACGGTCGCCCCCCGGCCCGCCGAGAAAATGGAGCGCCCCCTGCCAGACCGTGAGGTAGGTCGGCTGGATCTCGTCACTCCCGGGCACTTTGGTCGCGGGGGAGAGGCCGTCGTAGACCCAGAGGTCGAGGGAGCCGCCGTCGGCCGTCCCGGCGAAGTAGAGCTTGTCGGCAAAGACCGCGGCGGCGAGCCCGGGAACCCCCGAGAAGGCTCCCGGCCGCAGGTCGGTGATGCGCACGGCGATCTCGGCGCGTGCGGCCAGCGGGGCCAGGCACATCGCAGCCAGCAGGGACCTTGAGCCCAACAGAAGCAGATTTCGAGCGCGTTCGAGAGTCATCCTTCCTCCGTTCTCGTCTCTGAACAGTCCGAGAACGGCGAGCGAAAGGGGACAAGGGCGCGCGCAGAGCCCGCGCCGCGGAGCCTTCCGGGGATCCTCCGGGCCGGTCTGGAAAAGAGCCGGGTTTGGGTGTAGCGTGTGCGGGCCTAAAACATCCATAGTGCAGTTGCCGTCCCAAATTCCTGCCTGGAGGAGACGTTATGCAACTCAAGTACGCTGGCCGCCTCGTCGCCTTGCTCGCCGTGGCGATTCTCGCCCCTACCCCCGCCGCCTGGGGCACCGATGCCGGACACGGCATCTACCGGGGCGTTTCCCCGGTCGTGCGCTTCGACATCTCGCCGCCGCTGCGCGACATCACACCGTTGCAGCCCGAAGGGAAGGGACCCGGGCGGGAGGTTCGCGAAGGACTGCCGGACGAGGACCTGGACAAGCCGCTCGGGCCGCAGGATGTCGACACCTCGGTCCAGGACTGGATCGGCGCGGGCGAGATTCCGGCGCCTTCGGTGTCGTTCGACGGTCCGCCCAACGTCTCCAGCGTTTCGCCGCCGGACCCGGTCGGCGACGTCGGACCGAACCACTACGTGGCGATGAGCAACCTGTCGTTCCAGATCTTCAACAAGGCCGGCGCCTCGCTCTTCGGCCCGGCCCTCAACAACACCCTGTGGGCCGGCTTCGGCGGCGACTGCCAGACCGACAACTCCGGCGACCCGATCGTGCTCTACGACCAGATCTCGGACCGCTGGATGCTCTCCCAGTTCACGGCCTCGGGTCCGACCTACTTCAACTGCGTCGCCGTTTCGCAGACTCCCGACCCGACAGGCGCCTACTACCGCTGGGCGTTCTCCACCGGGGCCAACTTTCCGGACTACCCGAAGTACGGTTTCTGGTCCGATGCGCTCTACATCAGCACGCGCGAGTTCGCCGGTGCTTCGTTCGCCGGCGTCGGCGCTTACGCGGTCAACCGCGCACAGTTGATCGCCGGCAACCCGGCGCCGACGGTGATCTCCTTTCTCGTGACACCCGCCTCCGCCGGCGGCGCTTTCAATATCGGCGACGGCCTGCTGCCCTCCGACCTGGACGGAACCACGCTGCCACCCGGCGGCACGCCGAACTTCTTCCTCGGCTCGATGGACCAGGGCGGCCCGTACGGAGCGCCGCAGGATGCCCTCCTGCTGTGGAAGTTCACCGCCAATTTCGTCACCCCGCCGAGTTCGACCTTCGTCCTCGCCAACACCATCCCGATCGCGGCCTACGACACGGTCTTCCCCTGTTCGCCGACTTCCCGCGACTGCATCCCGCAGCCCGGCACGGCTGCCAAGATCGACATCCTGTCGTACCGGCAACGCCCCATGCACCGGCTGGCCTATCGCAACTTCGGCACGCACCAGTCGCTGGTGACCAACCAGTCGGTCGAGGCTTCGACCAACATGGCCGGCATCCGCTGGTGGGAGATCCGCAGCCCCAACAGCTCGCCGGTGCTGTTCCAGGATGCCACCTACGCCCCCGGCACCGTCGACACGATCCATCGCTGGATGGGCTCGATCGCCATGGACAGCGCCGGCAACATGGCGCTGGGCTACAGCGCCTCGAACGGCACCACCACTTTCCCGAGCAGCTGGTACACCGGCCGCCTGGCCGGCGACCCGGTGAACACCATGCCGCAGGGCGAAGGCTCGATCGTGAACGGCACCGGCTCGCAGACCGGCAGCGCGCGCTGGGGTGACTACACCTCGATGAACGTCGACCCGGTCGACGACTGCACCTTCTGGTACGTCAACGAGTGGGTACCCACCACCAGCTCGGTCGGCTGGCGGCTGCGGATCGGCGCCTTCAAGTTCGCCCAGTGCGGCACGCCGGACTTCACCCTCGCCACCACCCCGGACGACCAGGAGATCTGCGTCGCCTCGAACGCCGTCTACACGGTCAACATCGGCAGCGTCAGCGGCTACAACGCTCCGGTGACCCTGAGCACGACGGGCAATCCCGGCGCGGCCGGCTTCACCGTCAACCCGGTCGTCCCGCCGGGCAGCAGCACGCTGACGATCAGCGGCGCAGCTGCAGGTGCCTACCTCTTCGACGTCATCGGCACCGCCGCCGGCCCGAACGTCCACCAGCAGACGGTCGGTCTGACGGTTTCGGCGGCGACGCCCGGTGCGCCGACCCTGACTTCACCCGCCAACGGCGCGGTCGGCGTCCCGGCGACCCCCACCTTCACCTGGAGCGCCGCAGCCGGGGCCACCTCCTACAGCATCCAGGTCGCCACGGACGCCGCCTTCAGCAATATCGTCGCTTCGGCGACCGGCCTCGCCAGCCCGACCTGGGTCTCGAACGTGGCCTTGAACACCAGCACGCAGCACTTCTGGCGCGTGCAGGCGACGAACGCCTGCGGCACCAGCCTCAACTCGGCGGTCTTCAACTTCACCACCGTTTCCGCCCCCGGGGACTGCGGTCCCGGAACAGTCGCCAACAGCCTCTACGACTACGGTTTCGAAGCCGGCGCCGCCGGCTGGACGCACAGCGGCACGGGCGACACATGGGCGATCGTCGCGACCAATCCGCACAGCGGCGCGTCGCAGTATCACGCTGTCGACCCGGCGGCCGTCTCCGACCAGCGGCTGGTGTCGCCGGGCGTGGTGCTCCCCGCGGGCCAGAATCCGGTGGTGCTCAAGTTCTGGCACGTGCCGGATCTCGAGGTCAGCGGTACCACCGCCTGCTTCGACGGTGGCATCCTGGAGGTTTCGACCAACGGTGGTGGCACCTGGACCCAGGTGCCCAACGCCAGCCTGCTGGTCGGTCCCTATCGCGGCGCGGTGTCCGCGAGCTTTGGCAATCCGCTCGCCGGCCTGCAGGCCTGGTGCGGCAATAGCGCGTACTTCCAGACGGTCGCCGACATCAGCGCCTACGCCGGCCAGACGGCGCAGTTCCGACTGCGCCTGGGATCCGACACCTCGGTCACCGGTCCGGGTTGGGACGTCGACGACGTCGTCGTCCAGTCCTGCGTGGCCGACACGATGCCGTTCCTCGACGGTTTCGAGAGCAACGACACCTCGGCATGGAGCCTGACCGTCCCCTGATGCGCCGCCGGGCCTGACCGGCGCATCCGGCAGCATCGATCCGTATCCAACCCCGGTCCCCGCAGAGGGGGCCGGGGTTTTTTGTCGACGGCGGGAGTGATCGCCCTCGCGCCCCCGCTCACTCCCCCATGCGGAGCTGCAGCGTCTCGTCGACGATCCGCCAGGTGCCCTGCTGCTTCTCGAGGTGCACCTCGGTCTTGACCCTGCTGTAGGAGGTCTCGCCCTCGACCAGCAACAGGGCGCGCTCGCCCTTGGCGAAGCCGCGGACGACCTTGACGGCCTGGTCGGGATGGTCGTTGCGAAACGCCTGCACGAAGGCGTCGGCGCGTTCAGCGTAGTCGGCCTGCACCTTGTCGGTGTAAAAGGGCCGCAGGGCCGCCTTGTCCCCGGCCACGATCGCCTGGTGGTAGGCGGCATACACCTTGCCGGGCTCGCCACCGCCCGCCGGCAGCGGGTCGCCGTAGGCGGACGGAGCGACCGGCACGTCGAAGGTCACGTCGAAGGCGAGCTCGCCGGGCTGCCCGGCGAGGGTGATCCGGCCGTGAATCCTCCCCTTCTCCACCTTGACCGTCGACCGGGCCGAGCCGTCGTAGCAGAAGCCGCAACCGTCCCCCGATTCGAAGTAGTAGGTCATCCCCTTGTAGGTTCCGCTCTTGGCGAACTGGAGAGAGGCGACGAGCGTCCTGTCGTCCTTGTGGTAGGTCTCGATGGCATGCCCGCGGTCCCAGTAGCCGTCGAAGAACTCGCTGTCGAAGGAGGCGTTGGAGATCGCCACGACGATGCCCGCCTCGTCGTCCATGCCGACTTCGCCGGGATAGGCGTAGGCGCCGGAGGGTGCGAACTCCCAGTTCCGGGAGGCGAACTTTCCGCTTGCCTGGCTCGGGGCGGCAGCCCTGGCTGAAGCGGCGGCAAGGCCCAGGACGGCCAAAGACAGGGCAACGAGACGGACGTGGGCGCGGATTCGCATGACGGCCTCCTGGATCTGGGTCGCTCCTTCAACCCTACGACGTTTGTCGCTCCACGGGGACACGCGCGGACGGACGCATCGCGTCGGCTTCTTGCGCGTCGCGTTCGCGCGGTCGTATCGTGGTGGAGGTGGACGGCAGAATCTGTCCTGCGTCGGCGGCCGCACTGTGGTGGAGAAGCTGTCGAGTCCGCAAAGGAGGCCGGTCTGAACGAGAGTGCCGGAGAGCGCTGGGAGAGGCTCTGGAAGCTGTTCGACTCGGCGAGTGAGCTGCCGTCCGGCGCACAGCGGGAAGGGTTCATCCGCGACCGTTGCGCCGACGATGGCGATCTCGCCCGCGAGCTGGCGGACCTCCTTTCGGCCCACGACGGCGGGGATCCCCTGCTCGACGCCCGCAACCGCTCCTGGATCGATCCCCTCGTCGGCGGCACTGGCGAGCCCGATTTGCCGGGCACGCCCGGAACATCTGTCGGCGGCTGGACGCTTGGCCGGCTGCTCGGCGAAGGCGGCATGGGGCAGCGTCTTCCTCGGCGAGCGCAGGGGCGAAGGCTTCACCCAGCGCGCCGCGGTGAAGCTCCTTTCATCCGCCGCCGCGACGGGCCCTCTCCATCAGCGCTTCCTCGCCGAACGCGGCATTCTCGCCCGCCTCGAGCATCCTGGCATCGCCCGCATGCTCGACGGCGGCGTCACCGCCGACGGCGCTCCCTACCTCGCGATGGAACTGGTCGAAGGCCGGACGCTGACGCAAGCCGACCCAGGCTAGCCGGGCTAGCGTCGAAGAGCGTCTCGCGCTCTTCCTCGAGGTCTGCGCCGCAGTCGAGTATGCCCACCGCAACCTGGTCGTCCATCGCGACCTCAAGCCGTCCAACGTCATGGTCGATGCCACGGGCAGGGTCAAGCTCCTGGACTTCGGCATCGCGAAGCTTCTCGCTCCAGGCGGGGAACCTCAGGACGCAACCGACCCTGCTGCGCGCGCTCACCCCGCAATACGCCGCACCCGAACAGGTCACCGGCGACGCGATCACCACCGCGACCGACGTCTATGCCCTGGGTGTTCTGCTCTTCGAGCTCCTCGCCGGGACGACTCCCCTACGCGCTCGCCGATCGCAGTCCCTTCACCGTCGAGCAGGCGATCGTCGGGGCCGAGCCCGCCCGCCTGTCGCAGGCGGCGGTCATGGACCCGTCGCGCCCCGAGGGCGCGAGGCTCGCGCGGCGGCTCGCCGGCGACCTCGAGCGCATCGTCCAGCGCGCCATGGCCAAAGAGCCGGAGCGTCGCTACCCCTCGGTCGAGGCGCTCGCCACCGACCTGCGCCGGCATCTGCAAGGACGCCCGGTCGAGGCGCGCGGCGACTCGGCCGTGTACCGAATGCGCAAGTTCGTGCGCCGCCACCGGCTGGCGCTCGTGCTCTCGGTGCTCGCCGTGGCCGCGCTGGTCGACAGCGCTCGCCGTGGCGGTCACCCAGGCGCGCCGCGCCGAGCGCGAGGCGGCGCGCGCCCGCGCCGAGGCCGAGCTCGCCGAGACTTCACGCGCCTTCCTCATCAGCCTCTTCGCGAGCGCCGACCCCAACCAGGCGCAGGGGCGGGTGATGACCGACCGCGAGATGCTCGCCGCCGGCGTCGAGCGCATCGACCGCGAGCTCGCCGCGCGCCCCGAGCTGCAGCTCCCGTTGCTCGCCGAGATCGGTTCGGTCTACCTGCAGCTCGGCGAGTACGAGAAGGCGGAGCCGCTCGCGCGCCGAGTGCTCGACGCGCGCATCGCAGGTGCCGGCGACGGCTCGATCGACGCCGCCCGCGCCCGCCGTCTGCTCGCCGAGATCCGCTACCAGCGAAACGCCTTCGACGAGGCGGCGGAGCTCGATCGGCTCGCTGGCCCGCGGCTCGGCGAAAGCACCGAGCGCGAGGATCAGGAGGCAGGCGATCGAGTCGCGCGTCGGGCTCGCCAAGTCGGTCTTCGCCCTCGGACGCTATGCCGAAGCCGCCGCCTGGATCGAGCGTGCGGCGGTCGACGCGCGCGAGCGCTTCGGCGCCGAGAGCCGCGACCCTTCTCCATGTGCTGACGACGCGCACTTCCCAGCTGCTCAACAGCGGTCAGACCGCGGAGGCGGCGAAGGCGGCGCACGAGACCGCCGCGCTCGCCCGCCGGATCGAAGGCCCCGACGCGCCGTCGACGCTCACCGCCACGCTGAACGAGATCGTCGCGCTTTCGACGCTCGGCCGCCGGGACGAGGCCCGCCGCGCTCTCGAAGGTCTCCCCGAGCGCTTGACGCGCGTGCTCGGTGCGGCGCACGGCGAGACCCTGCTCGTCGATCCGGCTGCAGGCGCGGCTGGCGGCGTACGACGGCGACTTCGCCGAGGCCCTGGACGGCGCTCGACCGAGGTGGCCGGAGCCTTGCGCGCCGCCAACCAGCCGCAGACGCTGGGCTACACGCTGGTACAGGCCTCGAACATCGCCCTCGTGGCGGGCGAGACCGCGCGCGCCGAGAGCGCTCGCCCGCGAGGCTGTCGGAATCTTCGCCGGCCTGTTCGGGATGGCGCACGGCGACACCGCTTTCGCCCGTTCGGCGCTGGGCGCTGCGCTCGCCCGCCGCGGCGCCTTCGCCGAGGCGCAGCGCGAGCTCGACGCCGCGTCCGCGACCGAGGTCGCGACCGAGCTCGGGACGAGCGACTTCCACGCCGACACGCTCGAACGCCAGGGAGATCTGCTGTTGCGCCAGGGAAGGAGAAGCGAGGCGCAGACGAAGCTCGAGGAGGCGCTCGCGATCCGCCGCGCGAACTCAGCCGAAGGCAACCTCGCGACCGGACGAACGCTCACCCTGCTCGTCGCGGCGCTCGACGAGCCCGGGTACGCCGACCGATGCCGGCCGCTCCTGTCCGAAGCCGTGAGACTCCTCACGAAGGCTCTCGGGCCCGCACACCCCGATCGCCAGGCCGCGGAACGGGCGCTGGCCGCCTGCCCGGGAAACCGGCCCTAAGGCAGCCGCGGCGGACCACGCCGCCGGTCGAGCCGCGTTCGAATCGTCGGCGAAGATCAGCGAGCTCGCGAGCCGCATCACGCCGAAGTCGTAGTCGGGCGCGCTCCACTCCGCAGGACCGACGAGGATCGGCCGCCCGCCCTGGAGCGCGAGCGCCACGGCGTAGTCGTCGTTCGGGGAGTCGGGGAAGTCGGGCGGTGAAGACGCCGAAGCTGCCGAAGCTCCAGTCGGCCGAACCGTCCTCGAGATAGCGCGCCGCGAAGAACATCGGCGAAGCCGGACCGTGGACCTTGCCGGCCACGACGATCCGCCCGTCGCTCTGGACGACGACGCCGTTCATCGCGTCGTCGCCGTCGGTGTCTGCCACCACCAGCGGCTCGCCGCCGTTGAAGGCCGGTCGACGCCGCCACTCGCGGTAAGGCGCACGAGCACCGCGGCGCGGTCGGCGAAACCCGGCGCGTCGGCGCTGCCGGCGATCAGAATTCGTCCCTGGGAGTCGACGGCGACGGCCTCGGCACGGTCGTTCCCGGACGCCATGAGATCGAGCGGGACCACCTGAATGCCCGCGTCCCCGAACGACGGGTCGAGAAAACCGCTCGGCGTGGCGCGGGCGGCGAAGAGATCGTCGCCGCTCGTCCCGAAGGCTGTGCCCACGATCAGCAGGCTGCCGCCAGGCAGCGGCTCGAGCGCGCAACGGTGCCCGGTTCACCGTCCGGGAGGTTGAAACGCAGGCGCCCCTGCACCCCGTATGCCGGGTCCGGCGCCAGGCTCGCGAACCAGCGCGTGACACCGATCCAGTGCTCGAGGTCGAAGGTGTAGGAGAAGGCCATGAGGAGGTTTCCGGTAGCCGGCTCCCGCGCGAGACCCGACCCAGGGAGAATCGAGGGACGGGACCGAGAGGGCGGTTCCCCCGGCGTAGAAACCGAACGCGCTGACCCGGTCGAGGAACAGCTCCGGCCCCGGGTTCACCCCGGAGAGGCGAGAGCCGGCGACGACGACGGCGCCGTCCGGCTCCGCCACCAGCTTCGTCGGGAAGTCGTCGACCGGAGCCCCGAAGCTCGCGAAGCCGATCCCGCCGAAGCCGACGTCGACCTGACCCGACGCCTCGAGGCGGGCGAGCGTCACTTGGTCGCCGTAGCTATCTGTCGCCGCGGTGCCCAGGACGACGATCCTGCCGTCCCCATGCACGGCCACGGCCACCGGGACATCGCGCAAGGTTGCTCCGAGGTCGAACGGAATGCGCGCCGCGCCATCGAGGTCGAAGGCGACGTCGAGCGTGCCGTCCGTCTGCGCGAGAACCCGCGCGCCAGCAAGCGAGAGCGCCAGGAGCATTCGCGAAGCAGCTGTCGATGCGATCTTCATGCAGAAAAGAACGGCAAACCGGCGTCGATCCGGGCGCGGCCCCACGACGCCCGGATTCCGGGCGCCACGACGTTCTCCCATTGCGAGACCAGGAGGAGACCCGATGACATGGAGACGACGAAGGGGAACATGGCTGGCGTTGGGACTCTTGACCGCGAGCCTTGCCGGCTGCGGCGAGGGCGGCGAGACGGCGGCGCGTGCCGCGGCCGGCTCATCGGGGCGGACGGAGGGACCGAGATCGGCGCAGGCGGCGCTCTCCGCGCCCTGCACCCTGATCACCCCGGCGGACATCGAGCGCATCAGCGCCTACGCCGGCGCCGTGCGGCGCGAGGTCAGCTCGGATTCCGTCTGCTGGTGGACGGTCGACGGGCAGCGGCTCGGCGTGTCGATCTCGGTGGGGCGCTATGTGCCCACGCCGTTTCTCGGCGGCTCGGACGTCGATCTGGGCGGCGGAATCCGCGGGCGCCGGTCGGACGCCGGCTGGCTGAATCAGGTGATCCTGGCGGACGGCACCGCGATCACCCTCATCCTCGACGGCACGGCGCTCGCTTCCGGCAGCGCGAAGGGGGAGTTCCTCTTCACCCGCGGCGACGGCCGCGAGGTCGATCTGCGCGAGCAGTACGAAGCCTACGCACAGCAGATCGTCGAGCGGTTGCGCTGATGCCCGGATTCTGCCCGGCCTTGCGTTGATTCCGGTATGGACAAACTGGATCTCCTCCGCCGCGCCGTCCGTCCCGCACTCGCCGCAGCGCTCTTGACCGGATCGAGCGTCGCCGGGTCTCGCGCGTCCCTGGTCGCCGTCTCTCCCGGAGAGGCCGCGCGTGCGGTCGAGGCGGCCAGCGCCTGCCCGACGTTCTCGTGGAGCGCGGCGCCCGGTGCGACCGGCTACGAGCTCGCGGTGTTCCGGCTCGACCGCGGTGGGGAGCCAGAGCTCGTCTGGACGCGGGGGATCGCGGGATCGGCGACGAGCTGGTCGCCCTCGCGGAACGACTGCCTCGAGTCCGGCGGACGCTACGCCTGGACGGTGCGGGCGCTGGGCACTGAAGCCAGCGAGGCGCACGTCGACTGGGCCGAGGCGCGGCAATTCGCGGTTCCGGAAGTGCCGAGCGACGACGAGATCGCCGCCGCACTCGCCACCCTCGAGCGCTGGCGAGAAGCTCGCGGCGAGAGCGCTGGCGAAGGCATCGCCGCCGGCGCGGCGCTTCGCGCGGAGGCGCTCGTGCACCGTTCGCCGTCGAAGGCTTCCGGCGCTGCTCCCGACGCCCACCTCGCGACCGGCGCCGCGGCGATCCGGGGCGAGAATCCGGACAGCTCGGGAAGCTCCTTCGGCCTGTTCGGCATCAGTCACTCTCCCGACGGCGCGGGCGTCGTGGCGCGCAACGAATCGGCCGGCGCCGATCTGATCCTCGACGGCGAGGCAAACGGCGCTGGCGACACCCTCCTCCGCCAGGATTCGCTCGATCGCCCGTCGGCCAACCCCGAGAGCTTCGACTTCAGGAACTCCGGCGGCGGCGCGCTGACCCTCTCCGTCGACGGCGTCGACGTCGTCACCACCGCCACCGACCAGGACACCCTCGGCGCCCTCTCCTGCCCCGACGGCCAGATTGCGAAGCGGATCTCGGGCGTCTGGCAGTGCGCGAACGACGCCGACAGCGATACGACCTATCTGGCCGGTAACCAGTTGCAGTTGACCGGCAGCACCTTCGACGTTCTCGAAGGCCCTGCCTCGGGCCTCGACGCCGACACCGTCGACGGGCTCGACTCGAGCGCTCTGGCCGCCGCGGCGCACGGGCACTTCGGGGCGTCCTGGACCGGCGTCGGGGCCGCGCTCACGATCGAGAACCTCGGCACGACCGGCAATCTCTCGAGCCTGGTGTCGCGCACCTACACCGAGACCGGCGCGGCGGTCTACGGGCTGCACGGGCACCCGACCGCTGGCGGCTATGGGGTCTACGGCCTCAGCGACTCCTCCCAGGGCATCGGCGTCCATGGCGTCGCCGCGCGCTACGGCGTCCGCGGTATCTCGACGGCTCCAGCGACCGGCTACGGGGTCGTGGGTTTCGCCACCGGCACCTCTGGAGCCGGGGCCTTCGGCGGGGCCTACAACGCGACCGGCGACATGATCGGTGTCTTGGGCCTCTCGAGCCTGTCGCCCCAAGGCGTCGGAGTGAAGGGCGAATCCCAGGCAACTTCGGGCTCGACGCAGGGCGTCTGGGGCGTTGCGGCGTCGCCCTCCGGGACCGGCGTTCGGGGACAAGCGACTGCGACCACCGGCGCCACCCGCGGCGTCTATGGCGAAACGGCCTCTGCGGCCGGCGGCATCGGTGTCTACGGCAAGGCGACCTCGACGACGGGGCTGAATTTCGGCGTGGTCGGCGAGGCGCCCTCGCCCGACTCGATCGGCGTCCACGGCCTCGCCACGGCGACGCTCGGCAATCCGTGGGGCGTCTACGGCGAAACGCGCTCGACTTCGACGAACGGTGTGAACCCGCGCGCGACGGCCGTCTACGGGCTCGCCACCGGGACCTCCGGGGACGCGCTGGGAGTCGCTGGCGGCTCGGCGTCGCTCTTCGGCGCCGGCATCTACGGTTTCAACAGCGGCGGGGGATTCGCCGGCTACTTCCAAGGGAACGTGCACGTCAACGGGACATTGTCGAAGGCGGGCGGCTCGTTCAAGATCGACCACCCGCTCGATCCCGAGAACAGGTACCTCTCCCATTCCTTCGTCGAATCGCCGGACATGATGAACCTCTACAACGGCAACGCGACGCTCGACGCGAACGGCGAAGCGTGGGTCGTGTTGCCGGACTGGTTCGAGGCCCTCAACCGCGACTTCCGCTACCAACTGACGCCGCTCGGCTCGTGGGCGGCGCTCTGGATCGAACGGGAGATCGAAGGGAACCGCTTCCTGATCCGCGGCGGTGCTCACAGCCGCGTCTCCTGGCAAGTGACGGGTGTCCGACACGACGCCTGGGCCGAGGCGCATCGGATTCCCACCGAGGAGACGAAGCCGGAAGGCGAGCGCGGCCTCTATCTTCATCCCGAAGCCTGGGGCGAACCCGCCGAGAAGGGCCTGCACCGCCTCGACGCGAACGAACCTGCGCGCACCGAGGGAGAGAGCTTCGAGAGCTCCGTTCCGGTTTCGCCGGCCGCTTTCGCCAAGCTGCCGCCACCGCTTCCGGACTGGCCGGACGCTCGGGGAGAGGCCGATGGCCAGCGCTAGCGCGCGCCTCTGCCGCGGCGCCTGGTACTCCGGGCTGCTCGTCGCGCTCTGGGCGCAGCGCGCCGCCGCCTCTCCGTGCTCCGTGCCGACGATCGCCCATCCGACGCTCGGCGCCGCGGTGCGCGACGTCGCGTGCACGACGATCCAACTCGCGGCGGGGACTCTTCCGGAGAACGTCTTCCTGGCGCGCGATCTGGCGATCGAGGGCGCCGGCTCGGGGCTGTCGACCGTGGCGGGCGCGCTCGAGGTCAGCGGCGCCGGCGAGCGACGTGACGCTCGCCGGGCTCTCGCTCGACGGCACGGCGGCGGGGGTCGCCGGCTGCTGGACGAGCCTGCTGCGGACGACGGGGGGCGCGCGGCTCGCGGCGAGCGACGACGTCTCGGTGACGAACAGCGGCATCTCGAGCGGCGCCTGCCGGCTGTTCGTCGACGGCTTCGAGTCGGCCGGGATGCTCGCCTGGTCGGACCGGGTCGCCTTAGCCCAGGCTTCCTGCGCCTTGCGTGTCTGCGCGGCCGCGGTCGTATCGTGGCGGGGCGTGGCCGACGAATCCGTCACCCAACTGCTCGCCGCCTCGCGCGCGGGCGATCGCGCGGCGCTGGAGCGCGCCTTTGCCGCGGTCTACGGGGAGCTGCACCGGCTCGCCCGTCGCCAGAGGGCCCGGAGCCGGCCGGGCGATACGCTCTCCACCACCGTCCTCGTCCACGAGGCGTTCCTCAAGCTCTCCCAGGGGGCGCCCGTCGCGGTCCAGGACCGGCAGCACTTCTTCGCCCTGGCGGCGCGGGCGATGCGCCAGATCCTCGTCGATGCAGCGCGCGCCCGGGTCGCCGGCAAGCGCGGCGGCGGCGGCGTGCCGGTCGAGTTCCTGGAGGCGGATGCGAGCGTCGACGCGGTTGCGGTGGATGTCGTGGCGCTCGATCGCGCGCTCGACCGGCTGGAGGCGGTCGATGCCCACCTCGCGAGGCTCGTCGAGGGGCGCTTCTTCGCCGGCCTGACCGACGCCGAGCTCGCCCTCGCCCTCGACCGCAACGAGCGCACCGTTCGCCGCGACTGGCAACGCGCGCGCGCCTTTCTCCTGCGCGAGCTCGCCGGCTCGGGCGCCGCCGGCTAGGCTCGCGGGCCGGAACAGCCAGCAGCAGCGCTGCAGCAGAAGGCTGGTGAGAAGTCCGGCTAGTTGCCCGGCGGCACAGGCGCGGCGGGCGGGGGTTCCGGCGCCGGGGGAGGCGGCGGGGGCGGCTGGCGCGCGCGGATCGACGTCACGTAGTCGCGCGCCAGGCGCAGGCTGTCGTCGATTTCCGCCAGCAGGCGTTCGCCCTCCTCGGCGAATTGCTGGGCGTCGGGGCGCAGGCTCTCGATCCCCGAGGGATTCAGGTCGTGGCCGAGGTAGTTCCACTGGTCGCGCAACCGTCCGATGAACGGCTCGTAGGCCGCGGCGGCGTCCAGGCCGGCCTGGAGGATGCCGTCGAAGCGGGCACGGGAGTCTCGCAGGCGAACCTCGCTGCGTTCCCGCAGCTCGTCGTTCTCGATGAGCGGCAGGCTGCCGGCCCAGGCGCGGAAGTAGTCGGTGGACTCTGTTTTCGCCTGATCGGCACGGCGGCGCACCGCCTCGCGCTGCTTGCCGGTGCGCTCGATCTCCTTGTCGAGCGTGCGATAGGGCTTGCGCAGGTCGGCGGCATTGCCGAAGAGGAGCGTGTCGTGGGCGGCGAGGGTGACACGCACCTGCTCCTGGGCCGCCTCCACCTCGTCGATCAGGGCGTCGGCCTTCTTCGCCAGTCGCTCGGTCTGCCGCACGCCGGGTGGCTGGCCGGAGAGGACCTGGCTGAGATCGACCTCGTCCGGAGGGACGGCGGCGAGCGGCGCGGCGAGAAGCGGCGCAACCATCCACAGAAGCGCCAACCGCAGGATGCGACGACAGGCAGCGATGGTACGAGGCATGGTCTTCTCCCTTTCAGTAGTCGGATCTCCGCAAATGAACCGCATCACCTTGTATCCTGCCTGACAAAGCGCACGCGGGCCCGGCCCATGCGGGTGGGATCCGCCAGCAGGTCAGAACCGCGCCGCGACCGCCAGGCGGGCCGAGAACGCGCCGAGCACCGAGCCGGTCACTCCAAGACTGCAGCCGCCAGGGGGAAACGAGCAGGCGAGCGCGCCGCCGTCCGAGAGCAGGACACCGGTGCCGCGTCCTTCGAGCCGGATCAGCGCGTGCTCGCCCAGCATGTAGCGCACCCCCCCCGAAATCGCGCCAGAAAAGTACCAGCCGTCCCCGAAGTCCTGCCCGGGGCCGGCGAGGCGGGTCGCGCCGACGGAGAGCCCGAGGAACGGTCGCCAGGCTCCCGGCCGGGTCTCCCAGAGCCCGCCGAACTCGACCGTGTCGATGACGACGTCGAAGCGCTCGGGACCGCTGACGAGGTCGCCGGTCGCCTCCGAGCTCTGGCGGGACCAGGCGACCTCGACGATCCCGTCCGGCTGCACCCGCCAGCCGAGGGCGACGCCGAAAAGCAGGCCCCCGGCGAGTTCGAGCGTGCCCTCCCGCGTGCCGATGCTGCCCGTCTGCTGCCCGCCCGTGACCACTCCGACCTCGAGCTCCACGGCCCCGGCGGCGCCGGCGACGAACAGGGCGAGGCCACAGCCGAGCGCCGATCGACGAAGCGCCAGGAGATTCGGATGCATCCGTGAAGTCTGTCTCACGAGCCCCCGCCAGGCAAGGCGCGCGCCGACCTCGCAGCAACAAAAAGACCGCCGACCCCGAAGGGGCGGCGGTCCGAATCCGGCTGCGCGGCGGCGCGGGCCGCCGCTCGTCTAGAAGTTCAGCTTGAAGCGCAACCCGACCACGTTCGCCGTGTAGTCGCCGTAGTTGGCGTTCAGGAGAAGCGAGGCCGGCATGTAATTCTCGAGACCGCGGACGATGAAGCTGTCCAGGGTGTAGTCCTCGTAGCGGTAGTCGAGCCCAGCACTGATGTTCTCGGTGATCGCATAGTCGAGCGCGACGCGCGCCGTCAGGATCTCGATGTCCTCGTAGTCGTCGAAGCCGACCGCGAGATTCGGCGTGCCGCCCGGCGGGCTGAAGAAGTCGGCCAGTCCGTCGGACTTGTTCCACGTCGCCGAGGCGTCGAAGTCCCAACGCTCGCCCATCGCCGCCTTGAAGCCGACGCCGGCGGTGTCGTTCTCCTCGTCGAAAGTGACGTCCCAGTCGTCGAGCGGGTTGGTCGAGGGCGTGGCTCCCGACTGCCGCGAACGCTGGAAGACCTCGCGCTCCGAGCGCTGGTAGAAGAAGTAGAGGTTGCTGCCGGAGGCGACCGCGAAGTTGATCTCGGCGTTGTACTGCAGCAACTCGTCGCCCACCAAGCCGAAGCGGCTCTCGTCGTAGTCGTCGTCGCGGGTGTTGACTCCGAACGATAGATCCATGGACTCGGTGGCATACCACCAGCCCTGCACACCGTAGCCGTCGTACTCGCGTGCCGCTTCGTCGTACTTGCGCAGCGCCGGCAGGTTGTTGATCCCTTCCGGGTGGAGGAAGCTCAACTCCTGCGCCTCGGTCGAATACTCGCCGATCGAGCGGTCGCCCATCTCGTAGAACGCCCGGATCTGGAAGGCACCGAGCCGCGTGTCGTAGGTCAGCTTGAGGACGTCCTCGTCGCTCTCCTCGATCTCGCGGTAGTCGCGATCCCAGCTCTGGCGGTTGAAGGCCAGACCCAGCCGGCTCGCCTCGCCGATGTTCCAGCCCAGATCGGCGCCGATGTCCTCGACGGTGTAGGAGAACGGCACCGTGACGCGGCCGATCTCCTCCCAGACGCCGTGATAGCGCACGTAGCCCGGGAACTCGATCCGCGACGAGCCGTTGTCGTAGTCGTAGTAGCGGACCTTGAAGCCGAGCGTGAAGGCGTCGCCGAGCTTGCCGTTGGCCGAGCCGTAGAAGCTCAGGACGTCCACCTGCGTGTCGGCCTGCGCAGTCGGTAGATTCGCCGGGTCGTTGGCCGCGAAGGTCGCGTGATTGAAGCCGATGCCGCGGATCGCCGAGTTCAGCGTGTACGGCACCAGGTCGTCGTTCTGCTCCATCTGGTTGTAGCTCAACGCGCCGTTCATGCTCCAGAACCGGCGCGCAACCGGCCGTTGACGAACAGGGTCCCGGCCTCGTTGTCCGGCGCGAGGTCGGCCTGGCCGGTCGCCGCACCACCCACCGAGGCGCTGCCCGGCGCCTGGTAAGCCGACGGGTCGGTCGAGTCGGTGAAGCGGAACGGGTTGTCGAAGATCAGCGAGTCGACGTCGTTCTTGAAGGTCGAGTAGCGATAGCCGAAGGTGAGGCCGCCGTTCTTGCCTTTGAGCTCACCCGACAGCGTGGCGTTGTCGGTCGCGTAATCGATCGGCTCGGGGAGCTCGACCACGTTGCCAAAGCCGAACGACGCGCCGTACGGCCGGTTGCCGGTCCGGTTCTCGTGGGCGTAGTCGAGCTTCCAGGCCATGCGGCCCATCTGCCCGACTTCGACCACCGCCCGCGTGCGGTCGCGCTGCAGATCGAGATCGATCGTGTTGGCGGCGTTGAGGTACGGCGTGATCAACCGGTCGAGATAGGCGTAGTTGATCCTGGTGCGGTCGGTCGCGTACTGCTGGGTGAGCGTGTTCTGCAGCGACTGCTGGATGCTGTCGGCGATCTGCCAGCGCCCGGGCGAGGTCTCGGCAAACAGGATCAGGCCGTTGTTGCCGAAGCGGTGCGGGATCTTGTTGTAGTCGATCATCATCGACCACTTGCCGGAGACCCCGTAGTCGAGGGTGTAGCGGGCGTCCCGGCGCCCGATCCAGGTGCTCTTGAAGTCCAGGTAGCGGCCGTTCTCGTCCTCGCCCGAGATCTTCATCTTGGGGATGGCGAAGCCGGTGTTCCAGTCCCGGTACTCGTTGAATTTCGAGGAGTCGGTGTCGACGTCGACGTCGTAGACGGCGAGGTCGAGCCGGTCCATCTTGAGGGTGAAGCCGGTGCCCTCGGCCGCGAAAGCGGTGCCGGCCAGGAAGAGGGCGCCGGCGAGCGTCATGCGAAGTAGGTTGTGGGCGCGCATGTCGTGGCTCCTAGTACCCGAGGTACGGACTCGAAGGATGGTTGCTGCCGTGGATCGCCGCATGGCAATCGAGGCAGGCCCGGTTGAAGACTCGGTTGCTGCCGGTGGCCGGATTGTCGTCCGATCGGCAGCCTGGTGTTGTCGTAGATCGTGCCGGGGTGCCGGGTGTTCGAGTGGCACTGCTGGCAGATGTACGGCACCGAGGTCTTCTGCAGCTTGATGTGGTTCGAGCCGTGCGGGGTGTGGCAGTTCAGGCAGCTCTCGCGCACCGGCGCGTGCTCCCAGATGAACGGCCCGCGCTTCTCGGTGTGGCAGGTGTAGCAGAGCTCGTTCACCGACTCGCCGAGGACCATCTTGGCGGTCTGGGTGCCGTGCGGATTGTGGCAGTCACTGCAGGAGATCTTGCCCTCGCGGATCGGGTGGTGCGAGTTCTTCCACAGGTCGGCGCGGACGTTCTTGTGGCAGGAGAAGCACTGCTCCAGCATGTTCGACTCCACCAACTGCGCCTTCTCCGACTTGGCAGAGTGCACGGAGTGGCAGTCGGTGCAGGCCACGTTGCGCGTCTCGTGGGTGCTGCCCGACCAGAAGAACTGCGCTCGGCCGTCGTGGCAGCTCTGGCAGATCGCCGACTTCTGGGCGGCGGTCTTGCCCTTCATCGTCGGCCGGTTGGCCTCGACGTCGGGGTCTTCGGCGTGGATCGAACCCGGGCCGTGGCAGGTCTCGCAGCCGTGGTCGCTCAGGTTGGCGAATCCCGGCTTGCCGTGCGCCCCCATCGTCTCGCCAAGGTGTCGTGACAGCCGAGACAGGTCTCGGCACCGACGTAGGTGGCCTCAACCGCCGCGTCTGTCTGGGCGCCCGCGACCGTGGCCAGGGCGGCCAGCGCCAGCAGGATGAAGACTGTTCGGTTCGCTCGCATCGCTACTTCCTCCTTATGTCCGGAAAGACCAAAGAGACGTCTACCCTCGGCCCGGAACTCGTGGCAACTCTAAAGTTGACTCTCGCGGGAAGAATACACCTTTGGGGATCGCTGCGTGGACTACCCGCGCGGGCGGGAAGAGCTCCGGGGCCGCGAGCCGGTCCCCGACCTGAAATCACTCCTCGGGGCGCGGTGAGTGCAGCAGAGTGAGGATGGCTTCGAGGCCCGGCGTCATGGCGACTCGCCCTGCTAGTCGACCACCAGCGCGGCGGCGCCGAGCCGGGCGGCGACCTCAAGACCACGCTCCCGTCCGAGCACCATCACGGCCGTCGAGAGGGCGTCGGCCAGGGTCGGATCGGCGGCAGGACCGTGGCGCTGCGCAGTCCCGTGCGCCGGCCAGCCGGTCCGGGGTCCAGGATGTGGTGGTAGCGCACGCCGTCGACGAGCAAAGAAGCTCTCGTTGTCGGCCGAAGTCGACAGCGATCGACCGGCGAGCGGCAAGGTGGCGAAGACCTCGTCGCGCGCCCCGCGCGGATCGCGCACGCCCACCTGCCAGGGACGCCCGCCCCGCGTGCCGCGGGCGTAGACCTGCCCGCCGGAGACCAGCAGGAAGTCCTCGAATCCGCGCTCCGCGAGGAGCGCCCCGCCGCGTTCGAGGGCGTAGCCCTTGGCGATGCCGCCGAGCCCGAGCTTCATCCCGGCGGCCGGCAGGAAGACCGTCCGCGCGGCGGGTCGAGCACCACCCGCCGGTAGTCGACCAGGGCGAGGCGCTCTGCGATCGCCTCCGCCGCCGGCACGATCGGCGACGCGGCGCGGAAATCCCACAGGCCCCAGAGCGCCGCCCAGGTGATGTCGAATGCACCGTCAGTCTCTCGCCCGATCTCGACGGCGCGCGCGACGAGCCCGAAAAGCTCCTCCGGAACCGCCACCGGCGCCGCTCCCGCGGCGCGATTGACCGCCGAGAGCGGCGAGCCCTCCTTCCACTCCGAGAGCTCGAGGTCGAGCCGGCGGAAGAGCGCGAAGCAGGCCTCGGCAGCGGCGGCGGCCGCCGCCGGATCGGCGCCCTCGGGGAGCGTCGACCTGCCAGGTCGTCGCCATCGCCTCGCCATCGAAAGTGGCGAACCGGGGGGCGCGCATGGCGCGCACAGCTGCATCGCGACCAGCGCGACGACCACGAGGAGCACGCCGCGCGCCAGCCGGACGCGCGACGGGGCGCCACCGCCGGCTCACTCATCGCAGGACTTGTCACAACCGTTGCAGGTTCCGCCACAGTCGCGTTTCACTCCCGGATTGTGCGGGTCGGCGCGTGCCGCCATGCGCTGAACAATAGCCCAGAGCGGCCGCGGCGGCCGCCAGACCGAGAACTGCCAGCAGGTCGCGCATCAGCAGCCGCCGAAGAGGCCGGCGAAGCCCATGAAGGCGAGCGACAGGATGCCGGCGATGAGGAAGCTCATCGCCGTCCCGCGCAGCAGGCGCGGGACGTTCGAGAGCTCGGCCTCCTCGCGGATGCCGGCCATCAGGACCAGCGCCAGCATCAGCCCGAGCCCCGAGGCGACGGCGAAGACCAGACCCTCGACCAGGTTGTAGCCGCGGCTGGTCTGGAAGAGCGCCAGCGCCAGGATCGCGCAGTTGGTGGTGATCAGCGGCAGATAGATGCCGAGCGCGCGGAACAGCGCCGGCAAGGTCTTCTTGATCACCATCTCGACGAACTGCACCGTCGAGGCGATCACCAGGATGTAGGCGATCAGCGAGAGGTAGGGAGCGTGCACCAGGACGTAGGTGTTGAGCGCCCAGGCGGCGAGCGAGGTGATGATCAGCACGAAGGTGTTGGCGACGCCGAGCCGGAAGGCGGTCTGGAGGCGCCCGGAGACCCCGAAGAACGGACAGAGCCCGAGGAAGTAGCTCAGGGTGAAGTTGTTGATCAGCAGCGCGCTGAAGAAGATCGTGAAGAGCCTCGCGCTCATCGCGGTCCTCCCCTTCGGAGCGCGAGCGCTGATCGCCTCCGCGACTGCGGATTTCGGCGAGCTTCGCGAGGCCGAGGAGCAGGACGCCAAGCACCAGGAATCCGCCGGGAGGCAGCACCATCACGACCCAGGGCTCGAAACCGGCGCCGAAGACCGGAATGCCGAAGACGTCCCGCTTCCCAGCACCTCCCGAACCGCCCGATGAGCACCAGGGCGAGGCTGACCGTGGTTCCGGTGTTCATCGGCCGCTGTTTCAGGAACCTCGACCGTCGCCAGGTCGATGGCCCGCTCGGCGACCCTGGTCTTCCGGAAGGCCGGACCCGCGGGCCAGCTCTTCAATCGTCCGGGCGAGGACGATTACGGGCGTGCCGAAATCCATCTGGTAATAAACACCGGAGGGATCCAGGCGCAGGCACCGCTCACCGGGTCGTTCGAGATGTCGAAGATCAGCCGCCAATCCAGCAGGGTGAGCTGTTGCAGACGGCGCGCGTCCGCCAGATACAGTCGATTCGATCCTTGGTCTGCCGGTTTTGTTCGCGCAGGTTGAGTTCGGACAGGGGCTTGCGGTAAGGCGCTCCAGCCAACTCTGAACGGGAGTAAGCGCCGCTTCTTCGTCGTAGAGGTGATCGACCAGTTGGGCCGCGAAATAGAGGCTCGGGTCGGGCTGGGTTTCGGCCAATTCGGCCAGGATCGAAAAGAGTTGGATGGGATCGCGCCGGTTGGCCGTCATGAGCCGGTTGGCCCAGAAGTTGGCCAGTTCCCGTTCCCGCAGTTCGGCCAACGCCCCGGCGGCCAGATTCTGAATGGCCTCAATCAGGGCGATGCGCAGCATCTGCGGGATCGCCCAAAGTTCGCCGATCGCTCAGCGTTTGCACGGATTGATAGGCCTCGCCAAAGGCCAGGATGTTCTCCCGGTCCAGACGCAGTTCCGTGTGGGAGACCAGGGCTTTGGCCAGGCCATAGATGCGGGGCAGACCCCGATAGGGCTCATTGGCCAATGCCGGCAGTTGCTGGTAGTAGTGTCGAGGAAGGTTCAACTTAACGTCCCGCGCCTGGCTTTCGATAACGTATTCGTTGTCGAGAATCCACTCGGCGGTGGGAGGCAGGCCTTGTTCCAGACGACCCGCTCCGGAGATATCCGAGCCTGCCTGATGAATCAGGCGACGGGCCTTTTCGAGCCGTCGGAGCAGCTCGGCTTTCCGCCGCGGCTGGAGGTCCACTTGCTGGTCGCGGGCGAGGTGTTGGCCCTGTTCCCGGATCTGTGCCGGGGAGAGCGTCACCAGGGAGCTGCGCACTTCGTTAAGCGGGTTCCCGCGCCGCGGATGCAGGACAAAAACCGCGGGGGGGATCTCGCCGCTTTCCCGAAGCAGGGCCACCGGGAACGGCATGGTTTCCAGCGGTGACCGGAGGATCAGGACGGTCTCTCCGGAAGTCAACCAGCGTCTCTGATTCTCCAACAGCTTTCGTTCAACGCCGAACTTGGACCGTTTTAACCACAGCCCCCCGCAGAGGGCGCCGAACAATCCGCCGGCCAACAGGGAAACCGGGAGCGAGAAACTTCGGTTTAGCAGGGCCAACGGTCGGTTGAGGAGCAGAAAGGCCAGTCCGGCGAGACCCCCAAAAAGGATGGCCATCAGGATGGTCCCGAAAACACAGCGCCAAAGGAAGGGGTCCTGGGTCTGTATTACCCCGGCCGCGGTCTTGTGGACCAGGGCGGCGCGGCGAAAGCCTTTGCTTCGCAGTTTACGGATAGCGCTGCGGGCTTCGTGGCGTTCTACAAAATAACCGAGGAGCAGGCCGGTTTGCCTGTCACGATCAGGAGCAGCGGCAAAGGGATCCGGGTCCGGCGGGGGATCACACCAGCCAACGGAACAGCCGGAGGATGACCAGAAAGATAGGGATGGTTTCAAGCCTATTGTGGGGCATAAAAAAGAGTTTCCTTGCTGGCTAACGGCCAAAATAATCGGGGCAGCGAAATCGTGCCCGCCGGGATAATTTGTCGAACCGCGGTTCATTGGTTTTTCCTTGGGTCTTCACCTAATCGGCTTAGAAGCCTTAGCTGTTCCTGTTGAAAGGTTAGTCTGAAATCGGGCCTCCAGGGCTGCCGGGTCTCGGCGGCCATACCAAATATGGGAGTACCCACCCAAAAGGGTGAAGCCTAAATTAAGGATAGCGGTCGCCTACTTCACGATCAGGTCATTCTTTACGGATGTGACCCCTTTGACGCTCCGGGTGATTTCAATGGCTTTATCGACGGCCTTTTGCGAATTAACAAAACCGCTCAGTTGAACAACGCCCTTGAAAGTCGACGCCAATCTGGAATGACTTTAAAAAATCATCTCCAGCCAGCAGGCCTTTTACCTTGGTCGTGATGACCGAATCGTCAACGTATTCCCCTGTACTTTCTTGTGTGCGTGTAGAGGCACAGGCGGCCAAGAAGGCGATCAGGGCCAGAAGAACAAAATAACGGATAACAATATTTCTCTTTTTCATAGCGGTTCCTCCTGTTTTTAGATTACTGATTATGTAGTTGGTTACGAAATTTTTTCCGGTACGTTCCAAATGGCTATAATCGTCTGCGACCCTGAATAACTTGGATCACTATCACGATGATGGCGATGACCAACAGGGCATGAATGACCCCACCCATTGTATAGCCGCTGACCAATCCCAGAAGCCACAAAACCAAGAGGATTACAAATAGGGTCCAAAGCATTGATGCCTCCTTTCCGGCAACCGACGTGCCTGTTTATTATTGAGGCTCCGACTTTTTAGCGAGCCTGGCCGGCGCACGGCCTATTTACTTCTCTTGGGGTCATGTTCTCCTATTGATCCTTCAGCCTTTGTCCATCGTTCTGGATCCCCACAACTTGCGTGATCAACCTTTTCCCCTCCTCTATAGCGGGCAGCCCCCGTCGTACAGCCAAAATGCCGACTACCAGGCCGGCCAGGGCAGCCATTCCCATGACCATCCAGGTATTGGCCCGGACGTAATCCTCCGTGGCCTTGGCCGTCGCCCTGGCCTTGGCCGTCATCGCACCTTCTTCCGCTGCGAGCCAGTCATTGATGGCTTTTAACGATTTCTTGGCCTTGGACTGCGCCGTGGCGATCCATTCCCTGGTCTGGTCGGAAGCGGCCTTTTTCAGCAGTTCTTCCGCTTCGTTCACCACCGTTTTAAGATCTTCCATTAGTTTTTTCCTGGTGATTTTCTCTGCATCACCCACTGTCTCCGTTTCCGGCATTTTCATATCCATGGGAAAACTCCTTCCGTTGCCAAGAAAAGCGGCTTATTTTTCGGGTCAATCATCATGGGCATCCAGGGCGCCAAGACTTCCACCAACCATCCCCGCTTTGCTTTATGATGTTAAGCTTTTAAAAACAATTTTGAAATAAAGCCAACTATGTATTTTATGAAACAAAAGACGTTATTTCCAAGTTTTCCCTAACTTCCAAAACGGATATGGGAAGTAGCCGACGCTGTTTCAATCCGCACCTCGGCTTCATTGAGCACCAGGTGGTCCACTTCCGGGAATTCATCAGGAGCAGCGGTAAAAAGCGGTCCGCCTGCCTATTTCATTTAGTCCGTGCGGCGGCTATTCAACCTTTTGAGAGAAAGACAACCTTTCTCGTTTAAGCAGTGTCGGGACGTAGACCAGGTTGACTTCAATTTTTCCCAGGGCCTTCTCCTTGATCGCCATCCGGGGGATGGTGGCATCGATGGAACCTTCGGTGATTTCTCCGGGCTTGATCGCCTGCAACATGATGGTCGCCTTCGATATTTTCTCTCCGGAGGTAAAAGGGATGGGCTTACCTGCCTGATCCAGGTATTCCAAGGTGATCCCCTGTATTTCCAGATTGTCACTCGATTGATTGGTTATTTTGATGCGGCCTTTAAGGTTCGGGGTCTCGGTGATCTCCTTCGAGGCTTTGTCCATCAGCGTAACCACCTGAAGTTCGCTAAGCTCCAATAGAAAATTCTGGCCCTTGACCTCGGCCTTCGGGGGAACCAGATTTTTTACAACCTGCTCCTTTTGGGGGGCCTCCGACTTTTTCTCTGTCGTGCAACCCAAAAAACCAACGGCCAGACTCAAGATTGCGAATAGGAAGATCCTGGTATAACGCATATGCTGCCTCTCTTTCTTTAGTTAATAGTTAACTGCCCAATAAGACCTTTTGTCCAAAGATCCCCTTCGTTTCAATCCTTCCAAGGGGTGCTCATCAATCCATTTATAGCCTCCATCCTCGACGGGTGGAAAAGGGTGTGAAACTGCATCTCGTAGGGCTCCTGTAGAAGGTTCATGGCCCCGCGGAGTACCCTGAAACGCTTTGACATCAGGTGGTTTTTAAGATTTTCCTGGTTTTCCCATTCCTCAAGGAGATAGAGCTCATTTTCATTCTCTACATTCTGGCAAAATTCGAAGCGCTGACATCCCGGCTCCGTTCTCATGGACCCGATCAGTGAAGCAACGGTCTGTGACAGTTCCAGGCGCTTGGCGGCGGAGATTTTCATTCGGGTGATGACCAGGATCATAAAAATAGCATGTGCAAAGAGGTTGCCAACAACCGGGGGATTCACGGGAATTTGGAAAGCATATTAAAAACAGTAGGTTAAATTGATAAGCGGAAGGGTGGGGGGGGTGGAAATTACGGGCGACCCTCCATATTTGGCGGAACCTCCAGATATGGAGGGAGCTGCGAAGAAGGATCGGACTCTTTATTCCGACCCCTTGGTCTCCGGCCGAAAGATCAAGGGTTTGGACGGAGATATGTACATCAGGAAAAATAACTCGTTAAGTCCTTCATGGCCTTGACAATATCCAGGACGGCCTGGTGCATTCCCTCGGCCGTGGTAAAAGATTCTATGGTTCCTTTATCTTCGGTCTTGGCCTGAACTTCAGACTTGAGTTCCTGCAACCGTTGGGCATGTTTTTCAAACTGGAGGCGATGCTCCTCTTCCAGGTCTTCGAGGAATTCGGAATTATATTTCTGGACAAGTTCATCGGCCTCCGCCAGTAATTCATCTATACTCTTGGTTTTTAAGGTCGTCGGCATGACAGTTCCTTTCTGGTCTCCTTTCTAAGAAGTTCAGGAAACATTCAAGTAGAAAAAACATCCCCTAACCTTTTCCGGGAGCGGATGGCTTCGAATGGAACCATGGCGATCACGTCCCATCCGCGCCGAACCAAGGGTGTTACTTCCCCACGCGGATAGTGGAGAGCGGACCCAAAACCCCAAAAACGCTCAAAAGCCACAAGATAACCACAATAACCACCACGGCATTCAATATCGTCTTAATGGAGCCCGCCATGGGGATAAATCGGTTGATGAGCCAGAGAATAACCCCAACCACGATCAGAACCAAAACAACTTGAACTAATGGCATAGTTTCCTCCTTTTGGATTTCGAATTTCTGACCAAAAAAACAACTATTTTAGGTCAGACTTTCCTTTTCCCCTGCGCCTGAATCCTTCCCGCGGTTCGCCAGTTCCGCCATGTGCCTCTGGGCCTCATCAAGCTGCTCCTTGGTTTTATCAACCAACGCATCCGCGGACTTACCGATGTCCTCCCAGGTCCCCTTATCCCTTCTCGTGGTAATGAGGATGCCGATAATCACCCCGATTAAGCCACCCCAAAAAAATCCCTTGGCCAGTCCTTTGCCTCGATCAAATGCTGCCATGTTTTATCCCTCCCTTATCGAATGTCGAAGGGGAAGGGGAGGAAGATGCTGATGCCGGGCGGCGGAACCGGGACAATGAAGGCCGGCGGAGGACCATACACAGGTCCCGGGTGGTAGTAGCCACGGGGACGATACACTCGCCGTCCACGATGGTCGTACCAGCCACGATTGTCATACCGGCCGCGATCATCGTAATAGCCGGTGGCGGGGGTCCCGATCGCCTATAGTGATCCTGGGCGAATGCCGAAACCGCGGAGATGCCGCCGATTAAGGAGGCGAAGATAAAGGCCATCAAGATCCTACCGAAGATAGAGGTTCTCATAGGTTCCTTCCTTTCTTGACTTGATGTACCAGCTCCGGCGATCATTGGCTTTTGCCCTTGGCCTTCCGATGATGACCGCCATAGCGGAACAGGGTATCCGCATCCTTTTTCTGCTCGTCCGACATGCTGGCATAGAGCGCCTCGAAGGCCGGAATGAAATTCTT